>VBWB01000025.1 GCA_006218045.1 Stygiobacter sp.
GAAGAGGCCCCCATCTTCCAGGTCGCCGATTACGGACTGGTCGCCGACCTGTTCAAGGCGGTGCCTGAACTCGCGGAGAAATTATAGCCCATGACCACGCTCCCCACCCTGGATGCCCCCATTTCCGCCCATATCCGCCAGATCGGCGTGATCGGCGCCGGTCAGATGGGCAACGGCATCGCCCAGGTGTTCGCCCAACGCGGCTATCAGGTCGCGCTGCTGGATGTTTCCGACGAACGCCTGAACCTGGGGGTGGGGAGTATCACCAAGAACCTGGGCCGGCTGGAAGCCAAGGGCAAGATCAACGCCACCGACAAGGCCGACACCCTGGCCCGCATCCGCACCGGCACCGATTACGCCATGTTGTCGGTGTGCGATCTGGTGATCGAGGCGGCCAGCGAAAACGAGGTGGTCAAGCGCGCCATCTTCGCCCAGTTGTGCCCGGTGCTGAAGGCCGACGCCATCATCGCGTCGAACACCTCGTCGCTGTCCATCACCCGGCTGGCAGCGTCCACCGACCGTCCGACCCGTTTCGTCGGCATGCATTTCATGAACCCGGTGCCGGTGATGCAGTTGGTCGAGCTGATCCGCGGCATCGCCACCGCCGAGGACACCTTCGCCATCATCAAGGAACTGGTGGCGCGCCTGGGCAAGATTTCGGTTTCCGCCGAAGACTTCCCCGCCTTCATCGTCAACCGCATCCTGTTGCCGATGATCAACGAAGCGGTCTACACCCTGTATGAAGGCGTCGGCAGCGTCGAGTCCATCGACATTGCGCTGAAACTGGGCGCCAACCACCCCATGGGGCCGCTGGAATTGGCCGATTTCATCGGGCTCGACACCTGCCTGGCGGTGATGCATGTGCTGCATGACGGCCTGGCCGACAGCAAGTACCGTCCGTGCCCGTTGTTGGTGAAATACGTGGAAGCCGGTTGGCTGGGGCGCAAGACCGGTCGTGGTTTCTATGATTACACCGGCGAAACGCCGGTGCCGACTCGCTAGAGCACTTCCATCCTTGACGGAAGTGCCCTGCCCGGGCCGTGCCGGCCCCGCTCAATCGCTGCGCCGGCTTGACGCGGTTCCGGTCAAGCCGGAACTGCTTTTACGGAGACGTTACACATGACCTATGCCGCGCCGCTGGCCGATATCAAGTTCGTTCTGGAGCACGTTGCCGGTCTGGGCAAGGTGACCGCGCTGCCGGTCTTCGCCGAGGCCAGTCCCGATCTGGTCGAGTCCATCCTGGAGGAAGCGGCCAAGATCGCCGCCGATACCCTGGCGCCGTTGAACCGCATCGGCGATACCGACGGCGCCCGCATGGTGGACGGCAAGGTCCAGGTCTCGCCCGGCTGGCCGGAAGCGTGGAATGTGCTGGTGGAGGGCGGCTGGAACGGTCTGCCGTTCTCGCCCGAGCATGGCGGCATGGGCCTGCCCAATGTCTTGAACACCGCCGTGCAGGAGATGTGGCAGGCGGCCAACATGGCCTTCGCCCTGTGCCCCATGCTGACCCAGGGCGCGGTCAACGCCGTCGAGTCTTACGGCACCGACGAGCAGAAGGCGCTGTATCTGCCCAAGATGGTCACCGGCGAATGGACCGGCACCATGAACCTGACCGAGCCCGGCGCCGGTTCCGATCTGGCCGCCATCCGCACCAAGGCGGTGCCCGAGGGGGATCATTACCGCCTGTTCGGGTCGAAGATTTTCATCACCTATGGCGATCACGAGATGGTGGAAAACATCATCCATCTGGTGTTGGCCCGTCTGCCCGACGCCCCTGCCGGGGTCAAAGGCATCTCGCTGTTCATCGTCCCTAAATTCCTGGTCAATGCCGATGGTTCGCTCGGTGCCCGCAACGACGCCGTCTGTGCCTCGCTCGAACACAAATTGGGCATCCATGGCAGCCCCACCGCCGTCATGGCCTTCGGTGAAAAAGACGGCGCCATCGGCACCTTGGTGGGCGAGGCCAATCGCGGCCTGGAATACATGTTCACCATGATGAACCACGCCCGTCAGGCCGTCGGCCTGCAAGGCCTGGCCATCGCCGAGCGCGCCTATCAGCAGGCGCTGCACTACGCGCGGGAACGCGTCCAGGGCAAGCCCACCGGCTGGACCGGCGGGGCCACCGGCATCGTCAACCACCCCGACGTCCGCCGCATGCTGATGACCATGAAATGCCAGATCGAGGCCATGCGCGGCCTGATCTATGCCGCCGCCGCCTACGTCGACATCGCCCATAATCATGACGACGCGGCGGAGCGTGCCCGCGCCCAGTTGCTGGCCGATCTGTACACGCCCCTGGTCAAGGGCTGGTCGACCGAGGTGGGCAACGTCATCGCCTCGCTGGGGGTGCAGGTCCATGGCGGCATGGGCTATGTGGAGGAAACCGGCGCCGCCCAGCATTTCCGCGATGCCCGCATCACCACCATCTACGAAGGCACCACCGCCATTCAGGCCAATGATCTGGTGTTGCGCAAGACCTTGCGCGATGGTGGCCAGGGCATCCGCGTGCTGCTGGCCGATGTCGCCGCCACCGCCGATTCCGCTACCGGTCTGGCCATCGGCGGCAAGCTGAAGACCGCCATCGCCGCCGCCGCCGCCTGCACCGACTGGCTGGTCGGGGCGGCCAAGGAAGACCCGCGTCTGCCCGCCGGTGCCGCCGTACCGTTCCTGGAACTGATGGGCATCCTGGTCGGCGGTCAGATGATGGCCAAAGCGGCACTCGCCGCCCAAGGGGCCGCGCAAGGCGCCACCGACGGTTTCCTGGCGGCCAAGCTGGTCACCGCCGATTTTTATGCCGATCACGTGCTGTCCAAGGTCGATGGCCTGGGCCAGTCGATCCAGGCCGGGTCCAAGGCGATCATGGCCCTGGATGAAGCGCTGCTGTAACCCGTTAACCGCCGGTCGGCTCCCGGCGGTACTGGTCCCTTGGTCATGCACACGCCCCAGGGGCTGGTTGTCTCCCTCTGCCGAGCCGCAACTTGAAGGGCCGGGCAAGCAATTGCCCGGCCCGCTTTTCTGAACCCCTTTCTTCTGCGGCATGGTCCGCGCCCCCGCTTGGGTCTGAGCGGTTTCCGCCCTATCATCGGTCCATGACGGATTTCGATGCAAAACCGGTGCGCCGCTGGGCGATGTTCTTTCTGGGCTGGATGTTCACCGGCCTGGGCGTGATCGGCGTTTTCCTGCCGTTGCTGCCGACCACGCCGTTTCTGTTGCTGGCGCTTTGGTGTTTCGCCCGCTCGTCACGGCGCTTTCATTCCTGGCTGCTGCATCACCGCTGGTTCGGACCAAGCTTGCGCGACTGGGAATTGCACCGGGTCATCCCGGTCCGGGCCAAGATCGTCGCCATCACCAGCATGGCGGCGGCCATGGTGTGGATGGTCGGCTGGTCGCAGGCGCCATGGCCGGCCATGGTCAGCATGGGGGCGGTGTGCGCCTTCGGCTGTTGGTACATCCTGAAGCATCCGTCTACAGCAGCGAAGGCTGGGCCGGATCGTCCTTCAGTCCCTTGAACGCCGCCAGGGCGCGGGTGCGGGCCTGGGCGTGGTCGACCATGGGCGGCGGATATCCGGGCACCCGGCCCGTCTTCCACGGCTGGTGGACGCAGGCGCTGGGCAGGTGGGCCAGTTCCGGCACCCAGGTGCGGACATAGCGACCGTCGGGGTCGAATTTCTCGCCCTGGGTCACCGGGTTGAAGATACGGAAGAACGGGGCGGCGTCGGCACCGCTGCCGGCCACCCACTGCCACGACGCGGCATTGTTGGCGCTGTCGGCGTCCACCAGGGTGTCCCAGAACCAGTCCTCGCCGGCCTGCCAGGGGATCAACAGATCCTTGATCAGGAACGAGGCGACGATCATGCGCACGCGGTTGTGCATCCAGCCTGTCTGCCATAATTGTCGCAGCCCGGCATCGACGATGGGATAGCCGGTGCGGCCCATCTGCCATTTGCGCAAAGCCTCGGGGTCGTCGCGCCAGGGAAAGCCGTTGAATTCTGGTCTGAGCGGCGTCGTCGGCAAATCGGGCCGCCGCGCCAGCAGATGGCGGCTGAACTCGCGCCAGCCCAGTTCCTTCAAGAAGGTGTTGACGCCGTCGCCGGGGGCCAAGGTCCGGGTGGCGTGCCAGATTTGCCGGGGCGAGATTTCACCGAAGGCCAGATGCGGCGACAGCAGAGAGGTCCCCGGCTTGGCCGGGCAATCGCGGTCGCGCTGATAGGTTTCCACCGGCCCGTCGAGAAAAGCGGCCAGCCGCGCCGCCGCGCCGTCTTCGCCCGGCTGCCAGTGCGCGGCCATGCCGCGCCACCAATCCAGCTTGGGCAGCAGCCCCAGCGCCTCCAGGGGGAGGCCGGGGCAGGGGGCCAGAACCAGCGGCGCCGGCCTGGGCAGGGGCAGGGCCGGCGGCTTCAGGGCCAGGGCCGCGCGCCAGAACGGGGTGAACACCTGGAACGGGGTGCCGGCATTGCTGCGCACGGCGCCGATGCTGAACAATTCATCGCCGGCAAAGCTTTCGCTGTCCACTTTCAGCGCCTGTCGGACCCGCTGTTCCGTCGCTGACAAGGCCGGATCGGCCGAGGCGTTCCAGTAGACGGCGCGGGCATTGCAGGCTTGGGCCAGACGCGGGATTTCCGTTTCGCAGCGCCCTTGGGCCAGGGTGACGGCGCCGCCCAGCGCCGCCAGGGATTGATGCAGCCACCAGCGCGACGCCCCGCCCAAGGCCCGGCCATCATTTTCGTCGTGGCAAAAGGCCAGCACCACCGGGCCTTGTCGGGCGGCGTGGTGCAGCGCCGGGTGGTCGGTCAGGCGTAGATCACGGCGCAGCCAGACCAGAATGGGGGCGCTGGTCATGCGGGATTTTCCAATCGCGCGCGCGGACGGGTGACGATGCGGCCATTGACCAGCATCAGGGCTTGGAACGGGCGGCGGAACAGCGACAGGAAGGCGGGGCTCATCACCTCGGTGCCGGTGCCCGTCGGGCCGAAGGCGGGCAGGGCCAGCCGTCGCCCGTCGATGACGAAGGCCGGCCAGACCTGGCCGTCGCAACGGGCCAGCGGATGGGGGCGGGCGATGATCTCACCCGCCTTGTTGGCGCCGCCGGCCTGGAGGCGAAAGGTCAGGGGCGCCAGTTGGATTTCGTCTTCGCAGGCGATCCATTCCTGCTCGGCCTGCAAACGCTCCAGTTCCCGTTGCTCACGCGCGGGCAAGCCGGCCAGCGGTGCCCCCATCCACAGGATGCTGCGTGGCCGGCGTTGCCGCGCCAGTGCCGCCAGCCGGCGCACCGCCTGGGCGGCCATGGCGGTGGGCGGGCTGGCCACCGCCAGCAATTGCCGGGCGGGCCAGACCAGGGCGCCGCTGGCATCGGGCAGCAGGTGAACGCCGTTCAGCAGCATCGGTCAGCCCGGCCCATCGCCCAAGGCATCGACCATCTGCGGCATGTGCGCGGCCAGGAATTCCGCGTCATAGGGGTTGGGCGTCTGGAAGCCGAATACCGGCTTGGGCCAGGCCGGGTCGTCCTTGAAGCGGGCGATGACATGGATGTGCAATTGCGGCACCATGTTGCCCAGGGCGGCCACGTTCATCTTGTCGGCACCGGACAGATTTTGCAGCCGGGTGGATGCGGCGGCGATTTCCTGGATCAGCATTTCGCGATCGCCCGCGTCGAGTTCATGAATTTCGGTGATGCCGTGGCGGCGCGGAACCAGCACCAGCCACGGCCAAGCGCATTCATTCATCAGCAAAATCCGGCACAACGGCCAGTCGATGATGGGGATGGTGTCAGCCTGCAAACGGGGGTGTAGTTCAAACATTTGAAAGCTCCCAATTGCCTAGTCTTATGTTTTCGCGGTATGACCGGCGCGCACGACCTGGATGAAGAGAATGTGATGCGCCGTCGCCGGTCCCGCAACCGTAGTGAATCCACTTCCCCCGCCCAGGCTTTCGGCAAGCTGCCCCGCCTGCTGCTGCTGCTTGCCGTCTTGTTGCCCATCGCCGAATGGGGCGCAAGCGCCATCATGACCCGGCTGGACAGCCGTGCCAAGGTGGTGACGCTGTCCGACGACGATATCGTCAAGCTGTACGGCACCGATCAGCCGGCGCAGTACCGCGAGGCGCTGGCGGAAATGCCCCAGGCCCATGACGGCACCTATGCGCCCCTGACCGAATATCGCATGCCCGCCCGCCAGGGCCGGCACCTGAGCATCGACGGCCAGGGGATCCGCGGTGGGGCGATGGGGGTCGATGGGCCGCGTGTCGTCGTCTTTGGCGGCTCCACCGCTTTCGGCCACGGCTTGACCGATGGCGAGACCATTGCCGCGATCATGGCGGCCAAGCTGATCGAGGGCGGTCATCCGGTACGGGTGGAAAACCGGGCTACGCCCGGTTGGTACTCGACCCAGGATCGCATCGCCTTCGCCGAGATGCTGGCCACCGGCGACAGGCCGGAGGTGGCGGTGTTCATCCACGGCATCGACGATTTTCTCTATTGCGGCAAGCCCGAACGCACCGCCTGGAGTGACCGTCTGGCCCGGGTCGGCATTCCCGCCGGGCTGGAAACGGTGGTCCGCCAATCGGCCTTGGCCGCCCTGGTCAGACGGCTGACCGGCATGCCCGAGCCGTCCGGTCCGATTGCCCATGATCCGGCCTGCGCCACCGACGCCCAGGCCGAGGCGTCGCTGGCCCGGCTGGATGCCAATCGCCGGCTGATCGCCGCCATGGCCGAACGCTTCGGCGTCAAGACCGTTTTCGTCCAGCAGCCGGTGCCGACCTATCATTACGACAACGCCAAGCGGGCGGTGCCGTTGGACCCCCATCTGATGGTGCCCTATGTGGCGGTGGCCAAGGGCTATGCCCGGCTGGCCGAAATGCGCGGCAGCGGCAAATTGTGGGAACAGGATCTTCTGTGGCTGGTGGAACTGGAACCGGGCGAGGCCAACGCCTATATCGACCCGATCCATTACGGCCCGGCCTTTGCCCGGCTGATCGGTGAAACCCTGGCCCGGCGGGTGGGCGATCTGTTGCCGGCGAGCGCCTTCGATGGCGCGGCCCCGGCGGCCAATCCGCCGGCGGCGCAGTGAAGAACCGCGCTCTTTTGCTGCTGCTGTTGCCGCCCTTGTTCTGGGCCGGCAACGCCCTGCTGGCGCGGGCCACCGCCGGCGACCTGCCGCCGGTGGCCTTGGCCTTCTGGCGCTGGATTTTGGCGCTTGTACTGATCCTGCCGTTCACCGGGCGCGATCTGTGGGCCCATCGCCGGGTGCTTGTGGCCCATTGGCGGGCGGTGCTGGGTCTGGCCCTGACCAGTGTCGCCGCCTATAACACCTTGCTGTATCTGGCGGTGCAGACCACCACCGCCATCAACGCCACTCTGGTCGGCACCTCGTTGCCGATCATGGTGCTGCTGCTGGCCCGGCTGTGGCTGGGCGATGCCATCCGACCGCGTCAAGCCATGGGCATGGGGGTGTCCATCATCGGTCTGCTGGCGGTGGTGAGCCGGGGCGAGCCGGCGCGGCTGGCCAGTTTGACGCTGACCCCGGGTGACGGACTGATGCTGCTGGCCTCGGCCTCGTGGGCGGCCTATTCGGTCATGCTGCGCCGTTTCCCCATTCCGGTGAAGGGCTTCACCCTGTTGACCGCGCTGATCATCGCGGGCTGGGTGATGATCGTGCCGTTTTATCTGTTCGAGTTGTCCTTGGGCTATTCCGTCCAAATTCGTCCTATGACCTTGGGTGTAATCGCCTATACAGCCGTCTGCGCATCGCTTTTAGCTTATTACTTCTGGAATGTGGGAGTAGCGGCGCTGGGGGCGCCCACCGCCGGGCTGTTCGCCAACCTCATTCCGTTGTTCACCGCCGTTTTGGGGGTGGCTTTGCTGGGCGAAACCTTTGCCTGGTTCCACGCCGTCGGCGGCCTGCTGATCTTTGCCGGCATTGGTTTGGCAACCCTGCCCAGACGCTGATCGGGCCGTGCATCGCAGAATTGCATATCAAGGCGTTGCGTCGTGGGCTGAGTGTCGCCAGAATGCACGGCCATCATGCCATGGTTGCACGGTGGCCATGCACAGAGTCAAAGCGGGAGGATGAATGGTTCCGCCGAATTCCGGCCCAACCATTGCCGAACAGTGTTTCGGTGATGCCACGGTATCGCCCGAGCTTGACTGGGCACATGCGCGTCAAAGTCTGAGCGGCCCTGGCCATGGGGGGATGAACATCGCTCATGCGGCTGTCGACCGTCATCTGGCGGCGGGACGGGGCGATCACCCGGCCATCCTCAGCCTGGGGCGGCGCTATGAAAAGCGCAGCCTGAGCTATGCCCAACTGGCCGACCGTTCCGCCCGTTTGGCCGCTGTCCTGGCCGCGCACGGTATTGCCCCGGGCGACACGGTGGCGGTGCTGACCGGGCGTTCGGTGGAATTATACGTGGCCGCCTTCGCCTGCTGGAAAGCAGGCGCGGTCTATTGCCCGCTGTTTTCCGCCTTTGGTCCCGGCCCGCTGAAATCAAGGCTGGAACTGTCGCGGGCCAAGGTGCTGATCGCCACCGAGGAATTGTATCGCCGCAAGGTCGCCGGCTTGCGCGCGGCGCTGCCCGATCTGCGCACGGTGCTGCTGGTCGGCACCGACGGCGCGGCGGTGGATACCGACGGCGCCTTGGATTTCAATGTGGAAATAGAGGCGGCCCAACCGGCCCCCATCCTGGCGACCACGCCCGAGACCCCGGCGTTCCTGCATTTCACCAGCGGCACCACCGGTACGCCCAAGGGCGTGCTGCATTCCCATTCGGCGGTGGTGGCGGAAGCGCTGACGGCGCGCCAAGTGTTCGGACTGGTGCCCGATGACGTGTTCTGGTGCACCGCCGATCCGGGCTGGATCACCAACACCGCCTATGCCCTGATCGCGCCCCTGGCCAATGGCTGCCAGGTGGTGGTGGACGAGGATGATTTCGACCCGCGCCGCTGGTATGGCATCTTGAAGGATGAGAAGGTGACGGTGTGGTACACCACCCCCACCAATATCCGCATGATGATGCGCTATGGCGCCGCTCTGGCCCGCGCCTATAAGGAAAATTCGCTGCGCGTCGCCGCCAGCGTCGGCGAGCCCTTGAATCTCGAGGCGGTGGCCTGGGGGGAAAAAGCCTTGGGCGTGCCGTTCCTGGATACCTGGTGGCAGACCGAAACCGGAGCCATCGCCATCGCCAATTGTCCGGGCAAGGCCAAGGCCGGCAGCATGGGCATGCCCTTGCCCGGGGTCGAGGCGGCGGTGATCAGCCGCGACCTGTCCAGCGTCACCCCGGTGGGACGCGCCGATGAGGTGGGCGAATTGGCCTTACGTGCCGATCTGCCGTCCATGTTCACCGCCTATATGGGGGAGGGCGCCCATTACGACCTGTCGTTCATCGATGGCTGGTATCTGACCGGCGATCTGGTGCGCCGTGACGCCGATGGCTGCTTCTGGTTCGTCGGTCGTGCCGACGACATGATCAAGTCGGCATCGCATACCATCGGTCCGTTCGAGGTTGAATGCGGCCTGATGGACCATCCGGCGGTGGCCGAGATCGGCGTGGTCGGCAAGCCCGATCTGCTGCTGCGCGAAGTGCCGGTGGCCTTCATCTCGCTCAATCCCGGCTTCGAGGCGGGTGAGGCGCTCAGGGTGGAGTTGCTGACCTTCGCCCGTCAATGTCTGGGCGGCACCTTGGCACCCCGGGAAATCCATTTCGTCGACAGCATGCCCAAGACCTCCACCGGCAAGATCTTGCGCCGGGCCTTGAAAGCCAAGGCGGTGGCCGAGCCGGAAGAAGACGAACCGCTGATGCTGCCGGTGCTGCCACCGGGGCGTTTCGACGACGAATAGGGCGCCGCTGATCGGTTCCGATCAGCCGCCCATCACCTGGATGATCTTTTCCTTCAAGGCCGGCGGCAGGACCGGCTTGGCCAGGAAGGCGCCGATATCCAGCTCTTTCGCCCGGCTGATGGTCGACGAATCGGTATGGGCGGTCAGCATGATCACCGGGGTGTCGGCGACGCCCTCGGCGCCGCGTAACTGGCGGACAAAGCCGAAACCGTCGACGGGGCGCATCTGGATGTCGCAGATGACCAGATCGGGATGGTCGCGGGTCACGCTTTCCATGCCGGAATTGCCGTCCTGGGCCTCAAGCACCGTGCCGGTGCCCAATTGTTGCAGCATCTTCTTGACGATGGTGCGGACGAATTCCTGATCGTCGATCACCAAAATCTTCAGCGACGCGAAATCCACGGCCCCGGCCATGTTCCCCCCCCTTATCGGCAGCATGCGCCACCAATACTAGCAGAAGCGAAGCGGGGGGATAACACCTAATGCAGCCGTTCCAACATCTGGTTTTCCAGGCGGGCGATGCGTTGGTACAGGCTCAGGCTGCGTTGCAGCAGGCTGCGCAGGCCGGTGGGCAGGGCTTCATCGGCGCCAAAGGTCTGGTCCAGGCAGACGTCCACGCCAGAGAGACGGTGGGGTTCGGATAAAGCGTCATCGGCGTCGATTTCGCCGGCATGGACGGCGCGCCGCATCATCAGCCAAGCCATCACCTGGGTCAGCCGCGAGGTCACCCGCATGGCCTCGCACGACATCCTGAGACCGGCCAAGGCCTCGGCCTTGCGGCGCTCGCGCTGTTCCACATAGGCCATGTAATTGCGCGCCTCGACCATCAGTGTCATGGCTTCGTCATAGGTACGACCGAAAAACGCAGGTTGCTGCATGGCAACGCTCCCGTCGCGTTCGCGGCTCCCCCAAGCCATGGGTTGGTCTTAATCCCCGCCACCGTGAAGTGGCACCTTCGTCCAAGGATGGAAATATTTTTAAAAAATATCAAGGGCAAACGCTTATCAGTAAACAAGATAAAATTAGATAAAATTAGATAAAATTATAAATATTGAATAAAACTAGTGCTGTTGACATAATGTTTTTAATGTATTCATGTGGGGTTGCGAGGGTATCATGCGCTTCGTCGTCACAGAATCTTTCGATAAAAGTGAAATAAATCACTTTTTCGATGCCGAGATCAGTTGCCGCATTGGCGGCGTCATCCGTTCCCGTGCGGGCAAGGTCTATCGGGTCGAGGATGTTGCTTGGCATAGCGATACTTTCGACCATACGCCAAATGTCAGGGTGTTGCTCAAACGCGAGAAATAATCTCAGTCCAGATGCTGCTGGAACACTTGGCGGATAGGCGCGGGGATGGGGATGGGGCGCTGATTCCGGCGGTCGACGAAGACGTGGACCCAATGACCCAGGGCCGCAGCCTCGGCGCTGCTGTCATCGAACAGGGCGATGGCGTAGCGCACCGATGACGTGCCCAGGCTTTCGACCTTCAAGCCGCCGCTGACCGGGGCGGGCCAGGACAGCGGACGGCGGAAGCGGCACAGGCTTTCGGCGGCGAAGGCCGCCGCGGGGGCGTTGAGCAAATCCATGGCGCACGGCCCGCGCAGGAACTCCACCACGATCATCTCGAAGAAGCGGTAGTATTCAACGTTGTTGATGTGGCCGAACATGTCGTTGTCCGACCACCGGGTCTGGATTTGGGTGAGGAAACGGAAATCCTCCCGCCGGGCCGTGATCGCCTTGGTCATGCTGAAGTCCCGATCATACCAAATCCCGATGAGGACGACTCATCGGGATTTGGTTAGGTGCGACTGCGCCGCGCGGCTTATGCCGCGTGAGCCAAGCATCCCGGAGGGAAGCGCCCGGCGCCTGAGGGGCCTTGGTGATCATTTCCGATCACCGAGATTTATTACTGGGCGGTCCAGCCGCCATCCATGGTCAGCGAGGTGCCGGTCATGTTGCCGGCGGCCTTGGACGACAGGAACACCGCCAGTTCCCCCAGTTCTTCCGGCGAGGTGAAACGCTTGGACGGCTGCTTTTCGCTCAACAGGTCGCGCCCGGCATCGGCGATGGACACGCCCTGGGCTTCGGCCCGGGCGTCGATCTGCTTTTGCACCAGGGGGGTCAGCACCCAGCCGGGGCAGATGGCGTTGCAGGTGATGCCGTTTTCGGCGTTTTCCAGCGCGACAACCTTGGTCAGACCGATGATGCCGTGCTTGGCCGCCACATAGGCCGCCTTGTTGACCGACGCCACCAGACCGTGGACCGAGGCGACGTTGATCAACCGGCCCCAGCCGCGTGCCTTCATGCCGGGCAGGGCCGCGCGGATGGTGTGGAAGGCCGAGGACAGGTTGATGGCGATGACCGCATCCCAACGGGCGACGGGGAAGTTTTCCACCGAATCCACGTGCTGGATGCCGGCATTGTTGACCAGGATGTCCACCGAACCCAGGCGATTTTGCGCATCCTCGATCAGGCTGGCGCATTCCTCGGCCTTGGACAGGTCGGCGCCGTTGTAAAGCACGGTGACGCCGAATTCCTGGGCCAGACCGGCGCGCAAATCCTCGATGCCGTCGCCGAAACCGTTCAACATGATGCCGCAGCCCTGGGCGGCCAGGGCGCGGGCGATGCCCAGGCCGATGCCGCTGGTGGAGCCGGTAACGACGGCGTTGCGTCCGTTGAGCATGCTTTTCCCCTTATGCCTGCTTGAACAGGGCCTCGGCCCCCGATTTGACTTTTTCCTTGGCGGCGATGGCGGCTTCGGCCCGGATGATCTCGGCCTGCAATTGGGCGATGTAGTCGCGCAATTCCTCGATCCCCAAGGTTCCCAAGTCGCGCAATCGCGCCGCTTTTTTCTTGGGGTCCAGGTCGTCCCAGTCCATGGGGCCTCCTTCGCCGCTTGCCATGACGGCATGAACGTACCAGATTGACCCGAACAGGGACAGACTAAGGAACGCGCGGCCATGCTGCCACAAACCATGACCTGCATCGAAATCACCGCCCCCGGCGACGCCCATGTGCTGAAGCCGACGCAGCGGTCGCTGCCGCTTCCGGCCCTGGGGCAGGTGCTGATCAAGGTCGCCGCCGCCGGCATCAATCGTCCCGACGTGTTGCAGCGTCAGGGCGCCTATCCGGCGCCGCCCGGCGCCTCCGATCTGCCCGGCCTGGAAGTATCGGGCACCGTCGCCGGATTGGGCGAGGGGGTGGATCAGTGGTGTTTGGGCGATTCGGTCTGCGCGCTCACCGCCGGCGGCGGCTATGCCCAGTTCGTCACCGCCGATGCCCGCCATTGCCTGCCCATTCCCGACGATCTTGAATTCGTCGCCGCGGCGGCGTTGCCGGAAACCCTGTTCACCGTCTGGCACAACGTGTTCGAGCGCGGCGGCCTGAAGGCGGGGGAGAAATTCCTGGTCCATGGCGGCGGTTCGGGCATCGGCACCACCGCCATCCAAGTGGCCAAGGCGCTGGGCGCCACCGTCTTCGCCACCGCCGGCGGCGGCGCCAAATGCGCGGCCTGCCGCCAGCTTGGCGCCGACCGTGCCATCGATTATCAGACCGAGGATTTCGTCGAGGTGATCAAGGCGGAAACCGGCGGCAAGGGTGTCGACGTCATCCTGGACATGGTCGGCGGCGATTATCTGCCGCGCAACGTCAAGTGCCTGGGCTTTGATGGCCGGCTGGTCAATATCGCCTTTCTCAAAGGCCCGGTGGCGGAAATGAACATGATGCCGGTGATGCTGAAGCGTCTGACCCTGACCGGCTCGACCCTGCGCCCGCAATCGGATGCGGCCAAGGCGCGCATGGCCGAGGGGCTGAAAGCCACGGTTCTGCCTTTGGTCGCCGCTGGTCAGGTGCGTCCGTTGATCCACGCGGTATTCCCGCTGGAGCAGGCGGCCCAGGCGCATGAGCTGATGGAATCCAACACCCATGTGGGCAAGATCGTCTTGACCGTTTGACCCGCCGTCCCCTGTCCCATATAACTACGCCAATCCCTATATGTGCCCGCCATCGGCACCGGGACCGACGCCTTGACCGGCCGGTTCCGATCGAGATTTTGCAAGGAGGATTCATGGCTCTGCCGCTCATGCCCAAGGCGACTGCCGTCTGGCTGGTCGAAAACACCGCCCTTAGCTTTGAGCAGATCGCCGAGTTCTGTGGCCTGCATTCCCTGGAAGTGCAGGCCATCGCCGACGGCGAAGTGGCTACCGGTATCGTCGGCCTGGACCCGGTGGCCAATGGCCAGTTGTCCAAGGGTGAACTGGAACGCTGCGAAGCCGACCCGGATGCTCATCTGAAGCTCAGCATCACCGATTATCCGCAGCCGCGGGCCAAGCCCAAGGGCGCGCGCTACACCCCGGTGTCCAAGCGCCAGGACCGCCCCGATGCCATCGCCTGGCTGCTGAAGCATCACCCGGAGCTGTCCGACGGCCAATTGTGCAAGCTGATCGGCACCACCAAGCCGACCATCCAGTCGGTGCGGGAAAAAAGCCACTGGAACGCGGCCAACATCAAGCCGCGCAATCCGGTGACCCTGGGCCTGTGCACCGAAGCCGATCTGGAAAAGGCGGTGACCATCGGTCGCGGCCGCGCCGGCGGCACCGTGGCGCCGCAATATCACGAGGAAGAGGACGGCGCCGAGTAATCGGCCGGTTGGCTGAAGACGAAAACGCCCGCCTTTTCGGCGGGCGTTTTTTTCATGTTGTTTCAGGGCGCTGCCCTGATCCGCCAGGGACGTGGTCCCTGGACCCCATTGATGGGATCAAAGGGATGGAATCCCTTTGCGGGTGTGGGCGGAGCCCGCTTTGTTTTGCGGGTACGGGCGGCGCCCGCTTTGTTCATTCCGCCCCTCCGGCGATCACTTTGTTCATTCCGCCCCTCCGGCGGCGATGTGGGCGTGTACCGCCGGTTCGGTCTTTTGCTTCCGGTCGGTGGCCAGGAAGGTGTAGATCACCGGTAGTACGAACAAGGTGAACAAGGTGCCGATGCTCATGCCGGCGACGATCACCACGGCGATGGAGAAGCGGCTGGCGGCGCCGGCCCCCGAGGCCATCAACAGCGGGATCAGGCCGGCGACCATGGCCGCCGTGGTCATCAGGATCGGGCGCAGACGCAGGCTGGCCGCCACCTGCACCGCTTCCATACGCGACAGGCCTTCCTGTTCCTGACGCTCGCGCGCCACTTCGCAGATCAGGATGCCGTGTTTGGTGATCAGCCCGATCAGGGTGATCAGCCCCACCTGGGTATAGATGTTCATGCTGGCCACGCCGAGGGCCAGCGGGATCAAGGCCCCGCACAGCGACAACGGCACCGACACCATGATCACCAGCGGATCGCGGAAGCTTTCAAACTGGGCAGCCAGCACCAGGAAGATGATGACCAGGGCGAAGACGAAGGTGACGGTCAGCGAGGCGCCTTCCTGCTTGTACTGGCGCGACTGGCCGGCGAAGTCGTAGGTGGTTCCCTGGGGCAGCACTTCGGCGGCGATGGTTTCCAACGTCGCCAGCGACTGGCCCAAGGTGGTGCCGGGCATGGGGAAGGCGCTGACGGTGAAGCTGTTCAACTGGTTGAACTGGTTGAGCGATACCGGCTTGACCGCCTGTTTCAGCGTCACCAGCGACGACAACGGCACCGCGCCGCCATCCGAGGTGCGGACATGGAAGCGGCCCAATTGATGCGGGTCGAGGCGGAAATCGCGAGGCACCTGCGGGATGACCTGATAGGACCGGCCTTGCAGATTGACCAGATTGACGTAATTGCCGCCGGTCATGGTGGCCAGCGATTCGCCGATCTGCTGCATGGTGATGCCGTAAGACCCGGCCTTGTCGCGGTCGATGTCGACCACCGTCTGCGGGCTCTCGAACTTCAGATCGCTGTCGATGAAGGCGTACATGCCCGAGGCCATGGCGCGGCGCATGATCTCCGCCTGCAACTCGTTGAGCGCCTTGTAATCCGAGGTCGAGGTGATGACGAACTGCACCGGCAGACCGTCGGAGCCGGGCAAGGGCGGCGGCGAGAACACCGAGGCCCTGACGCCGGAAATGCCGTCCAATTTCTGCTGGAACAGCGGCGTCAGTTCCTTGGTCGACAGCTTGCGTTCTTCCCATGGCCGGGTGACGGCACCGCCGAAGCCCTGGTTGATGGAGCCGATACCGGCGATGAGGAAGCGGTCGCGCACCTCGGGGAATTCCTTAAGCACCTTGTCGATTTCGCCGGCGAACACCTCCATGTACTCGGTGTTGGCCGAAGCCGGACCGCTGAAGGCGGTGAACACCACGCCCTGGTCTTCTTCCGGCGCCAGTTCGGTGGGCACCGCCATGAACAGGAAGGGCAGCACCCCCATGACGATGGCCGCGAACAGCAAGGTGGTGGAGCGGTCGCCCAGCGACGCCGCCAAGGCCCGGCGGTATCTGCCCTGCAAGCCGTCGAAGATGGCGTCGATGCGGGCCGGCAGGCCCTTCTTGTCCTCGTCGTGCTTCAGGATCAGCGAACACATCATCGGCGACAAGGTGAGCGCGATGATGCCGGAGACGATGACCGAACCGGCCAGGGCCATGGCGAATTCCTTGAACAACGAGCCGGTCAGGCCGCCCATGAAGGCGATGGGGGCGTAGACCGCGGCCAGGGTGATGGTCATGGAAATGACCGGGCCGGCGATTTCACGCGTTCCCACGATGGCCGCCTGGAATGGCGACAATCCTTCCTCGATGTGGCGATGGACGTTCTCGACGACGACGATGGCGTCGTCGACCACCAGACCGATGGCCAGCACCATGGCCAAAAGCGTCAGCAGGTTGATGGAAAAGCCCAGGGCCAGCAGGAACAGGGCAACGCCGATCAGCGACAGCGGCACCGTCACCACCGGAATGGCGACCGAACGGAACGAGCCCATGAAGGCGAAGATGACGATCATCACGATCACCGCCGCTTCCAGGATGGTCTTCACCACCTCGTCGATGGCGGCCTGGATGAACACGGTGGAATCATAGGCGATTTCCGCGTTCAGGCCGGGCGGCAACTGGGCGACGATGCCGGGCAGGGCGCTTTCGCGGATTTCCTTGATCACGGTCAGCGGGTTGGCTTCGGGGGTGGTGAAGACGCCGACGAAGATGGCCCGCTTGCCGCTGGCGAACACCGCCATTTCGTCGTTCTGGGCGCCCAAGGTCACCTCGGCGATGTCCGACAGGCGGACCAGCCGGGTGCCTTCGTGGCGGATCACCAGAGCGCGGAAATCGGCGATGGTGTTGAGATCGGTGCGCGCCTGGGTGGTGACCACGTCATAGGCGCCCTTGGTCGAGCCGGCGGCGGCGGTGAAGTTGTTGGCGGTCAGGGCGGCGTTGACGTCGTCGGCGGTCATGCCAAGCTGTGCCAGCTTTTCCGGGTCGAGCCAGACGCGGATGGAAAAGTTCTGGCCGCCGAACACTTCCGGGTTGGCGACGCCGGGGACCGAGGCCAGCTTGGGCTGGATCACCCGGTTGACGTAATCGGTGATCTGCTCCTGGCTCAGCTCCGCCGACGAAAAGGCCAGATAGGCCGAGGCGAAGGTCTGGCCGGTTTCCTTTTTCAGAACCGGATCGTTGATGCCGCGCGGCAGCACCGAGCGCACCTCGTTGACCTTGCTCATCACCTCGGTCATGGCGGCGTCGGGGTCTTCGTTCAGACGGACGAAGGCCTTGATCACCGAGGAGCTTTGCACCGATTGCGAGGTGATGTAGTCGAGCCCGGCCGAGGTCGCCACCGCCTTTTGCAAGGGCTGGGTGATGAAGCCCTGGATCAGCTCGGCATCGGCGCCCGGATAGGTGGTGGTGATGGTGATCACCGTGTTCTTCATTTCCGGGTATTGCCGCACCGGCAGCATCAACAGCGCCCGCAAGCCGACGAACAGGATCAGCAGGCTGATGACGCTGGCCAGGACCGGGCGCTTGATGAAGATATCGAACATTGGGCGCTCCTATTCGGCCTTGGCCGCTTGCTTCAACGGGTCGTTGGCGCTGACCTGGACCTTGGAGCCGTTTTCCAGCTTCAACTGACCGGTGGTCACCACCGGGGCGCCGGCTTCAAGGCCCTTCAGCACCACCACGCGACCGGCCTTGCGTTCACCCAATTGCACCACCTGCCGGGCGGCCTCGGGGCCGTCGGCACCATCCTTGACGATGAAGACGGCGTCGCCGTGCAGGTTGTAGGACACCGCCTCGACCGGCACCGTCACCACCTCGGCCATTTCCGAACGCAGGATCTCGATGCGGGCGAACATGCCCGGACGCAGGGCACCGTCACTGTTGGGAAAACGGGCCTGGGCCAGGACCATGCCGGTCTTGGCATCGACCTGGGGTTCAACCGCGGCGATGACGCCTTCAAACACCCGGTCGGGCCAGGCATCGGTGGTCATGCGGATCGAGCGACCGACACTGGTCAGGGCCAGATCACGCTGCGACACCGAGAAATCGGCCAGCATCACCGACAGATCCTGCAAATTGACGATGGCGGTGCCGGCCTGGATGTATTGGCCGAGATCGACCTTGCGCACGCCCAACATCCCGTCGAAGGGGGCATGGACCTGCTTTTTGTCGATCTGTGCCCTGAGGCCGGCGGCATTGGCTTCCTTGACCTTCAATTCGGCCTCGGCCTTGTCGACGGCGGATTGGCTGACGGCATCGGTGCGCACCAGCTTGCGCTGGCGGTCGGCGGAAATGCGCGCCAGATCGGCATCGGCCTGGGCCGAGCGCAGATTGGCCCGTTCCACGTCGGCGTCCAGGCGCAGCAGCATCTGTCCCTTTTTCACCGCCTGACCGGACTGAAAACCGATTTCGGTGACCAGTCCCGAGGTCGAGGCGCTGATGTCGACGCCGTTGACGGCGGCCAGGGTGCCGATGGCCGAGACGCTGTCCTGCCATTTTTCCGACTTGGCCGCTTCGGTGGTCACCGGGATCACCGGCTTGGGCATGGTGGCGAAATATTGGGCGATCATGTGCTGGCGGAACTGGACAAAGCCCAGCACGCCGCCGAAAACGACGGCACTGGCGGTCAGCATGATGGCCATGCGCTTGATATTCATGAGGGGTGGCTCCGTCGCTTTATTTCAGCAGCTCAAGGGCTTGCTGCTTGATGCGTTCACAGGATTCGTCGTTACACAGGGGCAGTTTCAGCATGCGCTCGAACACATAGCCATCCATGGCCATGCAAACCAGGGCGGCCAGGGCCGGATTGGGGCTGTCGCTTTCCACCCGTTCGATCCATTCGGCGAATTTGGCGTGGATGGGGGCCAGCAGATCCGGGTTGACGGTCACCGCCGCCAGCAGGGCTCCGCCCACCGGGTCACCCGAGGGTCCGCGCGGGTCGAAGGCGGTGCGCACCACCGTCCTGGCCCAACGATACGGCCCCTCGGGCTCCTGGGCATAATATTCCAGGTGAAGCGCGTCGCAGGAATCGATCATCCGCTGCACCATGGCGCGGATCAGGTCATCCTTGCTTTTGAAATGATAAAGCACGCCGCCCTTTGACAGCTTGGCCACCTTGGCCGCCGCGTCCAGGGTCAATTTGTTGACGCCCTGCTCGCGTACGATGGCCATGGCGGCGTCGATGATGGTTTCCCGCGTGTTGGGGGGGCTCATGCCATAGGATCCTTACTGTACCGTCCGGTCGGTTTACTATACCGACCGGACGGTATATGGCATGTAATCGAGCGAAAATCATCCCCTACCAAAGGCGGAGCAGGTATGCGTGTCAGGTAGGCGGAGAGGAGGTCAGGCCAAGCTTCCATCCACCAGATGGATACGGCGGTCGGCGGTGGCGGCCAGATCGGTGTCGTGGGTGACCACCACCACCGCCCGGTTCTGCTCGCGCGCCAAGTGACGGAACATGGTGAAGACCACCTCCGCCGATTTGCTGTCCAGATTGCCGGTGGGTTCGTCGGCCAGGATGACGCCGGGATCGTTGGCCAGGGCGCGGGCGATGGCGACGCGCTGACGCTGGCCGCCGGACATCTGTTCCGGCAGTTTGTCGGCATGGTCGGCCAACCCCAGGGCGTCGAGCAGCCACTCGGCGCGGGCCCGGATTTCCTTGGCGCCCAAGGCGCGCAGGCGGCGCATGGGGATTTCCACATTGGCGCGGGCGGAAAATTCCGGCAGCAGGAAGTGGAACTGAAAGACGAAGCCGAAGCGGGCCAGCCGCAGATCGGCCAACTGGTTTTCGCTGAGGCCGGCGGTGGCGTTGCCGTCCACCAGCACTTCGCCGCCGGTCGGGGTGTCGAGCAGCCCCAAAAGGTACAGAAGCGACGATTTGCCCGACCCCGACGGGCCGGTGATGGCGACGAACTCGCCCGGCTCGACCACCATATTGATATCGCGCACCAAGGTGACCGGCACCAATCCGGGCAATTCGCGGGTCAGGGCGCGGGCTTCCAGGACGGGGGCGGTCATGCGGCCCCTCGGACGATGTCTACCGGCTTCATGCGGCTGGCCCGGCGCGCCGGCAGCCAGGCGGCGAAGGTGGAGGCGACCAGGGCCATGGCGCCGCTGATGACGTAATGCTTGGGGGTGCGGTAGAGGATGAAGCCCTGGGCGCGGACGAAGCCTTCCATCTTGAAATCCAAGGTGCCCATGAACTCCACCAGCCCATAGCCCAAGGCCCAGCCCAGCAGCATGCCGATGATGCCGACCATCAGGCCCTGATAGACGAAGATGCGGCGGATATCGGTTTCGCGGAAGCCCATGGATTTCAGGATGCCGATATCCTTGGTCTTTTCGTAGACCACGGTGGAGATGACGTTGAAGATGCCGAAACAGGCGACGATCAGGATGGCGCCGACGGTGGAATACATGATGGCGTTCTGGATGACGAAGATACCCAGGACGTTGGACGACTGCTCCTGCCAGCTTTCGCTGCGATAGCCGAAGCGGGCCTCGATGGTCTTGGCCAGATCGGCGGCCTGCTCGACATCATCCAGGCGGATACGGATGCGGTTGATGACGTTGGGGCGGTTTTGCAGCACCTGCGCCTTCTTCATCAGGGCATAGGTGTCGAAATTGTCCATCAAGGTGAGACCGCTTCTGAAGATGCCCACCACCTTCATGCGCATGACCACGCCTTCGGGGCTGACCACCGAGACCATGTCGTCGAGGCCGATACCGGCCTTGAGCGCGATGCCCTCGCCGATGATGATGCCGTTGGCCGCCGTGTACAGGCTTTGCAGCGATCCGGCGATCAGGTCTTTCTCCAGCTTGGTCACCAGCCGCTCGCGGTCGGGGACGATGCCGGTGACGTTGGCGGATATATCGCGCGAGCCGAAGCGCAGCAGGATGTTGCCCGACAGGGTTGGCGCCACCTTCAGCCCCGGCATCTCCTCCAGGGCGTCGATGATGGCCCGCGCGCCCCTTAGACCGCGCACCTCTTCCTTGGGTTTGATGCCGCGCAGCTCGACCACCGCGCCGGGATAGGCGGCCTCGACCGGTTGCACCGGCGCAAGGCGATATTCGTCCTTGATGGTGATATGGGGGGCGACGTCGATGATGCGGTTGACGAAGTCGCGCTGAAAGCCCTGCATCATCGAGGCGATACCGATGAAGAAGGCCACCCCCAGCGACACCCCCACCAACGAGGTCAGGGTCTGCCGGCGCCGATGCACCAGATGACGCACGGCGATGGACAAACCCAGGGGCAGAGCCATGATTATTGCGCCTTGATGCGGTCGCCGGCCTTCAGCCCGGCGGGGGGGCTGGCGACGATGCGGTCGGTGGCGGCAAGGCCGGACAGGATTTCGACGCGGTCGCGGCCCTTGATGCCCAGCACGACCGGGCGCGCCTGGGCATGGCCGTCTTGTTCCACCAGCACGGCCCCGTTGATGACGGCGCTGGCCGGGATCAGCCAGGCATCGGCTTTTTCGGCGGTGATGATGTTGATTTCCGTGGTCATGCCGATCAACAGCGGCGTGTCGTCGGGCAGGCGCACGCGAACGCGGAAGGTCTTGTTGACCGGGTCGCCCTTGGGGGTGATGCGGTCGATGGTGCCGGCAAGGCCGCTATCGGGGAAGGCGTCGGCCTTGATCAGCACCTTTTGTCCCGATGCCACCAGGGCGATGTCCTCTTCATCCACATCGGCGGTGATGCGCAAGGGCCGGCTTTCACCGATCCAGAAGATGGTGTTTTCCGGCTTGACCACCTCGCCCGGTTCGCCGTCGCGGCGCAGCACCACCCCGTCCAGGGGGGCGATGACCAGCAGATCGGTGCGGCGCTGGCGGGCGGCGTTGATGGCGGCATTGGCCTGATCGTATTCGCTTTTGGCCTTTTGCGCCGATTCACGGGCGCGGATGCCGCTATCGGCCAGGGTCTTGGCCCGGGCCAGTTCCTCGCGCCAATAGACGGCGCGGGCCTCGAGTTCGGCCACCTTGGCGCTGGCCTCGCGGTCGTCGAGCCGGGCCAGAGTCTGGCCGCGTCTGACCACGTCGCCCTCGGTCACCAGCATTTCGGCGATGCGCCCGGTGGTCACCGGGCCGATCTTGGCCCAGTTTTCCGGCTCGACCGTACCGGTGGCGTAGACCGCTTCCACCGCCTGGCCTGGCTGTGGCGACACCAAGGCGACGGTGCGGACGCCGTTGCGGTTGAAGGCATAAACGGCGCCGGCGGCCAGGGCGACGACAAGCAGGAGGGCGGGGACGATGCGGGCAGGCTTACGTGTGGTCATGGGCGGCAGAATACACCAGCTTTGGTTTCAATCCATGCGTATCCGCAATATTGCTAAAGAAGGGCGATCACCGCCCCGGCGGCCAGACACAAGCCCAGCAGGATCAGGTAATTCCGGGCAGCATGACCGGATTTCACCGCTGTCGGCGGAGGTTCCGGATCGGATTCAACCACCATCGGCACCGGAGCCGGGACCGGCTTGGGCGGCGGTTCGGTGATCAAAACCGGTCCATCCTGCGGCGGCGGTCCCAGGCGGATGGCCGGACCATGGGCCCGGGGTGGCGGCAAACAGGCGGCCTTGGCCGGGGGCGGCAGGACCGGCCGCGGTATGGGCGGCGACTCGGGCACCTCAACCTCAACCTCAGCCTCGACTTCAATCTCGGCGGTTGCGGCCTTGTCCCTGGCCTTGCGCGGAGCGCGCGGCTTTTTCGGCTTGGGCGGCGGGGCGTTGCGGGCCCTTTCCCGCTTGTCCTGAATGGCGGTGATCATGGCCAGGGCCTCGGCGTTGGAAACCCCCACCGGGCGCAGCCGCCGCAAGGCGGCCTTGTCGGCGGCCAGGGCCGCCAACTTTTCGTCGCTCAGGGCATCTAGGGAATAACGGAATTCGTCATCCATGGCCCCGACGATTTCCTCGATGCGCAGCACTGGTCCGCTCCTGAAATCTTGGAAACCTCGTCCTCGATGATATCCCAGGCGTGATGCAGCGCACTATCATTCATGCAATAGGGCGGCAATAAATAAAGCACGTTGCCCATGGGCCGCAGCAGCAGGCCGCGTTCCCGGAACACCAGTTTCAGCTTGGCGCCAACCTCGCCCGTCGGCAGGTCGAAGGCGGCCATGGTGCCGCACAGACGCGGCCTCGACACCGCCGCAAGCCCGGCCATGCGGTCGAGGCGGGCGCGGTGGACGGCCTCGATGGCCTGGATGCGGGCTTGGCATTCCGCCCCCAGCAGCAGCTCCAGCGAGGCCAGACCGGCGGCGCAGCCCAAGGGATTGGCGGTGTAGGAATGGCCGTGCAGGAAGGCGCGTGACACGTCCTGACCCAAGAACGCCTGATAGATGAATTCGCGCGTCACCGTCATGGCCATGGGCAGGAAACCGCCGGTCAGTCCCTTGGACAGACAGATCATGTCCGGGGTGATGCCGGCTTTCCGGCAGGCGAAAATGGCGCCGGTGCGACCGAACCCGGTCATCACTTCGTCCAAAATCAGCAAGGTGTCGGCGGCCTTGGTCCGTTCGGCCACCGCCCGCAGAAAATCTGGCCGGCACAGGCGCATGCCGGCGGCGCCCTGGATCAAGGGCTCGATGATGATGGCGGCGATCTGGCCTTGGTTGCGGTCCAAGATGGCGTCGAAGGCGGCCAGCGCCGCCGCCTCGCGCGCCTCGATGCCGTCATCGCCGTCCCAGGTGTGGGGGAAGGGGGCGATCTCCACCGGAAACAGCAGGCTTTCCCAGGCGCCGAAATAGCCCGAGGTCCGGCCCAGCGACATGGCGCCGACGGTGTCGCCGTGGTAGCCGCCGTCGAAGCCCACATAGATCCGGCGATCCTGGCCCTTGTTGCCCCAATATTGCCGGGCCATCTTCATGGCCACTTCCACCGCGGTGGAGCCGTCGTCGGAATAGAACACCCGGTCCAGGTCGCCGGGCAATTGGGCGCAGACTTCGGCCGCCAGCCGGGCCGCCGGCGCGTGGGTGAATTCGGCGAAGATGGCTTGTTCCAGCGTACCCGCCTGTTCGGCCACGGCGGCGGCGATCACTGTGTTGGCATGGCCGTGCAGATTGACCCACCACGACGACACCAGATCCACGTATTGCCTGCCATCGGCCGTTTCGATCACCGCGCCTTGGCCGCGAACCGCGTGCAAAGCGGGGGCGGCGGTGGCCGCCTGGGTGAACGGGTGCCACACATGCTTGGCGTCAAGAGCAAGGATGTCGTCGGACATGGGTCAGGCCTTCGGGCAGGAAAAATCGGGCGGCGGCAGACTGGCCACCAGGGCTGGCGTGATCGCCGGCAAGGGCTGTATTTCCGCCAGGACGCGCACCGATCCGTAATGTTCGATGGCCTGGCGGTTGGCCGGGTTCTTCTGGCCGTTCATCACCACCCCCAACACCGGGACATGGCGGCGGCGTAGGGCGTCGAGGGTCAACAAAGTGTGGTTGATGGTGCCCAGGCCCGAACGCGCCACCACCACAACCGGCAGATTGAGCATTTCGACGAAATCGATGGTCAAGGCCACCTCGTTCAACGGCACCAGGATGCCACCGGCCCCTTCCACCACCAGGGGACCGGGGGAGACGGGCGGCTTCAGGCCGGACAGCTCGATGCGGGCACCTTCGCGCCGCGCCGCCTCGTGCGGGGACAAGGGGGCGTGGAACACATAGGCGGGGGGGTGGATGATGGCACCGGGCGCCAGCTTGGCCACGGTGGCGGAATCGGAATCCTCGGCGGCGCCGGTCTGCACCGGCTTCCAATAGCCGGCGCGCCAGTGATGGACCAGCCAGGCGGCGACCAGGGTCTTGCCGATATTGGTGTCGGTGCCGGTGACGAATACGCCCTGCATGGGTTTACCTTGGGGCATGGGCTTACCTTGGGCCGATCACGACATGCAGCACATCATAGGTGATGGCGGCGGGCTGACCCAAGCGTTGCAGCACGGTACGCATATCCGCCACCTTCAGCGGGCGATGGCCGGGGGCGGGGGTGCCGGCGCCGATCCGCTTTAATTCGGCGGCGAAGGCGCGGCCATTTTCATAGGCCAAGGTGAACAACTGCTCGTCGATGCGGGCGGCGGGCAGGATGTTTTGCAACGCGGCCCGGCTGGGAAAATCGGGGATTCCGCAGGGCAGGCCCAGGCTTTGATGGGCCTCGCGCCATTGCCGGAACGATTGTGCGCCCAAGGTGGAAAACACCAGATGCCCGCCGGGAGCGAGCAGGGCGGTCAGGCGATTGATGGCGGCGCCGAGATCACTGAACCATTGCGCAGCCAGATTGGAGACGATCAGGTCGAAACGCTGGCCGGCCAGCTCCGGCGCCTCGGCGTCCATGACCTGAAAACGGGAGCGGGGGGCGAGCTGACGCGCGCTTTCCAGCATGGCGGCGGACAGATCGGTGATCAGCCAGTCGCCGGCGATCAGCGGCAACAGACGGCGGGTCAACAGCCCGGTGCCGCAGCCGAATTCCAACACCCTGGTTTGGGGCGGGCGGGGCAGGGCGGCGACCATGGCGGCCAGATGGTCGGCGCTGATCGCTTGGGCGCGGGCGGCGGCTTCATAGGTGGTGGTGGCGGCGGAAAAGGCGGCGGCCACCTGATCCTTGCGCGTCATGGGATGGCGGACGCGAACGATCTGATCTGGCCGGCCACCCAGTCGGGGTGGGTCCAGGGCAGCAGATGGCCGGCCCCTTCCACCAGGGTCAGGCATTGCGGCGGGAACGAGTCACGGCTCATGGCCTCGGGCACGACCAGGTCGCGGGTGCCGGCCAGGGCCAGCAGCGGGCAGTCCAGTTGGGCCATGGTTTGGCGTTCGTCGCATTCCGCCAGCCATTTCAGCGCCTCGGCCATGGGGGCGGGGCGGATGCTTTCGGTATCGGCGGCATCGACGCCGCAGCGTTGCATGAAATCCGCCGTCACCTCATGCGGATGGGTGGCGAAACGCTCGATCATGCGGTCCAGGCTGCGTGGCGGCGTGCCGGCGACGAAATCCTGGGCGCGGGTGAAGCGGGGAAAGGCGTTGACCGCCACCGCCCCGGCCCACGGACGGGGAAAGCCGGCCAAGGCCCAGGCGAAACCCATGGAATGGCCGACGATGATGGGAGCGTTGGCGCCTGGCCGCACGGCTTCGGCGCGGAAGCCCAAATCCACGAAGATGCGGGCGAATTCCGGCAGGCGGTCGGCCACCGGGCGCCAGAAATGGGCGTCGAAGCCCCATCCGTGAACAAAGGCCAGGGTCTTCATGCAATGGTTCCGGCGGCGGTGATGACGGCATCGGCCAGACGTTCCACATCCGCTTCGGCATGGCTGGCGGACAGGGCGAAGCGGATGCGGCTGCTGCCCGGCGGCACCGTCGGCGGACGGATGGCGATGCCGAGGAAGCCCAGTTCCTCCAGCCGCGCCGCCACCTTCAAGGTGCGCTCCTCCTCGCCCAGGATCACCGGTATGATCTGGGTGGTGGAGTGGCCGGTATCGAGCCCGGCATCGTTGAGCCGCAGCCGCAGCCGCTGGGCCATGGCTTGCAGGCGGGTGCGTTCATGGGTCAGGGCGGGGACCAGATCGATGGCGGCATCCATGGCGCCCAGCACCGCCGGCGGCAGTGCGGTGGCATAGATCAGGCCCGAGGCCCGGTTGACGAGAAAGTCCTTCAACGCCCGCGACCCGGCCACATAGGCGCCGAAGCCGCCCATGGCCTTGGAAAAGGTGCCCATGGCCAGATCCACATGGGTGCCCACCGACAGGCCGAAGCCGTTGGCGCCCAGCACCCCGGTGGCATGGGCCTCGTCCAGGTAGAGGAAAGCGTCCCATTCCTCGGCGATGGCCACCAGCTGGTCGACGTCGGGGGCGTCGCCATCCATGGAAAACACCGATTCGGTGACGATGAAGCGCGGTCCCTCGCCGCGTCCGCTGCGGTCGAGCAATTCCTTCAGATGGGTCAGGTCGTTGTGACGGAAGCGGGTCTGCTTGACCCCCGCCGACTGGCAGCCCATGTGCAGCGACGCATGGTTCAGGCGGTCGGCGAAGACCAGCGGTTCCGCCCCCCACACCGTGCGGTCGAGCAGGGCCGGCAGCACCGAGGCGTTGCATTGCCAGCCGCTGGCCATGACCACCGCGGCTTCCACCCCCTTGGCGGCGGCGATCTTTTCCTCGACCGCCTCCAGCGCCCGGTTGTGGCCGGTGACCAGCCGCGACGCCCCCGCCCCGGCGCCGTACTTGGCCGCCCATTCGCGCGCCCGCTCGATCAACAGCGGGTGGTGGGTCAGGCCGAGATAGTCGTTGGAGGAGAAGTTCAGCAATTCCCGCCCGTCCTTGAGGACACGCCCGCCGGACAGGTGCTCGACCACGCGTAAGGATCGCCGCCGGCCCGTTTGGGCCAGATCGTCGAGCACGCGGGAAAGGGTGGCGTCAAGATTTTGCATGCCCGACCTTCTAGCGCCTTATCGGGCTTCTTGCAAAGCCAGTGTTCACGGTTCTACATTGCGGTCCCGGAAAGTGGCGAAAAACCATGTTTCCAACAGGGTTTATAAGGAGATTGGCACGGTGAACCAAGCGGCGCGGATCCAGCCCCGGGATGAGGGGCTCAGGCACGACTGGCAGGCGGAGGAGGTCCAGGCCTTCTTCGCCATGCCGTTCATGGACTTGATGTTTCAGGCGCAGCAGGTGCACCGGGCCAATTTCGACGCCAATAAGATCCAGGTGTCGCGGCTGATTTCCATCAAGACCGGCTCGTGTCCCGAGGATTGCACCTATTGTCCGCAATCGGCCCATTACGCCACCGGCCTGGAAAAGGAAAAGCTGATGGCGGTGGAAGAGGTGGTCGCCGCCGCCCGCCAGGCCAAGGAAGAAGGCGCCTCGCGCTTTTGCATGGGCGCCGCCTGGCGCGGCCCCAAGGGCGATGATTTCGAGGTGGCGGTGGCCATGATCGAGGGCGTCAAGGCCCTGGGCATGCAGACCTGCGCCACCTTCGGCCTGCTCGACAAGTGGCAGGCCCAGCGTCTCAAGGATGCCGGCCTGGATTATTACAACCACAACATCGACACCAGCCCCGAGCACTACAAAGAGGTCATCACCACCCGAACCTTCCAGGATCGTTTGGATACCCTGGACACCGTGCGTGAAGTCGGCCTGCATGTGTGTTCCGGCGGTATCGTCGGCCTGGGCGAGACCAATACCGACCGCGCCAAGATGCTGCTGACCCTGGCCAACATGGAGAAGCACCCCGACAGCGTGCCCATCAATCTGTTGATCGCCATCCCCGGCACGCCCTTGGAAAACGCCGAGAAGCCCGATAATTTCGACTTCATCCGCACCATCGCCGCCGCCCGCATCATGATGCCCAAATCCTATGTCCGCCTGTCGGCGGGGCGCGAGGGCATGAGCGAGGAAATGCAGGCCCTGTGCTTCATGGCCGGCGCCAATTCCATCTTCTGCGGCCACAAGCTGCTGACCGCCAAGAATGCGGCGCCCGGCTCGGATAAAAGCCTGTTCGGGCGTCTGGGGCTGTCGCCGCTGTAAACGACGTATCAAACCATCAAACCCGCCGGTGCCGCCGGCGGGTTTTTTATTGGGATGGCTGCTATGACAAATACGCTTTAGCCATACCTATGCGGTGTGGTACTTACTCTTTCGTATGTGATTTGGTTTCGGTGAGTGTGGCGCCCATGCAAGTCCTGCTGGTCGAAGACAATCAGATCGACGCCTCGGTGGTGTTGGGACGCATGCGGAATTTCGCCGACATGCGTTTCCATTGGGTGGAAAGTCTGGCCGGCTGCCTGGCCTTCCTGTCGGTGCATCGGGTCGACGCCCTGCTCTTGGACCTGAATTTGGGCGATGGCGCCGGCACTCCCTTGATCGACGCGGTTCGCGCCGCCGCCCAAGGCGCGGCCATCATCATTCTGACCGGCAATGACGACGAGGAAACCGGCCTGTTGTCGCTGCGCCACGGCTGTCAGGATTTCCTGGTCAAGGGCCGCACCGACGGCCTGCTGATCCGCCAGACCATCTTGCATTCCATTTTGCGCCACCGTCTGGATCAGGCGCGGCTGGCGGCGGAGGAAAAGGCCCGTCAGGGGGAGCAACTGGCGGCGATGATCCTGCACACCGCCCCCGAGGCCATGCTGGTTCTCGATGCCGGTGACAAGGTGGTCCGGGCTAACGCCCATGCCGCCGCCTTGTTCGGTTACGGCCCTGAATCACTGTTGGGCAAGCCATTGCCCATCCTGGTGCCCGATCTACCCGCCGATGACGGTGAATCCTCGGGTTTACGCCGCGACGGTTGCGCCTTTCCCATTCAGGTGCGGGCGGGGGGCTTGCATTTCGGCGACGAATCCTATCGGGTGGTCAGCATCCAGGATCTGACCGCGCGCAAGGCGGCCGAGGCGGAAAGCCGTCTGCATGGCGAGATTTTCACCCATGCCCAGGAAGGGGTGCTGGTGACCGATATCGGCGGCACCATTCTCAGCGCCAATCCGGCGTTTTGCCGCATGACCGGCTATGATCTGGACGAATTGGTGGGCAGTCCGTCCGGTTTCATGAAATCGGGCCGGCATCAGGCCGATTTTTACGGCGACCTGTGGGAGGTTCTGCACCGCGACGGCCATTGGAGCGGCGAAATCTGGAATCGCCACCGCGATGGCGACATCCTGCCGCAATGGGTCAGCATTTCGGCGGTGCGCGACGCCAAAGGCAGCGTCGGCAATTATGTCGGCGTCTACATGGATATCTCGGCGCTGAAGCGGCACGAAGAGGCGTTGCGCCACATGGCCCATCACGACGCCCTGACCGGTCTGCCCAACCGCCTGCTGCTGGCCGACCGCCTGGATGTGGCCCTGGCCAAGGCCCGGCGCACCGGCAAGATGGTGGCGGTGGCCTATGTGGATTTGGATTTCTTCAAGCCGGTCAACGACCGCTTGGGCCACCATGTGGGCGATTCCGTGCTGATCCAGGCCGGGCGGCGGCTGTTGGACAGCGTTGCCGCCGATGATACCGTCGCCCGTCTGGGCGGCGACGAATATGTCTTGGTCATGCAGGATATGGACGATGACCAGCAATGTCGCCAGCGGCTGGCGCAGGTGTTGACGGCCATGGCCGAGCCCATGCGGTTCATCGACGACAGTGCCGCCATCAGCATCACCGCCAGCATCGGCGTCGCCCTTTATCCCAGCGATGATTCCGATCCCGACACCTTGCTGCGCCATGCCGACCGCGCCATGTACCAGGCCAAGCAGGAGGGCCGCAACCGCTTGGCCATGTTCGATCCCCAGTTGGATCTGCAAGGCACCTTGCGTCGCAACACCATGAAATCGGTACGGCTGGCGCTGGAGGGCGGGCAGTTCGTGCTGTTCTACCAGCCCAAGGTCAACATGCGCCTGGGCACGGTGGTGGGAGCCGAGGCGCTGATCCGGTGGCTGCACCCGGAACGCGGCTTGTTGCCGCCGGCGGACTTCCTGCCGCTGATCGAGGATGACAGCCTGGATCTGGCCATCGGCGAATGGGTGACGCGTTCGTCACTGGCGCAGATGGCGGCGTGGAAGCGGGCGGGCGCGGTCATCCCGGTCAGCGTCAACGTCGCCGCCAGCCATCTTTTGTCCACGAATTTCGCCGGACGGCTGGCGGAAATCCTGGCCGAGTTCCCCGAGGTGCCGCCACGCATGTTGCAGTTGGAGGTGGTGGAAACCGCCGCCCTGGAAGATATCGGTCGGGCGCGGGAAGTGCTGGAGGCGTGCCGGGCCTTGGGGGTTTCGGTGGCGCTCGATGATTTCGGCACCGGCTATTCGTCGCTGACCTATCTGCGCCATCTGCCCATCGACACCCTTAAGATCGATCGCTCCTTCGTCCTCAACCTGCCCGACGACGCCGACGATCTGACCATCGTCCGCGGCGTCATCGTGCTGGCCGCCGGCTTTGGCCGCGATGTTCTGGCCGAAGGCATCGAAAAGACCGAGCATGGCGACATGCTGTTGGAACTGGGCTGCGAATTGGGCCAGGGCTACCGCATCGCGCCGCCCATGCCGGCCGGTGATTTCCTTGATTGGCGAGCGGCTTGGCAACCCGAGGACAGCTGGCGTAAAACTTCCGCATAGGTGTTTACGATCGGTTTATGCTGGCACCAAACGCTGTTCACGCTTTGGCTTTATATGCATCGGCAAAGACCAAAGTGGAGTATGGGGTGATGATTCTACGATCGGTGGCGATTTCGGCGGTGATGATGCTGGCCGTGCTGTCTCAGGCCGGGGCGGAAACCCTGACCTTCGCGCCCTTGCCCATGGAAACGCCGGAAACCGTGGTCAAGCAGGTCAAACCCATGCTCGGCCATCTGGAAAAGACCCTGGGCATCCAGGTCAAGATCGACTTTTCCTCGGATTACGCCGAGATTCTCGGCAAGTTTGAAAGCGGTCAACTGGATCTGGCCTATCTGGGGCCGTTGCCTTATCTGACGCTGCGCGACCGTGTCGCCGCCGCCACGCCTCTGGTGCATTTCAAGGAAGCCTCGGGCAGCGCCACCTATACCTGCGCCATCGTCGCCGCCGCCGATGCCAAGACCGATCTGGCCAAGGTCAAGGGCCGCAAGGTCGCCCTGACCCAGCCCTTGTCCACCTGCGGCCATCTGTCCACCGATGGTCTGTTGCGCCAAGCCGGCTCGAGCCTGGAAGACAACAAATACCGTTATCTCGACAAGCACGACGAAGTGGCCTTGGCCGTTATCCGGGGCGAGTTCGATCTGGGCGGCCTCAAGACCGCCATCGGTCGCAAATACGCCCATATGGGCTTGCTGGTGGTGGCCGAATCGGCGCCCTTGCCCGGCTTCGCCCTGGTGGCCAATGCCAAGACCGTGTCGAAGGAGCGCATGAACCAGCTGCGTGATGCCCTGGTCGGCATGGATGCGGAAAGCGCCAAGAGCTGGGGCGACAATATCCGTCACGGCGCCGTTGCCGCCTTTGACGGCGATTACGATGCGCTGCGGCGTTTGCGCCGCAAGGCGAACATTCCCGATAACGGCAATTTTTAAATCTCACTTCGGGGGCGGGGGATTGGGGGATGGGCCGTATCGTGGCCGTGTTCGTGGTGCTGGAAGCCTTGGTCGTGCTGTTCCTCAACATGGTGCGGCTGGACAAGGAGCGCCAGCATTTCGACCAATACACCGCCGTGCTGGAAACAGCCTATCGTTCCAGCCTGCAAATGTACCGGCTGGCCATGGAGCTTTCTTATTTCGATCTGATGGCCAAGCCGGAAGTGGCGGAAATGATGGAGCGCGCCGTCACCGCCGACGACCAGGAAAAGGCCATCCTGCGCGGGCGGCTGTACCGCACCCTTTACCCGTTTTATCGGGAACTGCAAAAGCGCGACCTGCGGCAATTGCATTTCCATCTGCCCGACGGCACCAGCTTTTTGCGCTTTCATCAGCCCGACCGCTTCGGCGATCCGTTGTTCGACATCCGTCCGTCGGTGCGGGTCGCCAATACGGAACTGCGCAGCGTCCAGGGGTTTGAAGCCGGACGGGTGGGGTCGGGATTCCGCTTCGTTCACCCGGTGCTGCGCGATGGTCGCCACGTGGGTAGCGTCGAAACCAGCCTGACCTTCAAGGCCATCCGCAACGCCATGGCCGAGCTGGATTCAACCCGCGAATACGCCTTCGTCGTCCGCCGCGAGGTGGTCGAGGGCATTTTGTTTGCCAGCCAGGCCAATCTGTACAAGCCATCGGTCATCAGTCCCGATTTCCTGGTCGAGGATTCCGGCGTGCGGCTGGCCGATTCGCTGCCCGAACTCAGTTCCAGCGCCCAGGCGGTCAATGTGGATCTGGCGGCCAAGCCGGAAATCAGCCGCCGTATGCAGCGGGGCGAGACCTTCACCGTCAAGGCCACCAGCGGCAATTCCATCTATGCGGTGTCGCTGGTGGCGGTCAACGACGTCGGCGGCAAGGCGGCGGGCTATGTGATTTCCTATGCCCCGGCGCCACTGGCCGGGCTGATCATGCGCGAGTTCATGGTTTCGCTGGTGGTGGCGACCGTGATGCTGGCGGCGGCCTGCGTCTTGTTCGGACGCCTCAAACGCAGCTCCATCGCGCTCGAACATGAACGCGCCAGCCTGAAGGCGATCACCGACACCATGGCCGACGGCTTGTTCGTCATGGACAATCACGGCTTGATCGTGCTGGCCAATCCGGCGGCCTGCGCCATGCTGGGCTATCAGGAAAAGGACATGCTGGGCCATCAGGCCCACGCGCTTTTCCATTCCCATGCCGTCAACGACCACCTGCCCATCACCGAATGCCCGGTGTTTAAGGCGGTGAGCGGCGGCAAGCCCTATACCGGCGAGGAATATTTCAGCCACAAGGATGGCCGCGTCATCGCCATGGACGTGGCCTCCATGCCGCTGGTTCGCGACGGGCAGTTGACCGGGTCGGTGAACGCCTTCCGCGACATCACCCCGCGCAAGGAAACCGAACAGGCCTTGATCGCCGCCAAGCAGGCGGCGGAACGCGCCAACATGGCCAAATCCGATTTCCTGGCGACCATGAGCCACGAAATCCGCACCCCCATGAACGGCATCATCGGCATGACTCATCGGAGCAGAACTATTACACCAACACCATCCGGGTCTCGGCGGAATCGTTGCTGACCATCATCAATGATATCCTGGATTTCTCGAAGATGGAGGCGGGCAAGCTGGAATTCGAGGAAACCCCCTTCCTGTTGACGCCGTTGGTGGAAGGGGTAGTGGACATACTGGCGCCCAGGGCCAAGACCAAGGGGATCGGCCTGACCTTCGCCGTGCCGCGCGACGGCTCGGGCGTGTTCATCAGTGATGCCGGGCGCTTGCGTCAGGTCTTGCTCAATCTGGCCGGAAACGCGGTGAAATTCACCGAACAAGGTCATGTGTCCATTGCCGTCACGCTGGAACCCTTGGACGAAACCCGGGTCGATGCCTGCTTCACCATCACCGATACCGGGGTCGGCATCGCCGACGAAGCCAAGGACCGCCTGTTCAACCGGTTCACCCAGGCCGATTCCTCCACCGCCCGCAAATTCGGCGGCACCGGCCTGGGGCTGGCCATTTGCCGGCGCATCGTCGAGGCTCTGGGGGGGGCGATCGGCTTTGACAGCGCCCCTGGCCAGGGCAGCCGGTTTTGGTTCAAATTTCCATTGCGCCGGGGGGAGCCGCAAATGATTGTGGATGCACAGGGGACGCCGCTGGTCGGTCTGTCCCTCTTGGTGGTGGCCGCCGATGAGGAATTGCGGACAGCCGTCTGCGCGCCGCTGGCCGATTGGGGGGCCGCGATCCGTCAGGCCGGCGACGCCCTGTCCGGCCTGACCGCCGCCCGTGACGCCGTGCAGGACGGCGAGCCCTTCACCGTCATCCTGATCGAGGCCGGCATGAGCGGCATGAGTGGCCGTGATCTGGCCAGCATCCTGCGCGCAGACACCGCCCTGTCCGGGCTCAGGATTTTGATGTTCAGCCGCAATCCCCAGGATTTCGGCGCCGATGAACGCCGACGTCTGGCCTTGACCGCGGTGCTGGATCAGCCGGTGCGGCAAAGCCAGTTGCTGGACAGCCTGATGCCGTTGGCCCCGCGTCAGGCGCAAGCCAAAGGCGCGGGCGGCGGCGCTGATCGCCCGCTTCGCATCCTGGTGGCCGAGGACAACGCCATCAACCAGCAGGTGGCGGTGGGTTTGCTGACCAAGCTGGGCCACCGCGCCGACGTCGCCCATGACGGGGCCGAGGCTTTGATCCAGGTTCAGCAGGGTGATTATGATCTGGTGTTGATGGACATGCAGATGCCCAACATGGACGGCCTGACCGCCGCCCGCGCCATTCGCGCCCTGGATGGCGCCGTTTCCGCCATCACCATCATCGCCATGACCGCCAATGCCATGGACGAGGATCGTACCGCCTGCCTGGCTGCGGGTATGGATGATTACATTTCCAAGCCCATCGACCGGCAACGGTTGGCCGCCCTGCTGGCGCGCTGGCAGGGGCGGTTGGACTATGCCGCCAAGGGCAGCGATGCGGGCACGCCTTCGTCTCATCGCGTCGTCGTCGACGCCGAGGTTCAGGCCGATCTGGTCGATGCCCTCGGGGATGAGTATTACCGGCAATTGCTGGTGAGTTTCGCCGCGTCGCTGTCGGTTAAACTGGACGACGTGGCCACGGCGCTTCAGGCGGGCGATGTCGCCCGGGCCGCCGCTACCGCCCATTCCATCAAGGGCAGCGCCGCCAATCTGGGGTATGTGTGGCTGGCCGATGCCGCGGGCACGGTCGAACGTTTATGCAAGGACGGCGATCTGGATGCCGCCCGTCTCGCCCACACCACCCTGGATGAGGCCAGGGCGGCAACGCAGATGCATATCAAGGCGGATTAGGCGTGACCGTCTTCCAAGGCGGCGAAGGCCGCCGGCGCCCCTTGCAGGAAAGTGGTGATCAGGCTGGTGATGACCTTGCTGACCTCGTCGGGGACGGGGGCGTCATAAATCCAGCGCCGCATGCCCACATAGCCGATGGCCCCATGCAGGCCGGCGACGCATTCGATCTCGAACTCGGAAACCGGACGATCCGGATTGAGGCCGGCTTCGCGGCGGATTTCGCTGACCAGCGGCACGAACAGGGCGTCGCGGACGAAGCCGAGATAGCGGTTGGCGATATCGCGGTCCTTCAGGCTGGCGAACATGAATAGGCGGACCCGTTCATAGCTGAAATTCGCCTGGGTATAACTGATGTAAAGACTGACCAGCCGGTCCTTCAGCGGACGCGACTGGTCCATCAGCAAGGCGGTCCAGCCATTTTCCCAGCCGCCGACGAAGACTTCGGTATAGACCCGGTCGATCAGCGATTCCTTGTCGGGGAAGTACCGATACAGCAGCGGCTGGGTTACCCCCAGGCGGCCGGCCAGGGCGCGGGTCTGACCCTCGAAACCGACTTCGGCGAAAAAGCGGATGGCTTCCTCGACAATCAGTTTCTCGCGTTCGTTGCGGGGCAGGCGGCGACGGGTGGGGGTATGACATTCGTTCACGAGCGGGTTCCGGGCACTTCAGTTATCTGAATTAGGATATACCTCTTCGGTTATAGGTATCACGGTTGTGACGAATTGTGCCAGTCCTGATGGGCGCAATTCCAATTAAATTTTCAGATAATTGTCTACATCCGCTCAGATCGGCCAAGGTATTGGCTTTTCAGCAAAAAATGCGCACAAGTTGTCGATGCAATCGCGTCCCATCCGTATTCTGGTCTGCTCGGTCGAGGTGCCGATATGGGGCAGCAGATAGGCATTGGGCAAGTCCAGATAGCGATGGTCGAAAGCAGGTTCATTGTTGAACACGTCCAGGCCGGCGGCGGCCAGTTTGCCAGATCGCAGGGCAGCGATCAGGGCATCGTCGTCCACTTGGTCGCCGCGGGCGGTGTTGATGAAAATGGCGCCGTCTTCCAGCCAGGACAGGGTCTGGGCGTCGATGAACCCCTTGGTCTCCGGCGTCGTCGGCGTGTGCAGCGAAACGAAACGACTGGTTGTGAACAGGGAGTGCAGGCTGGAATGATAGGTGGCGCCGTCTTCCAGGCCGGCTTCCAGGCGGTTGCGCTGGAAATAGTGTATCTTCATGCCGAAGGCTTTGGCCCGATGGGCGACGGCGCGACCGATACGGCCCATGCCGACCAAGCCCAGGATCTGGCCGCCCGGATCCCAACCCAGGTTTTCCCAGGCGTTCCACGCCCCCCAACGGCCCTGGCGCAATTGCGCCTGGAATTCGTGGGCGCGGCGGCAGGCGGCCAGCAGCAACAGCATGGCGGTGTCGGCGGTGGCTTCGGTCACCGCTTGCGGCGCATAGGCCAAGGCGATGCCGCGTTGGCGGGCCGCCGCCAAGTCCAGATGGTTGGTGCCGACCGAATAGGTGCAGATGATCCGAACCGAAGCGGGCAGGGCGTCGATGGTCCGGGCGTCCAGGCGGTCGGTCAGGGTGACCAGCAGGGCGTCGGCCCGATGCGCCCGGGCACGGGCGATGATTTCGGCGCTGTCCAGCACCTGATCTTCAGGATTATCCAAGAGAGTGAAGGCCAGCCTTAACTCGGCTTCCACCAGTTGCGGCAAGCGGCGGGTCAGGATGAGACGAGGCTTGCCCATGGTGGATTCCCTATTTGATATCGTCGTTGTTACATATTGACCGGATCGGCCAGGATGGTCATAATGTTTGGTGAAGGGCGGTGCTTATTGCAAGGCCGCCTTGATGTGATGGCCCGACCGTTTGCTGGTGGGCCGGACGTGTTGCTCTGAAGGGAGGACCGCCATGCGTGCCACTGTGCCCGCCATTTCCGCCGACGATACCGGTTTGTCCAAGTATCTGCGCGAGATTCGCGACTTTCCGGTGCTGGAACCGGAACGGGAATACATGCTGGCCAAGCGCTGGATCGATTATGAAGACACCGCCGCCGCCCATCAACTGGTGACCAGCCATTTGCGTCTGGTGGCCAAGATCGCCATGGGATACCGCCATTACGGCCTGCCCATGGCCGATTTGATTTCCGAGGGCAATCTGGGCCTGATGCGGGCGGTAAAGAAGTTCGAGCCGGAACGCGGCTTCCGCCTTTCCACCTATGCCATGTGGTGGATCAAGGCGTCGTTGAATGAATTCGTGCTCAATTCCTGGTCCTTGGTCAAAATCGGCACCCTGGCCGCGCAGAAGAAGTTGTTCTTCAACCTGCGCAAGGTGAAGACCAAGTTGCGGCTGCTGGACGCCACCGAACTGGCCCCCGCCGATGTCCGCGCCATCGCCAAGGAATTGAAGGTTTCCGAAACCGACGTCGTCAACATGAACCGCCGCATGGGCGGGCGCGATTCGTCGCTTAACACCCCGGTGGGGGAAAGCGGCACCGAGATCATCGAATTGCTGCCCGACGACACCGACGATCAGGAAACCGGCCTGGCCAAGCATGAGGAATTGTCCAAGGGGCGCAAGCTGATCGCCCAGGCGCTGGGCAGCCTGAACGAGCGCGAGCGCGAAATCTTCGTCGAGCGCCGTTTGCGCGATGAGCCCTTGACCCTGGAGGAACTGGGGGCGCGTTTCGGTGTCAGCCGTGAACGCATCCGCCAGATCGAGGTCAAGGCGTTCGATAAGGTCCGCGCCCTGGTATCCGCCGGTTTCCTGCCGGCGACGGCGTAAGTCACAGCCTGAACATGATAAAAAACCCCGCCGCAGGGCATCCTGCGGCGGGGTTTTGATTTTCGGCTTTTCCCCGAGAGACTATTGGCGCGTCAGCGTGTATTCCAACGCCTCTTCCGCCGCCCGGACCAGGGCGCGGGCCTTGTTCATGCATTCCTCGTGTTCCTTTTCCGGAACCGAATCGGCGACGATGCCGGCGCCGGCCTGCACATACATGGTGCCGTCCTTGACCAAGGTGGTTCTGAGGGCGATGCAGGTATCCATATTGCCGTTGCCGGAAATATAGCCCATGCAGCCGGCATAGAACGACCGGCGTTCCGGTTCGAGCTCGTCGATGATTTCCATGGCGCGGATCTTGGGCGCGCCCGAGGTGGTGCCGGCGGGAAAGCCGGCCATCAGCGCGTCCATGGCATCGCAATCGTCGCGGATGTCGCCTTCCACATTGGAGACGATGTGCATGACGTGGGAATAATATTCCACGAACATCTTCTTGGTCACCTTGACCGAGCCGATCTTGGCCACTCGGCCCACATCGTTGCGCCCCAGATCCAGCAGCATCAGATGTTCGGCCAGTTCCTTGGGATCGGCCAGCAGGTCGGCGGCCAAGGCATCGTCCTCGGCCTGGTCGGCGCCGCGTTTGCGGGTGCCGGCGATGGGGCGGATGGTCACCTTGCCGTCGCGCAGGCGGACCAGGATTTCCGGGCTCGATGCCACCAGCTGAAAGCCATCCAGGTTCATGTAGACCAGGAAGGGGCTGGGATTGAGGCGGCGCAGCGCCCGGTACAGGGAAAACGGCGGCAATTTGAACGGTACCGCCAGACGCTGGCTCAGGACCACCTGGAAGATATCGCCGGCGGCGATGTATTCCTTGGCCTTCAGCACCTTGGCGCAAAATTCCGCTGGCGTCATCGACGGCACCGGATTGGGGGCATGGCTGGCGCGGTCGCTGGCGGAAATCACGTGGGGCAGCGGGCTTTCCAGCGCCTCGACGACGAAACCCAGGCGTTCCTGCGCCAGTTCAAAGGCGGCGCGGGCATCGACGCCGGGGCGCGGCCAGACCGGCACCACGGCGGTCAAGGTGCCGTTGACGTTGTCGAACACCGCCATCACCGTCGGCCGCATATAGATGCCGTCGGGAATGCCGATGGTGTCCGGGTTGTTGTCGGGCAGCTTTTCCACCAGCCGGATGGTGTCATAGGTCATGTAGCCGACCAGACCGGCGGCCATGGGCGGCAGGTTGGCGGGAATGTCGACGCGGCTTTCGGCGATCAGGGCCCGCAAGGATTCCAAGGTGCCGCGGGCCTCGGCCACCGGGCAGGGCTCGAACGCATCCGCATCGGTGCGGGCGTTGCGGTTGACCCAGGCCATGTCGCCCACGCATTTCCACAACAGATCGGGCTTCATGCCCAGCACCGAATAGCGGCCGCGCACGGCGCCGCCTTCCACCGATTCCAGCAGGAACGAATGGGGCTGGCCGCCGGCCAGCTTCATGAAGGCGGAAACCGGCGTTTCCAGATCGGCCACCATGGTCCGCCACACCAATTGCGGCTTGCCCGCGTCATAGGTGTGGCGGAAGGCGGCGTATTCGGGATTGGCGGTCATGGTTACTCTTCGCGGGAAAGCTGGCTGCGGTCCACCTTGACGCCCATCTCGACGTTCAGGGCGGCGATGTACTGGTCGATCAGGTCGACGGAAACGGCGCTGTTGGTGCGCTTGCGGATCTGCTCGGCGGCTTTGGCATCGGCCTTGGCGTCGAAGGCCACCACCTTGTCCAGTTGCGCCACCATCCAGCCGTCGCGGGTGGGCGCGGCCTCGACCCGACCGGGCTTGCCGTCGAACATGGCGGCGACGATGGCCGGCGGCAGCTTGGCGATTTCACCGCCTTCACGGGTGAAGGGCGCCGAAACTTCGGCCTTCAGCGCCAGCGACTGGGCCGCCTTGGCCAAAGGTTCGCCGGCCTTGACCCGCTCGGCGATCTTGTCGGCCAGGGATTTGGCGGCGGCTTGGCGCTGTTCCGCCTGCCAGGCGGCGACCGCCTCGGCCCGGACTTCCGACAGCACCTTGGGCTGGGGCGGGGTGATGGAATCGACGCGCAGCAGGAACAAGCCGTCGCCATCCAGTTCGGTGAGCTGGCTTTCGGTGCCCTGTTCGGTATGGAAGGCCACATCCAGGAAGGATTCGCCGCCCGGCAACTCGGCGGCGGGCTTGCCGCTGGGGGCGCGGCCCTTGGCATCCATGGCGGCGATGCGCACCAGCGGCAACTGGAAGCGGGTGGCGGTTTCTTCCAAGGTGGCGCCGCCACCCAAGGAATCCTCCACCTGATTGGTCAATTCCGTCATGCGATCCATGGATTTCTCGCGCAGCACGTCCGCCGTCAGCATCTCCCGGACCTCGGCCAGCGACCGGGTCTTGGCCGCGGTGATGGCGGTGACCCTGGCCACGTGCCAGCCCAGGGCCGACTTCACCGGCTGGGTCAGGACGCCCTGATCGGCGTCGAACACCGGTCCGGCCAGTTCGTCCGGCAGGTCGCCCTTTTCCACCAGCCCCAGGTCGATGACGTTGACGCCCAAATCCTTGGCGATGACCTTGAGGTCCTTGCCGGCCTTGATCAGTTCAGCCGCCTTGTCGGCGCTGGCATCGTCGGCCAGGACGATCTGGCTGATCGTGCGGCGTTCAGGGCTGTGGAACTCGTCTTCACGCGCCTTATACGCTTCGGCGATCATCTCGTCGGTGACGGTCAAGCCGCGCCCTGCCTCGGCGGCGCGCAGCAGCAAGGCGGTGATGGCGCGGAATTCCGGCGCCATGAAGCTGTTGGCATTGGCCTTGTAATACTGTTCCAGCGTGGCGGCATCGGGGGCGGCGGGTTGCGGCATGGACGCGGCCTTGATGGAAACGGTCTCGGCTTGGCGGGTTTCGCGCTTCCAGCGGATCAGCGGTTCGGTCAGGGCCTGCGGGGCGGTGAGGCCGCCGCTCAAGGATTCGGCCAATTGGGCGCGCAGGATGTTGTCTTTTTCCTGGCGCATGAATTCCTGCTCGCTCCAGCCGGCGCGCGACAGCGCCTGGCGCAGCAAATCGCGGTCGAACTGGCCCAACTGGTTGCGGAAGCTGGGCTCCACCGCCACCTTGGCGATGACCTCGTCGTCCGAGGTGGCCAAATTGAGGTCGCGCGCGGCTTCGTCCACCAGAGTGCGGGTGACGATGTTATCGATGGTGCGGTCCATCAGTCCCAGCTTGCGGGCATCGGCCATGCTCAGCTTGCCGCCGAATTGCGGCTGCAACTGGTCCATGTCGCGTTTGAATTCCACCATCACCTCGGCGGCGGCGAAATCACGGTCGCCGACGCTGATGGCCGGGCCGCGGCCGAACAGGCCGTTACGCGCCACATCCTCGACGCCCCAGGCTAGGAAGCTTAGGACAAGCAGGCCGAACAGGACTTTGATGACCCAGGACTTCGAGGCGTTACGAAAAGAATCGAGCATGGTTCCCGGCGAAAGCAAGAGACAGCCGGGGCACGGATCGGCCCCAGGCAAAGTGACCGGCATCATAAGAGGGGGGGGCTGGCCCCGCAACAGCGGAATCCGCTTGTGTTGCCGACAGGGCGTTGCCTTTGTTTGGACGAAAGCCCCGGTTGGTGCTATACGCGCCTTAATCGCCCAAAATCCATGTGGGAGTTAATGATAATGAGCAGACGTCCGTTGATCGCCGGCAACTGGAAGATGAATGGCCTGCTGGCCGATGGCATCGCCTTGGCCGAAGGGGTCGCCGCCAAACGCAAATCCCAGCCCGATCTGGCCTGCGACATGCTGGTGTGCCCGCCGTTCCCGCTGTTGGGCGCGGTCGCCGCCGCCCTGGCCGGTTCCGGCGTCGCCGTCGGCGCCCAGGATTGCCACGCCAAGATTTCGGGCGCTCATACCGGCGACACCTCGCCGGCGCTGTTGAAGGATGTGGGCTGTTCCGCCGTCATCCTCGGTCATTCCGAGCGCCGTACCGACCACGCCGAGACCGATGCGAGCGTCAAGGCCAAGGCCGCCGCCGCCCATGCCGCCGGATTGCTGGCCATCGTCTGCATCGGCGAAACCCTGGCCCAGCGCGATGCCGGCCAGACCATCGACGTCAACAAAAGCCAGTTGAAGGGCTCGCTGCCCGAGGGCGCCAACGCCGACAATACCGTCATCGCCTACGAGCCGGTCTGGGCCATCGGCACCGGTCGTGTCGCCACCCCGGAACAGGCGCAGGAAGTACACGCAGCCATCCGCGCCGAGTTGGTCAAGCTGATCGGTGAAAGTGAAGCCGGCAAGATGCGTATTCTCTATGGCGGCTCGATGAAGCCGGAAAACGCCGCCCAATTGATCGCGCTGCCCGACGTGGATGGCGGTCTGATCGGCGGCGCGGCGCTGAAGGTCGAGGATTTCTGGGCCATCGCCCGCAACTGCGCCTGACCATGTCACTTTTGCACTAGCCTTCCGCGACGCGGAGGGCTAAAAACGCCGTCGAACATTCCGGCGCCCGGTGCCACCGCCTGAACCCAGGCGGCGGCTCCGGGCGGACCGTTTTGGTGGTTTGGCCTTTTTGGTGTGCTCATGGACGTCTTTCCGATCATCCTCGTCATTCATCTTCTGTTGGCCGTGGCCCTGGTGGGCATCATCTTGCTGCAACGCTCGGAAGGCGGGGCGCTGGGGATCGGCGGTGGCGGCGGCGGTGGCCTGATGAGCGGTCGGGCGGCAGGCAATCTGCTGACCAAGACCACCGGCGTCCTGGCGGCGGCGTTCTTCGTCACCAGCTTGGCTTTGGCCATCATCGCCAACAACCGTACCGGCGGCGGTTCGCCGTTCGACAAGGTCAAGGCGGTCGCCCCGGTGACCGCTCCGGCGGCTCCGGCCGAGCCCGCCGCCCCGCTGGCGCGCTGATCAAAGCGCGGCCGCCGGGTTCTGTTTGGGGATTTCGCCGGCCCTTTCCGGGCCGGTGGTCTTCGCGTGTGACAGCCGTAAGCGTGAAAGCAAGGGGCCAATGACGCGTTTCATCTTTATCACCGGCGGCGTCGTGTCGTCCTTGGGCAAGGGCTTGGCTTCGGCTGCCCTGGGGGCCTGTTTGCAGGCGCGTGGGTTCAAGGTGCGCCTGCGCAAGCTCGATCCCTATCTCAACGTCGATCCCGGCACCATGAGCCCCTATCAGCACGGCGAAGTCTACGTCACCGATGACGGGGCCGAGACCGACCTGGATCTGGGCCATTACGAGCGTTTCACCGGGGTAGCGTCGCGCAAGAGCGACAACATCACCACCGGTCGCATCTATTCCGACGTCATCGCCCGCGAACGCCGCGGCGATTATCTGGGCGCCACCGTCCAGGTGATTCCGCACGTCACCAACGCCATCAAGGAATTCGTCCGCTCGGACGTCACCGACGAGGATTTCATCCTGTGTGAAATCGGCGGCACGGTGGGCGACATCGAATCGCTGCCCTTCCTGGAAGCCATCCGTCAGTTGGCCAATGAACTGGGGCGCGAAGCCACCATGTTCATCCACCTGACGCTGCTGCCTTATATCCCGTCGGCGGGCGAGTTGAAGACCAAGCCGACACAGCATTCGGTCAAGGAATTGCTGAGCGTCGGCATCCAGCCCGATCTGCTGATGTGCCGCTCCGACCGCGACATCCCCGAAGGCGAGCGCCGGAAGATCGCCCTGTTCTGCAACGTCCGCGGCGAAGCCGTCATCCCGGCCCTCGACGTCGACACCATCTATCAGGTGCCGATCAGTTACCACGAGCAGGGCCTGGACGAGCAGGTGTGCCGCCATTTCGGCATCGAGTCGAAGGAACCCAACCTCGACCGTTGGGTCAACATCGTCGAGCGCGTGCGCCAGCCGGAAGGCGAGGTGACCATCGCCGTCGTCGGCAAGTACATCAGCCTGCTCGACAGCTATAAATCGCTGGCCGAGGCCTTGACCCATGGCGGCATCGCCAACAATGTCCGCGTGCGTCTGAACTGGATCGACAGCCAGATTTTTGAACGCGAAGACGCGGTCCAGCATCTGGAACCCTGCCACGGCATCCTGGTGCCCGGCGGCTTCGGTGAGCGCGGCGCGCTCGGCAAGGTCGAGGCGGTGAAATTCGCCCGCGAACGTCGGGTGCCCTATTTCGGTATCTGCTTCGGCATGCAGATGGCGGTGATCGAGACCGCCCGCAATCTGGCCGGTCTGGCCAAGGCCAGCTCGACCGAGTTCGGTCCTTGCGAGGAACCGGTGGTCGGCCTGATGACCGAATGGCTGAAGGGCAATGCCCTGGAGAAGCGCAACGCGTCCGGCGATCTGGGCGGCACGTTGCGTCTGGGCGCCTATGATTGCGATCTCAAGGCCGGCTCGCGCGTGCGCGAGATTTATGGCACCGACCGCATTTCCGAACGCCATCGCCATCGCTATGAAGTCAACATGGATTACCGCGAGAAGCTGGAAGCCGCCGGTCTGACCTTCTCGGGCCTGTCGCCCGATGGGGTGCTGCCGGAAATCGTCGAATACAGCGACCATCCGTGGTTCATCGGCGTGCAGTTCCACCCCGAGCTGAAGTCCAAGCCCTTCGATCCCCATCCGCTGTTCACCAGCTTCATCGAAGCGGCGGTACGGCAATCGCGATTGGTGTAAGCAGCATGACCCATCATCACGTCGCCGTCGGTCGCACTCTGGTTCTGGGCAACGACCTGCCCCTGGTTCTGATCGCCGGCCCGTGCCAGATGGAAAGCCGTGAACACGCGCTGGAATGCGCCGGCGCCCTCAAGGACATGTGCGAAAAGGCCGGTATCGGCCTGATCTACAAATCGTCCTTCGACAAGGCCAACCGCACCTCGCTGTCGGGCCGGCGCGGCCTGGGGCTGGAGGCGGCGCTTCCGGTCTTCGCCGAAATCCGCGAAAGCCTGGGTCTGCCGGTGCTGACCGACATCCATAGCGAAGAGCAATGCGTCCCCGTCGCCAAGGTGGTGGATGTATTGCAGATCCCGGCCTTTTTGTGTCGCCAGACCGATCTGTTGCTGGCCGCCGGTCGCACCGGTGCGGTCATCAACGTGAAAAAGGGCCAGTTTCTGGCGCCCAACCAGATGGCCAACGTCGCCGCCAAGGTGGAAAGCACCGGCAATTCCCGCATTCTGCTGACCGAGCGCGGTGCCTGCTTCGGCTATGGCGATCTGGTCGCCGACATGCGGGCCATTCCGATCATGGCCAGCACCGGCTTTCCGGTAATCATGGATGCCACCCACGCGGTGCAAAGCCCGGGCGGGCAGGGCGCTTCGTCCGGCGGCGACCGCCGCTTCGCCCCCGTTCTCGCCCGTGCCGCCGTATCTTTGGGCATTGCCGGCGTTTTCATCGAGACCCATCCCGATCCCGACCATGCGCCGTCCGATGGACCCAACATGATCCGGCTGGCCGACATGCCGGCGCTGATTTCTTCCCTGATGGCCTTTGACCGCTTGGCCAAGGCCGATCCCCTTAGCATCGCCTGACAATCCAACCGTCCGAAGTCTGGAGATTCCCGATGACTGCCATTATCGATATCCACGCTCGCGAAATCCTTGATTCGCGTGGCAATCCCACCGTCGAAGTCGACGTGGTGCTGGAAAGCGGTGTCATGGGCCGCGCCGCCGTGCCGTCGGGTGCCTCCACCGGCGCTCACGAAGCCGCCGAACTGCGCGACGGCGACAAGAAGCGCTATGGCGGCAAGGGCGTGCTGAAGGCGGTGGAAAGCGTCAACGGCGAAATCTATGACGCCCTGTCGGGCATGGATGCCGAGGAACAGGTGGTCCTCGACAAGACCATGATCGACCTGGACGGCACCCCCAACAAGTCGCGCTTGGGTGCCAACGCCATCTTGGGCGTGTCGCTGGCCTGCGCCCGCGCCGCCGCCGAGGAAGCCGGGCTGCCGCTCTACCGCTATGTCGGCGGCGCCTTCGCCAGCTTGCTGCCGGTGCCGATGATGAACATCATCAATGGCGGGGCGCATGCCGACAACCCCATCGACATCCAGGAATTCATGATCATGCCGGTGGGCGCGCCCACCTGCTCGGACGCCATCCGCATGGGGTCGGAAGTGTTCCAGGCGCTGAAGAAGCAGCTGAAGGACGCCGGCCACAACACCAATGTCGGCGATGAAGGCGGTTTCGCCCCCAATCTGAAGTCGGCGGAACAGGCCTTGGACTTCATCATGCAGTCCATCGAGAAGGCCGGCTACAAGCCGGGCGAAGACATCATGCTGGCGCTCGATTGTGCCTCGACCGAGTTCTTCAAGGACGGCAAGTACGACATGGTCGGGGCCAAGAAGACCTATGACCAGAAGGGCATCGTCAAGTTCTATGCCAAGCTGGCCAAGTCCTACCCGATCATCTCCATCGAGGACGGCTGCGCCGAAGACGATCTGGACGGCTGGGAAATGCTGACCGAGGAACTGGGCGGCAAGGTGCAATTGGTCGGCGACGATCTGTTCGTCACCAACCCGGCCCGCCTGTCCATGGGTATCGACAAGGGCCTGGCCAATTCCATCCTGGTCAAGGTCAACCAGATCGGCACCCTGAGCGAGACCCTGGAAGCCGTGGACATGGCCCATAAGGCCGGCTACACCGCCGTCATGAGCCACCGTTCGGGCGAGACCGAGGATTCGATCATCGCCGATCTGGCGGTTGCCACCAATTGCGGCCAGATCAAGACCGGCTCGCTGTCGCGTTCCGACCGTCTGGCCAAGTACAACCAACTGATCCGCCTGGAAGAGGAGTTGGGCCCGGCAGCCCGTTACGCCGGCCTCTCCATCATGAAGCGCTGATCGCGGCTTCTGCCGATTACTGGAACGGCCAGGGGAAACCCTGGCCGTTTTCATTTGAGCGGGAATCGTGTTGGCCTTGAGGGCAAACAGTTGGATGGGCACCGGCTAGATGTGAAGTCTCAGGAGGTTGCCCACTCGATCTGAACCGAGGAAGCTGAAGTTGCGAGAC
>VBWB01000026.1 GCA_006218045.1 Stygiobacter sp.
AGCGCCGCGCCGGCCACAAACATCGAGGCGAACGCCATTCCGGCGCCGGCCATTACCTTTTTCAAACCTTGGTTCATGGGATACCCCCGAAGCGGCTCTGCAGTGATTGGGGTGCCGGCTTCCCCTGGGGCTGTGCCGGCGCTGACCACGGACTTAACAAGAACCGTGCCAGCCTATCCAACCAACGCTTTCGCCGCCTTCTCCTGTGAATGGGACAGAATGGATGACTAATTCTTAAGCGCCCGCACCCGCCCGTGTTCAAAACATGGGCAGATGTCGGTGGTGCCGATTACAGCGCTTCCGAATTGGCCTCGCCGGTGCGGATGCGATAGGCCTGGGCGATGTCCATGACGAAAATCTTGCCGTCGCCGATCTTGCCGGTGCGGGCGGCGGTCTGGATCGCCTCGATGACGCGATCGACGATCTCGTCGTTGACGGCCACTTCGATCTTCACCTTGGGCAGGAAATTCACCACGTACTCGGCGCCGCGGTAGATTTCGGTCTGGCCCTTCTGCCGGCCGAAGCCCTTGACCTCGCTCACGGTCAAACCCTGGACTCCCAACGGGGTGAGGGCTTCGCGCACCTCGTCCAGCTTGAAGGGCTTGATGATGGCCATGATCAGCTTCATCTCGTGGTCCCCTAAATACTAGGGCGGAGCCAATACCAGCCCGCCGGTTGATGGGTCATGGGGACGCGTGCCGCATCCCTACGTGATGATCCCCTTTCAAGAGCCGTGCCGGAATGGCGAATCCACCGATTGCGCCATCTTTAGGCCGATCGCCAACCCGGCCACTGTGACTTTGTGCTCAAAATATAGCCACATCCCCGCTTCCCTGCCCGATTCGTGCGCTTGCCGCCCGGTCTGAACTTTGGCGGCACTGCCGCCGGGTCTGAACTTTGGCGGCACAGCCGCCGGGTCTGAACTTTGGCGGCACAGCCGCCGGACTTGCGCTTTGGCCGCTCCGATGGCACATCATGGATATGTCCACGATCCCATCTTCTCAGCCCTCACTTCAGGCGGACGTCCTCATCGTCGGCGGCGGCCCGGTCGGCGGCCTGACCGCCTGCGCCCTGGCCCAGGCCGGCCTTTCCATCGCCTTGGTCGAAGCCGCCGATCCCGCCGATCTGGCCCGGCCCGGCACCGATGGCCGCTCCATCGCCATTGCGCTTTCGGCCAAGCGGGTGTTCGACGGCGCCGGGGTGTGGTCGCTGCTGGCCGACGAAGCCGGACCGATCCTGCAAATCCGGGTCACCGACGGTGCCTCGCCGTTATTTCTGCATTACGACCATGATGCCATCGGCGACGAGCCTTTCGGCTGGATCGTGGAAAACACCACCATCCGCCGGGCCATTCACCAGCGCCTGGGTCAACTGCCCGGCGCCCAAGTGCTGGCCCCGGCCCGCGTCACCGCCATCGACCGCGATGCCGACGGCGTCACCGCCACCTTGGCCGATGGCCGCACCATCCGCGCTGGATTGGTGGTGGGTGCCGATGGGCGCGGCTCGACCATCCGCCGCTTGGCCGGCATCGGCGTGCAGCGCTTCGGCTACGGCCAGTCGGGCATCGTCACCACCGTGGCCCATGAAAGGCCGCATCGGGGCATCGCCCATGAACGCTTTCTGCCGTCCGGCCCCTTCGCCATCCTGCCCATGACCGGCAACCGCTCGTCCATCGTCTGGACCGAGCGGCTGCATCTGGCCGATGCCATCGTCGGACAAAGCGACCAGGACTTTTTGGCCGAACTCAACACCCGCTTCGGCGATTTCCTCGGCAAAGTCACCCTGGCCGGGCCGCGTTTCCATTATCCGCTGACCCTGCAACTGGCCGACCGTGCCATCGACCATCGGCTGGTACTGATCGGCGACGCCGCCCACGGCATGCATCCGGTGGCCGGGCAAGGCATGAACATGGGCATCCGCGATGTCGCCGCCCTGGCCGAGGTGATCATGGATGCCCGCCGCCTGGGCCTGGACGTGGGCGGCCCAGACGTGCTGACCCGCTATCAGCGCTGGCGCCGCTTCGACAACATGCTGATGCTGGGGCTGACCGACGTCATGGTGCGGCTGTTCTCCAACGATATCGGCCCGCTGAAACTGGCCCGCGACCTGGGGCTGGCGGCGGTGCAGACCATGCCGGGGGCCAAGCGCTTTTTCATGAAGCACGCCATGGGCGTGGTCGGCGACCTGCCGCGGATGATGCGGGGCGAACCCCTATAATGACCGCTTAAAGCCCGGCGGCGCCTGAGACGGCCCGCTCCGGGCACGTCACTGACAAGACACTGACCGCTGCGCGGTCAGTGTTGACCGGCGAATTGGCAGCCGCCGCAGCCCATGGGGGTGCAGGCCGGTGCAGGCGCGGCGGCAACCGATTTGCCCACATTGGGGGCCATGATCGCTTTTTCCACCCGGGTGTCACCGCATTCCGGGCAGGTCAGCTGGCCCCCGGCCTTCTTGGCGTCGAAATCGCCGGAATTGTCGAACCAGTGTTCAAAATGGTGATCATGGGCGCAACGCAGGGTGTAGAGAATCATGACGGTCGGGTTCCGCGAAAAAGTGGCTCGGCGGCTTATAGCATAATCAGGTTTTTGGTTTCAGCAACGTCGCCAGGGGATGGTGCTGGTTGACCAGCCGGGTTTTCGGCTCTTCCAGCACATGGGTGTAGATTTCGGTGGTGGCGATATCGGCATGGCCCAGCAATTCCTGCACCACCCTTAAATCGGCGCCATGGGCGAGCAGATGAGTGGCGAAGGCATGGCGCAGCACATGCGGCGACAGCCGGCGCGGGTCGATACCGGCCTTCATCCCCACCCGCAACAAGGCGCGGGCGAAGCCGGCGCGGGTCAGATGGCCAGTTTTGCCGGAACCGGGAAACAGCCAGCGCGAGGTCTTTTTCTTGCCCAGCACATCCTGACGCACCGGCAGCCACACGCGCAAGGCGGCGCGGGCCGGATCGGACAGCGGCACCATGCGTTCCTTGTCGCCCTTGCCGCGCACCACCAGCAAGGCGGGGTCGCGGGCGACGGCGGAATAGGGCAGGCCGACCAGTTCCGATACCCGCAGGCCGGTGGCGTATAGAAGCTCGAGCAGTGCATTCATCATTTCGCCCTGGGGCGAATCCAGGACGCGGGCGGCGCCCAGCAGGTCGCCCACTTGTTTTTCCGACAGATATTTGGGCAAGGATCGGCCCAGGCGCGGCGCGTCCAGGCGCGAGGTCGGGTCGTCGGCGCGCCAGCCCTCGGCGAAGACGAAGCCGTAGAACTGACGCAGGCAGGACAGCCGGCGGGCCTGGGTGCGGGTGGCCATGCCGGCATCGGCCAAAGCCCGCATATAAGCGGACAGATCGGCGGGCTGGGCGGAAAGCGGCGAAATCCCCCGCTTTGTCAGGTAATTGTCGAGATCGTCGAGATCGCGGCGATAGGCATCCAGGGTATTGATGGCGGCGCCACGTTCCACCGCCATCATTTCGAGAAAGGCTTCCTTGTGCCGCTCAGATGCCATTGGCCAAAAGCGCCTCCAGGGCCAACTGACGGGCGTCCTCGGCCAGACCGACCACCGCCAGGGCACTGATCACCTCGGACAGGGTCATGGGATCGACCCGGTCCAAGGGCACGTCGCCCATGGTGGCCAGAGCGGCCAGCAAGGTGCCGCCCAGGCGCGCATCCAGGGCCGCGCCCTGCATCAGCGCGAACAGGCCGGGATTGGGGCCGCCGGTGGGCAGGCTCAGCACTTCCAACCAAGCGCTGTCCGGTACCTTGGCCCCCAAACCGGCCAGAACCCCCAGCACCACGGCATTGCGCCGGGCCACCACATCCGGGGCCAGACCGGCCAGCGAGGCACGCCAACCGGCCAGACCGGCCAGCGACACCACCTTGCCGGGATCATCGCTCAGCGCGGTCAAGGGCCACAGCTTTTCCGCCTCGCGCACCACACTGACATCGGCGGTGGCGATGTCCAGCCACTTGGCCGCCGCTTCCGGTCGGCCCAGGGCATAGAAGGCGCGGGCGAAGAACGGCGCTTCCCGCGACAGCAAGGCATCGGGGCGGATGGCGGCGATGATCGCCTCGAACACCCGGGCGGTGCCGGCCACCCGGTGGCGCGCCACCGCCAACTCGATGGCACGGGCGGCGAAACGGGCCTTCAACAGCGGATCAGGCTGATCGAAAGCGGCACGGAACAACAGCGCCCGCCCATGGCCGGCACTGGCGGCGCGGTCCATGGGCGAGGCCATTTCGTCAGGGGCGAAGGTCAGCTCGAGATAGAGCTTGCGCAGATCGTCGGCGCTCATCAGCCCCACCGCCTCGGCCCGCTCGGCGGCGGCGACGCGCTGGGCCATGGGGGTGGCGGGATTGCCGGCGATGGCGCGGGCGACGGTGACCGGGGCGTTGGCGACCGCTATTTCCGGCAAAGCCATCTTGGCCGCCTTGAACAACGCCACATGCAGGGGCGAGAGCTCGGTCACCTCGATCTTGGCATTGGGAATGGGCGGCAGACCGGCCAGAATCTCGGCGGCGGCGATGAAGCCGCTGTCGGCGGCCTTGCGTTCACGCAACAGGTCCAGGGCCAGATTGCCTTCCAGGGTGCGACCGCTGACCAGATGGCAAAAGGTCAGCAACCGGGCGTTTTCCGGATCGGAACCGGGTTGGAGGCGGGCGCAGGCCTCTTGAGTGCGACCGGCCAGCAAATGGGCATCGCGCTGCACCTTGGTGGCGATGGCGCCCTCCACCGAGGCGGGAGCCACGCTGGACAGACCGGCGACACCTTCCAGGTCACCCAGGGCCAACAGGCGCTCGGCCCGCAACTCCACCAAGGACGGCTTGGTGTCGGGCTTGGTGCCGTCGGGCGGAATGGCCGCCGTCAGCAGCAGGCGCCGTTCCAGCGAACGCACGGCGGGCGAGGCGTTGGCCCCGGGCAGGCGCGGGATCAGGGTGCGGACCACCTCGATGCTGGTGCCGTTCCACAGGGTGGCGGAAAAGCCGCCTTGCAACGCGTCCATGGTGCCGGCGGCTTCCGGGTTGGGCGCCTTCAGCGCATCACTGCCGATGCGCCCGACATTCTCGTAAGACGGCGGATCGGCCCGTTCCATGGTTTCCGGGTCGAAGGGCTGGGTCAGCGGCAGGGGCTGCTGAGCCAAGGCGGGGAAGACGGCCAGGGTGACGACCGCCAGGGCCAGGCCCAGCTTATTTCGGCAGGCGGTCATCATTAATCACCTTTTCCACCCGCGCCTTGGGCGCCGGCAAATCGAACGAAGCCAGGAAGAAGCCGCCGCCCACCAGGACCAGCAGCACCACGACAAGCAAAATACCGGCAATCTTTCCCATGGGACGCGAACAACCTTGCGTTTGAATTCTGGACAGGCCCGTTTCGGGGCGGATAAAAGTCATCAACGGACAAAACGGGGCGGACCACCCTTGGTCTTCCCCATCTTCGGCGTGCGTGAACGCATAAGGTAGGGGTCGACCATGGCGAAACAGGGGCAGTGTATCGGCGTCGCCCCCGCGGATCAATCTCGGCTGGGGCCGCGTCTCGACCGCACCATCGTTCTGGTCGGGCTGATGGGGGCGGGGAAATCCTGTGTCGGTCGCCGGCTGGCGGCTCGGCTGGGCCTGTCCTTCATGGATTCCGACGTCGAATTCGAGACCGCCGCCGGCTGCTCCATCAGTGATTATTTCGCCAAACACGGCGAAGCCGCCTTTCGCGACGGCGAGCGCAGGGTCATCGCCCGGCTGATGGAAGGTGCGCCGTGCATCCTGGCCACCGGCGGTGGCGCCTTCATCGACCCGGAAACCCGCGCCCGCATCAAGCAATCGGCGCTGTCGGTGTGGATCAGGGCCGATCTGGACCTCTTGGTCAAGCGCACCTCGGGCCGCGACCATCGCCCGCTGCTGAAAACCGGCGACCCGCGTGAAATCCTGTCGCGGTTGATGGAAGCCCGCTATCCCCTTTATGCCGAAGCGGACATCATCGTCGATTCCACCGACGAACCGCCGGAAGTCACCGTCGCCAAGATTTGCCAGGAACTGGAGAACCGCCGATGAGCATCGACCGCCTGCACATGGAACTGGGCGAGCGTGGATACGATATCCTGATCGGGTCCGGCCTGCTGGACCAGACCGGGGCGCTGATGGCCCCGGTGATGCGCGGCAAGCGCGCCTTTGTCGTCACCGACGATCAGGTCGGCCCGGTCTATCTGGATCGGGTGCTGGCCTCGCTCGACCAGGCCGGCATCGCTTACGGCCACACCCAGATCACCCATGGCGAACACAGCAAGGATTTCGCCCATCTGGAAGCCCTGGTGGATACCATGCTCGACGCGCGCTGCGAACGCTCGACCATGATCGTCGCCTTGGGCGGCGGCGTCGTCGGCGATCTCACCGGTTTCGCCGCCGCCATCTTGCAGCGCGGCGTCGATTTCGTCCAAATCCCCACCACGCTCTTGGCCCAAGTGGATTCCTCGGTGGGCGGCAAGACCGGCATCAATACCAAAAAGGGCAAGAATCTGGTGGGTGCCTTCCACCAGCCGCGTCTGGTGCTGGCGGATATTTCCGTCCTCGACACCCTGCCGCGGCGCCAGGTTCTGGCCGGCTATGCCGAGGTGGTGAAATACGGCTGCATCGACGATGCCGATTTCTTCACCTGGCTGGAAGCCAACGGCGACAAGGTGATCGACGGCGACGTCGCCGCCCGCCGCTATGCCGTCGCCATTTCCTGCCGGGCCAAGGCCCGCATCGTCGCCGCCGATGAACGCGAGGGCGGCATCCGCGCGCTGCTGAATCTGGGCCACACCTTCGGCCACGCGCTGGAGGCGGAAACCGGTTATGGTGACGAGATTCTGCATGGCGAAGCGGTGGCCTTGGGCATGATCATGGCCTTCCGCCTGTCGGCGCGCATGGGTCTGGCCCCCGCCGCCGATGCCGAACGCCTTGAACGTCATCTGGCCGCCCTGGGCCTGCCCACCCGCTTGTCCAGGCAACGCCATTGGAACGTGGAAAGACTGGTGCACCACATGGCCGGCGACAAGAAGATCAGGGACGGCAAGATCACCTTCGTCCTTGCCCGCGGCATCGGCAAAAGCTTTCTGACCCCCGAGGTGCCGCAACAGGCGGTGCATGACATGCTGGCCGAGTTCATCGGAGCCTGACACCATGGATGAGCTGACCCTGACCCTGCTGGCGATCTTCTTTCTGCTGATCGCCTCGGCATTCTTTTCAGGGTCGGAAACGGCGCTGACCGCCGTGTCGCGCCCGATCATGCATCAGATGGAACAAGACGGCAGCCACCGGGCCAAGCGGGTCAACCGCCTGATCGCCACCCGCGATCGCCTGATCGGCGCTTTGCTTCTGGGCAACAACATGGTCAACATCCTGGCCTCGTCGCTGGCGACGGGGGCGATGGTGACCCTGTTCGGCGAGGCCGGAATCGCCTATGCCACCATCGGCATGACTGTGATCGTGGTCATGTTCGGCGAGGTGCTGCCCAAGACCTATGCCATCTACAACGTCAGCAAGGTGGCGTTGTCCGTATCCGGCCCGGTCACCGTGGTGACCGAGTTGCTGGGGCCGCCGGTCAAGGCCATCGAGGTGGCGGCCCGGCTGTTCTTCCGCCTGTTCGGGGCCAAATACGCCACCGAGGTTTCCATCGAGACCGCCATGATGGAATTGCGCGGCGCCATCGAGGTGCACACCCGCCAGGACGAGGTGCAGGAAGAACGCCGCATGCTGCGCTCGATCCTGGAACTGGGTGACGTGGAAGTGGGCGAGGTGATGACCCACCGCAAATCCACCATCACCATCGACGCTGGCCTGCCGCCGGCGGAAATCGTCGATCAGATCCTGAACAGCCCGTTCACCCGCATCCCCTTGTGGCGGGGCGATGCCGACAACATCATCGGCGTCGTCCACGCCAAGGACGTGCTGCGGGCGGTACGCGCCTTAGGCGGCGCGCTGGAGAGCCTGGACGTGGCCGAACTGGCCGCCGACCCCTGGTTCATCCCCGATTCCACCACATTGTTGGAGCAGCTTCAGGCCTTCCGCGCCCGACGTGAACATTTCGCCCTGGTGGTGGATGAATACGGCGCCCTGATGGGGGTGGTGACCTTGGAAGACATCCTGGAGGAAATCGTCGGCGACATCGCCGACGAACACGACGTCACCGTCGCCGGCGTCCGCCCGCAGACCGACGGCTCGTTCGTGGTCGATGGCAGCGTCACCATCCGCGATCTCAATCGCCAGTTCGAGTGGCGACTGCCCGACGATCAGGCCACCACCATCGCCGGCCTGCTGCTGCATGAAAGCCGGCAAATCCCCAATGTGGGCCAGGTGTTCCGCTTTTACGGTTTCCGCTTCGAGGTGGTGCGCCGGCAACGCAATCAGATCACCACCATCCGGATATTGCCGCCCAGTGGCGTCGTCAAAGATTAAAACAGGGGGCTGCCGCCGAAGATTAAAACAGGGGGCTGCCGCCCCCGCCCGCTCGGGGTGAACCCCGAACCCCCTTTGTTATTATCCATGGGGTTTGGGGCATGGCCCCAATCGGGAACGGGCGGAAGCCCGCTTTATTTCTGCTCTTCCGGCTCGCGCAGCCAAAGGGCTTTCTTCAGCTTGCCGATAAAAGCCGCATGCGCCTCCAGCTCTTCCGGCAGGGCCGCGTGCGGGCGCGGTTCGCGCCGCACCCGTTCCACCACGGTGCCGCCGCCTTTGCCGTTTGACCCCAACAACCCCAATTCCAAACCGGGCTGGCGTCCGCCGATCAGTTGCAGATAAACCTCGGCCAGCAATTCCGAATCCAGCAGCGCACCGTGAAAGGAACGGTGGGTGTTGTCGATTTCAAAGCGTCGGCACAAAGCGTCCAGATTGGCCTGGGCACCGGGGAACTTCTTGCGCGCCATGGCCACGGTGTCGATGGAGCGGCTCATGGGCAAAGGCTTAAAGCCCAGACGCGTCAGCTCGGCATTGATGAAGCGCATGTCGAATTCAGCGTTATGAATGACCAGAATGGCATCGCCGATGAAGTCCATGAAATCGGCGACGATTTCGCCGAAGACCGGCTTGTCCGACAAAAATTGCTCGGACAGGCCGTGGACCTTGAACGCCTCTTCCGGCATGTCGCGTTCAGGATTGACGTATTGGTGATAGACCTTGCCGGTGGGCAGGTGGTTGAACAGCTCGACGCAGCCGATTTCAACGATGCGATGGCCGGTCAGCGGATCAAAGCCGGTGGTTTCCGTATCAAGCACGATTTCACGCATGGTCGAACCTTGGAGAGGGGCGGGGCGGCCAGGCGCCGCGCCCGGATTGGGCCAGCACCAAGGTGACGGCACGACGCAGCGCGCGCAAGGCCGGTCCCTTGCCCGAGCCGGAACGGATAAGGAAATCGCCGCGCCGGCGTTTGAGCCCATCGGGCATCTGCTGGGCCCGAATGGCGGCCAAGCGCTCGGGCGTCATGCCCGGTCGGGCCAGCACCCGCTCTGCCTGCAAGAAGGCCGGGCAGCTCACCACCGCCACCCGGTCGCAGCGCGTGTTGCCGCCGGTCTCGAATAACAGCGGGATATCCAGCACCACCAGCGAACACCGTGCCCGCGCTTGGCGACGCAGGAAACCGGCTTCCTCGGCCCGCACCAACGGATGCAGGATGGCTTCCAGCCGTTTCAGTGCTGTCTTGTCGCCGAACACCCGCTGGCCCAACAGCGGGCGGCTGACGGCGCCGTCGATGACCACGCCGGGAAAAGCGGCATCAATTTCCGCCACCGCCTTACCGCCCGGCCCCATCAGTCGATGCACGGTGGCATCAGCGTCGTGCACGGGAATGCCCAGCCGCCGCAGCAAGCCAGAAGCGGTGCTTTTACCCATGCCGATGGAGCCGGTCAGTCCCAATATTTTCATGACGTCAAGACGAAATCGCGTAGTTCCGGCGTCACTTCCGGCTGCTGGCCGAACCACAGGGTAAAGCCGCGCACCGCCTGCCACAGCAACATGCCCAAACCGTCGACCACCGGATTGCCGCGCGCCTGCGCCCGCAGCAGTAAATCGGTCATCAGCGGTGCATAAACGATATCGTTGACCACGGCGTTGGTGGGAAGGGCGGAAAGATCCAAATCCAGCGGCGGCTGGCCGCTCATCCCCAGGCTGGTGGTGTTGACCAACAGACCGGCCCCGGCCAGATCGACCCGGTCCCAAGCCCGCACCCTGATGGGGCCGCCGATCTCGGCGGCCAGTTTTTCCGCCCGCTCAAGGCTGCGGTTGACCAGCTGTATTTCAGGCACCCCGGCATCGGCCAGGGCGGCGACCACCGCCCGCGCCGCGCCGCCGGCGCCCAACACCACCGCCGGGCGGTTGAGATAGCCAAGGGGGGCTGGGTGGGTTTCCAGCAAATTCTGCATGAAACCGAAAGCATCGGTGTTAAGGCCCACAATCGCGCCGTCCTCACGCACCACCAAGGTATTGACGGCACCGATGCGCTTGGCCAGCGGTTCCACCTCATCGGCCAGGATCAGCGCCTGCTCCTTGTGCGGCACGGTGACGTTGGCACCGACGAACCCCATTTTCGCCAAGGCGCGGAACACGCTTTCAAAATCTTCGGGCCTGACCGGCAGCGGCACATAGGCGCCGTCGATGCCCAGACGATCCAGCCAATATCCATGCAATCGCGGCGAGCGCGAATGCCCCACCGGCCAGCCCAGAACCCCGGCCAGCTTGGCCTTGCCCGACAGGATCATGATGTCAGTTCCCCGTTTTCGCGCAAGAAATCCAAAAGCGGCAACAAGGGCAGCCCCAGGATGGTAAAATGGCTGCCCTCCACCGCCATGAACAATTGCGCCCCCAAGCCTTCCAGCTGATAGGCGCCGACCGCGGACGAAACCACGGCGCCGGCCTGATCCAGATAAGCGTCGAGAAAGGCATCGGAGAAGCGGCGCATGGTCAATCGCGCCTCGTCGGTGTGGTGCCACAGTCTTTGGCCATCGCGCAGGGCGACGACGCTGGAGGTCAGGCGATGGGTCTTGCCGCGCAACAGCCGCAACTGATCGCCAGCGGCGACCCGATTGGCCGGCTTGTCGAACCACATTCCGTCGCAATCGAGCATCTGGTCGGCACCGATGACGATCTCGCCCGGACATTTGGCCGAGACCCGGGCCGCCTTCATTTCCGCCAGGGTTTCGGCGACACGCGATGGCCGGTCGGTTTCCTGCCGCAGGGATTGCTTGACCCCGTCCTCATCCACCGGCAAGACGAGCACGCGGAAATCCACCCCCGCCGCCCGCAACATGGTCTGGCGGGTGGCCGAGCCCGAAGCCAGCACGATCATGCGTTGCCGTCCTGCTTGGCCTTGTGCTGGCCATGCAACTGCATGATGGTGGCCGAGGCCTCCTCGATGGAGCGCCTTGTCACGTCCACCACCGGCCAGCCGTGGCGGGTGAACAGCTTGCGGGCATTGGCCACCTCGTCGCGCACCTTCTCGAACTGGGCGTAATCGGATTCCTCGTCGTGATTGAGGAAACGTAGGCGGGCGCGGCGGATGTCGGACAGGCTTTTCGGATCCTTGGTCAGGCCGACCACCAGGGGGGTGCGGGCAGTTTCCAGGGTGCGGGGCAAGGGCACGCCGGGGACCAGCGGATAATTGGCGCATTTGAAGCCGCGATTGGCCAGATACATGCAGGTCGGCGTCTTCGACGTGCGCGAGACGCCGACGACGACGATGTCGGCGTCTTCCACATCATCCATCAACTGGCCGTCATCATGGGCCAAGGTGAATTGCATGGCATCGATGCGGGCGAAATATTCGGCGTCCATCTGGTATTGCCGGCCCGGCATGGCATGGCTTTCGGCATTGAAATAGCCGGCCAGCGCCCCCATCACCGGGTCGAGCACCGGGATGAACGGCACCCGCATATGGCGGCAGGATTCTTCCAGCACGCCGCGCACCGCCACGTCGACCAAGGTGCACAGGACGATGCCGGGATTGGCCTCGATGCCGGCGATCACCCGTTCCACCTGCCCTTGCGAGCGCACCAGCCACCAATTGTGCTGGACGGCGTTGATGCCCTCGAACTGCACCATGCAGGCGCGTACCACCGAGGTGACGGTTTCGCCGGTGGCGTCCGAGACCAGATGAAGATGCAAAGACTCCATGCCACCCTGTGAATTCATCTGAATGATGGGGATAAGTCGAGCTTTACCAACAGGGGGGTGGATTCGCCCCCCATTCATACCGCATCCGCCCCGTCTTCCGTCCCGCCGGGACAAAAAACCGGACCATCGGCGACAATAGCGTGAATTGCGTTTCGCGGCACCAGCTTTCCCCGCTATCCGACTTTTCCCGGGCCTAATGATGTCAATGGGTTGACAGCGTTTTGCCCGATCTTTCCACAAGCCTGACCAAAATCATGCTTCCTCTGCATGACTTTGTGCAAAATCTGTGGACAGAGTCGCATCCCCGATATCCACAGGCCCAACTAACCTCAACAACCTTTCTCTTAAGATTCAAAACTTGTAGAACTCTGCCCAGGTCAGCCACTCCCAAGGATCGAAGCCCGTGACCGCCACCAAGCCCTTTTTGCGTGCCCTTGCCGGTGAAACCATCACCCCGCCGCCTTTCTGGCTGATGCGGCAGGCCGGGCGTTACCTGCCGGAATACCGAGCCACCCGCACCCAGGCCGGATCATTCCTCGATCTGTGCTACAACCCGGAACTGGCGGTGGAAGTCACCTTGCAGCCGCTCAGGCGCTACGGCTTCGATGCCGCCATTTTGTTTTCCGACATCCTGGTGATCCCCGACGGCTTGGGGCAAGGTGTAGCGTTCAAGGAAGGCGAAGGTCCGGTGTTGACGCCGATTCGCTCGGCAAGGGATCTGGATGGTCTCGACCTCTCGGGCCTGCACGACCGCATGGCGCCGGTCTATGCCACCGTCGCCGGCCTGTCCAAGGCCATCCCCGCCACCACTGCCCTGATCGGCTTTTCCGGGGCACCGTGGACGGTGGCCACCTACATGATCGAGGGCGGCGGCTCGAAGGATTTTTCCCAGGCGAAAAAGCTGATGTGGGCCGAGCCCGAGACCTTCGCCCGGCTGATGGAACTGCTGATCGAGGCCACCGGGCAATACCTGATCCGTCAGATCGATGCCGGGGCCGAAGCCATCCAGATTTTCGACACCTGGGCCGGGGCGCTGCCGGAAACCGAATTCCGCAAATGGGTGATCGAGCCCGCCCGCCGGCTGGTCGAGCGTATCCACAGCGAACGCCCCGGTATTCCGGTGATCGGCTTTCCCCGCGGTGCCGGAATTTTGTACGAGGCCTATGTCACCGAGACCAAGGTCGACGGCGTCAGCCTGGATTCGTCGGTGCCGCTGGATTGGGCGGCACGGGTGTTGCAGCCCAAATGCACGGTGCAGGGCAATCTGGACCCCATCTTGCTGGTGGCCGGCGGCGACGCCTTGGATGCCGGCATCGACCGGGTGTTGAACGCCTTGGGCAAGGGTCCGTTCATCTTCAACCTCGGCCACGGCATCATTCCGCCGACGCCGCCGGAAAACGTGGCGCGGCTGGCGGAACGGGTGAAGGCCTTCAAGGGATGAAAACCGCCATTATTCTGTTCAATCTGGGTGGACCGGATCGCCTCGAGGCGGTAAAGCCGTTTCTGTTCAATCTGTTCAACGACAAGGCGATCATCGGCGCCCCCAATCCCATCCGTTGGCTGTTGGCCAAGTATATTTCGGCCAAGCGGGCCCCGGTGGCGCGGAAAATTTACCAACACCTCGGCGGCAAATCGCCCCTGCTGGAACAAACCCGGGAACAGGCCGCCGCCTTGCAACAAGTGCTCGGCAATGATTTCAAGGTGTTGATCGCCATGCGTTATTGGCACCCCTTTGCCGATCAGGCTTTGCAAGAGGCCAAGACATGGGGGGCGGAACGGGCGATCCTGCTGCCGCTTTATCCGCAATTTTCCACCACCACCACCGGGTCTTCCCTGAAGCAATGGCATCAACTGGCCGCGGGCTGCTTCGGTGAAACCCGCACGGTGTGTTGCTATCCGGTCGAGCCCGGTCTGGTCCGGGCCATGGCCGGCCGGATCAGGATTGAATGGGATAAGGCGGTGGGGCAGGGTGGGCGGCCCCGCCTGCTGTTTTCCGCCCACGGTTTGCCGCAAAGCATCATCGACAAGGGTGACCCCTATCAGCGCCAGGTCGAGCAGACCGCCGCCGCCGTGGTGGCGGAACTGAATATTGCCGATCTGGACTGGGCCATCTGCTATCAAAGCCGGGTCGGCCCGGCCAAGTGGATCGGCCCCAGCACCGAGGACGAATTGCACCGGGCTGCCACCGATAAAGTGGCGGTGGTCGTCGCCCCGGTCGCCTTCGTCTCGGAACATTCGGAAACCCTGGTGGAATTGGACATCGAATACCGGCATCTGGCGGAAAAGTTGGGTATCCCTGCTTATTTCCGGGCGGGAGCGGTCAGTTCACACCCCGATTTCATCAAGGGTCTGGCCGATCTGGTGGGTGATCCCGGCGCCACCCGTGGCCGGGCCTGCGGCGACCAATGCTTGTGCAAGGGGGAAAAATGAGCGGCGAAGCCTATTTGTGGATCAAGGCGGTCCATGTCATCGCGGTGATTTCGTGGATGGCCGGGTTGCTGTATCTGCCTCGTCTGTTCGTCTACCATTGTGAAGTCCAGCCCGGTTCCGAGGCCTCGGAAAAATTCAAGGTGATGGAACGGAGGCTGTTGAAGGCGATCATGACTCCGGCGGCCATCGTCGCCTGGGGTTTGGGCCTGTGGTTGGCCATCATTGGCGGTCTGTTCCAGGATGCCTGGTTCCATGCCAAGTTCACCTTGGTCATCCTGATGACGGTCAGCCATGTTTTCATGATGCGGTGGAAAAACGATTTCGCCGCTGATCGCAACACGCGGTCGCAAAAATTTTATCGCATCGCCAATGAAGGGCCGACCCTGCTGATGATCGGCATCGTGCTTCTGGTCGTGGTCAAACCCTTCTGATCCTTCCCCCCAATCCTTCGCGGACGCACAAGAAATTGGCGTTTGACAGAACCGGGTTGTTTGGCTAAAGCTGGCACCATCCTTAAGGGCCGCCCGAAGCCCCCTTCCCAAAAATATGTTCGCACTCAATCAGACGGATCAATCCGCGTCGAGATTCCCCTCGAAGGACCGCCTTTTGGTGGCCGGTGCTGAACATCCTTCATACGGACATCCCCATGCATCTTTCGGAACTCAAGAAGAAAACACCGGCCGAACTTCTGGCCTATGCCGAAGAACTTCAGATCGAGAACGCCAGCACCCTGCGCAAGCAGGACATGATGTTCGCCATTTTGAAGCAATTGGCCGATAACGATACCCCCATCTATGGCGAGGGGGTGCTTGAGGTCCTGCAAGACGGCTTCGGTTTCCTGCGCTCCCCGGAAGCCAATTATCTGCCCGGTCCCGACGACATCTATGTCAGCCCCAGCCAGGTCCGCCGCTTCGGCCTGCGCACCGGCGACACGGTGGAAGGCCAGATTCGCTCACCCAAGGACGGTGAACGTTATTTCGCCCTGCTCAAGGTCAACACCATCAATTTCGAGCCGCCGGAAAACGTCCGCCATCGCATCAATTTCGACAACCTGACGCCGCTTTATCCCAATGAAAAGCTGCGCCTGGAAGTGGATGATCCGACCAAGAAGGATCTGACCACCCGGGTCATCGATCTGATCGCCCCGGTGGGCAAGGGCCAACGCGCCTTGATCGTGGCGCCGCCGCGCACCGGCAAGACGGTGATGTTGCAGAACATGGCCCACGCCATTTCCGCCAATCACCCGGAAGTCTATCTGATCGTCCTGCTCATCGACGAGCGCCCGGAAGAAGTCACCGACATGGCCCGCTCGGTCAAGGGTGAGGTCATCTCGTCCACCTTCGACGAACCGGCGGTGCGCCACGTCCAGGTCACCGAGATGGTGCTGGAAAAGGCCAAGCGACTGGTCGAACACAAGCGCGACGTGGTCATTCTGCTCGATTCCATTACCCGTCTGGCCCGCGCCTACAACACCGTGGTGCCCAGCTCGGGCAAGGTGCTGACCGGCGGTGTCGATGCCAACGCCCTGCAACGGCCCAAGCGTTTCTTCGGTGCCGCCCGCAACATCGAGGAGGGCGGCTCGCTCTCCATCATCGCTACCGCGCTGATCGATACCGGCTCGCGCATGGACGAAGTGATCTTCGAGGAATTCAAGGGTACCGGTAACTCGGAAATCATCCTGGACCGCAAGCTGTCGGACAAGCGCACTTTCCCGGCCATCGACATCACCAAGTCGGGCACCCGTAAGGAAGAATTGCTGGTCGATAAGGGCCAGTTGTCCAAGATGTGGGTTCTGCGTCGCATCCTGATGCCCATGGGGGTCAGCGACGCCATGGAATTCCTGGTCGACAAGCTCAAGCACTCGAAGAACAATGCCGATTTCTTCGACGCGATGAATTCGTAACCCGTCTTCGCCGGGATGAATTCCAAAGACAAAAAAGCCTCGGGAAACCGGGGCTTTTTCATGGGCTGCGGGGCCGATACCCGCCTGGAGGCTCGATTGATCATGGGAGGGTACGGGAGGCTCGCCTCCCGTTATCGGGGGATTGGGGGCATGCCCCCAAATCTCTATTCCGGCCGCTTGTTCTTGTTGATCTGGTTCTGCGCCCGGCTTTTCCAATCGTCCACCGGGGCGATATCGTCGATCAGATGCTTGCCATGGATCGGCGGCAAATCGTCCAGGTGCAGGTCTTGGGCCGCCTGCTGTGGCGACTGAACCTGGGTATGGAACTTGGCCCGGTTCTTCCAATCGTCGTTGGCATCGACGTGGCGATGCTCGACCATCTGCACCGGGTGTTTGCGCAAATAGGACGACAGCCAGAAGCTGGCCATGATCGGCGGCACGATGGTCAGCGCAAAGCGCCAAGCCATGGCCCAGAAGGTATCGCGTCCGCTTTGAACGATGATGGCTTCCTTGCATTCATAGCGGTCGCGGAAAGTGCCGAAACATTCCGCCGCCATGCGGTCCTTGACCGTGGACGAGGAATGATGGGCCATCTCCGGATCCATCACCACGAACAGGGCGAGGCCGGCGACGGCCATCCACAATAGGCTGGCCGCGCTGACGATCCAGACCAGACGGTTGCGTTCACCCTTGGTCATGCCTTCCTCCATCCATCTGGGGAAGTATAAGCACGCCAAGGGCTGGCGGCAAATGATCGTCAGGGCAGCGAGACACCTTCCAGTTTCAGCAAGGCCCGCTTGGTGTCGATCCCGTCCATGCCGGAATAGCCGCCCAACGATCCATTGGTCCCCAACACCCGATGGCAGGGGATGATGATGGGGATGGGATTGCGACCGCAGGCGGTGCCCAGGGCGCGCGGACCGGTCTCCAACTCGCGCGCCAGATCGCCATAGGTGCGGACCTTGCCGAAGGGGATGCCGGCAATGGAAGCCCACACCTTGCGCTGAAAGGCGGTGCCATGGGGGGCCAGCGGCAGGTCGAAAGTGGTCAGGGCACCGGCGAAATAGGCTTCCAACTGGTCGCGGGCACGTTCCAGCAACGGCCCCGGCGGCTCGTCGGTTTCCGGTGGCCAGCCCCAATCGACGGCGACGATGGCCTCGTCATCGGCGAAAATGGTCAGCGGTCCCACGTCGGTGTTCAAACTGATGAACGGCATTATTCCCCCCTCAACATCCGGGCAAGGTCAGCGGGTGCGCCCGTGGGGGCGGAGCATACCGAATTGCGGCACAATGTCGCCAGGGCGTCGTCGGTCCAGCGGATGATCAGATTGGGCAAAGCCGCCTGACGCACCACCTCGATCATCTCGGCATTACCGCGGGGCAGGGTGACCAGCACCGGCTCGGCCAGCAGATCAAAACCGCTCAGCAGCGCCGACATATTGGCGAAATGATCGTTGAACTGATCCATGAAGGCGCTGACCACCGTGTGGGCCCGTTCGGCATGAGCGGGAGCGTCGGTGATCTGGGCCAGGGTGGCCAATACCTGAACCATGGTGCCGTTGGCCGAGGGCACTGCCGCATCCATCACTGTCTTGGTCCTGACGATGACGTCGCCGACCTCGTGTGCCACCTGGAAATAGCCGCCCTTGGCCTGATCCCAATGATGGCGCTGGGCGGCACCGACCCAGGCCTCGGCCCGGGTCAGGTAGCCGGTCTCGCCGGTGGCCTGATAAAGCGCCAGGGCGGCGCGGGCCATATGGGCGAGATCGTCGACGAAACCCACTTGCGCGGCCTGACCCTGGCACAGGGAATGGGCCAGGCGGTCATCATCCAATTTCATCTTGTCGGCAATGACGGCGAAGGCCCGCTCGGCCATGTCCAGCCAGTGGGCGCGGGCGAAGACGAAACCGGCGCGGGCGAGGCCTGCGATCATCATGCCGTTCCAGTCGGCCAAGACCTTGTCGTCGCGACCGGGGCGGATGCGTTTGGCCCGGGCGGCCAGCAAGAGGACCCGGGCCCGGGCCAGTTGTTCCTCGTGCTCATGGCCTTGCGGCTTGGAGCGGTTGAGGATGTTCACCCCTTCCCAATTGCCCTGGACGCTGACGTCATAGGCCTGGGCGAAAACCCGGGCCGTTTCGGCACCGAGAAGATCGACGATCTCTTGCGCTTTCCAGGTATAGAAGCGGCCTTCATGCCCTTCCGAATCCGCGTCTAGGGCCGCGGCGAAGGCAGTGCCCTCGGCCAGCATTTCACGTGAAACCCACGCGATGCATTCCTCGATACGGGTCTGGAACAATGGGTTTTGGCCGTCCTGCCAGACCAGGGTCAGCAGGTCCACCAATTGGCCATTGTCATAGAGCATCTTTTCAAAATGCGGCGCCAGCCACACGTCGTCGGTGGAATAGCGCATGAAGCCGCCGCCCAGATGGTCGGTGATGCCGCCCTGGCAGATGCGGTCCAAGGTCAGGGTCACCGCCTGGTGCAATCCGGCATCCTTGGTCCGTTTGGCCGATCGCCACAGATAATCGAACAGACCGGGCTGGGGGAATTTGGGCGCGCCGCCCAAGCCGCCATGTTCCATGTCCATATGGCCCAGGATGGCCTTGGCGCCGCGATCGAGCCTCTCCAGGGTCAGGGGAGAGGCATCGCCGCCGCCTTCTTGCGCCAGGGCCTCGACCAGGGCGGCGACATTGTGGTCGACGCGGTCGCGGTCGCGTTGCCACAAATCATGGATCGCCTGTAACACCTCGGGGAAGCCGGGGCGGCCATAGCGCGGCGCCGGCGGGAAATAGGTGCCGCCCCAGAACGGTTTGCCGTCGGGGGTGCAGAACATGGTCAGCGGCCAGCCGCCATGCTGGCCCATGTGGTGCAGGGCCTGCTGATAGATGGCGTCCAGATCAGGCCGTTCCTCGCGGTCGATTTTCACGTTGACGAACAGCCGGTTCATCAGCTCGGCGATCTCCGCGTTTTCAAAGCTTTCATGGGCCATGACGTGGCACCAGTGACAGGCGGAATAGCCGATGGACAGCAAAAGCGGCCGCCCGCTGGAGCTGGCCTCGGCCAGGGCGGCGTCACCCCAGGACCACCAATGGACCGGGTTGTCCTGGTGCTGGCGCAAATAGGGGCTGGTTTCACCGGCAAGGCGGTTGGTCATGAAGCGGGCATCCATCGACTGAAGATTGCGTGGGCGGGTTCAAAGGCTTAGTTTGGGATTTATGCAAGGTTTCACAAGGCCGGAATCGTCGCCATGAAAATTACCGTCGATATCGATTGCACACCGGACGAGGCCCGCACCTTTTTCGGTCTGCCCGACGTCAAGCCCATGCAAGAGGCGATGATGAACCAGATTCAGGAACGTATGACCGCCTCCTTGTCGGCCATGGAACCCGAAGCCATGTTGAAGACATGGCTGCCCGCCGGGGTTCAGGGCATGGAGCAGCTGCAAAAGATGTTCTGGGCCCAATTCGCCAGTGCCGGTCGGCGGGAGAGCAAGGAATGAGTGTCAACACCGATCCCGATCCGTTTTATCGTATCCACGCCTTCGTCTGCACCAACCGTCGCCCTGATGACCATCCGCGCGGCTCTTGCGCTGCCCGGGGCTCCGAGCCGTTGCGCGATTACCTGAAGGCGGCGGCGAAGAAGAAGGGGGTGGGCGGTGTGCGCGTCAACGCCGCCGGCTGTCTGGACCGCTGCGAGCTGGGGCCGGTGCTGGTGATCTATCCCGAGGGCATCTGGTACGGCTTCAACAGCCGCGAGGATATCGACGAGATCATCGACACCCATCTGTTGGGCGGTGGCCGCGTCACCCGGTTGATGTTGACCCCCGACCAGAAATGACGGTCGCCACCATCTTCGCTTTGGCCAGCGCCCCCGGACGTGGGGGCGTTGCCGTTTTCAGGCTGTCGGGTCCGGCCAGTGCCGATGCCTTGCGCCGCCTGACCGGCAAGATTTCGCCGCCGCGTCTGGCCACCCGGGTGCGGGTGCGTCATGGCGATGAGGATATCGACGACGGTCTGGCGCTGTATTTCCCCGCCCCCCACAGCTTCACCGGTGAAGAGGTGGTGGAACTGCATCTGCACGGCGGACGCGCCGTCGCCGCTGGCTTGTCCCAGGCTTTGCTGGAACTGGGCCTGCGTCCGGCGGAAGCGGGGGAGTTCTCGCGCCGTGCTTTCCTCAATGACAAGCTCGACCTGACCCGGGCCGAGGCCATCGCCGATCTGGTCGATGCCGAAACCGCCGCCCAACGCCGACAGGCGTTGAAGCAATTGGATGGGGGGCTGGCCGCTTTGGTCGAGGGCTGGCGTCAGGATCTGATCCGCGCTTTGGCCCTGACCGAGGCGATCATCGACTTTTCCGACGAGGGCATCGGCGACGATCTGGCCGACGATGTGTTGCGTCAGGTCCACGCCCTGATGGCCGACATGCGGGCAAAGGCGCTGGAAGGCCAGCGGCGCGAGCGGCTGCGCGACGGCATTCACATCGCCATCTTGGGCGCCCCCAATGCCGGCAAGTCCAGCCTGATGAACCGCATCGCCGGGCGCGAGGTGGCCATCGTCTCGGCCAAGGCCGGGACCACGCGCGACGTCATCGAGACCCATCTGGATTTGCACGGCTGGCCGGTGGTGCTGGCCGATACGGCGGGCTTGCGCGAGGCGGCCGAGGACATCGAGGTCGAGGGCATCGCCCGCGCCCTGGCTCGGGCGGAAAGCGCCGATCTGAAAATGCTGGTGTTCGACGCCGGCTTGCTGCCGGAGAGGGACGCGGCGACCCAAGCCATGATCGACACGGCCAGCATCGTCGTCTTCAACAAGGCCGATGTGGCGAATCCTGTCGACTCTGATGGCGGGATCATGGTATCCGCCCGCACTGGCCTGGGGCTTGATGCCCTGTTGGCCCGGCTGGAAAGCGAAGTGGCCGACCGCTTCGCCGTCGGCACCGAGCCGGCCCTGACCCGCGCCCGGCACCGGGCGGCGGTGGAGGAATGTCTGGCGGCGCTGGCCCGCTTCGATCCGGCCAAGCCGGTGGAACTGGCGGCCGAGGATTTACGCCAGGCGGCCCAGGCCATCGGGCGGATCACCGGGCGGGTGGATGTGGAAGAACTGCTCGATGTGGTCTTCGCGGAATTTTGTATCGGCAAATAGATGTTTCACGTGAAACCCGATGAAACTTTGATCTGTGATGTTCTGGTCATCGGCGGCGGTCATGCCGGAGCCGAGGCGGCGTCTGCCGCTTCCCGCTTCGGCGCCGCCACCCTCCTGGCCACCCAGCGTCTGGAAACCATCGGCGAGATGAGCTGCAACCCGGCCATTGGCGGCTTGGCCAAGGGTCAGTTGGTACGCGAGATCGATGCCCTTGACGGCGTGATGGGCCGGGCCATCGATAAGGGCGGCATTCAGTTCCGCATCTTGAACCGCAGCAAGGGACCGGCGGTGCAGGGGCCACGGGCTCAGGCCGACCGCAAGCTTTATCGCCAGGCGGTGCAGGCGCTGCTGGCCGAACAGGACAATCTGGCGCTGGTGCAAGGCACGGTCGAGGATTTGATCTATAGGGACGGGCGGGTGGCCGGCGCCGTGCTGGCCGATGGCCGCACCATCGCTTGCGGGGCGGTGGTGGTGACCACCGGCACCTTCCTGCGCGGGCTGATCCATTGCGGCGAACAGACCTGGCCCGCCGGTCGCTTCGGTGACGCGCCGGCCAATGGCCTGTCCGCCGCCCTGGCCCGCGCCGGCCTGCCGCTGGACCGGTTGAAGACCGGCACCCCGGCGCGGCTGGATGGCCGCACCATCCATTGGGACCAGTTGGAGATGCAGGCCGGCGATGATCCGCCGGTGCCGTTCTCCTATATGACCGACAGGATCAGCACCCCTCAGATCGCTTGTGGCATCACCCATACCAGCGAGCGCACCCACGCCATCATCCGCGCCAATCTGCATCGGGCGCCCATGTATTCCGGCCAGATCCAAAGCGTCGGTCCGCGTTATTGCCCCTCTATCGAGGACAAGGTGGTGCGCTTCGCCGGCAAGGACAGCCATCAGATTTTTCTGGAGCCCGAGGGACTGGACGACCCCACCGTCTATCCCAACGGCATTTCCACCTCGCTGCCCGCCGATGTGCAAGAGGCGATGATCCGCACCATCGCCGGTCTGGAGGATGTCACCATCCTTCGCCCCGGCTATGCCATCGAATACGATTTCGTCGACCCCCGGCAATTGAAGCGGTCGCTGGAAACCAAAACCATGAACGGTCTGTTTCTGGCCGGTCAGATCAACGGCACCACCGGCTATGAAGAGGCCGGCGCCCAAGGTCTGCTGGCCGGTCTCAACGCCGCCCGCTTCGTCGCCGGCAATGAGGCCTTTATCCTCGATCGCGCCGACGCCTATATGGGGGTGATGATCGACGATCTGGTCAATTTGGGCACGCGTGAGCCCTATCGCATGTTCACCTCGCGCGCCGAGTACCGACTGATCCTACGCGCCGATAACGCCGACCTGCGCCTGACCGCCAAAGGCATCGAGGCCGGCTGCGTCGGTTCCGTCCGGGCCGCCGCCTTCACCGCCAAGGCCCAAGCGCTGGAAGAGGGCAGGGCGCTGCTCGACGCCTTGCGCGCGTCCCCCACTGTGCTGAAGAAGGCGGGGCTCGAGGTCAACCAGGATGGAATCGTCCGCTCCGCCTGGGATTTGCTGGCCTATCCCAATATGGATTTGCCCCGTCTCGCCCAGGTCTGGCCCGCACTGGCGGTCTTGACCGGGGCGGTGGCCGAGCAACTGGAAATCGACGGCAAGTACCAGGGCTATCTGGCCCGCCAGGAGGCCGATATCCGCGCCTACCGGGCGGAGGAAAACCTGACCTTGCCTTCGGATATGGATTACGACGCCATCGGCTCGCTGTCGGCGGAAGTGCGGCAGAAGCTTAAGGCGTCGCAGCCCGAGACGCTGGCGGTGGCGGCCCGCATCTCCGGCATTACCCCGGCGGCGATCACCGCCCTGTTGGCCCATGTCAAACGGCGCAATGCCGCATGACCCATATATGGTGTTTCACGTGAAACAAGACCACAAGAGCGATGGGCCGGACTGTCTGGCCCCCTTGTCCCTTTCCGCCGATGCCGTGACCCGGCTGGGGCTCTACGCTGACCTGCTGGTGAAGTGGCAGAAAACCATCAATCTGGTCGGCCCCGATACCATCCCCAGCCTGTGGTCCAGGCATTTCCTCGATTCCGCTCAGCTTTTCCCGCTTCTTCCCCAAAATACCCACAGAGTTATCGACATGGGCAGCGGTGCCGGCTTCCCCGGTCTGGTGCTGGCCATCCTCGGCGCCCCCGACGTCCATCTGGTGGAATCGGATGCGCGCAAATGCGCCTTCCTGCGCGAGGTCGCCCGGGTGACCGAAACCCCGGTCACCATCCACAATGCCCGCATCGAGAAAGTACCGCCCCTGGGCGCCGATCTGATCACCGCCCGCGCCCTGGCCCCCTTGGAAAAACTGCTGACCTGGGCCGAACCGCACCTGTTGCCCGGCGGCCACTGCCTGTTCCTAAAGGGCAGGGCGGCGGAAGACGAATTGACCCGGGCGGCCAAAGAATGGAATATCGCAACGCAACGGTTCCCGTCGCTGTCGGACCCGTCCGGCCTTGTCCTTCATTTAGAAGAGGTTCGCCGTGGCTGAGAATGGCAAAAAGCCGACCCGTGTCATCGCCATCGCCAATCAGAAGGGTGGGGTGGGCAAGACCACCACCGCCATCAATCTGGCCACGGCCATGGCGGCGACCAAGAAAACCGTGCTGCTGATCGACCTGGACCCCCAGGGCAATGCCAGCACCGGCCTGGGCATCGCCCGCGATGCCCGCGACGTCAATTCCTATCACGTGCTGATCGGCGAGGCCGGCATGGCCGAAACCACCCACGACACCGAAATCCCTGGCCTCAAGATTGTGCCTTCGGGCGTCGATCTGTCGGGGGCCGAGATCGAACTGGTGGACATGGCCCGGCGTGAAGTCCGGCTGTCGGAAGCGCTGAAGCCGGCTTTGGGCGTCTATGATTATGTCCTGATCGATTGCCCGCCATCGCTGAACCTGCTGACCCTCAATGCCTTGGTCGCCGCCAATTCGGTGCTGGTGCCGCTGCAATGCGAGTTCTTCGCCCTGGAAGGCATCAGCCATCTGGTCAAGACCATCGAGGCCATCCGCAAGGGTTTCAACCCGACCCTGGAATTGCAGGGCATCGTGCTGACCATGTTCGACAAGCGCAACAATCTGACCGAACAAGTGGCCGCCGATGTGCGCGAGTTCTTCGGCGAAAAGGTCTACAAGACGGTCATCCCGCGCAATGTCCGTATTTCCGAGGCGCCGTCCTATGGCAAGCCGGTGTTGATCTATGACCACAAATGCGCCGGCTCCGAAGCCTATATCCATCTGGCGGCGGAAGTGCTGAAGCGCGAAGTATCCTTGAGCAAGGGAGTGTAAGGACAGTGGCGGAAGACAAGCGTCGCAAGCTGGGCCGGGGCCTGTCGGCCCTGTTGGGGGATTCGGGCGTGGCCGCCGCCGCCGCCGTGGTCGAAGGGGCCGCCGTGCTGGCCGGGGAAACCGAAGCCGCGCCCATGGGCCTGCGCAATCTGCCGGTGGCGCAACTGAAGCCGGGCAAGTTCCAGCCGCGTCGGCAATTCGACGAAGCCGCCATCGCCGATCTGGTGGAATCGGTGCGGACCAAGGGGGTGTTGCAGCCCATCCTGGTGCGTCCGCATGAAGGCCAGTTCGAGATCATCGCCGGCGAACGGCGGTGGCGGGCGGCGCAGCGGGCGCAATTGCACGAAGTGCCGGTCATCATCCGCGACCTGTCCGACAAGGAAGCCCTGGAAGTCGCCCTGGTCGAGAACCTGCAACGCCAGGATCTGACCGCGCTGGAAGAGGCCGAGGGCTATCGCCGTCTGGTCGAGGAATTCAGCCACACCCAGGAAGAACTGGCCCGTGCCGTCGGCAAGTCGCGCAGCCACGTGGCCAATATGATGCGTTTGCTGGCCCTGCCGGGCCCGGTGAAGGATTTTCTCGACCAGGGCAAGCTGTCGGCGGGCCATGCCCGCGCCCTGTTGACCGCCACCGATCCGGTCGGCCTGGCCCAGCAGGTGGTGGACAAGCAATTGAACGTGCGGCAGACGGAAAAGCTGGCCGGCGGCGAGGCGGGCGGTTCGGCCAAGGCAGTCAAGGGCAAAAGCCAGGGCAAGCCGTTCGACAAGGATGCCGATACCGCCGCCCTGGAGCGCGATCTGACCGAACAATTGGGCTGCCGCGTCACCCTGACCAGTTCGGGCAAGGGCGGCGAGCTGACCATCCATTACGGCAATCTCGAGCAGTTGGACGACATCTTGTCGCGGCTGTCGCGCTCGGGCCTCTGATCCCGCCTCTCGACAGGGGGACAAGGCTGTTGAATACTGACGATCGACAGAAGTCGGTGAAGAGGTGTGGGGATGAGCGAGGCAATCGAATCCGGCGGGCTGGACATGCTGCTCGACCGTCTGCCGACGGAAGTGGTCGCCAGCTTCACCCCGGAACAGCGGGCGGCATTGTGGAATGCGGTGAAACCCACATCGTGGCGCCGCCATCCCATCCATATCCGTCTGTCCTTTCCCCTGATCGGCGGCAATTACTTCCTGACCGTCGTCGGCGGTTCGGAAAAGCGCTCGGGCGAGCGGCGCACGCGGGAACGGCGTATGTTTCCCTTGCGCACCTTCGGCAATATCCTGTTTCTTCTCGGCCTCGGCGGCGCCTTTTATGCCGTCGCCATCCTGGGTATCTTCATGTTTTCCAATCTGATCGAATTCTGAAAATCCGCGAAAGGCGTAATCGATGACTTCCTGTCCCTGCGGTTCGGGCCAAAGCCTGGAACTGTGCTGCGCTCCCTTGCTGGCCGGTGCCGCCGCCGCTACCCCCGAAGCCTTGATGCGGTCGCGCTATACCGCCTTCACCCAGGCCAATGCCGTCTATCTGGAAGACACCCTGGCCCCCGAGGCCAAGGAAGATTACGACCGCGCCGAAACGGAAAAGTGGATCAAGGACGCCAAGTGGAACGGGCTTGAGGTACGGTCCAGCAGTGAGGACGGCGATAACGGCAGCGTCGAATTCGTCGCCCGCTATAGCCTTCGCGGCAAGCCCTTCGCCCATCATGAACTGGGCAGCTTCAAGAAGCTGGACGGACGCTGGGTCTATGTGGATGGGGTGATGAATCCGCGGGCGCAGCAGCGGGTGGTGGAAAAAGTCGGTCGCAACGACCCGTGCCCCTGCGGTTCGGGGAATAAATACAAGAAGTGTTGCGGCGCCTGAGCACCGCCATGCGCGTCGCCGTCGTCATTCCCTGTTATCGGGCGGGGCGCCATATCGGGGCGGTTCTGGACGGCCTTCCCGGTGATCTGGATCATATCCTGGTGGTCGACGATGCCTGCCCCGACGGCTCGGGGCAGGTGGCGCGCGACCGCGCTGCCAGCGATCCCCGCATCGAGGTGCTGACCCATGCGGTCAATGGCGGCGTCGGTGCCGCCATGGTCACCGGTTTCCGCCGCGCCTTGGACTTGGGGGCGGACATCGTCGTCAAGATGGATGGCGACGGCCAGATGGACCCCGCCTTACTGCCGGCCCTGCTGGTGCCGCTGCGAACAGGCCGCGCCGACATGGCCAAGGGCAATCGTTTTCGTGATTTCCGCGCCCTTCGCGCCATGCCGCCGTTGAGGTTGCTGGGCAACAGCGCCTTGTCTTTTCTGGTCAAGGCGGCATCGGGGCAGTGGGGGATGATGGACCCCACCAATGGTTTTCTGGCGCTTTCCCGGCGGGCGCTGGAGAACATCGAGCTGGATCGTCTGTCGCCGCGCTATTTCTTTGAATGCGATCTGATGATCCGTCTGGGCACGGCGCGGCTGGCGGTGGAAGACGTGGCCATGCCGGCACGCTATGGCGACGAGGAATCGTCGTTGCGCATTTCCCGCGTGCTGTTGACCTTTCCGCCCTTGCTGGCCCGGGGCTTCCTGCGCCGTCTGCTGCTGTCGTATTTCATCCACGACTTCAACATCGCCTCGCTTTACCTGCTCACCGGCCTGCCGCTGGTCCTGTTCGGCCTGATCATGGGCCTGGGCGAATGGGCCTTGTCCCTTGAAAGCGGCGTGCCGCGCACGGCGGGTACGGTCATGCTGGCCGGTTTGCCGCTGATCCTGGGCTTTCAATTGCTGTTGCAGGCCATCGCCTTCGATGTCGCCAATGCGCCCCGGCCCAAATCAGACCAATAACGGGACTCCAATAAGGGGCTCCGCCCAAATCAGATCAATAACGGGGCTCCGCCCCGGCCCGCCAGGGACTCGGTCCCTGGACCCGCTTTGCTTAAACCAAGGGGATCAAAGGGATTGATCCCTTTGCGGGCGCGGGCGGAGCCCGCTTTATCATACGTGAATGGGCGGAGCCCGTTTTATCATACGTGAATGGGCGGAGCCCGCTTTATCACGCCCGATATTTCTGCGGTTCGGCGATGCCGCATTCTTCCGCTTCGGCGTCGAAGGCCTCGCGGTAGAGCGGATAGGATTTGGTCTTGGTCATGGCTTCGCCGGTGCGGTCGTTGGTGTAGGTGGCCCGTTCCAGCAGCGGATGGCCAGCCTTGTTGGCGCAGGCATCGCCTTCGGCGATGATGGCGCGCAGCTGCGCCGACAGGCCGGCGGCATGACAGGCATCGAGCTCGGCCTCGAACCGCAATTCCTCGATTTCGGCCCGCAGGGCTTCGTTTTCCTGACGCAATTCTTCGATTTCCGCCTGTAGGCGTTCCATATCGCTCATGACGTGATCTTTCCAAGTAAGGCTGCGGCGCAGGCATAAGCGGCGGCGGCGCCGCTGTCAATCGCCTGGCGGAAGACTCGGCTGTTCTTAATAGCTCAGCGGCTTGCCAGCACGTCAATAACCTCGTCCGCTGCCGGCACCATTTCCACCCCCAATTCGGTCAGGCGGGCGATCAGGTGACGGGTCAAGACCGTGCCCTTTTTGAGCAGCACCGATCCATCTTTAACCAGAAGGTCGGCGGCCAAGGGGGTGTTGGGCAGGACATAGCCCAGCGGCTTGAGGGGGTGCGACGGTGGCTTGCCACCGCCGCGGGCGACGGGGTCAAGTCTCTCGGCCGCCGCCAGCATGCCGCCGATGTCCATGGACTGAAAATGCTCCTTGGCCTGGATTTGTCGTGTGTCGGCAACCAGCGACACATAGAGGCGGCGGGCCAGATCCTCACGCGAGAACGGCTTGGAGAGAAATGAATCCGCGTCAAGGGCCAGCGCCACCGAGGTGAGGGCAAAGCTGGTGGACGCGGTGGCGACCAGAAAACAGGTGTCGTGAGGCAAAGGCAAGGCGCCCTGGCGCAACTCGCCGAGCAACTTGATACCATTGCCTCCCGGCATGTAATGGTCGCAAATTATCAGGCTGAGGGTGGGGTCGGCGGCCATGACGGTTCGGGCCTCGTCGGTCGAGGCGGCGGTCACCACGCACTCCGCCCCGAGGGAGACGAGCATTCGCTTCACCATCTGGCGCGAGAACAGCTCATCATCCACCACGAGGATGCGAAACGCTGTTTTCGGGTGTGCGGCTTCTCCATCGACCGTCGAAACCATTCCATCCTCGCCAAATGTTCACAATGGATTCTAGGGAAGGGCTGGACGGCCTATAGTGAAGGTTTTGTGAATGCCCTGCGGGTGCTACCAGCGCATCGTGCCGCCGATCTCTTTGCTCTTTTCGACACCGCGTTTGCCAAGCAGCTCCCACTCATTGATCTGCATGTAGCGCGGTGCGAGAAACCGATATATCTCGTGCAGTCTTGCCGTAGTATGACTTGATTTAACTGAATATACATCGCCCCATTGTTTTATTATATCCTCCCATGCGGAGAAGCGACAAAACAAGTCATCTCGTACGGTTCTAATATAATTTATCTGATTATCGATATTCTTAAGCATAGCCATAATTTCGCCGGTTTGTGCGTCGACTTCTTCAAATTTTTCTTTGAACATCTTGATTGCCCGTTGCATCAAACGAGCGATCTGATCCGATGTGCCGAGCATGCCCTTGTCCGAACTGTAGATGCGCCGCAGATCGGTGACCTTGCCGTTGATAACCTTGACCTCGGCGAAAGTGTCGCGCAGGGATTCGATGCAGGCCAGTTCGCCGGCCAATTGTTCGATAAGGTGCGTCACCTCTTCACGCCGTTCCTCGCCGATTCCCAGTTCCCTGGCCGCTTCGGAGAAGGCCCGCGACACGTTCTTCTTGACCGCCGGATCCTCGACGATCTGCGACAATTCATCGACCGAGGTGAAGATGTGCTCGGCACCGGTCACCCAAGTGACCATTTGCATGGTCAGGCGGTGACGGGCGATGATGAAATGCTTTTCCTTGGGGCTCCACGAGGCTTGGCGCGTGATGATCTCCTTGGGCAACGCGTCGCCGCGCTTCATCTCGCGGACGAATTTGAGCCCCTCCGCCACCTTCTTCAGCATGATGCCGTCGGGGGTGTCGCGTCCGATGCCGTACTGACGCTGAATCCCGGCCAGCGGCAGCACCGCGTCGTGATTGCCCAGCCGCAGAATGGCCACCGGCTCACCGGTTTCGGCAAGCCGGAAGCACAGATCCGCGCAAGAACCGAAGAAGTCGTGGTTGAAATGCACGATACTGCCGGCCTCGGCATTTTCCAGGGGATTGGCAGCTCCGCTTCCTGCTGTCATCTGGCACCTGTTCCATCGGTTGCGGTTGCGTGATTCGCCACGCACGGCAAATGCCCTATCATATCGTTCGTTCCAACGCCCCGGCACATGTTCGTATTGTGACGCATCGCATGATCATCCGTCGTCTCTGCCAACTGGAAACCAGCTGACGGGAGGCTGCGGCAGGCAGCATCATGTCACGGGCTCGAATGATTCCGAGCCGTGATCTACGGATGAGTTCGATCGGGGACGGAAACGCGAAAAGCCGCGGCGAACCGCGGCTTTCGAGTCATCTGATTTTGGAGCGGGCGAAGGGATTCGAACCCTCGACCCCAACCTTGGCAATGGTCTGCCTGGACTAATGGACTAATGATATCAATGGATTATATTTCTCTACTCCAGCATGTGCATGATTTATACAATCTTAGGTAGTTTTAAATAAAGTCTACTCTCGCTGTGCGGCTCTATCCAGATCGATGGTTGATGGCTACAGGCTCAGAGTCCGTTGGGAAAGTCGTTCTAAGTATAGATGGCAAGATAGTGTAATATGGCAGCACGTCCTAAATGGTTAAATGAGGCTGCCTTGGTGTGGACTGCGGAGAACCGGTCGCGCTATGATCGTCGTGGTCAAAGATATCCCAGTGACCTCACGAACGAGGAATGGGTGCTTTTGGAGCCGATGTTGCCGGTTGCGAAGGGCAATGGGTGTCCGCGCAAATATGTGCTTCGTGAGGTCATGAATGGCATTCGCTATGTTCAGCGCTACGGCATGGCGGAGCAGTACATCAAGGAGGGCAAGAACGCGGTGAAGTGGACGCGGCTGTCCTGCCGGACCATGAAGGCCGATGCGGCGCGGCTTCAGCTTCACGCCTTGGCCTACAACCTGTCCAACTTCCTGTGCATCCTGGCGCTGCCGGAGGAGATGGAAAGCTGGTCGCTGACCACCATCCGCGACAGGGTGGTGAAAACCGGCGCGAAGGTCATCGCCCACACGCTATGCCGTCTTCCAGATGGCCGAGGTGGCGGTGCCGCGTGATCTGTTCCGTCGCATCCCCGCCATGATCGATGATCTGCGACCACTGGAACCGGCACTATGTTGACGGTTGAAGTTGTCGCACGGGGCGAACGACAGGCGAAGTGCGCCCGACACGTTGCGAAATGGGCTGAAATCGCGCCGCAGGAGACCATTAAGGCGGTTGGGGCGGCGTCCATGCCGCGACGGTAGACACCATCGCGCCATTCCGCCTTTCGGTTGGTCCGGAATTTGGCTATTCCGGACGGGCCGCCTATCGGGGGAATGTCGGGTTGGACAACATGAAACCGAATTACATTCCGCTTGGGATTGATCGCTTCCTGATGGCCCTGATGGTGTTCTTCTCACACACCACTGGGCTCGCGTATCTTCACCAGGATATCGCGTACTTTGGAGCGCTTGGGGTTCTCCTGTTCTTTTCTGTATCCGGCTACATAGTTTTCTACTCGTACTTCACGTTTTACGACGGCTCCCCGTTTCGTTTCCTCACGAACCGCGCCTTGCGGATCTATCCAACGCTTTGGGCTTCTCTGGTGCTCGCCATTGCTCTGTGTGCAACCACGCCGGGGCTGGCCAAGATTTCCGCGAATGTGTCGCTTGAGATACCGTGTTGGCGGTCAAGTTGTTTCGAACGGTCGGCGAGTTTTCATGACGCCGTATGCGATGACCAGCAGCTTGCGGGCGACGGCGACGAGCACCACCTTGGGTGACTTCCCGGCTTCTTTCAGACGGTCTGCGAAGGCTTTGAGGGTTGGGTTGTGCCGCCGGGCGGTCAGGGCGCACATGTAAAGGATCGCCCGGATTCTGGCATTGCCGACCTTGCTGATGCGGGATCGCCCGCGCACCGAACTGCCGGATTGGTGGTCTTGCGGATTGAGCCCGACGAAGGCGGTGATCTGCTTGTTGTGGCTGAATGCCCGAAAGTCGGGGATCTCGGCCAGGAGCACCGCCGCGGACTGGCTGCCGAGACCTGGGATGGACACCAGCAGATCGTGGCTGGTGCGCAGATGCTCGTCGGCCTGGATCAGGGCGGCAACAGCATCGCTGACGGCTTTGATTTCGGCATCCAGGTTGGCGATGGATCGCTCCAGCGAGGCCGCCACCAGGGCTGAAGATGTTCCCTGAGCACGGCGCTGGAGTTCCAGAACCCGCATTTCCTTCAGGGCGGCGCAGCGTCGCACCAGGGCCCTGAGTTCTCGCATG
>VBWB01000003.1:0-105833 GCA_006218045.1 Stygiobacter sp.
GCCCGTGAACGGGCGGCTCAGACGCCGCTCGGGCTTTGGGCCGAAGGCCGCGCCCGTGAGCATCGCCCTTGCAATTACCATCCGCCTTGCGCTAAAGATGCCCGGTTGATGGAGAACCCCATGTGTGACCGGCATTGCCTTGCTGCGTTCCCTGGCGTCCCGGGCCTGAGCGTCCGGGCGGCGTTTTTCGTCGCCACCCCTAAAACCGGCACTAAGACCACCGCGTAAGCGGGCCGGTTCGTCGTATTCGCACGAAAAAGGCCCGCGGACGATCCCGCGGGCTTTTTCGCATGATAAAGCGTCCCCCGGGTAAGGCTTCGGGCTTCCACATCGGAACGGAGAATAAAAGCATGGGTTACAAGGTTGCTGTGATCGGAGCCACGGGCAATGTGGGCCGCGAAATTCTGCAGACCCTGGCCGAACGGAACTTCCCGGTCAGCGAAGTGGTCGCTTTGGCCTCGGCCCGCTCGGTCGGCAAGGAAGTGTCCTTCGGCGAAGACAAGATCCTGAAGGTCAAGGATCTGGAAACCTACGACTTCAAGGGCACCGACATCGCCCTGTCGTCGCCGGGCGCCAAGGTTTCGTCCATCCACAGCCCGCGCGCCGCCGCCGCCGGCTGCGTCGTCATCGACAACACCTCGCATTTCCGCATGGACCCCAACGTGCCGCTGGTGGTGCCGGAAGTGAACCCGGAAGCCATCGCCGAGTACACCAAGTCCGGCATCATCGCCAATCCCAATTGCTCGACCATCCAGATGGTCGTCGCCTTGAAGCCCCTGCACACCCTGGGCAAGATCAAGCGCGTCGTCGTCAGCACCTATCAATCGGTGTCGGGTGCCGGCAAGGAAGGCATGGACGAATTGTTCGAGCAGACCCGCGGCGTCTTCGTCAACGATGCCCGCGATCCGCAGAAATTCCCCAAGCCCATCGCCTTCAACCTGATCCCGCAGATCGACGTCTTCATGGAAGACGGCTCGACCAAGGAAGAGTGGAAGATGACGGTGGAGACCAAGAAGATCCTGGACCCCAACATCGACGTCCACGCCACCTGCGTGCGCGTGCCGGTGTTCGTCGGCCATTCCGAATGCGTCAATGTCGAGTTCGAGAACCCGGTCTCGGTCGAGGCCGCCACCCGTGCCCTGTCCAAGGCCCCGGGAATCATCGTCGTCGACAAGCACGAGCCGGGCGGATACGTCACCCCGGTGGAATGCGTGGGCGAGGACGCGGTCTATGTCAGCCGTATCCGCAAGGATCCGACCATCGCCAACGGCCTGTCGTTCTGGTGCGTGTCCGACAACCTGCGCAAGGGCGCGGCGCTGAACGCCGTTCAGATCGCCGAAGTCCTGATCAAGGATTATCTGAAGAAGTAGCACCAAGTCCCGATGAGCCCGGCTCATCGGGACTTGATTAGGCCCCTCTGCCGAAGGCGGACATTATCCGCGGTGGGCCGCGCGGCTTATGCCGCGGGAGGCAAGCATCCCGGAGGGATGCGCCCGCCGCTTGAGGGCGCCGCTGATCGGTCACGATCAGCGGGACATGGCATAAACCCGGCCCCGGTCTCGACCGGGGCCGGGTATCGCCTATTCCACCGTCACGTCGGTGACGGATTCGTAGATTTCGCCGTTGTCGTCGTGAAAGACCAGCTTCAGCGGGCCGGTCTTTTCCGCCAGGGCGAAGAAGGTGATGAAGGGATTGGCCGACATGGCGGTATGCCAGTCGGCGCTGATCACCACCTCGCCATTCCAGGTGCAGACGAATTTCTTGATGATGCGCCGGGCCAGCGGCATGCCGCCGGCATCCTTGCGCTGCCCGGTTTCCATGTCATGGGTGATCTGGGCCTTGATCTCGATGATCTCGCCCTTTTTCGCCTTGGCCGGGATGCGGGTCTTGATGGTCGGTGTGCTCATATCCGTTTCCCTTCCCCGTCCTCAGCCGCCGCAGCCGCCGATGGTGACCTTGACTTCCTGCGTCGCCTGCCAGACCGAACCGTCCGACATCACCGCATAGGCCCGCACGTTCTGGGTCTTGGCCAGACGCATGCGGAAGGCCACCTCGGCCTTGCCCGATTTGGCGGTGAAAAACCACGACGACACCCCGGGAAACGGATTGCCGTCGGCCACCACGTGGATGGCCTTGACGTGGTCGGTGGCGCTCATGGGGCTGTCCACCACCACTTTCACCGGCTCGTTGGTGCCGCTTTCCGCCACGTCCTTGATGATAAGCTGCACCTTGCCGGCCTTGGCCTGGGCACCGCCCAGCAGCTTCTTGGCGAAATCGTCGGCTTCCTGCACCGTCGCCTGCGCCCCTCGCGGCAAGGCCAGGGCCACCGCGCCGGCGCCGGCCACCGCCAGCAAGCCACGCCGCGACCAGCTAGGCTTTTGCGTGCCAAGCTTTTGCGTGATCGTCATTGTTCCACTCCCTGTTCCGGCCCGGGGCACCCTCCGTTGGTATGCTTCTGTTACAGGCCGCAAAAAAAGCTAACGGAATCCTGACTGGAAAAGCAAATGCTACATTAGATAAAGCAGCAATATGCCCAAACTTTAGATTGCTTATAAATTAACCGCGGTCCCGGCAGTTGCGTCGCAACGCACATTGCCGCACCATCGCCCGGTCGAGTTATTGATCGGGTCACCCTATGTCCATGCGCCGCAAATTCTTCCTGGCTTTCGCCGTCATCCTGGTGGCCAGCTTGGCCGGCATGACGGTCAATGGTCTGATGGCGCTGAAGCTGTTCCGCCTCAACCATCAGATGGAGGCAACGACCAGCGCCGTCAGCGAGCAATACCTGCCGCTGATCGAGCAGATCAAGAACATCGAAATCGATATCTTGCGGGTACAGGGCATCCTGGTCGACATCGCCGCCACCCGCGACCCGGCCCTGCTGGCCGACGGCCTGACCCAGGCGGAAGATGCCATCGCCGATTTCCGCTATCACCACGGCGCCAGCCTGGACGGCACCCGTGCCCTGGGGCTGGACGAGGCCGCCCGCACTCTGGAAGGCATCGCCCTGGCCTTCGAGCCCTTCGCCGATTCGGGCCGGGCCATGGCCACCGCCTATGCCAGCCAGGGTGAGGCCCAGGGCCGCCCGCTCAAGGATGATTTCGACGCCGCCGCCCTGGGCTTGCGCGCCTTGACCGAATCCCTGGTCGAGTCCTTGCAAGTCGGTGTCGCCCAATCGGCCACCACCTTGATGGAGGACCGCTGGGACCTGGAGGAGGCGGTGCGCCGTCAGGCGCTGCTGCAAGGCGCCTCGGCCCTGCTGTCCCTGGGTCTGGTCATCGTCGTCCTGGTGCTGATCGACCGTCAGATGATCGAACCGGTGGCGGCGATGACCGAGATCACCACCCGCATGGCCGGTGGTGAACTGACGGTGGCCATTCCCGGCCTGCACCGCCATGACGAGATCGGCAAGCTGGCCCAAGCGGTCGAGGTGTTCCGCGGCAATGCGCTCAAGGTGCGCCAGGGCGCCGCCCAACAAGAGGCCGAGCACCGCCGCAACCGCCGCAAGCTGCAAAGCGAGATTCTGGCCCTGACCAACGCCATCGACGAGGAAGTGTCGGGCGCCATCGGCGTGGTGATGACCCAGGCCGATGCCATGCTGGAGGCCTCGGCGGCCATGGACGGCACCGTCGACAGGGTGCGCGGCCAAAGCCACGCCGCCGCCGGCGCCGCCGAAACCGCCACCGGCAACGTCGATTCGGTGGCGGCGGCGGCCGAAGAATTGTCGGCCTCGGTGGCGGAAATCAGCCGTCAGGTCGGCCAGTCCACCACCATCGCCGGCGAAGCGGTGGAAGAAGCCGGCAAGGTCGGTGAAATCGTCACCGGCCTGACCCGCGAGGCGGCGGCCATCGGCGAGGTGGTCGGCCTGATCAACGACATCGCCAGCCAGACCAATCTGTTGGCCTTGAACGCCACCATCGAGGCGGCAAGAGCGGGCGATGCCGGCAAGGGCTTCGCCGTGGTCGCCGGCGAGGTCAAATCCCTGGCCAACCAGACCAGCCGCGCCACCGAACAGATCGCCGGCCAGGTGTCGTCGATCCAGCACGCCACCAAGGACGCGGTCGACGCCTTGCGCGCCATCGCCGAAACCATCGGCCAAATCTCCGCCATTTCCGCCACCATTTCCGACGCCATGGACCAGCAAAGCGCCGCCACCCAGGAAATCGCCCAATCCGCCCACAGCGCCGCCCAAGGCACCCAGCAGGCGGCGGCCAATATCGGCGCGGTCGCCGACGCCACCGAGGAGACCGGCAGCCGCGCCGCCGAGGTGCGCCTTTCGGCCTCGGCCATGCGCGACCGCCTGGGAGCGATGAAGGCGGCCATCGACCATATCGTCAGCGCCGGCGCCGATGAAAACCGCGCCGCCAACCAGCGCCACACCCTCAACATCGCCGCCACCGTCACCCTGGCCGGCGAAACCCGCACCTGTCTGTTGCAGGAGATCGCCCTGATCGGTACCGGCGTGCTCGACCGTCCCTTCCCAGCCCCACGCGGCAGCGAATTCGTCTGCGACCTGCCGCCGCTCGGCCAATGGAAAGGCAGCCTGGTCGCCATCACCGACCAGAACACCCATGTCCGCTTCGACCTGGACGAACAGCAAAGTGCGCAGCTGGAAGAGCTCATCGCCACGCGGGCAGGCCAAACCCAAGGTTAGGGACCAAGCATGAAATACCGCATCATCGACGGCGCCTCCGGTCCGACACTGGCTCTTTCCGACCAGTTATTGTTCGACCACCGCGACCTGTTCGAGGGCGCCATCGACAAGGTGTTGGCCCGTCAGCCGACCAAGGTGGTGGTGGACATGGCCGGACTGGAGTACATGGATTCCGCCGGTCTGGGCATGCTGCTGACCTTGCGCGACCGCGCCACCCGGGCGGGGGCATTGGTCTGCCTGCGCAATCCCGGCCCCGAGGTGGCCGAGTTGCTGCGCCTGGCCTGCTTCGAGTCCCTGTTCACCATCGAACAGGCCTGAAAGCCATGGGCGACGCGCCGGCCCGCGCCCTGGTGGTCGACGACGAACGCATGAACCGCGAAATCATCGTCGCCAATCTACGCGCCGCCGGCTTCGAGACGGTGATGGCCGAGGACGGTTTGCAGGCCTGGGGCATTTTGCAGGCCCATCCCGGCTCGTTCGACGTCATCTTGCTCGATCGCCGCATGCCGCGCATGAACGGCATGGAATTGCTGGCCCGGCTGAAAGCCGACGACAAACTGGCCCACATCCCGGTGATCATGCAGACCGCCTATGCCGAGACCGAGGATGTCAGCGAGGGCATCAAGGCCGGCGCCTATTATTATCTGGCCAAGCCGCTGGATCGCCGCCTGCTGCTGTCGGTGACCGAGGCGGCCATCGCCGACCACCAGCGCCGCCAGCGTCTGGCCGACGACCTGGACAAACGCACCACCGCCCTGTTGCTGCTGGAACAGGGCCGATTCCGCTTTCGCACCCTGGAGGAAGGCCACACCCTGGCGGTGGCGCTGGCCCGATCGTGCCCCCAGGCCCGCCATCTGGCCGCCGGCCTGTCGGAGATGTTCACCAACGCGGTGGAACACGGCAATCTGGGCATCGATTTCGATCTCAAGGCGGAATTGGTGGCGGCGAAACGGTGGCGCCAGGAAATCGAGGCGCGGCTGGACACCCCCCTGGGCCGCAGCCGCAGCGTCGAAGTCATGGTCGACCGTCATCCCGACGCCATCCGCTTCGTCATCCGCGACCAGGGCAAGGGCTTCGACTGGCGCGTCTATGACGACATCTCGCCCGAGCGCGCCTTCGCCCCCCATGGCCGCGGCATCGCCCTGGCCCGGCGGCTGGCCTTTGCCTCTGTCGAATACAACGACATGGGTAACGAGGTGACCTGTATCGTCATCGGCCCCGATACCGAGGAGACGGCCTGCGTCGTCTGCGCCGAGGCGCCGGCCATTACCCCCGACCGCCCGGCCGCCGAGGCGGCTGAAACCCGGCTGGCGCGCTCCATGCAGATGGAATTGCTGCCCACTCCGCAAATCCTGGCCGAAGCGGCGCGGCGATTGGGGGTGCGGGTTTCCGCCCATTTCGAGCCCTCGTCCAGCCTGGGCGGCGATCTGTGGGGCATGCATGTGATCGACGACAACCGTCTGGCCCTGTGGCTGGCCGATTTTTCCGGCCATGGCCTGGGGGCGGCGCTCAACACCTTTCGCCTGCACACCCTGGTGGCGCAATGCACGCCGCTGGCCGATATACCCGGCGCCTTCCTGGCGGAAATCAACCGCCGCCTCACCGGATTGCTGCCCCAGGGCCAATATGCCGCCATGACCTATGGCGTCGTCGATCTGGTGGCCGATGCCTTCGTCTATGCCGCCGCCGCCATGCCGGCGCCGCTGCTTCGGCATGCCGGCGGCGGGGTCGAGCGTGGCGACGGCAGCGGCCTGCCCCTGGGCCTGACCCAAGGCGCCGCCTATGTGGAAAGGCATATGCGACTGAGCGCCGGCGGCCTGCTGCTCCTGGCGTCGGACGGCCTGACCGACAATCCCATGACCGATGGCAGCCGCCTGGGCGGCGCCGGTATGGAAACCCTGCTGACGCAGGCCGACCAGACGACGCGCGACAATGCCGACAGCGTGTTGGCCCCCTTCCTGGCGCGGGTCAAGCGCCCTCTGCGCGACGACCTGACGGCCCTGTGCGCCACCATCCCCTAGATGTGAAGTCTCAGGAGGTTGCCCACTCGATCTGAACCCGGCGATCCCGATGACGCATGCCCATGGTCGGGGCATGCCACCGGCACGGTCATTTTTCGGCGCGCATCTGGCCCAAAAAGTCCTCGGTTTCCCCGGTCAATTTGTCCACCGTGTCGGCCAACGCCCTCGCGCTCCAGATCACCCGGACGGTACCGGCGCAAGTCCGCGCCGACGACGCCGCCATCTGGCCCACCGAACCGGCCACCACGCCGGCCTGAACCGCCACCTGTTCGACGTTGCTGGCGATCTCACGTGTCGAAGCGTCTTGTTGCTGCACCGCGCTGGCAATGGCGGCGGAAACCTCGTCGAGGGTGCGGATCACCGCCACCGTCTGGCTGATGCTGTCGGCCATGCCGCCGGCGGAACGTTGGATCTGTTGCACCTGACTGGTGATGTCGTCGGTAGCCTTGGCGGTCTGATTGGCCAAGTGCTTGACCTCACCGGCGACCACGGCGAAGCCCTTGCCGGCCTCGCCCGCACGCGACGCCTCGATCGTGGCATTCAATGCCAACAGGTTGGTTTGCGCGGCGATGGTACTGATCATCCGCACCACGTCACCGATCGATCGCACTGAAGACGCCAGTTCATCCATCTGCTCGGCGGTGCCCTCCACCCGTTCCACCGCCTCGCGGGTGATGTCGCGGGAATGGCTGACCTGAACCGCGATCTCGTCCACCGCCTGGGCCAGTTGATCGGTGGCCTCCGACACCATGTGCGCCCGCTCGCTGGCGATGCGCACGGCATCCCCCATTTGCACCGACAGGCTGCCGCTGCGGCTTGAGCGCTGCGACATTTTTTGAGCGGTGACCTTGATGCCGTCGGTGGCCTTGTCCACCGCCTCGACCTTGGCTTTGACCGTCAGGGCCATATCGGCGGCGGCGGCATCGCGCAGGGCGCGGGCCTGGTCCTCTTCGTTGCGCAGGGAGGCCGCTTCGGCCTCCATGCGGATCTTCTCCTCGGCGTTGTGCTTGAAGATTTCGACGGCACGGGCCATCTCGCCCACTTCATCGCCACGCTGGGTCGACGGCACCGGACGCACCAGGTCGCCGCCGGCCACCGCGCGCATGACACCGGCGATGTCCAGCAATGGCGCCGAGATGCTGCGCGCCAGTATCCAGGCCGTCAGCAGGCCGATGACCAGAACACCGACGCCGATGGCGATGGCGGTACGCCGGGCCGAACTGAATTGGGCCGCGTATTCCTGGGAGTCCATGATGATTTCCACCACCGCCACCGGTTTGCCGGAATAGTCCAGCAACGGTGCCGCCAGCGCCGCCGCCGGCAAGCCGCCGTACTCGCCCTGGCGGATCACGCGCTCACCGGCCATGGCCTTGGCCCAGTCGTCGGCGTTCAGCAGCCCGTGATCGAAGGTGGCGGCCAGGGTCTTGAATTCGCCGCTCTTGATGTCGCTGAAATGAATAGCGGCATCAACGCCGAAGCGTGACTTGAAGGCGGCGACGAAGGACTTGCCCACCGACATGCCGAATTCCACCGTCCCGACATGGCGACCGTCGCCGGCACTCACCGGCACCACACCACGCAACCCCAGGCCGGCGACGCCCGATTCCAGACCGACAACCGGTTTCTTGGCCTGATTCGCCTCAACCACGGTCTGGCGGAAGGAGGACAGGTCATCGCCGAATTTTTTCGGCATATGCAGACGCAGGAACGACGTGGCCGGGGGCAGGTGAAACTGGAACTGATCGACCCCCACCTTGTCCTTCAAGGTGGCGTAACCGGGACCGAACAGCCGCACGAGCGCATCGCGGTCGCCGGCGGCGAAAGCCTCGCGAACCTCGGGGATGGTCGCCACCAGCCAGGACATGCCGACACCGCCATCGACCTTGTCCGCCAGGGCGGCGGTAAAGGCGTCGCTGAAACCTATCAGTTCGCGCTGCTCGGCCTTTTGAATGGTTGCCGATATCTGCCCCAACAGCGGCGGAACCAGCCCCAGAATGGTCAGCCCCAGCAAGACGGCGAAACTGGCCACCAGCCGCCCTTTGATATGCAACGTGCCCATTGACGCCTCCGTCATGGTCGATTTCCTCCATCCCAGACCGCCACTTCCGGCCCCGGCGCCCCCACACACAAAAGTATTATAGCTATTTCAGAGGCCGGCCAAAAGATGGAATGACGGGACGAGGACAGCCATCACCGTGGCGCTGGCCACGGTCACAAATCGAATGCCATCGTTGGCACAATGGAAAAAGCCCCGCCGAACAAACGGCAGGGCTTCGACAGCGATCAGTCCGCAGGCTATCCCGGGGATGACCCGGCGACTATTTCAGCGTTCGATCTGGAACATCTTGGCGGCGTCGGTCAGGTCCAACAACCGAGCGACATAGCCCTGGGGATTGCGCAGGATGACCGGAACACCGGAAAGATCCTCGCTGGCGATATACAGCAAGCCCAGACCAACAGAATCAATGGTGGAAAGACCAGTCAAATCAAAAACCAACTTGGCGGGCGGATTTGACTTCAATGCATCCAGCAACTTTTCAAAGGTATCATTGGCGGAGAAATCAAGCTGGCCTTCCAAAGTGACCAAGGCAGTGCTTCCGTCATTCTGAACCTTGTATTCCATTACTATCACCCTTGTGAGCGCGACCTTGATGACAACGCCATTCTGGCCTATGCTTTCGGCTTATGGGCGGCGATGGTGACAGGACCGCCCGCCGTGAACAAGCATTTTTAGCGGTTGCCGCCAAACCGTCATCGCCATCCCGCCGGAGCGCCGAAATGGCCGATCCCCAGATTACGCGCCCATCCATTACCGCCGCTCCCGATTGGTCCTGGGCGACGGTAATGGTTGTCGACGATGAAGAGATAAACCGCGCCCTACTGGCCGGAATCGCCCGGCGTGACGGCATCGGCACCGTTGTCCAGGCCGTCGACGGCCTGGATTGCCTGCACAAGCTGGAGACGGTGCAGCCCGACCTGATCATCCTGGACATCGTCATGCCCAATCTGGATGGCTTCGCCGCCTGCGCCCGCATCCGCGCCATGCCCGATTGGTCCGACATCCCCATCCTGGTGCAGACGGCGCTGACCACCCCCCAGGACGTGCTGGCCTGTTTCCAGGCCGGCGCCTCGGACGTGGTGGTCAAGCCGATCCGACCGGCGGAACTGACCGCGCGCCTGCGCGTGCACCTGGAAAACCGCCGCATGCTCCGCACGCTGCGCGACGCCAATCAGCGCATCCACAAGGAAATGCTGGGGGCGCGGGAGATGCAGCGCACCTTGTTCCCCTCGGCGGCCATGCTCGATCAACTGCTCAATGAACACGGCCTGTGCATCGAAGGCAAGGTCGAGCCCCTGGACGGCGTCGGCGGCGATATTTGGGGATTGCATCCGCTCAGCGACACCCTGGTCGCGGTGATGGTGGCCGACTTTTCCGGCCATGGCCTGATGGCGGCGTTGAACACCTTCTGGCTGCACGCCTTCGTCAGCAAGCAGGCGGCGGCCATGCGCCAGCCGGCGGAATTCCTGAAGCTGCTCAACGGGGCCTTGCGGGCCAATCTGATGCGCGGCCATTTCGCCACCTTCTTTTTCGGCCTGATCGACCTGGAACGGGACGAACTGCACTGGTCGGGGGCCGGCGCCCCCAAGCCGATCCTGGTGCTGAACGACGAATTTCATGAACTGGACACCACCGGCCTGCCGCTGGGCCTGACCGACCGGGCCATTTACGGCAGTCATTCGGTGGCGTTTCCGCCCGGGGCCAGCCTGTTGGTGTTCAGCGACGGCCTGACCGACGTCGCCACCCGGGATGGCACCCGCATCGAAGCCCATGGCCTGATGGAACGGCTGCGCCCGCACCTGCTGGCCAATCCGTCGTCAAATCTGGCCGGTATCCTGGAAGCGGTGGCACCGGCGGGCCAGACCCGGTTGAGCGACGACACCACGGCGGTGTGGATAAGGCGTCGCCCGACAAAGGCCAGCGACCTCGTCGACCCGCGCCACCTGTGCCTGAGCGGCATCGAGTTGGAACAGGTCAAATGGTGGATGACCCTGCTGGCCCTGCCCTGTCGCATCACCCCCGTGCCGGGCCTGCCCAGCCGTCCGCTCCACCTGATCACCAGCGGCCAGGATGAACTGCTCAACAATGCCTTCGACGGCAACTTCGCCGCCATCGTCGAGATCATCGCCGATCAATTGGGCGAAGAGCCGCCGGAAGAACTGGTGCTGCCGCCCAGCGACACCCATATGCTGGTTTCCCTGACCACCGCCACCGCCTATCGCCTGCCCCTGGCCATGCTGCTGTGCGACAATTTGCAGAGCCGCGGCATGATCGGCGAGCCGGCCAAAGTCAGCATCTTGCTGGCCTTGCAGGAAGCCATCGCCAACGGCGTCGTCCATGGCAATCTGGAATTGCACTCGCCGCGCCGCGCCTTTGAAAACATGCGCGCCTATTGGGCGGAAATCCGCAACCGTCTGGCCGATCCGGCCAAAGCCCAACGCCGCATCACCATCGACTGCCATCTGCGCGACGACCAGATCTGCATCACCGTCACCGACCAGGGGCGCGGCTATAACCCCGAAACCGTACAGGACCGCGATCCGTCGCGCCCCCATGGCAAGGGGTTGAAGCTGATCAGCCAATTGGCGGTGGGCAGCGAAATCGGCTTGGGCGGACGCCAGCATACCCTGATCTTCGCCCGCGAACTGAGCTGAACCTCAGCCCTTGTCGGGCATCCGGGCCCCGATCCAACCCATCAGGCGGTCGGGCAAGGCGGCACTCAGCCAGGCGCCGAAGGCCATGGGCCAGGGAAAGGCGATGCGCCCCCGGTTGCGGGCCAATCCCTTGACCATGATGCGGGCGGCGCGGTCGGCATCCATCAGGAACGGCATCCTGAATTTGTTCACCGCCGTCATCCGCGTGGTGACGAAGCCGGGACAGATCACCGACACCCGGATGCCGTCCGGGGCCAGATGCCCCCGCAGGCCTTCGCCCCAGGCCTTTACCGCCGCCTTCGACGCGCAATAGCTGGGCGCCCCCGGCAAACCGCGATATCCGGCCAGGGACGCCATGATGGCGATCTGACCGTGACGGCGCCCCCGCATGATGTCCATGGCCGGAAACACCGTGTTCATGACGCCGTCCACATTGACGGCGAAGATGGCGCGGGCCTGCTCGGCGCTTTCGCCACCACCGCCGGTGCCGGCGGAAATGCCGGCATTGGCGATCACCAGTTCCAGCGGTCGGATGGCGTCGCATTCCTTGATCCAGGCGGCCATGGGCGCCGGCTGCGTCACGTTGATGACCAAGGCGTGGACCTGGGCCTGGCGCGCCCGGCAGGCATCGGCGACGTCGTGCAGCCGCTGACGGTCGCGCCCGGACAGGAACAAGGTTACTCCCGGCCCGGCATAGGCCAGGGCCAGGGCCTGCCCCAACCCGGACGAGGCGCCGGTGATCAGGATGGCGCGCGGAGCCGGGGGCGTGCTCATACCCCGTCCGCCAACAGGTTCTTGAGCGGGACGACCAGCGGCGGCAAGTCGTTGCGGGCGGCATCCAGGATGATTTCCGGGTCGACCGAGTGGTATTCGTGCACCAGGATGTTGCGCATGTCGCCGATGCGCGACCACGGCAATTCCGGGTGGCGCTGGATGATGTCGAAAGGGATGCGCTTGGACGCCTCGCCCAGAATTTCCAGATTGCGGATCACCGCGTCCTGGGTGCGGCTGTCGGCAATGAATCGCGCCGTGTCCATGCCGTCCACATAACTTTCGATGCGGTCGATGGCCTCCAGCATGTCCTCGACGCGGACGCGCCAATCCTTTTGCGTCATGGCTCGCAGACCTCGTCGCCGAAGACGGGCAGGCATTCCGCCAGGATACGGGCCTTCAGCCTGGGCTTGATATTGTTCTTGGTGATCAGATCGACCGGGCGGCCCAACACCCCTTCCAGGGCGTGCTTCAATTCCACGTAGCGGAACAGACCGCCGGGCTGGCCGGGCCGGAATTCCACCATCAGATCCACGTCCGACATGGGCCGGGCCTCGTCCCGCACCACCGAGCCGAATAACGACGCCCCCTTGACGCCGAAACGACGGAAGATGTCGGCATGGGTGCGCAGGGCGGCCATGACTTCGTCGCGGGTGATGGACTGGCGCTGTCGGCTGATGCGTCCGGCATAGGACTTGACCGCCTCGACCTTGTCGGCGGGGACGCGGATGCTGACATCCACCACATTGGGGCGACCGCGGGCGGGGCGACGACGTTCTTTCATCCCCCCAGCATAACCCTGGCCGTGCCTCGGCAAAAGCCCCCTTCAGCCACCGGTATAAGTGACGGTGATCCGCTGCGCCGCCGCATGCAAGGAATCGAAATCGGCCAGTTTCAACTCGCCGATCCGGTTCTTGGCGTCGCTGATGCGATCCATCATCTCGCGCAAGTGGCTGCCGTCGTGCTGCAACAACTCGGCGGCGCGTTCGGCCAACTCGGTCAACAAGGTTTCCAGCTTGAACATGCCGGTGATGGTCAGGTCGCGATGAGGACGACCGGCGGCGGCGGCGTTCAGCATGGACCGGCATTCCCATTCGGTGGCGGCGGCAAGGCGTTTGATCCGCTCGGTGCCGATGGCCCGGCTGGCCTGCTGACGCAGTTTGTCGTAACGCTCGGGCGGAATGCCGACGGCCCGGGCGGCCAAAGGATTGGGGGTATTGATGATGGGCGCGCTCGACTCGCCCGGACGCGGGCCTTTGCGGCGGTCGGGACCAAGATAATCGTGGGTGACGACGAAGGGCTTGCGCCGCGCCCGAAAGGCGTTCAGACGCGAACTAAACTGGTCGGGGGAAAACGGAATCAGCAACAGATCGTCGGTGCCGCTGTCCACCGCCTTGGCCAGACGCGCCGGATCGGGGGCGGCCAGCAACAGCATGCTGACGATGAACGGGTCGGGGCCAAGGCGGCCCAGCCTGATCTCGCGCAGCAAAAAGAAAGTGTCGTGACCTTCCAACTCGGCATTCATCACCACCGCATCGAAGCCACCTTGCTCCAGCGCCTTGTGGGCACTGACGAAACCATGGGCCTCGACGATGTCACGAATCCCCAGAGTGTTCAGGCCGATGCGGATGGCCTGCCGGATCATGCCATTGGCTTCGCAGACCAATACCTTGGCCTTGGACAAGCCTTGGGGTTGAACCGGCACGGGACCTTGGAGCGCACTCATTGAGATAGGCCTAACGATATAAAACTACAGGGATAATCACGTGCCGACCTGCAATCCTCGGGCACACCATATCCCCGAAGTTGCGGACGCGAACAGCGGGACAAAAGTTATTTTCCCCCCTCCCAAAGTCGCAAGCCGGGCTGCCATGCCCATGCGCAGTGTTGTTGTGCCCGCCCGCCACCGCTATAACCGTGCGGTTCCACCCAACGGAGGTATGCACCGTGACCATTGCCAGCATGACCGGCTATGCCCGCGCCGAAGGCCGCGACGCCCTGTGCACTTGGCTATGGGAAGCCAAAAGCGTCAATGGCAAGGGGCTGGACCTGCGCTGCCGCCTGCCCCACGGTCACGACGCCCTGGAAGTGGCCGCGCGCGAGGCGGTGACCCGCAAGCTGAAACGCGGCAACCTGCAGATGTCGCTGACCATCACCGCCAATGCCAGCGCCCCGGCGGTGCGGGTGAACCAGGATCTGCTGAACCAATTGGTGGCGCTGGTGGACGAGCTTGGCCCCAGCCATCAGAACATCGCCCCCGCCCGCTGGGACGGATTGCTGGCGATCAAGGGCGTGCTGGAGGCCGCCGGCGGCGACGAAGGCACCGACGAGGACACCCGCGTCACCCGTGAAGCGGCGCTGAAACTCGACCTGGACAAGGTGCTGGATGCCCTGGCCGCCATGCGCCTGAGCGAAGGCGCGCGCATCCAGGCGGTGCTGCTGGCGCAACTGGGCGAGATCGGCCGATTGGCCGACCGTGCCGCCGCCTGCGCGTCGTTGCGTCCGGAGGCGGTGCGCGAACGGCTGCGCCTTCAGGTGGCGGCGGTGCTGGAAGCGGCGCCATCCCTGGCCGAGGACCGCATCGCCCAGGAAGTGGCGCTGATCGCCGTCAAATCCGATATCCGCGAGGAATTGGACCGCCTGCGCGCCCATGTGGACGCCGCCCGCGACCTGATCGGCCAGGGCGGCGCGGTGGGGCGCAAGCTGGACTTCCTGTCGCAGGAATTCAACCGCGAGGCCAACACCTTGTGCTCCAAGTCGTCGGACGTGGACTTGACCCGCATCGGCCTGGACCTGAAAGCGGTGATCGACCAGTTCCGTGAACAAGTGCAAAACATCGAATAGACAGGCGACACATATGACCTTCCCGCCCGCCAATCTGCCGAACGTGCCGCGCCGCGGCCTGATGTTGGTGTTGTCGTCGCCGTCGGGCGCCGGCAAAAGCACCATTTCCCGTGCGTTGCTGGAACGCGATGCCGACATCGCCCTGTCGGTGTCGGCCACCACCCGCCCGCCCCGTCCGGGCGAGGTGGACGGCAAGGATTATCATTTCGTCAGCGTCGAGACCTTCCAGCAGATGGTCGCCGCCGGCCAGTTCCTGGAACATGCCCGCGTGTTCGACAATTATTACGGCACGCCGCGCCAGCCGGTGGAACACACCCTGGCCTCGGGCCGCGACGTGTTGTTCGATATCGATTGGCAGGGCACCCAGCAATTGGGGCAGAACGCGCGGGCCGATCTGGTCACCGTGTTCATCTTGCCGCCCTCCCTGGCCGAGTTGGAACGCCGCCTGCACACCCGCGCCCAGGACAGCGCCGAGGTGGTGGCCAAGCGCATGAGCAAGGCCGGCGACGAAATGAGCCATTGGTTCGAGTACGATTACATCCTGGTCAATGCCGACATCGACCGCTCCATCGCCCGCGTTCAGGCGGTGCTGGATGCCGAGCGGTTGAAGCGCGACCGTCAGGTCGGCATGGCCCGCTTCGTCAACGGATTGCGTGGCCAGTGAGTCACCCCGCCAGCATCCTGGTCTATGTCGGCCTTGACGCCGTCGGCGACGGGCTGATGAAGCTGCCGTTCCTGCGGGCCTTGCGCGCGGCCTTTCCCGCCGCCCGCATCACCTGGCTGGCCGGCAAGGGCCACACCGTCTATGCCGGCACCCTGGCCCCGGTGGTCGCCGGATTGGTGGACGAGGTACTGGATCAGGCCGGCATCGGCAGCCGGGCGGCGGAATTGTTCGGGCCGCGTCCGCTGCATGGCCGCCATTTCGACCTGATCATCGACACCCAGCGCCGTCTGCTGACCAGCCTGATCCTGCGCCGGGTGCGCCATAGCCGTTTCATCTCCGCCGCCGCCGGCTTTTGGCTGTCCGCGGCGCGGCCCGGCCCCGGCCATGTCCGCCCGCCCGCCATGGTCGGTCAGTTGATGGATCTGGTCGCCCTGGCCAAGGGGGGGGCGGTGGATGCCGCCGCCGCCCTGACCATCGATCCGGCCACCGAGGCCGAGGCCACCCGCCTGCTGCCGGACGGCCCAATCTATGTGGGGCTGGCCCCGGGCGCGGGCGGACGGCAAAAGTGCTGGCCGCTGGATCGCTTTATCGCCGTGGGCGAACATCTGACGCAACAGGGCCGGGTGCCGGTTTTCCTGCTCGGCCCCAACGAAGGCGATTGGGCCGAGACCATCCGCCCCGCCCTGCCCCGGGCCCTGCTGCCGTTGCAGGTGGCGGATAGGGTGACGCCGCTTCTGACCATCGCCCTGGGGCGACGGATGCAAGCGGCCATCGCCAACGATTCCGGCACCGGCCACATGCTGGCCGCCGCCGACGTGCCATTGATCTCGCTGTTCGGGCCGACGCCGGCGGCCAAGTTCGCCCCCGCCGCCCAGGTGGCGCGGGTGATCCGGGCGCAGGATCACGGCGGCGATGCCATGGACCGGATTCCAACCCAATCCGTGATAGAAAAACTATCCGTAATGTTGCCGCTTTGACCTTGACGCCATTAAAGATTACCCTTCGCCCCAATCGATGATCTGCCATGGAAAGACGACACGATGGACATCAAGGACCATATTCGCGGCATCCCGGACTTTCCCAAGCCCGGCATCCTGTTCTATGACATTTCGACCCTATTGGCTCATCCCGATGCTTGGTCGGTGGCCCTGGGCCGCTTGGCCAACGATGTGCGCAAGTTCCAGCCCGACGTTTTGGCCGGGGTCGAATCGCGCGGCTTCCTGGTCGCCGCCCCCCTGGCGTTGAAGTTGGGCTGCGGCTTCGTCATGCTGCGCAAGAAGGGCAAGCTGCCGGGCAAGACCATCCGCCATGAATATTCGCTGGAATACGGCACCGACACCATCGAGATCCAGGAAGACGCCATCCAGCCGGGCCAGCGCGTGGTCATCCTGGATGATTTGCTGGCCACCGGCGGCACCATGTGCGCCGGGGTGGATTTGCTGCGCAAGGTGGGCGGCAACGTCACCGGCGCGGCGGCGATCATCGAACTGAATTTCCTGCCCGGCCGCCAGCGCCTGTCGGACATGAACGTTCCGTGCTCGACCCTGGTAGCCTACGACGACTAAACCAATAATGCGCGGGCCGGCTGTGGGGGCAGTTGGACAGGGGGTTCCGGGCGGATGGATTTAACCTTGCAGGCGGCCCTGTTGGGGGCGGTGATGGGGGCGGCGGTGCTGACCGTGGTCACCCTTTACGGCTGGACCTTGCCCAATGCGCCCAAGGCCTTTGGCTGGTGGGCCGCAGCCTTTCTCCTGGAAACCCTGTCCCGCGCCGTTTTGATTCCCGGTGAATTGGACATCCGTGCCGATCTGTCCGACGGGTTGCACGCCCTGGCCGCCGGCCTGTCCCTGTGTGGTGCGGTTTCGCTGGGGGGGCGCCCGGTTACCGGCGGCTTGCTGGCAGGTGGTCTGCACGTGGCCGCAATCTGGATGTTGCTGGCCTATCTGGGACGCGGCAACGGCCTGCTGCCCGTGGATTTGCCGGTTCTCGGCCTGGGCGGCGGGCCATTATTGCTGGCCGCCTGGCATTTCCGCTCTTCGCGACTGCGCGGCGGCCATCAGGCCCCCAACACTCTGGCCTCCATCGCCTTCGCCCTGCACGGGCTGGTGCTGTTGGCCTCGCCCGTTCTCAATTCCGATCATGCCATCGCCGTCTGGGGCTTCTTCGTCGCCCAATTATTGTCGGTGCTGATGGCCCTGGCCCTGCTGCTTGAAGTGCTGATGCGCCAACAGGCGGTGACGGAAAGCGAAGGCCAGCGCGCCAACCTGCTGCAAAGCCGGCTGGTCGACGCGCTCTCCAGCGTCCAAGACGGTGTCGCCCTGTTCGACCCGCGCGAACGGCTGGTGACCGCCAACGACCTGTACCGCCAATTCATGGCCCCGGTGGCCGAGACCATCAAGCCCGGGCGCCTGTTTCAGGACATCGTCGACGCCGAGTTTGAAATGGGGGTGGTGCGGCAGGAATGCGAGGTGGTGCGCTCGGGCAAGCTGGCTGATCACGCGGTACCGGCGGTGCAGGGCTGCGAGGCGGAGCTTTTCGATGGCCGCTGGGTCGCCATCAACGTCTATCCCACCGCCGATGGCGGCTATCTGCGCATTCTGCGCGACGTCACCGCCCGCCGCCAGGTGACCGCGTCGTTGCACGACAGCCTGTCGTGGCTGCGGGGTATCATGAACACGGTGGTGGACGGCATCATCACCATCGACGACACCGCCACCATCCTGTCCTTCAACGCCGCCGCCGAACGCATCTTCGGCTATGGCGTCGACGAAACGGTGGGCCGCAACATCAACATGCTGATGCCCGAGCCCTACCATTCCGAACATGACGATTATATGCGCCGTTACGCCGAAACCGGCGAGGCCCGGGTCATCGGCATCGGTCGTCAGGTCAAGGGCAAGCGCAAGGACGGCACGGTGTTTCCGCTGGAACTGGCGGTAACCCGCATGAATCAGGGCGGTCTGGTCACCTTTATCGGTCTGGTGCGCGACATCACCGACCGCAAGCGGGTGGAAGACGCCCTGGTGGAAAGCGAGCAGCGTTTCCGCGATCTGGCCGAATCGGCCTCGGACTGGTTCTGGGAGCTGGATGCCGATCTGCGCTTCACCTTCGTTTCCGGTCGGGTGCGGCAGGTGCTGGGCGTGGGGCCGGGCTATTTCATCGGTCGGCCCTTCAGCGATCTGGCCACATCGTGCGAAGACCCGCGCGACTGGGACGTGCAGCAAAGCCTGATCCGGGGCCGCCGCCCCTTCCGCGGCTTCATCTTTGTCCACCCCATGCCCAGCGGCGCGGTGAAATTCGTCGAAATGGCCGGTCGCCCGGCCTTCGACGCCGACGGCAAGTTCGACGGCTATCGCGGCACCGCCGCCGACATCACGCCGTTGAAGCGGCACGAACAGGAGTTGGCGACGCAATCGGCCATGCGCCAGGCGATCATCGACAACATGGGCCAGGGCGTGGTGGTGTTCGATGGCGATGAACGATTGGTGGCGCTCAACAGCCATGCCCGCCAGTTGCTGGACCTGCCGGAAGCCGAGATCGAAACCGGCACCTCGAACCTGGAAGCCATCCTGCTATATCTGGCGGTACAAGGCGAATTCGGCTATTCCGGCGCCATCATGGTCAAGGTCCAGCGCCGCTTGGCCCGCCTGCGCCACACCCCGCGCAGGGTGTTCGAGCATGCCCGCCCCAATGGCAGCGTGCTGGAAATCCGCACGACCCCCATGCCCGGCGGCGGCCTGATCCTGACCTTCACCGACATCACCGACCGCAAGAAGGTGGAAGTCACCTTGCGTGAAGCCCGCGACGCCGCCGAGCGCGGCAATCGGGCCAAGGCCACCTTCCTGGCCAATATCAGCCACGAATTGCGCACGCCCTTGAACGCCATCATCGGTTTTTCCGAGTTGATGAAGCACGAAATCTTCGGCCCGCTGCAACCGCCGACCTATCGGTCGTACGTGGACGACGTGCACGAAAGCGGCATGCATCTGCTGGAGCTGATCAACGACATCCTCGACATGTCCAAGGCCGAGGCCGGCATGACCGATCTGGTGGAAAGCCCGGTAGACGTGGCGGCGATGGTCCGCGCCAGCCTGCGCATGATGGACAAGCGGGCCTCGACCAACGGCATTTCCCTAAAAGCCGACCTGCCCGACACCCTGCCCTTCCTGCGCGCCGATGAACGGCGCCTCCGCCAGATCCTGCTCAATCTGCTGTCCAACGCCGTCAAGTTCACCGACGATGGCGGCGTGGTGCGGGTGACCGCCCAGGTGGATGGCCGCGGCATGGTCATCGAGGTGATCGATACCGGTATCGGCATGAACCCCGAGGACATGGACAAGGTGATGGAACCCTTTGTCCAGGCCGATACCAGGCTGTCGCGCAAATACGAGGGCACCGGGCTGGGCCTGCCCCTGACCAAGGCGCTGGTCAACGCCCATGGCGGCACCATGGAACTGCACTCGATCCCCGATCACGGCACCACCGTCACCGTTACCTTCCCGCCCGAGCGGGTCATGGACCAAGCCCCCGCCCTCCACAGCGAGGCCGATGAAAGCTGGCGGCGGGGATGACAGCGGTCGGCGCTTGAGCCGTACCGTCTCGGCACGATTGTGACCTTGCCGCTATTCCGCCGCCCCATCGGTTCGGGTATGGTCGCCACCAGCCCCCCTGCTTGCGGAAGACTCCCATGCCGTCCTTGCGTTTACTTCCCCTGGCTTTTCTGCTGATCGCCGTCCCGGCCCTGGCCCAAGCGCCCGCGCCGGTGGAAACCCCGCCCCAGGACAAGCCGGCGGTCGAAGAGGAACGACCGGATTTCCAGCCGCTGCGCCCGGCGGAACCGGACGAGCCGGCGGCCCCCATCACCAACGCCCCCCAGCCTGCGACCGTCCCGGCGGTGGCACCACCGGCACCGGTGATGGTCCAGGTTCCGGTTGCCGAGGCCCCCCCACCCGCCACGCCGCTGCCGGCCTGGGCCATGGCCGTGCTGCTGGTGGCTGGGGCCATGCTGGCCGGGCTGCTCGGCCTCACCGCCGCCCGCTCCCTGCGCCGGACCGAATTGACCGAGCGCCGCCGCGCCACCGCCGCCTGTCTGGCGGCCGAGTTGGAAACCCGCCGCCTCGCCTTCGACGCCGTGCCCTTGCCGCCCAATGTCGATGCCGGCGTGTCGTTCGTGTCGGCGGTGATCTCCATGGCCGGCATCGATTGCGCCTTCCGCACCGCCCAGGGCAGCCTGTTCCTGCTGTCGCCGCAACTGGCCGCCCATATCTCGGTGCATTACGCCGCCGTGCAGCGGGTGGCCGATTTCGTCAAGGGCCAAAGCCTGGCGGCGGCGGTGCGCATGCTGCAAGCCAACCGCCTGGGCGGCCACCCCTGCCCCGATGCCGGGGCCATGCGCGAAGCCCATGTGGAACTGGCCGCCGCCTTCCGCGGCCTGGACAAGGTGATCTTGTCGCTCAACGCCTTGCAGCGTTGACGGCTTTTCCTTCGGGCGTAGACTGGGGAAAACAGAACGGACGTCCGGGGGAAGCATGACCACGACGAAGACATTGCCGCTCAAGGTTGGCCCGGATTTCGTCTGGGGCGGGTCGACCTCGGCCTATCAGATCGAAGGAGCGGCGGCGGAAGAGGGTCGCGGCCCCAGCATCTGGGACATCCATTCGCGCACCAAGGGCCGTACCGCCAACGGCGATACCGGCGACGTCGCCTGCGACCATTATCACCGCTACCCCGAAGACGTGGCGCTGATGAAACGCTTGGGCATCGACGCCTATCGCTTTTCCGTGTCGTGGCCCCGCGTGCTGCCGCGCGGACGCGGCGCCGTCAACGACAAGGGCCTGGATTTCTATGACCGCCTGATCGACACGGTGCTGGAGGCCGACATCACCCCGTGGCTGTGCCTGTATCACTGGGATCTGCCGCAGCGCCTGCACGAGTTGGGCGGCTGGACCAATCGCGACGTGGCCGGCTGGTTCGCCGATTACACCACCTTGGTGGTGCGGCGCTTCGGCGACCGGGTCAAGCATTTCGCCACCTTCAACGAACCCAATGTCAGCACCTTGTTCGGCTATGCCATGACCTGGTGCGCCCCGGCGGCCGAGGACCGCGCCGCTTATTTCCCCGCCTGCCATCACGTCAATCTGGCCCATGGGGCGGCGGTGGACGTCATCCGCCATTGGGTGCCCGATGCTTCCGTCGGCTGCGTCTATAATCTGCAACCCATCCACCCGGCGGATGAAAACTCCGCCGCCGATCGCCGCGCCGCCGACATCCTGGACGCCCACTGGAACCGGGTCTATGCCGACCCGCATATCCTGGGCCATTACCCGGCCGGCGTCGCCGCCGATTACGAACCTTATGTCCAGGCCGGCGACATGGCCCGCATCTGCCGTCGCCTGGATTGGGTGGGCATGAACCATTACGGCCCCATCTGGGCCAAGGACGATCCGAATTCCCAGCTCGGTTTCGCCTGGGCCGACGTCAAGGTGGCCGAGGCCCACCCGGAAATCGGCTGGGAAATCTTCCCCCAGGCCTTCACCGACCAGTTGCTGGAGACCCACCAGCGCTATGGCCTGCCCATCTACATCACCGAAAACGGCTGCGGTCGCGACGACGACAAGGAATTCGCCGATGCTGCGGGCCGGGTCGATGATTTCTATCGCATCTCGTATCTGAAGCTGTACACGGCGGCCATGACCACCGCCATCGAACAAGGCGCCGATATTCGCGGCTACTTCATCTGGTCGCTGTTGGATAATTTCGAGTGGGGATCGGGCTACGGCAACCGCTTCGGTATCATCCGCGTCGACTTCCCCACCGGCCGGCGCATCCCCAAGGCGTCGTTCGACTGGTACGCCGAGACCATCCGGCAAAACCGGGGGTGATTGCCGTTTCGCCACTCCCGCGCAAACCGGAGTGGCGAAACCCTAGTGGTCCGACCCAGACGCTTGGTTCCCAAGCGGCTGGATAAGTCGGCCCACCAACCTATTGAATTGTGGTGAAAATCTGACGAATGGCGGGGGCGCCATCCGTCAGATTTTCACCACTAGCGCTGATCGAAGCGGATTTCGATACGGCGGTTCTTCGCCAGGGCCGCTTCGGTGTCGGCATTGTCCAGCGGCAGGAACTCGCCGAAGCCGGCGGCGGCCAGACGGTCGGCGGGGACGCCGGCATCGATCAGGGTACGAATGACCGAAATGGCCCGCGCCGTCGACAATTCCCAATTGGAGGGGAAGCGACCGGATTTGATCGGGCGTTTGTCGGTATGGCCGTCGACGCGCAACACCCAATTGACCTCTTTCGGGATCTGTTTGGCCAACTCGATCAAAGTCTTGGCCAATTGCCGCACCTGCTGCTCGCCGCTGACCCCCAGATCGGCGGAAGCCGAATCGAACAGCAATTCCGACTGGAAGACGAAACGGTCCCCCTCGATGCGAATGCCCTGGCGCTCGCCCAGCACCTTGCGCAGCTTGCCGAAAAACTCCGAGCGATAGCGCTGCAATTCCTCGACCTTGCCGGCCAAGGCCACGTTCAGGCGCTTGCCCAGATCGGCGATCTGGGCCTTTTGCTCGACCGACAGCTTTTCCGTGGCATCCAGGGCCGCGGCCAAGCGCTCCAACTGCTCGCGCATGGCGGTCATCTGCTGGTTGAGCAGATCGGCCTGACTGCGTGCGGTTTCCGACAGCTGGCGCTCTTCGTCCAGACTGGACAACAGATTGTCGCGTTCGGCCAGGGAGGCTTGCAACTTTTCCTGCAAGCGGGTCAGATCGGCCTTCACATCCGCCGACTTGGCCCGTTCCAGCGACAATTGCTCGACCATGCTGGCCATTTCCGCCTGCAACCGCGACAAGGCTTGGTCGCGCCCGGTCAAGGCGTTGCCCATGAAGAATTGGGCCAGGACAAAAACCAGCAGGACAAAGATCAATACCATCAGCAACGTCGCCATGGCATCGACGAAGCCGGGCCAAATGTCGACGTTCTGACGCAGACGGCGACCGCGCGGCATATCTATTTCTCCGTTTGATCCTCGGCCAGGGCGGCAATGGTGCGGGCCAGCAGCTTGAACTGCGCCCGCAATTCGCCGACCAGTTCGTCATGGCTGCGGCTGCTGATTTCCAGCAACCGGTTCATGGCCAAATCCATGTTGCGCAGATGCGCCCGGCTGACATCGTCCATGCCGCTTCCGGCGTTGACGCTGCCGACACCGCTTTGTTCGGCGATGCGGGCCAAAAGCGGGCGCATCTCCAACTGCGACTCGCCCAGCTTCAGCATCAACGACTGCTCCACCTTCATCTGGTCGGCCAGGGTGGACAGACGATCATTGAGCGACTGAATGTTGGAATTGGCGGAAATGCGGCTTTCCTCGCCGCGTGCGATGGTGCGTTGCAGGCCGTCGAGCGAATCGGCGGTCTGTTCCAACAGCGCGCGGATATAGGCGGGCACCGATTGGTCACCATCGGCGATGGCGCTGGAACTGCCCAGGCGGGTTTGCCCGGCCAGCCATTCCTCCAACTCGTTGTAGAAGGCGTTCTGCGCCTGCCCGGCCTGGAGATCGAGGAAGCCCAGCACCAGCGACCCGGCCAGACCGAACAGCGAGGTGGAAAAGGCGGTGCCCATGCCGGCCAGGGGCGCCTCCAACCCGGCCTTCATGCGGTCGAAGGCGGCGCCGGCGGCATCGGAGCCCACCGACAGGCTGGCGATCACCTCGCCCACCGAGCCCACCGTGTGCGACAACCCCCAAAAGGTGCCTAAGAGCCCCAGGAAAATCAGCAGACCGACGAAATAGCGGGCCAGTTCACGGCTTTCATCCAGGCGTGAACCGATGGAATCCAGCACCGAGCGCAGGCCCATGGCCGACAGCGACATGCGGCCCTGACGCTCCCCCAGCATGCCGGCCATGGGGCCCAGCAGGCGCAGGCGACCGCCCGACGGCGCCGGCTGGCCACGCATCCAGCTTTCCAGCCAGTCCACTTCCGGCTTCAACAGCAGAACCTGACGGAAATTAAGGCCGATGCCCAGCAGGAAGACGCCCAGGATCAATCCGTTCAAGGCCGGATTGGCCAAAAAGGCCGATTGCAGCCCGGGAGCCAGCACCGCACCGACGGCGGCCACCGCCGTCAGGAACAAAATCATGCGGAACAGATAACGGCTGGGTCGGGTCATGCGCGCACCTTGAGCCTGGGAAACCATGGGGCCGATCCAACATCGACGTCAAACATGGCGGTTTCGCGGCGCGCCCCCCCGAACCACGCGATCAACGACCGACCAGGACGGCGTCGACACGATCCGGGGACCCCCGGCCATCCAGCTTGTTGCCCAGAGCGCGGACCTCGATGCGGGTGGAGCGGATACCCTTGTCCATCAGGTATTTGCGTACTTCCAGGGCACGCGACAACGACAGACGGCGCGCCTTCGAGGCCGACGCCTCGTCACCCGAGGCATAGGCGAGCAATTGCAGGTTAAGGTCTTCGTCCTTCTGCATGCGCTTGACCAGGGTGGTCAGATCATTGCGGGCGCGGTCGCTGACCTTGGCGTCTTCGGCATCGAAGACCAGGGAAATGGTGTCGCTGCCCCCGGTCATGGCCGGCGGCTCCGATGACGGCAACGCCGCCACCTGCGGCGGCACCACCGGCTGGGCCGGCACCGACAGCGCCGGCGGCACCGGAGACAACAACGGTTGCGGGGCGGTGGCCGCCACCGGCGCGGGCTTGGCCGGCTCGACCGGCTTGGCGATCTCCACCGGCTTGGGCGGCTCGGCCTTCACCTCGGGCGGGGAAATCTGCGGCGCCTTGACCGGAGCGGGGGCTGGGACCGAAGCGGGAGCTGGGACCGGAGCGGGGGCGGCGACCGGAGCGGGAGTTGGGACCGGAGCGGGAGTTGGGACCGGAGCGACTTCGGCGATCTGCGGCTTGGGCGGCACCGATGGCTTGCTGGTCGCGGCGGGCGGCTTGGCGGCAGGCTTGGGCGCCTCGACGATGGGGACCGCGCGGCGGTCACCCTCGGCGACCACCACCGGAGCCGGTCCAGGGGCGTCGGTGGTGACGGCGGGCGCGGCGGCGGCCTGGACGGGCCTGAGTACCGGCTTGGCGGTATCGGCAACCCTGGCCGGCGCCGATGCATTGGGCGCGAAGGGCTTGTAAACCGCACCCTGGGGCGGTCCGGCCCGACGCGACGCGCCGGGGGCCATGGCCTGGGGCCGGCGGCCGGGCAACTCGTCCTTGATCATGTCGGCCAAGCTGGGCTGCTGGCCCAAACCATCCAGCACCGACCAGTTGACCACCACCTCGGCCTCACTTGCGCCGCCGATGATCACCTGAGCCGAGGCCGCCGGGATCAGCGCCACGGGGGCCACGGCACCCAACAGCGCGCCAAGCGCCAGAACCCGCCAAGTCGCCTTTGCCATGAAATCCAAACCCCTGCCTGTGCCCACAATAGATGCGGCACAGACTAACCCATGCGGAGTCGCGGTACAATACCATGTTGCCGTATGGGCAACACGGGCCATCCTGGGGCTGGCTTAAGAATTATTTGAGTAATCGGTTAACTTCCAAGTATCAGCCGCGCGCCTGACGCAGCATGGAGAGCAACTTGGAATGCAACTTATCGTTGGCGGCAACCACGTCGCCGCTGTCCAGCATGGACGCACGACCGGTGAAGTCGCTGACATAGCCGCCCGCTTCCTTGACCAGGACGATACCGGCGGCAATGTCCCAGGGCTTGAGGCCGCTTTCCCAGAAGCCCTCGCAGCGACCGGCGGCCACATAGGCCATATCCAGCGCGGCGGAGCCGAAGCGGCGGATGCCGGCGGTCTGCTCCATGGCCGCGGTCAGTTCCTTGATGAAGGTCTGTTGGCCGGGTCGACCGCGATGGGGAATGCCGGTGGCCAGCACCGCGTCGTTGAGGTCGCGGCGGGCGGACACGCGCAGGCGCCATTCATTCAAGAAGGTGCCGGCGCCCTTTTCCGCATGGAACATGGAATCGGAAATCGGCTCGTAGACCACGCCGGCGATCATTTCGCCATCCCGTTCCAGGCCGACGGACACGGCGAAATGCGGGATGCCGTGAATGAAATTGGTGGTGCCGTCGATGGGATCGACGATCCAGCGATGGCTTTTGTCGTCGCCGGCGACCACGCCGCCCTCTTCCAGCAGAAAACCGAAGCCGGGACGGGCCTTGGACAATTCCTGCCGGAGCGACTTTTCCGCCTTGAGATCGGCGGACGAGACGAAGTCGGACGTCCCCTTCAAGGACACCTGCAACTTCTCGACCTCGCCGAAATCGCGCACCATTCCGCGTCCCGCCTTGCGGGCGGCGGCCATCATGACATTGAGAATGGGGGAACGAACGATCACGGCGGAAACTCCTGATACTTAGAGCATTTTCACGCGAAACGCGGATATGCAACGAGCTCGAGTGGCGCTAGGACAGCCCATCACGGACGCCATAGGCGGCACACTCGCGCAAACAAGTCTAAAAACGCGAAACCGCTCCCCGGTATAAACCAGGGAGCGGCCCCAAAACCAGCGCGGCCTTACTTGGCGCGTTCCACATACGAGCAATCGCCGGTATTGACGATGATCTTCTCGCCTTCGGCGATGAACGGCGGCACCAGGATCTTCAAGCCGTTTTCCAGCTTGGCCGGCTTGTAGGAAGACGACGCGGTCTGGCCCTTGACCACCGGATCGGCCTCGACCACGGTCATGGTCACCTTTTCCGGCAGGCTGACCGAAACCGGCGAACCTTCGATGAAGTCGACGGCCACCTGCATGCCATCCTGCAGGAAGGCGGCGGCATCGCCCAGCACTTCGCGGGTCAGGTTGAACTGCTCGAAGTTCTCCTGGTCCATGAAGGTCAACGCATCACCATCGACGAACAGGAAGGTGCAGTCCTTTTCCTCGACATTGCACTTTTCCACGGTATCGGCGGTGCGCCAACGCTCGTTGGTCTTGGTGCCGGTGCGGATATCGCGCATTTCGACGGTGATGAAGGCGCCGCCCTTGCCGGGCTGAACGATCTGCGTCTTCAACACGGCCCATTGCTTGCCGTTATGCTCGATGATATTGCCGACGCGGATCAGGTTGGCGTTGATTTTCATGGAAGGAATCCAAACGGGCTGATGGAAAATTGGCGCGGAACCTAGCAGGTTGCCCCGCCAATGGCAACCATGGTGCCAAATCTTTGGCGCCGGTCGGAACGCCCCGCGTTTCAGCACAGGGTTGACGGGTTCGTTGATCAGGCGATCCAGATTGGCCAAAACACCGCGCGACGCGCGAGCCGCTCCGATGCCATTGCACCCCGCAGTGCGCAAGCCCATAACTTCCCTGGGGACAAAGACCGCCGACACGCGTAGACTGGCGGCAAAACAAGTCTTCTCGGGGGAGGAGAAACCATGCGCCTTTATCTGGACGTGGACGGCACTTTGCTGCGGCGCTCGGGCCATGCCCGTCTACGCGGCGATCTGGCGCCGGCCAACAATCTGCTGCGCTTCCTGGAATGGGCCGCCGCCGGCTTCGATTGCGCCTGGGTGACCTCGCGCACCCGCCACGGTGCCGCCGACACCTTGCGGCCGGTGCTGCGTCAGGCCATCGGCCCCGGCGACGAGTGGGACCAGATATCCCGGGTCATCGCCACTTTCGCCACCCCGACATGGTCCCAGTTCAAGGCCGAGGCCATGGATTTGGGCGAGGATTTCATCTGGCTCGACGACGCCCCCGAGCCGGAATCCCTCGATGCCCTGGATCAGGCCGGTCGCCGCGGCTGCTGGCTGGCGGTCGCCGTCGATCAGCGCCCCGACGACCTGCGCCGGGTGATGGATCTGGTGGAAGGACGCGGCAGGCGGCAGGCGGCGGAATAGACCGTCATCACCCCGGATAGGGATGAATCCGCCCGCGCCAGTCGGTGACCTGAAAATGCTCGCCGTCCCACCAATCCGGCCCCACCGGCACCTTGCCGGCGCCACCGGGGATATCGAGCACGTAAGTGGGTTGGGCGATGCCCGACAGCCGCCCGCGCAAGGCCCGCATGATCGCCTGGCCCTCGGCCAGGCTGGGGCGGAAATGGCTGGTGCCGCGGGTCAGATCGGGATGATGCAGATAATAGGGCCGCACCCGATTGCGGATCAGGGCGCGGAACAATTCCTCCAGCACCGCCGGGTCATCGTTGACGCCTTTCAACAGCACGCTTTGCGAAATCAGCGGCACCCCGGCATCGGCCAGCCGCCTGAGCGCCGTGCGCGCCGGGGCCGAGATTTCACGCGGATGGTTGACGTGCACCGACACCCACACCGCCAGCGTCTCGGTTGATTTCAACGCTGACGCCATCGCCGCGCTCACCCGCTCCGGGTCGGCCACCGGCACCCGGCTGTGAAAGCGCAAGACCTCGATATGCGGCAATCGGGCGATGCGGGCGACCAGATCGGCCAGCCGGGGGACGGTCAGCATCAGCGGATCGCCGCCGGTGACGATGATTTCCCGCAAGTCCGGCTGCCCGGCCAGATAGGCCACGGCCGCGTCCAGTTCGGCGGCGGACAAGGTGCCGTCGGCATCGCCCACCGCCTCGCGCCGGAAGCAGAAGCGGCAATAGACCGGGCAGACCAGGATGGGTTTCAACAGCGCCCGGTCGGGATAGCGGTGCACCACCCCCTTGACCGGGGAAAAGGCGTCGTCGCCGATGGGATCGGCCCGTTCCTCGGGGGCGATACGCAATTCGGCGGCACTGGGCACATATTGGCGGGCGATGGGGTCGGCGGCATCGGTCGCATCGATCAGATCGGCCACCGCTGCGGTGATGGCGATGACGCTGGAGCGCGCCACCACATCCAAGGCGGCCCGCTGGCTTTCCTCCACCAATCCAGCGCCGATCAGATCATCCACCCGACGCAGCGGGCGGGCGATGCTGCCGGCGGCGGCGGCATTATCCGTGTTCATCCGTGTTCATCCGTGTCATGAAGCAATGCGGATCGATGGGCGTTCATAGAGGTTTTCATGTCCCGAGGCAAAGAGTCCTGGCACCCCCAATCCCTGGCCGAACGTCTGCCCCATCTGCGGCAACGCGGCAAGGTGGTGCGCGCCGTGCGCGACTTCTTCGATGCCGCCGATTTCATCGAGGTGGAAACCCCCTGCCTGCAAATCTCGCCCGGACTTGAACCGCATCTCAAGGCCTTCGCCACCCGACTGGAAGACCCGTGGGGCGGCCCGACCCAACCGCTTTATCTGCACACCAGCCCCGAATTCGCCATGAAAAAACTGCTGGTGGCGGGGATGGAGCGTATTTTCCAGATCGCCCATGTCTTTCGCAATGGCGAACGCTCGGCCACCCACAGCCCGGAATTCACCATGCTGGAATGGTATCGGGCCGGCGGCACCATCGGCCAGATGATGGACGACACCGAAGCCCTGGTGCGCGCCTGCGTCACCGCCGCCGGCGCCACCTGCTTGCGTCGGGCCGACATGGTCTGCGACCCGCTGGCGCCGTGGCAGCGCCTGTCCATCGCCCAGGCCTTCGCCCATTATTGCGGCATCGACGTTCTGGCCACCGCCCCCGACCCGTGGCGGCCCGACCGCGCCGCCCTGGCCGCCGAGGCCGCGCGCATCGGCGTTTCGGTATCGCCATCGGATGCCTGGGACGACATCTTCTTCAAGATCCTGCTCGACCGCATCGAGCCGCATCTGGGCATGAATGCGCCGACCATCCTGCACTCCTACCCGGTGTCCATGGCCGCCCTGGCCCGGCCCGATCCCGACGATTCCAGGGTGGCGGAACGGTTCGAGGCCTATGCCTGCGGCGTCGAATTGTGCAACGCTTTCGGCGAGTTGACCGATGCCGACGAGCAGGAGCGCCGGTTCCAAGCCGACATGGATCTGAAGCAAAAGCTGTACGGCGAACGCTATCCGGTCGATTCCGGCTTCATTGATGCGCTGCGCCACGGCATGCCGCAATCCGCCGGCAATGCCCTGGGGCTCGACCGGCTGATCATGCTGATCTCGGGGGCTGAGCGCATCGATCAGGTGCTGTGGCTGCCGGTGGACATCTCTAATACCATGCCTCGCTGATCGGCGGGCGGGTTGCTCCGCCCCCCCTTGAGACATGGATAAGCCATTATCGGCGCAGGCGCTGGAGCATGACGCGCAGGCCGACCACCTGCTCCTCCGCCGACCGGCAGGCCACCGTCAGGTCGTTGTACCAGGCGGCAACCATGATCACCAAATCCACCGGGGAAAGCGGGCGTTGCTCGGCTTCAAATAACAGGACGATTTCCTCGGCGATCTGACGAAGAAGCCGCTCATCCAGCGGATAGGCGCTACTGCCCTCATCCCTTATTCCGCGCATGGAGCCCTCGCCGGTGAGCAGCCAATCAAGGGAAACCCCAAGCACCCGCTTCAACCGCGCCAGCATGGCCAAATCAGGAAAGGTGCGGCCACGTTCGTAATTGCCGAGTGTTTCAACCGGACAGCCCAATACCCCGGCGAGTTCGACCCGAGACACGGCGCCCCTGGCCTCGATCAATCTTTGGGCGAATGGGGTGGATGGTTTGAGCGTGCGGCCCATTTGCCGGTGCCGTCGCCCTAACGACCGCACGCGGCGGTGACAGCCGCACAATCGGCCGTTTCAACTGAAATTTTCCCCAAGGGGGCGATGCCGAGCGATTCGACCGCTATCATTCGCTGAAGACGGTCTTGCGTATCCGCCATTTCAGCAGTAATGTTACGTCCCATGATGGCACTCCCGGCAAAAGGCTGGCACAGCGGGTTGCGGAAACGGGAAACGAAAGCACGGTTGATGAAATGGGCGAAATGCGGCCATGGACCCGACACGCACGGAAAGCGCCGCCAAAGCATCGGCACCGCAAAAGGACACCCTCCCCGCCCTCGGATATCTTCCGAGCGGACAGATCAGGAAGCACCGCAGCACTCCCTCCCATATCGGGGAGATCTTGCCGTTATTTGTGATTTCACCTTCGCCTGAGACAAGCCCCCAACCGTTCAACCGCGTCCGCCCTGCCCCTCCTCCTGCCAAACGCGAGGAAACCGTCCCTCGATCCTGTGTCGAGGCAATAAATACATATGGACTTTCATCATAGCATCGCCATCGCCCATCATGAAGTGCCGTCACCGCATGGCTTGGCGTGGCTCCCGATCGCGACAACAGTTGACGAGGCCAGAGATGGATTACCTGACCGGCACCGGTGATTTGGCATCTCTGGGCGCCACCTTGTCCTCTGGAGTGTTGCCGCTCGTGCTTGCCGCCTTGGGCGACACGGTGAGCATCGTCGACAGCGACGGCGAAGTGGTGTTTTCCACCTCGCCCGAGATGGCTGGCGCCAGGGGCATCGCCGCTGATCCGGTTCCTTGGGACGAAGCTTTCGTCCAGGGACTGCGCTCCGTCCTCGCCAACCGGCAAGACCGCTTCGAGCACGTCCAGGGCGGCACGCCCCGCGACCGCGACCGCTGGCTGGGTCACCACGCCGTGCCCCTGCGCGCCACCGGCGCAGGCGACATCATCGGCGCACTGGTGGTCAGCCGCGACCTGTCGGCGGTAAAGCGCGCGGAAAAGCGGGCTGCCGATACCTTGCGCCATGTGGCCACCCTGGTGCATGACCTGCGCACCGAATTGAACTCGGTGATCGGTTTCAGCGACATGATGCTGCATGAAAGCTGGGGGCCGATCGGCGACGACCGCTATCGCGTCTATGCCCAGCACATCCATCTTTCCGGCACCCACCTGCTGCACCAGATCAATCAGTTGCTGGACCTGTCGCGCATCGACAGCCACGGCCACGACCTGCAGGAAGAAGTGATCGATCTGGCCGCACTGCTGCGCCAATGCTGCCAAAGCATCGAGGCTCAGGCTCAGCGCAACGGCTTGGCCCTCGTCGTTTCCCCCGACAGCGGCACCACCATGATCCGCGCCGACCCGGGACTGACCCGGCGGGTTGCCCTCAACCTGCTGACCAACGCCATCAAGTTCACCCCCACCGGCGGGCAGGTGTTGGCGTCCACCGGCCTTGACGTCGAGGGCAGGCCATTCCTGGCCATTCGCGATACCGGCATCGGCATCGCCGCTGAACACCTGGACAAGGTGATGGAGCCCTTCGCCCAGCTGGATTCGTATCTGGCCCGCCGCCATGCCGGCAGCGGCAGCGGCCTGGGGCTGCCCCTGTCGAAGCGCTTCATGGAACTGCACGGCGGCTGGCTGCATCTGCGCAGCGAACCCAACCAGGGAACCACGGCGACGGCATGGTTTCCACCACACCGGGTGATCGCCGACACCAATCAGCGGTCGGGCTGAATATCCGCCAAGGTCTTGCCGTCGAACGCCGCCAGGAAGGCGTCGCGGGCATCCTCGATGACCAAACGCAGCTTGCAGCCGAGGATGGGGCAGGTGTCGCCGCTATCGTGACAGGGCACCAGATTGAGATTTTCCGATTGCCGCAGCAATTCGCCCAGATTGATCTGGTCGGGCTCGCGCGCCAGCATCAACCCGCCATGCTTGCCGCGCACGGTGCGAATGTGCCCCAACTCGGACAGACGGCGGACGATCTTTTTCAGATGTTCCGAGGAAATGGAATAAAACTCGGAAATCTCGCGCACGGTGGACACGCCTTCGCGCCGCATCGATAAATATATCAGCAGCCGCAAAGAGTAATCAGTGAATTGAGTTATTTTCATGATCGGCCAAAGTCGAGTTTCACATCATAACCCCACTGATCGGAACCGATCAGCGGCGCCCCTCAAACGGCGGGCGGGCTTCTCCGAAGCCCTTGCCTCCCGCGGCATGGGCCGCGCGGGCCCTTGGGCCTGACCAAGGTTCGATCCGTCAGTCTCATCAAATCTTGGTATCACTGATATTGGCGTAGTTGCCTGACCCGTTCAACCGCGTCACTCACATGGGCGGAAATTTCTTGCTGCGTCGCGGCAACCGCGTCGCTCTCCAGCGAGGTCAAAAGCTCGAACAGCCGGTTCTCCCCGAACATGCCGCACTTGCCGCGCATGGCGTGGACGTGTTCGGCCAAAGCCAAGCGATCCCCCGCCTGCATCTCCTGAAGCAGGGCCGCGTCCTTGTCCATTTCCGCCAGAAAGGCCGGCATCAGTTCCTCCAGTCCCGCCGGTGGCAGCGGCGGCGGCGGCAGGACGTCGTCGGGCAACAAGGCCGACAGATTGGCCACCAGATCATCCGGGCCGATGGGCTTGGCCAGGAAGGTGGTGAAGCCGGCCAATTCGGCCTGACGGCGGTCGGCGACAGTGGCCCCCGCCGATAACGCCACCAACGGGATGGGCGGGGCGCCGGTATCGCGCTCGTGCCGGCGGATGGCGCGGGCGGCGGCAAAGCCGTCCATCACCGGCATGCGCAGATCCAGCACGATCAGGTCATAGCCGCCATTTTCAGCCTTGGCCAGTGCCTGACGGCCATCGGCGGCTTCATCGACGCTCCAGCCGATGCCGGTCAAAAAGCCGCGCAAGACCAGACGGTTCAGTTCCACGTCATCGGCCAGCAATACCCGGACATGGCGGGGCCGTTCGCGCCGTTTGGGGGCGGGCGGCACCGCCTCGGTCAAGGGCAGACGGACCAAGGCCTCCAACTGGCCGTCGCGGCGGCGGATGGATAGGGTGCCGCCCATGGCGATCAACAGATTCTGACACAGCGATTGACCGATATCGCTGTCGCCGCTGCTTTCCACGTCCTGGCGCCCCGGCCCCGACAGGGTCACCAAAAGATGGGGCGGCGCCGCACCCAACCTCAGAACCATCTCCCCCGCACCGGTGCCGAAGCGATCCAGCAAGGTGCGCAACACCTGCAAGATGGCCGATTCGTCGGCAACCACGCCCCCCGGCAAGGCCAAATCCCGGTCAAGGGTGAAACCCTGACCGCGATCACCGGCCTGGCCGCGGACCAGGGCCGCCATTTCCTCGGCCAGTTCCGCCATCAGAACCGGTTGCGGCCGCAACTCGATGCGACCGGTTTCCATGCCGGCCAGTTCCAGGATATTGCCGATCAGCCGCGACAATTGTTCGGCGGTGCGCCGCAGCAGACGGACATATCTGCGCTGCTGCTCATCCAGATGCGTCTGCCCCAGCAATTCGGTCAGCCCGGCCCAGCCATGTAACGGCGTGCGGATTTCATGGCTCATCACCGCCAGGAACTCGGACTTGGCCCTTGAGGCCTGCTCGGCCGCCGTCAAGGCATCGGCGAGCGACGCGGTGCGCGCCGCCACCAACCGCTCGAGATCGCGGTTGAGCATGGCCAGACGCTCCGACGCCGAACGCTCGGCCTGGAACATGCGCAGCGCCAGGGCGGCGAAATAGCAGGTGGCGAAGGCGGCGAACCCAACCGCCACCAGATCGGTCGAAGTGATGAGGCGGGCATAATGCAAGATGTCGTTGATCAGGGCGATGGCCAGCATCAACGAGCCGGCCATCAGCCACTTCGCCCCCAGCCGGCGGCGCCGCATGGCCCAGCCCACCAGCATCACCCCGGCCAGCGGCACCACCAGGTTAAGCAGCATGAAAATATCGCGGAAGCCGGTGAAGAAGGCCGGCTCGGTCAGCAAGGTCACCGCCCCCATCAGCGCCGACAGCCCGTATCCGCCCCAGGCCAGGGACCGCGGTGTTTCCTCCGGCAGCAACTCGCGCAAGAAAGCGAAATACAGGCCGGGAAACACGAAAAGCGTCAAATAGGCGACCGGCAGATACCAAAGATCGGCCCGCATTTCATGGCCGATCAGCACGTAAAGCTGGGCCGAGGAAAACGTCCGCGCCGCCACCAGCGCGGTGAACAGGGCGAACACCAGAAAGGCCGGATCGCGCTTGCCGCCGGCATAGAAGGCCAGGGCCATGAAGCTCACCATCAGCAACGCGCCGAAGGCGGCCAAGGGCAAGGCGGTCAGCCGCTCCGCCTCGAGTGCCAGCACCTCCGCCGGTCCCAGGCGGACGGCGCGGGTGATGCCGCCTTCAAAATGATGATGGTTGGAAATCTCGAAGACCAGATCGACGAAATGCCGGCCCAGCGGCAGCGGCACCAGCACGCGTTCCAGCACCGGCACTTCGGCGCCGGCATCCAGACCCAATTGCCCCAAGGAGCGCACCAGCACGCCATCCACGTGCAGGCGCCAGGCGCTGTTGATGTCGGGAATGGCCAGCACCAAGGGCGGGGCGCTTTCCGGCAGCAGCACGCGCAGGACCAGGGCAGCGTTGCCGGTACCGGGATAAAGGCTGTTCCACGGTCCCGGCTGCGGGATGTAGGAATCCACCGTCCAGGCGAAGGCCCGCGATGAATCCGAGCCGTGGACGATGCCCCAGGTGCCGGCCAGATCGACCGGGCCCTGGCGGGCGAAATCGATACCGCGTAAATCGATGACGCCATGCTCGGCCCGGGGCTCGGCCCGGGGCTCGGCCGCCCGGGAAAGTCCGGGCACCACGACAGCAACCAGCACCATCAATCGGAGCAGAATCCCGCGCATGATGATTTGTCGCAGGCCTCGCCGCCGCCGTCATCAGGTGAAGACCCTATACTTACGGTGGCAGAGGCTCGAAGTTACGGACGAAATCGCGGAAACGCTCGGCCGACAAGGGCGGCGAAAAGCGATACCCCTGCGCCAGATCGCAGCCGCGCTCGACCAGAAAGGCTTGCTGCTGCTGGTTTTCCACTCCCTCGCCCACCACCTTCATGCCAAGCGAATGCCCGAGGGCGATGATCGCCTCGATCAGGCGGGCATCTTCGGCATTGCTGAGCGCCTCGGAGACGAACGAGCGGTCGATCTTCAGGATATCGACGGGAAAATGCTTCAAATACGACAGCGAGGCATAGCCGGTGCCGAAATCGTCGATGGCGATGCGCGCCCCCAGATCCCGTACCTTCTCGAGCTTGCGGATGATTTCCCCGCCGGAATTGAGGATCAGGCTTTCGGTGATCTCCACCGTCACCAATCGCGGCGACAACCCGCTGTCGTCCAAGGCCCGACGCAAGGTGGCGGCGATATCGGTCTGCTGCACCTGGCGCGGCGACACGTTGATGGCGATGCGCAGATCGCCCAGGCCGGCTTGTTGCCAGGCTTTGGCCTCGCGACAGGCGGCCAGGGTCAGCCATTCGCCGATGGGCAGGATCAGGCCCATTTCCTCGGCCAAAGGCACGAACTGATCGGGATTGACGGCGCCGATATAGCGGTTTTGCCAGCGCAGCAAGGCCTCGGCCCCGCCGACGCGGCCATCGGCCAGATTGACCACCGGCTGAAACGCCAGCGAGAACTCGTTGTGCTCCAGCGCCTCGGACAATTCACCCGCCAGCCGCGAGCGCGCCTGGGCGCGGGCATCCATGACCGGCGTGAAGAAGCGGAAGGTGCCGCGCCCCGCCGCCTTGGCGTACTCCAACGCCGAGGAGGAATTGCGCATCAGGGTTTCCACATCCTCGCCGTCACCGGGCCACAGACTGATGCCGATGGAACACGACAGCAAAATCTGGTTGGCCTCGATCAGCAAGGGCTCCTGCAACGATTCCAGGATGGTGCGGACCACCGCCTCCACCTCCTCGACGCCGTTGATATGGGGCAGCACGGCGATGAATTCGTCGCCGCCGAAACGGCCCAGGGTGTCGCCCTGGCGCAGGCAGCGGCCAAAGCGCAGCGCGCTTTCGCGCAGCACCATGTCGCCCACGGTCATGCCCAGCGTGTCGTTGATGGTCTTGAATCCGTCCAGGCCGATGAACAGCAAGGCAGCGCGGCAATTTTCGCGCCCGGCCAGCACCAGGGCCTGCAACAGGCGATCCAGCAGCAGGCCGCGATTGGGCAACTCGGTCAGGGTGTCGTAATTGCTGTGCCGCCACAGCTTCTCGGCATTATCGCGGGCTTCGCTGACGTCGCGGAACATCAACACATGGCGGCTGACCCCGCCGCGCACGTCGTGTTCGCAGGCCACCGACAGGCTTTGGCGATAGGGCTCGCCGGTCTTGCGCCGGACCCACACCTCACCTTCCCACGAGTTGCCCCGGCGCAGATGCCGGCCCACTTCCGTCAAAAACGTACCACCACCCAAGGAGGCGTACAGCATTTCGGCGTGACGTCCGCACACTTCCTCGGCCAGAAAGCCGGTGATGGCGGTAAAGGCCGGGTTGACGACCAGAAACCGCCAGTCGGGACCACACACCGCCACCGCCTCGGCCGCCATGTCGAAAGCCGCCCGGAACAGCCGCAGTTCCGCATTTTCCCGCTCAAGTTCGGCCAGCCTTTGCCCCACGTCCAAACATTCCCCCCCGGATCGCTTGATAAATCAGGACAACCATTAAGCCCCGAGGCATTTGCCCAGGCAAGCGCCGAATCTCGCCCCTGAACGAGCTGTGTTTACGCCCGTCATTTCGCCCATATTTTAATCGAAGACCACCTATGCGCAAAAATAAGGCAGAGTGTCTTGCCCTTCAGGCCATTCGCTGTCATCATGGTGAAACGTTGATGGCGGCCCCTCCTCCCGCCGCCTTGGACGAGACCTGAAGAGCTCTTCTCGACGAACAAGCCGCGCGCCCCCTTAGGGGCGCGCGGTTTTTCGTCAGCCCGCCCACAAGACCAGGGCGATGATCTGCGGCGCGATCACCCGCAGCACCATGACCAGCGGATAGACGGCGGCATAGGACAGAATGGGCGCTTCCGACGGCGCCAACCCTTGGGCAAAGGCCAGGGCCGGCGGGTCGGTCATCGACCCCGACAGCAAGCCGCACATGGTCAGGTAATTGACCCGCGTCACCCAGGTGCCGACCACAGCCACGGTCACCAACGGCAACAAGGTGATCAGCATGCCCCAGGCCATCCAGCTGAGGCCGGGACCGTGCACCAGGGTTTCGACGAAGCCATGGCCGGACTTGATGCCGACGGCGGCCAGGAACAAGGCGATGCCCAGATCGCGCATGACATGGTTGGCCGCCGGCGGCATGAACCACACCACCTTGCCCACATGACCCAGGCGCGACAGCAGGATGGCCACCACCAGCGGCCCGCCGGCCAGCCCCAATTTCACCGCCGAGGGCAGGCCCGGCAGCATGATCGGCAGCGATCCCAGCACCATGCCCAGGGCGATGCCGATGAAGATCGGGGTCATCTGGGTTTCCTGCAACGCCTTCGAGCGGTTGCCGATGATGCCGGCCACCAGCGGCATGGATTCGGGCGAGCCGACCACGGTCAGCATGTCGCCGAATTGCAGTTTCAGGCTGGCATCGGGCACCAGTTCGTGACCGCCGCGATTGACCCGGCTGACCACCACGCCGTGGCTGCCGCGCAAGTTCAGCTCGCCCAGGCTTTTGCCCAACACCTCGGAGCGGGTGACCACCTGACGCTCCCAAAGAACATCGCTGCTGTCCATGGCCTTCAAATCCACCGCGGCCAGCGGCCCCAGCAAGCGGTTGAGGCGCGGCAATTTGTTGGCCGGCCCCACCGCCAGCACCACATCGCCCTCGGCCAGGGTATCGTCGGCATTGACCACGTGCTGGCTGCCGTCATGCAGCACCCGCGACAGCACCACGCCCATTTCCTTCAATTCGTCCAGATCGCGCAGACGGGCGCCGAACACCGCCGGATTGCGGATTTCCACGTTGACGGTCTGCAACGCATCGAACTTGGCGGCACGGTCGGCGTCGAACGCCGCCGCCGCCTTGGCCGGGTTCTGCTTGAACGCCAGCCGCAGCACCAGCATGGACAGCAAGATACCGAGAATGCCGAAAGGATAGGCCACCGCATAGGCTTGGCCCTGCGCCGTCCCGGTAAAGCCCAATTGCGCCAGAACCTCCTGGCCGGCGGCCAAAGACGGCGTGTTGGTCACCGCCCCCGACAGCAACCCCAGGGCGGCGGGCAACGGCACGCCGCCCAGCAGGTGCACGGCCACCGCCACCAGCGAGCCCAGCACCACCACCGCCGCCGCCATCAGGTTGAGCGCCATGCCGTCTTTCTTGAAGGCCTGGAAAAAGCCCGGCCCCACCGTCACGCCGATGGCATAGACGAACAGCACCAAGCCGAATTCACGGGCGAAAGCCAGCATGGTGGCATCGACGGCAAAGCCGAAATGGCCCAGGGCGAGGCCGGCGAACAACACGCCGCCCACCCCCAGCTTGACGCCGCCCAGCTTGATCTGACCCAAGGCCAGACCGCCCGCCGCCGCCACCGACAGCAGCAGCAAGGCTTGCGCCGGTCCGTGCAGTTCCATCATCCCCACCCACTAACGTTGCAGTGCAGCAAGGGTGCGTCAGCACGGGCGGCCTGACAAGCGAAATGCGGATTTCACCGCAACGGCGGAAACAGCGCCGGTCCAGCGCAGCGGTCGCGCACAGCCTTGCCGCAATCGGTGAATTTCAGGCTCTTGTCCAGGCACACCCGCACTTCCGCCGCGTAACGGCCCCGGCAGACCACCGCCATCCGGTCACCGCTGAGGCCGGGATTGATCTTGGCGAACAGGGCTTCCACCTGCTCGGGCTCCAGGTGCAGCGGCGCCTTGGGGGCGTTGAACTCGCCCGGGATGCGGATGGCGGCGAAAGCGTCGCGGGTCTTGGCGAAATAATCCGCTGGATAGCCGCCGTCGCAGGTGCCGTGGCGCTTCCACTCATGCTCGATCAGCTTGCGGCTGGGCATGACCGGCAAGGTCACGCTGACCACCTCGTCCGGCACCGGTGCCGGTTGCGCCGCGCATTCGGCCGGATAGCCGCCATCGGCATATTGCGGCCATAGGCCGTGGACGACGAAGCCGTATTGACGCGGGCCGGCGCACTGGTCGGCATCCTGACGACCGGAACGACCGGCGCAATAAGTGGGCGACCACGACAGGGCCAGGACATAATGGTCGAACTTACCCGGTGTTCCGGCCTTTTGCGCCCAGGCCGGGACGGCGGCAAGACACAAAAGCGCGATCAGCAAAAGACGCATGGTGCGATCTCCTATTCAACCCATTCAATTTATCCGTGGCGAAACGCTTGACAAGCGGCATCGCGCTGCCCTGAATTGCCATCCCCCGCAAGGAACAGGAAATCATGCGCTATCCGCCGCCGTCCGTTGTCCCGCTCGACCGTATTCTGCCCGACGAACCCCTGTTGATGATGGGCGCCGGCCCGGTGCCGATTCCGGCCAAGGTGGCCCAGGCCAATTCCATCGTCATCAATCACCTGGGCGAGACCATGAACCGGGTGATCGAGCAGGTCAAAGCCATGGCCCGCTACGTCTTCCAGACCCAGTCGGGACAGATCCTGGGCGTCGCCGGCCCGGCCTCGGCGGCCATGGAAATGGCGGTGTGCAATCTGGTCGAGCCCGGCACCAAGGTGCTGGCGGTGTGCAACGGCTATTTCAGCCGCCGCTTGGCCGAGATGGCCGAACGTTGCCAAGCCGACGTCGTCATCCTCGACATCGCCAACGGCGAGCCGGCGCGGCCCGACGAGATCGAGGCGGCCATCCGCCTGCATCGCCCGACGCTGTTGACCATCGTCCAGGGCGAGACCTCCAACACCGTGTGGAACCGCTATTTGCCGGAAATCTGCACCATCGCCCGCGCCCATGAGTGCCTGATGGTGGTCGATGCGGTGTGCACGCTGTCGACCATGCGCCTCGACATGGACGAATGGGGCGTCGACGCCCTGATCACCGGCGGGCAGAAGGGTCTGTCGTCCATTCCCGGCGTGTCGCTGCTGGCGTTCTCGGAAATCGCCTGGAAGCGCATCGAGGGCCGCAACGCCCCCATGGCGCAATGGTGCCTGGACGCCCGCTTGGCCGATCGGTTCTGGAACAAGAACTCCTATCACTACACCGCCCCGGTCTCGGGGATCATGGCCATCCACGAGGCGTTGCGGCTGATCTGTGCCGAGACCCTGCCGGCCCGCTTCCACCGTCACGAATTGTGTTCGCTGGCGCTGCAACGCGGCATCGAGGCCATGGGCCTGGAATTGCTGGTCAAGGAAGAGGCGCGGCTCAATTCGGTGGTCGGCATCAAGGTGCCCGACGGCGTCTCCGCCGACGACGTCCGCCGCCACATGTCGCAGATCCATCGGGTGGAAATCTCGGGCGCCTTCGGCCTGGACATCCTGCGCATCGGCCAGATGGGCGAGCAATGCCACGCCCACACCATCTTTCGCACCCTGCACGCCTTCGGCTCCAGCCTGAAAGCCCATGGCGCCAAGCTGGACCTGCCCGCCGGCGTCGCCGAACTGGAACGCATCCTGACCGAGGGTCAGGTGGTCTAATAAGCAAATCCCCCGACGCCCCGGTCTCGCGGCTGGGCATCGGGATCGGCTTGCAGATAGACCCGCTCGATCCCCCGTTCCGAACAGCCGAAGGTCAAAACCCAGAGACTGCCGCCGTCGCCGCCCCCGACCAGGGCCGGCAGGCCGTTGACCATGGCCGGGCGCAGGCTGAAATCGGCGGGCAGGAACTTGCGCCGCACCCCCAGCAGGAAGCGGCTGATACGGTCGGGACCAAGGATCGGGTTACGGGCGGCCTTGCCTGTCTTGCCGGCATAGCTGACCAGACGGGATTCATCCGCCAGCAGATCGACCAGGGCTGTATAATCGCGCTGTTCGCAAGCGGCGGCGAAACGCTTGATCAAGGGGGCCGTCCGGTGACTGTCCCAGACATAGCGCGGCTGGCCCCTGAGGGCGGCGCGGGCCCGGCTCATGATCTGGCGGCAGGTGGCAACCGGTCGGTCCAGCACCGCGGCGATCTCGGCGAAATCCAGATCCATGGCCTCACGCAGCACATAGACCGCCCGCTGATCGGGGCTCAGTCGCTCCAGCAGCAATAACAGGCCGGTGGAGAGATCGGCCTCGCCCGCGTCCACCGCCTCCGTCCACGGCTCGGGCAGCCATTGTGCCGCCAGGGTGCTGCGTCGGCGGTTCAGGCGCAGACGATCCACGGCCAGACGGGTCACCTGGGTCGTGAGAAAGGCCGCAGGCTCGTCCACCTGATCAGCCACCTTGCACCATTTCAACCAAGCATCCTGGACCACGTCGTCGGCATCGCTGGTACTGCCCAACAGCCGATAGGCCAGCAACCGCAAGCGCGGTCGCTGGCCCAGGAAATCAGCCAGGGCGGTGACGTCCCCATCAGCCATGGCTGGCCTTCTGACCGACGTCATAGGCGGAAATCCCCACCCGGTTCCAGGCGTTGATGACCGCCACCACCATGGTCAGTTCGGCAATGGCCTGATCGTCCCAATGCTTCCGCAAATCGGTCAGCAATGCCGGCACGCGGTCTTCCGCCTGCTCGGTCAGCGCCTCGGCCCAGGCGAAGGCCGCCTTTTCCGCCGGGGTGAATTCCGCCGATTGCCGCCAATGGGCCACCGCGCCCAGGCGCGCCGTGGTGACGCCGTCGCGCAGGCCCCATTCCCAATGCAGGTTCTGGCAGAAATGGCAGGTGTTCATCTGCGACACCCGCAGATCGATCAGATGCTTGAACCCCGCCCCCAGGCTGGAGGCGGCCAAAATATCGGAAACCTGATAAAGCCCCTGATAGGCCGGTGCGGCCAGGGCGGAAACATCGAAACGCGTGTTCATTGGGCGATCCTTTCAAGCAGACACACCCCACCTGACGCGCCAGAACGCTAAAACGTGACAGTTCGCTAGACCTTTTTCTCGTCCACCTGATGACGCAGGATCAACCGGCCTTGCGCCAGCATGAAGGCCAAGGTGATGATCAGGCTGCCCGGCATCTTCCATAGCACCCAATGATCGGTGCTAAGGACATGACGAACCACCTCGTTGGCCGCCGCCATGGCGACGAAGAACAGGCCGACGCGCCAGGACAGCTTGCGCCAGCCGGCTTCATCCATGGTGATGGCATGGCCCAGCACCTTCTTCAGCACGCTTTTGCCCAACGCCAGGCCGCCCAGGATGAGACCAGCGAACAGGGCGTAGATGATGGTCGGCTTCATCTTGATGAAGGCTTCGTCGTTCAGCCACAGGGTCAGGCCGCCGAACACCACGACGATGGCCGCCGTCACCATGGGCATCAGCGGCAATTTGCGTTCCACCCCCCATGACAGGGCCAGACCGATCACGGTGGCGATCATCAGCGCCACCGTGGCCTGCATCAGGCCTTGGGTGAAATAAACGGCGACGAACACCGCCAGGGGGCCGTATTCGACGGCGGGCTTGAGCCAGGGCTTTTCCGACAAAATGCTGTTTCCTGTTGATGTCAGCCGGGATTGGCCGGATGGGGCGCGAACACGGTTTCGTCACCGGGAACCTTGACCGCGCGCAAGAAGTCGGCGGCGAAGCTTTCCGGCTTGGCCGGCAACTGCACCCGCAAGGTATCGCCGCCCTTTTGCCGCACCGACCAGAACGAATTTTCCGGGTTGCGCCAGATCACCCACTCGAAGCTGCCCTGGGGCGGGTCGTTCTCGTTGCCGAAATCCACCTCGACGGCGGTGAACAGCTTGGCGGCGGCGATGAAGCGGGCGATGCGCTTGTCGCGCGACAGCATATAGGCCTTGCGCGCCGCATCCAGGTCGGAATGACGCTCGGAAAAGCGTATCTTGTCGTTGGTCTGGGTCGGCACGATGACCAGGGCCCGGCCGACCAGCGGCTGGTCGCTGGGCTTGACCAGCTTGACCAGTTCAGCGTTATAGCCGTCGAAGGCATCGTTCAGGGACGCCAGATCCTTGTATTCCCGGCCGCGAAAGAAGATGCCGTTATGGCCGGGGCGATTGAGGACCACGCGCAGGAAATCCAGGTCGCCCTGAACGTCGGCGACCGCATGGGCCACCTGGGTGACGAACGCCGTCAGGGTGTCGCCATCCATCACCACGCTTTCCCGATCCTGGGCATCGCGCAGACGCCAGCCGACGCGATCCTTGAACAAAACGAAATCACGGCCCTTGGGCACCGCAGTGGTGACGTCGGCATAGTCCACCCTGAGCGATTTGAACAGGCCGGCGGCCCGGACCACGTCGATGCGGGCCTGATCCATGCGGCGACTGCCTTCCGACACGCCGTAGGGGCCGGAATAGGTGGCCGGCAGCACCACCCGCAGGGAATTGGCCACCTGCGGCTGCGCCGTCACCTTGGCGCTTTCCTGGGCAAGGCGCTGATCGACGGCCTTCAACAGCAAATCCGAGGTGGTGAAAGTCTGGTCGCCCCATTGGTAACTGATCGGCGCGCCCAAGCGGTCGAGCTGTGCCGTCACCTTGGTCAGCGGGGCACCGACCGCGCCCGATGTCGACACGCTGTTACCCTCGCCGCCGCCCGAATTCCCGCAGGCGGCCAACGCCAAGACCATCGCCAATATCGCCGCAACGCGCATGCCCGCCCCCTGAATTGAACCCGTCCATCCGGTTCGCGGGCGGATCATACACGTACGGATCGCATGGCGGCAATCATCCGCCGAGCCCATGCCGGCTGATCACCAGCCACACCGAGGTCACCGCCATCATCCAGCCGAAGGCGCGGCGCAACACCCGTTCCGGCCAGCGATGGGCCAGGGCCACCCCGGCGGCGACGGTCATGGCGCCGCCCACCGCCAGCACCAGCCCCACCGGCCAATCCACCCGCTGGTTCTGGGCATAGGCGCCCAGGGCGAACACCGAGGACGGCGCCACCATGGCCAGGGCGAAGCTTTGCGCCACCCGCTGACCCAAGCCGAACCAGCCGGTGAGCAGCGGCGACACCACCAGACCGCCGCCCACCCCCAGCAACCCCATGGACGAGCCGCCGGCCAGCCCGACCACCGGCAGCCAGCGCGGATCGCGGCGTTTATCGGTGGTCTTGTCGGGGCGGGCCACGATCAGGCGCGCGGCGACCACCAGCAGGAACAGGGCGAACAAAGTCCGCAGCAAGCCCTGATCGAGCAGATGGGCGAAATGCGCCGTGCCCCAGGTGGTCGCCGCCCCCACCGCCGCCACTTGCAGGGCACGCCCCAACGGCACCGGGTTGTGACGGGCATAGCGCCACCAGGCCAACAGCAGATTGGGGACCATCATCACCAGGGCGGTCCCCTGGGCGGTGGCCTGATCGAGGCCGAAGCCCAGCACCAGCACCGGAATGGCGATGATGCCGCCGCCGATGCCGAACAGACCGCCGAAAAAGCCCATGGCCGCCCCCAGCGGCAGGACGATGAACAGGAGATGCAGTATCTGGGCGGACATGACGGACCTTGAAACGGGAAGGACCGGGCCAGCATATTCCTTGCCATCAACACCACAATGATCGCCTAATTCATTTACCATTACGCTGGATGCAATAATGAACAGCGACCTGGACATCGCCTTTTTCTCGATCCTGTGCCAGCACCCGACCCTGGCGGCGGCGGCTCGGCAGTTGGGCTTGTCGCCGCCGGCGGTCAGCCGCCGGCTGGCGGGGCTGGAGGCGCGGCTGGGCGTGCGCCTGCTCAACCGCACCACCAGACGGCAAAGCCTGACCCCCGAGGGCGAACGCTACCTGCTGGACGGCAGCCGCATTCTCGACGACCTCCAACAACTGGAGCAGGCCTTGGCCGCCGGCCGGCAGGTGCCGCGCGGCCTGCTGCGCATCAATGCCGGCTTCGGCTTCGGGCGTCGGCACCTGGGACCGGCCCTGGCCGATTTCGTCGCCCTTTACCCCCAGGTCGAGGGGCAATTGCACCTGAGCGACCGCCCCCTCGATCTGGCGGCGGAAGGGGTGGACGTCGGCATCCGCTTCGGGTTGGGGCCGGATTCCGGCCTGCTGGCCCGCAAGATCGCCAGCAACCGTCGCCTGCTGTGCGCCGCCCCCGATTATCTGTGCCGCCATCCCGCCCCCGCCGTGCCGGCGGACCTGACCCGACACCACTGCATCGTCATCCGCGAGAATGACCGCGCCTTCAACACCTGGCGACTGATGTCGGACAGCGGTCCGGCCAGCGTCAAGGTCACCGGCCCGTTAAGCGCCAATCACGGCGAGGTGGCGGTGGATTGGGCCTTGAAGGGCCACGGCGTGCTGTTGCGGTCGGAATGGGACATCGCCCCCTATCTGCGCAGCGGCGAGTTGGTCCGCATCCTGCCGCACTGGTCGGGCGAGGCCGCCGACATCCATGCCGTTTATCTGCAACGCCACCATCTTTCGGCCAAAATCCGGGTGTTCATGGACTTCCTGGCCGAGCGCTTCGCCGGCTACCGCCGCGACGGCGGCTGGTGAGCCTGGCCGCGACGGCGGCTGGTGAGCATGACCGGCGCGCTATGGACGAATGTACACATTTGCACCGATAAACCCAATCGGCGCAGGGGCCTGGGCTATTTCCCTGTCGGGCGGAATCTGGTATAAGTCAACACGAAAATATTGCCTGGGGGAAAGCGGCTTGCAATGGCGCAAAAAGTAAGAATTGCGCGACTGGATGCGACGGCCATACAGCCTCCAATCCTGTCCGGGCGGCCTTTGTGGGAAGAATACGCGGCAATAAATTCTTTTATTCGCCGCCATCTTCCCGCCGCATCATCCATCCTTATTGCCGAACCGCAGCGCCCATCCGGGTCGTCTTTTATCGACTGGTACACGGATGCTGCCGGCAGACCTGTCGCCATCTCGTCCTTGCCGCAGCCTGAGCGGGAAAAGGCGGAATCCCTGTTGGTTGATCGCTTGCAGGCGCTGCGCGATCTGGCGGCGCGTCACGCCGCCGATCCGGCCGCCGCCTTGCTGGCCGCCGCCATCGTCGACCCGCCGATGGACTGCGTTTACGTCGTCAACGGCCAACCGGTGATCATCGGCTGGGGCCGTCCCGGCACCGCGATGCCCGCCCGCCCAACCCCGGCGCCCGCCGCCGCGCCGGCCCCGGTCATGGCACCCGTGGTCGCCCCTTCCGTCGCTGCCGCCCCAGTTGCGGCGGCGGCGCGTTCGGGTCTTCCCTGGGGATGCCTGGGGGCTGTGGCCGCCCTGTTGCTGCTGCTGGTCCTGCTGTGGTGGCTGTGGCCGTGGCTGTGGGGCCTGCTGGGCCTGAACAGCCCGGACCGTCTGGCCGCCCTGACGGCGGAAGAAGAGGTGCTGAAGGCCGAAATCACCGCCGCCGAAGAGGAACTGCGTCGCCGCCTCGCCGCCTGCCCGCCGGAAAAACCCGTCGCCCCGGCCAAGGAAGAGCCGCCGCCGGTGGTGCCGGAAAAGGAAATCCCGGTGCAGCCGGTGATCCCGGACCCCAAACCGCTGCCGCCACAACCCGAGCCGAAACCGGAACCCAAGCCGGAACCGCCGCCGAAGAAGGCCAATGTCGCGCCGCCGCCGGCCAAGACCGATCCAGCCCCGCCGCCCCAGCAACAGGCCAAGGCGGATACCCCGCCGGCCAAATGCCCGCCGCCGCGCAAGAAATGGGAAGCGCCGGAACTGGTGGTGCTGCTGGATGCCTCGGGCAGCATGCGGCTGAAAACCGGAATATCGCAGGAAGAAATCACCGCGCTGACCCGCCGCGCCCGCGCCGGCGACCGTCAGGCGATGGCCGATCTGGCCGCCATGCAAAGCACCGGTGGCAATGATCGCCTGAGCGCGGCCAAGGCCGCCGTCAACCGCCTAGTGACGACGCTGCCCACCGACATGGATGTGGGACTGGTGGTGTTCGGCAAATGCCAAGGCGCCGACAACCACAAATTCTTCAGCCCGTCCGAACGCCCCCGTCTGGCCGCCCTGCTGGAAAGCATCCGTCCCCAGGAAGGCACGCCCTTGGCGCGCGGCCTGGAGCGGGCCGGCAACACCGTCGACGGCGTCACCGTGCCGGCCACCTTGGTGGTGGTCACCGATGGCGAGGATTCGTGCGGCGGCGACCCTTGCGCGGCGGCGCGGGCGCTGAAGGCGGCCAAGCCCAAGCTCACCATCAACGTGGTCGACGTCAACGGCCTGGGCGAAGGCCGATGCATGGCCGAGGCCACCGGCGGTCGGGTGCTGCCCATGCGCTCGGCGGCCGAATTGCCCGAACTGATCCGCAAGGCCAGCGGAGAAACCCCGGTTCCACCCGGCTGCGCGCCGTGACCTCCGAACCACCGGCAAACTGAAGGAAACAACCATGTCTGGCCTGCTTCTGCGTACCGGTCGATTGCGCGAATACAACGCCCTGGGGTCGGTGGGCCGTCCGGTCTATTCCGCCGCCTCGCAATTGCGGGCGCTGATCAAACGCACCATGGGCCAGGATTGCGCCGACATGCTGGCCATCCCCCAGATCAACGAGGCCGGCGACACCATCGACTGGTACGCCCCCGCCGGCAGCACCGTGGTGCCGTGGGACGCCGCCACCGAGGAGGAGCGCGCCCCCGCCCGTCAGGCCATCCAGCAGGCGCGCCAGGATTTCCAATCCCGCAGCGCCGAGATGCAGGGGCAAGCCAATGGCGCCAACAAGGACATGGAGGTGTTCTCCCGCCTGCTGCCCTTCGCCACCCAGATCCCCGACGAATCGCACATCCATCTGGTCGATGGCCGCCCGGTCATCACCTTTTGGGGCTTCACCCGGCTGAATGCGGCGCCGGAAGCCGACGTCATCCGTGATCTGGCCCTGCGCCCGGCCCCGGTCGCGGCGGCGGCGGCGGTCGAACCCGCAGTACCACTGCCGCTGCCGATGGCCCAAACCTGGCTGCAACGCTGGTGGTGGCTGTTGCCCATGTTGTTCCTGCTGTTGCTGTTGCTGCTGCTGTTCGGCCTGCGCGGCTTCACCGCGCTGATGGAACCGGCAGCAATCACCGTGCCGACGGAGGAAATCCCCAAGACCGAGTTGCCGGCGGGCACCCTGCCGCCGGTGGGGGTGGTGCCCCAGATCGGCGTGCCCCAGGTTGCCGTCCCGGGCGTGTTGGTGCCGGGGACGACCCTCCCCGACGGCACGGTGCCGCGTTCGGGCACCGGTGTCGTCGTGCCGCCGGGCTCGACGCCCGAAAACACCAGCCCGAAGCCCGATGGAATCATCGACAAGCCCGCCACCACCGACCCGACCAAGCCGCCGGCGCTCAATGCCGACAAGACGCTGTCGCCGGCCAAGCCCGATACACCGCCACCGCCGCCCTTGACCTTGCCGGACAAGGCGATGAAGGACGGCTCGACCGCCTTTCTGGACGGTCGCTGGCGCTCGCGCACCAGCCTGATGGACAGTCAGACCGGTCGCCCGCTGGAGGTGGAATATGATTTCAAGAACGGCAAGGGGACGGCTACCATCCTGCGCAGCGACGGCAGCAAGTGCCCGGCCCCGGTGGAAGCCAATGTCCAGGGCGGCAAGCTGACCTTGAACCAGACCGCCGACGCCAAATGCGCCGACGGTCAGGTGTTCGACCGCTCGAAGGTGGAATGCCGCCCAGGCAAGGACGGCAAGGCCGAATGCCGGGGCGTGCACGCCGATGGCGGCGGCTATTCCGTCGAGATCGTCAAATAGGCAACCCGAGATCAAGGGACTGAACCTGACCATGCTGCCTGAACTGATCCGCTTCGAGGAAGAAGCGACCCTGATCATGCGGACCGGCGTCCAGTTCCTGGATTTCGGCCTCACTCTGGATCTCAAGAAAGAGATGCCCGGCATGTTCTTGAAGAGCGACAGCAACGCCTCGTTGCAGCGCGCCGAATATGACGAGCCCAGCGGTCGCTATTTCCACCCCGGCACCCGCACCGCCATTCCCGACCAGAAGCTGCGCGACGTGGCCATGGATGAATCGGTGCGGCTGCTGCAAGACGTCTGGCTGCCCGTCCCCTTCCTGCGCCTGCATTCGGGCCGCTTCGCCGAAGGGCCGATGAACTGGGCCCGCGCCCGGCTGGTGGCGTTGCGTCCGGGCGAGGATATCAACGAATACACCCACCGGCTGGTGCTGGCCTTCGACACCAAGGTGTTCGCCGACGACGAATCGGGCGCCGCCTATCTGGCACCGACCGAGACCGACGTCAGCAGCGGCGCCAATTTCGCCCTGGCCTGGCGCAGCCACGACATGAGCTGGTTCACCGAGCAGGTGTGGTTCGCCGATTGGATCAAGGATCTGTTCACCGACCACGCCACCCCGCGGCTGAAATTCTCGCCCGAGGATATCGAGGAACGCCTGGGCCTCTTGGACCAGCACGCCCATTACCTCAACCTCCTGTGGCTGCTGGGCAACCGTCTGCGTCTGCCCAAGGTGCGCATCCTCAGCAACCAGCGCGACCACATCCACAAGGCCATCCCGGTGGACATGGTGCTCGACGTCGGCAATTCGCGCACCTGCGGCATCCTGATCGAGGATCACCCGCAGGAAAACAACGGCCTGCGCACCCGCTATGAACTGGAATTGCGCGACCTGTCGCGCCCGCACATGGTCTATGCCGAGCCGTTCGAGAGCCGCATCGAATTCGCCGAGGCGGTGTTCGGTCGCGTCGACCATTCCTGCCATTCGGGCCGCAACGACGCCTTCGTCTGGCCGACCATCGCCCGCGTCGGCCCCGAGGCCACCCGGCTCGCCTCGCGCCGGCGCGGCACCGAGGGCGCCACCGGCCTGTCCAGCCCCAAGCGCTATCTGTGGGACGACGAGCGCTATGAAAACGGCTGGCGCTTCAACCAGGCCTTCAGCAAGGCGGAAACCGAGCCCTTGGCCACCGCCGCCCCCTTCGCCGACCTGATCAACGAACAAGGCGACGCCCTGTTCACCCTGGCCGAGGAGGACCAGTTCCAGGTTCTGATCCCGCATTATTCGCGCTCGTCCTTGATGACCTTCATGCTGGCCGAGGTGCTGACCCAGGCGCTGACCCAGATGAACAGCCCGAGCCAACGCATGAAGCAGAACCACGCCAACGTGGCCCGCCAATTGCGCAGTGTCATCCTGACCGTGCCGCCATCCATGCCCAAGCCGGAACGCGACCTGTTCCGCGAACGCATGCGCCAGGCCATCGGTCTGGTGTGGAAATCCATGGGCTGGCACCCGGCGGAAGCCGATATCGAGAACGAGGGCAAGGATCTGGCCTGGCCGCCCTTGCCCGGCTTCAGCACCCAGTGGGACGAAGCCACCTGCGCCCAGGCGGTCTATCTGTTCTCGGAAACCGCCAATCATTTCGGCGGTCGGCCGGAGGAATTCATCCAGGTCATGCGCCGCCGTCGCCCCGGCCCCGACCGTCAGGTGCTGACCGTCGCCTCGGTCGATATCGGCGGCGGCACCACCGATCTGGTCATCAACGATTATGCCCTTGATGACGGGCGCGGCGGCAATGTCTCGATCCTGCCGGACCAACGCTTCCGCGATGGCTTCAAGGTGGCCGGCGACGACATCATCTTGGAAGTGCTGCAAAAGATGGTGGTCCCGGCCATCAACAATGCCTTGCGCGCTCACGGCATCACCGACCCCGACCCGCTGTTGTCCAAGCTGATCGGGGCCGAGGCCGGCATCGTCCAGCACATGGTCATGCGCCAGCAACTGGGCTTGCAGATCATGTATCCGCTGGCTTTGCGCATCCTCAAGGATTACGAGGCCTACAATTATCAGACCGGGGCGGAAACCCACACCCTGACCATCGGCGAGATCCTGGCCGAGCGCGAGAAGCCGTCTTCTGCCGTGCTCGACTATTTCGCCGCCGGCGTGCGCGGCGTGCTGGGGGCGGGCAACCCCGCCTTCGACCTGATGGCGGTGCCCGTCGCCATCGACCTCAACCGCCTGCACATGCTGTTCATCCAGGACCGCATGGAGATTTGCAACACCATCAAGTCGCTGTGCGAGCTGGTCCATCTCTATGATTGCGACGTGCTGCTGCTGAGCGGTCGTCCGTCACGGTTGCCCGGCATCCAGGCGCTGTTCCGCGCCCTGTGCGCGCTTCCGCCCGACCGCATCGTCCCCATGCACAATTACCGCACCGGCAACTGGTACCCGTTCCACCGCCAGGGCCGCATCGACGACCCCAAGACCACCGCCGCCGTCGGCGCCATGATCTGCGTGCTGGGTCAGGGGCGCATCCCCAATTTCTTCTTCCGCGCCAATCAGTTCCGCATCTACTCCACCTTGCGGCACATGGGCTTGCTGGACCACAACAACACCATCAAGGATGCCGACGTCTATTACCGCGACATCGACCTGGACAATCCCGATTACCAATTTCCCGACACCGCCTTCGAGATGCGCGGGCAGATGATGTTGGGCTTCCGCCAGCTCACCGCCGAACGCTGGGTGGCCTCTCCGCTTTATCAGTTGGAATTCGCCCCCGACAACAACAAGGCGGCGGAAAAGCTGTATGGCCGCAACAACGGCGTCTTGGAAGTGACGCTGCGGCGCGGCTCGGTCCGCCGCGGCGACGCGCTGGAAATCGCCCGGGTCGCCGAAAAGGGCGGCAGCACGCTCAGCACCAGCGTGCTGCGCATCCGCCTCAACACGCTTAACAATGCCGGCATCGGCGAAAACAGCTACTGGCTCGACACCGGCAGCATCGTCCGCTGAGGAGACAAGACGTGAGCAGGACTCCCGATATTCTTTCCAAGCGGTGCCAGGGTCTGTACCAGGGGGCCGGACAGGCCATCGGCTGGGTCGCCGAGGTGCGCCCCGGCGCCCAGCGCCTGGACCGCGACGGCGACGGCCTGATCGAACGCCTGCGCCGCAGCCGCAATCTGGCCCGGCGCCTGGGCCAAGCGGCCAAACGGCCCATGTCGGCGGGCTTTTTCGGCCTGTCGCAGGCCGGCAAATCCTATCTGATCTCGTCCTTGGCGCGCGGCGATAACGGGCGGCTGGAAACCGTGCTCGACGGCGAGCGGCTGGACTTCATCGACCACATCAACCCGCCCGGCGGCGGCAAGGAGGCCACCGGTCTGGTCACCCGCTTCACCCGCAAGCCGCCCGTCACCACCCCCGGCTATCCGGTGCTGCTGTCGCTGTTGAACGAAGCGGACATGGTGAAGATCCTGGGCAACAGCTTTTTCCTCGATTTCGACCGCGAGCGCGCCAATTTCGACATCCCCCCGGAAACCATCCTGGCCCGGCTGAAGGAATTGCAGGGCCGTCGACAGGCCAAGCCCACCGGCGGCATGGATGAAGACGACGTGGTCGATCTGTCCGATTATTTCGACCGCCGCTTCAAAAAGTCGAACGAACCGCTGGCCGGATTGTTCTGGCCCACCGCCATCGGTCTGGCCCCCTATCTGCTGCCCGCCGACCGCGCCCGCCTGTTCGCCCTGGTGTGGGGCGAGTTGCCGGAATTCACCGACGCCTATGCCAAGCTGCGGCAGTTTCTGCAAAGCCTGTCCTTCGCCACCGAGGTGCACGCGCCGACCTCCGCCCTGGTGGAACGGGCCGGAGAGGTCTATTCCCAAAGCAATTCCATCATGAACGTCGACGCGGTGCGGGTGCGCTTCGGCACCGACACCGACGATCTGGTCGGCGTGCTGCCGGTGGTCGACGGCCAGCCCTTGGCCGAAATCAGGCTGCAACGCTCGATCCTGGCGGCGCTGACCAAGGAAATGGTCTTCGGTCTGGCCGAAGCGCCGCGCGTCGATCTGCTGGAGGAATTGGACCTGCTGGATTTCCCCGGCTATCGCGGTCGCATGGGCTTGACGGCGGTGGCCCAGGCGGCGGCGGCGGACGAGGGCTCGGACCCGGTCGGCACCTTGCTGCTGCGCGGCAAGGTCGCCTATCTGTTCGAGCGTTACACCGACGACCAGGAAATGAACGTCCTGATCCTGTGCAACCCGTCGGACAAGCAGATCGAGATCACCGCCCTGGGGCCGGTGCTCGACAGTTGGGTCGCCGCCACCCAAGGCGCGACCCCGGCAGAGCGCGCCCGCCGGGCGCCGGGCCTGTTATGGGCCTTGACCATGTTCGACAAGCGGCTGGCCGACAGCCTGAACCAGAACGACGGCAATCTGGAGATGAAGTGGGACGGCATGCTGACCCTGGCCCTGCTGGAACGCTTCGGCAAGGCGGCTTGGGTGCAGGAATGGTCGGGCGGCAAGGCCTTCGACAATCTGTTCATGGTGCGCAAGCCCGGCATGTCCAAGGGCATCTTCGATCTGGACGAGGAACGGGAATTGGCGGTCAAGGCCGATGTCCAGGCCGATATCGACCGCATGCGCGCCACCTTCACCGCTAACCGCATGGTCCAGCGCCATGTCTCCGAGCCCGGCCCCACCTGGGACGCCATGATCGGCTGCGACGACGGCGGCATGAGCCGGCTGGTCGCCCATCTGCGTAAAGTCGCCCATGTCAGCAACAAGCTGGAGCGCATCGGTGAACAGGTGGACCACATCCAGCGCGAGTTGGTGGACATCCAACTGGGCAGCTATTACCGCGCCGACGGCGCCGACGAGGTGGAACGCAAGAAGCGGCTGGTCGAGGTGGTCCTGGGCGGTCTGCGCCAGCGCCCGACCGCCTTCGCCGAAGTTCTGCGCGCCTTGCAGCCGTCGTCGGAACATCTGCGCTCGCTTTATCTGAAGGCCGAGGACGAGGCGGTGGAAAGCCCCGCCGGCACCGTTGCCCCGGCCTTCGGCGGCGGCGGGCTGATCTCGCTCGATATCTTCGCCGCCCCGGCTGCCGACGCGGCGCCGACACCCGCCGCTGGCGGACGCGCCGCCCTGTTCGCCAAGGCGGCGATCAGCGACTGGTTGAAGCAATTGCGCCAATTGCCGGAAAACCAGGAAATGCAGACCTTCCTCGGTCTGGGCAGCGAACCCATGCAATCCCTGGTCGACGAGGTGATCACCGGCGCCATGCGCTTCCGGCTGGAGGAAAAGCTGGTGCAATCCCTGCACAAGGCCAGCAACCGCGCCGCCGCCACCCGCAGCAAGCTGGCCGACCAGCAGGTGCTGGTGGTGACCACCATCATCAACGATTACGTGGATTATCTGGGTTTTTCCCAGACCGAGATCAGCACCCGCCCGGCCTCGGTGATGCCGGGGCGCCCCATCTTCCGCCCGCCGGCGCCCATCGCCTCCGGCACCTTGCCGGTGCTCGACGCCAATCCGGTACCCTATTCCGGCCTTTACATCACCGATTGGTTCGAGGCCTTCCGCGCCACCGCCATCGCCAATGCCGGCCACGCCGCCGGTAGCGAGATCACGCCCGAGCAGAACGAACGCCTGGGCAAAATCCTCGCCGTCATAGCCGGCGCCAGCCTGGGCGCCCCTCAACTTACCCACGCGGGAGCGTAAGATGCCCATCAAGGTCGAGATCATCGGTGACACGCCCGGCCTGGCAGGCTTGAAAATCATCGGCCTGGGCGGCACCGATCCGGGCCTGGGCCAGATGCGGCTGACCCGCATCAACGGCAAGACCAGCCTGGGCGCCGATCGCCACTGGCATAACGAGGAACAATGGCTGCCGCTGCCCGAATTGTTCGGCGAAGGCAATGCCCTGGTCGGTCGCGTCGGCCCCGACGTGGTCGACCCCCTGGCCCTGTTGGGGCCGTCGGACATCGTCGGCCTGACCGTGCGCGTCGGGGGCCGGGAAGAGGAAGGCCGGGTCAAGACCGACAAGCTGTTCGGCTCGCACCTGCAAGCCAGCATGGCCCCTGCCGCCGAGATCGTGGCACCGCCGCCGGAACCCGTGCCCGTGCCCGAGCCCGAGCCCGAGCCCGAGCCCGAGCCGCACCCCATTCCCGAACCGGTCTTCGCCGGCGAGCCACCCATTTCGTCGCAGCCGGCGGAACGGAACACCTCCAAGCTGCCGCTGATCGCCGCCGGCATCGCCGTTTTGCTGGTGGCCGGCGCCATCGCCGCCTATGTCCTGCTGTTCAGCAAAAAAGACGAAGCGCCCATGGCCCAGGACAACGCGACCCCGGTGACGCAAACCGCCGAAGCGCCCAGCGAGATCAACACGCGCGAGGATCTGGCCAAGTACATCCAGGCGACACCCGAGGCCGACAAGGCCCATCAGATGGCGCTGAAGCTGGTGGAACGGGGCAAGCTGGATTTCGCCATGCTGTTGTTCCAGCACGCGGCCCGTGGCGGCAGCGCCGAGGCCGGTCTGGCGGTGGCCCGCATGTACGACCCGGAAAGCTGGAGCGCCAAGACCAGCCCCATGCCCCAGGCCGATGCCGAAACCGCCGCCTATTGGTACGAACCGGCGGCCCAGGCCGGCAATGTGGAAGCCCAACGGCAATTGGGCAAGATCATGGTCGGGCTGACCCCCAGCGGCTTCCAGCACGACAAGGGCCGCGACTGGCTGAAGAAGGCCACCGAGTCCGGCGACGCCAAGGCCAAGGAAATGCTGGAAAAACTGAAATGATCCGCACGATCCCCACTTTGGCCGCCCTGGCCGCCCTTGGCGCCGTTTTCACCGCCCATCTGCCGGCTGCCTTCGCCGCCGAGCGCGCGCCCTTGCTGATGGAAGGCAAGAAGACGCTGTATCAGCGCGTGCTCAGCCGCCCCGGCGCCGTGCTGAAACGTCAGGCCGGCGACGGCCCCGGCGCCCAGCAACCGGCGCTGACCCGCTTTTATGTCTATTCCCGCCAAAAGGTCGGCGGGGTGGATTGGCTGGAAGTGGGCCTGACCGCCAAGGGCAAGACCGATGGCTGGCTGCGCGAGGATCTGACCTTGCCGTGGAAGCAGCAATTGACCTTGGCTTTCACCAACCCGGCCGGGCGCGACCGCGCCTTGATGTTCAACGACCGCAAGGATCTGGCCGCCATCGTCGAGGCCGACAAACCGGGGCAAATGGTGCAGCCGCTGCGCAAGGCCATGGATTCGGGCAAGGGCGACCCGCGGGTGATCTCGCAGGAGCCGGCCACCCATGTGGACATCGCCAAGCAATTCTATCTGTTGCCTATTTTGGATGCCGAGGAAACCTTTTCCGGCCTTGGCCACCGTGTTCGGCTGCTGCACATCGCCTCGGTCAGCGCCCAGGACGACAAAAAGCCAGCCGATAACGGCGCCGACAAGAACCGCGCCAGCCTGTTGAAGAACTTCCGCGCGGCGGTGGTCTTCGTCATCGATTCAACCATGTCCATGGACCCCTATATCGACCGCACCCGCAACGCCGTCCATCGCATCACCGAGAAGATCGACAAGGCCGGTCTGGCCGACCGCGTCAAGTTCGGGCTGGTCGCCTTCCGCTCCAACGTGCAGGCGTCGCCGGGACTGGAATACACGTCGCGGCTTTATGCCGACCCGTCCCAGGTCAAGGACGGCCAGGACTTTCAAAAGCGCGTCGCCGGGCTGAAGGGCGCCAGCGTCTCCACCGCCCGCTTCAGCGAGGATTCCTATGCCGGTCTGATGACCGCGGTCAATCAGGTGCCGTGGACCGATTTCGGCGGCCGTTACGTGGTGCTGATCACCGATGCCGGGGCGCTGCGCGGCGGCGACCCGCTGTCCTCGACCAAGCTGGACGCCGAACAGGTGCGGCTGGAAGCACTGCATCGCGGTCTGGCCATCTATACCCTTCACCTGAAGACGCCGGCGGGCAAGGACAACCACGCCGAGGCCGAATCCCAGTATAAGGTGCTGTCGGGCCATCCGCTGCTGTCGGCGCCGCTTTATTATCCGGTGGATGCCGGCGCCGTCGATCAGTTCGGCCAGATGGTCGACACTTTGGCCGAAACCATCGTCGCCCAGGTCAACGGCGCCTATCGCGGCGAGGAAACAGCGGGCGCCGCCCGTACCGCCGATCCCACTTACAGCAAGACCACGCCGCCCAAGGACGACGGTAGCCGCATCCGCATGGATGCCACCATGCTGGGCCACGCCATGCAACTGGCCTATCTGGGCCGGGTCGAGGGCACAAGGGCGCCGCCCTTGTTCAGCGCCTGGGTCACCGACCGCGATCTGACCCGGCCCGACATCGCCACCACCGAAGTACGGGTGCTGCTGACCAAAAGCCAGTTGTCGGACATGCAGCAGGTGCTGCAAAGCATCGCCAAGGCCGGTCAGGCGGCGCAATTGTCGCCCAACGACTTTTTCGCCCGCATGCGCTCGGCGGCGGCGGTGCTGGGCCGCGACCCCAACGCCATCAACAACCCCAACGCCATCAAGCTGGCCGATCTCGGGCTGATGGGCGAATATCTCGACGGCCTGCCCTATCGCAGCAAGGTGCTGGATATCGACCAGCAGACGTGGTCGAGTTGGAGCATCAGCCAGCAACAGGCCTTTTTGGACGAGGTCAACCGCAAGCTACGCCTGTACCAGATCTACCATGACGACGTTGATCGCTGGGTGGCGCTGGACGGCGGCGCCGATCCGGGCGAGGCGGTCTATCCGCTGCCGCTCGACGCCCTGCCCTGAAGATCATGACCGACCGCCTGCTCGACATCTCTGATCTGGTATGCCAACGGGGCGGGGCCGAAGGCTTCACCCTGGCCATCGAGGCGCTGTCGGTGCATCGGGGCGAGGCGGTGGGCATCACCGGGCCGTCGGGATCGGGCAAAAGCACGTTGCTGGACGTGGTCGGGCTGGTGCTGCGCCCCGGCCGCCCGGGCCGTTTCACCCTGGCCGGCAGCGACGTCGCCGCCTTGTGGTCGGGCAAGCGCGACAACGATCTGGCCCGGCTGCGCGCCCGATCCATCGGCTATGTGTTGCAGACCGGCGGGCTGTTGCCCTTCATCAGCGTCTTGGACAACATCCGGCTGTCACCCGCCCTGCTGGGCCGGCCCGCCGACCCGGACGGTGAAACGCGCCTGATCGATGCCCTGGGGCTGGGCGGATTGCTGCACAAGAAACCGGCCATGCTGTCCATCGGCGAACGCCAGCGGGTGGCCATCGCCCGCGCCTTGGCCCACCGCCCGCCCTTGGTCCTGGCCGACGAGCCCACCGCTTCGCTCGACCCCAGCCATGCGGCGGCGGTGATGCATTTGTTGCTGGCCCTGACGGCGGAATTGGGCCTGGGCCTGCTGGTGGTCAGCCATGATTGGGATCTGCTGTCCCGCTTCGGCCTGCGCCGGGTCGAGGCCCGGACCGACGGCGCCCAAACCCGCTTCGCCGGTTGACGGAAGGAGGACCACCATCATGCGCCTGCTTCCCCCCCCTGCCCTCAGCACCTGGCGCCTGGCCGTGGCCGATTTCATCCATGATTGGCGGGTGTCGGCCTGTCTGGTCCTGGCCCTGGCCGCCGTGCTGGCGCCGCTTCTGGTGCTGTTCGGGCTGAAATCGGGCATCGTCACCACCTTGCGCGACCGCCTGCTGGCCGATCCGCGCAATCTGGAAGTGACGATCGTCGGCACCTATCAGTTGGGGCCGAAATGGTTCGACGCCTTGCGCACCCAAGCGGAGACCGGCTTCGTCATCCCCCGCACCCGGTCGCTCGCCGCCACCTTGGATCTGGTGGGAGAAAACGGTCGTTCCCTGGCCGGGGCGGAAATGGTGCCCTCGGCCAACGGTGACCCGCTGTTGCGGGGCCAAGCACCGCCGCTGGGCCAGAACCGCATCTTGCTGAGCCACAGCGCCGCCCGCCAATTGGGGGTGAGTGCCGGCGGCACCATCACCGCCCTGATCTCGCGGACGTTGGGCGGCGAACGTCAGGCACGGCGCCTGCCGCTCACCGTCGCCGCCATCCTGCCGGAAGCGGCGTTTGGCCGTGACGCTGCCTTCGTCTCGCTGGATTTGCTGGTCGCCGCCGAGGATTACCGTGATGGACGCGACACGCCCTTGAATGGGACCGAGCGCCCGTTTTCCAGCGCCCGGCTGTTCGCCCGCACCCTCGACGGGGTGGCGGCACTCGCCGACCGCCTGCGGGCCGAGGGACTGGAAGTGCGCACCCGCGCCGACGACATCGAGATGGTCAAAGCGGTGGACCGCAGCTTGGGTTTCATCTTCACCATCATCGCTGGGCTGGCGGTGGGCGGCTATATACTGTCTTTGGCTTCCAGCCTGTGGGCCAATGTGGACCGCAAGCGGCGTGAACTGGCGCTGATGCGGCTGCTGGGCTTTCCGCCCCTGGCCGCTTTGGCCTTTCCCGCCATCCAGGCCGGGCTGATCGCCGCGGCCGGCGCCCTGTTGTCGGTGATGCTGGCTTACGGCGTCGCCCAATTGGTCAACCTGTCGCTGGCCAGCAACCTCAACCGCGAGGAATTCGTCTGTCTGCTGCGCCCGCTTGACCTGTCGGTGGCGGTGGTGGCGACCTTCATCCTTGCCCTGATCGCATCAACCTTGGGGGGATATCGTGCCCTGCGCATCGATCCGGCGGAAAGCCTGCGTGATGTTTGACCGTCGCCCCCTCGCCCTGGCGGCCCTGCTCGCCCTGGCGCCGGTGACGGCCCGGGCCGCCGAGACCTGGGACGACAAGCTGTTCAACCCCAAGCCCGCCGACGGCGACGTATTGCTGCCGCTGCCCTGCGGCGGCGCCATGGCCTTTCGCAAGCTGGTGGTGCCGGGCGATTCGGTCTATGCCGATTATCCGGTCACCATCGGTATCCAGGACGAAGCGCGCGGCTTCGCCGAAGGGGCGCGCACCGCCCATGTGGCCGGCAGCTTCAGCGACGGCAAGACCCAGCGCTACCTTCTGATGGCCAAGTACGAGGTGACCGAGGCCCAGTACGAGGCGGTAATGGCCGGCGGCGATTGCCCGGCCAAACCGGGCATGGCCAAGCGCCTGCCCAAGACCGAACTCAGTTGGATCGATTCCGTCAATTTCGCCGACCGCTATAGCCAGTGGCTGCGCAAGAACGCTGCCGCCAAGCTGCCCAAGGAAGAGGGCGAGATCGGCTATGCCCGCCTGCCCACCGAGGTGGAATGGGAATTCGCCGCCCGTGGCGGCATCAAGGCGTCGCCGGCGGAATTCAACGAACGCCTGTTCCCCATGCCCGAGGGCATGGCCCGCTATGTGTGGTTCGCCGGCACCCAATCGGCCAACGGCAAGCCGCAACTGACCGGGTTGTTGCAGCCCAACCCGCTGGGCCTGCACGACATTCTGGGCAATGTGGACGAAATCGCGCTCGAGCCGTTCCGCCTCAGCCGCTTGGACCGCCTGCACGGTCAGGTCGGCGCCTTCGTCGTCAGGGGCGGCAATTACCTGACCGCCGAGGCCGACATGCGCGCCAGCTACCGCCAGGAAGTGCCGTTCTATGATGGCGACGCGCCGCGCCGCAGCAAGACCACCGGCCTGCGCATCGTGGTGGCGGCGCCGGTGCTGACCTCGGCGGAGCGGCTGCGCGCCGCCCAATCGGGCTGGAGCAAACTGGGCGCGGTCTCCGCCCCCGACAACAGGCCGCCCGAGGCCAAGGTCAGCGACGACCCGTTGGAGGAACTGGCCCTGCTGGCCAAGGCTTCCGCCGACCCGGCGACCAAGACCCGGTTGCAGAACCTGCAAACCGGCTTGCGCGCCAACATCGCCGCCCGCGACGAACAGCGCGACCGCGCCGCCAAGTCCTCGTTGCGTCTGGGCGCCTTCCTGGGCCGCAAGCTGGCCGATGACAGCCGGGCCGTCGACGCCCTGGCCAAGCTTTACAAGGCCCGAGTCGATGGCGGCAGTGCCGACGACCCCCGCACCAAGGCGTTCAAGGACCAACTTGACCGCGAACAGGCGGTGATGGACGGAAACTTGCGCTATTATGCCGATTCGCTGATCCGCACCGCCGAGGATTACGGCCCCGAGGTACTGAAGCGGCAGATGCAAATCCTGCTGGTGGAATTGCAAGGTATGGGTTTGGGCGAACTTAAGCCATATTTGGAGCGTAATTTCGCCCACGTCATCACCTATCAGAAAGACAGGAAGGTGGCGCGCAGCCAATGGCTGGCCGACTGGAACAAGATACAATGATGACCGAGGGGAAAAGATGATGAGGAAGTCCGCCAAGGCCGTGGCTCTGTCGCTTTCGGTCAGCCTGCTGCTGTCCGCCTGCCAGACCACCGGCGCCAACAACCGCCCGCTCACCCCGGCCGAACAGCGCATGCGCGAACAAGCCGACATCTACAACCAAACCATCTTCGAGGGCGCCGCCACCGGCTGCGCCGCTGGCATCCTGGCCGGCATCCTGATCGGGGCCACCACCAGCAGCAAGAAGAACAAGGGCAAGAACATGCTGGTGGATGGCGCCATCGGCTGCGTCGCCGGTGCCGCCATCGGCGGCGGTGTCGGTGCCTATGTCGCCGACAAGCAGGAAAAATACGCCAGCCGCGAAGAACAGCTCGACGCCATGATCACCGATGTCAAGGGCGAGAACCAGCGTCTGGCCGGACTGGTCACCGCCACCCAGCAGGTCATCGTCGCCGACAAGGCCCGCATCGACCAGATCGACAAGGATCTGGCCGCCGGCAAGATCACCATGGCCCAAGCCAAGGAAAAGATGGCCGCCGTCGACGACAACAAATCCTATCTCGACAACACCATCACCGAATTGCGCAAGCGCCATTCCACCTATGCCGAGGCCGCCGGCCAAGTCGAACGGGGCGCCGCCAAGAACAAGGTAGCGGCCATGAACCAGGAAATCACCACCTTGGAAAAGCAGATCGCCCAATTGGAAGCCGAGCGTGATTCGCTGGCCCAGCGCCGCACCGTCTCCCGTGTCGGCTGAGAAAGGAAAGCCCATGACCATTCTTCGTCTCTTGGCCGTGCTGGGCCTGAGCGCCGCCCTTTCCGCCTGCGCCACCAACGAGGATCCGGCCAAGGGCGGCTTCTTCTCGGGCATGAAGAACCTGACCGACGGCACCTATGACAAGCGGGTGAACGAACGGCAGAAGACGCTGGAAAACGAACAGGACGTCAATTTGCAGCAAACCCGCTCGCTCGAACGCGCCAACGCCCAAAGCGCCGACGTCAAGGCCGAACGCGACGCCGCCGAGGCCCGCTATGCCGGCTTTCAGCGCGAGCTTGCCGCCATGCGCAGCCGGCTGGCGGCGGCGGAAAAGGCCAATGCCAAGAAGAAGGCCGAGGTCGCCGCCCTCAATCACCAGATCGATGCCTTGCAGGCCAAGACCAACATGGTCCAGCAAGACAGCGTCACCAATGAGGCGGAAAAGCAAAAGCGGCTGGAATCCTTGCGCCGCGAACGCGAGACGCTGGACCGCGAAGTGGATTTGCTGATCCGCCGCTGAGCCAAACCATAACAAGAAGAGGGAGCAAAGAGCATGGGCTATTGGCCGCGTTTGCTGATGACCGCCGCCCTGCTGGCCTCGGCGGGGACCGCCTTTGCCCAGACCCCCGATCCGGTGACGGAGAAAGAGGCGCAAGTCCAGTCCTTGCGGCAACGGGCGGAAGCCTTGAAAGCCGCCCTGGCCGGTGATGTCTGCGCCGACCCGGCCGGCACCGCCGCCTTGCTGAAGGCCGGCCCCACCGCCCTCAGGGAGGGCAAGGCCGAGACGGTGGCGAAAACCGACACACCGCCAGCCGAGGTGAAGGGCGACGTCCAGCCGCTGTCGCGCAAGGATCTGGTCGACCGCCTGCACAAGGCGGTGGTGCTGGTGATCGCCGATAATGACACCGGGTCTGGCTTTTTCATCACCCCCGACATGGTCGTCACCAACCACCACGTGATCAGCGGCGCCAAATCGGGCCAGGTGATGGTGATCGGGCGCGGTCTCGACGCGCCCATGCCGGCGCAGGTCGTCGCCCACACCAACAGCCAGGGCCAGAACGAGCGCGACTATGCCATCTTGCGGGTGAATGGCGCCAAATCCGCCACCACCTTGCCGCTGGTGCTGGATGCGGGCGAATTGTCCAATGTGGTCGCCGCCGGCTTCCCCGGCCTGCTGCTGGACACCGACATGAACTTCCGCGCCCTGATCAAGGGCGACATGAAGGCCATGCCCGAACTGGCCATGAGCCAGGGCGCCATCATGGCGGTGCAGAACCGCGGACGCGGCCTGCCGGTGATCGCCCATTCCGCCCCCATTTCGGGCGGCAATAGCGGCGGCCCGCTGGTGGACATGTGCGGGCGGGTGCTGGGGATCAACACCTTCATCAACGTGGCAGAGAAGCAGGGAACCAATGCCGGTTTCGCCCTGGCCGCCAATGATCTGACCACTTATCTGCGCGCCAACGGCGTCAGCCCCACCATCGCCTCGGGGGGCTGCGCCGGGAAATAACCCTCGTCAGCGATTGATGAAATTGGCCGGTCGCTTTTCGGCGAAAGCGGCCATGCCTTCCTTGCGGTCAAGGGTGGCGAAGGTGGAATGGAACAAACGGCGCTCGAAGCGCACGCCTTCGGCCAGGGTGGTTTCAAAGGCGGCATTGACCGCTTCCTTGACCATCATGGTCACCGGCAGCGACAACGAGGCGATCTTCGCCGCCGCCTGCAAGGCTTCCGCCTCCAGATCGGCCACGGGGACGATGCGGCTGACCAGACCGGCGCGCTCGGCCTCGGCGGCATCCATCATGCGTCCGGTCAGGCACATTTCCATGGCCTTGGCCTTGCCGACGGCGCGGGTCAGGCGCTGCGAGCCGCCGGCACCGGGCATGGTGCCCAGATTGATTTCCGGCTGACCGAATTTGGCATTGTCGGCGGCGATGATGAAATCGCACATCATCGCCAGTTCGCAACCGCCGCCCAGGGCATAGCCGGCCACCGCCGCGATCACCGGCTTACGGATGGTGGTGACATGGGTCCAGCCGGTATTGCAGAAATCCTGGAAATAGACGTCCATGAAGGACAGATCCTTCATCTCCTTGATATCGGCGCCGGCGGCGAAGGCCTTGGACGAGCCGGTCAGGACGATACAGCCGATGTTGTCGTCGGCCTGGAACGCGTCCAGAGCCTGAGCCAGATCAATGAACAGCGGGGTGGACAAGGCGTTCAGCGCCTGCGGGCGGTTCAGCCGGATCAGGCCGACCTTTCCGTGGGTTTCCACCAGGATGTTTTCGTAAGCGGACATGAGAGTTCCTCGATATTGTTTTTTAGACACGAATGAACACAAATGAACACGAATAGTATTGATGCATTTATTTGTGTTTATTCGTGTTCATCCGTGTCGCAAATCAGCTTGCCGGCATGCGCACGGCGCCATCCAGGCGGATGGTGCTGCCGTTGAGCATGGGGTTGTCGATGATGGACAAAACCATGCGGGCGTATTCTTCCGGCAGGCCCAGGCGATGGGGGAACAAGGTCGAGGCCACCAGCGAATCCAGCACCTCTTGCGGCATGGAATTGACCATGGGGGTGCCGAAATAGCCGGGCGCGATGGCCATGACGCGGATGCCGGCGGGGGCGAATTCACGCGCCGCCGGCAACGACAGACTGGCAACGCCGCCCTTGGACGCCGCATAAGCCACCTGCCCGACCTGACCATCGAAGGCAGCGATGGAGGCGGTGTTGACCACCACCCCGCGTTCGCCATTGTCCAGCGGCTCCAGCACCAGCATGTCGGCGGCGGCCAGACGCATGACGTTGAAAGTGCCGATCAGGTTGATCTGGATCACCTTGGCGAAAGCATCCAACGCCAGCGGCCCCTTGCGCCCGACCACCTTGCCCGGCGTCGCCACCCCGGCGCAATTGACGGCGATGCGGGCGATGCCATGGGCGTCGCGGGCGGCGGCCAGCGCGGCTTCCACCGATTCGGCACTGGTGACGTCGCAGACCAGGCCGATCCCGCCGATCTCGGCGGCGACGGCCTGGACATTGGCCTCATTCAGATCGAGCACGGCGACCTTGGCGCCCTGCTTGGCCAGGGCGCGGGCGGTTTCGGCGCCCAGGCCCGAACCGCCGCCGGTGACGATGGCGGCTGTGTCACGGATAAGCATGAAAGTCCCTCCCTGGGATTTTGTTATTAAAACGTCAGATCGCCGCAGGCCGGCACGGTATCGAAGGACCGGGCGACCGCCTCGTCGCCGGCCGCCTCGGCCCAGACCGGCTTGCCGTCCTTGTCGATGATCACCGCGCGGATGCCTTCGATGAAATCCGCCGCCGGGGCGTAAATCTGCGACAGGCGGAATTCCATGGCCATGCAGGCATCGAAATCCAAGGCGCCGCCCCGGTTGATCTGCATGAACGCCACCTTGGAAGCGGTGGGCGACTTGGCCTTGATGGCGGCCAGGGTATCGGCAGCGAAGCCCTCCCCTTCCGCCGCCAGGGCAGCCAACACGCCGTCGGCGCTGGGAGCGGCGAAGCAACGGTCGATCAAGGCGCCGTGCGCCGCCAAGGGGGCTGGGCCGGGATCGCCATGGAAGCGGTCCAGCACCGCCTTGACATCGTCCGCCTCGGCCAGGGCCGCGCGCAACTCATCCAGCCGGGCCGAGTCCACGTAATGGGTGGCAATGCCGGTATGCAGGCAATCGGCGGCCTTCAGGCGCGCCCCGGTCAGGCCCAGATACAGACCGGTCTTACCGGGGCAGCGCGGCAGGAAATAGGCGCCGCCCACATCGGGGAAGAAGCCGATGCCGGTTTCCGGCATGGCGAACAGCGTCCGTTCGGTGGCGACGCGATAGCGCCCGTGGACCGAGACGCCGACGCCGCCGCCCATGACGATGCCGTCCATCAGGGCGACATAAGGCTTGCCATAGGTCTTGATCTTGCGGTTAAGGCGGTATTCGTCGCGATAGAAGGCGGCGACGTACTCCATCTGCCCGGCCTTGCAGGCCTCATACAGCGCCCGGATGTCACCGCCGGCGCAGAACGCCTTTTCCCCCGCCCCTTCGATGATGACGGCGCCGATGCCGTCATCGGCGGCCCAGTCATCCAGTTGCGGATGCAGGGCATGGACCTGATCCAGGGTCAGGGCGTTCAGCGCCTTGGGCCGGTTGAGGACGATGCGCCCCAGATTGCCCACGCGCTCGAAGATGATTTCGGCTTCGCTCACGACGCTTTCTCCAGGCTGGCTTTCCACATCTCGGCATAGGTGTCGCGCAAGACGTTCTTTTGCACCTTGCCCATGGCGTTGCGCGGCAGTTCGGTCACGAACACCATTTGCTTGGGCACCTTGTAATTGGCCAACCGGCCCTTGAGGTCGGTCAGCATGGCACCCGCCGACAGGTCGCGGCCCTTTTCGCCGACGATGACGGCCAAACCGGCCTCGCCGAAATCCGGATGCGGCATGCCGATGACGGCGGATTCGACCACGCCGTCCATGCGGTCGATGGCGTCCTCCACCTCCTTGGGATAGACGTTGTAGCCGCCCGAGATGATCAGATCCTTGGCCCGACCGACGATGGCGACATAGCCGTCGCGGTCGATGATTCCGACATCGCCGGTCTTGAAGAAGCCGTCAGCGGTGAATTCCGCCATGGTCTTCTCCGGCATGTTCCAATAGCCGATGAAGACGTTGGGGCCCTTGACCTCGATGCCGCCGACCTCGCCCTGGGGCAGGACGGTCCCGGCCTCGTCGGTGATGCGGACCTGCATGTCGGGCAAGGCCGGGCCGACGGTGCCGGCCTTGCGCGCCCCCACCAGCGGGTTGGAGGTGAACATGCCGCCCTCGGTCATGCCATAGCGTTCCAAGATGGTGTGGCCGGTCCGCGCGGCGAAGTCGTTGAAGGTTTCGCTCAGCAGCGGCGCCGAACCGGAAATGAACAGGCGCATATGGCGGCAGGTGTCCGGGTTCAGGCGCGGACTGGTCAGCAGGCGGGTATAGAAGGTGGGCACGCCCATGAACACGGTCGCCCGCGGCAACAGGTCCAACACCTGCTCGGCGTCGAATTTGGGACAGAAGATCATCGAGCTGCCGTTCAGCAGCACGCAATTGGTGGCGACGAACAGACCATGGGTGTGAAAGATGGGCAAAGCGTGCAGCAGCACGTCATCGGGCTGCCAGCCCCACAGCTTGTGCAGGGTAGCCGCGTTGGCGGCCAGATTGTCATGGCTCATCATGGCGCCCTTGGGCCGCCCGGTGGTCCCCGACGAATAAAGGATCGAGGCCACCTCACCGCCCACACGCTCGATGGTGGCGAAATCCGTGGGCTGGTCAGCAGCTTCCTCGACCAGGGTGCCGCTGTTGTCGGCCCCCAGGGTCAGCACCCGCGCCTTGATGCCGGTCTTGTCGACGATGGCCTGCAATTGCACCGCCCGCGCCGGCTGGCAAATCACCGCCGCCGGCGCCGCGTCGGACAGGAAGAACTCCAACTCATCCGGCTGGTAGGCGGTGTTCAAGGGCAGCAGCACCGCACCGGTGCGCAAACAGGCCATATAGACGAAAATCGCCTCGGGCGACTTTTCCACCTGCACCGCCACCCGGTCACCCGGAGCGACGCCCGCTTCCACCAGCACATGGGCGAACTGGGCCGAGCGGGCCTCGAGGTCGGCATAGGAATAGGTGGCGACAGCGGGAACGATGATGAAGGGGCGCGAACGGTCGGCGGGAAAGCGCGACTGGAACAGCGCGAACAGATTGCCGGGCATGGGTGAACATCCTCCCTGGAACGGTCGGCTCTGACGGCCGACGCGAAATTCAGCGTCCAAGGACTAGCACAGGGATGTTCGTCAGACCAGAGCTTTGTATCCAGAAAATCACAATCCTGGATACAGACTATCGCATGATGGATACGAATTCCGAGAAAATATCCGCCTGGATGGTCACATGCTTGCGCATGGCCGCTTGGGCGCGGTCGGGATCGGCGGCGAGGATGGCCTCCAAGACATCGCCGTGCTCGGCGCAGGATTCGTCGATGCGCTTGGGGTGATTGAGCTGATAGCGGCGATAGGGGGCGAGGCGCGAGAACAGCGAGCGGGCCATGTCCTGCAACACCACATTGTGGCTGCCCTTGTAGATGGCCTCGTGGAAGGCGTGGTTGACGGCGTAATATTCATCCAGTTCGCGCGCCTCGCACAGCACCCCGGAACGGTCGTGCATGACCTGCAACGCCGCCTTCTCCTCGACCGACATGCGGCGCGCGGCATACCGGGCGCAAAGGCCCTCAATGTCGCTCATCACCTCGAACATCTGCACCATGCGGTGCAGGTCAAGCGGGGCCACTTCGGCCCCTTGGCGCGGCTGCTTGACCACCAGACCGGAATAGACCAGTTGCAATATGGCCTCGCGTACCGGGGTGCGCGACAGACCGAAGCGCGCCGCCAGACTTTCCTCGTCCAGGCGGGTGCCGGGCCGCAATGTGCCGGAGAAAATCTCGGCCTCGATCACCTGGCGGATCTCGTCGGCCCGCGTCGATGCCTTATCGTTCTTCTTGGTTGCCATATCCCCTCGCCTCCCGTTCGCTGCGGGACCTTATATGCCTTTGGCGCAAGGTACCCGGTTTGCGCATTTTTCGCACACAAAAAAATACGCTTGCGTATACAGACACTGGACTGCCGATTTGCGTTGTGCTACCCCTGAGCCATCGTTCAACAGGAAGCCGACAGAGTTTTCACGGGCGAGAGGCAACGTACGGGAGGTGGATCAATCATCCCTCTTGCGCCGCCATTAAAAAAACGTATGTTCGTTTTTGAACACGCAGGGATGAAACCGAAATGCAGTTCAGCCTGACCGAAGATCAGGAAGCCTTCCAGAACGCCGCCCGCGATTTCGCCGGCGGCGAGATGGCCCCCCATGCCGCCCATTGGGATGAAGCGGAAATCTTCCCCGTCGATGCCTTGCGCAAGGCGGCTGAACTGGGTTTCGCCGGCATCTATGTCAAGGAAGACGTGGGCGGATCGGCGCTGAGCCGGCTGGATGCGGCGCTGATCTTCGAGGAACTGGCCGCCGCCTGCCCGTCCACCGCCGCCTATATCTCCATCCACAACATGGCGGCGTGGATGATCGACAGCTTCGGCAACGACGACCAGCGCGCCCGCTGGCTGCCCGACCTCACCACCATGACCAAATTCGCCAGCTATTGCCTGACCGAGCCCGGCGCCGGGTCGGATGCGGCAAGTTTGCGCACCAAGGCCGAACGCGACGGCGAATATTATGTGCTGAACGGGTCCAAGGCCTTCATTTCCGGCGGTTCGGTCTCCGACGTCTATGTGGTGATGGTCCGCACCGGTGGCCCCGGTGCCAAGGGCATTTCCTGTCTGGTGGTGGAAAAGGGCACGCCCGGCCTGTCCTTCGGCAAGCCGGAAAAGAAGCTGGGCTGGAAAAGCCAGCCGACCTGCGCCGTCATCTTCGAGGATTGCCGCGTGCCGGTGGCCAACCGCATCGGTGCCGAGGGCGAAGGCTTCAAGATCGCCATGAAGGGTCTGGACGGCGGGCGGCTGAATATCGGCGCCTGTTCCTTGGGCGGCGCGCGCGAATGCCTTCGGCTGGCGGTGGACTACACCAACCAGCGCCAGCAATTCGGCCAAGCCATCAGCGCCTTCCAGAACACCCAGTTCCAACTGGCCGACATGGCCACCGAGCTGGAGGCGGCGCGGCTTTTGCTGCACCGGGCGGCTTCGGCGCTGGATGCCAAGGAAGCCAACGCCACCACCCTGTGCGCCATGGCCAAGCGTCTGGCCACCGATACCGGCTTTGCCGTCGTCGACCGGGCGCTGCAATTGTTCGGCGGCTACGGCTACATCAAGGAATACCCGATCGAGCGGTACCTGCGTGACCTGCGCGTGCACCGCATCTTGGAAGGGTCCAACGAAATCATGCGCGTCATCATCGGCCGGGCCTTGACCCAGGTCTAAAAACAAAACGGCGCGAACAGGGAAGGAGACGAGGATATGGCACTGATTGGCTTCATCGGCCTGGGCAACATGGGTGGCCCCATGATGCGCAACCTGCTGAAGGCCGGACACAAGGTCCGCGCCTTCGACCTGTCGGAGACGGCGAAACAGGCCGCCACCGAGGCCGGCGCCACCGTGGTGGACACGGCCGCCGACACGGCGGAAGGCACCGATGTGGTGGTCTCCATGCTGCCGGCGGGCGAGCACGTGAAGTCGGTCTATCTGGGCGAAGCGGGCGTGATGGCCCGCGCGCCCGAGGGCTGCCTGTTCATCGACAGCTCGACCATCGACGTGGCCAGCGCCCGCGAGGTTGCCGCCGCGGCCCTGGCCAACGGCCAGTTGATGGTCGATGCCCCGGTCTCGGGCGGTGTCGGCGGGGCCGAGGCCGGAACGCTGACCTTCATGGTCGGCGGTTCGGATGCCTCCTTCGCCAAGGCCCTGCCCATCCTGGAAACCATGGGCAAGACCATCGTCCATGCCGGCGGCGCCGGTAACGGCCAGGCCGCCAAGATCTGCAACAACATGCTGTTGGGCATTTCCATGATCGGCACCTGCGAGGCGTTCGCCCTGGCCGAAAAGCTGGGCCTGGACGCGCAGAAGCTGTTCGACATCTCGTCCAAGTCGTCGGGCCAAAACTGGTCGATGACCAGCTATTGCCCGGTGCCCGGCCCGGTGCCGACCAGCCCGGCCAACCGCGATTATCAGCCCGGCTTCGCCGCCGCCATGATGCTGAAGGATCTGAAGCTGGCGGTGGAAGCGGCAAGCAAGGCCGGCGCCTCGGTGCCCCTGGGCAGCCAGGCCAGCCAGCTTTATGCCCTGTTCGCCGGCAGCGGCCATGCCGGCACCGATTTCTCCGGCATCATCAATATGCTGCGGGGGGCGAAATGAGCACCACCTCGCCGCTGCTGGAAGTCCGCGACGTCTCGCTCGGCTTCGGCGGCGTCCGCGCCCTGACGGAAGTGAACTTCCATGTCAACAAGGGCGAGCTGTTCTCGATCATCGGCCCCAACGGCGCCGGCAAGACCTCCATGCTCAATTGCGTGTCGGGCCGCTACAAGCCCACCAATGGGCGGGTGTTCTTCGAGGGCCGCGACGTCACCGGCATGACGCCCAACCAGCGCGCCACCATCGGTATCGGCCGCACCTTCCAGAATCTGGCGCTGTTCGGCCATATGAGCGTGCTCGACAACATCATGGTCGGGCGCCATCACCTGCTGAAGAACAACTTCCTCACCGGCGGCCTCTATTGGCTGGGCGCGCAAAAGGAAGAGCTGGCGCACCGGCGCAAGGTGGAAGACATCATCGACTTCCTGGAAATCGCCCATATCCGCAAAGCCACCGCCGGCACCCTGTCCTATGGCTTGCGCAAGCGGGTGGAACTGGCCCGGGCCATGGCGGTCGAGCCCAAGATCATCCTGCTGGATGAACCCATGGCCGGCATGAACCTGGAAGAAAAGGAGGACATGGCCCGTTACATCGTCGATCTGAACGAGGAATGGGGCATGACGGTGGTGATGATCGAACATGACATGGGGGTGGTCATGGACATCTCGCATCGGGTCATCGTGCTGGAATTCGGCCGCAAGATCGCCGACGGCCTGCCCGACGACATCATGAGCAATGAACGGGTGAAGGTGGCCTATCTCGGCGTCGACGAAGACGAAGAGAATGCCGCCGAAGCCGTGGCCTGACAGGGGAATGAGCATGAGCCACGACTATAACGACGCAGCCCAGTTCGACACCTTTCCCAAGCTTCTGTGCGAAAACGCGCGCCGTTGGCCCAACGACGTCGCCATGCGGGAAAAGGAATTCGGCATCTGGAATCTGTTCACCTGGACCGATTACCTGAACGAAGTCCGCCGCCTCGCCCTGGGCCTGGCCGCCACCGGGGTCAAGCGCGGCGACGTGGTCGCCATCTTGGGCAAGAACCGGCCGGAATGGGTGTGGGGCGAATTGGCCGCGCATTCCATCGGCGCCCTGTCCATGGGCGTCTACCAGGACAGCATGAACGCCGAAGTGTCCTATCTGCTCAATTACACCGCTGCTTCCGTGGTGCTGGCCGAGGATGAGGAGCAGGTCGACAAGCTCTTGGAAATCGCTGGCGACGTGCCCAGCCTTCGCCACATCGTCTATTTCGACCCGCGCGGCATGCGCAAATACCAGGACGACAAGCTGATCTTCGCCGGCGATTTGCGGGCCAAGGGCGACGAGTTGGCGGCGCGCGAGCCGGGCCGCTTCGAGGCCGAAATCAATGCCGGCAAGGGCGATGACGTCTCGGTGCTGGTGACCACCTCGGGCACCACCTCCAACCCCAAGCTGGCCATGCTGCAATCGGGGCCGTTCCTGCGCCATTGCACCGCCTATTTGCGCGCCGATGAAAAGAGCGCCGGCGAGAATTACGTCTCCATGCTGCCGCTGCCGTGGATCATGGAACAGATTTACGCCGTCGGGCAGCCGCTGGTCTGCCGCAACATCGTCAATTTCGTCGAGGAACCGGAAACCCAGATGCCCGACATGCGGGAAATCGGCCCGCATTTCGTCCTGCTGGCGCCCCGGACCTGGGAAGCCATCGCCGCCGAGGTCCGCTCGCGCATGATGGATTCGACCCGGTTCAAGCGTTTCATGTTCGATCTGGGCATGAAACTGGGGATGCAGGCACTCGATCAAGGCAAGCGCTCGTGGCTGGCCGACCGCATCCTGTTCAAGGCGCTCAGGGATCGCATCGGTTTCAGCTATCTGAAGTCGGCGGCCACCGGCGGGGCCGCCCTTGGTCCCGATACCTTCCGTTTCTTCCTGGCCATGGGCGTGCCGCTTCGGCAAATCTACGGCCAGACCGAACTGGCCGGCGCCTATACGGTGCACCGCGGCCACGACATCGACTTCGACAGCGTCGGCATTCCGTTCGATGACGCGCAATTGCGCATCGACAATCCCGACCATAACGGCGTCGGCGAAATCGTCGCCCACACCGACGGCATGTTCACCGGCTATTACAAGAACCCGGAAGCGTCGAAGGCCGACATCGTCGACGGCAATTGGCTGAAGACCGGCGATGCCGGCTATATCAAGAAGGAAAACGGCCATCTGGTGGTCATCGACCGCATCAAGGATCTGGCCACCACCACCCATGGCGTCCGTTTCTCGCCCCAGTTCATCGAGAACAAGCTGAAATTCTCGCCCTTCATCGCCGAGGCGGTGATCCTGGGGGCGGAAAAGCCCTATCTGTCGGCGCTGGTCTGCATCCGCTATTCCATCGTGTCGAAATGGGCCGAGCAAAAGGGCATCGCGTTTACCAACTACACCAATCTTTCGGCGCAAGAGCAGGTCTATGAGTTGCTGCGCTCGGAAGTGGAGAAGGTCAACGCCACCTTGCCCGAACCCCAGCGCATCCGCAAATTCCTGTTGCTGTACAAGGAACTCGACGCCGATGACGGCGAGCTGACCCGCACCCGCAAGGTCCGCCGCGGCGTCATCAACGAAAAGTACGGCGACATCATCGATGCCATGTACGCGGATCGGCCCATGGTGCCGGTGGATGCGGTCATCACCTTCCAGGACGGCTCGACCACCCGGGTCAAGACCGAGCTCAAGGTGATCACCCTGCTGCCGCCCCCCATCGTCGCGCCCGCTTCCTCTCAAAGCGCCGCCGAATAGGAGTTGCCCCCATGTCCGGCAATCTGCTTTTCCAATTGCTTCTGAACGGACTCATCGTCGGCACGCTCTACGGTGTGGTCGCCATGTGCTTCGTGCTCATCTACAAATCCACCCAGGTGGTCAATTTCGCCCAGGGCGAGTTTCTGCTGATCGGCGCCTGGACCTGCTGGTGGCTGGTGGTCGATGCCGGCCTGCCGTTCTGGTTCTCGTTCCCGCTCACCTTCCTGTTCATGATGGTGTTCGGCATCGCCCTGCAAATGGTGGTGCTGCGCCCCTTGATCGGCGAGCCGATCATCTCGGTGATCATGGTCACCATCGGGCTGTCCATCTTCTTCCAATCGGTGACCAAGTGGATTTTCGGCGCCGACGTCCAGCCCTTCCCAGAAATCTTCCCGGTCAAGTCGGTGGACGTGCTGGGGTTGCAGGTGCAGCCGGCCTATCTGATGAGCCTGGTGGTCTCCGTCCTGGTCATGGCCGGCTTCGCCTGGTTCTTCAAGTATTCGCGCATGGGTCTGGCCATGCGGGCCACCGCCTTCAACCAGCAGGTGGCCCAATCCCTGGGCATTTCGGTCAAGAACGTCTTCGCCATGGCCTGGGCCATTTCCGCCATGGTCTCGGCCCTGGCCGGCGTCGTCGTCGGCATGGTCAACGGCGTGTCCGGCGCGCTGTCGTTCTTCGGCATCAAGGTGTTCCCGGCGGTGATCGTCGGCGGGCTTGATTCCATCATCGGCGCCATCGTCGGCGGCCTGATCATCGGGCTTTTGGAAAACTTCGCCGAATACGTGGACGGCCAATGGCTGCATCTGGGCAACCTCTACACCGTGGCGCCGTTCTACGTGCTCATCATCATCCTGATGATCAAGCCCTACGGCCTGTTCGGCACTCACAAGATCGAAAGGGTCTAGGCCGATGATCTCCTCCAGCCTTATCCCCTGCGGTCAGTTCAAGACCTCCTACGCCAAGGACACCACCATATTCGACACGCCGGTGATGCGGGCGTGGGCGGTGGCGAGCGTCTTGTTCCTGATCGCCGCGCCGAGCTTCCTCAACAATTATCACCTGAGCATCCTGATCCAGATCGGCTTCATGGGCATCGCTGCCTTGGGCCTTAACATCCTGGTCGGCTATACCGGGCAGATCTCCTTGGGCCATGCCGGCTTCTTCGGCTTCGGCGCCTTCGCCTCGGCCTGGCTCAACAACTCCTTCGGTGTTCCGGTGGTGCTGGCCATGCCGCTGGCCGCCGTCATGACCACCGTGCTCGGGCTGTTGTTCGGCATTCCGGCCGGACGGCTGAAGGGGCTTTATCTGGCCATCGCCACCTTCGCCTCGCAATTCATCCTGGAAGACTTCTTCGCCCGCGCCGATTGGTTCTCGGGCGGGTCGTCGGGCGCCGCCGCCGCCCCGGTCAATCTGTTCGGCTATGAATTGTCGGGTGACACGGGCTTCTTCTACGTCGTGCTGTTCTGGGTGGTGGTGATGTTCCTGATCGGGAGCAACCTGCTGCGCACCCGCGACGGCCGCGCCTTCATCGCCGTGCGCGACCATTATCTGTCGGCCGAGGTCATGGGCATCAACCTGACCAAGTACCGCATCCTGTCCTTCGGCCTGTCGTCGTTCTATGCCGGGCTGGGCGGGGCGCTTTACGGCCACTACCTGGGCTTCGTCTCGGCCGAGGGCTTCACCATCCTGATGTCCATCGAATTCCTCGGCATGATCATCATCGGCGGCCTTGGCTCGGTCGCCGGCACCTTGATGGGCACCACCTTCATGGTGCTGCTGCCGGAAGTGATGGAAGGCGGCGTCAGCATCGCCAAAAGCCTGATCGGCGGCGATGTCAGCTGGCTGAACGAAGGGCTGGCCTATATCAAGCAGGCCTCCATCGGTCTCGCCATCATCTTGTTCCTGATCTTTGAACCCGACGGGTTGATCCACCGCTGGCGGTTGGGCCGCTCGTACTGGAAGCTTTATCCGTTCTCGTACTAACCAACAACGAGCCCCCCAAGGGGCCTGTCAAATCCAACACATTGGGAGGAAACACGAATGCGTAAACTTCTTCTGGCCTCTGCCGCCGTGACTCTGGTTTGCACCGGCACGGCCCAGGCCGCCGACATCGTCATCGGCCATCTGGCCGATCTCACCGGCGCCACCGCCTCGGTGTCCAAGCCGTTCGCCGGCGGCGTCGCCGACGCGCTCAATTACATCAATGCCAAGGGCGGGGTGAAGGGCGACAAGATCGCCTTCGAGACCGTCGATTATTCCTATCAAGTGCCGCGCGCCATGGCGCAGTACAAGAAGTGGACGTCGGAATCCAAGCTGGCCGCCATCCAGGGTTGGGGCACCGGCGACACCGAAGCGTTGGTTTCCTCGGTGGCCAAGGATGAGATCCCCTATTTCTCCGCCTCGTATTCGGGCCATCTGACCGACCCGCAGGGCAAGACCTCGGCCAAGGCGGCGCCTTACAACTTCTTCTACGGCCCCAGCTACACCGACGGCTGTCGCGGTCTGGTGGAATGGGCCGCCGCCGATTGGAAGAAGAAGGGCGGCAAGGGCCAGGCCAAGTTCGTCCACATGGGCGACAACCACCCCTATCCCAACGCCCCCAAGGATGCCTGCGGCGCCTATGCCAAGGAAAAGGGCTTCGAGATCCTGAACCCGATCCAGTATTCGCTGAAGCCGGGCGACTTCAAGGCGCAGTGCCTGTCGCTCAAGGAATCGGGCGCCGATTACGCCTATCTGGCCAACACCTCGGGCTCGACCATCTCGCTGTTGAAGAGCTGCGAGACGGTGGGCACCAAGGCCCAGTTCATGGGCAATATCTGGGGTATGGACGAAGCCGGCCTGAAAGCCTCGGGCGAGGCCGCCAACGGCATGACCTGGGTCGTCGCCGCCACCACCTGGGCCGACACCACCCCGGGCATGACCTTGGTGCGTGAAATCTCCAAGCTGTCCGACCCGTCGGGCAAGGAAGAGCGCCCCAGCCACTACATGCGCGGCATCTGCTCGGCCTTCTACATGAAGGAAGCCATGGACATCGCCACCACCATGCCCGGCGGCGTCACCGGCGCCAACATCAAGGCGGCCATGTACAAGAAGTCCAACTGGGTTCCCGCCGGTCTGGAAGGCGTCTGCCTGCCGTCCACCTGGAAGGCCGACGACCATCGCGGCACCACCCAGGTGATGGTCTATCAGGCCGCCATCAAGGGCGAGGACGTGAAGATGACCAAGGTCTACGCCGCCGAGCTGCCCCGCCGCCCCGAGTGGCTGGGCTGGTAATCAGCGTCTGAAACCGGGTGGTCCGGTCCGCCGGACCACCCCTTTTTCCTTCTGTACCCCCCCCTTTCCTTTCTGTACCAAGGTGCCCGATCATGGCTGAACCCGCCATCAAGCTCGCCCCGGAAGAATCCCTGCTGTCGGTCAACAACATCGAAGTCGTCTATGACGACGTCATCCTGGTCCTGCGCGGCGTCAGCCTGGAAGTGCCCAAGGGCAAGGTGGTCACCCTGCTTGGTCCCAACGGCGCCGGCAAATCGACCACGCTCAAGGCCATTTCCGGCCTGCTGGCCACCGAGGACGGCGAGGTCACCCGCGGCTCGATCACCTTCGAGGGCGAGGAAATCGCCAACAAGAACCCGGAAGACATCGTCCGGCGCGGCATTTTCCAGGTGATGGAAGGCCGCCGCATCATCGAGGACATGACCTGTCTGGAAAACCTGCGCCTGGGCGCCTTTACCCGCCGTGACGGCGGTGCCGCCATCCGCCGCGACATCGACATGGTCTACAATTATTTCCCCCGCCTGAAGGAACGCACCGGCATGGCCGGCTATCTGTCGGGCGGCGAACAGCAGATGCTGGCCATCGGCCGCGCCCTGATGGCGCGCCCCAAGATGATCTTGCTGGACGAGCCGTCCATGGGCCTGTCGCCTTTGCTGGTCAAGGAAGTGTTCGGCATCATCGAGCAGCTTTGCCACGATCTGGGCATCACCATCTTGCTGGTGGAACAAAACGCCCGCATGGCGCTGAAGGTCGCCGATTTCGGCTACATCATGGAATCCGGCAAGATCATGCTGGACGGCGCCAAGGAAGACCTGATCAACAACGAAGACGTCAAGGAGTTCTATTTGGGCGGCGACAAGGAACGCAAGTCGTTCAAGAACCTGAAATCCTATAAGCGCCGCAAGCGCTGGCTGTGAAGGCGCCCGTCCAATGACCGAATTTTTCGATTCCAAGGAAACCCGTTCCACCGACGAACGCGACTCCGCCCTGTTCGCCGCCCTGCCCGGCCACATCGCCCATGCCAAGGCCAATGCGCCTTATTTCGGCACCCTGCTGGCCGATGTCGACGCGGCCAACGTCACCGACCGCGCGGCCCTGGCCCGCCTGCCGGTGACGCGCAAATCCGACCTGATCGATCTGCAACAGGCCAACACCCCGTTCGGCGGCCTGAACGCCACCGCCAAGGGCAAGCTTTACCGTGTCTTCGCTTCGCCCGGCCCCATCTATGACCCGGAAGGCTGGGGCAAGGATTGGTGGCGCATCGCCCGCGCCCTTTACGCCGCCGGCTTCCGCGGCGGCGATCTGGTGCATAATTGCTTTTCCTACCACTTCACCCCCGGCGGCATCATGTTCGAGACCGCCGCCCATGCCCTGGGCTGCCCGGTGTTCCCGGCCGGGGTCGGCAATACCGAACAGCAGGCCCGCGCCGTCGCCGATCTGAAGCCCGCCGGTTATGCCGGCACGCCGTCCTTCCTCAAGATCATCTTGGAAAAAGCGGTGGAGATGGGCCTGGACCATTCGTCGCTCTCCAAGGCCTGCGTCTCGGGCGAGGCGTTGTTGCCGCCCTTGCGGCAATCCTTGAACGATCTGGGCGTCGATGTGGTGCAGGCCTATGCCACCGCCGATCTCGGCCTGATCGCCTATGAAACCATGGCCAAGCAGGGTCTGGTGGTGGACGAGGACATCATCGTCGAAATCGTCCGCCCCGGCACCAATGATCCGGTCAACCCTGGCGAGGTGGGCGAAGTTGTGGTGACCAGCTTCAACCCCGATTACCCGCTGATCCGCTTCGGCACCGGCGATCTGTCGGCGGTGCTGGCAGGCCACAGCCCGTGCGGGCGCACCAATATGCGCTTGAAGGGCTGGATGGGCCGCGCCGACCAGACCACCAAGATCAAGGGCATGTTCGTCCATCCGCGCCAAGTGAACGACGTGGCCAAGCGCTTCGACGCCGTGACCCGGGCCAAGCTGGTGGTGGAAAAGGTGGGTGACGGCGATGTCATGACCCTGCACGTGGAAAGCAACGATCACAATGATGCCCTGGCCGCGTCGCTGCGCCAGGCCCTGCAATCGGTGTGCAAGCTCAAAGGCGATATCGCCTTCCATATTCCCGGCGCCTTGCCCAATGACGGCAAGGTCATCGAAGACAAGCGTTAACGCAGAAGGAACAGCCCATGTCCGTTTCGACCTCCATCGAGCTTGACCCCTTCAAGCTGGCCCAGGCCCTGTCGGGGCTGAACTTCACGGCCGGCGAATTCCGTCCCGCCGCCTCGGGCAAGACCTTTGCCGTCAACAACCCGGCCACCGGCCAGGAAGTGGCCCAAGCGCCGTTCTCGGAAAAGGCCGATGTGGATGTGGCCGTGGCCGCCGCCAAGAAGGCGCAGAAGGAATGGGCCAAGCTGCCGGCGCGCAATCGCGGCAAGCTGGTGGCCGAATGCGGTCGCGTGCTGTCCGAACACGTCGAGGAACTGGGCCGCCTGATCGCGCTCGAAACCGGCAAGGCGCTCAGGACCGAAAGCCGGATCGAAGCCAGCGTGCTGGCCGACATGTTCGTGTTCTTCGGCGGTCTGGCCAGCGAGTTGAAGGGCGAGACCGTGCCCTTCCACCCCGACATGATGACCATGACCGTGCGCGAGCCGGTGGGCGTGGTCGGCGCCATCATCCCGTGGAACGTGCCCTTGCTGCTGATGGCCATGAAGGCCGCCGCCGCCCTGGTCGCCGGCAATGCCGTGGTGGTCAAGTCGGCGGAAGAGGCGCCGTTGACCGTGCTGCGCGTCACCCAGATCATGAACACCGTGCTGCCGTCGGGCATCTTCTCCATCCTGGCCGGTTTCGGCCCGGAATGCGGCGCGCCGCTGGTCGAACACCCGGACGTCAAGAAGGTCACCTTCACCGGCTCGGTCGAGACCGGCAAGATCGTCTACAAGGCCGCCGCCGAAAAGCTGATCCCGGTGACCCTGGAACTGGGCGGCAAGAGCCCGATGATCATCTGCGCCGATGCCGACATGGACAAGGCGGTGGCGGGCGCCATCGCCGGCATGCGCTTCACCCGTCAGGGCCAAAGCTGCACCGCCAGCTCGCGCATCTTCGTCCATGAAAGCATTCATGACGAGTTCGTCGCCCGCGTGCGGGAAAAGGTCGATGCCATGGTCATGGGCGATCCCCTGGACGAAAAGACCGATATCGGCACCATCATTTCCGACGGCCAGTTCGACCGGGTGAAGTCCTATATCGAACTGGGCCGCGCCACCAAGGGCGCCACCGAGATCGTGCTGTCTGCCATGCCCACCGACGGCAAGCTGGACCAAGGGTTCTTCGTCCAGCCGCGCATCTTCACCGGCATCACCAATAACGACCGTATCGCCCGGGAAGAAATCTTCGGCCCGGTCTGCTGCGTCATCAAGTGGTCGGATTTCGACGAGGTGATCGCCGCCGCCAATGACAGCGATTACGGTCTGGCCGCCACCATCTGGACCACCAATTTGAAGATGGCCATGGACGCCACCCGCCGTCTCGAAGCCGGCTTCGTCCAGGTGAACCAGAATCTGGTGGTGCAGCCCAACCTGTCCTATGGCGGCGTCAAGGCCTCGGGCCTGGGCAAGGAAGCGTCGCTGGAATCCATGCTGGAACACTTCACCCACAAGAAGACCATCATCATCAACATGCAGTAACGGCTTAAATCGTCATTCCCGCGCAGGCGGGAATCCATGTCGGCAACAAAGACCCGGCATCCGCATGGACTCCCGCCTTCGCGGGAGTGACGGATGTCGGGCGGAACCATCGGGGAAGCCATGTCCACCTCTTCTGATCCTATCGTCATCGTCGGTTCCGCCCGCACCCCCATGGGCGGCTTTCAGGGTGAATTGTCGGGCCTGACCGCCAGCCAGTTGGGCGCCCACGCCATCAAGGCCGCCCTCGCCCGCGCCAATGTCGCCGCCGATCAGGTGGAAGAGGTGATCATGGGCTGCGTCCTGCCCGCCGGCCAGGGCCAGGCCCCGGCCCGGCAAGCGTCACGCGGCGCCGGCATCCCCGATGCGGCGGGGGCGACCACCATCAACAAGATGTGCGGGTCGGGCATGAAGGCGGCCATGTTCGCCCATGACATGCTGATCGCCGGCACCAACCGTGTGATGGTGGCCGGCGGCATGGAAAGCATGACCAACGCCCCTTATCTGCTGGACAAGGCCCGCGGCGGCTATCGCATGGGCCATGGCCGGGTGATGGACCACATGTTCCTCGACGGGCTGGAAGACGCCTATGACAAGGGCCGGCTGATGGGCACCTTCGCCGAGGAATGCGCCCAGGCCTATCAGTTCACCCGCGAAGCCCAGGACAATTTCGCCCTCGCCTCGCTGGAACGCGCCTGCCGGGCGGAAAATATGGCGGCCGAGATCGCGCCCTTGACCATCAAGACCCGCAAGGGCGACACCGTGCTGGCCGAGGACGAACAGCCGCGCAAGGCCCAGCCCGACAAGATTCCCGGCCTCAAGCCGGCCTTCCGCGATGGCGGCACGGTGACGGCGGCCAATTCCTCGTCCATTTCCGATGGCGGCGCCGCCCTGGTGATGATGCGGCTGTCGGAGGCGGAAAAGCGCGGCCTGACGCCCTTGGCCGCCCTTCGCGGCCATGCCACCTATGCCCACGCCCCCAACCTTTTCACCACCGCCCCGGTCTTCGCCATGCGCAACCTGCTGGACAAGCTGGCCTGGAACACCGGCGACGTCGATCTGTACGAAGTCAACGAAGCCTTCGCCGTGGTCACCATGGCGGCCATGCGCGATCTGGATTTGCCGCACGACAAGGTCAATATCCATGGCGGCGCCTGTGCGCTCGGCCATCCCATCGGCGCCTCGGGGGCCAGGATCATCGTCACCTTGCTGGCGGCGTTGCAAAAATACGACCTGAAGCGCGGAATCGCCTCCTTGTGCATCGGCGGCGGTGAAGCCACCGCCTTGGCGGTGGAGCGGCTGGCATGATCCTGACCGAGGAACAAAGCCTGATCCGCGACACCGCCCGGGCCTTCGCCCGCGAGCGACTGGCACCGGGGGCGGAGAAGCGCGACCGTGACCACGCCTTTCCGGCGGCGGAACTGGCCGAGATGGGGAGCTTAGGCTTCCTGGGCATGGTGGTGCCGACCGAATATGACGGCGCCGGCACCGATTATGTCTCTTATGCTCTGGCCCTGATGGAAATCGCCGCCGGCGAAGGGGCGACATCGACCATCATGAGCGTGCATAATTCGGTCGGCTGCATGCCCATCCTGAAATTCGGCACCGAGGCGCAGAAGGACACCTATCTGCGCCCCATGGCGCGGGGCGAATGGATCGGCTGTTTCTGCCTGACCGAACCCGAGGCCGGATCGGACGCTGCCGCCATCAAGACCCGCGCCGTGCGCGACGGTGATTTCTATGTGTTGAACGGCACCAAGCAGTTCATCACCTCGGGGCGTAACGCCAAGGTGGCCATCGTCTTCGCCGTCACCGACCCGAGTGCCGGCAAGAAAGGCCTGTCCGCCTTCATCGTCCCCACCGACAGCCCCGGCTGGGTGGTGGCCCGGGTCGAGGACAAGCTGGGCCAGCATGCCTCGGATACCTGCCAGATCATCCTGGAAGACCTGCGCATCCCCGCCGAAAACCGGCTGGGGGCGGACGGCGAAGGGCTGAAGATCGCGCTCTCCAATCTGGAAGGCGGGCGCCTGGGCATCGCCGCCCAATCGGTGGGCATGGCAAGCGCCGCCCTCGACCACGCCATCCGCTATGCCCAGGAGCGCAAGCAATTCGGCAAGGCGATCATCGAGCATCAGGCGGTGGCCTTCCGTCTGGCCGACATGGCGACGCGGCTGGAAGCGGCGCGGCATCTGGTGCTGCACGTGGCGACCTTGCGCGATGCCGGGCTTTCGTGCCTGAAGGAGGCCTCCATGGCCAAGCTGCTGGCCAGCGAAACGGCGGAAAAAGTGTGCTCGGACGCCATCCAGATTCACGGCGGCTACGGCTATCTGGCCGACTTCCCAGTGGAAAGGATTTACCGCGACGTCCGGGTTTGTCAGATTTACGAAGGGACCAGCGACATCCAGCGTCTGGTGATCGCTCGGGCGCTTACGGCGGAAGCGGGCTAGAGCGGGGCCGGAACGGCCCGCATCGTGCAAAAGGGAGAGCCGATTTCGATCGAACGAAATCGGCTAACGGAGAAAAGAGCATGAAGGACATTCTGGTTCACGTGGATTCCGGCGAACGCGCCCGCATGCGCATCGAAGTCGCCATCGATCTGGCCAAGCGCTACGGCGCCCGCCTGACCGGCCTGTTCGCGCAAGTGGACAGTCATCGCACCGCCACGGTGGCCCGCATGGCCAGCGAAGCACTGAAGAACGCGCAGGCCGAGGGCGAAACCCTGTTCAATACCCTGACCAAGGGGGTGGAAACCCGGTTCTGGACCCTGCCCCATGGTGAATCCGGCTTCGTGTCCGCCGAAATCATGTTCTGTTCGCGCTATTTCGATCTGGTGGTGCTGGGCCAGAACGACCCCAAGGACAACATCACCCCCGACGACATGGTCGAACAGACGGTGCTGAATTGCGGTCGCCCGGTGCTGGTGCTGCCCTATCTGGGCACATACGGCTCGGTCGCCCACCGCATCGTCATCGCCTGGAACGCCGGGCGTGAAGCCACCCGCGCCGTGCACGATTCCCTCGACCTGCTGAAGCAGGCCAAGACGGTGTCGGTGCTGTCCATGCGCGCCCACGACGACAGCGGCGCCGCCCAATCCATGCCGCCGGTCAACATCCTCGACCACCTGACCAAGCTGGGCATCGCCTGCGACGGCGAGTTCCTGCCCGACGAAGAGATCGGCAAGATGGACATGCTGCTGTCGCGCAGCTTCGACCTGGGCGCCGATCTGCTGGTCATGGGGGCGCACGGTCAATACGGCCTGTCGCGACTGCGCGGCTCCGGCACCCGCTATGTGCTCAAGCACATGACCTTGCCGGTGCTGATGAGTCATTAGGCTGCGGAAAACCCCCTTTTTCCTTCGTCACTCCCGCGCAGGCGGGAGTCCAGGGGTGCACCACCGGTATTTCCGCGACTCCTGGATACCCGCCTGCGCGGGTATGACGGGGAGATAGGCTGGAGACAACGCCATGACCGCTTTCACCGCCAAAGACCCCGATTTCCACGCCCGTGTCACCGCCGATTTCGCCAAGCAGGCGCTGATGCGCACCATCGATGCCCGACTGACGCTGATCGAGGCGGGGGTCTGTGAGATCAGCATGAACAAGCGCGACGATCTGTGCCAGCAGCACGGCTTCATCCATGCCGGCATCACCACCACCCTGGCCGATACCGCCGCCGGCTATGCCGCCTTGTCGCTGATGCCGCCGGGGGCCGAGGTGTTGTCCACCGAGTTCAAGATCAACCTGATGAACCCCGCCGCCGGCCAGTCCTTCACCGCCCGGGCCGAGGTGCTGAAGCCCGGCCGCACCCTGACCGTGGTGCGCTCCGACGTGTGGGCCGACAATGACGGCAAGCGCACCCTGATCGCCTCCATGCTGGCGACGATGATTTGTTTGGCCGGGGATCAGGGTGTCCGACAATAACGGCGGAACAGGGCGCTGATCTCGGCCAGATCCGCCTGCGGTCCCAATGACGCGTCAAAGCCCAAGGCGCTCAGCCGGTTGGCTTCGCCTTCACTCTCTTCGTCGCTGAAGGCGATCACCGGGACGAAACGGGCGGCCGGATTGCCGCGCAAAGTCTGGCACAATTCCGCCGCCTCGCCGATGGCGGCGGCGACATCGACCACGATCAGACCAAAGCCCGGATCGGCCAGGGCCAATCGACCGGCTTGCTCGGGGCTGGTGACGGTCTGAACGGTCAAGCCCGGATTGGCCGCACTCAATTGGGTCATCAAGGCCTGATGGCCGCGCGATGACTGCACGTACAACACGCGTCCGATCAGCGGGAATGCGTCCATTTCCGCCTGGGCGGCGACCAGTTCCACCCAAAAGGTGCTGCCCTGCCCCGGGGTACTGCTAAAGCCGATCATCCCGCCCATCTGCTGGATCAACGCGCGACAGATGGTCAGGCCGATGCCGGTGCCTTCCACCACCGCCCCTTCGCCGCCCAAGCGGTTGAACGGTTGAAACACCTGATCGTGCAGTTTCGGCGGTATGCCGTTGCCGCTGTCACGTACGGCCAGCCGCACCTTGCCCGCCGCTTTGTCCAAGGACAGATCGATGCTGCCGCCGGAACGGTTGTATTTGATGGCGTTCGACAACAGATGGCCCAAGACCTCGGCCATGCGCTGTGCATCGCCATGGGCGCCCACCGGGCGGTCACACCCGGTCAGCCGCAAGTGCAGCTGATCATCCCGCAATCGTTCCTTCAGACGACCGCAGGCATCCAGGGCCACCGCCGCCAGATCGAAATCCCTCTGGTTCAGATGCACGTCGCCGCTTTCCAGATCGGCCAGTTCCAGCACCTGCTGCACCAGTTCGTCCAACAACTTGCCGGCCCGCAGGATATGCCCGACCGAACGCCGCTGCGACGGCCCGAACGTGCCGTCGGGGGTGCCCTCCAACAATTGGGCGAAGCCGACGATGGCATTGAGCGGCGTGCGCAATTCATGGCTCATGGACGATAAAAAGACGTTCTTGCTGCGATTGGCCGCCTCGGCCTGCTCCAAGGCACGGCGCAGGTGGTCGCGGCTGGCGTTGATGGCGGTGACGTCGGCCAGCACGCTGACCCGCCCGCCTTCGGGGGTGCGGCGGTCGGTGGCACGCAGGATGCGGCCATCGCGCAAGCGCAATTCACTCTGGCCCTGGCCGGCACGGAACTGGGCCAGCCGCAGATTGGTGTATTGCTCGGCTCTCAATTCGCTGTCGACCAAGCCCAGCTTCCAACAGTGCACGATCAGACTGGTGAAGGAGGTGCCGGGCACCAGCCACGGCTCCAGTTGCGGCAACAAGGCGATGTATTTGCGATTGCACTGAACCAGACGTTCCTCGGCATCGTAGAGGGCGAAGCCGTCATCCACCGCCTCGATGGCGGCAGCCAGACGTTCACGTGCCTGGCGCAGCTTGGCCTCGGCCTCGCGCCGGGCGGTGGCGTCGAAGAAGATGACCAGATAACCACCTTCCGAGAGTGCGGCGGTCACCACCATTTCCGCCCAGATCATCACCCCGGTCCGCCGCACGATACGGACGTCGCCGCGCCAAGTGGTGCGGGCAGCGGTCTCCAGGATGATATCGGCGGTGTCGTCGCCATAGGCGGAAAACAGCAGGCGCCCCAGATCCAGCCCGTTCAGGCCGCCCTCGCCATACTCGGTCAGACTTTCCGCGTAAGCATTGGCGAAGCCGATCATGCCCTGGTCGTCCAACAGCAAAACGCCATGGCCGCTTTGGACGATGGCTTCACCCAGGGCGGATTGGCGGCTGATCTGCTGACGGACCATGGCGATGGCGGGACGCAGCACCAGCACGAACAGCAAAAGCAACCCGCCCAGCAAAATGGTGAAGCTGCCGCCCAAGACCAATTTCAGGTCCCGTACTTCGTCGGCGACGTGGTGGCGGTAACGATTGGCCACCTCTTCATTGAACAGCATGGCCTCGCGGTGATTGATGGCATCGATGCCGCCGCGCCCGGCCAGAACCGCTTGAACGGCGGAATGGAATCGCGCCATCACCCCGGATTCCGCATCCCAGGCGGTAGCGAACAGAATAACCACCTCCGGCGGCACGTCAGGATGCTCGATCACCCGGCGCGCCTCGTCGCGCAGCCGCTCAACCACGTGCTCCAATTCGTTGCGATAGCGTTGCCGCGCCAGCGCCGTTTCCCCCGGTCGCCCCAGCTTTTCCGCCAGCAAGGCGGCGCGCTGCGCCATCATCCGCTGACCGCCGACCAGTTCCAGTACCTCGGCCTCTTCATTCAGGGCCGAGACGCTGACCAGCAAAAGGGCCAATGCCGCCACCAGCAGAACCGCCAAGCCGACAGCCAACGCCGCCGCCCGCCCGCTCAAGGCGCGGACGGTGGCGACGGATCGGGACGGCAAATTATCTGACATGGCAAAACAAAACACGATGAGATGAGTGTGGCGCATAGTCCGAACCAAAAATCGGACATTGTAAAGATGAAGTGGGAGGGTTAAGCACTATGTAAGAGGCATCTCCGCCTTTGGTCGGAGTGTGATCATCTGATCTGCTAAGGTTCCCCCTATGCTGCATTCCCTGCGCAAAGCCAGGCTTCAGGCCATTCTTCCGGTCATTGTCATGAATGTGGCGGTGCTGGTCGGCGGTTTGATCTGGCTGGTGTGGGAATACGACAACAAGCAAAGCTCGGCCCAGGCATCGTTGGGAGCGCTGGCCCGGGCTTCGGCCATGTCGGTCGGCAAGATCTACGAATCCGCCGCCACCGGCCTGCGCCAGGACGATCCGGCCGCCGCCACCCGCATCGCTCAGATCATCGACAATAAAATGCGGCAGGTCCAGCCGGGCCTTGATCCGGGGGCCGATGTCTCGGATCGCGACTATGCCCGCGTGCTCGGACAGTTGGAGGAAGGCGGACTCTTTCCCGGCACCCCGATCATCAACAGCCTGACCGGTGCGCCGCAATGGCCGCTGTCGCTGCGGCGCTCCGGCCCCGCCGGCGGCACCCAGATCGGATTGGTGCGCATGCTGTCGGTCGACGACGTGCAGCGACCGCTGGAACAGGCCCGCGTCAAACCCGACGGCATGACCTGGATCATCCGTGACGATGGCACCATCATCACCGTGGCGCCGTGGCGCGCCGACCTGATCGGCCATAGCGCCAGCAGCCAATTGCCGGCCACGGCCTTGCGCGGTGGGGCCGAGCGGCTGACTTCCGTCGCCATCGACGGCATTGATTATCTGGTGACCTCGGCCCCGGTGCAGGATCTGCCGCTGCGGGTGGCGGTGGCCGCCCCCATGTCCGACTATTTCATCGATTGGTGGCGCGAGGCCGGATTACTGGGCCTGCTGATGCTGGTGATGACCGCCACCTCCTGGTATTCCGGCCACCGTCAATGGGCCTTGCTCGGGGATTTGGACGACGCCAACATCTTGTTACAGCAAGAGGTGCGCAGCCAGAATGCCGTCCTCAACGCCGAAATCCGCGAACGCCAGGAGCACGAGAAGCTGGCCCGGGTGCTGCGCAACGCCTTGGAATATTCCGGCTCCATGGTGCTGATCACCGACTCCCACGGATTGATGGAATACGCCAACCCGGCCTTCTTCAGGGCCACCGGCTACGATCTCGACGACATCATCGGCAAGCGCCCGTCCATGTTGCGGCACCCTGAATTGTCGCCGCCCGCCACCGGCCTGTGGTCGAGCATCCTGGCCAGTCGGAGTTGGAGCGGCATGTTCTGCAACCGGCGCAAGGACGGCACGCCGCTTTGGGTGTCGGCGACCATTTCGCCGGTGACCGATTCCGCCGGTACCATCACCCATTTCGTCGCCGTCGAGGAAGACGCCACCAGCCGTCGCGACGGCGAAGAGGAATTGCGCGAGGCCAAACGCATGGCCGAGGCGGCCAGCCTGGCCAAATCCGAGTTCCTGTCGTCCATGAGCCACGAATTGCGCACGCCCATGAACGCCATCCTGGGCTTTGCCCAGTTGTTGACCAATGCCGCCAGCGATTCCTTGGGGGAACGGCATCGCTTCTATGCCGACAGCATCCTGAAAAGCGGCAACCACCTGCTCAGTCTGGTCAACGATATCCTGGACATGGCCCGCATCGAGGCCGGTCGGCTGTCACTGTCGTTCGAGCGGGTCGATCCCGATCAGGTGATGGCCGAGATCACCCCGATGATCGCCGCCACCGCCGAACGGCGCAAGGTGACCCTGATCGACGAGATTTCCGGGCGCGGCGCCCCGGCGGTGGAAGCCGACTTCACCCGCCTGAAGCAGGTTCTGATCAATCTGGCCAGCAATGCGGTCAAATACAACCGGACCGGCGGCACCGTGCGCTTTTCCGTCAGCCATGGCGAGACCGGGCCGGTGCGCATCGCCGTCAGCGACACCGGCATCGGCATCCCGGAAAAGCGCCGGGCCGAGGTGTTCCAACCCTTCTCCCGCCTGGGGGCCGAGGCCTCGACGGTGGAAGGCACCGGCATCGGCCTGACCATCACCAAGATGCTGGTGGAGGCCATGGGCGGGCAGATCGGCTTTTTCACCCAGGAAAACCTGGGCACCACTTTCTGGCTGGAAATTCCCCGTGCCGCCGGCCAGCCAGCCCCGGCCCCAGCCGTCGCCGCCAACATTGCCCACCCCGATATTCCCTGCCGCATGACCGTGCTTTACATCGAAGACAACCCGTCCAACGTCGAGTTGATGCAAGAGGTGATCGAGCAGGATCATTGCTGCACCTGCACCTTGCTGACCGCGAGCAATGCCGAGGATGGGCTGGAACTGGCCCGCACCCATCTGCCCGGCCTGGTGATCATGGACATCAATCTGCCCGGCATGAACGGCATCGAGGCGGTGGCGCGCATGAAAGCCGATGCCGAATTGCGGCACATCCCGGTCATCGCCCTGTCCGCCGACGTCATGCCCGACACCATCCGCACCGGCATGAAGGCGGGCTTCCTGCGCTACCTGCGTAAGCCGCTGGATATCGGCGAATTCCGCAAGATCCTGCATCAGTTGGGAAAAATCAGGGATTAACAGGGTGCGGAAAAACACCTATTTTTCTTTCCTCATTCCCGCGTAGGCGGGAATCCATGCCTCAGCGCACCATATCTTGTGGATAGATCGCGATATTGCCCCAGCATGGACCCCCGCCTGCGCGGGGGTGACGGATCAGAGAGTGGCAAACAGAGTTCTTCCGCAGCCTGTTGGAGCCTCATGCGTTAAATCATACGCATGAGGCTCTGGCGAGTATCCGAGCGAGCGGCCAAGCAATCCAAAGGATTGCGCCCGGCGAGGGGCTTATGAAGCCTAGACCATGATGCGTATGATTTTACGCATCATGGTCTAGCCGAACAGCTTGTCGATTTCGTCCTGGCTGATGCCTTGATTTTCCAGAGCCGGGCCGTTGAGCAGCTTGGAATCGTCGTCGCGGTGATCGGTAGTCTGTTTGGGGACGATTTCAGCGATGTTGTCCGGCCCCCAGATCTCGATCATGGCATTGACGCGAGACTCGATGTATTTCAACGTCTTGACCACCTTGGTGATGCGCTGGCCGGTGATGTCCTGGAAGTTACAGGCCTCGAACATGGTGATGACGGTTTCGTTGATGTCCTCGGCCAGACGCTTCACATAGGCGTCGTCCCCGTGCGAGCCGATTTCGCTGGTCAGCGATTCGATCTTTTCGGCGGCTTCCAGGATGGTCTGGGTGGCACCCTCGGTGGCTTCGACGATGGCGTCGAGTTCAAAGGTGACGGCGAGGATGCGGTCTTCGTCGGAATCCTTGGGCCGCAGAGCGGCGATTTCCTGCTTGGTCTGCTCGATACAGACGGCCAGGGCGCGCAGCTCGGTCTTCAGCATGGAGACTTCGGCCTGCTTTTGCGTGACCATCTCGTCCATGCTGGCCACCTGGGCATCCAGGGGCGGGGCTTCCTCACCGCGCATGGTGTGTTCCAGGGTGCGGATGTCGTGACGGATCTCGTTCAGAACCTTCAGCACCTCGTCATTGGAGGCGCCGCCCAGCATGACCGGGGTCCCGCCCTTGGTCGCCTGGGCCTTGAGGCGCTGGATTTCCGCGGTAAACAGCTTGCGTTCAGTCATCATTTCGGGCCGCGCCCTCCCCCGCCAATGGATAGTATTGCAACACCGGCTTAATCCGCATCCCCATGCGCGCCGGCTGCGGCCTCGACCCAAGGGCGATAGGCGATATCGGCCCTTAAGATATGATCCGTCAGCCATCTTTTCAGAAAAACCATCAGATCGTCATCAAGAACTTGCCGTTCACCGGCCATCCAACGCTGCCGGGCCTCACGCACCCGGTTTTCCAGGTCGCGGTGGCTTTGGATGTGCTGCTCGCGCTCGGGATAGCCGATCTCGGTCATCAACGCCTCTTCGCGATGGAAGTGGTGTTCCACGTATTCCACCAGCACATTGATGACGCTGCCGACCACGTCGCGGCTTTGGCCGGTCTCGATGGCGTCCTGCAACTGGTTGATCAGGTTGATGAGGATCCGGTGATCCGAATCGATCATGGCGCTGCCGACGCTATAGGTCTCGCTCCATGTCAGGACCGCCATCTCGTACCTCATCCCTGTGCCCAACAGTTCAATAGCATTGGATGGAGGCTTGATACAAGCGGGCGGCGGTTTACACTGCATGACAAGATAGGGACGCGGAGGCCCGAAGGTGAAGCGTTGGCGTCTGGCCACTTTTAATCTGGAAAGCCTGGACGACCGTCTGCCCGGTGCCGACGATTTCGCCGACCGGCTGGCGGTGATGCGCCCGCAATTGCAGCGTCTGCGCGCCGATATCCTGTGCTTGCAGGAAGTCAATGCCCATACCGTCGACGGCAAGCGCGGCCCGCGTCAGGCCACCGGCCTGGAGCGCCTGCTCGACGGCACCGCCTATGCGGGCTATCACCGGGTGATCAGCCTGAACCGGGGCGGCATGCGGTCGGCGGACCGTCACAATCTGGTCATCCTGTCGCGTTTTCCCATTCTGTCCCATGGCCAGGTTTGGCACGATCTGGTGCCGCCGCCGGCCATCTTGCCGGTGACCGCGCGCCCCACCCCCGATCAGGCCCAGGCGGTGGAATGGGATCGGCCCATCCTGTGGGCCGATGTGGATTTGGGGCATGAACGGGTGCTGCACGTGGTCAACCTGCATCTGCGCGCCCCCCGGGCGGCGTGGCTGGCCGGGCAAAAGGCCGACCATGGCCGCTGGCTCAGTGTCGGTGGTTGGGCCGAGGGCTTTTATCTGGCGGCGGTCAAACGCGCCGGTCAGGCCTTGGAAGCGCGGCTTTGGGTCGAGCAGGTGTTCGACGCGCAAGCGGATGCGCTGGTGGCGGTCTGCGGCGATTTCAATGCTGCCGACCGCGAGGCGCCGGTCAGAACGCTACGCGGCGACGAAGAGGATACCGGCAACGGCCATCTGGCCGCCCGCATGCTGGTGCCGGCGGAACGTTCCATCCCTGAAAGCCAGCGCTTCAGCGTGGTTCACCACGGCCAGCAGGTGATGTTGGATCACATCTTGCTGTCGCGCCCGCTGTTGGGTCATCTGGCGGCGTGCGAAATCCACAACGAGACCCTGGGCGACGAGCTGGTCAGCCCGGTGACGGTGCGGACCCCGCCAGACAGCTTTCACGCCCCCATGGTGGCGGAATTCACCCGCGGCTGACTTGGGGGCGGCGGAGGGAGGGAGACGCCATGCGCGGCGCGGCGACCGAAGCGCACCAGATGACGCATCAGATTCTGGCGCAGGAAGGATTTTTCCGGGCGGTTGTCCAGCCGGTCGTGAATGCGCTCGAAACGGTCGAGATCGCCGGGCACCCGGCAGCCTTCCCGATGATCGGGCAGGGCGTCACCGCAGAACGGACAGCAGGCATAAGGCATGGCACGCCCCCCTTTCGCACTCTCCATGCGCCGATCATCGGCCGCAAGACGGCGTAAGGCAAACCGGCATCGGACGGATGCGGCCCGTTCAAGAGGATAGGGTTGTGCGCTGCGCTAAGCCATCATCGAGGGGAGATGTCCGCTCAGGCAAGAGACATAGCGGGAATCCTCGCTACGGATGTGGTGCACCAGCCAATCACTGAGAAACCCGTGCAACTCCGCCGCCGCCACCGTGGACGGATCGTGGTCATAGGTTCTTTCCAGGGCGCGCACATGTTCGGCCATGATGCGGTGCGACTGACGGTGGGCGGCCAGATCGTCGTAACCGGCGGCCTCCATCAGCCGCTCTTCCTCGCCGAAATGGTAATAGACGTAGCGGATCAGTTCGCCCAGAACCAAGCCGGTGACATCGCGGGAATTGCCGGCGCCGACCGCCGCGCCCAACTGGTTGAGCAGATCGATCAGGCGGCGGTGATGGTCGTCCAGATGGTCGATTCCGACGCTCATGTCCTCATTCCACAGCACGACGGCCATGCGTTTCCCCTTTCCGGCTTATTGAGTACCCGGATTTTCAATGGGGAAAAGCATAGCATGGTGCGCCGCAAAATGGGTAATGCCGTGCGTGCAAGGCGGCCTTGATATGGGCTCAGGGGCCTTCGACCAGGACGATCTCGGCTTCGTCGGTGCAATGGATGTCCAGGCTGGCCTCGTCGGTGATGGCCAGCCCGTCGCGTGGGGCGAGGCTGATGCCGTTCACTACCGGATTGCCGCGCGCCGCCACCAGATAGGCATGTTGGCCGCGCAAGCGGTGGCTGATGCGATCGCCGGGGCTGATGATACCGCCGAGGATGCGGGCGTCCTGGTTGATCATCGGCGCATCATCTTCGGCGAAGCCCGAGGCCAGCACCCGCAATTGCCCCGGCTGGCGCGGGAACGGCCTGGTTTCCCAGCGCGGTGCCAACCCGCGGGCGCGTGGCAGGATCCATATCTGGAACAAGGTGGTGGGTCCGTCCTCTCGGTTGTATTCGGCGTGGCGGATGCCGGTGCCGGCGCTCATCACCTGCACCTGCCCGGCCTCGGTGCGGCCTTCATTGCCCAGGCTGTCCTGGTGGGTGATGGCACCTTCGCGCACATAGGTGACGATTTCCATGTCACGGTGGCCGTGGGGGTCGAAGCCGGTATGGGCGGCGATGGTATCGTCGTTCCACACCCGGACCACGCCCCAGCCGAGACGCTGTTGGTCGAGATAATCGGCGAAGCTGAAATGGTAATGGGCGTGCAGCCACTCATTGTCGAAGCGGCCCAAACGGGCGAAGGGGCGATGGTCGAGCATGGTCGGTCCGGGTCTGTTGGTCCTTTGATATCGTGGGCGAACGGTGTTTCGCCAAGGGGTGGCTGGTATTTTGCCGTCACTGGGTGTACATCCGGCCCGAGACGGCGGGACGAGGGTACGATGCTGGCGCAATGGCTTGAGACTTTGTTGAGCGGCGATCCCATGGCACCGCGGCAGGCGAAATTCTATCGCTGGCTGATCATGCTGGCGGTGGTCGCCTTCACCGGCGAAACCGTGCTCGATACGGTGCCCGGTATCTTCGGTGTCTGGGAACCGGTGGTGATCGTCGCCGATCATCTGTTTCTTTCCGTGGTGGCGGCGGATTTTTTCCTGCGGTTGGCGGCGGCGTGGCTGTCGAGCGCGCGCGGGCAGGCGTTGCTGGGCTACGTGTTCAGCCCATTCGGCCTGTTCGACCTGCTTGCCTTCGCCCCCGTCGCCGTCAGCGATCTGTTGGGGTGGCCGCATGACGTCGACACCGCCTTCGGTATCCTGGCCTTTCTCAAGCTGGCCCGCTACTCCCCCGCCCTGGAAACACTGGGGGCGGTGCTGATGGCGGAATGGCGGCCCTTGCTGTCGGCCATGTTCATCATGGCGCTTTTGGTCTTGTTCACCTCGACGGTGCTGTATTTCGTCGAGCGCCACATCAATCCCGGCATGAGCAGCATCCCCCATGCCATGTGGTGGAGCGTGGTCACCCTGGCCACCTTGGGCTATGGCGACGTGATCCCGTTCAGCGCCCTGGGCAAGGTGCTGGGCGCCTTTGTCGGCGTGCTGGGCCTGGGTATGTTCGCGCTGCCGGCATCGATCCTGGCCTCGGGCTTCACCGAGGAAATGCGGCGGCGCAATTTCGTCAACACCTGGCATCTGGTGGCCAAAGTGCCGTTCTTCGCCAAATTGCAGGCGGCCCAGATCGCCCAATTGGCCGCCTTGCTGAAAATGCAGCGCATTATCAGCGGCGAGGTGCTGATGCGGGAAGGCGACGACGCCGATTGCATGTATTTTCTGATTTCCGGTCAGGTCCAGGTCAGCGGTCCCGCCGGCACCTTCGTGCTGAAAGCGGGCGATTTCTTCGGCGAGATCGCGCTTTTGCAACATTGTCAGCGCACCGCCACCGTATCCGCCTTGACCCGCTGTCAGGTGCTGGTATTGGATGCCCGCGACTTTCAGCAATTCACCGACAAGTCGCCGGAGATCCTGGCCACCATCCGCGCCACCGCGCAAGCGCGCCTGTCGCAAGGGGAAGAGCAGACGTCGTGAGCGAACCGAAACTGAAAGCCAAGCTGTTCATCCACGCGGCCATCCGCCGCTGTAGCTTGCAGGCGCTGCCGGCGGTGGTGGCGCATAAGGGCGACGAGGATTCCGGCACCATCCTGGTGCGGGTGTACATGGGCGGGCGGCAATGCCGGGTCTATGGTCAGGTGCGCGACGCCGAGGGGCGGTTGGGCTGGCTGTGCGTCACCGGCGGCCAGCCGGTGGACGAGGAGCGGGCCGAGGCCTATGTGGCCCGGGCGCGGGCCATCGACGGCGATCTGTGGGTCTTGGACGTGGACAGCGCCGACGGCACGGCGCCGTTTCTCGAACCGTTGTTCAGCGCCTGAAGCCTTGCGCCGGGGCAAAAATGGTTTAGAACCAAGCGCCGTATCGCCCCAAGTTGCGCAAAGGACATGCCATGACCCGTACCTTGATTTCTTCCGGCTCCCCGTTCGAGGAAGTGGCCGGTTATTCCCGCGCCGTGGTTCAGGCCCCGTGGGTTTTCGTCTCCGGCACTTCCGGCTTCAAAGACGGTCAGATCGCCGACAGCGAGGTCGAGCAGGCCGACCAGTCCCTGCAGACCATCGCCGCCGCCCTGGACAAGGCCGGCAGCACCATGGCCGACGTGGTCCGCGTCGTCGTCTATGTCACCGACGCCTCTTATTTCCAGACCGTCGGCCCGGTCCTGGGCAAGTATTTCAAGGCGACCAAGCCGGCCAACACCACCATCGTCTGCGGTCTGGTCGACCCGCGCATGAAGGTGGAAATCGAAGTGACCGCGCTCAAGGCCTAGGCTCGCCCAAGGCAACCCGTGCCGGGCCCGTTCAATCGCCACGCGGGCTCGGTGTCTTGCCCGAGGGGCGGCCCGGGCTCGGCGCGGCTAACCCTTGCGGCGGCCCAGGGCCGCCCAGACCCGGTGGGGCACCATCAGTGGTTCACCGGGGAAGCGGGTGTCGAGCATGCGGCCCAGGTCCTGATCGAAATCCTGGACCAGTTGCGGCGACAGCCGCCCGGCGATGCCGACGGTGCCCCGCAATCTGGCCCGCCAAGCTTGGCGGTTGTGCGGCGACGCCACGTCATAGGAAAAGGTTTCCAGGTTACCGAAACCGGCGACCGCCATGTCACCCAGCCATTGTGGATAAATGCCGGTGCCGCCGCCCATGGGCCAGACCGGATTCCATTTGCGGATCATCTCCTCGGTGGCGGCGACCACGTTGCCGGGCAAAGGCAGCCAGTCGAAATGGCAGATCACCAGCAGACCGCCCGGCTTGATCAGGCGGGCCATTTCGGCGGCGGCGCGGCGACGGTCCAGCCAATGCCAGCATTGCCCGGCGATGGCGCCGTCGAAGGATTGCTCGGGCAGGCCGCTGTCTTCCGCCGGCGCTTCGACGAAATCCACATCCAGGCCGGCGCAACTGGCCCGCGCCTGCTCCAGCGCCTTGGCCGACAGGTCCAAGGCGGTGACGGCGGCACCGCCCATGGCGAACATGCGCGCCAAATCGGCATGGCCGCAACACAGGTCAAGCACGCGCGTGCCCGGTGCGGCGAACGCGAAATCACGCAGACGGTGGGCCAGAGAATCGGGAAAGCCAGCGCGATAATCGCTGAACGCGGTGGCGTCCTGGCCATTTTCAAGAAGCATGCCCTTCGGTCCCCCACTTTAGTCGGGCGCATCCCGAAACGACCATAACGTGTCGTCTGGGGTTTGTCATCGCGTATGCACAGGGGTACCATCGCTTTCACCAAAACGGAGGATGCGATGCCGACCATATTGATCACTGGCGCCAACCGTGGGTTGGGTCTTGAATTCGTCCGTCAATATGCCGAAGCCGGCTGGCGGGTGCTGGCCACCGTGCGCGATCCGTTGTCGGGGCGGGCGGCATCCGAGGCCGGTGGCGAGGTCTATGTGGCCGACATGGCCGACATCGGCACCATGCGGCGGCTGAAGCAGGCCTTGGCCGATATCCAACTGGACGTTGTTTTGAACAATGCCGGCATTTATGGTCAGGATCAGGCCTTCGGCGGCGTCGATGCCGATGGTTTCCTGAAGGTCATGCGGGTCAACGCCCTGGCGCCGTTGCAGATGGCCGAATTGTTCGCCGATCAGGTGCCGGCGGGCGGCATCATCGCCGCCATTTCCTCCATGATGGGCTCGGTGACGGAAAATAGCTCGGGCGGATTCTATGCCTATCGGGCGTCGAAGGCGGCGCTCAACATGGTGATCAAAAGCCTGTCCCTGGATCTGAAGGACAAGGGCATCACCGTGCTGGCGCTGTCGCCCGGCTGGGTCCGCACCGACATGGGCGGCGCCAATGCGCCGTTGGAGCCGCCGGAAGCGGTGGCCGGCCTGCGGGCGGTGCTGGAGAAAGCCAAGCTTACCGACAGCGGCAAGTTTTTCCATTTTGACGGCTCGGACGTGGCTTGGTAGGGGATGGGGATGATTGACGCCATCGACTTCTATTTCGACTTTTCCTCGCCCTACGGCTATTTCGCCGCCGATGCCATCGAGGCCGAGGCTGCGCGGGCCGGGCGGGCCTGTCGCTGGGTGCCCATCCTGTTGGGTCCGGCCTTCAAGGCCTCGGGCAATCAGCTGCTGATCGAACAGCCGCTGAAGGGCGCCTATAGCCGGCACGACTGGGAGCGGCTGGGGCGGCTGACCGGCATCCCCTACACCTTCCCCGATCCCTTTCCGGTGGCCAGCGTCGCCGCCGCGCGGGTGTTCTGGTGGCTCGACGCATCGTCGGATGGGGCGTCGGATGGGGCTGGGGCCAAGGCCTTCGCCCGTGCCGTCTTCGCCGGCTATTTCGCCCATGGGCGCAATATCGGCGACAAGGCCGTGGTCGCGGCCATCGCCGAAGAAACCGGCCACGACCGGGCGGCGGCCCTGGCGGCCATGGCCGACCCGGCATGGAAGGCCAAGTGCCGCGACGAGACCGAGGCGGCCATCGCCCTGGGCGTGTTCGGCTCGCCCTTCTTCATCATCGACGGCGAGCCGTTCTGGGGCTCGGATCGCCTGCCCATGGTGCGGCGCTGGCTGGAAACCGGCGGCTGGTGAGCGTTGCCGCCATTGCGCCGGCGGCGCATGTGCGCCATTGCGCCGGCGGCGCATGCGTACCGTTGCGCCGGCGACGCATGCGCGCCATTGCGCCGGGCGGTGCAAGGGTATAATTCTGTGGGCCAAGCGTCCGCGTTTCAGGAGAGTTCCCTTGCCCTTGCTGATCGATCTCAAGCCCGGTGAAAAAGTCATCATCAATGGCGCCGTCATCGAAAACGCCGGGGCCAACACCAAACTCAGGATTCACAATGAATCCAACATTCTGCGGCAAAAGGAAATCCTGACCAACGAAGATACGGCGACGCCGGCGGCGCGGGTCTATTTCTGCCTGCAATGCGCCTATATTTTCCCCGACAAACGCGACCATTACCTGAATTTGTTCGCCCATTATCTGGTGGAATATCTGGAAGCCTGCCCGTCGGCGGTGGAGATCGGCCAGGAGATCCGTGACGAGGTCCAGGCCGGGCTGTATTACAAGGCGTTGAAGTCGTCGCGTAAGCTGCTCAAGCACGAGACCGAGGTGTTGAACAAGTTGGAAAAGGCGGCGGAACAGTGGAACGCCAAGCTGGGCGACACTGCGGCCCGCGACGATAGCCAGGGTTAGGGCGTTCTTTGCGGGATTTTCCATTGTCGCCGGGTATCACGATACCGGTCCCGGGCCGTCTATGGACCGATAGAATGGGAAACATGCGGAGCCCGCAGATCCATGTAGGCGCATGTGTGTTTACAGGAGGTTCCATGATGAAACATCTTGCCCTTATCCTTGCCCTGGGGGCCTTCGTCATTGGCCCGGCTGGAGCCGCCGACCGCGTGCAGCCCGAGGACGCCGACATGGCGACAAAGAGCGCCCAGATCGAGTCCCTGCGGGCGCGCGCCTCGCTGTCGCCTGCCGCGACAACCAGCGCCACCTTGATCGAGGCTGACGACCTGCTGCGCCAACTGCGCCAGGCGCCCCCGGACAAGCGCCTCGCCCTGCGCTCGCAACTGGAAACCGCCCTGATCCGCCTTGAACTGGAAATCGACGCGGCGGGGCGGGGAAAGCAATAGGGGGGTATCAGCCGCCATTGCGGCGGCGGCCAAGGGCCGCTGATGTCCTGTCCGTGTGCCGGTTCCGGCGCCACCGGCACCGTCGAGGCCAAGGCCTTGGCGGTTCAGCCGTGGGTCTGGATTGCTTCGTCACCGGCGGTGGTGGCGGCAAGGACGATCATGTCACCGAATTCACGCAAATAGACCGATCCCTTGACCGTGCGCTGCACCAGGACCGAGCGGCGGTCGGTGTCGTCGGTCTTGCGCTTGATCAGCCCCAGTTCCGACAGACGGTCAAGCGCACGGGTGATCGCCGGCTTGGAGACGTTCATGGTGACGGCCAGTCCGCGCACCGTATGCGGCGGCGGCGTCAGATAGACGGTCAGCAGCAAAGCCATCTGCCGTGCCGACAGGTCCGGCCCATCGCGCCGCACACTTTCGACGATCGCTCCTCTCCAGAGATCGAGCGCCTGCACAGCCTTCAATTGGAAGCCCATGACCCTGCCTGTTCGTTCCGCCGACGAAATCTTTTACCTGAGGCCGTTGCCCGCGGCAACACCCCTTGTGTCCTATTGTATCGCTTGCGAAAGGTTAAGGATTGGTTCCAAAGCGTTTGACGATCACTGAATACAGCGCCCGCAGGGCCATGGCCTCGCCGCCATCGGGGCGACCGGGCCGGCTCGAGGTGTTCCAGGCCATGATGTCGAAATGGGCCCAGGGGATGACGGGGCCTACGAATTCCGACAAAAACAGCGCGGCGGTGATCGCTCCGGCATAGGGGCCGTCGGAAATGTTGCTGAGATCGGCCACCTTGCTGTCCAGCAGGCGACGGTAGGGCCGGTGCAGGGGCAGACGCCAGACCGGGTCGGCCTGGGCCTCGCCCGCTTGGACGATGTCGGCGGCCAGGGCGTCGTCGTTGCAGAACAAGGCGGCGATTTCCGTGCCCAAGGCGGTGCGGGCCGCCCCGGTCAGGGTGGCCATGTCGATCAGCAGGCGCGGGCTCTCGCGCGCCGCTTCGGCCAGGGCGTCGCACAGGATCAGCCGGCCCTCGGCGTCGGTGTTGCCCACCTCGACGCTCAGGCCCTTGCGGGTGGGCAGAACGTCGCCGGGGCGCATGGCCTCGGCCGAAACGGCGTTCTCCACCGCCGGAATCAGCACCCTGAGACGCAAGGGCAACTTGGCCGCCATCACCATCAGCGCCAGGCCCAGCACATGGGCGGCGCCGCCCATGTCTTTTTTCATCAGCTTCATGCTGGCCGAGGACTTCAGATCCAATCCGCCCGAATCGAAGCACACGCCCTTGCCCACCAGGGTCAGCCTGGGGGCATCCTCGTCCCCCCAGGTCAGGTCGATCAGGCGCGGCTGGCGCTGGGCGCCGGCGGCCCGACCCACCGCGTGGATGGCCGGGTAATTCTCGGCGATCAGGCCGTCGCCCACCACCACCCGCACCTTGGCGCCATGATCGGCGGCCAGCACTTCGGCGGCGGTGGCCAGCTCCGCCGGCCCCAGATCGACGGCGGGGGTATTGATCAGGTCGCGCACCAAGGCGGTGGCCCGGGCCGTGCTGGTCACCCGGTCGCGGTCGGCCTGTTCGGGCCAGACCAGCGTGGGCCAGTCGCGCCCGCCCCGGCTTTTGTAGCGACCGAAGGCATAGGTGGCCAAGACCCAGGACAAGGCGGCCCAATCGGCCTGACGGGGAGGCAGGGCGCCGGCGATGGCATAGGTGCCCGGCGGCAGTTTGGCGGCGACACCGGCGAAGGCCCACGGGTCGTCATCCTCGGCCAGCCCGACCAAAACGGCGGCGGCGTGACCCTCGGGGTGCGGCATGACCAGACTCTGACCGGGTTCGGCGGTGAAAGCGTTGGCCTCCATCCAGGCACGCCCGGCCTCGGACTGGGTTTGCCGCCAGGATTCCAGGCCCGACTTCCGGACCGGCACCAGGGTAACGGCTCCGGCGTGCCACTCGACCAGATGTTCCAGCACCATTTCACTCCGTCTTTAAATCATCCGTGCCTAGCATGGCGAAAGCCACGGGGGTTGGAAAGACCCGCTTGCACGGCGACCATGGCGAAGCCATCATCACCGCTCGACCTCCAAGGAGCAGCCCATGACCCGCGACGTCACCTTGATCATCGGTAGCAAGCGCTTTTCATCGTGGTCACTACGCCCGTGGCTGGCCGCGCATGTGGCCGGGTTGACGGTGGCGGAAGTGGATATCGCCCTGCGCCAGCCCGAGACCAAGGCCAATATCCTGAAGCACTCGCCCTCGGGCAAGGTGCCCTGCCTGATCCATGACGGGCTGGTGGTGTGGGATTCCCTGGCCATCTGCGAATATCTGGCCGAAACCTTCCCCGAGGCCGGCTTGTGGCCCGACGACCGCACCGCCCGCGCCATCGCCCGCGCGGTGTCGGCGGAGATGCATTCCGGCTTTCCCGCCTTGCGCAACGCCTGCTCCATGGATATGTGCGCCCACACCCCCATGCGCGAAATCCCCGACGACGTCGCCGCTGAGGTCAAGCGCATCAGTGCCATCTGGGATGATTGCCGGGCGCGCTTTGGTGCCGGCGGACCCTTCCTGTTCGGACGCTTTTCCGTCGCCGATGCCATGTACGCGCCGGTGGTCAGCCGCTTTACCACCTATGACCTGCCGCTCAATGAAACCGGCAGCGCCTATTGCGCGGCCATCTGGGCTCTGCCGGCCATGCAGGCCTGGAAGGCCGCCTCGATTTAGGGCGTTGTTGGCTGACCCCTTACCCACAGGGTTACTTGGCCAGTAACTAAGCCAAACCGAAACAAGGCCACCTTCAGCCCAAGAAAAAAGCCCAGCCAGACGCTTGATCTGGCTGGGCTTTTCATTGGTCGGAGTGAGAGGATTCGAACCTCCGGCCCCTGCCTCCCGAAGACAGTGCTCTACCAGGCTGAGCTACACTCCGGTCGCCTGCGAGGCAACGGTTTCTTGCGCTGTTTGGGCTGAAAAATCAGCCCATAAGCCGAGGAAACGAATCCAGGGCCAGCAACGCCGCCAGAACGAAAAAAGCCAAGGCGGCAACCACGCGCACCACCGGCAGCGGCAAGGTGGTGGCGGCGGCTTGGCCGATCAGCACGGCAGGGACGTTGGCGATCATCATCCCCAAGGTGGTGCCCATGGTGACCACCCACCATTCGCTGTAGCGTGCCGCCAAGGCGATGGTGGCGATCTGGGTCTTGTCACCCATCTCCAACAGGAAAAAGGCGATGACAGTGGCGCCGAAAACACCGAAACGCGGGGCTTTCGGCGCCTCGTCGTCGTCGACCTTGTCGGGCACCAGCACCCAGATGCCCATGGCGACAAAGCCCGCCGCCAGCAGCCAGCGCATGGTATCGGGGCCGATCAGGGCGGATATGGCCGCGCCAAGGGCCGCCGCCCCGGCATGGTTGGCGATGGTGGCGACGAAAATGCCCAGGATGATGGGCACGGGGCGGCGGAACTTGGCGGCCAGCAGCAGGGCCAGCAATTGGGTCTTGTCGCCGATTTCGGCGATGGCGACGATGGTGGTCGAGACGAGAAAGGATTCCACGGGGAACAATCCAAGGCCGGGCAAGACGCACGAGGCTGCGAAGCTCCCGCCCGGCCGGACGGAACCCGCAACCCATGGTCTTGCCAAACCCGATGGCCGGACGCGCCACGGCCCACCTGCTTCTGATGAAGACCAGGCCAAGTCTGTTGACGCGCCCCTCTCTGCTAGGCGAGAGCGGCTACTCCCCAAAGGAGGAGGAGAAAATAACCGTTGGACGCTGCGACCGCAAGCAAAGAAAAATCGTCCAACTCAAGGCCATCAACTTAAGGCCGGAACATTCGCGCCGCGCCTGATCATTGACTACAATATTAAAGTCGCCAGAGATGATATCCATGGGCCATTAAGACTTTTCCTAATAACCGTGTCCGTAGCACTGAACCATGAAAGTGAATGCTTTTGCTTTGTCGCCGATGTCTGCCGCGTTCAATTGCCTCTTAGCGGTGTCTGTTCCGAATGCCACGCCGTTCGCTTCCAAGAAGCCTGCCAAGACGCCCGCCTTGATTGCAAAGTTGACATTCTGCGGGATGTCTCCCGTTAGCTTGGCTGCTGCCAAAGCGTTAAGTTTGCTGTCCACCACCCCGATGACGTTTCCCTGTTGGTCAAGCACAGGTCCACCGCTGTTACCCGGTTGGACGGGAGCGGATATCTGGAGCTTTCGCGAATCATCGAGTAAACCGGCCAATGCGCTAACCACTCCGATGGAAAGATTCCCCTTGGAGGCCAGAGCCCCCGCAAGCGGATACCCGTAGATGATGATTTGCTCGCCCTGCCGGACCGTAGGCCCCAAGCGTAACTGGGCAAAGGCCCCAGGCTTGGCGTTAATCCTCAACAATGCGAGGTCATTTTCCTGATCGGTAGCGACGATGACCGTTGACGCCGTACCAGCCTCGGGCAGAACCGCCTTAACACTGTTGCAGCGGTCCACGACGTGGGCATTGCTGACGGCAAAGCCTGCGGAGTTGATGAAGAAAGCGGTACCTAGACCAGAGCTATTGCCCCTCGTTCCTCCGCCGGGCGGATGTGAAGATTCTTTGTCCACCCGGGACGGCTTGCCAGCCTCTTTGCCCATTAGGGCAACCGACTTCAATAAGGAATTGTTAAACGATGCGAGCCGCGCTGAGCCTGCGAGCCCCTTGTCTTGTGTGATTGGCGCACGGTAGCTGTCACCCGACTTCGACAGATACCATTGCCATTCAGATTGGCTCTTACCCAAGAGCCAAAGCTTATAATCATACCCGCCCGCTGTTTCACCTTCCGGATCTGGACTACGGCCCACATCCACATGATCAAAAACCTGCCCTCGCTTCACCACATCCGCCATGCCGAGAAAGCCAATCTCCAGAACGTCCGCTACGTATCCTTTGCTCTCTTGGCTCGGATTTCCGGTCGTAACCACACCATGTTGCTGAATAATGTCGTTTGTCGGTATCACAACAAGAATGGAACCACCTACCTTCTCGTCGGCGACTTGTACACCGGCGACCTTACGATCGGTGTCCGTGCGCGCGGCAGCCAATGCAAGCTCCCGCGAAGGATAAGAGACATTATCGTATTTGAAGGTACGCGCGCATCCAGCAAGCACCAGAACCATCATTAGAATGCAAATCCGAGTCATCACGCACCTCCAGATAGGAGCACTTAGTTTATGCGTTGACTTTAAAATATCAATCTTTAGTCGTACGCAAATACAGACAGAGCATGAGCTATTACAATTGTCCACCCAAACCCCGCTAAATAATCAGCGCACCGTATGAGCGGTCCGCACCCATTCAGGCAACGGAGCACGCCATTTGCGGCAATCACCTAAAAAGAAAACCCCGCCAGTTTCCTGACGGGGTTTTCCTTGACCGGTCACCACCTCCTTACCGGGGGTGATGGAAACCGCAGCAGCCCTTATTCGGATCAGACCGAGTAGTACATGGAGAATTCCACCGGGTGCGGGGTGTGCTCGAACTTGAACACTTCCTCGAACTTGAGGTCGATATAGGCCTCGATGAATTCCTTCGAGAACACATCGCCCTTGCACAGGAAGTCGTTGTCGGCCCGCAGGCTTTCCAGGGCTTCACGCAAGCTGCCGCACACGGTCGGGACCTGCTTGAGCTCTTCCGGGGGAAGGTCGTACAGGTTCTTGTCCATGGCTTCGCCGGGATGGATCTTGTTGGCGATACCGTCCAGGCCGGCCATCAGCATGGCGGAGAAGGCCAGATAGGGGTTCGCGCCCGGATC
>VBWB01000003.1:105867-128803 GCA_006218045.1 Stygiobacter sp.
TTGCGGGCCGAGTAGGCCAGCAGCACCGGAGCCTCGAAGCCGGGGATCAGGCGCTTGTACGAGTTGGTCAGCGGGTTGGTGAAGGCGTTCAGCGCCTTGGCATGCTTGATGATGCCGCCGATGTAGTAAAGCGCGGTGTCCGACAGGTCGGCATAGCCCGAACCGGCGAACAGCGGCTTGCCGTCCTTCCAGATGGACTGGTGCACGTGCATGCCCGAGCCGTTATCGCCATAGATCGGCTTCGGCATGAAGGTGGCCGACTTGCCATAGGAGGCGGCGACGTTGTGGACCACGTACTTGTAGATCTGCAGCCAGTCGGCGGCCTGAACCATGGTGCCGAACTTGCAGCCCAACTCGTGCTGCGACGACGCCACTTCGTGGTGATGCTTTTCGACGGGCAGACCCATTTCGCCCATGATGGTCAGCATTTCGGCGCGCATGTCGACCGAAGCGTCCACCGGCGGAACCGGGAAGTAGCCGCCCTTGACGCCCGGACGGTGGCCCAGGTTGCCTTCCTGGAATTCCTTGCCCGAGGCTTCGGCGCCGTCTTCCGACGACAGTTCGTAATAGCCGACGTTCATGCCGGTCTTGAACTTGACGTCGTCGAACACGAAGAATTCGGCTTCCGGGCCGAAGAAGGCGGTGTCGCCGGCGCCCGATTCGACCACATAGCGCTCGGCGCGCTTGGCGATGGCGCGGGGATCGCGGTCATACAGCTGGCCGGTGGCCGGCTCGATGATGTCGCAGAAGATGATCATCTGCGACTGGGCGGCGAAGGGGTCCATGACGGCGGTCGAGCTATCGGGCATCAGCACCATGTCGGACTGATCAATGGACTTCCAACCAGCGATGGAGGAGCCGTCGAACATCAGACCTTCGGTCAGCATGTCTTCGTCCACGGTGGAGACGTGCTGGGCAGTGTGCTGCCACTTGCCGCGCGGATCGGTGAAACGGAAATCGACGTACTTCACGTCGTTTTCCTTGATCATTTCAAGGACCTTCTTGACGTTGTCGGCCATGGTCACAATTCCTGTTTATTGTGGAAAACGCGAAAATTTATTAGTCAAAGGCTTGCCGAGAAGCGGAAAGCATCAGATGGCGTCGTTGCCCTTTTCGCCGGTGCGGATGCGGATGGCTTCCTCGACCGGGGAAATGAAGATCTTGCCGTCGCCGATGCGGCCCGTATGGGCGGCCTGTTGGATGGCTTCGACAGCCCGTTCGACCAAACCGTCATCAATGACCAGCTCGATCTTCACCTTGGGCAGGAAGTCCACCACATACTCGGCGCCACGGTACAATTCGGTGTGGCCCTTTTGCCGGCCGAAACCCTTGGCTTCGGTGACGGTCAGCCCCTGAAGCCCGACTTCATGCAGGGCTTCCTTAACCTCATCCAGCTTGAAGGGCTTGATGATCGCTTCGATCTTTTTCATGAAACCGCGTCTCTCGAAAAGCGTGGAACCAGCGGCAAAGCGCGGGTCATCATTTAGCACGCATTGTGCCAGTTCCGCCATCAAGAAAACTGAGGCCTTTGCCGCAAATCCGCCCCCGAAACTGCTGATTATTCGGGCACTTAAGCACACTTATTAGGCATTACCCCATGCCCGCTTGGTGATAGAGTACCGCCGCCCGTGCAACAACCAAGGTTCCCGCCATGCCAAGCGCCAATTCGGTCTTCTCCGCCTGCGGCACCACCATCTTTGAAACCATGTCGCGGCTGGCGCAGCACCATGGCGCCATCAATCTGGGCCAGGGCTTTCCCGAGGGGCTGGAACCATCGCCGGTGATCGAGCGCCTGGCCCAGGCGGTGATCGACGGGCCGCACCAATATCCGTCGATGATGGGCATCATCCCGCTGCGTCAGGCGGTGGCGGCGCATGAAAACCGCTTTTGGGCCACCCAGGTGGACGAAACCGAGGTGATGGTGACCTCAGGCGCCACCGAGGCACTGGCCGCCTGCCTGTTCGGCCTGATCGAGCCGGGCGACGAGGTGGTGGTGATCGAGCCGCTTTATGATTCCTATCTGCCCATCATCCGCCGCGCCGGCGGCGTGCCGCGCATCGTCCGCCTGCAAGCGCCCGACTGGTCGCTGCCGCGCCAACACCTGACCGATGCCTTCGGTCCCAAGACCAAGGCGCTGGTGCTGAACAGCCCGGCCAATCCCTGCGGCAAGGTGTTCGACGCCGACGAACTGGCCTTCATCGCCCAATTGCTGGAACGCCACGACGCCTATGCCATCTGCGACGAGGTCTATGAACACCTGACCTATGACGGCCATGCCCATATCCCGCTGATGAGCCTGCCGGGCATGCGCGCGCGCTGCGCCAAGGTGGGCTCGGCCGGCAAGATCTTTTCCCTGACCGGCTGGAAGGTGGGCTGGGTGGTGGCCGCCCCGGCCTTGCTGGCCCCCATCGCCAAGGCCCATCAGTTCCTCACCTTCACCACCGCCCCGGCCTTGCAGACGGCGGTGGCCTGGGGGCTGGAGCATGCCGGCGCCTACATGGCCAATTTACCGGCCACCTTGGCCGCCCGACGCGACCGGTTGGCGCAGGGTCTGGCCGGGATCGGCCTTGCCCCCCTGCCCTGCCATGGATCTTATTTCCTGTCGGCGGATTTCCGCCCCCTGGGCTTCAAGGGCGATGACCGCGCTTTTTGCACCCACATCACCGAGCATGCCGGCGTCACCGCCATCCCCATCGGCGCCTTCTTCGAGACCGACGCCCCCAAACATTACGCCCGCTTCTGCTTCGCCAAGACCGATCAGGCCATCGACGAGGCGCTGATCCGGCTCAGGCGGTATTTCGCCTGAGCCAATCCAGCAGCAAATCCGCCGTCGGCTGCCAGTAATGGCTATCGGCCATCAACCCGTGCGGCGCACCGGGCAAAACATGCAATTCGCCCTGCCAATGCCCGGCGGTTTCCGTGAACGCCGAAACCGGCAGGAACTTGTCGGCATCGCCGCCCACCACCAGCACCGGCACCGGATCGCCCTGCGGCGGCCACGGGCGGGTGGGCATCAGCAATTCAGCGGTGAGGCGGGTGGATTCCTTTTGCAGATGGTTCATCATCCACACCACATGCGTGGGGTCGGTGTGGTCGGAAAACAGCGCCCGGTGCATGATGTCGGGTGACACCATGTCCGGCCCCAGGCTTTGCAGCAAGCCGAGTTGGAACAGCACGTCGGGGGCATGGGCCATCATATGCAGGCTGGAGGCCCCCAGGCCCGATGGCGGCGTCGACGCCAACAGCGCCATGCCGCAGGCCGGATGGCCGTCCGCGACCACATGCTGGGCGACCAGACCGCCCATGGAATGGCCGATCAGCACCGGCGGACGATCCAGGGCTGCCGCCACCTGGGCCACGTCGGCGACATAATCGGCCAACGCCGCCCATTCCACCGCCCCGTCCGAGCCGCCATGGCCGCGCAGTGACAGCGCATGGCAGTCAAAACCGAGGCCCGCGAAAAACGGCAGGAAATGGGTTTCCCATATCCAGGCGGCGCAATACGAGCCATGGACGAACAGCAAGGGCGGGCCGGCGACGGCGCCCGCCGCCGGCATATGAAGGACTTCCAGGGTCAACGAAATTCTCCGACTGCGCCCCATCCTAGCCCCCCGACCATCATGCCTACGACCCGATCACCCCGCCATCCTTTTTGGTGATGGCGACCACCGACGGACGCGGCGGCATGCCCGGCTGAAAATCGGGAAAGCGGGTCGACGGCGCGTCGAAGGTCGAGCCCTTGTTCTCTCCCGGATGCTGCACGGCGACGAACAGCGTCTTGCCGTCGGGGGTGAACATGGGGCCGCACATTTCCGCCCCGCGCGGACAGGCGTAAAAGAACTTGGACAAGGCGCGGAACGGCCCTTCGGTTTCCATGGCATACATGCCGTCGGGAATGTCGTTGGCCGCCTGGGCCGAACCCTGGTCGGTGGAAATCCACAACCGCCCCGCCGGATCGAAGGCCAGATTGTCGGGCGCCGACATCCAGCCGGCATCCGAGGTGTCCGGGTGATAGCGCCCCTGCCCCTTGGGTCCGGCCAGCAGGAACACCGACCAGGTATAGTCCAAGGCCGCATGGTCGGGCTGACCTGCGACCATCGGCGGCACCATCTCGATCACGTGACCGTGAACGTTGTTGGCGCGCGGATTGGCGGCATCGGTCTGCTCGGCCTTGCGGCTGCTGTTGTTGGTGCACATCATATAGACCTTGCCGGTGACCGGGTTGGTCTCGACATCCTCGGGCCGGTCCATGGGGGTGGCGCCCATCAGATCGGCGGCACGGCGCGCCTCGATCACCACGTCGGCCTGGGAGTGGAAGCCGTTGCCCGCATTGAGCGGTCCGTTGCCGAAAATCAAGGGCAGCCAGGTCAGACGCCCATCGGCGTGGAACTTGGCCACGTACAGGATGCCGTCATCCAGCAGGCGGCGATTGTTGGCGCGGTTGAGCAGATCGACCCGATCGCGCGACACGAAGCGGTAGAGGTACTCGAAGCGCTCATCGTCGCCGGAATAGACGCTGACCCGGCCATTGGCATTGACCACCACATTGGCGGCCTCGTGCTTGAAACGGCCGAGCGCGGTACGCTTGACCGGCTGCGCCTTGGGGTCATAGGGGTCCACTTCGACCAGCCAGCCGAAGCGGTTGGGCTCGTTCGGCTCACGCGTCACGTCGAAACGGTCGAAATGCCGGCCCCAGGAATATGCCGGCTTGCCGACAAGCCCCAAGCGCTTGTGCGCCGCCGCCTCCGGCCCTTGCGGCGCGCCGGCGAAATACTGATGGAAGTTTTCTTCCGCCGTCAGGATGGTGCCCCACGGGGTCAGGCCGCCGGCGCAATTGTTCAACGTCCCCAGCACCAGCCGCCCCGACGGGTCGTCCCTGGTCTTCAGCCGGTCATGGCCGGCGGCGGGGCCGGACACCGCCATGGCGGTGTCCAAGGTGATGCGGCGGGCATAGGCCGAATCCTCGACCACCCGCCACGGCCCGTTCAGCCGGCGGATCTCGATCACCGACAGGCCGTGGGCGGCCAGTTCGATCTGCGCCTGTTCCCGCGTCACCTTGGTGGCGCCGTCCTTTTCCGTCAGGCCGGGGAACATCAGCCAGGAATCGGTGTATTCATGGTTGACCACCAGCAATCCGTGATCCGACGCCCCCGACCCCGCCGGCAACGGGCAATAGCCGAGGAAGTCGTTGTTGTAGCCGAATTGCCGAGCCTGGGCGGCGGCGCTTTGCCGCACCGGATCAAAGCTGGGCGCATCGGCCAGCACCTTGTCGCCCCAGCGGATCAGCACGCCGGCATCATAGCCCGGCGCCACCTGATGGCTTTCGCCGATGCTGTGCGGCGCCTCGGCGAAGGTCAGGCTGGGACCGGCCATGCCGGCGGCGCGGGCGGGGGTGGAAAAATCCACCTGCCGCACCAGGCCGGCGGCGGCGATGCCGCCCAAGACGGCGCGACGCGACAAGGCCATGTCGACCAGGGCCGAAAAGCTGGGTTCGGTCGAGGGATTGACACCGATATCGTCGTTGCTCATGGGGCGAAATCCTTGCATGCGGGGCGTGACCGACAGTGTAGCCGGACGGCCCGGCGGCGGGGTGAAAGTTGGATGAAGGACAAAGTGCAATTTCGCCCCTTGACGGCACACCCCGGCTTTAGGTACACATGCGGCCTTCGCGGTGGCGGGTGTAGCTCAGTCGGTTAGAGCGCCAGGTTGTGGTCCTGGATGTCGTCGGTTCGAATCCGATCACTCGCCCCATCCCCCCTTTCTAGATTCCCTTCAGCCAGCCGGGCAGCCCGCCCATGTGCTCCAGCCGCACATAGCGGGGATGATCCACGGGCGCCTCGGCCCGTTCATGCGCCCAAACCGGGCCGGCATAGGCGACATGCACCGCCCAACAGCCCGCCGCCAGCACCGGCAGGATATCCGAGCGCACCGAATTGCCGACCATGACGCAAGCCTCGCAGCCGCTGCCGTACTTGGCGAACAGGCGGCGATACAAGGCCTCGTCCTTTTCGCTGACCACCTCCACCGCCTCGAACAGATGGGCCAGACCGGAGCGGGCCAGCTTGGCTTCCTGGTCGATCAGGTCACCCTTGGTGATCAGCATCACCCGGTGACCGGCGGCCTTGACCGCCGCCACCGTCTCCGCCACCTGATCGAGCAGGTGCACCGGATGGGCCAGCATGTGCTTGCCGCGCTCGATCAGTTCATGGATCACCGCATTGGCCACCTGCCCATCCGACACCTGGATGGCGGTTTCGATCATGGACAGGACGAAGCCCTTGATGCCGTAGCCGAACAACGCCAGATTGGCCACCTCGGTGGCCAGCAGCCGCTCCGCCAGATGCTCGGGCGGGCAATAGGGTGCCAGCAGGGCCTTGAAACGGTCCTGAGTGGCCCAGAACAGCGGCTCGTTGTGCCACAAGGTGTCGTCGCCGTCGAAGGCCACCAGCTTCATGCCAAGGCCTGCTCCAGCCGGCGCAAGGCCGTTTCGCCGCCGGGCAGGCCGAAGCGCAGCCAAGTGGGGCGATGGGCGAAGGCGCGCACCAGAATGCCGGCGCGGCCCAGGCGATCATAAAGGCCGGCGGCATCGGGATGTTCGACCAGCCGGAACAGGCTGGTGCCGCCCACCGCCCGCAGGCCAGCGGCGGCCAGCACCGCATCCAGGCGGGTGGCGGCATGAGCCAGATGGGCGCGGCTGGCCTCGGCCCAGACCCTGTCGGCCAGGGCGGCGGCGCCGATGGCCAAAGCCGGCCCCGAGACCGGCCACGGCCCCAATTGCGCCGCCAGACCGGCCAGCAGATCGGGCATGCCCAGGCAAAAGCCCAGGCGCAGCCCGGCCAGACCATAAAATTTGCCGAAGGAATGCAGCACCACCAGACCGGGCCGCAACTGTCCGGCCACCGACAGATGCGGCACCACTTCACCGAAAGCCTGGTCCACCACCACCAAGGCGAAACGTTCGGTCAAGGCCAGGATGTCGGCGGGGGAGTGGGTGCGTCCGTCGGGATTATTGGGATTGACCAGCACCAACACCTCGGCCCCGGCGCCATCGGCGGGCACCGATACCTCGGATACACCATGGCCGGCCAAGGTCCAGGCGGCGGCATGTTCGCCATAGGTGGGCGACACCACCGCCACCCGGCACGGCGATTGACTGCGGGCCAGGACCTGGATGACGGCGCTGGAACCGGGTGTCGCCAGCACCTGATCGGGGCGGCAGCCATAGGCGGCGGCGGCGGCGGCACGCAACGCCGCGTCCTCGCCGGCGCCGGGCAGCCGGTGCCAGACATGGGCGGCCAGCGGACCGACCGGATAGGGCCAGGGATTGATGCCGGTGGACAAATCCAGCCAGCCGGCGGCAGACTTGCCCCAGCGGGCTTCGGCAGCCTTCAGGTCACCGCCATGGATGGGCAGGGTCAACGCCATGTGGCCAGCACCGCCTGGACGTCGTCTTCCTTGAACGGGCGGCGATCGTGGGCGCGGGCGCCGTCCAGGAACACCGGCAGCAGCACCTCCGCCACGTCATCCTTATCCTGGCCCACATGGATCAGATCGCGGTCCTTCCATTGCGGATGATGGGCCACCTCCGCCGGTTCCAGCACCGGCTCGAAGCAGCAATCGGCGGGGCACAGAAGCGCCGCCCACTCATCACGCGTCCGGGTCAGGAACAGCGCCCCCAACTCGGCGATCAGGTCGTTTTGCGGCATGGGCTCGGACTGGCGGTGAATCCAGTCCTCGCGCCCCACTTTGGCGCAGAAGCCGCGCCAGAACTTTTCCTCGATGGCCCCCAAGGCGACGAAGCGCCCGTCGCCGCTGCGGTAGATGCGATAGAAAGCGGCACCGCCATTGATGATGTCGTGTTCGCGTTTCGCCTCGCCGCCGCGATGGGTGGCGGTCAGCACGCCGCCCATCCACGACAGCGCTGCTTCCGACAGGCTGATATCCAGCCGCGCCCCCGTGCCGGTGCGACCCCGGCGCAACAGCGCCGCCAGCACGCCCTGCACCGCCAACATGGCCCCGGCATGGTCGGCCAGGGGCGGGAAGGTCATCACCGGACGACCGGCGATGCCCGAGGCGAACAGCCCGCCGGTCAGGGCCACATAGGTGAGATCGTGGCCGGCCACCGGGGCATGGGGGCCGGTCTGGCCATAGCCGGAGAGCGAACAATGGATCAGCCGCGGATTGATGCGGGCCAGTTCGGCGGCGGAAAAGCCCAGGCGGTCGAGCACGCCGGGGCGATAGGCCTCCACCAGCACGTCGGCGGCGGCCAACAGCCCGGTCAGTCCGGCCTTGCCCGGTTCGGTCTTCAGATCCAGCCGCACCACCACCTTGTTGCGGTTGGCCAGCTTGTAAAAGGGGGTGGTGCCGTCGGCATCCACCGGCCCCATCGTCCGCATGGGGTCGCCGGCGGGGGGTTCGACCTTGACCACCTCGGCCCCCAGATCGGCCAGCCATTGGGTGGCGAAGGGACCGGGGATGTACTGGGTCAGGTCAAGAACCCGGGTTCCGGCAAGACATTCGGCAAGCATGCGCATATCTCCGCTGATGGCCGTTCAGGGAAGCAGCACAGCCAGTCCGGGTCAAGTGCTCCAGCCGGGTTTGCGCTTTTCGACGAAGGCGGCCAGACCTTCGCGCCCCTCGTCGCCCACCCGTTGCTCGGCGAAGCGATGAGCGATCAGCCGCATCAGATCGGGGCCACTTTCCGCTTCGTCGATGACGCGGATGGCTTCCTTCGACCCGGCTTGGGCCTTGGGCGCCCCCTTCAGACAGGACTCGATCATGCGGTCGCGGGCCTCGGCCAGTTTGTCGGCGGGGAAGACCGCATGGACCAGACCCAGCCGGAACGCCTCGCGCGCGTCGAAGCGTTCCGCCGTCAGCCAATAGCGCCGACAGGCCCGCGCGCCCATGGCGGCGACCAGTTGCGGGCCGATGATGGTGGGTTCCAGCCCCAGCCGCACCTCGGTCAGGGCGAAACCCACCTCTTCCGAGGCCAGCACGATATCGGCGGCGGCGACCAGGCCGACACCGCCGCCCAAAGCACTGCCGGCGACCACCGCGATCACCGGCTTGGGACAGCGGTCGATGGCATCCATCAGCACCGCCAGCATCATGGCGTCGCGCTGATTGTGGTCCTTGCCGCCATCCATGGAGCGGCGCACCCAGGCGACGTCGAGGCCGGCGCAAAAGCTTTTGCCCTCGGCCTCGAGCACGATGACACGCACCGCCTCGGCCACCCCCAGCTTCTGGAACGCCTGGGTCAGGTTGACCACCAGCGCCTCGTCCAGGGCGTTGTGCACCTGGGGCCGGGTCAGCGTCACCACCGCCACCGCCCCATCCACCTTCACCCGCAATCCGTTATCCATGACCTCGGTCCCCGGCGCCTGTCAAACCGGCGACAGCATGCGCCCGGCCCGGATAAAAGTCACTCCACCAGATCGCGGTAGGCATGCCAACTGGCATGTCCGATCAACGGCAAGGTGACGATCAGACCGACGAAAAACAAAGCCATGCCGAGCATGGTGAAAAACGAGATCAGCCCGGCCCACAGCATCATCGGCCGCCAGTTGCGGCGCACCGCGTCGACGCTGGTCAGCATGGCGGTCATGGCGTCGCAATCGGTGCGATGCAGCAGCATGGGCACGGCGATGGCGGTCATGGCGAACACGCCCAGGGCCAGCATGCCGCCGCTGACCAGCCCGACCAACAGGAAGGCCAGGCTTTGCGGCGACAGCAACATGGTGTCGATCAGGCGATCCAGCGACGGCGGGGCCGAGCCGAAGAACAGCATGAATTCCAGCATGGCCAGCCGCACCCAGGCGAGGAAGGCGATCAGCAGAAAGGTGCCGACCAGGGCGATCTGGGTCGGATTGCGGCGAATGGCGGCCAGGGCCTCGCCAAGACCGGTGGCGCAATCGTCCTGCTGACGGCGACTGGTCTCGTAAAGGCCGACGGCGGCCACCGGGCCGATCAGGGCGAAGCCGAAGACCAAAGGCAGGATCAGATAGCCCATCCCGACCGCGTCCAGGCCATAGAACAGGCCGAAGCCGATGGCGGTGAACAGGCCGCCATACAGATAGCTGACACCGGGATTGGCGCACATGTCCGCCCACCCCGCCGACAGCCAATGCCAGGGGTGGTTGAGGGTGATGGAACGAATATGGGGGTTGTGAGGAACGCTGGTATGGGCCGCGGTTTGCATCTCCGGTACTCCCCTTGCAAGCGAATCGCTTTACCGAGAGCACATGGGGATGCGAACAGCCGACTTAAAGGGGCATCAATGCCCGCAGGTACAACCACCGCCACCGCAATCTTCCTCGGCGCCGTCGGCGAGATCGGCGCCGTCGTCGTCCTCGCGATAGATGGCGCCCTGATAGATGCGGACCGAGCGTTCGTCCAGGCTGGCCTGGATGAAATTGCGTCCCTCGTCGTCCACCATCATTTCCATGCCCAGGCGGCCTTGTTCGATGGCGGTGACGACGTCGGTCTCGCTGGTATCGAACGCCTTGGCGACCGCGCCGATCAGGGCATTGATCTCGTCATACATTTCACGGTTTTCCATGGAACCTCCGAAGATGCGCCGGCGCCTTATAGCGAAAGCCGGGCATGGCTGTCACGCTCTGAGATTGACCAAGGAGCCGCGACGCAAGGCCGCGGAGAAGGACGAGGCGGCAGAAGAGGCGGTGGCGGAAGAGGCGGTGGAGGTGTAGGAGGTCGCCCCGTCGGCACGACCGAAGCTGGACAGCGCCCCCACCAGTCCGGCATTGATGCCGTCGTCGTAACGGAGCCCCTGCACCGCATTGGACAAGGCCTCGTAGCGGGTCGACACCTGCCGGATGGCCCGATCGACGGCGACGCGGGCCGCTTCGGTGGCGCTTTGATCGGTGACGCTGAGCCCCGACAGACCCAGGCTGCGGCTGTCCAAAGGCTGGCTGGTCACCGTGGTGACGCCGCCCAGATCGGTGGTCTGGATGCGGATGGCGGTGCTGGGCTGCGACACCAGATTAAGGCCCGACACCGTGGCCTGCGCCACCCTTTTGTCGATGCCGCCCACCAAGGTGGTGATGTCGGTCTGCACCGAGAAACGGCTGGCATCGCCGCGCTGGCTGGGAATGCTCAAACCGTCGGCGATGCCCAGTTTGTCGCGGAGGACGTAAAGCGAATCGAGCACGTCGCCAGCGGCATCAACCGCCGCCTGGCTGGCCAGACGGCCCTCGGCCAGGGTATAGGTGCGCTGGCTGGTCGCAGTCTGCGCATCAAGGTTGGCAACCACTTGGCCGAAACGACGGAACGGCGCCCCGGTGACTTGCGTCAGGGCGTAAAGGTCGTCCAACCGACCGACGGATCTGCTCACCGCTTCCATGATCGTGCGCTTTCCGTCACGACGACCGCGTCACCGCAGCCACATGCACTTCTGCAACGCCGATTGTACCACCAAACCGGGCGCGGCGGCAATCGGTGCGAAAATACTGACGACTTTCGCATTCTCCGATGCTATAGTGGGTACTGGAAAGAACCAACCGCGCCGGGCCAAGCCCAGCGCTGACAGCTCGGGAAACAGCCGGGCGCAGGCGATAGAACGTCGACCTCAGGCAGGTGATCCATGGCGGACATATCCTCGCTGCTGCAAACGCAGTATAGCCTTTACAGCTACAATTCCGACAACGCCCTGTTGCGCGTGAAGGTGGCGCAGGCTGACCGCCTGAAAAAGGAATACGAACGCATCGAGGACAAGTACGACGGTTCCGCCCAGGCCGATTACGAAGCCAAACTGGAAGCCGCCGTCAACGCCAAGGCCGAGATCGCCACTCCCTATCAGCGGGTGCAGACCGCGCTGGGCAAGATGGACGACCTCCGCAACAAGCTGATCGAGATGCGCAACGCCGCCGATCTGGGGTCGGCCGAGGCCTTCGATTACGCCTATTCGACCCTGACCACCATGGTCGGTTCGTCGTGGCTGGACAATAGCCTGCTCACCGCCAACAACCGCACCAATTCCAACACTTGGCCCGACAGGCCGGAACTGTTCTCGGCCGGCAGCTACCAGATCGAGCTGAAGCATTATTTCCTCGGCAACGACTATTCCATCGAGATGGATGACGGCAGCGGCACGGTGCGTCCCGAATTCTCCGAAAACACCCTGTCGGGCGGCACGGTGGGTGGGACCAAGTTCGAGGACATCAGCAACGTCACCATCACCGGCGACCAGATCAGTTTCGACGTCGGCGGCACCACCCATACCGGCACCCTGCACAAGGGCGGCGGCGGCGTGCTCAGCGCCTGGGGCTACAACAATTTCGCCACCGCCACGGACCAGGACGCCGCCAAGGCGGCCATCGACGACGCCATCGAGCGGGTGCGCATGGCTGAAACCCAGTGGTCCATCGCCGAGGCGCAACTGGGCGGCGCGCTCAGCAAGCTGGGATTGGCCCAGGATCAGGCCCAGAGCGACTTTGAAGTCAAGTCCGTGGAAATCATCGAGGCCAAGACCGCCGAGAAGAAAGCGGCCAAGGCCCGTTTCGACCTGTCGGTGAACTCGCTGGCGCTGACCTCGAACCAGGCCACCAACTACATCCAGCAGATGTTCATGGCCCAGCCCATCGGCCAGAGCAAGGGGATCTTCGACATCATCGGCGGCTACTGACGCCGCTGCCAGGAAATCTTAACCTTTGTGCCGTCATGCTTGAACCACGGATAGAACGTCCGCAAAGCATGCGAGGTTGACCTTGGCCATTCTCAATTCCTTCCGCCACGACATCGGCAACAAGCTGGACGGCAAGTCCGTCCTGGTCACCGGCGGTACCGGGTCGTTCGGGCGGCAATTCATCCGCACCATCCTCGACAATTATGCCGTCGAGCGGCTGATCGTGTTTTCCCGCGATGAGCAAAAGCATTTCGAGATGCAGCGGGACTTCCCTGAACACAAGTTCAAGGCCATCCGCTATTTCCTCGGCGACGTGCGCGACCTGGACCGCTTGAACCGCGCCTTCAAGGGCGTCGACGTGGTCATCCACGCCGCCGCGCAAAAGCATGTGCCGCTGGCCGAATACAACCCGACCGAATGCCTGCACACCAATGTGTGGGGTGCCGAAAACGTCGTGCGCGCCGCGCTCGACAACAATGTCCAGGCGGTGGTGGCGCTGTCCACCGACAAGGCGGTGAACCCGGTCAACCTGTACGGCGCCAGCAAGCTGGCGGCGGAAAAGGTGTTCGTCGCCGCCAACAACATCGCCGGTCGGGCCCAGACCCGCTTTTCCGTCGTCCGCTACGGCAACGTGGTCGGCTCCAAGGGCTCGGTGGTGCCGTTCTATCAGCAGATGCTGAGCCAGGGCACCGACCATCTGCCCATCACCGATCCGCGCATGACCCGGTTCTGGATCACGCTGCAACAAGGCGTCGATTTCGTCCTGTCCAGCTATGCCATGATGCGGGGCGGCGAGATTTTCATCCCCAAGATTCCGTCCATGCGCATCACCGAGCTGGCGTCGTGTCTGGCCCCCCACCTGCCGCACAAGGTGATCGGCATCCGTCCGGGGGAAAAGCTGCACGAGGTGATGGTGTCGGAAGAAGAGGCCCGCACCACCCGCGAACTGGCCGACCGCTACCTGATCTATCCGGCCCTGTCGTTCTGGACCCAGGCCGACATGCCCGCCGACGCCAAGGAAGTCCCCGAGGATTTCCGCTATGCCAGCGACAGCAATGATTGGTGGCTGAGCGACGCCGAACTGCTCAGCATGATCAGCCGCACGCAGCTTTAAGGGGGCTCCCATGATCGCCGTGCTGGGCCTTGGCAGTATCGGCTTGCGCCATGCCGGCAATGCCCTGGCCCTGGGGCGACAGGTGATCGGTTTCGACCCCCTGCCCGAGCGGCGCGACCTGCTGGCGGCCAAGGGCGGCAGGGTCACCGCTGACCGGGACGCCGCCATCCAGGCGGCCCGCGCGGTGGTGATCGCCAGCCCGTCGGACCGGCATCTGGACGATCTGGCCGCCTGCATCCAAGCCCACCGCCCGGTCATGGTGGAAAAGCCGCTGGCCCACGGCACGCACGGCCTGTCCCAAGTGCTGGACCAGGCCGAGGCCGCTGGCCTGGCGGTGATGGTGGCGATGATGCTGCGGCTCAACCCGGTCACCTTGCGTGCCCGCGCCATCTTGGACCAGCACTTGCTGGGGCAGGTGCTGTGGGGGCGCTTCATCGCCGCGCTTTACCTGCCCGACTGGCGCCCCGGCCAGGACTGGACCAAAGGCTACGCCAACGACCCCAGGACCGGCGGCGCCCTGTTCGACTACATCCATGAAATCGATCTGGCCGCCCATCTGCTGGGACCGGCACGGGTGCTGGCCTGCGTCGCCGGCCACAGCCACAGCATCGGCATGGAGGCCGAGGACATGGCCGACGTGGTGCTGGGCCATGCGGGCGACGTCCATTCCTCCATCCACGTGGATTACGTCACCCGCCCGCGCCAGCGTTTCGGCGAAATCGCCGGCACCAAGGGCCTGCTGCGCCTGGACCTGGACAACCGGCGGCTGGAATGGCGGGACACCGATGGCCAGGTCATCGAGGACACCCGCTTCCCCGGCGCCTATGCCGACGATTACCGGACCGAGATGGCCACCTTCCTTGCCGTCCTCGACGGCGCCGCCCCGCCGCCCTGTTCGGGCCGCGACGCCCTGGCGGTGCTGGATTGCCTGATTTCCGCCCGCACCCAAGCCGGATTGCCCGCATGAAAACCATCGCCATCATCCAGGCCCGCCTGTCCTCCACCCGCCTGCCCGGCAAGGTGCTGCTGCCCCTGGGCGACCGCCCGGCGCTGGCTTGGGTCATCCATGCCGCCCGGGCAATTCCCGGCATCGACAAGGTGGTGGTGGCCACCAGCGATCAGGCCGACGACGATGCATTGGCCGCCTGGGCGACGGAGCAGGGCATCGCCTGCCATCGCGGCCCGCTCGACGACGTGCTGGCCCGCTTCGCCTTGGCGGCAGCGGCTGAAAACGCCGATATCATCATGCGCCTGACCGGCGATTGCCCGTTCCTCGACCCGCAGGTCTGCGGTCAGGTTCTGGCCTTGCTCAAACGTCAGAAGCTGGATTACGCCAGCAACGTCACCCCCCAGACCTGGCCCGACGGCCTGGATTGCGAGGTGTTCACCCGCTCGGCCCTGGACACGGCCATGGCCGAGGCCACCACTGTGCCGGAGCGCGAACACGTCACCCCGTTCCTGCGGGAACGGCGCGAGCGCTTCCGCATTGGCGGCATCCCCTGCCCGCTGCCCGGCCTGGAGGGCGAACGCTGGACCCTGGACGAAGCCCGCGACCTGGATTTTCTGCAAGCGGTGGCGGCACGGCTGCCGGCCCCGGGCCGTCCGCCTTCCTATCTCGAGGTGCTGGCGGTACTGGATGCCGACCCGGCCTTGCGCCGATTGAATACCGGCATCATCCGCAATGCCGGCGGCGCCAAATCCTGGCGGGACGCGCCGCCGCCGCCGTTTTTCGGCACCAAACGATCGCAATATTGGCTGGAGCGGGCGGAAAAGGTCATCCCCCTGGCCAGCCAGACCTTTTCCAAAAGCCGCATCCAATACCCGGAAGACTCCCCCTTGTTCGTGACCCACGGCCAGGGCGGGCGGGTGTGGGACGTGGACGGCAACCGCTATGTGGACATGGTCTGTGGCTTGCTGCCGGTGGTGCTGGGCTATCAGGACGCCGACGTCGATCAGGCCATCCGCGACCAATTGGGCCGCGGCATTTCCTTCAGCCTGCCCACCACCTTGGAAGCCGAACTGGCCGAGCGCCTGACCCGGCTGATCCCGTGTGCGGAAAAGGTGCGTTACGGCAAGAACGGCACCGACGCCACCAGCGCCGCCATCCGCCTGGCCCGCGCCTTCACCGGGCGCGACCGCATCGCCGTCTGCGGCTATCACGGCTGGCAGGATTGGTATATCGGCGCCACCTCGCGCCACAAGGGTATCCCCGAGGCGGTGCGGGCGCTGACCCACACCGTGCCTTATAACGACCTCGACGCGGTGGACCGGCTGCTGAGCGAACACAAGGGCCATTTCGCCGCGCTGATCATGGAACCCATGAACGCCGTCGATCCCGCCCCCGGCTATCTGCAAGGGCTGAAGGATCTGCTGCACGCCCATGGCGCGCTGTTGGTGTTCGACGAGGTCATCACCGGTTTCCGCTATGCCCTGGGCGGGGCGCAATCGCTGTTCGGCATCACCCCCGATCTGGCCTCGTTCGGCAAGGCCATGGGCAACGGCATGCCCATTTCCGCCATCACCGGGCGCGCCGACATCATGCGGGAAATGGAGGATGTATTCATTTCCGGCACCTTCGGCGGCGAGGCCCTGTCGCTGGCCGCGGCCATCGCCACCATCGACAAGATGGAGCGCGAACCGGTGATCGAAAAGCTGTGGAGGCTGGGCACCACCCTGGCCGACGGTGTCGCCGAACTGACCCGGCGCCACGGTCTGTCCGACATCATTGCTCTGGTCGGGCGGGCACCTTGGAAGATCATCAGCGTCAAGGATCATCCGACCGCGCGCAAGGAAGCGATCAAGACCTTGTTCGCCCACGAGATGCTGCATGCCGGCGTGCTGTTCCTGGCCAGCCACAACGTCTGCTACGCCCATGACGACGACGACGTGAACATCGTCTTGTCGGCCTGGGACCGCGCCTTGGCCAAGGTCGCCGCCGAACTGGCCACCGGCCAGCTGGAGGCCCGCCTGCCCTGCCCGGTGGTGATGCCGGTGTTTCAGGTGCGGTGAGACAAAGCAGTCTGCGGAAAACGCAGCATCCCTACGTCTCAATCGTCATTCCCGCGCAGGCGGGAATCCAGCGAACCGCGTCGGCATCAGCGCGTGACTCCTGGACCCCCGCCTGCGCGGGGGTGACGGGTGTTGCCATAGAGGTGGTTCCGATGAAAGGCGTGCCGCTCTAGACCTGACCAAGGTCAAAGCGGCCACCCGTTCGGGCGGTCATCATCCTCCCCATTACGGACATTCCGCCGATGGAGACTATGATGACCGTTGCCGCTTCTTCCTTCCGTTCCGACCTGACCGCCCTTGTCGTTGGTTTGGGCCTGCTGTGCGCCGGCACCGTGGCGGCGATCGGTTCCATCGGTCTGGGGGCCTGGGTACTGGGGCTTTGATCCCCACCCTTTGAAGGATTGCCTCACGGGCAATATGGATTCATACTAAGTTCACGGTGATGGCGGGCCTCGGCCCGCCATTTCTGTTGGCGGATGTCATAAAAATGCAACAAAATCTCCCTCCGATTTCCTGTGGACCCAAGCCCGTGAGCCATCCCAAATCCATCATTCAATATGCCGCCCTGCCCTACCGCATGGTGGATGGCCATGAAGAGGTCATGCTGGTCACCTCGCGCGAGACCAAGCGATGGATATTGCCCAAGGGTCAGCCGGAAAAGCGGCTGAAACCGCATGAAGTGGCCGCCGCAGAGGCCTACGAGGAAGCCGGCGTCATGGGCAGCATCGACAAGGACGCCCTGAGCGTTTTCGCCAGCACCAAGCGGCTGAAAAACGGCACCGAACTGCCCTGCACCATCAAGGTCTATGGGCTGAAGGTGAAAAAGGTGCTGGACGAGTGGCCGGAAAAGTCGGAACGCGAGCGCCGCTGGTTCAGCCCCGGCGAGGCCGCCCTGGTCGCCACCGAAGCCGGCCTGATCAAGACATTGCAGGATTTCGGCAGCAAATGACCGTGACGCCCGGGGATTCTTCCCACAGCCAGAGCCTCATGCGTATGATTTAACAGGCTGCCTCTGGCGCCCGTGGCCGGGGTCGCTCAACGCCGTGTGGATCTCCATGGCCTAACCGGGACCACCAGTCCCGGTTGCCCGTAATCCGTGAAAAAGTCCATCGGCTTCGCTCAGTGGACTTTTCCACGCTCGGTATTTTCCGTCAGGGGAAAACCCGGGACGCCGCATTCAAATTGTCACGCAGATCCAGCAAGGCGCCTTTAAGCGCGGCCAGTTCGTCGGACGAACAGCCCGTAGCGGCAAATATCTCGTGCTGGATCGCCGCCGCCTTTTCACGCAAAGCCGCCCCGTCGCGGGTCAACACCACCCGCACCTGACGTTCGTCGGCGGGATCACGATTGCGCGTGATCAGACCGCTGGCCTCCAACCGCTTCAGCAGCGGCGTCAGCGTGCCTGAATCCAGATGCAGTCTTTCGCCCAGGTCCTTCACCATCAATCCGTCCCGCTCCCATAAAATCAGCAGGACGAGATATTGCGGATAGGTCAGGCCGATGGCGTCAAGATGCTGCCGGTAAAGCCGATTGAAGGCATGGGCGGTGGAATAGACCGCGAAGCAGAGTTGGTTGCCCAACACCGGGGTTGCGTCGCTTCCGTTTGTCTTGCTCATGCCTGCCTCATCCATGCATCCCCGCCGCCCTCTCCGAGACCCTCCACATTCCCATAGCATAGCGGCTGGGCTGCCCCGAACCAAATATATATTGTAGCCAATTAAATTGTGCGCTATCTATTTTCGCGAAATCACTCCCCAGGAAAGGGCCGATGCCATGTCAGTCACCGTGCTTTACACCACCAGCGCCACCGCTTACGGCGGCCGCGACGGTCGCTCCATCATCGAAGACGGCAGCCTGGAAATCCTGCTGTCGACGCCGAAGGAACTGGGCGGAGCCGGCGGCGACGGCAACAACCCCGAACAATTGTTCGCCGCCGGCTATTCCGCCTGTTTCATCGGCGCCATGAAGTTCGTCGCCTCGCAGGGCGGCCCCAAGGTGCCGCCCGATACCCGGGTCACCGCCATCATCGGCATCGGCCCGCGTTCGGAAGGCGGCTTCGGTCTGGACATCGATCTGGAGGTGTCGCTGCCCGGCCTGCCGCGGGCCGAGGCGGAAGAGCTGGTGGCCAAGGCCCACCAGGTGTGCCCCTATTCCAACGCGACGCGAAACAACGTCCCGGTGCGCCTGACCGTGCTGTGATTTTCCGACAACGGGATGGGCGAAGGGGCAAGCCCCTTCGCCTTGTCCTGTCCCTCACCCCGCCCGGTTCAACGCGCTGGCGATGGCCTTCAACGCCGCCATGGTGACGGAGGCATCCAGCGCCGCTCCATGCACCACCGCGCCATCAGCCCCCGCCACCGCCACATAGGACGCGGCTTGCGCTTCCGAGCCCTGGCCGATGGCATGTTCGTGGTAATCCTTGATCCGGACCATCAGGCCCAAATCCTTTTCCAAGGCATGGACGAAGGCATCCACCGGGCCGGCGCCGATGCCTTGGACGATCTTTTCCGTGCCATCGACCACCAATGTGGCGGTCAAGGCGCGCTGGCCCTTGGACACCGGCACGGTGGAATAATCGACAACCTGGATGCGGCCATCGGCCAGATAGGTGCGCTGGAAGAACAGCCAGATTTCCTCGGGCGCCAATTCGCGGCCCTCGCGGTCGGCATGGTCCTGGACCACGCGGGCGAATTCCGCCTGGAACGGCTTGGGTAATTCCAGGCCGTGATCGCGTTCCAGCACGAAGGCGACGCCGCCCTTGCCCGACTGGCTGTTGATGCGGATCACCGCTTCATAGCTGCGGCCAACATCGGCGGGATCGATGGGCAGATAGGGCACCTCCCATACCGGGGAGTTGGCCTTGTCGCGCGCCTTGAAGCCCTTGTTGATGGCATCTTGGTGCGAGCCGGAAAACGCCGTGTAGACCAGTTCACCGGCATAAGGGTGACGCTGGTGCACCGGCAGGCCGGTGCATTCCTCGGCCACCCGGCGGATGGCGTCGATGTCCGACAAATCCAATTGGGGGTCAACCCCTTGGGTGAACAGGTTCAAGGCCAAGGTGCAGACATCGACGTTGCCGGTGCGCTCGCCATTGCCGAACAAGGTGCCCTCGACCCGATCGGCCCCGGCCATCACCGCCAGTTCCGCCGCCGCCACCCCGGTGCCGCGGTCGTTGTGCGGATGGACCGAGACGATCAGGCTGTCGCGGTTCTTCACCGTGGCGCAGAACCATTCGATGACGTCGGCATAGATGTTCGGCGTGCTCATCTCCACCGTCGCCGGCAGGTTGACGATCATCTTGCGCGCGGGCGTGGCGCCCCATTCGGCAGCCACCGCCTCGACGATGGCGACGGCGAAATCGGGCTCGGTTCCGGTGAAGCTTTCCGGACTGTACTGAAAGGTGACCTCGCCGCCCTGGCGCTGGGCCGACAGCTCGCGCACCAGCCGGGTGCCGGCCAAGGCCAGATCGATGCAGCCCTGGCGGTCGAAGCCGAACACCACCCGGCGCTGCACTTCCGAAGTGGAATTGTACAGATGGACGATGACCTTGTTGGCCCCTTCCAACGCCTCGAAGCTTTTCCGGATCAGATCCTCGCGCGCCTGGGTCAGGATCTGGATGGTGACGTCGTCGGGAATATGGCGGCCCTCGATCAGATGGCGGATGAAGTCGTAATCGGTCTGCGAGGCGGCGGGAAAGCCCACTTCGATCTGCTTGAAGCCCATGGCCACCAAGGTGTTCCACAGCCGCATCTTGCGATGGCTGTCCATGGGGTCGATCAGCGCCTGATTGCCGTCGCGCAAATCGACGCTGCACCATTGCGGCGCGGCGGTAATGACGGCATCGGGCCAGCGGCGGGCGGCCAATTTGATGGTCGGATAGGGGCGGTACTTGTCGGAAGCGGCGGTCTTCATGGCCGGTTCATCCTTTGGCGAAACACGGATAGGGATATGGGGTGGGACGCGCAACAAGTCACGGTCGCCGGAGCGCGCGCGGGCGCGATCAGTGCCGACGACCGCCGATTAGTCGCAAAGCGCCCTGCACCGCCCAGGCGGTTTCGGTCACACGGATGATGGAGACGCTGGAAGACATGACACCCTCGGAAAAACCCAAATGCGAAACGGCCAACACGTATCCCGGCGTCGAGTTACGACACCGGGCCGGTAAGCAGCAGCAGGGCGAAAGTCCGAGTAATCATGGCGACGACGATGCCAGAGCCGACCGGGGCTCGTCAACACCCATCCGCCCCCCTATGTAAAGGGTCGACCACAGCGGAGACGAAGATGATCGACCTGTACACCTGGGGCACGCCCAATGGCCGCAAGGTTTCCATCATGCTGGAAGAATGCGCCCTGCCTTACCGCGTCCATCCCATCGACATCCTGAAGGGCGACCAGTTCACCGCTGGCTTCATCGCCATCAACCCCAATTCCAAGATCCCGGCCATCATCGACCAGGACGGCCCCGGCGGCAGCCCGTTGCCGCTGTTCGAATCGGGGGCGATCTTGATCTACCTGGCGGAGAAGACCGGCAAGTTCCTGCCCGCCGATGCACGTGGACGGTATGAAACCCTGCAATGGCTGATGTTCCAGATGGGCGGCATCGGCCCGATGTTCGGCCAGACCCACCATTTCCGCAAATTCGCCCCCGAGCAGGTTCCCTATGCCATCGAGCGCTATAGCAAGGAAACCAAACGCCTGTACGGCGTGCTGAACACGCGGCTGGGGCAAAACGAGTTCGTGGCCGGTGATTATTCCATCGCCGACATGGCCATCTACCCATGGTGCCAGCGCGCCGACTGGCAAGGGGTGGAGCTTGGCGACTTCCCCAACGTCGCCCGTTGGATGAAAACCATGGCCGCCCGCCCGGCTGTTGAAAGAGGGATGTCGGTTCCCGGTTGACCAAAGCGTCACAAGTCGCTAGAAACGTGCCCTCAGCCACGGGGGTGTTAGCGACCCCACTGAGAATCATTCCTGCGGAGGGATGGGTGAGTGGCTGAAACCAACGGTTTGCTAAACCGTCCTAGGGGGTTAACCCTTAGCGCGGGTTCGAATCCCGCTCCCTCCGCCACCCTTTCTTTTCAATGACTTAGGCCAACAGCCGATACCGGATGGTACCGGCTGATCGCCTTTGTCGTGCTACAATAGTGCTACAAGGAATCGCGCTTGTAGCATTCCGGGCCGAGGCGTTGCTCAGCGCCACATCCTGACAATCTGCAAGGCTTCCAGCCCATCGATGCGCCTTGCCGCCGCAATCATCACCTCAATCTCGGGCACGGCCCCAAAACTAAGCCGCACGTGGTTTGGCCGCCCTTGCCAATTGGGCCAACGGGGCCGGAGTCGGCTCTGTGTAGGCGCGCGAGGGGGAACACCCTCGCTTGCCTTTGGGTAGGGATTGAAATATCGTATCTCAAGGGATACATTTACCTGATGTTCGAGATTCGTCAGACCGACGCCTTTGCGGATTGGATTTCCCACCTTCGCGATGAACGTGCGAGGGCCAAAGTTTTAGTCCGCGTCCGCAGACTGGAACTCGGCAACCCTGGGGACGTAAAGCCTGTTGGCGAGGGCGTCAGTGAAATGCGAATCGACTACGGCCCTGGCTACCGGGTGTATTTCGCCCAGCGCGGCAATACGCTGGTTCCTTGGGACGTTACCGAGAGCCTGGACAGCGATGAACGCATCGCCGCCTATCTGGAAGCCGCCCTGGAAGAGGGCAACGCCGCCCTTGTCGCCGCCACCCTGGGCGACATCGCCCGCGCCCGAGGAATGACCGAGATTGCCAGGCAAACCGGCCTGGGGCGAGAAAGCCTGTACAAGGCGCTGTCGCCAGAGGGAAATCCGGAATTCAGCACGATTTTAAAGGTGGTGCGGGCACTGGGATTGAGGCTGCACGCCTCGACGGAGCACCACTTGGCTTAGGGCTCAATGCCTGCTTTGCGCCCATGGGGGCTGTTCCGGAATTCAATGGCGATGCCCGGAAGCAGACATAGCGGAATCCAAAATTGAGACGGGAATTTGGTATTGGGAAATGGACTCTGACCCCGTTTTCCGCTCCTGACCCCGTTTTCCGCTCCCCGTTTTCCCGCTGACCCCGTTTTCCCGACCCCGTTTTCCCGAATCGACTACGGCCCTGGCTACCGGGTGTATTTCGCCCAGCGCGGCAATACGCTGGT
>VBWB01000027.1 GCA_006218045.1 Stygiobacter sp.
CACATGATGGCGCCCATCCCCTCACACCTGGATGCCCTGACCGAGACCATCATCGGCGCTGCTTTCACCGTCGCCAACGACCTGGGCCATGGTTTCTTGGAAGCGGTCTACCGCAATGCCTTGATCGAGGAACTGACGTTCCAAGGCCTTTCCGTCGCCAAAGAGAAATCCTATCCCGTTTTCTATCGGCAAAAGCAGGTCGGCCATTACTGTGCCGATATCGTGGTGGAGAACACCGTCATCATCGAGCTGAAAGCGGTTGAGACCCTTTCTCCCGCCCATCGAGCACAATTGCTGAACTATCTGAAGGCCAGCACCCTGCCAATCGGCTTGCTGCTGAATTTCGGCACATCCAAGATTCAGATGAAACGCGTCCTCAACATGATCACGAGCCGCCCATGATCGCCGACGCCAGCAATCGCCAGCGTCAGGCCGCCGATCCCACCGCCTCGGTGTGGGTGGCGGCATCCGCCGGTACCGGCAAGACCAAGGTGTTGACCGACCGCGTGCTCAATCTGCTGCTGGCCGGCAACGCGCCGCATAAATTGCTGTGCCTGACCTTCACCAAGGCCGCCGCCGCCGAGATGAGCAACCGCATCAACGCCCAACTGGCCACTTGGGCGGTAGCCGACGACGCGGTTCTGGACCGGACCCTGACCGAATTGCTGGGCCGCCCCCCCTCCCCGCCTGAAACCATTCGGGCGCGCCGCCTGTTCGCCCAGGTGCTCGACGCACCCGGCGGTATGCATATGGAAACCATCCACGCCTTTTGCCAGTCGCTGTTGCGTCGCTTTCCGCTGGAAGCCGGCATCGCGCCGCACTTCCAGGTCATGGACGACCGTGATGCCGGAGAATTGCTGGACGAAGCCAAGGAAGAAGTGCTGACCCACGCCCGCCACGGCGCCGACCCGCAGCTGGCCGCCGCCCTCGATCAGGTCACCCGCCATGTGCATGAAACCGGCTTTCCCGATCTGTTGGCCGAGTTGGCCGGCGACCGGGGCCGGCTGAAGCGTCTGCTCGAACGCGAAGGCGGCATCGACGGCGCCGTTACCGCCATGCGCGCCCGTCTGGGCCTGGAGTCCGGCGATACCGCAGAATCCATCCTGGCCGCCGCCTGTACCGATGAAGCCTGCGATGCCGCCGGCTTGCGTCAGGCGGTGCCCGTCTTGCTGAGCGGCGCCAAGACCGACCAGGAGAAGGGGGCGCGGCTGGCCGCCTGGCTGGCGGCGCCCGCGACCCGCGCCCAGGGCTTCGCCGAGTATTGTCTGGCCGTACTGACCGCCAAGGGCGAGATGCGGGCCAAGCTGGTGACCAATGGCTTGCGTGACACCCATCCCTGGCTGGAACCGGCCTTGCGGACCGAGGCCGAGCGGCTGATCCGCGTCAATGCCCGGCTGAAATCGGCCCAGGTGGCCCAATGCACCGCCGCCCTCACCCGGCTGGGCCATGCCTTGCTGGCCGCCTATGAAAAGCGCAAGCAGGGCCGCGCCCTGATGGATTACGACGACCTGATCCTGGCGGCGCGCGACCTGATGGCCCGGCCCGGAGTGGCACCCTGGGTGCTGTTCAAGCTCGATGGCGGCATCGACCATGTGCTGATCGACGAGGCCCAGGACACCAATCCCGACCAATGGGCGGTGGTGGCGGCGCTCACCGGCGAGTTCTTCGCTGGATTGGGGGCGCGTGACTCTTTACGCACGGTGTTCGCGGTGGGCGACATCAAGCAAAGCATCTATTCGTTCCAGCGCGCCGACCCCCAGGCCTTCGACGACATGCGCAAGCTGTTCGCCCGCCACGTGCCCGCGGCCGATCACACATGGCGCGAAGTGCCGCTGAACCTGTCGTTCCGCTCCACCCGCGCCGTGCTCGACGCGGTGGATGCGGTGTTCGCAGGCGACGGGCCGGGCCGCGACGGCGTCACCGACGACGACCCCGACCCGCGTCATCTGGCCTTTCGCCAGGGCCAAGCCGGACTGGTGGAAATCTGGCCGCCGGTCATCCCCCGCCCAGCCGACGAAATCCCGGCGTGGAAACCGCCCATCGAGCGTCTGCGCGGCGATTCGCCCCGCACCCGACTGGCCCGGCTGATGGCGGCGCGCATCCAGGCCATGATCGGGACGGATATCCTGGAAAGCCAGAACCGCCCGATCCGCGCCGGCGACATCCTGGTGCTGCTGCGCCGACGCGGCGGCTTCGTCGAGGATCTGGTGCGCGAGTTGAAGGATTTGAAGGTGCCGGTGGCCGGTGCCGACCGCATGGTGCTGACCGAGCAGATGGCGGTGATGGATTTGATGGCCCTGGGCAATTTCCTGTTGCTGCCCGAGGATGATCTGACCCTGGCCACCGTGCTCAAGGGTCCGCTGGTCGGCTTCTCCGAGGACGAATTGTTCCGCCTCGCCTGGAACCGGGGCGAGGCCAGCCTGTGGGACACCTTGAAGCGCAAGGCCGGCAGCGAAGACGGCTTCGCCCGGGCCGAGGATTATCTGTCGCCGCTTCTGGCCCTGGCCGACCGCCTGGCCCCCTTCGCCCTGTTCGCCCATGTGCTGGGCACATTGGGCGGCAAGCGGGCGCTTTTGGCGCGATTGGGGACGGAAGCGGAGGACCCGTTGGATGAGTTCATGGCGCTCTCCATGGCGTTTGAACGCGGCCACCCGCCCTCGTTGCAGGGCTTCCTGCGCTGGCTGGAAAGCGGCGGCACCGAGATCAAGCGCGATCTGGAACAAGGCGGGCGCGACGCCGTGCGCATCATGACCGTGCATGGGTCCAAGGGCTTGCAGGCGCCCATCGTCTTCATGCCCGACACCTTGCAGATGCCGACCCAAGGCCCGCGCCTGTTGTGGAACGGCGGGCCCGAGGATGAAATCCTGCTGTGGCCGCCCAGGTCGGAGATGGCCGATGAAACCTGCGAAACCGCCCGCGCCGCCCAGAAGCTGGCACGTGAGCGCGAATACCGCCGCCTGCTTTATGTGGCCATGACCCGGGCCGAGGACCGGCTTTATGTGTGCGGCTGGGAGACCCTGCGGGCGGCACCGGCGGGCTCTTGGTACAATCTGATCCGCGACAGCCTGGACCCGCTGGCCGCCTGTGTGGAAGCCCCCTTCCTGGCGGCAGCGGGCGAAACCGACGACACCACCGTCTTGCGCCTGAGCTGTCGGCAGGAACACGCGGTCGAGGCCAAGACCTTCGCCCCGGTGGAAGCCCTGCTGCCGGCCTTGCCGGCCTGGGCGCGCCAACCGGCGCCGCCGGAACCGGCACCACCGCGCCCGCTGGCGCCGTCCCAGCCCGAGGGCGAGGAACCACCCGCCCGCTCGCCGTTGTCCAGCGATGGCGCGAGCCGCTTCAAGCGCGGCAAGCTGGTGCATAAATTGCTGCAAATCCTGCCCGATCTGCCCCCCGATCGCCGGGCGCAGGCGGCCATCCGCTTCCTCAAGGGAACCGGCGGGCTGGACACCACGACCGCCCTGGCCATCGCCAACGAAGTCAGCGACATCCTCGACCATGCAGACTTCGCCCCGCTATTCGCCCCCGGGTCCAAGGCCGAGGTGCCCATCGTCGGCCTGATCGGCGAAAGCCGCGCCTTGTCCGGGCAGGTGGACCGGCTGGTGGTCACCGCGACCGAGGTGCTGGTGGTCGATTACAAGACCAATCGTCGCCCCCCCGCCGCCGGCGAAGCGATCCCCGATCTTTATGTACGGCAGATGGCCGCCTATCGCCTGGCCCTGGCCTGCATCTACCCGCACCACCGCATCCGCTGTGCCCTGGTATGGACCGACGGCCCGGCTTTGCGTGAAATCGACGGCGCCAGCCTCGACGATGCCCTGGACAGCATGGTGGGGTGATCCCCCTGCATATCCCAGGGTCTTCACAAACTGAACTGACTGGTTTAGTTTAAAGGTATGAACAAACCGCTCACCCCCCGATCGGCGGCCAAGCGCGCCGCCATGCTGGATGCCGCCCAGGTCTGTTTCCTGGACAAGGGCTATGCCAATACCAGCGTCGATGAGGTCGCCGCCCGTGCTGGCGTGTCCAAGGCGACTATCTATGCCCATTTCGCCAGCAAGGATGCCTTGTTCGGGGCGATCATCTGTCGCCGTTGCGACGATCAGGCCGAGGGATTGAGCAATCTGTCCTTGCCCGAGGGCCAGGACGCCCGCACCATCCTGACCGCCATCGGCCTGCGGCTGATGGCTCTGTTCCTCAGCCCCGAGGTGATGGGCATCTACCGCATGGTCATCGCCGAGGCGCCGCGCCACCCGGAACTGGCCCAAACCTGGTACGAGGCCGGACCGTTGCGCGGCAAGCAGCGGGTGGGCGAGGTGTTCGAGCGGATGAAGGCACAAGGCCTGCTGGCCTACGACGCCCCAACCATACGGGTGGTCGACATGTTCATCAGCGCCTTGCGCGGTGAATGCTTCCACCGCGACCTGATCAACCTGCCGGCCAACCCCACCTTCACCGTGGAAAGCACGGTGACCATGGCGGTGGACACCATAATGCAGGCCTATGGGCGGTAAGGCCGTCGCCGACGCGGCTTGTCGTCATTCTATTCCTTCGGCACCATGCGGCCCAGGCGGCGACCGCCGAAGATGTGCACGTGCAGATGCGGCACTTCCTGGCCGCCATTGGCGCCGATATTGGACAGCATGCGCCAGCCGTCATCCTTGACGCCCACCATGTCGGCCACCTTGGTCACGGCGCGGAACAAGGCAGCGATTTCCGCATCGGACGCCTGGGCGGTGAAATCGTCCATGGAAGTATAGCCGCCCTTGGGGATCACCAGCACATGCACCGGCGCCTGCGGCGCGATGTCATGGAAGGCCAGGGTGTGCTCGTCCTCGTGCACCTTGTTGCACGGGATTTCGCCACGCAGGATCTTGGCGAAGACGTTATTGCTGTCATAGGCCATGGTCAAACCTCACTTGGGGCGGGAATTCTTTTCGGCGATGCCGGAAAGGCCCTGGCGCCGCGCCAGTTCGGCCCAGACATCGCTTGGGGTGAGTCCGGCATCGGCCCACAGCACCAGCAGGTGATAGAGCAGATCGGCGCTTTCGCTGACGATGTCGGCGGGGGTTTCGGCAACGGCGGCGATGGCGGTTTCCAGGCCTTCCTCGCCCACCTTCTGGGCGATCTTCTTGCGGCCCTTGGCGAACAGTTTGGCGGTATAGGACGAATCCGGATCGGCACCCTTGCGGCCTTCGATCACCAGGAACAATTGGTCGAGAACATGCTGGCTCATGAGCGCGGCTTTTCCACCAGAATCCAAAATCCCATCTGGGTGCGGTTAAAGGATATCAGGCCGAAGCGTTGCAGAAAGCGCGGCAACCACCAGCGTTCATCCTGCTGGATCAGATGGGCGTTGCGGCCATCGGCCAGCACCTTGACCGCCGGCCCGGTGTGCACGGTGAACAGGCCGAAGCGGCGGGTCAGGGCCGCCAGATGGTCAAGCACATTGTCCAGCAATTCCGGCTCGATGTGTTCCAGCACGTCGATGCAGGTGACCAGATCGCGTGGCGCCGGCTCCGCCGACCATTGCGGGGCGACGGGCAGCAGCCGCCTCAACTCCTGGCCCAGCCGGCCTTTGCCGGCGCCGTAATCCAGCACCTCGGCCAGCTTGAGCTTGACCATGACATCGGCGACCAGCGGCGCGAATTCCAGCGAGGCGACACCGTAATTGGGGTTCTCATGCAGCTTTTGCTGCATGGCCCGGTAATCCTCGGAAATCAGGGGCTGTGTCATGGGGATGTTCTCCGTCAGACCGGACGCACGGGGATGCCGGCGGCGGCCATGTAGGCCTTGGCCTCGGCGATGGTGTAGGTGCCGAAATGGAAGATGGAGGCGGCCAGCACCGCGGTGGCGTGGCCGTCGCGGATACCTTCCACCAGATGTTCCAAAGTGCCCACGCCGCCCGACGCGATCACCGGCACGGTGACGGCATCGGCGACGGCGCGGGTCAGCGGGATGTTGAAGCCCTGCTTGGTGCCGTCGCGGTCCATGCTGGTCAGCAGGATTTCACCGGCGCCGTAGGCGACCATGCGCCTGGCCCATTGCACGGCGTCGATGCCGGTGGGATTGCGTCCGCCATGGGTGAAGATCTCGAACTTGCCCTCGCCCACCTGCTTGGCGTCGATGGCGACAACGATGCATTGGCTGCCGAACTTTTCCGCCGCCTCGCGCACGAATTCGGGGCGATGGACGGCGGCGGTGTTGATGGACACCTTGTCGGCCCCGGCCAGCAGCAGCTTGCGGATGTCTTCAACCTGGCGCACGCCGCCGCCCACGGTCAGGGGCATGAAGCAGGCCTCGGCGGTGCGCCCGACCACGTCATAGATGGTGTCGCGGTTGTCGGAACTGGCGGTGATGTCCAGAAAGGTCAGCTCGTCGGCGCCGGCACGATCGTAAATCTTGGCCTGTTCGACGGGATCGCCGGCATCGATCAGGTCGACGAAGTTGACGCCCTTGACCACGCGACCATCCTTGACGTCAAGGCAGGGAATGACCCGCATCTTCAGCATGGGTGTTACTCCGCCAGCAGCGCGATGGCCTGGGCCACGTCGATGCGCCCGTCATAGATGGCCCGGCCCGAGATCACCCCGGCGATGCCTGAGCCAGCGACGGCCTTCAGCGCCCTCAGATCGTCCAGCGACGACACCCCGCCGGAAGCGATGACCGGGGTGGAAATGGCCTGGGCCAGGGCAGCGGTGGCCATGGTATTGGGGCCGGCCAGCACGCCGTCGCGGTCGATATCGGTGTAGATGATGGCGGCAATTCCGGCATCCTCGAACTTCAAGGCCAGGTCCAGCACGGTCAGGTCCGAGGTTTCGGCCCAGCCTTCCACCGCCACCTTGCCGCCCTTGGCGTCGATGCCGACGGCGACGCGACCGGGAAAGCGCGTGCAGGCGTCCTTGACCAGTTGCGGATCGCGCAGCGCCACCGTGCCGAGGATGACGCGGGACACGCCCTTTTGCAGCCACATCTCGATGGTGGCCATGTCGCGGATGCCGCCGCCCAATTGCACGGGGACGTCCACCGCCGCCAGGATGCTTTCCACCGCCGATCCGTTGACCGGCTTGCCGGCGAAGGCGCCATTGAGGTCGACCACGTGAATCCACTGGGCGCCGGCATCAGCGAAGGCCTTGGCCTGGGCGCCGGGATCGGTGTTGAACACCGTGGCCTCTTCCATCAGCCCCAGCTTCAGGCGCACGCAATTGCCGTCTTTCAGGTCGATGGCGGGAAACAGGATCATGGCAGGGTCTCGAAAGTCAGGAAGGTGGAAAGCGCAAACTAGCAAGCCCGGGGCGCGGGCGCAAAGGCCTATTCCCAGTCGCCCGGCTTCAGGCCTTCCCCCGCCGCGATGGCGCGGGTGGCTGCCTTGCCTTCCATCTCCTCGATGAAGCGGGGATGGACGCCCGGGCTTTGCTTGCCCGGACGCAGGATGGCCACATTGACATCCTCGATCAGGGTGTCGCCGACCGCGATGGCCCGGATGGCCTGGAGGCCGCGACGGGCGAAGGCGGCCAGTTCGGTTTCCTCCGGCTTGATCGTCTTGATGCCGGTGCCCAGCACCTGCTCGGCCTCGCGGATCTTGCCGACCATCTGGGTCAGTTCGGTCGCGGTCAGGGCGAAGGGGTGGTCGGGGCCGGGCAGGGCATTGTGCAAGGTGAAGTGCTTCTCGACCACGCGCCCCCCCCGGATCACCGCCGCCAGCGGGGCGGTGACGGCATCGCGGGAATGGTCCGACAGGCCGGCGGCGACATGGAAACGGTCACGCAGCCAATCGATGGTGGCGACGTCGATGGAGGAAAGCGGCGCCGGATATTTGGCCGTGCATTGCAACAGGCACAGATCGCGCCCGCCCTGGGCGTGGAATCGATCGACGGCCCAGGCGATGTCGTCTTCGGTCGCCGCCCCGGTGGACAGCACCAAGGGCTTGCCGGTCTTGGCCGCCAGATCGATCAGGCGGAGGTGCGACAGCTCATAGGAGGCGATCTTGTGCACCTCCACATGGGGGTCGATGGCCTGGAAATCGGCCACAGAAAACCCCGTCGACATGAAGCCGATGCCCTGGGCGCGGCAATATTCGGCCAGTTCGGCGATCATGTCGTAAGGCATGGCCAGATCGGCGAAGATGTCGGCGATGTCTTCCTTCACCCCGGCATCGGCCAGATAATCGCTTTGCCCGGCATTGGCGACATAGACGGTTTCCGGGCGATAGGTCTGGAACTTGACGAAATCGGCCCCGGCCTCGACCGCCGCGTCGATCAGGGCGCGGGCCATGGCACGGTCGCGCTTGGGCGTGCCCATGCGCCAGTTGGACCCGGCCTCGGCGATCACCCGCACCCGGCCCTGGTTCCAGAAGCTTTGCTCAGGAGAAGACGGGGACATGGGCGGTGCTCCGGGGGTTACGGCTTCCAGCGCAGGAAATTGGCGATGACCTTGAGGCCGGTGGCCTGGCTTTTTTCCGGGTGGAACTGGGTGCCGACCATGTTGTCGCGACCGATGACGGCGGTGATCGGCCCGCCATAGGAGACGCGGGCCAGTTGATGGCGCGCATCGGCACAGTGAAAACGGTAGGAATGGACGAAATAGGCGTGCGGGTTCTCGCCCAGATCATCCAACAGCGGATGCGAGCCCGGCACCCAGGCCAGCTCGTTCCAGCCCATATGCGGCACCTTCAAGGCCGGATCGGATGGGGTGATCGCCACCACCTCGCCCTTGATCCAGTCCAGGCCGGCATGGGTGCCGTGCTCGCGGCCCAGACTGGCCATCAATTGCATGCCGACGCAGATGCCCATGAACGGACGACCCTTGGTGATGACCTGTTCGGTCATGGCCTCGACCATGCCGGGCAGGGCATCCAATCCGGCCCGGCAATCGCCGAAGGCGCCGACGCCGGGCAGGACGATACGGTCGGCCTTCAGGATCAAGCCAGCCTCGGCGGTAACGACGATCCGGGCGTCAAGGTTCTGTTCCTGGGCGACACGCTCGAACGCCTTGGCGGCGGACCGCAGATTGCCCGAACCGTAATCGACGATGGTCACCAGCATGTCAGAGCGATCCCCCCAGTACACCCTTGGTCGACGGCACCGCATCGGCCTTGCGCGGGTCGATCTCGATGGCAATGCGCAACGCTCGGGCCAAGGCCTTGAAGCAGGCCTCGATGATGTGGTGGTTGTTGTCGCCGTACAGGCATTCGACGTGCAGGGTGGCGCCGGCGGCCTGGGCGAAGGCCTGGAACCATTCCTTGAACAATTCGGTGTCCATGTCGCCCAATTTATCGCGGCGGAAATCCACCTTCCAGATCAGATAAGGGCGGTTGGACAGATCGATGGCGACGCGGGCCAGGGTCTCGTCCATGGGAATATAGGCGTGACCGTAACGGGTGATGCCCTTGCGCTCGCCCAGTGCCTTGGCGATGGCGGTGCCGATGGCGATGCCGCAATCCTCGGTGGTGTGATGGGCGTCGATGTGCAGGTCGCCGTCGGCCTTGACCTCCAGATCGATCAGCGAATGGCGCGACAATTGTTCCAGCATGTGATCGAGGAAGCCGATGCCGGTATCCACGGTATAAACGCCGTTGCCGTCCAGATTGACGGCGATCTCGATGCTGGTTTCGTTGGTCTTGCGCGCGACGCTGGCTTTGCGCATGGAAAATCTCCCAGGGATAAGACCTTTCAGATATCAGGAATGGCGCAAACGCACCAGACTTCCCTTTTCGTCATTTCCTCCCATATGGGCTATCATCCGCCCGATTTCCCCCCTTAGGATCGCAGCATGTCCGAAAATCTTCCTTCCTGGCACGGCACCACCATTTTGTCGGTGCGCAAGAACGGTCGCGTCGTCATCGCCGGCGACGGCCAGGTCAGCTTGGGCCAGACGGTGATCAAGGCCAATGCCCGCAAGGTGCGCCGCATCGGTGCCAATAACGACATCCTGGTCGGCTTCGCCGGCGCCACCGCCGACGCCTTCACCCTGCTCGAGCGGCTGGAAGGCAAGCTGGAAAAGCATCCCGGCCAACTGACCCGCGCCTGCGTCGAATTGGCCAAGGATTGGCGCACCGACCGCTATTTGCGCCGGCTCGAGGCGATGATGGCGGTGGCCGACAAGGAGGTGTCGCTGGTGCTCACCGGCCAGGGCGACGTGCTGGAACCCAGCGACGGCATCATCGGCATCGGCTCGGGCGGCAATTACGCCCTGGCGGCGGCGCGCGCGCTCATCGACATGGAGGTCGACGCCGAGGAAATCGTGCGTAAATCCATGGCGGTGGCCGCCGAGATCTGCGTCTACACCAACCGCAACGTCATCATCGAAAGCCTGTAAGCCATGAGCGCCAGCGCCTTTTCCCCGCGTGAGATCGTCTCCGAACTGGATCGCTTCATCGTCGGCCAGAACGACGCCAAGCGCGCCGTCGCCATCGCGCTCAGGAACCGCTGGCGTCGCCAGCAACTGCCCGATGCCCTGCGCGAGGAAGTGCTGCCCAAGAACATCCTGATGATCGGCCCCACCGGTGTCGGCAAGACCGAGATCGCGCGGCGGCTGGCCCGCCTCGCCCAGGCGCCGTTCCTGAAGGTGGAGGCGACCAAGTTCACCGAGGTCGGCTATGTCGGCCGCGACGTCGAACAGATCGTCCGTGATCTGGTGGAAATTGCCATCGGCATGATGCGCGAGCGCCTGCGCAAGCAGGTGGTGCCCAAGGCCGAACTGGCGGCGGAGGAACGCCTGCTCGACGTGTTGGTGGGCGAAACCGCCAGCGCCGACACAAGGCAGAAATTCCGCAAGATGCTGCGCGAAGGGGCGTTGGACGGGCGCGAGGTGGAAATCCAGGTGGCCGATAGCGGTGCCGGCGCCATGCCCAGCTTCGACATCCCCGGCATGCCCGGCAGTCAGGTGGGCATGATCAATCTGTCCGACATGCTGGGCAAGGCCTTCGGCGGCGGCCGCACCAAGCCGCGCAAAATGAGCGTCCCCGATGCCCTGGCGGTGCTGCTGGCCGAGGAATCCGACAAGCTTCTCGATCAGGACGCGGTGGTCAAGGATGCCATCTGGGCGGTGGAAAACCACGGCATCGTCTTTTTGGACGAAATCGACAAAATCTGCGCCCGCTCGAGCGAGCATCACGTGGGCGGCGATGTCAGCCGCGAAGGGGTGCAGCGCGATTTGCTGCCGCTGATCGAGGGCACCACGGTTTCCACCAAGCACGGCAACGTCAAGACCGACCATATCCTGTTCATCGCCTCGGGCGCCTTCCATCTGGCCAAGCCCAGCGATCTGCTGCCCGAGTTGCAGGGCCGCCTGCCCATCCGGGTCGAATTGCAGGCGCTGACCCGGGACGATTTCGTCCGCATCCTGACCGAGCCGGAAGCCAGCCTGATCAAGCAATACGTGGCGCTTTTGGGGACCGAAGAGGTTACGTTGAAATTCGACGACGGCGCCATCGCCGCCATCGCCGATCTGGCCGCCGAAATCAACCGGTCGGTGGAAAATATCGGTGCCCGGCGCCTGCACACGGTGCTGGAACGGCTGCTGGAAGAGATCAGCTTCACCGCTCCTGATCAAAGCCCCGGCACCGAAATCGCCATCACCGCCGCCATGGTCGAGGAACGGGTCGGCGGGCTGGCGAAAAAAGCCGATCTGGCCAAGTTCATTCTGTAAGCGACCCCTGCTATGATCCCGGTCATAGCAGGAGAAACGCATGGTCGCCGATCATTCCACTTTGTTGCAGGGCATCCGCCCCAGTCGCAAATCGCTGGCGACGGGTGAGGTGGTGATGCGGGCCGGCGACACGGTGGCCGCCCTCTACGCGGTGGAAAGCGGGCGTGTCGCCCTGTCACGTCACGGCACCATGGTCCATGTGGCCGAGTCCGGAACCTTGTTCGGCGAAAGCGGCCTGTTCGTCGACACCAACCCGGTGGACGCGGTGGCCCTGGAGCCGAGTGTGGTGCTGAGCTATGCCCGTTCCCAGGTGTTGCTGCATCTGCGCGCCCATCCCGACATCAATCTGGCGTTCGCCGCCTACCTGTCCCGGCGGCTGAACGCGGCCCGCGCCCGTATCGAATTGAGCAAGGTGAAGCGGGCCGAGGATCGGGTGATGGCCTTCCTCACCCAAGCCGGCGCCGCCCAAGGCTGGATCACGGTCGGCCAGCCTTTATCCCATATCGCCGCCGATATCGGCCTGACGCACGAGGCCTTCTACCGGACCTTGCGCCGGCTGGTGGACAAAGGCGTGTTGCGGCGCCAGGGCCGGCGCGACTTTCGCCTGAAAACCGACCATGAATAGGGACCGTCTGCTGGCCTGGGGCTTCACCCTGTGGGCATTGCTGGTGACGTTGTCCTTCGTCTGGGCCAATGGCGGGCAGATGGCCGATAAGTTCATGCAGCGCTTGGGGTTGTCATGACCGCCGTGCTGGTCGCCGTCCTCATCCCGTTGGCCATGGCCGGCCTGGGCTGGCCCCTGGTGCGGCGGCTGGTCCCCGGACTGGGCGAGGGTGAACGTCTGGCCCTGGCGCCCTTGCTGGGAGCCTTGCCGCTGTCGGCCCTGGTGCAGGCGGTGGGGGCGTGGCGCTATGATTTCGCCGCCATGGCGGCGGTGTTGGCCGTTGCCCTGGCCTTCGTCATCGGTTTGCCGCGCTCGGTGCCGCCGTTTCCCTGGCGCTGGTGGCCGTGGGGGTGGTTGCTGGCGGCCTTGTTCGGCCTGCTGGCGCTGTCCGCCCTGGCCCCGCCCATCGACCACGACACCATCCGTTATCACCTGACCTTGCCGCGCCGCGACCTGGAACTGGGCCGCATCGCCCTGTGGTTCGGCTGGAGCATCTACGAGTTCTTCCCGCCTTTGGCATCGCTGTTGACCCGTCTGGCCTTCGCCCTGGGCGGGGCCGAGGCGGCGCAGATGCTCAATGTGGTATGGGTCGGACTGACGGCGATTTGGGCCGGCTTGCTGGTCAGGCGGCTGGGGTGCGGGCCGCAGGCGGCGCTGGCCGCCGCCTTGCTGGTGGTCGGCCAGCGGGTGACGTTGAATCTGGGGTCAGGGGTGACCACCGATTTCCCGCTGGCGGCCTTCATCGGCGCGGCGGTGACCGTCGCTTTGTCGTCGGAGCGGGGCAAGGGCGCCGTCGTCGCCCTGGGGCTGCTGCTGGGGGCGGCCATGGCCTGCAAGTATCAGGGCATCTTTGCCGCGCTGGCGGTGTTGGTGCCGCTGGGTGTCTTGGCCGTGGTAAGGCGGCGTGGACTGGGAGCCGTCATCGGCGCCGGATTGGTGGCCGCCTTGGTGCTGGCGCCGATCCTGCTGCGCAATTACGCCGTGACCGGAAATCCGGTGTTTCCCACCGCCCATCCGCTGTTCGTCGCCGGCGGCCTGGATGTTTTCGCCCCGTTCACCCAGGCCATGACCCGTCAGACTATTCCCGGCGGACCTTGGGCGTTGCCGTGGACCATGTTCATCCTGCAAGACGCCTTCGACGGCCTGCAATGGGGCTTTCCCTTCATTCTGCTGGGGCTTCCCTTTGCTTTTTTTCGCCCTGGACGCGCGCGACTGATCCTTTTGGCCATGGTGGCGCTGTATGTGGCGTTGTGGTGGCTGGTCATGCCGCATCTATTGCGATTCCTGTTACCCATGCTGGTGCCATTCTGCGCCTTGGGGGCTGCCGGTCTGGCTCAGGTTGCCGGTGTCGCCGTACCCTGGTTCCGGCCGGTCTTCACCGCCGCCATCGCCGTCGGCATGGTCGCGCAAGCGCTGTTCGCCGGCTCGTCGGCGCTCTACCGGCTGCCGGTGGTGTTCGGTTTGCTGGATATCCGTCAGGCGCTGGAGGTGCCGGCGTTCCGCTATTACAGCCTGATCAGCCCGTGCCTGTGGCTAGAGGAAAAGCTGAAGCCAGAGCAGACCTATTTGGCCCTGGTCAACGATCCCTCTTTTTATTGCCCGCAGAAAATGGCCCTGCATGGCTTGCGGCCAGGGGAGGAGCGGGCTTTTTACACCGTTGGGGTGGCTCCGCTGTCGGCGGCCGAAATCGCCCGCTGGCTGCGGCGCGACAATGTCCGCTACATCCTGATGGTCAGCAATCTGATGGCCGACGATGAGCGTTATGCCTTTGCCAAGCATCGTTTCGACCATGTGGTCGCCCCGCTTCTGGCCGGCCAGCACCCGCTGTTGGACAGCCCCAGCGGCCGGGTCTACGACGCCGTCCCGCTTATCGCCGCGCTAGAGCGAGCATCTGGGCAATGATGTCGTCGGGCAGGTCCTTGATGCCTTGAGCCAGTCGGTTGGCCAGTTCGGTGCGCTCGGGGGCCAAGCCGGCGGTGTCGATGGTGATGCGCGGATGCGACAGATCGGCCAGTTGCTTCAAATCTTCCGCTTCGTCCCAGATCAGGCCGAAATAGCCGGCGATCTGCATGACCAGACCGGGGGCCGGGCGGCCCCGGTGGCCGTGTTCCAGGGCCGACAGATAAGCGGACGACACGTGCAGGTCGGCGGCCATGGTCTTGAGCGCGATGCCCTTGGCGTCGCGCAAGGTCCGCACCCGGGCGCCGAACGGGGTCACCCCCGTTTCCTTTTGATCAGAACGTAAAGCGCGCCTTCGCCGCCATGCTGGGGCCGGGCGTGGGAAAAACCCAGGATGCGTTCGCGCAACGGGCTTTGGTTCAGCCAGCGCGGCACCTGGGCCCGCAGGACGCCCGGCCCCTGCTTGCCCTTGCCGGTGATCACCAGCAGGCAGCGCCGCCCACCGTCATAGGCGCGGGCGACAAAGGCGATCAGCGCCCCATGGGCGGAATCCTGGGTCATGCCGTGCAGATCCAAGCTGCCGTCGATGACCATGTCGCCGCGCTTCATGCGCTCGGCCGAGCGGCGGTCAAGGCCGGGGGTGGCGCCGTGGGCCAGATCGGGCAACGGCGCCTTGGGCCGGGGCGGCGGCGGGGCCGGCGGGATATAGGCCACCACCGGCGGCGGTGATGGCGGTGGCGTCAGGCTGTCGGTTTCCACCTCGTCGATCAATGCGCGGCCCGGCAAGGGGGCGACGTCGTGGACGATGGCGCGCCAGATGCGGGCCTCGTCCGGAGTGACGCAACGGCGCCGCCGAGTCATGGCGGCAGGACTTCGCCGCCTTCCGGCACCTCTTCCTCGGCGGCGGCGGCGGCTTCGGCCGGGTCGTCGGACAGGTTGCGCTGGGCGAATTTGCGCCAGTCGCCGCGCGGGGCCAGACAGGGCGGTTCGTTGTTGGCCGGCATATAGATGGCGATGCCGCCCAATTGCCAGATCTGATGCCAGTGATGGGCGCTTTCCAGCATATAGGCGGTGGTGCGGGTGCGGATGCGCCAAGCGATGAAATGCTTGATGCCCAGCAGATGGGCCAAGGCGCCGATGGTCATGGCGACGATGCCGAAGGCGACGCCGGTGGCCAGCAGGATGACCAGGGCCAGCACCATCATCACCATCAGCGGCATCAGGTGATCCCAGCCGTTATGGACGGGCGAACCCTGGAAATCCAGCATGCGCTGGTCGGTGTAGATGTGCACTTTCCTGGCCAGCACGGCGTTGCGCAGACGATCATGCAGGGCGATGGCTTCGTCGGTCTTTTTCGCCCGCCAGGCGGCCATCAGTTCGCTCATGGATTTTGTTCCCCGGCCATGGCGATGCGCGGCGAGCGTCGCTGCGGCAGCAAGATCCAATAGCGACCGGGGCTTTTCATCCGACCGGCCTTGTCGAAGGCTTCCTCGCCGGTGCCCCAGAAGAAGTCGCCGCGAATCGGTCCCTTGATGGCGGCGCCGGTATCTTGGGCCATGACCAGCCGGCGCAGCGGCTGGCCCGACGGCTCGACGGTGTCGAGAAACAACGGCAGGCCCAAGGCGACATAGCGCGGGTCGACGGCCATGGAGCGCCCGGCGGTCAGCGCCACCCCTTCCGATCCGACCGGGCCGTCGCCGGAAATGGGGGTATAGAAGACATAGCGCGGATTTTCCGCCATCAGCGCCTTGGCACGGGCGGGATTGGCCTTCAGCCAGGCGCGCACGCCGGGCATGGAGGTATCCTCGATCAGGCCGCGGTCACGCAATATCTTGCTGACGCCGACGAATTTATGGCCGTTGGTGGCGGCGACGCCCAGGCGCAGCACCGAGCCGTCTTCCAGCCGGATGCGGCCCGAGCCCTGGATATGCAGGATATGGGCGTCCACCGGGTCTTCCACCCAGGCCAGCGGAGTGGCCTGGCTGGCGATGGCCCCGGCCTCGATTTCCGCCCGGCGGGGATAGGGGGTGAAGGTGCCGCCGACCATGCGCCCGCTCTCGGTGCTGCCGTCGGCGCCCTTGCGGGTGACCAGATCGCGCGGCTTGCCCAGGATGGGGACGGTGAAGCGGCCCTTTTTCGTCCGTGATCCGGCCAGTTCCGGCTCGAAATAGCCGGTGAACATCCCATCGGCGGAGCCGTTGTTGACGGCGAGGAAGGGGGCGAACCATTCCTCGAACATCACCCGCGCGGCGTTGTGGTCGTTGGCACCGATCCGGCGGGCGGCGGAGCACGGGCTGTACCAGTCGGCCACCGTGCCGCCCATGCCGTTTTGGCCGATGGATTTGTCGTTGGGCTGCTTGAGCAGGCGGTCGCAGGTGCGGTTGAGCGCCGGCAGCACCGCCGCCGCGCCATCGGCGCGCCAACCGGGCAGGTCGTTGAATTGCCCTGGGATCAGGCCGAACTGATCCGGCCCCTGCGGCAAGGGCGCCGGGCCGGGCGCGGGCGGTGGCCGACGCGGCGTCTCCGGCGCGCAGGACGCGGCCAGGGCAGCCAGCAACAGAACGGCCAGACGCAGTTTCATCTCAGGGCTGTACCTCGTCGGCGGCATCGTGGGCGGCATCGCCTTCGCTGACGGCACGGGTGGCCGACAATTGCCAGTTGGGATCCTTCGCGCGGGTGTCGCGGCTGAAGGTCCATTCGTCGGTGACCGGGACGATGCGGGACGGATCGCCCTCGATGATGCGACCGTCCAGATCCTTGATGACGTTGATCTGTTCCGAGACGAACCGCACGGTGACCTGGGCGACGGTACCGACCATGATCGCCTCGATGATCTCGGCGGATTTGATGCCCATGATCTCGGTGGACAATTCCTCGCCGGCACGGGCGCGGGCGTCGATGGCGTCGCAGAACGGCTTATGGACCTGATCGGCCAACAGCGGACGCAACGCCTTCTTGTCGCCGGCGGCAAAGGCGCCGACGATCATCTCGAAGGCCATGCGGGCGCCGGACAGAAAACCGGTATTGGAAAAGCCGGGGTCGCGGGCGCGGATGGCCGCTTCGCCCCGGGCCAGCGGACCGGCGGTGGCGGCGACCTCGGGTGCGACCTCGGGCTCGGGCTCGGGCTCGACGGGACGGCGCGCCCGGGTCAGGTCGATGACATTGTCGGCGCTATCGTCGGCATCCTTGGCGGGCGTTCGCGTCCAGCGCGGCGGCTCTTCGGTGCCGGTACGCTTGCCCAGGACGCTGCGCAGGCGCAGGATCAGGAAAACCGCCACCACGGCGAAAAAAACGATATCGAGGGCGTGAAAACCGTCGTTCATTGACCTACGTCGCTTAATGGCTGACCGATACCGTCACAGATAAGCCCGGAAAGGGGAAAGAGCAAGCATGGCATGGCTGTTAATTGCCGGTCTGATCGCCATACCGGTGGTGGAAATCGCCCTGTTCATCAAGGCCGCGCAATGGGTGGGCCTGCTGGCGGCGGTTTTGCTGGCGGTGGGCGCCGGCCTGATCGGGCTGCTGCTGGTGCGCGCCCAGGGCTTGCGCGCCATGTTGCGGGCCAAGGCGCAGATCGACCGCGGTGAAATGCCGGTGGCGGAAATGTTCGACGGTATCTGCGTCGCCCTGGCCGGCGGCTTGCTGATCCTGCCCGGCTTCCTGTCCGACGCGGTGGCGATCCTGCTGCTGTTGCCGCCGGTGCGCATGGTGCTGAAGCTGTGGCTGGCACGGCGTTTCACCGTGGTCGGTGCAGCGCAGACGGGGCCGACCATCATCGACGGGGATTACACCGTGGTGGAACCGCGCGCTGAACGCACCGTGGTGGAACCGCGCAACGAACGCACCGTGGTGGAACCGCGTGACCAGCGTATCGGGCGGGACTAGAAACCGCGCCCGATCCGTGCTAGCCGTTGCCGATCACAGGCGAATTTCACCTTCAAGGAAGAGATGATGTCCGACGAAAACAACGTGTCGCCCCTGGTCATCAACGGCCAGTACGTCAAGGATCTGTCGTTCGAGGTTCCTGGCGCGCCGGGCATCTATGGCGAAATGGCCGGCCAGAATCCGGAAATCCCGATTCATGTGGACATCAACGCCGCCGCCATCGCCGAAAAAACCTATGAAGTCACCCTGCATCTGAAGGTCGAGGCGCATCTGGCCGAGAACAAGCCGGTGTTCATCGCCGAGCTGGCCTATGCCGGCATCTTCACCCTGAACGTCCCGGACGAGCATATCCAGCCCATGCTGTTGATCGAATGTCCGCGTCTTTTGTTCCCATTCGCCCGCTCGATCATCGCCGACATGACCCGCGACGGCGCCTTCCCGCCCTTGATGATCCAGCCCATCGATTTCATGCAGCTCTACCGCTCGCGCATGGAAGCGGCCCAGGGCCAGGAAGCCGGGCACGCGTAACGGCGCGGCCCTCTCTCCCGTTAAAGGCTCGCCGCTCTCATGCCGCCCGGTATGAGAGCGGCGGGAAATGAGGGGTTTAGCGCGGGAAGGCGGCCAGCGAGCCGCGCACCCGATCCAGCGCCTGACGCATTTCCGCCTGGAAGCGTTGCGAGGTTTCCTGGGCGTATTGCGCCTGCTGCGGCGGCATCTGCCGCAGCAATTGTTCGGTGGCCGCCTGGGTACCGACGATGCCGGCCTCGACCGCGTCGACCACTTCGTTGGCCTGCTTGACCTGATTTTGGGCGGCCCCGGCCAGCACCTGGGCGTCAACGGCGGCCAGCAGATGGCCGAGGCCGGTGACGGCATTCTTCAACTGGGCACCGGCGGAGGATACGGCGACGGCGGCGCCTTGCTGCACGGCGTTGTCGTTCAATTGCCGGACGGCGGCGATCATGGTCTGTAATTGCTGGGTGATGTCGCCGGTCTGATTGCTGTCCTGCGGCTGGCGGCGATCACGGGCACCGCCGGATTGCTCGGTCATGCGGGCGGAATCAGGGCTGACCTCGTCCGAAGCCGCCAATGCGGCGGATTCCGAACCGGGAGACAAAGAACTCAGGAACGTGGCGATTCTGCCGATTCCCATGAGCGACACCTCAAAGCAACGCCCTTTGGGCGCAATCAGGCCCCTACCTGAACCGAGACAGCATACCCCTGTTTAGCCTCGGGTTTCAATGTTTTGGCGTATGGACCGCGCGCAGTATGGCGAAAGGCGATGAATCCTGGGTTTTGGCCGGTTTGATCCGGGGCTTGCCGCGTCCCCGGCGCGGCGTCTGCCAGCCCTGACGGCCCTGACGCCAGCCCAGGGCGGTCAAGGCCTGGTGCACCATGTCCGTCTTGGCCGCCAGCATGGTCGTCAGCGGTGCCGGCAGGGCGAAGCCATCGGGATGGGCGCGGGCCAGACCGCGCAACTGGGCGGTGAAGCGTTCGAGCATGTCGACGCGCACCGCCAGCCCGCCCAGGCAGCGATAGCCCAGGGCGGTCAGATAGGTCAGGGGCAGGGCGCCCACCGCCAGGCTGACCTGACCGTTGGGTAACCAGGGCGGCAAAGGTTGGACAGCATGGGCCGCCCATAATTGCGCCCGCAGCAATTGGACCGGAGTTTTCAGCAGCGCCGGCACGAACACGCTTTCCAGCCCCAGGCGGATGTCGCGGCTGGCGAGAAAACGGCGGTCGCTCTCGGTCAGGGCCGCCACCTGGGCCTCGGCCTCGGCCCGAGCGACCGAGCCCAGGCCTTCGGCCAGCTGATGCAGCAGACCGCGTGCCGCCCCCGACACTTGGGCGGGCGGTTCCAGCAGCGGGGCAAAGACCGGGGTGATGGTGGTGCCGACGAAGCGGTCGAGCCGCTTTTGCACGCGTTCGCGCTGGGCCGGCTCCAGCAGATCGGTGGGCAGCACCTCCACCTGCGGCGACAGGCGATCGTGACCGGCACCCAGCCGGGCCACCGCCTGCCCGTCCCACAGCAGATGGCCATGGCGGTCGAGGGCGAAGGATGGGTCGCCGTCCCCCACCAGCCGCGCCACCCGGGCGGCCATTTCCGGTTTCAGCGAGCGGGCGGCGGCGGCCAGCACCGCCTTGGCCGCCACCGCGCCCTCGGCGCTGTCGGCGGCGAAGCGGAAGCCGTCGAGATGGCCGACGAACTGGCCTTCCACCAGCACCTCGCCCGATTTGGCCACCGCGCCAAGCAAATGGGCATCGTCGCGCATGGCACGCACCAGCACCGCGGTGCGGCGGTCGACGAAGCGCTGGGTCAGGCAATGATGCAGGGCGTCGGACAGCTTGTCCTCGATCACCCGGGTGGTTTCCTGCCAATGGGCGGGATCGGCCACCCAATCGGCGCGGTGCGATACATAGGTCCAGGTGCGCACATGGGCGATGCGGGCCAAAAGCGTGTCCATCTCGCCATCGCTGCGGTCCAGCCGGGTAACGTGGTTGGCCAGCCAATCGGTGGGCAGCCGCCGCCCCGGCCCGCACAGATGGCGGAAGATCTGGCCCAGCAGCCGGGTATGGGTGTCGGCCATCACCTTGCGGAAATCGGGCACCTGACAGACGTCCCACAACAGCTTGACCCGCTCGGGATGGGTGGTCAGGGCCATGATCTCGGGATCGGCGGCCAGAATGGTCAAGGCTTGCTGGTCATCGGCCTCACGCGCGCGGATCAGGCCCTTGGCCTCGGGCGGGCGGTCCAGGCTGGCCAGAAGGGCTTCGGTGCTGGTGAAGCGCAGATCGGCATTGCGCCACGACAGCGCGGCGAGCGGCGGGAAGACGTGGTTCTCCACCGCCTCGACCATTTCGGCATCGATGCCGGCGATGTCGGCGGTGGTGCCGAAGGTGCCGTCATTCATGTGGCGGCCGGCGCGGCCGGCGATCTGGGCGATCTCGGTGGCGGCCAGCGGGCGCGGGGCTCGGCCGTCGAACTTGCGCAAGCCGGCGAAGGCCACGTGGTCGACATCCATGTTGAGCCCCATGCCGATGGCGTCGGTGGCGACGATGTAATCCACCTCGCCCGCCTGATAAAGCCCGATCTGGGCGTTGCGGGTCCGCGGGCTGAGCGCCCCCAGCACCACCGCCGCCCCGCCCCGTTGCCTGCGCACATATTCGGCCATGGCATAGACCTCGGAGGCGGAAAAGGCGACCACGGCGGAACGCGGCGGCAGCCGGTTCAGCTTTTTCGCCCCGGCATAGGTCAGCGACGACAGGCGCGGGCGGGTGGTGAACTCCACCCCCGGCACCAGACGGCGCATCAACGGCTTGATGGTTTCGGCCCCCAGGAACACGGTTTCCTCGGACCCGCGCGCATGCAGCAGGCGGTCGGTGAAGATGTGGCCGCGTTCCGGGTCGGCGCAGAGTTGGATTTCATCCACCGCCAAAAAGGCGACACGGCGGTCCAGCGGCATGGATTCGACGGTGCAGACGAACCAGCGGGGATGGGCGGGGATGATCTTTTCTTCGCCGGTGATCAGGGCCACCTGCGACACGCCCTTGGCCTTGACGATGCGGTCGTAATTTTCCCGCGCCAGCAGCCGCAGGGGAAAGCCGATCATGCCCGAGGCGTGGCCGAGCATGCGGTCGATGGCAAAATGGGTCTTGCCGGTATTGGTCGGCCCGAGGACGGCCAGAACGCGTCCGGGCATGGTGTTTAGTCCCTGGCTGCCGTCATTCCCACGGGTGAGTTCGTGAATTTTCCGGCCTCTCCATCTGTCCCCTCGTCACCCCCGCGCAGGCGGGGGTCCAGGAGTCGCGGAGACGATGGCGGTGCACCCCCTGGATTCCCGCCTGCGCGGGAATGACGGTGAAAGGATGCGGATAAATTCACAAACCCACCAGCGGCCATGGCCCTATTCCCCGTATTCGGCGGCGCAGTTGGGGGTCTCGAACACGCGCACCAGCAGCAGCCGGGCGGCGCCGCCCGATCGCCGCCTCACCGGTTCGGCCAGTTTGACGAACCAGTGCCGCGCCAGGCATTCGGCGGTGGGCTGAAAGGGGACCACCGTCAGCTTGGTCATCAATCTGGTCCTGGTGGTGGTGGCCTCGCCCTTTTCCCGTACCTGGGCTTCCAGATCGGCCAGCCATTCCGCCGTGTCGCCGCCCAAGGGGGCGAACATGGTCAACAGTTCCACATCGGCCAGGGCGGCGATGAAGCCATGGTCGCAGGGCTCGTCGATGGCCTTCAGCATCTCGTCCTTGAGAAAGCCGAAATCCAGGACCATGTCGGTCTGTTCGCCGTCATGGTGCAGATCGACGGCCTCGCACACCGCTTCGATGCCATAGCGGTGACCGTGCACGTGCCGGCATTTGGACCCGTGGGTCATGATGCGATGGCCGGCATCGATGTCGATGCGGCGGGAAATGCGGTAGGGCGCGGACATGTGGTTACGGAATTCCCAAAATCTTGTGTGTCTGCAAACTGAGCCGCCAGCGCGGATGGGTCAAGCAATAGGCGACGCAGGCCTGAAGATGGGCGGCTTGGGCGGCGGAATCACCAGGGACATCCTTGGGCTGAAGAAAATAATGCCGGAACGGCATTTTCTCGAACCGTGTCGGGTCAACACCGTCTTGCGGCCATACCAGCTTGATCTCGTCGCCGGCGACGGTTTCCAGATCCTGCCCGGCCTTGGGGCTGACGCAGACCCAGTCGATACCGGGCGGCAAACTGATGGTGCCGTTGGTTTCCACCGCGATTTCCATTCCCCAGAAGTGCAACGCCTGGATCAACGCCTCGTCCAGTTGCAGGCCGGGTTCGCCGCCGGTGATCACCACCAGCGGCTGACCGCCGCCGCCCTTGGGCCACAAAGCGGCGACGGCGCCGGCCAGGGCATCCGCGTCGGCATATTTGTCGCCGCCGACGAAATCGGTGTCGCAGAACGGGCATTGGGCGGTGGCGCGGTCGGCCTCGCGTCCGCTCCACAGATTGCAGCCGGCGAAACGCAGGAAAATGGCTGCGCGCCCCGCCTGCCCGCCTTCGCCCTGCAAGGTGTAGAACAGTTCCTTGACCTTATAGGTCATGGCGTGACTCCAAAGTCCTTTTTACCAAGCCCGAGCGGCATTTGGAGTCGGAGACGTGTGCTCCGCACACAGCCGCCCGTCCCGACCGCGCCACGGGCAAACACTGACATGGCTGAGGCCATGTCAGTGATCGCTACCGTGCAAAATCGCGCCGGTCGGCCCGACGTCGTAATCCTGGCCGTCGACGGTCAGGGTGACGGCATGGGGGAAGACGGCGCGGATCAGGCCCTTGCGTTCCAAGGCCATCCACACCGCCGGATTGGTCAAGCCGGACGCATCCTTGGTCATGGCCACCTTGCCACCCACATGGAAGTGGTTGCCGTGCGGACGCGGCAGGGTGGTCAACAGCTTGTCGCCGTTATCCTGGGTTTGCGAGGTTTCCGGGTAACGGGCCAACTCCTGGAACAGCACCAGGGTCTTCAACTGCAAGGGGTTGAGCTTCAACGGGTTGACTTTAGGCGGCATCGCGGGCTCTCCGGCGGAAGGGGGGCGCGCATTATGAAGCACGCGGGCGCCGGTTCCAATCCCCCAGCAGGGCCTGCACCACCGATAAGGCGGCGATGGCGGCGGTTTCGGCCCGCAGAATGCGCGGTCCCAGGCTGACCGGCACGGCAAAAGGCAGGCCGGCCAGCAAAGCCCGTTCGCTGTCGTCGAAGCCGCCCTCGGGACCGGTCAGCACCGCCAGCGGCCCCGGAGACAGGCCGTTCAGCGCCTGATTGATGGGAGCACCGCCGCCGCTTTCATCCAGGAACAGAAGTGGGCGGGTGACATCCCAGCCGGCCAGCGCTTTGACCAAATCCACCGGTTCGCGCATTTCCGGCACGCTCAGCCGTTCGCATTGTTCCGCCGCCTCGACCATGTTGGCGGCCAGCCGGTCGGTGTTGACCCGGCTCATCACCGTGCGATGGGTGAAGACCGGCCACAGCACCGAGACGCCCAGTTCGGTGGCTTTTTCCGCCACCAGATCGATGCAATCCTTCTTGATCGGGGCGGCCAGCAGCCACAGATCGGGCTCGGGCGCTTGCCGACGGCTTTGCCGTTGCACCTGGATGGTCACGCTGGCCTTGGCCACCTTGTCCACACAGCCCCGCCATTCGCCGTCACGGCCATTGAACAGGGCCATATCCTCGCCCGCCTTCACCCGCATGACATTGGCGAGGTAATGCGATTGGTCCTTGTCGAGACCGATCAGGGTGTCGGCGGACAGGTCGTTGGCGACGAACAGGCGGATCATGGCGCCGACTCGACCTGCAAGACGATGCCGTCGGCACCCACCACCTTGACGCGGGAGCCGGTGGGCAGATCGGGGCCGCAGACCTTCCAGGTGGCGTCGCCCAGGCGCATGCGGCCATAGCCGTCGAGGATGGGGGTATCCAGGGTGTGGACCGTGCCCACCAGCTGGGCGGCGCGGTGGTTCAACAACGGCGCGTCACTGGCCGGTTCCTTCAGGCGGGAATACAGCTTGCGCCCGCCCACCGCCGCCAGCACGGTGAGCACGGCGAAGATGGCGGCATGGATTTCCCAGCCCAGGGACGGGGCCATATAGGCGATCATGCCGGTCAGAAAGGCGGCGATGCCCGGCCACAGCAGATAAGTGCCGGGCAGCAAGGCCTCGGCCCCGATCAGCAGGATGCCGGCGATCAGCCAATGCCAGAACACGGGCTGCATGGTCAGGCTCCGCTATTGGGCAGGCCGGCGCGGCGGGGCTTTTGCGCCGTTTCGGCCATGGCATCCCTGGCGATCTCGGCGATGCCGGCCACGGCGCCGATGATGCCGGATGCTTCCAGCGGCATCATGATCAGTTTCTGGTTGGGAGCCGAGGCCACCTTCTCCAGCGCCGCCACATAGCGTTGGGCGATGAAGTAATTGACGGCGGTGGTTTCACCGCCGGCCACTGCCTTGGAGACCATTTCCACCGCCTTGGCCTCGGCCTCGGCCTCGCGTTCGCGCGCTTCGGCATCGCGGAAGGCGGCTTCGCGCCGGCCCTCGGCCGCCAGGATCTGCGCCTGCTTCTGGCCCTCGGCCTTCAGCACCTCGGCCTGACGCAGGCCCTCGGCTTCCAGCACGGCGGCGCGCTTGTCGCGTTCGGCCTTCATCTGCCGGCCCATGGAATCGACCAGATCGCGCGGCGGCGCGATGTCCTTGATCTCGATGCGGGTGACCTTGACGCCCCAGGGCTGGGTCGCCTCGTCGATCACCGACAACAGCTTGGTGTTGATCTGATCGCGCAAGGACAGCAATTCGTCCAGATCCATGCCGCCCATCACCGTGCGGATGTTGGTCATGATCAGGTTCAGGATGGCGATTTGCAATTGCGACACCTCGTAGGCGGCGCGTGCGGTGTCGAGCACCTGGAAGAACACCACCCCGTCCACCGTCACCATGGCGTTGTCGCGGGTGATGATTTCCTGGCTGGGAACGTCGAGAACCTGTTCCATCACGTTCAGCTTGCGGCCGATGCGGTCGACCAGCGGCACGATCAAGTGCAGGCCGGGGGGCAGGGTGCGGGTATAGCGGCCGAAGCGTTCGACGGTGCATTCGTAGCCCTGCGGCACCACCTTGATGCCCATGAACACGATGATCAGGCCCAAAGCCACCAGGGCCAGGGCAAAGGCGGCCATTTCCATGATCTGTCATCCCGCGTTGATTGCGACGATGCTCAGCTTAACCCCAACCGCCCCGGTTGTCGTTGACCAAGTGTTTCGGCCCAAGGCATAACCCTGGGGATCGCAATCAAGGGGAAGCGGCATGCAGCGGATCGGCATCATCGGCGCGGGGGCTTGGGGCACCGCCTTGGCGGTCACCGCCAGACGGGCGGGGCGCGACGTGGTGCTATGGGCGCATGAGCCCGAGGTGGCCGCCACCATCAACGCCACCCGCCGCAACCAGACCTATCTGCCCGACATCCACCTTGAATGCTGTATCCGCGCCACCACCGACATGGCCGACGCCGTCAATGCCGACGCGGTGCTGCTGGTGACCCCGGCCCAGCATCTGCGCGCCACCGCCCGCGCCCTGGCGCCCTCTTGGCGGCCAGGCGTGCCGGCGGTGATCTGCGCCAAGGGCATCGAGCAGGGCAGCGATTGCATGATGACCGAGGTGGTGCAGGCGGAACTGCCCGAGGCGCCGCAAGCGGTGCTGTCGGGGCCGACCTTCGCCATCGAGGTGGCGCGCGGCCTGCCCACCGCCATCACCCTGGCCTGCGCCGATGCCGTGCTGGGGGCCGAATTGGTGGAGGCGCTGGGCACCCCCAGCTTCCGCCCCTATCTGTCCACCGATCTGATCGGGGCCGAGATCGGCGGCGCGGTCAAGAATGTGCTGGCCATCGCCTGCGGCATCGTCGAGGGCAAGGGCTATGGCGACAATGCGCGGGCCGCCCTGATCACCCGCGGTCTGGCGGAAATGTCGCGGCTGGCCCTGGCCAAGGGCGGGCGGGCGGAGAGCCTGATGGGGCTGTCGGGCATGGGCGATCTGATCCTGACCGCGTCATCGGCGCAATCGCGCAATTATTCCCTCGGCCTGATGCTGGGCCAGGGCCGCCGACTGGCCGACATCCTGGCCGAACGCAAGGCGGTGACCGAGGGCGTATGGTCGGCCGGCGCGGTGGTCGACATGGCCGCCCGCCTGGGCATCGAGATGCCCATCTGCGCCGCCGTCGACACCGTGCTCAACCATTCCTGTCCGCTGGATCAGGCCATCACCCAATTGCTGTCGCGTCCGTTCAAGGCGGAAAGCCATTAACCGGAGAAATATTCATGACCCTTTACATCATCACCTGCATGGACAAGCCCAATGCGTTGGAAGTGCGCTTGGCCAACCGTCAGGCCCATCTGGATTTCGCCAAGGATTGGGCCGATCGCATGCTGATCGGTGGCCCGCTTTTGTCCGATGACGGCGAGCGGATGCAGGGCTCCATGCTGATCCTGGACGTGGAAGACCGGGCCCAGGTGGACGAGTTCATCCAAAACGATCCCTATGGCAAGGCCGGCCTGTTTGAAAGCGTCACCGTGCGCCGCTACAAGAAGGTTCTGCCGTGATGACCCCCATTCCGGGAGGAAGACGATGAAATATTGGCTGGTCAAGTCGGAACCGGGCGCCTGGTCGTGGGATGATCAGGTGCGCGATGGCGTCACCGCCTGGACCGGGGTGCGCAACTACCAGGCCAGCAATTTCCTCAAGGCCATGAGGGTGGGCGATCGCTGCTTTTTTTACCATTCGGTCAATGAAAAGCGCATCGTCGGCATCGTCGAGGTGGTGCGCGAAGCCTATCCCGACCCCACCGCCGACGATCCGCGCTGGGTCTGCCCCGATTTGAAGGCGGTGTCCGCCGTGCCCCATCCGGTCACCCTGGCCGCGATCAAGGCCGATCCGCGTCTGGTCGAACTGCCGCTGATCCGGCAGTCGCGGCTGTCGGTGATGCCTATCGACGATGAAAGCTGGGCGCAGATCTGCGCCATGGGGCAGGTGGCGCCGTGATCCTGTGCCGGCTTGACGATCTGGCCGATCCGGGGGCCAAGGGGCCGTTCCTGGTGGACCTTGACGGCGAGCGCAAACAGGTCTTCATCGTCCGTTATGACGGGCAGGTCCGCGGTTACCTCAATTCCTGCCCGCATGTGGGGGCGCCGTTGGAGATGGATCGGGACAAGTTCCTCGATCTGACCGGATCGGAAATCATCTGCGCCCTCCATGCCGCCCGCTTCGACCCGCTGACCGGCGACTGCACCTGGGGGCCGTGCCGGGGGCGGCGGCTGACGCCGGTAGCCCTGAGTATCGAGGATGGGGCGGTGAGACTGGCCCCTTCCCCCGATCTTTCATAGATGTGTCACATCATTGCGCGATTGCATCTGAAAAGAATCGGATCATTGCGCGGCGGGGGTTGAGTCGGGCGCGGATTATGACCATAATTCCGGCCAGCATCGGGGAAACATGCCGCGCCGCACCCAAAAAGGGCGGCGTAAAATCAAACGAAGCATAAAATTTGGGAGACAACCTGACATGACCGAACTCTTTCCCGTTCCCGCCGAATTCGCCAAGCAAGCCCTGATCGACGAGAAGACCTACCAGGAATGGTACGCGCGCTCGGTCAACGATCCGGATGGCTTCTGGGGCGAACACGGCAAGCGCCTGGATTGGATCAAGCCCTACACCAAGGTCAAGGAAGTCTCCTACACCGGCGATGTCACCATCAACTGGTTCGCCGACGGCACCTTGAACGTGGCCGCCAACTGCCTGGACCGCCACTTGGCCCAGCGCGGCGACCAGACCGCCATCATCTGGGAAGGCGACGACCCGAACGAATCCAAGCACGTCACCTATCGTGAGCTGCACGAGCAGGTTTGCCGGCTGTCCAACGTGATGACCGATCTGGGCGTCAAGAAGGGCGACCGCGTCACCATCTATCTGCCGATGATCGTGGAAGCCGCCGTCGCCATGCTGGCCTGTGCCCGCGTCGGCGCCATCCATTCCATCGTCTTCGGCGGCTTCTCGCCCGACGCCTTGGCCGGTCGCATCCAGGATTGCGATTCGTCCCTGGTGATCACCGCCGACGAGGGCTTGCGCGGCGGCCGCAAGGTGCCGCTGAAGGCCAATGTGGACAAGGCGCTGGAAACCTGCTGGTCGGTCAAGAACGTCCTGGTGGTCAAGCGCACCGGCGGCAACATCCACATGGTCACCGGTCGCGACCATTGGTACGAAGAGCTGACCGCCCAGGCCGCCGCCAGCCATGAAGCGGTGGAAATGAACGCGGAAGACCCGCTGTTCATCCTCTACACCTCGGGCTCGACCGGCAAGCCCAAGGGCGTGCTGCACACCACCGGCGGCTATCTGTGCTATGCCGCCATGACCCATCAATACGTCTTCGACTATCACGAAGGCGACGTCTATTGGTGCACCGCCGACGTGGGTTGGGTCACCGGCCATTCCTACATCGTCTATGGTCCGCTGGCCAACGGCGCCATCACCTTGATGTTCGAGGGCATCCCCACCTATCCCGACGCCTCGCGCTTCTGGCAGGTGGTCGACAAGCACAAGGTCAACATCTTCTACACCGCGCCGACCGCCATCCGCTCGCTCCGCGCCAGCTTGCGTCTCCTGGGTTCGGTGGGCGAGCCCATCAATCCGGAAGCCTGGCTGTGGTATCACCGCGTCGTCGGCGACAACCGCTGCCCGATCGTCGACACCTGGTGGCAGACCGAAACCGGCGGCATCCTGATCACGCCCTTGCCGGGTGCCACCGCGCTGAAGCCCGGCTCGGCCACCCGTCCGTTCTTCGGCGTCAAGCCGGTGATGGTCGATGCCGAAGGCAAGGTGCTGGACGGCGCCGTCGAAGGCAATCTGTGCTTGGCCGAGCCCGGCTGGCCCGGTCAGATGCGCACCATTTTCGGTGACCACAAGCGCTTCGGCGAAACCTACTTCTCCACCTATCCCGGCTATTACTTCACCGGTGACGGCGCCCGTCGCGATGAGGACGGCTATTACTGGATCACCGGTCGCGTCGATGACGTCATCAACGTGTCCGGTCACCGTATGGGCACCGCCGAGGTGGAATCCGCTCTGGTCGCCCATGCCAAGGTGGCCGAGGCCGCCGTGGTCGGCTATCCGCACGAGATCAAGGGCCAGGGCATCGGCTTGGGTCCGCAAGGAAATCGGCCCCATCGCCAGTCCCGACCTGATCCAGTGGTCGCCGGGCCTGCCCAAGACCCGTTCGGGCAAGATCATGCGCCGCATCCTGCGCAAGATCGCCGAAAACGAATTCGGTGCCCTGGGCGATACCTCGACCCTGGCCGATCCGACCGTGGTCGAAGACCTGATCGAAAACCGCATGAATCGCGGCTGAGGTCAGCTGAAACGATGAAGGCCCGCCGGAAACGGCGGGCCTTTTTCTTTGGCACTGGCGCAATGGCCCGGCTGTGCCTATGTTTAGAACGGTTTTTAAAGGAATGATCCTTTGCTTGGGGAAGTCGCCGCCGTGATTGCAGGAAGTTTGGCACTGGCCATGGGTGGATTGGCCTTCTTTCAACGTGACATGATCTATCACCCGGGCAAGGAACGCATCGACCCCGCCGAGGCCGGCGTACCGGAAATGGTGCAGACGCGCATCACCACCCATGACGGCTTCATCAACACCGCCTGGTACGCGCCGCCGCGCGATCGCTATCACCCCACCTTGGTCTATTTTCATGGCAATGCCGGCACGGTGGCCAATCGCGCTCATAAGGCGCGGCTGTTCATGGATGCCGGTTTCGGCGTATTGCTGGTGGGCTATCGCGGCTATGGCGGCAATGCCGGCTCGCCTTCGGAAGAGGGCCTTTATTCCGATGCTCGTGGAGCCCTGGGCTGGCTGATCAGCCGTGGCGTGCCGCAAGGCCAGATCGTCCTTTACGGCGAATCCTTGGGGACCGGCGTGGCGGTGCAGATGGCCACCGAGCTGCCTAATCTGGTCGGCGTGGTGTTGGAAGCCCCCTATACCCGCCTGCCCGATCTGGCCCCGGCCTATGTGCTGCCGGGCTTCGCCGAACTGGCCATGCTCGATCGCTTCGACAATCGCGCCAAGATCGGCCAGGTCCGGGCGCCGATGCTGATCGTGCACGGCGAGCACGATGGGGTGGTGCCGGTGGCCATGGGGCGTGAACTGAAGGAACGCGCCCGCATGGGCGTGGAGGCCCATTTCATCGCCGCTGCCGGCCACAACGACCTGTACAACCACGGTGCCAGTCAGCTGGTGGTGAACTTCGTCCGCAAACAGTTGGAACCCTAGGCGGAAGTGACAAATCAGGATTCCCCTGACGCCCGGAATGTGATTGAAACCTGATTCTCGGGAGGCTGCGCTTCGACGCGCTCCGATGGCTGGCCCGTCCAGCGATCCCGTGACATGATCCAGGAATCCGCCGCCCCTTTGGGCGATGATCCCATCATCAGCAGCGCCGGGGTTGCACAAGCGCTGTTGATCCACGCTCGGGGCAAAACATACGGTTTGGCCGACTGTGTATTGGTGGGGACGGCGGGACTTGAACCCGCAAGGCCGAAGCCGGGCGATTTTAAGTCGCCAGAGTTTACCAATTTCTCCACGTCCCCGCGTGGCTAGAAGTCGATATTCTTTCGTTTACGGACAACGCTGTCAATGTTGATGCCGGGCAAACATGCAGGCCTGCATGTTATGCCGGAGAAAGCCGAAGCCTTTCGTTTCGGATCGGCGTCGGCATCGTAGCTTTCCAACATGGCGACGCCACCGGGTTTGTTCGGAAGCAAGGGCTCGATGCTCGCCCATGCGCCCAATCGGGCCGGACTGCCGGTCCCGCAAAAGCTGGACGCCTTGGGAGCCTAGTGGGTCTTCAGGCGGCATTGCCGCCAAGGCGCAACAATGCCATGCGGACATTGTGGCGGAACTGGCCGATACGGTCGATGGCATCGTTGCCGCCGGCCTGGGTCAGCGCAGTCTTGCGCTCGGGGCTCAAGGCCTTGGGATCGCAGCCGGCGAACAGGGCATCGAACAGGCGCAGCATGTGCCGTTCGGTGAAATGATGCGCCTCGCGTTCCTGTGCCGTCTTGGCGACAAAGCTATTGGACCCCAGCGACACCGTGGTCGGATTCTGGTTCATCACCAGCAGGAACCAGTCCTTGCGCGGGTCGAAGCGGCGAAAGCTCTTGGCGATACCCAGGCGCACCCGATCGACGATCTGGACGCTGCGGCGATCGGCGTGAAAGCGGTCCCAGTCGATACCGCCATCCTCGCCGCGATAGGTCTCGGCGATCAACTTGGCCCGCCCGCGCAGATCCGCATACATCTCGTCCCCCAGGATCATCTTGAGCGCGGTGAAGAATTGCGGCAATTGCCGCCGTTCCAGACCATGGACGCCATCGCCGAACATTTCGGCAAACGGCTGGGCGACCAAGCGACCGAAATGATCCTGGCGCTTGCGTTCCAGGTCGGCGGTGATGAAGGCCTCGCGGCAGCTGATTTCCGAGCGGGCGAACAATTCGGCCACCGGCCCCTCGGCCTTGAGGAAGGCGACGGCCAGACGCTGTACCTGATCCAGTGAAATCTGGCCATTGCTGGAAGCCCGTTCCAGCACGGTGATGAAATGACGGAACGCCGGCTCCCAATTGGCACGGCACCGCCCCCCGACCTTGGAACGGGCGGGAACAGTGTCCAGGGGAGCTGGGGCAACATTCGGCGGCTTGTGCATGGGCGCCCACCTGAGCATCCGGTCAATCCGGCCCCTCTACACTGACACATCAGGCCGGATTTAATCCTTATGGCCTTGGTATGATGCGCACAGGATGTGCGGCCCATTTTTGGGCTTGCTATGCGGACAATAATGGAGCACCATAATGACCATTAACGGGCCGCATACAGGCCGGAGGTTGTCATGCAATTCCGCGAACGCGCCAAGGTTATCCAACTTATCCGCACCGTATACGACCCCGCCATCAAACGCGGGCGGGCGGAACTGGTGGGTACGCTGGACAAGGATTCCCCGGAAATCGGGGATGCCCTGCGCCAAGCCTGCTCGCCGGCGGAACTGGTGGAAGTCGAGACCTATCTGGCTCAACGCGAACGGGCGCTGTCACAGGACGCGGTACGCGAGGCGGCCCAAGGACTGCCGGCACAGATGCGCATGGCGGAACGTTATTTCCGCCTGGGCGGCGACGCCCTGGCCGGAACCCAGGCGGCGGAAATCTACGCCGCCTGGGAAGACCTGAAGAAGGTTTTGCACAAAAGCGGCTACCGCAAGCAAAAGCGGGGCGACTAGCGGGAGGGTTATGAGATGAACACTGAACAATTGTTGGAATCGGGCCGCATGATCAGTCGGGCTTTCGACCTGTTGGAACGGGCCAACGATTTCTTCCTGCCCCTTGAAGCCTCGCTGATCAGCAAGCGCGGCCTGCTGGACGAGGCCCGCCGGGCCGTCGACGCCGCCAAAGCCGCTCTGCGGCACTGATAGAGCAAAGCCGCTCTGCGGCACTGATCGAGTAAAGCCGCTCTGCGGCACGGATCAATCGAGGCCGCTCTGCGGCACGGGTCAGTAGCGCACCTTAAGGGTGATGGTCCGGCCTTCGGCGGGAATGTCGAACGCGCATTCGTCGAAGGCCGGCGGCCCCGAGACCTCGGGGTCGTTGGACAGAGCGTAGCCCTCGGTCGGGATCATGCCCATGAAGCGGTCGAGGCCGCCATCGCCGTCTTCATCGTGATAGGCCATGATGGCGTAACGCCCCGCCGGCACCGGGCCGAAGCCGATGCTGGCTTGTCCCGGACGGGCGGCGGCGGTGCGGATGGCGGCGGCGGTGCGGATGGCGGCGGCGCGGTCTTCCTTGCGGAAGGTCTCCGCCCGGTCGTAAAGACCGACGCGCAAGCCGCCCTGGTCATGGGCGACACCGTCCAGGATGACGGTCAGATCGCCGGCCTGGGCCGAGCTGATGCCGCCCAAGCCGCCGATGACCGCGGCCACCCACGCCAGAGACCTGTATTTTCCCGTCCTCATCGCATATCCACCGTCTTGGTTTCCGCCAGATAGGCCTCTTCCACCTCGGACAGCTCCACTTTGTCATAACCGGTGATCATGGTCTTGACGTAATGCAGCGGCGTCTTGCCGGTGGTGGTCATATAGATGTGAATGATGACGAAGGTGCCCATGGCGAAGGCGGCCACGGTGTGCAGCACCGCCACCAGCCACAGGGCGTCGCCCGACCACGGCTGCCCCGCCCACTCGTTGTAGAACAGGTAAAGCAGGCCGGTCAGCCACAGCGCCGGGCCGATGATCACCATGAAGGTCATGTAGGCCAGCGATTGAAGCGCGTTCTGCTTGCGTTGCAGCGACTTCTTATAGGGGTGCGGCTCGCCCACCAGGATACCGTAGGCGTAGAAGCGGATGACCTTCAATATCCCCTTCTTGAACAGATATTGCCGCCATTGGCCGGTGGTGAAGTTCCAGAAGGTGGTGAACACCCACAATCCCATCAGCGCGTAGGCGGCATAGGTATGGATAGTCACCGCCTGGCCGAATTTGAGCAGCGAATGGGTGCCATGAATCCCCAACCCGGTGAAGAACAGGGTGAAGATCAGCACCGCCTGCGACCAGTGCCAGAAGCGCTCGTAGCGCGTATAGATCATCACATCGCGTTTAATCATGGTGGGTCTTCCTGTTCATGACCATGCGGGCGAGACCGTGGAGCAGCACGCCGGCAAGGGCGCCGCCCAGGGCCAGATACCCCAGGATGTCGAGCCAGCGGACGGAATCGCGTCCGGGCAGATAAAAATCGGTGAGAGCGGCCAGACGACCGTCCTCGCCCTTGGTGTGGCACTGGCCGCACTTCACCGCGTCTTCCTTGGGCGCCACCATGTGGGTGATCGGCCAGGTCATGCGGGTTTCGATGAAGCCGATCTTGCCGCTCCACGGCAGTCCGGCGTAATCCATGCCGAATTTGATCGCCTTGGAATAATCGAAATTGGTCCAAAACGCGCTGTCGTCCTGACCGAAGACGTGGTTGACCACCAGTGTCTTCAGTTCCGGGTCATAGGGCTGCTTGCCGCGCATTTCCTTGAACGGCCAGATGCGGGCCTTGGGGTCCTTGGCATCGCCGTGCAATGTGTTCAGCCGCAGGATGCCGCCATCGTCGATCTTGTCGGTCAGGTTGACCTGATCGGTGACGCCGTTGAACCAATGATAGGTCGGGCGCACGTTCTCGCCGTACTCGAAATCACCCTTTTCCGCCGAGTATTTCAGGTGACCGTGATCGTCCTTGATGAAGATCGGCTTGCCGTTCTCATCCTTGCGACCGGCGGTCGACCAATCCCACAAGGTCTTGGTGGCGATGCCGCCGCGGGCGAATTCCGGGATGTGGCAGGTCTGGCAGGCCACCCGGTCGGTGTGGTCGTTGAGCTTGGCCTGCTGGTGCGGGGTGTCGCCGTGACACGATTCGCAGGTCGCCCGGTTGTGGTCGTCCTTGGGCAGGTCGAGGCCGTGGGGATCCTTGGCGGTGGTGTCGTAGCGCGACCCCGACGGAATATGGTCGTTGAAGGTGTGGCAGGTGGCACAGGTCATGTCGGCGCCATCGGCTGCCATATGGACATCGAGCTTGCGGCTGGGCTTGATCAGCGAGGTGTCGAGATCGCCATGCTTGACCGCATCGCCGCCGCCGCCGTTGAAATGGCAGGCGCCGCAATTGTCGCGGCCCGGATCGCCGACGCTGCGCGCGGCTTTGGCCAGATCGGGCGGCATCATGGTCTTGGCCCCGATGGTGCGCGGCTCGTACAGCGGATGGCCGGCATCGGTGGCCACCTTCTTATAGCCGCCGGAACGGTCGTGGCAGACCAGGCAATCGACGTTTTCCTGAACCGGTTCCGGCTGCTTGCGGGCGTCGGTCCAGCCATAGCCGGCATGGCACGAGGTGCAGCGCGGCTCGTTGGACAGGGGCGAGCCGCAGAAGCTGTTCATGGTCCTGGGCTTGCCCAGACGCTTGCCGGTGTCGGGATTGGTGAAGTCCCAGTTCCAGTGGATGGACTTCATCACCTGGTGCGACGCTTCGGTGTGACAGGCCAGACAGGCCTTGGTCACCTCGGGGGCCGAGGCGAACGGCCCCTTCAGCGCCTCGAACTTGCTGTGATCGGCGGTGGAGGACGCCTGGGCCAGGGCCGGCAGCAATGCGGCCAACACCAGCGGCAGCAGCCATCGTCCAATGGAAATGTATCGTCGTTGCATCTGTTGCGCTCCGCCCTGCCGCCGATACCGGCGGTAAACATGTATTACCGATATCTAAAGGAGGGTGCGGTGCGTCAACATTGCGATTCGGCAATCCGAAAGCGATTATTCCTGTCGAGATTAAAAATCCGCAACGATGAACAGCCGGCGGAACGGGAACAGCGTCTTACCGTCGGCGCGGCGCGGGTAAGCCAGGGCGATGCGGCGGGTGTATTCGGCCAGGAATCCGGCGCGCCAGGGGGCGTCCAGCACCTCCAGCAGGGGGCGCAGGGCGGTGCCCATGGTCCATCGGACCACCGGATCATCGCCTTCCAGCACGTGCAGGTACTCGGTTTCCCAGATATCCAGCCGCCGCGCCTTTGGTGCCAGCAGATCGTAATAGAAATCCGGGCTGCCGACGGGAAAGCGCCGGGCCAGGGGTCGCAACAATGTCGCCCACGGCCCGGCCTCGGCCGCCTCGGCCATGACGCCGTGCGACGCGGCATAATGATTGTGCGGCATCTGCACCGCCAAGGTGCCGCCAGGGGTGATAAAGCCGGCTAGACGCGAGAACAGATTTTCGTGATCGCCCAGCCAGTGCAAGGCCGCGTTGGAGAACAGCACGTCCACCGGGCCAGAGGGGGTCCAACTGCCGGCATCGGCTTGGGTCCAGGTGATGGCGCCGGGTTCCGCCGCCGCCGCCGCCAGCATCTCCGCCGACGAATCGACACCGTGAACCTGGGCACCGGGCCAGCGCGCCGCCAGCAGACGGGTGACGTTGCCGGTGCCCGCCCCCAGATCGACCACCCGGGCCGGCCGTTCCACCTCGATGCGGGCCAGCAGGTCCAGCGCCGGGCGCAGACGCGGGGTGGCGAAGGCGGCGTATAATTTGGGATCCCAGGCCATGGTTTTTCTCCCTTTTCGGACGGCATCAGCATAAAAGCGGAGACGGAACCGCACATCTAGGATTATTCCCAGGCCGAAGCCGTTGACTCGGGACGCGGCTTGGGCTTATAAGCGCGGCTTCCGTTTTCTGTAGACCGATGTTTTGGAGTATCCGACGTGAAGCGCACTTTTCAGCCGAGCAAGCTCGTCCGCGCCCGCCGCCACGGCTTCCGCGCGCGCATGGCCACCGTTGGCGGCCGCAAGGTCATCGCCAACCGCCGCCGCCAGGGCCGCAAGCGCCTGTCGGCCTAAGCCTGACAGGCCATGCCCGTTTCGCTGGCCCGGTTGAAGAAGCGCCCGGATTTTCTTCGGGTCGCTGGTCAGCGCAAGAAATGGGCGGCCCCGGGACTGATTCTGCAAGTGGCGCCGCGGCCCGACGGGTCGCCGGACATGCCCGCACAAGAAGCCGATGCCATCCGCATCGGCTTTACGTGTTCCAAGAAGGTCGGAAATTCGGTAGCGCGCAACCGCGCCCGCCGCCGGCTGAAGGCGGCGGTGGACGAGATTTTCCCCGCTCTTGCCCGTCCCGGATTGGATTATGTGGTCATCGGTCGACGCGAAACTGTCGATCGTGCATATTCTCTTCTCTTGCAGGATTTACGAACCGCGCTAAAACGTGTCGGTGCGTTGTCGACGGCGGAACCATCCGCGCTGACGATGCCCAACGGGGAAAGGCCGGCCCCATGAGTCCCGTGGCGTGGTTGCTGACGGGATTCGTGCGCGCCTACCAGCTGCTGATCTCGCCGGTACTGCCGCCGAGTTGCCGCTTCACCCCTTCGTGTTCCGCCTATGCCCTCCAGGCATTGGCCAAGCACGGGGCGGTCAGGGGGACATGGTTGGCGGTGACGCGGGTGTGCCGGTGTCATCCCTGGAACGATGGGGGCTATGATCCAGTCCCCGAACCGAAGTGCAAGGCCTGCGGCGGCGATGATCCGTCCCGGCCTTCGGATAGGACGTCATGAACGACCAGCGCAACCTGTTTCTCGCTATCGCCCTCTCGGTCCTGATCCTGTTCGGGTTCCAGTGGTTGTTCCCCTCCAAGACGCCGGTGCCGGAAAGCACCCCGGCGACCACCGCCGCCGGCACCCCGCCGGTGCCGGCCGGCGGCGAATCCGTGGTGCCCGCGCCCACGCAAACCGCCGCCCAGATGGCGGTGAAAAGCCGCAGTGATGCCCTGGCCACGGCCAAGCGCATCCGCATCAACACCCCCACCTTGCACGGTTCGCTGTCGGTGACCGGTGCCCGCCTGGATGATCTGACCCTGGCCGGCTATCACGAAACCGCCGACCCCACCTCCAAGGAAATCGAGCTGTTGTCGCCCACCGGCGCCACCCACCCCTATCACGCCGAATTCGGCTGGGTGCCGGTGGATGCCGCCGTCAAGACCCCCGGTCCCGACACCCAGTGGAGCGTGGCCCAGGGCAACGAAGTGTCGCCCGGCAACATCGTGGTGCTGAACTGGGACAATGGCGACGGCCTGCGCTTCGTCCGCACCGTCGGCGTCGATGAAAACTACATGTTCCAGATCGCCCAGAGGGTTGAAAATTACGGGACCAAGCCGGTCACCCTGCACCCCTTCGGCCTGATCTCGCGCACCGGCACGCCCAAGACCCAAGGCATGTACATCCTGCATGAAGGCCCGCTCGGCGTGTTCGACGGCACCTTGAAGGAACACAAATACGACGACCTGAAGAAGCTGTCGACCGAGCGCACCAAGACCACCGGCGGCTGGATCGGCATCACCGACAAGTACTGGCTGACCGCCCTGGTCCCCGACCAGAAGGAAGAGCTGACCGGTCGTTTCGTCCATCAGCGCGCCGACAACGACGACCGCTATCAGGTGGATTTCACCGGCGCGGCCAAGGTCGTTGCCCCCGGTGCCGCCGCCGAGACCACCTTCCATCTGTTCGCCGGGGCCAAGCTGGTATCGCTGCTCGACCATTACACCGAAAAGTTCGGGGTCGAGCGTTTCGATCTGGCCATCGATTTCGGCTGGTTCTACTTCCTGACCAAGCCGTTCTTCTATCTGCTCAGGATGATGAATTCCGGCCTCGGCAACATGGGTCTGGCCATCCTGGCCCTGACCGTGCTGATCAAGGGCATCATGTTCCCCTTGGCCAACAAGTCCTATGCCTCCATGAGCAAGATGAAGCTGTTGCAGCCGCAGGTCAAAGCGTTGCAGGAACGCTTCGGCGACGACAAGGTGCGCCTGCAACAGGAGATGATGGCCCTTTACAAGAAGGAAAAGGTCAATCCGGTCTCCGGTTGCCTGCCCATCCTGATCCAGATTCCGGTGTTCTTCGCCCTCTACAAGGTTCTGTTCGTCGCCATCGAAATGCGCCATGCGCCGTTCTATGGCTGGATCAAGGATCTGTCGGCCCAGGACCCCACCACCATCATGAACCTGTTCGGCCTGATCCCCTGGGACCCGGCCTTGTATCTGCCCGCCTTCCTGCATATCGGCGTCTGGCCGTTGATCATGGGCGCCACCATGTGGCTGCAACAGAAGCTGAACCCGCAACCGGTTGATCCGGTCCAGGCCAAGATGATGATGTTCCTGCCGGTGGTCTTCACCTTCATGCTCGGCCAGTTCGCCGCCGGTCTGGTGATCTACTGGGCGTGGTCCAACATCCTGTCCATCGCCCAGCAATGGCTGATCATGCGCAAGTACGGGGTCAAGCCCTGAACGCCGGGGCTGAAAACGGCCAAGCGGCGGCCGGCCTGATCGAGGCCGGTCGTCTGCTGTTCGCCCGCGACATCACCTTCATGCGCGGGGCCGTCGATCTGGAAACCCTGCCGCCCTTCGGCCTGCCGGAACTGGCCTTCGCCGGGCGCTCCAACGTCGGCAAAAGCTCGCTCATCAACGCCTTGTGCGGGCGCTCGACGGTGGCGCGCACCTCGAATACGCCGGGGCGGACGCAGGAGCTCAACTTCTTCGACGTCAATGGCCGGCTGATCCTGGTGGACATGCCCGGCTACGGCTTCGCCAGCGCTCCCAAGGACAAGGTCGACGCCTGGACCCGGCTGATCAAGGGCTTCCTGCGCGGTCGTCCGACCCTGCGCCGCTGCATCCTTTTGGTGGATTCGCGCCACGGCCTCAAGGACAACGACCGCGAGATGATGGACATGCTGGACAAGGCGGCGGTGGTCTATCAGGTGGTGCTGACCAAGATCGACAAGCTGAGCGCGGCGGAAGTCAAGGCGGTGCAGGAACGCACACAGGCCGAGATTTCCAAGCGCGTCGCCGCCTACCCCACCTTGATCCTGACCAGCTCGGAAAAAGGCATCGGCATCCCCGAGCTGAGGGCTGAAATCCTGCAATTGGCCAACCCGGAGACGGCACCATGACCACGCCTGAGACTCCCGACATCCTGCAAGACCGCGCCGCCTGGCTGGAGCGGGCCAAGACCCTGTCGGAATCGCTGCCGTTCATGCGTCAGTACTCGGATGAGACCGTGGTCATCAAGTTCGGCGGCCACGCCATGGAATCCGACGATCTGGCCCGCCTGTTCGCCCGCGACATCGTGCTGTTGAAGCAAGTCGGCGTCAATCCGGTGGTGATCCATGGCGGCGGCCCGCAGATCGACGTCATGCTGAAGCGCCTGGACATCCAGACCCCGCGCGTCGACGGCCTGCGTTACACCGACGAAGCCACCGTCGAGGTGGTGGAAATGATCCTGTCGGGCAAGATCAACAAGCAGATCGTCTCGGCCATCAACGAAGCCGGCGGTTTCGCCGTCGGCCTGTCGGGCAAGGACGGCCATTTGATCCGCGCCCGCAAGCTGCGCCGCACCAAGAAAGACCCGGATTCCAATATCGAGAAGATCCTGGACCTGGGCTTCGTCGGCGAACCGGCGGAAATCACCCCGCATATCCTCGACGTGTTCCAGCAGACCGACGTCATCCCGGTGATCGCGCCGGTGGGCATGGGCAATGCGGGCGAGACCTTCAACATCAACGCCGACACCGTGGCGGGGGCCATCGCCGCCGCCACCAATGCCCGGCGCATGATCATGCTGACCGACGTGCCCGGCGTGCTCGACAAGGCGGGCAATCTGATCCCGGAAATGACCGCCAGTCAGGTGGCCGGCTACATCGCCGACGGCACCATTTCCGGCGGCATGATTCCCAAGGTGGAGACCTGCCTGGAAGCGGTCACCCAAGGCGTCGAAGCCGCCGTCATCCTGGATGGCCGGGTGCCGCATGCCATTTTGCTGGAATTGTTCACCCCCCACGGCGTCGGCACCTTGATCAAGGCCGATTGATTATCCGCGGAAAAGTCCTTCGCTTCGCTCAAAGCCTGCGGACTTTTTCACGGGTCCGTTTTCACGCCGCCGGGATGTGGTGGTCGTCGGTGATGCCCGCCGCCACCCGTTCGTTCAGGCGCGAGCATTTCTGCCGCTGGCTTTCCGAGCGCAACTGGCCGCAGGCGGCCAGAATATCGGCGCCGCGCGACTTGCGGATGGGGGCGGAATAGCCGTTATCCTGGATCAGGTCGGAGAAAGCGCGGATGTCCTTCATGGACGAACATTCGTAATTCGAGCCCGGCCACGGGTTGAACGGGATCAGATTGAACTTGGCCGGCAGCCCCTTGACCAGACGCAGCAATTCCCGCGCATCGGCCAAGCTGTCGTTGATGCCCTTCAACATGACGTATTCAAAGGTGATGCGCCGGGCGTTGGAGGCGCCGGGATAATCGCGGCAGGCCTGCATCAGTTCCTTCAACGGATATTTCTTGTTGATGGGCATGATCTGGTTGCGCACCTCGTCGGTGACGGCGTGCAGCGAGATGGCCAGATTGACGCCCAACTCGGCCCCGGCCCGCCCCATCATCGGCACCACACCCGAGGTGGAAAGCGTGATGCGGCGGCGCGAGATGCCGATGCCCTCGCCATCCATGATGATCTTGAGCGCGGTGGCGACGTTGTCGAAATTATAAAGCGGCTCGCCCATGCCCATCATGACGATGTTGGACAGCAACCGGGTGGTGTCGTCGGGCGTCGGCCATTCGCCGTAAGAATCCCGCGTCAGCATGAACTGGCCGACGATTTCGGCCGGTGTCAGGTTACGCACCAGCAATTGGGTGCCGGTATGGCAGAACTTGCAGGTCAGGGTGCAGCCCACCTGCGACGAAATGCACACGGCGCCCCGTTGCTCGTCCTCATCGGGGATGTAGACGGTTTCGGCCTCGTTGCCGTCGTCGAATTTCAGCAACCATTTGCGGGTGGTGTCGACGCTGGTCAACTCGCGCTCGACCAGCGGACGGCGCACCACATAGCGCTCGGCCAGCCGCTCCTGCATGACCTTGGAAATCGAGGTCATCTTGAGGAAATCGGTTTCGCCGCGATTGTACAGCCAATGCCACAGCTGTTTGGCGCGGAACGGCTTTTCGCCGATCGCGGCCATTTCGGCGGTCAATTGGTCGCGCGAAAGCCCGATCAGGTTGGTTTTTTGGCTGCTGTCGTTCATGGCGCGATACTTAAGGATTCGGGGGTGAAATTGCAATCCTTGCCGCAAATTGCCGCTGTTTTCGGCGAAAGTTCTCGTTATAGTCCCGTGTCATGACTGATCCCTTCGCCCTTGACGACGACATCCCCGATCCGTTCCAGCCCGCCCCCCGTCGCGGTGGCCTGACCCCGGTGCCCGCCGATGCCCCCTGGCTGATCGGCCTGAACCCGGAACAGCATCAGGCGGTGACCACCACCGAAGGCCCGGTGCTGGTGCTGTCGGGGGCCGGCACCGGCAAGACCCGGGTGCTGACCAGCCGGCTGGCGCAGATCCTGGCCGGGCGGCGGGCGCAGCCGTGGCAGATTCTGGCGGTGACCTTCACCAACAAGGCGGCGCGCGAGATGAAGGACCGCGTCGCCCATATGGTCGGCCCGGTGGCCGAACAATTATGGCTGGGCACCTTCCATTCCCTGTGCGTGCGCATCCTGCGCCGCCACGCCGAGGCGGTGGGGCTGAAATCCAATTTCACCATCCTCGATGCCGACGACCAGTTGCGGCTGTTGAAGCAGGTGATGGAAGCCGAGCATATCGACAACAAGAAATGGCCGGCGCAATCGCTGATGGGGGCGATCCAGCGTTGGAAGGATCGCGGCCTGACGCCGGACAAGATCGGCGCCGATCTGGCCGGCGATCTGGCCGGTGGTCGCGCCGGGCAGCTTTATCGCTTGTATCAGGAACGGCTGTTGACCCTGAACGCCGCCGATTTCGGTGATCTGCTACTGCATTGCCTGACCTTGTTTTTGTCCCATCCCGATGCCCTGGCCCATTATCAGGAGCAGTTCCGCTATATCCTGGTGGATGAGTACCAGGACACCAACGTGGCGCAATATCTGTGGCTGCGCCTGCTGGCGCAAAAGCACAAGAACATCTGCTGCGTCGGCGACGACGACCAAAGCATCTATTCGTGGCGCGGGGCCGAGGTCGGCAACATCTTGAAATTCGAGCGCGATTTCCCCGGCGCCCAAGTGGTGCGGCTGGAAAGCAATTACCGCTCCACCCCCCATATCCTGGCCGCCGCCAGTGCCCTGATCGCCAACAATGCCGACCGCCTGGGCAAGACCCTGCGCCCCGGCCTGAAACACGAGGCGAGCGAGATCGAAAAGGTGCGGGTGCGCGGCGTCTGGGACGGGCCGGAAGAAGCCCGCGTGGTCATCGAGGAAATCGAGACCTTGCAGCGCCGGGGCGAAAGCGCCGCCAGCATGGCCATTCTGGTCCGCGCCGGCTTCCAGACCCGCGAATTCGAGGAACGCCTGATCACCACCGGCATCCCCTATCGGGTCATCGGCGGGCCGCGTTTTTATGAGCGCCTGGAAATCCGCGACGCCCTGGCCTATCTGCGCCTGATCAATTCGCCCGATGACGGCCTGGCCTTCGAGCGCATCGTCAACCTGCCCAAGCGCGGCTTGGGCGAGGCGGCGTTGCAGGCGGTGCACGCGGTGGCGCGGGCGCGGGCCTTTCCGCTGTTCGAGGCCGCCCGCCTGCTGGTGGAAACCGACGAGTTGAAGCCCAAGCCGCGCGGCGCGCTCTCCAAGTTCTGCGCCGACGTGCTGCGCTGGCGCAGCCTGCTGGACGATCTGCCGCACACTGAACTGGCCGAGATGGTGCTGGACGAATCCGGCTATGTGGAAATGTGGAAGAACGACAAAACCCCGGAGGCACCGGGCCGGGTGGAGAACCTGAAGGAACTGGTGCGCGCCCTGGCCGATTACGAAAATCTGCAAACCTTCCTGGAACACGTGGCCCTGGTCATGGAAAACGACCAGAAGGACGGCGTCGACAAGGTCACCATCATGACGCTGCACGGGGCCAAGGGGCTGGAATTCGACAACATCTTCCTGCCCGGTTGGGAGGAAGGGGTGTTCCCGCATCAGCGCGCCATGGACGAGGGCGGCAATGCCGGCCTGGAAGAGGAACGCCGCCTCGCCTATGTCGGCCTCACCCGGGCGCGCAAACGGGTGTTGGTCACCTTCGCCGCCAATCGCCGCATCTATAACCAGTGGCAAAGCGCCCTGCCCAGCCGCTTCCTCGACGAATTGCCCGCCGCCCACGTGGAGGTCCAGGCCGAACGGGGCCTGATGGGGTCGTGGTCGCAGCCGGCCAAACCGAAGGCGCCGGGCGCCTGGGCGGTGGCAGCGCGGGAACAGGCCGGCGATTTCGAGGCCGGCGACCGAGTGTTCCACCAGAAATTCGGTGGCGGCACGGTGCTGGCGGTGGATGGCGATAAGCTGGAAATCAATTTCGACAAGGCCGGCACCAAGAAGGTGCTGGACAGTTTCGTCGAGCCGGCGTGATACTTTGGCAAAATTTGCCAATAAGGGTGCCCGATCATGGCGACCATGAATGTCAGCCTGCCGGCCGAGATGATGGCCTTTGTCGAGGCCGAGGTTGCCGGCGGTGATTATGCCAGCGCCAGCGAGGTGGTGCGCGATGCCCTGCGTCTGCTGCGCCGCGAACGGGCGGCGGAACAGGAGCGGATCGCCATCTTGCGCCGCGAAATCCAGTTGGGCCTGGATGACGCGGAAGCCGGGCGCCTATCCCGGATCAGCGTCGCCGAGATGGCGGAACAAGTTGCCGCCCGCCACCGGGAATGATCGTCGAATTCACCGAACTGGCCCAACAGGATGTGCGCGACGTCCTGCGCCAGACCAACGACCAGTTCGGCAGCCGGCAATTGCGGCGCTACGCCGCTTTGTTCGACACCGCCCAAGCCTTGCTGGGGGAGGATGCGGGGCGTCCCGGCTCGCTCGACCGGTCCGATCTGCTGCCCGGCATTCGGCTGTTCCATTTGGAACTGGCGGCGGGTAAAACCGGCGCCGCGTCCCATTGTCTGTATTACCAAGTCGGAACGCTGTCGGATGGAACGCAAGGCGTGATCGTTCTGCGCGTGCTGCACCAGCGCATGGAACCGGCCCCGCATCTCGCCAAAGCCCTGCAACAAGGATAAATCATGCCCATCGTCTTCCCCGATATCTGGCACCTGCGTCTGGTTCTCGCCCCCGAGGCGGTGGACGCCTTTGAAGAGGTGTTCGAGCGCTTCGCCGAATCGGTGACCATGTTCATGGAAGACAAATCGGGCATTTCCGACGGCGATTGCCTGTGGCACCTGGAAGGCTATTCCCGCACCCCACCCGACCGCGCCCAGATCACCGCGGCGCTGTCGGCCATCGCCGCCGCCACCGGCCACGATCTGCCGGCCCTGGAAATCGACCGCTTGCCCAATGTGGATTGGGTGCTGGAAAACCTGCGCGACTTCCCGCCCATCGATGCCGGGCGCTTCTTCGTCCGCGGTTCGCATTGGGACGGCAAGGTGCCGACCGGGCGCATCGAATTGCTGGTGGATGCCGGCACCGCCTTCGGCTCGGGCGAGCACGCCACCACGCGCGGCTGCCTGACCATGCTGGACAAGCTTGGCAAGCGCCGCCGCTTCCTGCATCCGCTGGATCTGGGAGCGGGATCGGGCATCTTGGGCATCGGCATGGCCAAGATGTGGGCGGTGGACGTGCTGGCCACCGATATCGACCCCAGCGCCGTCAAGGTCGCCGCCAACAATGCCCGCATGAACGGTGTCGGCGCCCGCTTCACCAGCGTGGTCTCGGACGGTTACCGTAATCGGGCGCTGAAGCAGGGCCAGCCCTTCGACATCATCGTCGCCAACATCCTGGCCAAGCCGTTGATGCGCATGGCCAAGGATCTGGCCGCCCATCTGGCCCCCGACGGCGTCGCCGTGCTGTCGGGCCTGCTGGACTGGCAGGAACGCATGGTCATGGGCGCGCATGAACCCCAGGGCCTGCGCCTGCGCGAACGCATCGTCATCGACGGCTGGGCGACGCTGCTGATCGGGCGTTGAGCGGGCCGGCCTTCGGCCCCAAGCCCGCGCGGCGCCCGAGCGGGTCCGTCCACGGGCCGGCCTGCGGCCCAGTTGCCCAACCCACCCGAAAGGCGTAGAGTGCCCTGGGGTTGGGTTACAGGGGATTACCGCATGAATCGTCTTGCCGTCATTTGCGCCGCCGCCGCCAGCTTGGCCTTAAGCGCCTGCGCCTCCGATCCGCAGCCCATGACCTCGGCCCCGGCCAAGCGCATGGTCACCCCGCCCGGTGGGTTGTGGGAAGTGGTCGAAGCAATGGCCGTCGCCCCCACCGGCACCGACAAATCGCCCTATCTCGGGCAAAAGCTGGCGCTTTATGAGACCAGTGCCGGCGATCCGGCGGGCCGCACATGCGCCAAGCCGGTCTATATGGGCTGGGAAGCCGAGGCCGCCAGCATGGTCGGCGCCGCCGCCAAGCCGGGCGAAATGCGCCCGGTCATGGACGTGACCTGCGACGGCCAGGCCTTTGCCACCTATATGGGCATGGCCGATGGCAGCCTGATGACCCGCGTCAACAACTGGGCCTTGACCCTGAAGCGGGTGCCGCCCGAGGCGATGATGGCCAAGGCGCCCGAACCGGCCCCCGCCCCCGAGCCGGTAAAGGCGGAGCCGGCCAAGGCTGAGCCGGCCAAAATGGCCGAAGCCGACAAGCGCAGCATCGTCTACCTGGCGTCGTATAAAAACGAGCAGACCGCCCAATCCGGTTGGAAGGCCTTGGCGAAAAAGTCGCCGATCCTGGCCAAGCAGGAGCCGGTGATCACCCCGTTCGATCTGGGCAAGAAGGGCAAGTGGTACCGTCTGTACGGTCTGGCCGTCGACGAGGCCGAGCGCGCCGCCATCTGCACACAATTGGGCAAGCTGGTGGACGAATGCGGCTCGCGCCTGCGCGAGTGAGCCCGCTTGCGGGCCGCGCTTCGCGCATGAGCCCGCGTGGCGTCTGAACGGGCCCCGCTTGCGGGCCGCGCTTCGCGCATGAGCCTGCGTGGCGTCTGAACGGGCCCGCTTGCGGGCCGCGCTTCGCGCATGAGCCCGCTTGCGCGAAGTGCCCTCAAGGTGTAGGTGAAGCCTATGGCTTCACCACCCCTTCTCAGCTTGCGCGACGTGCGCTTGACCTTCGGCGGCAACCCGCTGTTCGAGGGCGTCACCACCTGGGTCGGCAAGGGCGACAAGACCGTTCTGGTCGGTCGCAACGGCTCGGGCAAATCCACCTTGCTCAAGGTCTTCGCCGGCGAAATCCTGGCCGATTCGGGCGAACGCTTCGTCCAGCCCGGCGCCCGCATCAGCTATCTGCATCAGGACCCGGTGATCGAAACCGCCACCTTGGCCGAGTTCGTCGCCCAAGGTCTGGCCGCGGACGAGCATGACCAGACCTGGCGCGTCGATGCCATGATGGAATCCTTGGGCGTCGACGGCAGCCGCGATCCGGCCAATCTGTCCGGCGGCGAGGGCCGCCGTGCCGCCCTCGCCCGCGCCCTGGTCGGCAATCCCGATGCGTTGTTGCTGGACGAACCCACCAACCATCTGGACCTGCCCACCATCTTGTGGCTGGAACAGTGGCTGAAGGACTATCCGGGCGCCCTGGTGATGATCAGCCACGACCGCCGTTTCCTCGAAAGCGTGTCGAGGCAGACCCTGTGGCTGGAGCGCGGCGTGGTGCGGCGGGCCGAGTTCGGCTTTGCCGGCTTCGGCCAATGGCAGGAAGACACCTACGCGGCGGAAGAAGCCGAACTCGACCGCATGAACAACAACCTGCGCCAGGAACTGCATTGGCTGTCGCGCGGCGTCACCGCCCGCAGAAAGCGCAATATGGGCCGGTTGCGGGCCTTGCAGGGCTTGCGCAAGGAACGCTCGACCCGGCTATCGTCGAAGATGGACAACGACCGCCGCGTCGCCATGGAAGCCGATGCCGGCGAGATATCGGGCCGGCTGGTCATCGAGGCCACCGATCTGGTGAAAAAGTTCGACGGCAAGGTGGTGGCCGATGGCTTTTCCACCCGCATCATGCGCGGCGACCGCGTCGGCCTGATCGGCCCCAACGGCGCCGGCAAGACCACTTTGCTGCGCATGCTGACCGGCGATCTGGCCCCCGATGGCGGCGAGGTCAAGTTGGGCACCAATCTGGAACCGGCCTATTTCGACCAGCGCCGCGACCGCCTGGACCCGGATCTCACCGTGTGGGACACCCTGACCGACGGGCGCGGCGATAATGTGTGGGTGCGCGGCGCGCCTCGGCACGTGGTCGGCTATATGCGCGATTTCCTGTTCAGCGACAATCAGGCCCGCACGCCGGTGCGTGCGCTGTCGGGCGGCGAGCGCAACCGCCTGCTGCTGGCCAAGCTGCTGGCCAAGTCGTCCAACCTGCTGATCCTGGACGAACCCACCAACGATCTGGACATGGATACTCTGGACCTGCTGGAGGAAATGCTGGCCGATTATCAGGGCACGCTGTTGGTGGTCAGCCACGACCGCGACTTCCTCGACCGGCTGGTGACCAGCGTCATCGCCGTCGAAGGTGACGGCGACATCACGGAATATGTGGGCGGCTATTCCGATTATCTGGCGCAAAAGCCCCAGGCCAAGGCGGTGGAAGCGGCCAAACCGGCGGCCAAGGCGGAAACCGCCAAGCCCAAATCGCCAGGCAAGCTGTCGTACAAGGACCAGCGCGAGTTGGACGATTTGCCGGTGCGGCTGGATAAGCTGCATGCCGAGATCGCCACGCTTGAAACAGACTTGGCCGATCCCAATCTGTATGCGCGCGACCCGGCCCGCTTCGACAAGACGGCCAAGCGCGTCGACGTTGCCCGCGCCGAGCTGGAAACAGCAGAGGAACGCTGGCTGGAACTGGAAAGCCTGCGTGAAGAACTGGCCGGATAAACCCTGATGCCGCTCAAGGATTGGTTGCTGGCCATCTGCGTCGTCACCCTGTGGGGGCTGAACTTCATCGCCGTCAAGGTGGCGGTCCAGACCATTCCGCCGTTTTTGCTGACCGCCATCCGTTTCGCCCTGGTCGCCGCCGTGCTGGCGCCGCTGTTCCGCCCCGCCCGTCCGCAGTGGAAAGGCATCATCGGCATCGCCGTGGTGCTGGGTGTCGGCCATTTCGGCCTGATGTTCGTGGGCGTGTCGGGCATGGATGCGGCCAGTGCCGCCATCATCACCCAATTGGGCGTCCCCTTCTCGGCCCTGGTGGCCTGGGTCGCCTTCGGCGAAAAACTGGGCCTGGGCCGGGCCATCGGCCTGATCCTGGCCTTTTCCGGCGTCGCCCTGCTGGCCGGTGAACCCAGCCTGCCGTCGCTGCTGCCGGTGCTGATCCTGGTCGCCGCCATGGTCGCCTGGGCGGTCAGCAACGTCCAGGTCAAGCGCCTGGGCGACATCAATCCACTGGCCTTGAACGGCTGGATGGCGGTGTTCGCCGTCCCCATGCTGCTGGCTTTGTCGCTGGCGCTGGAAAGCGGCCACGCCCAATTACCGGCCCGCCTGCTGGCCGATTGGAAGCCCCTGGCCGGGCTGGCCTATACGGTGATCGCCTCGTCACTGGTGGCTTATACCCTGTGGTATGGTCTGTTGGCCCGCCATCCCATGAACCGGGTGGTTCCGGTCACCTTGCTGGGGCCGGTGGTCGCCGTCGCCGGCGGCGTGCTGATGCTGGGCGAAACGCTGACCTGGCAAAAGCTGGTGGGCGGCGCCATCACCATCTGCGGCGTGGCGGTGGTGCTCTTCCTGGGCGGCGTCAGGCAACCGCCGGCCGAACCGGAACCGGGCACATGATCCACCACCCGTCCCCCAATCACGAAGCCCGCCGCGTCGATGTCATCGACATGCTGGTGCTGCATTACACCGGCATGCCAAGCGCCGAATTGGCGTTGCAGCGGCTATGCGACCCGGCGGCCAAGGTCTCGGCCCATTACCTGATCGGCGAGGATGGCACGGTGCTGGCCCTGGTCCCCGAGGAGCGCCGCGCCTGGCATGCCGGGCTGGCGTCGTGGCGCGGCCACACCGACATCAATTCCCGCTCCATCGGCATTGAGCTGGTCAATCCGGGGCATGAATTCGGCTATCGCCCGTTCCCCGACGCCCAGATCGATGCGCTGATCGGCCTGGCCCAGACGATCCTGGCCCGCCATCCCATCGCCGCCCGCAACGTGGTCGGCCATTCCGACATCGCGCCGTCGCGTAAATCCGATCCGGGCGAATTGTTCCCGTGGCCGCGGCTTAAATCCTATGGCATCGGCCTGTGGCCGTTTTCCGGCCAGGAAAAGGTGGAGTGGCTGCCGCAGGAATCCCTGCGCCGGCTGGCCGCGTATGGTTATGACATCAGCGCGCCGGTGGCGGCGATGACCGCCTTTCAGCGCCATTTCCGCCCCGATCTGATCAATGGCGGCAATGACCCGGAAACCGCCGGGCGCCTCGAGCGCCTGCTGGGGGCGTTGCGCCCCGGCATGGCCCCGGTGGTGTCTTACGAGGGGGGCTGATGCCCAGGGCATCAGGTCAGCCTGAACAGGATGGGCACCACCACGGCCCCGGCCACCGGCACGCCATCGGCCAAGGCCGGACGCAGCCGCCATTGCCGCAGGGCGGTGATCGCCGCCCTGTCCAGTGCCGGGTCGCCGCTGCTGTGGACCAGATCGATTGCGGTGGGGCGTCCTTCGGCATCCACCAGCAGACGCAGCACCACCCGGCCCTCGGTGCCGCGCCGCCGCGCGCTCCACGGATAATCCGGCATGGGGGTGTGGGCGGCGCCCAGGGTGTAGCCGGGCGGATTGGAGCCCTGGCCGAGACCCGGCGGCGCCTTGCTCTCTCCCGGCGCTGACGATGGCGCGGCGGCGGCCATGGTGCCGCTGCCGGACATTTGTTCCGACGGGGCGGGCGTGGTTTCCGGCGGGGCGGTCGGCATTGGCGGCGGCTTGGGTCTTTTTGCCGCTGCCGGCTTGCTTGCGGCCCTGACGGGCGACACCGACCGGCGGGCCGGTGCCGATCCGACCGCAGCGGCGGATGGCGGCGCCATGACCAGTTCGACCTCGTGGGGCGTCTCGACGGCGGTCGTCGGCTCCGCCCAGGGCGTCAGCAGCGCCGCCATGACGGCGGCATGCAGGCCGAGCGAGGCGATGGCGGCCAGGGCGGGGGGGCGAAGGACGGGCATGGTTTCGCCTCCCTCTCAGGCGGAAAGCGCCGACCACGGCAACAGATAAGGCGCTCCCCGGTGTTCGCCCCGGGCCACCTGGATATTGTAGACGCGGGCCAGCAGGGCATCGTCCAGCACCTGGGCGGGCGGACCTTCCGCCGCCACCCGGCCTTGGTCCAGCACCAGCACCCGGTCGCAATGGCGGGACGCCAGGGCCAAGTCGTGCACCACCACCACCACCGCGTCACCGGCTTGGGCGCGACGACGCAGCATTGCCAGCACCTGCAACTGATGCCCGGGATCGAGATGGGCGACCGGTTCGTCGGCCAGCAGGATTGGGGCCTCCACCGCCAGGGCGCGGGCCAACAGGACGCGGGCGCGCTCGCCTCCCGACAGGGCGGTCATGGGACGGTCGGCCAGGGCTTCCACATCGGTCTCGGCCAAGGCGCGACGGACCGCCATTTGGTCGCGCTTTTGCGCGGCGCGGCGGTCGGCGGCCCAGGCGACACGATGGGGCAGTCGTCCCAGGGCGACCACGTCGCGCACCCGCATGGGCCAGTGGCTGTCCGTGCCCTGGGGCAGATAGGCGACGCTGCGCGCGCGCGCGGTCGGCGGCAGTCTGGACGCATCGACGCCGTCCAGGCGGACCATCGCCGGGCCGCGCAAGCCGGCCAGCACCTTGATCAAAGTGGTCTTCCCCGCCCCGTTCGGTCCCAGCAAGCCCAGGATTTCGCCTGCGGCGATCCTGATTCCGACATGGCTCAGGACATCCCGCCCCGACAGCGTGATGGAGATGTCATGGGCTTCGAGTACGCTCATTGGTGGGCCTTTCGCACCTTGAGGATCAGAAAGAAGAAGAACGGCGCACCGATCATGGCGGTGACCACGCCCAGCATCAGTTCGGTGCCGGCGGGGATCAGGCGCACGGCGATGTCGGCGGCGGTGATCATCAGGGCACCGCCCAAGGCGGAAGGCACCAGCAGGGCCGAGGGACGATGTCCGGTCAACGGACGCAGCAGATGCGGCACGATCAACCCGACGAAGCCGACGGCACCTGCCGCCGCCACCGAGGCGCCCACCGCCAGGGCGGCGCCGATGATCACCGCCAGGCGCAGCCGGCGCAGATTGACACCCAGGCTGGTGGCGGCCTCCTCGCCCAAAGTCAGGGCGTTCAAGCCTGTGCCGGTCGACAACAGCATCAGGCCGCCAAGGGCGACGAACGGTGCCGCCAGCATCACATCGGCCATACTGCGATCCTTGAGCGATCCCATCATCCACATGACGATTTCGGTGACGGCATAGGGTGTGGGCGACAGGTTCATGGCCAGGGATGTCATTGATCCGGCCAGGCTGGAAATGGCCACGCCGGTCAGGATCATGGTCAAGGTTCCGGCGTTGCTGCCGGACAGCAGCAGAAGCAGCAACGTGCCCAAGGCGGCACCGATCATGCCGGCCAGCGGCAGGGCCAGGGCGAAGGCGGCGGCCCAACCGTAATAAAGCGCCAGCACCGCCCCCAGGGCAGCGCAGGACGACGTCCCGATAATCCCCGGTTCGGCCAAGGGATTGCGCAGCAATCCCTGAAGCGCGGCCCCGGACAGCCCCAGGGCGGCCCCGACGATCAGGCCCAGCAGCAGGCGCGGCAAGCGGATTTCCCGCACCACCAGCACCACGCGGAGATCAGCCTCTCCCCATAAGCCGTGCAACAGGTCGGAGAAGCTCAAGGGGGCTGGTCCCAACAGCATGGCCCAGGCGGAAACCAAGGCCAGGGCGGCCACCAGGGCCGAGTTCAGGGTCGTTGTCTTCATGGCGCCTCTCCGTGCGGGCGGGCGGAACTCGATGCCGTCGATCAACGGCCAGCCGGAGCAGGCGATCAGGGCGCCGGGAACGGCGATCAGCGGGTTTTCCGCCATCAGGGTTCGGAACACCGGATGGTGCGAGAATTTGTGGCGAAGACTCCAGCCCGGACGGTCGAAGAAGGCGGTGACGGTCACTTGCGGCGTATTCAAGACCAAGGTCTCCATGTCCAGCCGCCCCCAGCCCTTGCGGCCCAGTTCGGCGGCGAGATTGCGGTATCCGGCCAATTCCAACGCTTCGTTGATGAAGGTTCCCTGCGCCGAACTGCCGCCGTCGGGGCGGTAATAGGCGGCCAGGACGGATTGCGCGGGTTTGGCCCGCATCAGTGCCGCCAAGCGGATTTCGGCGTCGCGGGCCAGCCCATCCCCGGCGTCGCCCACCCCCAGGGCCGTACTGACCTCGCGCAATTGCCGCATGCTGGCGGCGAAGCTATTTTGCGGCGGCATCCGCATCACCTTGGCTCCCAGACGCTGCATCAAGGCCAGCGTCTTGCTGTCGTTCCGGTCGCTGCCGACGACGATTTCAGCCCCCGACCACAAAAACGCCTCGGCCGAGGCCGGCATCACCGGCAGCGCCCTGGCTTGGTCAGCCACCTTGGACAGGGTGGGGTCAAGGGATTGCGACGACAAGGCGGCGATGCGGTCGGGGGCCACCAAGGTGGCCACCACTTGGTCGCCGCACAGCGCCGTCGAGGCGACCTTGGGGGCGCCGGCGGCGATGGCGGGCATGAATGCCAGCACCACCGCCGTCATCACGGCAGAACGCCTCATTTCGGCGTCTTGGCGGCGCGATCACATTCTTCCGGCTCCAGCCCCAGGTAGCGGCGGCGGAAGTCGTCCCACATGGCCAGGCGGTTCCAATCCGGCTGCTTGGCCAGGGTGAAGTCCGGGGTGGCGAAGGGGTTGGGGAAGAACACCGTCAATTGCTGTTCGTTGGCGCCATTGTAAAGACGCAAGCCCCAGGAAAAGGCGGCGCCGTCGCGGTTGAGCATGCGGTAGAACTCAGCCCGTCCGGTACGGCGATGGTGGTTGACCTCGTCGGTGATGTCGGCGAACGAGCATTTGCCGGTGAATTCGCCCAGGCAGACATGGAAATGCCAGGGGCCGAAATCCACGGTCAGATACCCCTTGACCATGCGGATATGGGTGGGGGCGTTGGCGACCCGGATCTCGAACACCGACCCCAGCACATGGGTGCCGAAAACGATTTCCCGCCAATGGTCGTGAAAGATTTCCTTCAGCAACGCGAACAGGAAATCCGGGTCGGTGGAGAGGGGGAAGGATTCGATCCGGCCCAGGCCGGGTTCCTCGCGGATGATGCTTTTGCTGATGGCGTTCATGATCTTCTCCGTGGGTCAGAAGGTGGTGCGGATGCCGACATAGGCGGTACGGCCATAGGTTCCGTAGGTGTCGATTTCGTAATATTGCTTGTCCAACAGGTTCTCGATGCGGCCATAGACCTTGGCCCAGTCGGTGACGTCGTAGGCGGCGGCCAGGGTGAACACGGCGAAACCGCCCAGGTAACGGGAATTGGTGCTGCTGAACTTCGCCCCCACCGCCCGCATGCTGGCGGTGGTTTCCAATCCTTCCCGCGGTAGCCAGGAGGCGGCCAGCGATCCCTGGTGCTTGGGCCGGTTGGACAGGATCTGGCCGTTGGTGTTGTTGCGGCTGTCGGTGAAGGTGTATGACCCGTTCAGGCGCCAGTCGGGGGTGATCTGCCAGCGGGCGCTGGCTTCCAATCCCTGCACCCTGGTCGAGGCCAGATTGTAAAAGGTGGTGACGCCGCCGATGGTCTGGGTGTTGATCATGTCCGTGATGCGGTTGTCGAACCAAGTCAGGTCGACGACGCCCTTGCCGCCCAGGACATGCTGCTCGACGCCGAAATCCCAGCCCCGGCTTTCCTCGGGCATCAGGGTCTTGGTGCCGTAGATGGGCAGGTACAGTTCCATCAGCGACGGCGCGCGAAAGCCGGTGCCGTAGCTGCCGTGCAGGCGGGTGGCGCTGGCGTCGATCAGATAGGCGGAAGTCGCACGATAGGTGGTGTGGGTGCCGAAGGTCTGGTGGTCGTCGAGGCGCCCGCCCATGGTCAGGAACAGCGAGTCGAGCGGACTGAACCGGTAGTCGGCGAAAAGGCCGTTATCGGTGACGTCGGCGCTGCCCTTCAGGGTGTTGGTGCCGTTCTGGTCGGTGGAATCCACCTTGTTTTCGGCGCCGAACACCACGGCCTGTTCGGGGGACAGGTGCAGGGTTCCCTGATACTCGATCTTCCGACTTTCACCGTTGTAGTAATATTTGGCGCCACCGGCGAGCGTGCCGTTTTCGTAATCGCGCTCGGATTCCTGGATGGAAAAGGCGATCCTGTTTTCCAGGGCCTTGCCGAACAGGGCGAAATCGGTGGCGACACGCCCGCTGCGGTCACGCTTGCGGAACCAGCCATTGTCATCCTCGGCCCGCTTGGCGGTAGCGTTGGAGCGGTCGAAATACAATTCGTCATTCATCGCCCGCGCCGATGCCTCCACCGACCACCAATCGGTCAATTGATGGCGCAGGCGGGCATTGACGGTATCGGCCTCGTAGGGATCGTTTTCGCCATTGCCGTTCCTTTCGCTGGCCGAGGAAATGCCATCGGTCTGAAACCGGCTGATGCCGACCGCATAGTCGGTCGCCCCGGAACGGCCCGAGATGTTGGACCCGACGGTGTAGGCGTGATGGCTGCCCAGTTCGGCGTTGAAGCCGATGCGCGGCTCCCCCTTGCCCTTGCGGGTGATGATGTTGATGACGCCGCCGATGGTGTCGCTGCCATAAAGCAGGCTTTGCGGGCCGCGGACGATTTCGATGCGTTCGATGTCCGCGGTGGTCAAGTGGCCGAAATCGAAGGACGGGCGGGTCGAACTGACGTTCGACATGTCGACGCCGTCGATGATCACCTTGGTGTGCCACGATTCGGCGCCACGGATATAGACGTCGGTCTGGGCACCGGTGGTGCCGAAGCTGTAGATGGAGATACCGGGAACACTGCGCAGCAGATCGGCCACGGTGCCGGCTTGTTGGCGCTCGATATCCTCGGCGGTGATCACCGTCACCGCGCTGCCGATCTTGTCGCTTTGGGTTTCCACCCGGTTGGCGGTGACGACCACATCGGCGCGGGTGGTTTCGTCGGCGAAAGCCGGGACGTTGAAAAGCGCCGCAAGGACGGCTGTCGCTTTGACTTCGTTGGCAAAAAGACGCACTTTGGGCATTAACAGACTCCGTCTGTGTGAATGGACCACCGTTCACGGAAGGGCCCGGAGTCCGACCAAAGATGCCGGGTCCTTCCATTTCGCACGCAAGACCGCCGACGGACGCGCGCGAACGCGTCCGGCTTGGGCCAGATCAATCCAGTCGGAGAGTGGGGGATGCCCGGACTCCGAACAGGACGACGAAAAACAAACGTCCCCTGTTCGGAAGAAACTTCCTTACCGCTGAGACACCCCGCTCAGACGGATGGGCGACGACGCGAGGCAGGTCTCCTGGCTTCGCGGGTCGTCGCCGTCGTCCGGTCTTCCCGGGGATTTCCCCAGTGACCATGCTTGGACGCAAGCTCGCCGCTTACAGTTGCGGGGGCAGCCACGGTTTCGGCCCCTGTTGGGTCGTCCTCACCGTGTTCCCGTTTTAATCCCCTGGGTTTTGCCCATCGGGGAACCTTCACGTGTCTTGAAAAAGTCAGAAAGTGCGGCGCCTGTCAATTATTGCTTTTGCCATAAGGGCGGTTGGCGGATCACACCAACAGGCCATCCCCTCCCAGGCCGCCGACAGTGCCGACGGCGTTGACATTGGCATTGGCGGTGATGGCGTCGGCGTCATCGGACGCGGTGCCCAGATCCTTGTGCGCCTTTTCCAGCCCGCGCTTTTCCTCGTCGTCCTCGGGTTGACGGCGACGCAACATGGCTTTCAGCAATTGGGCGATTCTTTTCACCTCGGCGGCGAATTCCTTGTCCGCCTTGGCTTCGGCCTCGCGCTCGGCGGTGGCGGCTTCCGGCGTGGTCGTGCTGGTGGTCAGCTCCGATGCCGGGGCGGTCTGGCGGAACTCCCGCGCGGCCCCTTTCAGCTCGCGCGCCAAACGGGCCAGTTCACGGGCGGCGCTCTTGGAGTTGATCGCCATCCGCTTCAGCATTTCGATGCGTTGCTTGATCTGCTCCAGCTTTTGCCGGGCGGTGGCCTTGCGGGCGGTGCGCGCCTGTTTGCGCGCCTGGATCACCTTGTCGATGGCCTCCTGGTCGCGGGCGGCCTTCTCGCGCAAGGCCTCCAGCTTTTCCTTGGTTTCGGTGTCGTTGACCCGACCCAGGGCGGTCGCGGCGATCTCGACGGCGCGGAACGGGCCGCTGATGCCTTTCATGCCATCCTCCAGCTTCTGCCGAATGCGTGTCCGCCATTCTGGAGGACTGGGAGCATGGTAACTTTTACGAGTAAATTTTTGATAAAGAAAAGCCCGGACCAAGCGGATATTCCAAGCCGCGACCGCTATTGCAACGCGCTCAGCGGCCGGAAGGCGAGGAAGGTCATGTCGTCGCGGCGGCGCTGTTCGCCGCGCCACTGGCCCAGGCGCTGGAACAGGGCGTCCATCTGCTCGGTCACCGGACGGGTGCCCATCTCGGCCAGAACCTCTTGCAGGCGGCGGCGGCCGAACAGGCGGTTGTTGTCGCCGCCGACCTGATCGGTGACACCGTCGGTGTAAAGGTAAAAGGCGCTGCCCGGGGTGATGGCCATGCTGTGGGCGGCGAAACGGTAATCTTCCGGGCTGTCCAGATAACCCAGGCTCATGCGGTCGCCGCGCACCTGGCGCAGGCTGCCGTTCTCGGCCACCAGCAAGGGCAGGTTGGCACCGGCGAAGGTCAAGGTGGCGTTGGCGCGGTCGACGACGCAGATGGCGGCGTCCAGACCGTCATTGCTGACGGCGCTGTCGCGGTCCTGGCGCAGGGCGGTTTTGACCAGACGGTTCAACTGGGTCAACATTTCCGCCGGGTCGTCATGGCCATGATGATGGAGGATGCGGCTGAAGCTCGACGCCACCACCGCCGTCATGAAGGCGCCGGGCACGCCGTGGCCGGTGCAGTCCATCACCGCGATGACGCCCTTGGACTCGAACGATCCGGCCCAGTAATAGTCGCCGCCGACCATGTCCAAGGGCTGCCAGCCCACCGCCAGTTCATCCACCACGCCGGCCAGCGCGCCCTGGTCGGGCAGCAGTGCGGTCTGGATGCGGCTGGCGTAGCGGATGCCGTCGTTGATGTCGCGGTTGGCCTTTTCCAGTTCGGTATTGGCTAGGTTCAGCTGAGCCAGGGCGCGTTCCACCCCTTCCTTCTCGCGGGCCAGTTCCTGGGTGCGCTCGGTCACCCGCCGTTCCAGATCGCGGGCCAGGGCGGCCAATTCGCCTTGGGCGCGGTCGCGGTCGTCCAGGCCGTGCTGGGATTCCGCCAGCATGCCATTGACGGTGCCGACCAAAAGGCCCAGTTCGTCACGCTGATGGCCGCGCTGGACGTCGATGAGAAAGGCGCCGGGATGGGCGGGGTCGACCCGACCGATGGCGGCGGTGATGCGCAAGAGCGGCTTGGTGATCAGGATATAGAACACCGCCACCACCAGGGCGCAGACCAGCACGGCACGGGCGACGCCCGACAGCACGGCGGCGGTAGCCCGGTTCAGCCAGACATTCAGCAGGCCGCCGGCATCCAGCCGCAATTCCAGCGAGCCGACGACGGTGCTGCTGCCATTGGGGTTGCGGGTTTCCAGGGTGCGGACATGGGCGGCGACGTCGCCGAACAGCTTTTCCGCCAGGGCCGGGAACGGCGTGGAGACGGCGGCGCGATCCTGGCGGCCCAATTCACCGCCGTAATTGTCGGTCAGCACCACTTCCAGCGTCACCGGGCTCTGATGCAATCCGGCAACCACCTCGCCGGCCAGTTCCGCCGACAACTGATAGGCGGCCTCGACCGCCAACCCGCGCACCAGATTAAGGTCGGCGCCGACGTCGCGGCGCACCTGCTCATGCATGTTGCGGTAGTCGTTCAGCAACTCATAGGTACTGGTCAGCAAGCCCACGGCCAAGGCGATGATCAAGGTGGCGAAGGCCTGTTTGAAGGACAGGCCGTCCAGCATGCGCACCTGAGAGCTTTGGGCCGAGCGCGGACCGGCGCCGGGAATACGGGACTGAAACAAGGGGGGCTGGTCCATGAGTCTGTGCTGACGACGGCCCACACTAGCCGCTTTTGCCGGTCAGGGGAACCGTCAGCGGCGGAAAACACACTTGATTCGGTCGTAAACCAAATTGTCCGTGGCGGTCGGGACGCCATCATGGAATCATTACCCACAGGGGCGATGGCACAATGCTTTTCAAGGGTTGACCATGTCGGGCGAAGAATCTCCCAATAGTAGCAGCAAGCTTCGTTTGAATTTGCGCGCGGCGCGGAAATCCGAGGATATCCCCGCGTTGCCACCGTGGCCCGTTTTGGTTGTGGATGATGACCCCCAAGTTCACAGCATGACGGAAGTGCTGTTGCGCGACTTCCAGTTCCAGGATCGAGGATTCCGGGCGGTGTCGGCCTTTTCGGCGGCGGAAGCGCGCACCCTTTTGGAAATCCGCGACGACATTCCGGTCATGTTGCTGGACGTGGTGATGGAAACCGACCATGCCGGCCTGTCGCTGGCCCGGGTCATCCGCCAGGATCTGGGCAATCAGCGTCTGCGCATCATCCTGCGCACCGGCCAGCCGGGCGAGGCGCCCGAGCGTGAGGTCATGCTGGCCTATGACATCAACGATTATCGGTCCAAGACCGAGTTGACGGCGCAAAAGCTGTTCACCGCCCTGGTTGGCGCGCTCAGGTCGTGGATCGACCTGGACACCATCGAGCGGCTGAACGCGACGCTGGAGGTCCGGGTACTGGAGCGCACCCGTGAACTGGCCGAAGCCCAGGCGTTTTCCAGCCGGCTGGTGGAATTGCTGCCCAATCCGCTGTGGGTCAAGGATCTGGCCGGGCATTACCGGCTGTACAACCAAGCCTTCCGCGAATTCTTCGGCATCGATGCCGATGCCTGGGTCGGGCATTCGGCGGAAGAGGTTCTGGGCCGGCACCTGCCGCCCGAGGAACTGGACAGCGATTGCCGCGTCTTGGACGGCTCGTCACGGCGCGAGGAATTCGAGACCACCATCCCCGATCATGGTGGGCGCCCGCGGGCCTTGCTGGTGACCAAGGCGGCCTTGCCCGCCGACGGCGTGATTCCCAACGGCATTATCGGTATCGCCGCCGACATCACCGAACGCAAAAGCCTGGAGCGGGAATTGCGCCGGCTGGCGACCATGGATTCTCTGACCGGGGCGCCCAACCGTCGCCATTTCAGTACCCTGGCCCATCAGGAAATGGAGCGGGCCAACCGGTACGGCCTGCCCTTGTCGGTGATCATGCTGGACGTGGATCACTTCAAGAAGGTCAACGATTCGTGGGGGCACGCCATCGGTGACGAGATGTTGAAGGCGGTCACCGTGGCCATCCAGGGGGAATTGCGCGAAGTCGACGTTCTGGGTCGCATGGGCGGCGAGGAATTCGCCCTGTTGTTGCCGCAGACCGGCATCGACGGCGCCGCCCAGGTGGCCGAACGTTTGCGCAGTGCCGTCGCCGCCATTCGCCTGCCGTTGGCCGAGGGCTGGCTACGCGCCACCATCAGCCTGGGGGTGACCACCCGGCTGGACGGCGAGGCCCAGTTCGAGCATCTGCTGGGTCGTGCCGACCGCGCCATGTACCAAGCCAAGCAGGCCGGGCGCAATCGGGTGGCGATCGAACCGGGGTGGTGAAATCGGCGTCGTCCGGCGCTTTTCGGTTGATGCATTTTGTCGAAAGGATTAAGCCGTTTAGTCGGGGGAGCGCGCGGGGACGGCATCATGGATCCAATCGGCAATATTATTGATCTGGCAATTGAACGGCGCAGACGTGGTCCCCGTTTCAATGGCGAGATGATGCAGATTCTTGAGGTCAGCCGTGACCTCATCTGCTTGTGTCGCGGTGGCGCCATCACCGCCATCAATGGTGCCGGCGCTCGCATGCTGGGGGCCAAGACCACCGAACAGCTGATCGGTCGCCGGTTGGCAGAGTTCCTGATCCCTGAATACGGTCAGGTGTTGGATCTGTTCCTGTCGGGCATGGCCAGCGAGGATCGCGGTGTGCCCACCCGCATCGTCGGCCTGGATCAAGCCATGCGCGACATCGAGTTGCAGGTGTTCCGCGCCCGTGAAATCGCCACCGATGCCACCGTCGTCACCGGGCGCGACACGTCCAAGGAAGGCAAGCTGGCCGGTTCGGCCCACAAGACCGACACCCGCTTCCACCTGCTGGTGGACAATTCCATGAATCTGGTCTGCCACGTGGTCGGCGGCTCCATCCGTTATGTCAACAAAGCCGGCATCGCCCTGTTGGGCGCCACCGAGGCCGAGCAGGTCATCGGCCTCAGGCTGGACGACATCCTGCATCCCGATTATGCCGGATTGATCGGCGATATCGCCAAGGAAGGCGCGGCGGTGCCCCTGCGCCTGCTGCACCGTGACGGCTCGGCCTTTGACGCCCTGGTGCGGCTGACCGAATTGCCGGCGGGCGGCATGGGCACGGAATTGATGGTCGAGGCCCGCGACATCACCAGCCACAACCGCGCCGTCGCCGCCCTGCGCCGGTCCAATGAAACCTTGGAGATGCGGGTCGCCGCCCGCACCCGTGAACTGGCCGAGCAACACGCCCGGGCCGAGGAAATGACCCTGGTGGCGGAAGCCTCCCTGCGGTTCAGCGAATCGCTGATCGACACCATCCCCAGCCCGGTGTGGTTCAAGGACGCGCTGGGACGGATGCAGACCAGAAACCGCGCCTTCCGCGCCCTGTTCGGCGAGGGCGAGCCCAAATTGCTGTTGCCGTTGGAGGATACGGTCACCGATGCCGAGTTGCTGTCGGGGACCTGCGGTCAGGCTTCGTTCGAGGCGCCGATCCTGCCGCCCGGTGGCGGGCGTCTGGACGCCATGGTGTTGAAGAGCGCCTACCTGGACGAAGAGGGCCGTCCGGTCGGCGTGATCGGTGTGCTCACCGATATTTCCGACCGCAAGGCGATGGAACGGGAATTGCGGCGGCTGGCGACCACCGATCCCCTGACCGGGGCTTTCAACCGTCGCCATTTCCTCGCCGTCGCCGGCACCGAGCTGGAGCGGGCCAACCGGTACGGCAATCCGCTGACCCTGCTGATGCTGGACGTGGATTACTTCAAGGCCATCAACGACCGCCATGGGCACGGTGTGGGCGACGAGGCCTTGCGCCGCTTGGTGGAAAGCCTGCGCAATGCCCTTCGCGACATCGATGTGATCGGTCGTCTGGGCGGCGAGGAATTCGCCGTGCTGCTGCCGGAAACCAGTATGGCCGGGGCGTTGGTCACGGCCGAACGACTGCGTGCCCAGGTGGCGGAGCTGCATCTTGACCTGCCCGATGGCGGTCTTGTGGGTTTTACCGTCAGTATCGGCATCGCCGCGCCGCGGGCTGAGGATGGTTCGGTCGAAGCGGTGTTGGTCCGCGCCGATAAGGCGTTGTACCGGGCCAAGGACGAAGGACGTAACCGGGTCTGCGCGGAAGTCGTTGACCCCGGCTGATCCGCCTGTTTCCATGGTGGCATGAACGCCCCAGTTGAAGCCGCCAAATCCCGGCGCAAGCCTCGTCGTCTCTTGCTGGCCGTGCTGGTGGCCCTTGCCGTCCCGGCGGGGCTGTACCTGCCCGATTTCGGTCTGCGCTGGGGGCTGACCAAGGGCTTGGCCGAGATGGGATGGTCCCGGGCCAGCGTCGATCAGGCCCGCCTGTCCCTCTGGAAGGGTGATATCGCCATCCGCGGCATGCAGGCGGTGTCCTCGCTGGGCGAGGCGCTGGGCATCGACGGCATCGACCTGAATTTCCGCTGGAAACCGTTGCTGGACCGCCGCCTGTGGCTGGAACAGGTGGGCCTGGACAAGACCGAGGTGGTGTTGACCCGCGACGGCACCGGCTGGCGCATCAATGGTCTGCCCTTGCCCGGGGGCAGGAACGAGGAGCCGGCCCAAGCTTCCGATTGGGGGTATGGCATCACCGCCCTGATTCTGACCGACAGCGTGTTGCGCATCGAGGACGGCGCCTTGCGGGTGGCGGTGGCGGTGGACCGGCTGGAGATCCGCGACGTGCAGTCGTGGAACCCGCTGGCCCTGGCTTCGGTATCGCTGCAAGGGCGCATCAACGGTGCTCCGGTCGATGTGCGCGGCACCTTCCGCCCCTTCGCCGCCAACCTGGATTTCACCGCCGATGTGGATCTGCGCGGCCTGGACACCGCCCCCTTCGCCCAATGGGGCGGGTTGGCCGGGGGCACCGGCGTCTTGACCGGCAAGGTCCGGCTGAACGGCGATCTCGGCGGCAATCCGACCGTCGCCGCCGATGGCCGCATCGCGCTCGATAATGCCGCTCTTCCCCTGGAGGGCAATGGCAAGCTCGGGGCCAAATCCCTGGCCTGGCACGGCAAGCTGGCCTGGGCCGACGGGTTGAAGGCCGCCGGCACCCTGGAGACCACCGATCCGTCCTTCGCCCAGGGGCAGGCGGCCATCACCGCCACCGCTTTTCGCGCCCATCTGACCAACGCCAGCATGGACGGTCGGGCCGAGATATTGCAATGGAGCGGCAGCCTGAGTGCCACGGGTTGGGACATGACCATGGACGGCCTGCGCATCCGCCATGGTCAACTGGCCTGGACCGGCGACACTCAGCTCAACCTGTCGGCCCGGGCCAAGACCTTGTTCCAGGCCAAGGGGCGGGCCGAGGGGGTCGAGACGGTCATCGTCGCCGGTCCATGGCGGCTGAATGCGGCCAGAACCGAGGCCGAGGGCGAATTCGCCCATGAGCACCCCGAGGGCCTGTTACCGCCTTTGGCCGCCACCATGGCCCTGTCCGTGGACGGTTTGTCGGTGCATCAGGGCGACCGCCAATGGCTGGCCGCCGATCAGGCCCAATTGCGCGGCCTGGACCTGTCGCCCAAGGCGATGACCTTGACCCGGTTGGAGGCCAAGGGGGTGACGGCTCTGGCGCGGGACAAACTTTACACCCCGCGCGTCCGGGCGCGCGCCGTCACCTTGGAGCGACTTCGGCTGTCGCCCCAAGGCGACCTCGAGGCAGCCTCCCTCGGCGTGACTCAGCCGCTGGTTCGCCTCAACCGCGACCATACCGGCTTGCAGGGATTCAATGACCTCAGGGACAAGAATGCTCCGACGGGCGAGGAAACCGCCATGCCGCGCCTGGCCCTGGGGCGGCTGCACGTGAACGGTGGTCAAGTCGAGTTCCGCGACCGCAGCACCACCGATCCGGTGCGGCTGTCGATCAGCGCTCTGGCACTGGAAATGACCGGAATCGACAGCGCCCATCCCGAACTGGATTCGCCCTTTACCTTGGCCGCCGCCATCGGCGGCGCCGAACTGTCGGCACAAGGGGCGGTGCGTCCGTTCCAACCGATTCCCGGCCTCGACGCCAAAGGCAAGGTGCGGGCGCTGGATCTGCCGCAATTGTCGCCCTATGCCGCCGACGCCCTGGGGGTCAACCTGCATACCGGCCAGTTGGACGCCCAGGTGGCCATGGCGGTCCATGCCGGCACGTTGGACGGCAAGCTGGATCTGGTGCTGTCGCGCCTGACCATCGCCCAGCCCGACCCCAACGCCCCCTTGGCCAAGCAGGCCGACATGCCGATCGAAACCGTCCTCGACCTGCTGCGCGACGGTGAGGATCGCATCAGCCTGGGCATTCCGGTCAAGGGCGACCTGGACAATCCCAATTTCGACACCTCGGACGCGGTCAACCAAGCCATCGGCGGGGCGTTGAAATCCACCGTCTTCACCACCTTGAAGGTGGCCTTTCCCCTGGTCGGCTTGATCGGCATGGTTCTCGACGAGGCGGAAAAGCCGGTCCTGGCCCTGCAAGCCTTGGATTTCGCCGACGGTTCGTCGCAGGTGGGCGCGGCGCAGGCGGAATCCTTGAAGAAGATATCGGGCCTGCTGGCCCAGCGCGACGGCATCCGGCTCAATCTGTGCGGGGTGGCGGTGACCGCCAGGGATGGCCCGGTGCTGCGCCGTGAAACCGGCTTTCTCACCCGATTGAAGGCGATGATGGCGGAAAAGGACCGTGAGGAACTGGCGCAAGTCCACCGCGACCGTCTGTACCGTCTGGCCGAGGCCCGCGCTGTCGCCGTCAAGTCCTGGCTGGTGGAGCAAGGCGGCATCGATCAGGGCCGTCTCTTTACCTGCCGTCCGCGCGTCGACGATGTGGAGAAGGCGGCGCCCCGCGTCGATCTGGTGCTGTGACCTGAAATGACGCGGTCATCGCCGCCCCCTCACTCCACCGGACGGGCGACGATGTGGGCGAGCAGCAGCAAGATCACGCCCAAGGTCAGGCCGGCGATGCTGGGCACCGCCGTCAGCAGGGCATAACCGGCCATCTCCGGCTCGTTGATGGCCGTGCGCAGACCGTTGAACACGCCGATGGCCGACAGCAGCAGCAGCCCGATTCCGGCAATGCGCATCACAATGGGGAGCTGAATTTTCTTGGCGCTCATCGTCGGCTCCTGGGATCGATATTGCCTCCAGCATAGGGGCTGGAGGCGGGAACGCAACCGGGCATCCCCCCTTGACGCCGATCCCCCGCCGGTGGCAGACAAGCCGTTCATCTCATGTGCAAGGACCGTCCCATGCCGTCATGGCCGCTGGATCAAGTGCTGCCGCTGGCCATCATCCTGCCGCTGGTGGGCGTCGCCGCCGGCCTGATCGCCGGCCTGCTGGGGGTGGGCGGCGGCATCGTCGTCGTTCCGGTGCTGTATCACGTCTTCACCGTCTTGGGCCTGGACGAGGCGGTGCGCATGCATGTGGCGGTGGGCACCTCGCTGGCCACCATCATCGCCACCTCCACGTCGTCATGGCGATCGCATGCGCGCAAGGGCGCGGTGGACATGGATCTGTTGCGCGATTGGGGGCCGTTCATCCTGGTCGGCGTCGCCTTGGGCAGTCTGGCCGCCGGTTGGGTCAAGGGGCCGATCCTCACCGGCATCTTCGCTGTCTTCGCATTTCTGGTTGCTCTGCACATGGCCTTTGGCCGCCCGCACTGGCGTCTGGGCCACAACCTGCCCACCGGTGCCGCCAAGGCCGGGCTGGCAACCCTGATCGGCGGCTGTTCGGCCATGATGGGCATCGGCGGCGGCACCTTCGCCGTGCCCACCCTGACCCTGTTCGGCACTCCCATTCACCGGGCGGTGGGCACCGCCTCGGCCATCGGCCTGATCATCGGCATCCCCGGCACCATCGGCTTCATCCTCACCGGCTGGAACGCGGCCCATCTGCCGCCGTTCAGCCTGGGTTACGTCAATCTGCTGGGGGTGGCGGCGATCCTGCCCACCTCCATGGCGGCGGCGCCGTGGGGGGCGCGGCTGGCCCATAGTCTGGACACAAGGCTGTTGCGCCGGGCCTTCGCCGTTTTCCTGTTCCTGACCTCGGTCCGCATGGCCTATGGCTTGCTGAACTGACACCGCCCCTGCTATCGTCCGCGCCAGTTTTGACCGATAGCAACGGAAAGGGTGTGTCATGAGCGAGGTCAAGGTCGCGATTCTGGGGGCCAGCGGCTATACCGGGGCCGAGTTGGTGCGCATGCTGGCCAGCCATCCCACCTTCCGCATGACCGCGCTGACCGCCGACCGCAAGGCCGGCCAGGAGATGGCGGCGGTGTTCCCGCAATTCGCTGGCCTTGAGCTGCCGCGTCTGGTCAGCATCGATCAGGTGGATTTCGCTGGTATCGACGCGGTGTTCTGCGCCTTGCCCCACGGCACCACGCAAGAGGTCATCGCCGGCCTGCCCGGTCACGTCAAGATCGTCGACCTGTCGGCGGATTTCCGTCTTTACGACCTGGAATCCTACAACACCTGGTACGGCCATCCGCACCAGGCGCCGGAGCTGCAAAAGCAGGCCGTCTACGGCCTGACCGAGTTGAAGCGTGACGCGGTCAAGACGGCGCGGCTGGTGGCCAATCCCGGCTGTTATCCGACCTCGGTGCAGATCCCGCTGGTGCCGTTGCTCAAGGCCGGCCTGATCGCGGCGGAAGACATCATCATCGACGCCAAGTCGGGCACCTCGGGCGCCGGGCGCGCGGCCAAGGAAAACATCCTTTATTGCGAAGTGACCGAGGGCTTGCACGCCTATGGCATCGCCAGCCACCGCCACGCCCCCGAGATCGAGCAGGAACTGGGCGAAGCGGCGCGCAAGCCGGTCATCGTCAGCTTCACCCCGCATCTGATGCCCATGAGCCGGGGCATGCTGTCGACCATCAATGTGCGACTGGTCGACGGGGCCAAGGCCGCCGATCTGCGCGCCGCCTGGCAGCAGGTCTACAAGGACGAATCCTTCGTCAAGGTGCTACCCGCCGGAACGGCGCCGCAGACCCGGCATGTGCGCGGCTCCAATTATTGCTTCATCAATGCCTTTGACGACCGGCTGCCGGGCCGCGTCATCATCTGTTCGGTCATCGACAATCTGGTCAAGGGCGCCTCGGGCCAAGCCATCCAGAACATGAACCTGATGTTCGGCCAGCCGGAAACCGCCGGCATCAGCCAGCAACCATTGTTCCCCTAGACCAGTTTCAGATGAAGCGGAAACCGGTCCAGGTTTCAAAAGTGGCCCGTGACGGGCCCGCTCAGGCGCCGCGCGGGCTTATCGCCTGTCCACGCTTCGCGTGAAAATGCTCTCAAGGAGTTTTCCCATGTCCGGTCTGATCCTGCCCTTCAAGGGCACCAGCCCCACCATCGCCGCCGATTGCTTCGTCGCCCCCAACGCCACCATCATCGGCGACGTGGCCGTCGGTGCCGGCACCAGCGTGTGGTTCGGCTGCGTCATCCGTGGCGATGTCCACGAGATCCGCATCGGCGAGCGCACCAATATCCAGGACGGCACCATCATCCACGTCACCGGCGGCAAACTGGGCACCACTATCGGCTCGGATATCACCATCGGCCATGGCGCCGTGCTGCATGCCTGCACCTTGGAAGACGGCTGCTTCGTCGGCATGGGCGCGGTGGTGCTGGACGGCGCGGTGATCGAATCGGGCGCCATGGTCGCCGCCGGCGCGGTGGTGACGCCGGGCAAGCGGGTCAAGGCGGGCGAGCTGTGGTCGGGCAATCCGGCCAAGCTGATGCGGGCGTTGAAAGACGAGGAAATCGCCTTTTTCCCCAAATCGGCAGCCAATTACCGGACTTTGGGTGATACCTATCGCCAAAGTCTAGGAGACTGAAATGGCGTTTGGGCATTTACCGAAAGGCAAGGCTTTCGGTGAACAGTGGCGGGATCGGCCAGAATCGGCCCTGCCCCTGAACGGAGCCCGGATATGAGCGAGAAGCGGTCGAGAAGCGGCCTGTTGTCACGCCTTGCCGCCCCCATCGCCAAGGTTGCCCGCCGCATGGTCCGGCGCGGCACCATCGACGAGATGTCGGCGGCCGATGCCGCGCGCGAGATGGAGCAGGCCCGTGCCGCCGCCCGCGCCGCCGCCGCCACCGATTCCCTGACCTCGGAAGATTTCCGTCTGGCCATGGAACAGGTGCTGCGCGAGGACCAGGGCCGCTTCGGCACCAAGCTGCACGTGGTGTCGCTGGTGGAATTCCGCGAGGCGGTCGGCGCCCGCTGGGCCAGGATTTCCGACAAGGTGATGATGATCGCCGAGGGCGTCATCACCAAGCACCTGGGCACCGGCAATCTGTTCGCCCGTCAGGGCAGCGATTTCTTCACCCTGGTGTTCCGCACCTGCAACGCCGATGAAGGCCGGCTGCGCGCCCACACCATCGCCCAGGAATTGGGGACCAGACTGGTGGGCGACCAGTTCCAGGGCATCGACCGCCCGCTGGCCCTGTCGGCGGAAATGGATCTGGCCGACGCCGTCCAAAGCGACGGCACCTTGAACCACCCGGCCATCCAGAAGGCGGTGGGGGAAAAGCGCGCCCTGATCGCCGGCACCATCAGCGACGCCGCCTCCCAGACCTGGGTGCCGCCGGCGACCAGCCAAGCGGCGGAAAAGCCGACCGCCAAGCATCACGTCATCCAGACCCAGCCCAGGCGCGCCGAAGTCAACCGCGACTTGCCCAACGCCGTCACCAGCGGCGAAAAGCCCGCCGTGAACCGCGATCCCGGCTGGGTGGCCATGGACGCGCCCAAGCGCATCAAGGATACCGATACCGCCTGGATCATCCTGGACAGCGGCCCGCGCCCGGAACAACCGACGCCGGGCAAGGCGCCGGCCATCGTGCCATCGGCTCCGCCCCTGCCCGACACCGCGCGGCTGTCCTTGCTGTGGCGCCCCACCTGGGTCGGCGGCAGCGAAACCATCGGTGCCTATGTGGCCCGCATCCAGCGCCAGGACAAACCCGATGGCACGCCGGTGGACGGTTCGCTGGCCTATCCGCGCGACGATGAAAATTCGGTCCTGACCCTGGACCGCTATTGCATCGCCAATGCGCTCAGGGATTTCCGCGGTTCGGAAAACGCCGGCAACGGTTCGACCGTGGTGGTGCCCATCCATTGGACGACGCTCAGCGCCGATAACCGCATGGAGTATCTGGCTCCCTTCGCCGACATCACCCAGCAGGCGCGCAGCGCCCGGGTGATCATCGACCTGTTCGGCGTCCCCGATCAGGCCAGCGCCCGCCAAATGGCCGAAATCATCGCCATCGCCAGGGGCCTGTGCCGCGAGGTGGTGCTGCGCACCCGCCTGGCCGACAGCCGGGCCAAGCTGGCCGCCGATTGCGGCGCCTCAATGATCGGCATCGACCTGTCGCAATTGTCGCCAGCGGAACGCACCGACGACACCGCCTTGCTGAACAATCTGCGCCGCTTCCTCGATCAGGCCGGCACCTTCGGCCTGGGCGCCTATGTGTGGGGGGCGCGCCGCCGCGCCGCCGTGGTCGGCGCGGTCCAAGGCGGCTTCGCCATGGTCAACGGTCCGGCGCTGATGAAGGATATCGCCAAGCCGGCCAAGGTCTTGCCGGCACCCAAGGCCCGCTTTTCCGCCATGCCCACCTGATCATGCGCAGCCTCGCCGCCACCCTCGCCCTGCTGTGCGTGATTGCCGGCGCCATTGCCCAGCCCTTGGGCGGCGGTCCCTTCGCCGGCTTGGCCGCCGCTGCCGCCATGGTGCTTTATCTGCTGCTGGAAGGCTGGGGCTGCCGCCGCAATGGTCGCATCATCCTGGCTCTGGCCGTTGCCGCCGCCGCGGCGACGCTGATCTGGCACCCCCAGCCGCTGCCGCTGCTGGCCCGCGCCGGCACCGCCGCCGCCGCCATCATCGGCCTGTTCACCGCCTTGGGGTTTTTGCGTGAGGCGGCGGAAAGCTCGACCCTGGTGCAGGAATGCGGGCAATTACTGGTGCGCCAGCCGCCGGGGCGGCGCTATCTGGCCCTGACCCTGGGCAGCCACGTGATTTCCCTGGTGCTGAATTTCGGCGTCCTGCCGCTGCTGGGGACCATGGTGGTCAAGGGCAATACCCTGGACGCCGCCGGCGGTGATGCGCGCATCGTCGCCATCCGCGCCCAGCGCATGCTGTCGGCCATGCTGCGCGGCTTCGCCGTGATGACCGTGTGGTCGCCGTTATCGGTGTCCTTCGCCGTCACCGTGGCGGTGGTCCCCGGCCTGGCCTGGCAAACCCTGTTGCCGGTGCAAATCGTGCTTTCCGTCCTGTTGCTGCTGTTGGGACTGGTCCTCGACCGCCGCGCCTTTCCGCCGCGGGCCCAGCCCCTGGCCCCCGTGGCGGCGGGGCCGCAGGATTGGCGTCCGGCCTGGGCCATGGCCGCCCTGGTGGCGGCGGTGGTGGCGGGCTCGGTGCTGGTGGCGGAACTGTCGTCGGTGCGTCTGGTCAATGGCGCCATGATGGTGGTGCCGCCCGCTGGCCTGATCTGGCTGTGGGTGCAGCAACGCCACATCCGCGCCGTCCTCGGCGGGTTGTGGCGCAAGCTGCTGGTCAGCCTGCCCGGCTTCCGCGACGAGGTGGCCATGCTGGGCGGCGCCATGTTCGTCGGCACCGTCGCCACCGGCTTCGTCTCGGCCGAGCGCATCGGCGCGGTCATCGAGGGCCTGGGCCTGCCGCCCTTGCTGCTGGTGATCCTGCTGGCCTGGGCGGTCATGGCCCTGGCTCAGATCGGCGTGTCGCAGATCGTCACCACCACCTTGCTGGGCGGCGCCCTGATCCATGCGGTTCCGCCGCTGGTCCTGGCCAGCGCCCTGATGGGGGCCTGGGCCTTGTCCGCCTGTTCCACCCCGGTGGGGGCGGCGGTGCTGACCGTGGCCCGTATCGGCCAAGTGCCGGTACGGGTGGTCGCCCATGACTGGAACAGCCGCTATGTGCTGACCGGCGCCATCGTGCTGGCGCTGTGGCTGGCGGCACTGAACTCTGCCTTATTCCTGTTTGGCTGATGCCAGGAAACGACGGGTCGGCTACACTCGCCCCCAGGATGGGTGGACGGAACCGGCATGACGCGTAGAAACAGGATCATCGTACTCTCTTTGGTCACCTTGGCCGCCATCGGCTTGGCCCTTGTGCTGACGCGCGACTGGCAGGCGCCGTTGCAAGGCGTCCTGGCCCGGGCCGAGCGGGCCTTGGGCCTGTCCATCACCATCGGCGGCAAGACCCGGCTGGCATTGCTGCCGCCAGCCCTGACCGCCGAGCAGGTACGCCTGCACAAGGACGGCGCCGACATCGCCACCATCGGTCGCCTGTCGTTGCGGCTGGCCCCGGTCAGCCTGTTCACCGGCACTCTCGACGTGCGCGGGCTGGTGGCCGAGCATCTGCGCCTGGGCACCAGCCTCGATCTGGACCGCGTCGAAGCCCATCTGGACGGACGGAAGCTGGACGGCTTCACCAAGATCGACGGCCACAATCTGACCTTCAGCGCGGCTCTCGACGCCAAGGACGGGAAAACCGCCAGCCTGCGGCTGTCCGCCCCGGCCCTGGGGGCGGCGCTCCATTTCAACGGCAGTCTGGATCGCGATGGCGAAGGACCGGTGCTGTCGGGTCGGCTGACCCTGAACAGCGGCGAACTGGCGGCCTGGGCGCCGCGTCTCGACCTGCCGGCGGGAGCGACGTTGAAGGCCGAAGCCGACATCGAGGCCGGCGCCGGCCAATTGGCCCTGATCAACCTGACCATGACCAGCCTGGGCAGTCGCGCCGCCGGATCGGTGCAGGTGCTGGCCGGCAGCCCGGTGCTGGCCGAAGCCGACCTCGAGGTCGACAGTCTCGACCTGGATGCCTGGCGCCCGGTCAAGGGCAATGCCCTGACCAATCTGCTGCCCGCCGCCCTGACCCCACCCGAAACCGTCGTCAAGCCGCCGGCACCGCCCTTGCCGCCCCCGGCCAACGTGGCCGCCGCCCCGGCACCCATCCTGCCCGATCTGCTGGCCAATATGGCGCTGACCCTGCACAGCCTGCGCTGGCACGGACAAAACCTGCGCGACGTGCACATCCGCGCTGGCCTGGATCAGGGCCAAGTGGTGCTGCGCCATGCCCAGGCCGATCTGGGGCGCGATTGGCGGGTCAATGCCGATGGCGTCCTCGCCGGTCAGGATTTCAAGGGCCGGCTGCGGGTCAACGGCCCCAGCCTGTCGGGCCGCGCCGATGTGGCGGCCTTGTGGCCGCGCCTGGATCTGACCGATATCCATCTCAACCGCGACGGCACCTTCGTTCGCGGCAAGCTGTCGACGCAGTGGACCGACGGCGTATCGGCCCAATGGAGTGGCCAGATCGGCAGTTGGAGCGACACCGCCGCCACCCTCCGCCTGCTTCCGGTCAAGGATGGCTTCGACGCGTCGGAACTGGCTCTGCGCATCGGCACCCTGGCGGTGGAAGGCCAGGCGCACGGCGATTTTTCCGGCCCCCGCCCGCGCATCGACGCCGTCCTGCGCGGCGGCGACATCGATTTGAAGGCGCTGCCCACTTCACCCCTGGCCGTGCCGCCGGTCCGTGCCCCCAAATTGCTGGGCCGCCAGAAGATTCCCGCCGGCCCGGCGCAGCCCAAGCCGGTGGCCGCCCCGGCCAAGGGCGCCGCGCCGTTTTCCACCGCACCGCTGGACTGGTCGGGGCTGGAGGCGGTGGACGGCACCTGGAAACTCCAGGCGCAATCGCTGTCCGGTGATTTCGGTCGGCTGGAACAGCCGGTGCTGACCGCGCAGATGAACAACGGCACCGCCAGGATCGAAAACTTCAGCGCCGGCTATCTGGGTGGCACCGTCAACGCCAGCGGCGCCGCCAGCGGCGGTCCGGTCCCCACATTGCGCCTGGATGCCAAGCTGAACGGCCTGGACATGGCGCGGCTGAAGCCGGCCCTGGCCGGCCTGTCGGTGGACAGCGGCAAGATCAGCGGCACTCTGCGGCTGCACAGTTTCGGCAAAAGCCAGCGCGACATGGCCGCCAACGCCCAGGGCGAAGGCCGGATCGAGGGTGGCCCCGGCAGCATCGGCGGCGTCGATCTGGCCGCCATCGACAGCCAATTGGCGCGCCTGGAAAATATCGGCAACGTGCTGTCCCTGGCCCAAACCGGGCTGGGCGGTGGCCACACCGCCTATTCCCGCCTGTCCGGACAACTGATCGTCAAGGACGGCACCGTCCGCAGCCCCGACCTGCTGCTGGCGGCGACCGGCGGCAGCCTGGGCGCCGATGGCAGCGTCGATCTGGCGCAATGGAGTACGGACAGCACGGTCTCGCTGACCTTGGCCTCGTTGCCGTCAACCCCCATCGTGCTGCGGCTGTCCGGTCCGCTGGGCAATCCGCGCAAGGTGGTGGACGTCAACGCCCTGCAACGGGCCTTGGTGCAAAGCGGCCTGGGCCGCGCCCTGGGAGGAAAGCCGACCGGCGATGGTCAGAAAGGCGGCGGCAAGATCCTGAACAACCTGTTCCGCGCCTTCGGCGGCAAAAACTGATCAGGCCGACCGCACCGTCACCAGGAAATTGCCGACTTCATCCTTCAGCCGTCCGGTCTGCTGGCCGAGACTGTCCGAGGATTGCGATACCTGGGTGGCGTGGCGGCCCACGTCTTCGGTGACGCCGACCAGACGGGTGATGAATTCCGACACGTCCCGGGCGCCCGACGCCGCTTGGTTGACGTTGCGGCTGATTTCCTTGGTCGCCGCCGATTGTTCCTCGACCGCCGCGGCGATGGCCGAGGCCACTTCCGACATGGCGCCGATGGTGTGGCCGATGGCGCGGATGGCGTCCACCGCGTCATGGGTGGCATTCTGCACGGCGACGATCTGGTCGGTGATCTCCTGGGTGGCCAGGGTCTTGACCTCGCCGGCGACCACGGCGAAGCCCTTGCCGGCTTCGCCAGCGCGAGCCGCCTCGATGGTGGCGTTCAGCGCCAGCAGGTTGGTCTGGCTGGCGATGGCCGAGATCAACTTGACCACCTCGCCGATCTTGCTGGCCGCCTGCGACAGGCCATGGATGCAGGTGTCTGTCTCGGCCGCCTTGCCCACCGCTTCGTCGGCGATACGGGTGGAATGCTGGACCTGACCGCTGATTTCCTGGATCGAGGTCGACAATTCCTCGGTGGCCGAGGCCACGGTCTGGATATTGGCGTTGACCTGCTCGGCGGCACCCGCGACGTTGGTGGCATCGTTGCGGGCGCTGACGGCGATGTCGGCCATGCCACGGGCGGCACCGTCATTGTCGCCCACCGCCCGGCCCATGCCGTCGACCACCGCCTGGACGCTTTGCTCGAAGCGATCGGCCAGGGCCATCATCGCCTGATGCCGTTCCGCTTCGGCCCCGGTTTTCATCTGTTCCTGCTCGGCCCGCAGACGGGCGGCGCTGGCCGCTTCGTCGCGCAGCACATGGATCGCCTTGGCCAGGATGCCGATTTCGTCGGCGCGCCCCGTCGCCGGCACCGGGACGGCGTAGTCGCCCCGGCTGATGCGCCCGGTGACCTGGGCCAGTTGGCGCATGGGACCCGCGATGGAGCGGGCCAGGGTGACGGCGATGGCCAGGACCACCAGCAAGATGCCCAGGCTGATCAGGGCCAGATCGCGCAAGGTGGTGCGGAAGGCGGCATCCACGTCATCCAGATAGATGCCGGTGCCGACCATCCAGCGCCACGGCTGATAGCCGACCACCGATGACACCTTGCGTTCGGCCTCGGTCTTGCCGGCCTTGGGAAACCAGTAATACAGATGACCGCCATTACCCTTGGCCAGATCGATCATGGCGGCGATGAAGGTCTGGCCGGTGGCGTCCTTGGCATCGATGAAATTCTTGCCCTCGCGCTCGGGGCGCGGCCCCAGCACCAGGGTATTGCCGTCGAAATCATAGACGAAGAAATATTCGGCGCCGTCATAGCGCATGCCGCGGATGGCATCCTTGGCCAGTTTCTGCGCCGTGGCCTGATCGAACTCGCCCTTGTTGGCGCGGCTGTCGAATTCAAGCGCGATGTCGCGGGCGGCTTCCGACAGGTTGCGGGTCTTGGCGATGGCCGCATCCAGCTTTTCCTGTTTGACGAAATCGGCGGCCACATAGGTCAGCCCCAACAAGCCCAAGGCACTGACCACGACCAAGCCGATCAGACGGATCATCACCGTCTTCGGCTGCATTCCCATCGCACGCGCCATGCTTCCCCACTCCATGGGCAGGACCAAGGAAACGAGTATTTGCCGTCAACGCGTGGACGGCAAGGGTGCATAGATTTGATTATCTCGAGAAACAAGCCATGGGGCTGCGGCTTAACCGCAACCCCATGATGTAGCTTACGCCGCGCGAACGGTGGACAGGAAATTCTCGACTTCGCCCCTCAACCGCCCGGTCTGTTGGTTGAGGGTGTCGGAAGAGCGCGACACCAGGGCCGCATTGTCGCCCACCTCTTCGGTGACGCCGACCAGACGATTGATGAATTCAGACACTTCCTGCGCCCCCGAGGCCGCCTGATGGACGTTGCGGCTGATCTCCCCGGTCGCCGACGATTGTTCTTCGACTGCCGCGGCGATGGCCGAGGCCACTTCCGACATATCGCCGATGGTTTGATTGATGGTGCGAATGGCGTCCACCGCGTCATGGGTGGCATTCTGCACGGCGACGATCTGGTCGGTGATCTCCTCGCCGGCGACCACGGCAAAACCTTTTCCGGCCTCGCCGGCGCGTGCCGCCTCGATGGTGGCGTTCAAGGCCAGCAGATTGGTCTGGCTGGCGATGGCCGAAATCAGCTTGACCACTTCGCCGATCTTGGTTGCCGCTTGCGACAGTCCATGGATACAGGCATCGGTTTCAGCCGCTTTAGCCACCGCTTCGCCGGCGATGCGGGTGGAGTGCTGGACCTGACCGCTGATTTCCTGGATCGAAGCCGACAATTCTTCGGTGGCCGAAGCCACGGTCTGGATATTGGCATTGACCTGTTCGGCGGCGCTGGCCACATTGCCGGCATCGTCGCGGGCGCTGGCGGCGATACCGGCCATGCCGCGGGCGGCGCCGTCATTGTCGCCCACCGCCTGGCCCATGCCATCGACCACACCCTTGACGCTGCCCTCGAAACTGTCGGCCAGTTTCAGCATGGCGCGGCGCCGCTCGGCCTCGGCCAGGGATTTCATCTGCTCCTGCTCGGCCCGCAGACGGGCGGCGTTGGCCGCCTCGTCGCGCAACACGGCGATGGACTGGGCCAAGGTGCCGATTTCATCGACCCGTGCCGTCGCCGGCACCTCGACCGCGTAATCGCCCTGGCTGATGCGACCGGTGACCTTGGCCAGCAGGTGCATGGGGCTGGCGATGGAGCGGGCCAAGACGACGGCGATCCCCAGCACCAGCGCCAGGATGCCCAGGCTGATCAAGGCCAGATCGCGCAAGGTCTCGCGGAAGGCGGCGTCCACGTCATCCAGGTAAAGACCGGTGCCGGCGAACCATTGCCACGGCTGATAGCCGACCACCGACGACACCTTGCGTTCAGCCACGCTTTGGCCGGCCTTGGGGAAATAATAGAAGACATGCCCGCCCCGGCCCTTGGCCAACTCGATCATCTTGGGGATGTAGACGAAGCCGTTGGCATCCTTGGAATCGATGAACGGCTTGCCCTCGCGCTCGGGGCGAACGCCATGGACGACGTTGATGCCGGCATAGTCATAGACGAAAAAATACTCTTCGCCCTGGTAGCGCATGGCCCGGATGGCGTCCTTGGCCAGCTTTTGCGCCGTGGCCTGATCGTATTCACCCTTCTTGGCGCGGGCGTCGAACTCGGCCATGACCGTCACGGCCGCTTCCGCCAGATTGCGGGTCTTGTTGATGGCCGCGTCCAGCTTTTCCTGCTTGACGAAATCGGCGGCGACGACGGTCAGCCCCAGCAAGCCGATGGCGCTGATCGCGACCAGACCGAGCAGGCGGACCATGATGGATTTGATCTGAAAAGCTTTTCCGGTAGCCATAACGTCCCCCTTACCCCATCTCCGAACCGAGGCGGCCAACCGACCGCAGCCGGGACAGGCCCAATACCAACGACCATATGAGCTTAGGGTAATGCAATGGAAACATCCATCGTGCTTAGGGCGGAAAAGCTCTGATGATTCAGAAGGAGGGTGGGGGGGCGATCTTCAGGACGTTGCGGCAGGCCGCCTTACGCGTGCTCGGAATCCGATCCGGCATCGACGTCGATGGGAACGCCGGGCTGATGCTTGGAATTGCGGATTGCCAACGAGCTTTTGACATGGCTGATATTGGGCGCCGCCGTCAGCCGGGTGGTCAGGAAGCGTTGATAATCGTCCCAGTCATGGGCGACGATTTTCAGCAGAAAATCGGTTTCACCCGCCAGCATGTGGCATTCGCGCACTTCCGGCCAGCCCTGAACCAGATCCTCGAAGGCGCGCAAATCGGCCTCGGCCTGGCTGTTCAGCCCCACATGGGCGAATACGGTGACGTTGAAGCCCAGGGCGTGGGGTTCGATCTCGGCGTGATAGCCCTTGATGTAGCCGGCCTCTTCCAGGGCACGCACCCGTCGCAGGCAAGGCGGAGCGGAGATGCCGGCGCGGCGGGCCAGTTCCACATTCGTCATCCGTCCATCGGCTTGCAAATCCGCCAGAATCCGACGGTCGATGCGGTCCAGCTTGACCCGCTGCATTAGGGAACTCCAAAAGCAAGGCACTTTACGAAATTATATTACCCCGACAATTCTCATCCGCCAAGCCCCACGTTGCAGCGCCGCAAGTCTTTCGGTACTTTCCTTGCGCCTGACGGGAAGGCGGCGCAACTGTTGATGCGAATTACCGGTCGGCCGCGACACCGAACCAACAGTGGATTGAAATCATTCCATCTTGCGCCCCCTCTCGCCGCGAACTAGATTGCCCGCCATATGACCTCAACTTTTGATTCAAGGAGCTTCCGGATGTCCGACGCCGTCAATCCCCTGAGCCTGGTGACCACCGCCGCCCCTGACTTCACCGCTCCGGCGGTGATGCCGGACAATTCCATCAACGAGGCCTTCAACCTGAAGTCCTATTTGGCCGGCTCCTACGGCCTGGTGTTCTTCTATCCGCTCGACTTCACCTTCGTCTGCCCGTCGGAAATCCTGGCCCACGACCACCGCGTCAAGGCCCTGGCGGAAAAGAACTGCAAGGTCGTCGCCGTGTCGGTGGATTCGCACTTCACCCATCTGGCCTGGAAGAATACCGCCATCGACAAGGGCGGTCTGGGCAATGTCCAGTTCCCCATGGTCGCCGATCTGACCAAGTCCATCGCCAAGTCCTATGGCGTACTGATCAACGACGCCGTCGCCCTGCGCGGTTCGTTCCTGATCGACAAGGCCGGCAATGTCCAGGTCGCCCATGTCAACAACCTGCCCCTGGGCCGCAACGTCGACGAAATGCTGCGTCTGGTCGACGCCTTGCAGTTCCATGAAGAGCACGGCGAGGTTTGCCCCGCCGGTTGGCAGAAGGGCAAGGCCGGCATGACCGCCAGCCCGGACGGCGTCGCCAAGTATCTGGCCGCCCACGCCACCGAGCTGTAACCCTCGCTCGTACGTCTTATGGACGGGCGCGGGGCTTTCCCGCGCCCGTTCTTTTTTTATCCGTCGTCATCTTGAGCGTGGATTTCTTTCAGCCATATCTCTTATACCGATGGTATGAGCTCTGGTGGGGCAGAACATCAATGGCCACGGGTGAGACGACCGAAAGGGTTGATAGACCGTTGCACTCGTTGCGCGCAGCGCTGCTGGTGCCGGCGGTGGTGCTCAATCTGCTGGCCGGCCTGGGGGTCGCGTTTCTGGCCTTCGGCAATGCCCGCGACAGCGTTACCCATCTGTCCACCCATCTGCATCGGGAGATCGCCCAGCGGGTGGTGCAGAAGCTGGACAGCTTTCTGTCACAGCCTCCCCGCCTGCTGCAGACCCACGCCGCCGTTCTGGAAACCGGGGGAATGCCCCTTGACGATCCAGCCGCGCTGCGCCGCTATTTCGCCCGCCAGATCGGCATCCATGACGGCATCAGCAGCCATTATCTGGGTTGGCCCCAAGGCGGCATGGCCGGGGCCGGCATCGAGAACGGCAAGGCCTATATCACCGGCACCGCCGGCACCGAAGCGGGAGAATGGCGAAAATCCTGGGTTGGGCCGGATTTCACCGACGCCGGAGCCGTGAGCGCCTTGCCCATGTTCGACGCCCGCCTGCGCCCCTGGTTCAAGCGGGCGCAGGAAGCCCAAGGCGTGGTGTGGAGCGACATCTATATCCTGTTCACCGGTCAGGATATGGCGCTGACCGCCAGCATGGCCATCCGCGACGATCAAAACGCCCTGCGCGGCGTCATCGCCACCGACACGTTTTTGTCGCGGATCGCCGAATTCCTGCGAGAGGTTCATCAAAATCAGCCGGGCCTGACCTTCATCGTCGACAGTTCCGGGCAATTGGTGGCCACTTCATCACCCGATCAGCCCTTCATTGCCGCCACCGGGACCAGCCCCGCCCGGCGCATCAGCGCCGCCACATCGGGCAACCCGGTGATGGAGGCGGCCATGGACGCCTTGCCCATCCAATCCAGCGGGCAATACACGGTCACCGCCGCCGGAAGCCGGCATGCCATCGCCGTCCAGCCCTGCGCCCCGGGCCTGTCGTGGCGGGTGCTGGTGGCGGTACCGGAAGAGACCTATCTGGCCGGCCTCGACGCCGCCAACCATCGCACCATGCTGCTGATCGCCGCCACCTTGTGCCTGACCGCCGGGCTGGGGTTGTGGCTGGCCCATGGCCTGAACCGGTCCATCACCGCCATCGGCACCGGTGCCCAGGCCATCAGCGAAGGGCAGTTGGGCCACCGGGTCGCCGTTCCCGCCGTGGCCGAATTGGCGGAACTGGCCCATTCCTTCAACCGCATGGCCGACGGCTTGCAGCAGGCGCGAAACGAGCAGACCCGGCATCTGGCGGAAATCACCCGGGCGGAAGGCGATTTGCGTCACAAGAACGAAGAACTGGAGCGTTCCAACGCCGAGTTGGAATATTTCGCCTATGTGGCCAGCCATGATCTGCGCGAACCCTTGCGCAACGTCACCACCTATTCCACCTTGCTGGGCAAACGGCTGGCAGGCCGTATCGACGCGGATGAAAAGGAGTTCCTGGGCTTTATCCACGATGGCGGCCTGCGCATGGATGCCCTGGTGCGTGATCTGCTGGATTTCGCCCGCGTCGGTCGCCACGGTGAAAGCGCGGAGGAAACCGATTTCGCCGACGTGGTGGAAACCGCGCGCTCCAACCTGCGGGTCCAGATGCAGGAATGCGGCGGCAGCATCACCCTGACCACAGCCCTGCCGGTCTTGTCGGCCTGTCGCCGCGACATGGTCAGCCTGATCCAGAATCTGCTGGCCAACGCCCTGAAATATCGCCAGCCCGATCTGCCGCCTGAAATCACCATCGCCTGCCGGCGCGCCGATGGGGGCTGGCACTTCACCATCACCGATAACGGCATCGGTCTGGCGCCGGGCTTCGATTATGAGGAACGCATCTTCCGCCTGTTCCAGCGGCTGCATCAACGCAGCCAGTTCGGCGGCGGCACCGGCGTCGGTCTGGCCATCTGCAAGAAGGTGGTGGAACGCCATGGCGGGCGCATCTGGGTGACGTCGGAAGGGCCGGACCAGGGGGCGAGCTTCCATTTCACCCTGCCCGATCATCCGCCGGCGGATTGAATCACTCAGCCGCACGCTTGCGCCCGCGTGCCACCCCTCTTATCTTCTCTGAAGTTTTTTCGCCGAAGGAATCCCCATGGCCACCCATCGCACCAAAGTCCTGATCCTGGGATCGGGGCCGGCCGGCTGCACCGCCGCCATCTATGCCGCCCGCGCCAACCTGGAGCCCATCCTGGTCGCCGGCCTGCAACCCGGCGGTCAGTTGACCATCACCACCGATGTGGAAAACTATCCCGGCTTCGCCCAATCCATTCAAGGCCCCTGGCTGATGGAGCAGATGCAGGCCCAGGCCGAGCATGTGGGGACGCAATTCCTCTACGACACCATCGTCGACGTCGATTTGTCCAAGCGGCCCTTCGTCGCCAAGGGTGATTCGGGTGACGAGTATATCGGCGACACGGTGATCATCTGCACCGGCGCCACCGCCCGCTGGCTGGGCATCGAATCGGAGCAGAAATACCAGGGCGCCGGCGTCTCGGCGTGCGCCACCTGCGACGGCTTCTTCTTCCGCAATAAGGACGTGGTGGTGGTCGGCGGCGGCAATTCCGCCGTGGAGGAGGCCATCTATCTGGCCGGTATCGCCGCCAAGGTCACCCTGGTCCACCGCCGTGACAGCTTGCGGGCGGAAAAGATCGCCCAGGACCGCCTGTTCGCCAATCCCAAGGTCCACGTGGTGTGGGACAGCGTCATCGACGAAATCCTGGGCGCCGGCGACCCGCCCGGCGTCACCGGCGTGCGGCTGAAGAACGCCAAGACCGGCGCAACCAGCGAATTGTCCGCCGACGGCGTGTTCATCGCCATCGGCCATTCGCCCAATACGGACTTGTTCAAAGAGGCCGTCACCATCGATGACGAGGGCTATATCGTCACCAAGGCCGGGGCCACCAGCACCAACATTCCCGGCGTTTTCGCCGCCGGCGACGTCCAGGACAAGACCTACCGCCAGGCGGTTACCGCCGCCGGCACCGGCTGCATGGCCGCCTTGGAGGCGGAACGCTTCCTCGCCATCCATGGACACGGGGCCTAACTTGCGGCAACATCAGGATTGAACGAGAAACGCGGCCATGGGGGGACGCATTTCTTATGTTCCCGGAAAGGAGCCGGTTCTAGACGATGGATTGGGACAAACTCAGGGTCTTCCATGCGGTGGCGGAAGCGGGCAGCTTCACCCATGCGGGCGAGGTCCTGAACCTCAGCCAATCGGCGGTCAGCCGCCAGATCAGCGCGCTGGAGGAAAGCCTGAACCTGCCCCTGTTCCATCGTCACGCCCGCGGCCTGATCCTGACCGAGCAGGGCGAGTTGCTGTACAAGACGGCGCGCGACATCTTTTCCAAGCTGGCCATGACCGAGGCGTTGCTGACCGAAAGTCGCGAACGACCACAGGGACCGCTGAAGATTACCACCACCGTCGCCTTCGGCTCGCTGTGGCTGACGCCGCGCATCAAGGAATTCCTGGACCTCTACCCGGATATCGCGGTGACCATGGTGCTTTATGACGGCGAGCTGGATCTGGCCATGCGTGAGGCCGATGTGGCCATCCGCATGATGCCGCCGCGCCAGCCCGACCTGATCCAGCGTCACCTGCTGACCATGCATTACAACGTCTACGCGGCGCCGGAATACCTGAAGAAATACGGCATGCCCAAATCGGCCGAGGATTTGGACAACCACCACATCGTCATCTATGGCGACGACGCCCGGGTGTCGCCGCCGGTGGCCAACGTCAACTGGCTCCTGGAAACCGGGGCGCAGCCCCTGGCCCAACGCAAGCCGGTGCTTGAGGTCAATAACATCTACGGCATCTACCGGGCGGTGAAGTCCGGTCTGGGCGTTGCCGCTCTGCCCGATTACATGACCACCGAGGCCGACAATCTGGTCCATATCCTGCCCGAACTGAAGGGGCCGAAGCTGGACGCCTATTTCGTCTATCCGGAAGAGTTGCGCCATTCCAAGCGCATCACCGTCTTCCGTGATTTTCTGCTGTCGAAAATCCAGGAAGCCCTGTAGCCACGCCCCAATTGGGCGCTGTCACTGATTTTCGTCAATCCATCCGCGCGATGAATCGGCCCTTATGCCCAAAGCCCAGGCAATCCCTGGCTTTGCCGCCGGTATGCGCACTTTGCATGCCCCCGCTGCCTTTTTTCCCATGGTTGCGCAGTGCAACATGCCGTACAAACTGGCCATCGGTTGTTGCAACGCAGCAGCCCGAAAGTTTCGGCAGGGTTTCCTTGCCGCTTCCTGGGGTCTCCCCAGGAACTCAGGGTCCTAGTTGGATCCTACGTCTCCTAGACGTGAAGCCTCCCTGTTTGACTTAGGCCCCGGTGCATAACCGGGGCCTCTCTTTTTTCAATGACTTAGCGAACTCCCCACTGCTCCGTCAGCACCATGCCAAAAGCCGCCATGTCGCACCCCTGAAGCCTTCCTCGATGGCCTGGCGCATGGAATAGCGCATCGATCCTCTCAATCGTCATTCCCGCGCAGGCGGGTAGATGGACTCACATTTCAAGTGCAACACCGAGGCTGATTTCTTGGCCGAGGAAGACCTCCAAGGGCGTTCGGAAGTCGAGGCATCGGCGTGGCGTAAGATTGTA
>VBWB01000004.1:0-300533 GCA_006218045.1 Stygiobacter sp.
TTTTTGATGCGATCTTGTGGTTGGCGCGTTCAGGGGCACGTTGGCGCGATTTGCCCGAGAAGCGTTTCGGGCGATCCAGACATGGAATGGATCGCCATCGATGCGACCGTCATCCTGACCTCCAAGGCCGACACCCTGACCGAGGGAACGGCGCGGCATATCCTGGAGCATAACCGGACGTGGAAGGCAGTGTGCCGCCCTTAGCCTTTCGATCCGTGAACATGAGTGGAACACGAAGGGCGCCGCATGCGCCATCCGTGCGCCACGGAACAAAATGTAATCCGTGAAAACGGCGGAAAACCGCGAATTTCGCGAAAGGCTAATGCGTGGTGAGAACAAAAAGAAAAAGCCCCTGGAAACCGCAGTTTCCAAGGGCTTTTCTGCCTCGCAAGGTTGGTAGCGGGAGAGGGACTTGAACCCCCGACCCCAGGATTATGATTCCCGTGCTCTAACGAGAGGCCGTTCGTATAAAGGCTCTGTTTGGTCCTGTCAAGCGGCCTTCGTCACATTTTTGCGTACTGTCGATTTGCCGTCTGTGCGCAGGCAAGCTATGGTTGACCCGGGGTGATCGAAGGCGCGGAACGGGACGATCGACGATGGGGGCAGGCGCGACGCCGGCAAGCGTGTATGAGCAGGCCTTTCGCCATTGCCGCGACGGCTTGGTATTGGTCGACCGCGTGGGGGCGGTGTTGTCCGCCAACATGGCCATGGTCGGTTTGCTGCCCGGCTGGCCGTTTGATGCGGTTGGTCATGTTTATGCGGATTTGACCGGAACTTTTCCCCGTGTCGGAGAGTGGCGGCTTGATCTGGCCGATGGCCGCGTCATCGAAATCTGCGGTGACGATTGCGGTGACGGGCTGGTGCTGACCCATCGCGACATCACCGCCCAAAGCCGGGCGCTTGGCCGTCTGAGCGATCTGGAAACCGAGTTGGAACAATCGTTGGGCTTGGCCAGCATGGGCAGCTGGCGGCTGGATCAGCACACCATGATGCTGTACCTGTCGCGCGAGCACGGCGTCATGTTGCAAGGCATCGCCGAGGCCATGGCCCTGCCGGTGGCCGATTTCGTCGAGCGCTTTGTCCATCCCGATGACTGGCCGGTGCTATCGGGACGTTTGGCCAACGTCTCCGCCTTGGGTTGGCCCGAGGGCTTCACCGAGCATTTCGAGTATCGCGCCTTGCACCCCGACGGGCGGATATTGCACATGGCGGTGACCTCGGCCATCCGGGCCGGGCGGGTGGTGGGGGTGACCCAGAACATCACCGAACGCAAGCGCATGGTCGAAGCGGTCGAGGCCAATGAACGCCGCCTGCGCACCATCATCGAAACCACGCCCTTGCCCCTGGTCATCACTCGGGCCAAGGAAGCCAAGGTACTTTACGCCAATTCGTCGTTTCGGGCCTTGTTCGACATTCCCGACGATTATGACGGGGTGATTTCGTCCGGGACTTTCTATCAGCACGCCGAGGACCGTGAACGGCTGATCCAGACCCTGGGCCGCGATGGCGTGGTGCGCAATTTCGAGGCCTTGGGCCGCACCTGGTCCGGGCGGAATTTCTGGGCCAGCGTCACCGCCGCCGTGCTTGATCTGGATGGCGAGCCGTCGCTTTTCGTCGCCGTCAACGACATCACCGCCGTCAAGAAGCACGAGGCCGAGCTTTACGCCGCCAAGGAGGCGGCGGAAGCGGCGGCGCGCACCAAGTCGGAATTCCTGGCGATGATGAGCCACGAAATCCGTACCCCCATGAACGGCATCATCGTCATGGCCCGGCTGCTGCTGGATACCGACCTCACCGCCGAGCAGCGCGACTGGCTGGAGATCGTCACCAGTTCCGGCGACACGCTGATGACGGTGCTGAACGACATCCTGGATTTTTCCAAGCTGGAATCGGGCAAGCTCGACATCGAGGAACTGCCCTTCGACCTGCCGGCCCTGATCGGTGGCGTGGTCGAGCTGATGCGGGCCAGGGCCGAGGAAAAGGGTCTCAGCATTTCCGTCCATTACGGCGCCGGGGTGCCGGGGGTCATTCGCGCCGACCCCACCCGCCTGCGTCAGGTTCTGCTTAATCTGGTCGGCAATTCCATCAAGTTCACCGAAGTGGGCGGCGTCCATCTCGAGCTTAGGGTCGAGTGGCGCGACGGCGACGACCTGATCCTGCGTTTTGCCGTCCGCGACACCGGTATCGGCATTCCGACCGAGGCGCTGACCCGATTGTTCGCCGCATTTTCTCAGGTGGATTCCAGCATCAATCGCCGCTTCGGCGGCACCGGCCTGGGGCTGGTGATCTGCCAGCGCCTGGTCAACCTGATGGGCGGTGCCATCGAGGTGGACAGCGTCGAGGGGTACGGCACCACCTTCACCTTCACCCTGCCGGTCAGCGCCGCGCCGTCTTTGGCGGTGGCCATGGACACGTCGCTGCCGCGCCTGCCGCCGCTTCGCATTCTGCTGGCCGAGGATAATGCGGTGAACCAGAAGGTGGCGCGCGCCGTGCTGGAACGCCACGGCCACCGGGTCGAGGTGGCCGAGGACGGTGAACAGGCGGTTATGATGGTCGCCGATGCCATGGCCGGGGCCTGGGACGTGGTGTTGATGGACATGCAGATGCCCGGCATGGATGGCTTGCAGGCCACCGACCGCATTCGTCGCCTCGGCGGTCGGCGGGGCGATGTCCCCATCGTCGCCATGACCGCCAACGCCATGAAGGAGGACCGCAACCGCTGTCTGGCCGCCGGCATGGACGGCTATGTGGCCAAGCCCATCGACACCTTGCCGCTCTTCGTCGAACTGGCCCGTGTTCTGGGGGTCGAGCATGGTGCCGTTTCCTCCGTCGCCCGGCCCCAGGCCGACCAGATTCTTGACCGGCATTCCCTGGAGATTCTGGCCTCGGCGGTCGGGCACGAGGCATTGGGCGAGGTTCTCGACAGCGGCCTGGATCATTTCGATCATGTCCGCGGCACCTGGGCGGCGGCCTTCGGCCAGGGCGATTGCGGCGCCATGGCCTATGTCGCCCACGACATCAAAAGTATCGCCGCCAGTCTGGGCTTGCAGCGTCTGGCCGCCCAGGCCAAGGCGGTGGAAGGCTTGGCCCGGGCCGGCGATCGTGACCAGACCATGGCCGTGGGCGCCGGCATGGACGAGCGCATCAATGAAGGCGTGGCCCAATTGCTTTTGTTCCGCGCAGACTTGTCATGAGCCGAGACACGGCCCATTTGTGACCTGTCACCCCCGGATCAGAGCCATCCATGTTCGCCCACGCCAAGACCCGTATGCCCGACCCAAGCCAAGCCCTGCCCGGGCGTGACCGGGTGATGCCGGTGCCCGACCGTCATCTGGTTCTGGGCCGGCCTTTGTTGCCGCCATTTCCCGCCGGGTGTCGAAGCCTGCTGGTGGGCATGGGCTGTTTTTGGGGAGCGGAACGGCGCCTGTGGTCGTTGCCCGGAATATGGGTGACGGCGGTGGGCTATGCCGGCGGCTTCACCCCCAACCCCACCTATGAGGAAGTGTGCAGCGGCATGACCGGGCATAACGAGGTGGTGCAGGTGGTCTTCGACCCGGTGGAACTGCCCATGGCCCTGTTGCTGCGGGTGTTCTGGGAAAGCCACGACCCCACCCAGGGCATGCGTCAGGGCAATGACGTGGGCACCCAGTACCGGTCGGGCCTTTATGTGGCCGACGCGGAAATGCGTCAGGCGGCCCTGGACAGCCGTCAGGCCTATGGAGCAAGGCTGGCGGCAGCGGGAATGGGAATGATCACCACCGAAATCGTCGACGCCCCCACGTTTTATTATGCCGAGGCCTATCACCAGCAATATCTGGCCCGCAATCCCCACGGTTATTGCGGCTTGGCCGGCACCGGAATTTCCTGTGGGTGATTGGCCAGATCCCTAAGCGCCTTCAGCGATGCCCGCGTCAATTCACTCAAAGCCTCGATCTCGGCGCCGGAAACGGTTTCCGCCGGGCGGGGATCGTGCATGAAGCTGTGCGCCGCCAGCGACAAGGCCCGGCAGCCGACGCTGGAGGCGGCGCCCTTCATCCGGTGCGCCAGGTCAAGGAAGGTGTCGCCGTCGCCGTGTTGCCAGGCATTGAGCATGTCCGCCATGACCGGAGGCAGATTGTCGTGGGCTTGAGTCATCAAGGTGGCGAACACACCTTCGCCCACCCACTGCCGCATTTCCATCAGATAGCCGCGATCAAGGATGTCATCGCCCATGGCCGTACTCTCTTAATGGTAATGGCGATAGGTTAAGCCTTTTGCCCATCTGTGCGCAATAGTCATGCTTGACCGCCGTCAAAGGGGGACGGGGGGCGGCATGTTAGGGTCCGCGCATGAACGAAATCACCTCAGAGCCCACTTCCGATCCCGCCGAGGATGGCGGCTGGGGGGCATTGTCCGACCTGCCGGGAAACCCCATCATGTGGGTGCTGATCATCAGTGAATTGCTGGTGTTCGGCGCCTTTTTCGTCGCCTTCGGCATTGCCCGGGTGCTGGACGTGGAAACCTTCCGCGCCGGTCAGGCCATGCTGGATGTGCGCATGGGCGGCCTTAATACCCTGGTGCTGGTGACCAGCGGCTGGCTGGCAGCCAAGGCGGTGCAGCGCCAGAGCGCCGGGGCCGGAGCTGCCGCCCGCGCCTATCTGGCCGGGGCCGGAGCCCTGGGGCTGGTCTTTTTGCTCATCAAGGGGCTGGAATATGCCGCCAAGGCGGCTCAGGGCATCGACATCGAAACCAACACCTTCTTCACCTTGTTCTATCTGATGACCGGTTTTCATGCCATGCACGTGATCATGGGGGTGATCGTGCTGGCCATCGTCGGCTGGAAGAACTCTTCCGACAATCTGGAAACCGGCGCCGCCTTTTGGCACATGGTCGACCTGATCTGGCTGATCCTGTTTCCCATCGTCTATCTGCTGCGGTGAGAACCATGAAGGCCGAAGAAAACCAAGCGCAATGGAGCCGACGTCTGGCCCTGACCTGGGCGGTACTGGTGGGGTTGACCCTGGTATCGCTGGTGGCCGTGCTGGGTTTCGGCCATTCCGAGGCCGGACTGGCGGCGGTGGCGGTGGCGTTGACCGCCTCGTTCCTCAAGACCCGCATGGTGCTGGACCACTTTCTTGACCTGCGTCGCGCCGGCTCCGGCTGGCGCGGTTTCTTCAATGGCGCCTTGCTGCTGATCCTATTGATTTTGTTCGTGACTTATTTGGCGGCCGATCATTAACGTTTAAACTACAATTTGCGCTCTCAGGTTGCGTTTTGTGCGCGTGCTCTCTACACTCTCCAGGCCTGACCCTCAAGGGCTATGATATCTGGGAGTTGCGAGTCATGAAACGAGCAATCTGCCTTGCCGGCGGTGGTCCCGCCGTGGGCTTGAGCCTGGGGGCGCTCAAACGCCTCTATGAGGAAGAGGACATTCGTTTCGACGTCTGGTCGCTGGCCTGTATCGGCGCCTGGCTGGGCATCGTCTGGAATCAGGCCGATCCCGGTCGCGAGGTCGAGACGTCGGAAGCCTTCTTCCGCCAGATTTTCCGTCCCGACGACGTCTATGACCGCTTTCCCATCGCCGCCGCCTTTGCCCCCGATTATCAGGCCAGCGCCACCAACATGGTGGAGTTCATCCTTGATCCGGCCAGCTATCGCAATCTGGTGGTGCCGGCGGCGATCCAGGAAGCATGGATGGACATCCTGCGGTTTGCCGGCGATCCCGGCCAATGGACCCAGGCCAATTTCAACAGCCTGATTCTCAATCAGGTTCTGGCGGTCAATCCGTTTTCCCGCTTCGTCACCAGTCTGATGTACAAAAGCAAGACCCGCGGGCTGTCGCGTATCTATTACCCCGACAGCGCCTTCTTGCAGCAGATCGACTTCGCACGTTTATCCGAGCCTGGGCGTCCGGTGCTGTACCACAACGCCTACAACCTGACCGACGACCGGCTTGAGCTGTTCAGCAACAAGGACGGCAAGTATCAGGATATCTCGGCCCAGACGCTGTGTGCCTGCTCGGCCCTGCCGTATATCGAAGAGCCGGTGATCATGGACGGCAAGACCTATTGCGAGGGCGCCACCGTCGACACCGTCAATTTCGAGGATCTGATGCGTAATCATCCCGACCTGGATGAAGTCTGGGTCAGCCGCATCCTCGATATCAAGCAGGTGCGCAAGCCGGAAAATCTGTACGACGCCCTCAACAATCTGGTCATGCTGTTCGCCGCCACCACCAGCGAGGACGACGTCAAGCTGTTCAAGCACCACGTGGCCAAGGACTATCCCAATCTGCGGGTGATCGAGATTCCGGTGGAATTCAACATCACTTACGACTGGAGCCACTCCAACCTGAACCGCTCCATGGAAGAAGGGTACGACGCCGCCGCCCAGGTGCTGGCCGCCTACCGCCAGGGACGCCAACTGACACCCGCCGAATCCCATGCGGTTTCGGTGCTGCCGGTGCGCCCACGCCGATCCAAGGCGGCGCTCGGCACGACACAATAAACGGGCCGGCCGTCTCGGGCTGCCGGCAAAAGTAGATCAGGGCAGGGGGATGTGATGAGTTTTCTGGACGACGTCAAGATCGGCGCGAAGATCGCGGTGATCCCCATCGTTGCCACCATCGGCATGATCGCCATGGCGGTGATCGGCATGCGCGGTCTGGCCAATCAGGAGCGGGCGCTCGACGACATCGCCCGCGTCGCCTTCGCCAAGTCGGTGGAAAGCGCTCATTTCGCCTCGGTGGTGCAGGCGGCCCATTCCGACCTCTATCGTTTGCTGACCTGGAATGCCGCCGGCGTCGATGCCGTCCAGATGGAAAAGGTGGAAACCAGCTTCAAGACGGCCTTGGCCGAGGCTGGGAAAATGTTGGGCCGCTATCGCACCGCTTACGCCTTGTCGGCGGAAGAAGCGGCGCTGGTGGCCAAGACCGACAAGGCCTTGGGCCTGTACAAGGAAAATACCGCGCAGGTGCTGTCCATGCAGGCTTTGGATTTCACCGCCGCCGTTTCATTCATGTGGACGGCGCAGGACAGTTTCCAGGCGTTGATGGTGGATTCCCGGTCGATGATCGCACTGGAAAGCCGTCTGGTGGATGAATCCAAGGCTCAGGCCAGTGAGGCGGCGGGGCGCACCCGCGCTTTGTTCATCGGTATTTCCGTCGCCGCGCTGTTGACCCTGGTGGCCATCGCCTTCGTCCTGGGCCGGATCATCGCCCGCGCCGTCGGCGGCATGACCGGGGCGATGGAGCGGTTGGCCCAGGGCCAGTTGGATGTGGTGGTGCCGTCCGTCGGTCGGCGCGATGAAATCGGCGCCATGGCCGCCGCCGTCCAGGTGTTCAAGGACAATGCCGTGCGGGTCAAGGCGCTCACCGACGAACAGGAAGCGGTGCGGCGCCAGGCCGAGCAGGACAAGCGCGCGGCCATGGCCGAACTGGCCGCAAATATCGAAATGACCGTGCGCACCGCCGTCGACGCCGCCTCGGCCGCCGCCGGGGCCATCCGCGGCGAGGCGGAATTGCTGGCGGCCAATGCCGAAACCGCCTCGGCCCAGACCGAACAGGTGGTGCGGTCGTCGGAAGCGGCCAGCGGCAACGTGGAAACCGTGGCCCAGGCGGCGGAACGGCTGGTGAGTTCCATTTCCGAGATCGACCGTCAGGTCAGCGAATCGTCCCGTGTCGCCGAAGAGGCGGTGGCCGAGGCGGCACGCACCGACGAAACGGTGAAAAGCCTGACCCAGGCGTCGAAAAAAATCGGCGAGGTGGTCGGCCTGATCAACGACATCGCCAGCCAGACCAACCTGTTGGCGCTCAACGCCACCATCGAGGCGGCAAGAGCGGGCGACGCGGGAAAAGGCTTCGCCGTGGTGGCGGGGGAAGTGAAGGCCCTGGCCAACCAGACCACGCGGGCCACCGACGAGATCGCCGGCGAGATCAATTCCATGAAGGCCGCCACCGACGAGGCGGTACGGGCCATCGACGGCATCGTCGCCACCATCGGTCGGGTCAGTCAGGCCTTGGCCGCCATCGCCGGTGCCGTGGCCGAGCAGGGACGCGCCACCGAGGAAATCAGTGTTTCCGTCAGCCAGGCCGCCGACGGCACCAGGGTGGTCAGTGCCGGTATCGGCGAGGTGCGGCGGGTGGCGCAGGAAGTGGGCAACGCCGCCGGCAATGTCCACGGCACCACCGAGACCCTGGTGGATGAATTCGAGCGCCTGCAATCCGAGGTGGATGCCCTGGTCAGTCGCCTGAAATCCGCGTGAATCATACGTTCCAGACGTAAACCGGAGGGAGAGAACCATGAAGATGTTGAAGACCGCCTTGCTGGCCGGTGCCGTGATGTTGGCTCAAGGCGGCGCCGCTTGGGCCGATGAGTGCAGCAAGGCCCAGTCCCTGGTGGATAAGGCCATCGGTCATTACGCTGCCGTCGGCAAGGACAAGTCGTTCGTTGATTTCATGGATAAGGGCAACAAGGATTGGGTGGATGGCGAGTTGTACGTCATCGTTTCCACCATGGACGGCATCTTCAAGGTGCACGCCATCAATCCCAAGCTGATCGACAATCCGGCCCTGCCGGCGCTCAAGGACACCAACGGCGTGATGATCATCCAGGAGATGATCCGTGTCGGTAAGGAAACCCCGGCGGGTGGCTGGGCCAAATACACCTGGACCCACCCGGAAACCAAGAAGCTGGCCCCCAAGCACACATGGGTGAAAGTCAAGGATAACCAATTGTTCATGGTTGGCTGCTATCCTTGATCCTGGGTTACTTCGCTTTAATAGGGGCGCCGCCGGCTTTGTCGGCGGCGTTTTTATTTCATTTACAAAGTCGTGACAAATCGCTCCAAAAATCGTCCCAACATCCATCAATCATTACGTCATCGCATCCTCTTCGGTTGCGCGGAATCTCGGACTATGCTTAACCTGTTCAAGTTGGTTCACAGGATCTGCGGCGGGCGGTCTTCGTCGCGGTCAACATGAAAATGTGAATTTATTGTCGTCAATTGAGGTGGGGCCTCGGCGACATTGGGGCGGGACGGGAGCAGGCGGCGCGGATGAAACCCTATATCGTTGCCATCTTCAATCAGAAGGGGGGGATATCCAAGACCACCACCAGTACCAATCTGGCGGTATGCTTGGCGGCTCATGGCAAATCGGTGGTCCTTATCGACCTTGATTCGCAAGGCGATTCCACCAAAAGCCTGGGCGTCGATCCCAATTCCAAAAAGGGCATCTACGACCTGTTCATCGGCACCGCCCAGTTGGCCGAGGTCATCCAGGACACCATGTTCAGTGGTGTGCGGGTGGTTCCGTCGACCTATTCCCTGGCCGGCATCGAAATCAAGCTGTCCGAGATGAAGGATTCGCAGCGGACCTTATCGGCGATCGTCAATCAGGCGCAGATGGATTGCGACTATGTGGTCATCGATTGTCCGCCGGCCTTGGGCATTCTGCCCATCAACGCCTTGGCCACGGCGCATGCGGTGATCATTCCGGTGACCGCCACGCCTTATGCCAATGACGGTCTGTTGCGCACCTTGCCCTCGATCAAATATGTCCAGGAAGGGCTGAACAAGTCGCTGCTGCTGCAAGGCGTGCTGTTCACCATTCATGATCGTCATAAAAGTGCGCGCAAGATCAGCCAACTGATCCGCTCGCGCCTGGGCGGCACCGTCTATGCCTCGGAGATTCCACGCGACAATATGGTGATCGAGGCCGCCGCCGCCCGCTTGCCGGTCTGCGTCTATGCACCGCGCTCCCCCGCTGGCCAGGCCCACCTGAATTTCACCGGCGAGTTTCTCGACCGGCATCAGAAGATCGCCGCCAAGGCCGGGACCGAGGTGCGGCTGCCGCTGTCGCGCGAGGCGGCGATGGAGAAGTTGGGCCGCTGGCAGGTGGAATTGGCCTCCAAGGTCAGCCGCCCCGCCGATTCCCGCCTGAAACAGGGCGAGGACCAGTTGGATCGCATGCTCTATGGCAATCGCACCCAATTCGAGCGCTGGCACCTGTCGCTGATCCATTTTTTCATCGACCACCGCTTGTATCTGATGGCGTTTTTGCTGGTGGTGATGGCGGGCGGCGTGTTTGCCCTCAGCATGGGCTTTGAAGGATTGCGCCTGCTGTCTTCGGTCATCGGGTTGTGAAATCGGCCCTCGGATTTTCTTGAAAAACCCCCGAACCGCACAGATCGGCAATTGCCGCTGATCAGTCTGTTTGATTAAATGCCCATTGACGTTGAGGGCATGCCTTTGTCGTGCCAATTGGGGGAATGATGATGGATGCCGCTGCCACGGGTGACGGACTGGCCGTGGTGACCTTTCGCCTGGGCGGCCAAGCCTTCGGCTTTGGCGCCGAATGGGTGGCCGAGGTGGTGCCCAATGCCTGGCTGGCCCGTCCGCCCGCGCTGCCGGCCATGGCCGCCGGCCTGTTGGATCTGGGCGGCACCGCCATTACCGTGCTGCGTGGCGATCTGCTGTTGGGTCTGCCGGAACAAAGTTTCGGCCTGGATGCGTCGATCCTGGTGATGAAGGGGCAAAAGGGCCGGGTCGGTTTGCTGACCGGTCGGGTCGACGGTGTGCGCGACCTGCAATCCTTCCGCTATCAGCCGGTGGACGGCGACCACAACTTCCAGGGCTGCCTGCGGGCGCAATTGGTCAGCGACGGCTTCGTCGTCCACCTGCTGGACTGGCCGCGCATGTTGGGCGCCGAGGAACAGGCCCGGCTGGCCGAGTTTCAGCAGCGCGCCGCCCAGCGTCTGAGCTTGTGGGATGACGCGCCGTCATGACCAGCGCCGCCGACTTGCTGGCCGATCCGTATTTTCCCCGCCTGAAGGCGCTGGTGATCCATGTCACCGGCATGGCGTTTTATGCCGACAAGGATGCCGATCTGGCTTTGATCGTCGCCGACCGCATGGATCATTGCGCGATCGAAAGCTGCGCCGCCTATCTGGAACGTCTGCAAGGCGACGGCGAGGAAATGGATTCCCTGGTGGCCGAACTGACCATCGGCGAAACCTATTTCTTCCGCCATAAGGAACAGTTCGACGCCCTGCGCGAAATCATCCTGCCCGATATCCTGGCCCGCAACGCCTCCAGCCGCCGCTTACGCATCTGGAGCGCCGGCTGCGCCACCGGGCCGGAGCCTTATACCCTGGCCATTCTGCTCAAGCGCGAATTCGGGGCGCAGATGCTGGGCTGGCACGTGTCGATCCTGGGCACCGACATCAACCAGAAGTTCCTGGCCCGCGCCCGCGACGGGCGCTATGACCAATGGGCGTTTCGGGCGACGCCGGATAATATCCGCCACGATTGCTTCATCCCGGTGGGCAAGCAATGGCAGATCAAGCCCGAATACAAGGCCATGGTCAGCTTCCAGTACCACAACCTGACCCGCAACCGGTTTCCCTCGATCACCGACAACATCGCCGGTTTCGACATCATCATCTGCCGCAACGTGGTCATCTATTTCAGCCACGAAACGGTCGAGGCGCTGGTGCCGTGCTTCCGCGAAAGCCTGACCGATGGCGGTTGGCTGGTCATGGGCCATGCCGAGCCCAACATGGAACTGTTCCGTTCGTTCCGCACCGTCAATTGCCCCGGCGCCGTGCTCTATCAGCGCGTCGACGGGGATGTGCCGGAAGCGCCGCCGCCATCCCCGCGCCCGCCGCCGCGCCCGCCCGGTCCGGCGACCAGGCCCGCCAAGTCCTCGCCCAAGCCCAAGCCGCCGGTGCGTCCGTCGGCCGCGCCGGCAAAGACGGCCCCGGTGGCGGTGGCGGCCTCGCAGCCCTTGTCCGAGGTGCGCAGCCTGGCCGATCAGGGCAAATGGGATGACGCCTTGCGCGCCTGCGACGCGGTCTTGAGCGGCGATGCCCTGAACTGGCGGCCCCATTATCTGCGGGCACTGATCCTGGATCAGATGGGCGACAAGGAAGCCTGCGAAGCCGCGTTGCGCCGGGCCATCTATCTGGACCGCCGCGCGGCGCTGCCCCATTACCATCTCGGTCTGTTCCTGCAACGGGCGGAAGAGACCGAGGCGGCGCGGCGGTCGTTCCGCAATGTCCTCACCTTGTTGGAACACCAGCCCGACGACATGCTGGTGGACGAGGGCGAGGATCTGGACGCCGGCCAATTGCGTGAAACCGTCGGCATGCACATGAAATTGATCGGAATGTGATGACCCAGTCCGTCACCGCCTTTTCCATGGACGATCCGGCCTTTGTCGAGCGCGTGCTGAAGGCCCGCGCCCGCCGTCTGGCCGCCGCCCGGCGCGAGGCGGCGCCGGTCGACCAAGGGCTGGCGGTCTTGTGTTTCCAGGTGGCCGGCGAGGCCTATGCCCTGCCGCTGGACGCCCTGGCCGAGGTGCTGCCCTTGCCGCCGGTGACGCCGGTGCCCGGCTTGCCGCAATCCTTGCTGGGGGTGACCAATGTGCGCGGCGAAATCCGCCCGGTGTTCAATCTGCACGACATGCTGACCCTGCCCGAACCCGAGGCGGGCCAGCGGTGTTTCGCCGTCTACCTGCGCGCACCGGGCCGCCCGGTGGGGTTGCGGGTCAACGAAATGCGCCGGATCATCCGGCTCGATTCCGGTCAACTGACCTTTCCCCATGAAAGCGGCAATGGGCTGCCGCAACGTTTCATCCGTGGGATCAGCCCCGATACCCTGATCTTGCTCGATCCCCACCAAATCCTTGCGCAAGACGTTCTGCAAGACCGCAGAGCCGATTACCGCCGTAGCCTGTGAAGGAAGACCAGATGGATAGCGCCGATTTCGCCCCCTGGAAACGAATGAAGCTTCGCCGCAAGTTCATCGTCGTCGCCGCCATGTTCACCGTGGTGCTGGCCGGCCTGATCACCTATACCGCCAATGCCGTGCATCAGCAGAAGGCGCAGTTCTTCACCGCCGATGTCGCCGGGCGCCAGCGCATGCTGATCCAGAAATACACCGAAGAGGTGCTGTTGGCCGGCCAGGGCCAAGCGACCGAGCACGCCGCCACCTTGGCGCAGATGCGCGAGGCGCTGGAGGTGCTGGAAAACGGCGGCAATGCCCTGATCGGCGGCGAAACGGGCATGCGGGTGCCGGTGGATGCGGCCATGGATGGCGAGTTCCGCACCAAGCTGGGCGAGCAGGCGACCCAATTGCGCCTGTTGGAAACCGAAGCCGGGCGGTATCTGGCCCTGGCCGCCAATGACGGACGGCGGGCGGAAAAGCTGCGCGAGATGCTGGCGTTGCAATCCCAGGTGACCAAGCAGGCCGACCAATTGGTCAAGATGCAGATCCGCGAGGTCGAGCGGCATATCAACCTGACCATCGCCATCCTGATCATGCTGGGTTTGGGCGCGGCTTTCGGCGGTGTCGCCATTTCCTGGGTCATCGGCCGCGAAATCGTCGATCCGCTGGCCGCCTGCGCCCAGGCGGCCCTGGAGATCGCCAAGGGCAATCTGCGTATTCAGCCGCAGCGTATCACCTCGGCCGACGAGATCGGGCAATTGCAGGAAGCCTTCAACGACATGCTGCTCAGTTTGCGGGAAATCGCCCTGCAATCGCGCTCGGTGTGCGAAAACCTGACCATCGCCGCCTCGCAGATTCTGTCCTCGACCCAGTCGCAGGCGGCGGGGACCAAGCAGCAGGCGGCGGCGGTGCAGGAGATCACCACCACGGTGGAACAGATCAACCTGTCGTCCAAGCAGGTGGCTGAACGCTCGCGCCAGGTGGCCAGCACGGCGGATGCGGTGGCGCAATCGGGCCATGCCGGCCTGCAAGCGGTGCATGAAACCACCATGGGCATGGAAGCCATCCGCGAACAGGCGGAAACCGTGGCGGAAAACATCATCACCTTGTCCGAACGGACCCAGGCGGTGGGCGAGATCATCGCCACCGTCAACGAAATCGCCGAGCAATCCAATCTGGTGGCGCTCAACGCCGCCATCGAGGCGGCCGATGCGCGCGAATCCGGGCGCCGCTTCTCGGTGGTCGCCAACGAGATCAAGAATCTGGCCGATCAGGCCAAGGAAGCCACCTCGCAGGTGCGCGGCATCCTGGAACAGACGCAAAAGGGCATCAACACCTCGGTGATGCTGACCGAAGAGGCGCTGAAGCGGGTCGAGGTCGGGCGCGAACGCACCAACATGTCGGAACAGGTCATCCGCCAGATGGCCGACAACATCCAAGACAGCGTTCACGCCTTCCAGCAGATCGTCGGCGCTACCAACCAGCAGCAGATCGGCCTGGAACAGGTGACCCAGGCCCTGCATGAAATCCGTCAGGCCAGCCAGCAGACGGCGCAAACCACGGCGCAGTTGGAACGCTCGTCGGCGGAATTGTCCAATCTGGGCCAGCAACTGGCCAAGACGCTGGAGAAATACCAGCTTTGATGGACATCCGCGAAAGGCTGTTGGCCGCTTTCCAGGTGGAGTATCAGGAACACCTGGAAGTCATCCGCAAGCTGCTGGCGGAAATGCTGGCGCGTGCGGATGGCGGCTGCGGCATCGGCCAGTTGGACGAAATCTTTCGCCGCGCCCATTCGCTGAAGGGCGCCGCCCGCGCCGTCGATCTGGGACCGGTGGAGCAATTGGCCCATCGGCTGGAAACCCTGTTCGCCCGCCTGCGGTCAGGCCATACCAAGTTCGACCCGCTGGTCGCCTCGCTGGTGATGCGGAGCTTGGACATGGTCGAGGATTGGGTCGGCGCCTTCGCCGGCGGCCAGAACCCGCCCGACATCGCCCCGGCCCTGGCCAAGTTGGAAGCCTTTCTCGAGAACGGTGCGGTCGAGGCGCCCTCCGCGCCCGTGGCCCCGGCGATCACCGTGCCGGCGGAGCTGGAAGCGGCCATCGCCGCTGCCGCCTCGCCGTCCGAACCACCGCCCGAACCGCCGCGTGCCGCCATCGCCGCCGAGGAATCGGTGCGCGTGCGCGCCATTCATCTCGACCGCCTGCTGCGCACCTCGGACGAATTGCTGACCGAAACCATGAACCAGCGGACGGTGACCGAGGGGCTGATGGTTCTGGACCGTCAGTTGGGGGAAAGCGAAGGGGTGTGGCGGCGTTACCGCAAGCTGGCCACGGCCCTGGCTCATGGTCATGGCGACGACGATCGCGTCACCGCCCTTGACCGTATGGGCGAGGAGTTGGAACAGCGTTTCCGCCAGATGGCCCGCCGTGCCCGCGATAGCCGTCGCCGCCAGCAGCGCAACGGCTGGGCTTTGCGACAATTGGGGGTGGATTTCCAGCAAGAGGTGCGTGACGCCCGCATGGTGCCGGCGGAAAGCGTGTTCGCCGGTTTCCGCAAGATGGTGCGCGACATCGCCCGCGATGCCGGCAAGCTGGTGGAAGTGCAGGTGGGCGGCCTGGATGTGGAAGCCGACCGCATGGTGTTGCAGGGTCTGAAAGACCCGGTGATGCATCTGTTGCGCAATTCCCTCGCCCATGGCGTCGAGGGGCCGGCGGAACGCGAGATCAGCGGCAAGCCCGTCGATGCCATGATCGGCTTGCGCTTCGATGTCAGTGACGGTCGTCTGGCGGTCTGGGTGGAGGATGACGGGCGCGGCCTCAATTTTGCCCGCATCCGCGCCAAGGCGGTGTCGCAAGGCATGTTCACCGAGGCCGAGGCGGCTGATCTGGACCAGCAATCGCTGATCGATCTGATCTTCGATCCGGGTTTTTCCACCTCGGGTGATGTCAACGATCTGTCCGGGCGCGGCATGGGCCTGTCGGTGGTGCGCGAGACCGTGACCATGATGAACGGCACCGTCGATGTGCGCCCGCGCACGCCCTATGGCACCGCCTTTCGCATGTCGGTGCCGTTGTCGGTGTCGACCCAGCGCCTGTTCCTGGTCGGCTGCCAGGGCCATGTCTACGCCATCCCCACCGAGGGCGTCGACCGCCTGCACCGCATCGTCTCGGAGGCGGTGGGCACGGTCGAGGGCAAGTCGGTGGTCTGCCTGGAAAACCGCCAGATCCCGCTGTTGTCGCTGGCCCATCTGCTGGGATTGGGCGAAACCGCGGTCAAGGTCAGCCGCAACGTGGTGCCGCTTTTGGTGTTGAAGCACGGCGAGCGTCGGGTGGCGGTGGCGGTGGACGAGTTCATGTCCATCCGCGATGCCCTGGTCAAGGATATCGGCGTGCCGGCGGCCATGGGCACCATGGTCGCCGGCGGCATGCTGCTGGAAGACGGTTCCGTCGCCTTGGTGTTGAACCCGTTCGAGATCGTCGAGACCTTCCGCAAATCGGGCTCGATCCGGGTGTTGACCACGGTGGAGAAGCCGGGGGAAAAGCGGGTGCCGGTGATCTTGGTGGTCGACGATTCGCTGACCACCCGGACCTTGGAGAAAAGCATCCTGGAGGCCCACGGCTATGTGGTGCGTCTGGCGGTGGATGGGTTGGAAGCCCTGACCCGGCTGCGGGCCGAGCAGGTGGATCTGGTCATCTCCGACATCCAGATGCCGCGCCTGGACGGGTTCGGCCTGTTGCAGGCGATCAAGGCCGATCAGGCGCTGAAATCGGTGCCGGTCATTCTGGTGTCGTCGCTGGAAGCGCGCGAGGATCGCGAACGCGGTCTGGCCTTGGGCGCGGATGCCTATGTGGTGAAACGAAAGTTCGACCAGAAAGAACTTCTTGAGACCATCGGACAGATCCTATGAGCAAGATTCGCGTTCTGATCATTGAAGATTCCCTGGTGGTGCGCGAATTGCTGAAGCACATCATCGGCCTGGACGACCGTTTCGAGGTGGTCGCCGCGGTGGAATCGGCGGAAGAGGGGCTGTCGCGGCTGGAGGCCCTGGCCCCCGACGTCATTTCCCTGGATATCCGCCTGCCCGGTATGAACGGCCTGGATGCCACGCTTCAGGTCATGCAGCGCCGGCCCACCCCCATCGTCGTCGTCGCCGCCAATGTGGACGATGACGAGTTGAACATCGCCATGAACGCCCTGCGCGCAGGCGCCCTGTCGGTGGTGGAAAAGCCGGTGGGGGTGACCAATGCGGCGTTTGAATCCATGGCGCGGCATCTGTGCACCCAATTGGCGATCATGAGCCAGGTCCGGGTGGTCCGCCAGGGCATCGACCGCGGTTTGCGCTTCGGCACCACTGCCGAGCCGCCGCCGCCGCCGCCCAAGGGCACCCGCTATGCCATGCTGGGGCTGGTGGCCTCCACCGGCGGGCCGCAGGCCTTGACCCAGGTGCTGACCGGGCTGGGGCCGGATTATCCGCTGCCCATCTTGCTGGTGCAACACATCACCGCCAGTTTTCTCGATGGTTTCGTCTCGTGGCTGGCCGGGGTGACGCCGTTCGCCGTGCGTATCGCCCAAGGCGGCGAGACGCCGGAGCCGGGGGTGATCTTCGTCCCCCCCGTCGACCGTCACCTGCGTCTGGTCGGCGGCAAGCTGGCCTTGTCGGACATGGCCCCGGTGCACAGCCAGCGGCCGTCGGGCTCGGTGCTGCTGTCGTCCATGGCCGAGGATCTGGGCCGCAACGGCCTGGGGGTGATCCTGACCGGCATGGGCAGCGACGGGGCCGAGGGCATGGCCGCCATGCACAAGGCCGGCGCCTATACCATCGCCCAGGATGAGGTGACCAGCGTCGTTTATGGCATGCCGCAGGCGGCGGTGAAGCTGCGCGCGGTCAGCGAGGTGGTGGCGCTGCCACGGATTTCCGAACGATTGCGTGAACTGGCCGGGGGGCGGGCATGAACCGGGAAAACAACAAGCTGATCCTGGTGGTCGAGGATTCGGCCACCCAGGCCCTGCGTCTGCAACACGTGCTGGAGACCGAAGGCTTCACCACCGTGTGCTGCTATTCCGGCGAAGAGGCGCTGGAGCAGATGAACCGGGTGCTGCCCGATCTGATCATCGTCGATTATCACCTGCCGGGTATCCAGGGCGATGAATTGTGCCGTCAGATTCACATGAACCTGAGCACCCGCTCCATCCCCATCCTGATCCTGACCGCCGACGAGACCCAGGCCACCGAATTGCATGGCCTGGAATCGGGGGCCGACGATTTCGTCTCGAAATCCGAGGAAACCGATATCCTGCTGCTCCGGGTTCATAACCTGTTGCGCAAATCCAGGCGCGACACCACGGTTTTGGACGTGGCCCGCTCGCTGTTCCGCCGCGCCCGCGTGCTGATCGTCGACGACAGTCCGACCTATCGCCAAAGCCTGACCGAGGAATTGCGCGACGAGGGCTGCGAGGTCACCCAGGTGCCCGGCGCCCGTGAGGGTTTGCGGGCCTTGGCCGATGACGATTTCGACTGCGTCATGGTCGACATGGTGATGCCCGACATGGATGGCGTCGCCTTCTGCAAGGCCCTGGGCGAGCGGAGCCGCGAGGGCGACGCCCCCTTGGTGGTGCTGATGCTGTCCGCCTATGAAAACAAGGAGAATGTCGCCCGCGCCCTGGAAGCCGGGGCCGACGATTTCATCGGCAAATCGACGGAAATGAGCGTGCTGCGCGCGCGTTTGCGTGCCTTGCTGCGCCGCAAGTTCCTGTCCGAGCAAAACCAGCGCATCGTCGAGGAATTCCGCCTGCGCGAAATGGAGGCCCTGCGCGCCAAGGCCGAGAAGGACGCCGCCGAGGCCCGCGCCGCCCTGGCCGAGGGGCTGGCCCGGGCCAATCGCGACCTGGAGGAGGCCAATCAGAAACTGCGCGAAACCCAGGTCCACCTGATCCAGTCGGAAAAGATGGCGTCGCTGGGCCAGTTGGTCGCCGGCATCGCCCACGAAATCAACAACCCGCTGTCCTTCGCGCTTTCCAACGTGTTCTCGGTGGAAGGCTGGCTGGCCAGCGTCGCCGAGGCCGATGCCTTGCCCGCCGATCTGGCGGCCAAGATCACCAAGTCGCGTTCGCGCATGACCGATACCGCCCAAGGACTGGAGCGGGTGCGTGAACTGGTGGTCAAGCTCAGAACCTTCTCGCGCCTGGACGAGGGCGAGTTCAACACCATCGACGTGCGCGAGGCGATGGAATCGGTGCTGTTGTTCCTGCGCCACAAGATGACCGGTCGCATCGAGGTGGTGCGTGAATACGATTCCGTCAACGATTTGGCCTGTTACGGCGGTCAGCTCAATCAGGTGTTGATGAACATTGTCGCCAATGCCGTTGACGCCATCGAGGATCAGGGCATCATAGCGGTACGCACAGGAGTCGAGGGCGACATGTTCGTCATCTCCGTCAAGGATAGCGGCAGCGGTATCCCCAAGGAGAACATGGAACGCATTTTCGATCCCTTCTTCACCACCAAGCCGGTGGGGCAGGGGACCGGATTGGGGCTGGCCATCTCGTACAAGATCGTCCAGGCCCATCAGGGCCGCATCGAGGTGGCCTCCGAACTGGGCCAGGGGACTGAATTCCGGGTGCTGATCCCGCGCACGCTGACCGCGTGAGGCAACGAAAACAAAGGATGTCCAGGGTGAGCAAATCGGGCCGAGACAACATTCTGGTGGTCGATGACGAACCCCAGATCCTGACCGCCATCACCGACCTTTTGGAAGACGAGTTCACCGTCTGGACCGCCAGCGACGGGCCCTCGGCCTTGAAGCTTCTGGGCGTGCAGGAAATGGCGGTGATCTTGTCGGATCAGCGCATGCCGGGCATGACCGGGGCCGAACTTCTGGGCCGCGTGCGCGAGATATCCGACGCCACCCGCGTCCTCGTCACCGGCTATTCCGATCTGGATGCCCTGGTCAAGGCGGTCAATCTGGGCCAGATTCACGCCTATCTGTCCAAGCCGTGGAACCCGCTGGAACTGAAGGTGGTGGTGCGTACGGCGGCCGACCGCTGGCGGTTGGGCCGCACCTTGGAGCGCGAGCGCACGCTTTTGCAGGCGCTGATGGACAACGTCCCCGACGCCATCTTCTTCAAGGACGATTCCCTGCATTTCACCCGCATCAACTTGGCTCAGGCGGCCATATTGGGCCTGGATTCGCCGCTCGAGGCGGTGGGCCACATGCTGGGCGATCTGGTGCCGCCGGCCTCGGCCCAACTGGCCGAGGAACAGGAACGCGACATCCTGGATCGCGGCGTGCCGGTCATCGACAAGGTCGAGGCCATGGTCGATGACAAGGGCGCGACCACTTGGTATTCCATCACCAAGGTGCCGATCCGTCTGGGCGGCGACGTGGTCGGGCTGGCCGGCATCGCCCGCGACGTCACCAAGCGCAAGCAGGCCGAGGATCTGCTGCGCCGCTCGCATGATGATTTGCAGCGGGCGGTGGATGAGCGCACCGCTTGGTTGCGCCAGGAAATCAGCCGCCGCGCCCAGGCCGAGGAGCAGGCCCGCGCCGCCCGCGACGTGGCCGAGGCGTCGAGCCGGGCCAAAAGCACCTTTCTCGCCAATATGAGCCATGAATTGCGCACGCCGTTGAATGCCATCATCGGCTTCGCCGAGTTGACGGAAAGCCAGATGGACGCGGCGGAAAAGCAGCGCCTGGGCAGCTTTATTTGCGATATCGGCGAATCGGCCCATCACTTGCTTCGGGTGATCAGCGATATCCTCGACGTGGCCCGGGTCGAGGCCGGCAAGATCAACCTGCACGAAAGCCTGATCTTCATCCCCGAGGTGATCCAGTCGGCGGTGCGGCTGACCGCGCCCAGCGTCACCGCCAAGCAACAGACGCTGCTGACCTCGTGCCCCGACGACCTGCCGCGCCTGAAAGGCGACGAACGGCTGATCAAGCAGGTGCTGCTCAATCTGGTCGCCAATGCCAGCAAGTTCACCCAGATCAACGGTCAGATCACCATCCGGGCCGAACTGGCCGACGGTTGTGTGCGCCTGTCCATCGCCGATAACGGCTGCGGCATCGCCGCCGAGGACATCAGCAAGGTGCTGCAACCCTTCGGCCAGGTGGAAAACCTGCTGGCGCCCAAGCAGGAAGGCACCGGCCTGGGCCTGCCGCTGGCGCGTGAATTCGTGGAATTGCACGGCGGCAGCCTGGAACTGCAATCCAGCCTGGAGCACGGCACCACGGTCATCCTGACTTTTCCGCCGGAACGTCTGGCCTGATGCGCCCCATCGCCGCCATCCTCGCCGACAGCGGCCCCATGGATCTGCTGTCCACCTTCGCCCGGCACTTGACCGCGCGAGGCGTGCGGGTGCGCGGACTGATCCAGCAGCATGACCCGGACATGCAACTGGTCGACGTCCATTCCGGCCGGACCTATGCCATCACCCAGAATCTGGGGCCGGATTCGGAAGCCTGCCGCATCGACCCGGCGGGCTTCGCCGAGGCTTCCATGGTGTTGCGCGCCGCCCTGGCCGAGCCCGCCGATCTGGTCATCGTCAACCGCTTCGGCAAACTGGAAGCCTGTGGCGCCGGTCTGGCCGCCGAGATGCTGGCGGTGATGGCCGAAGGGGTGCCGCTGCTGACGACGTTGCACGCGGAAGTGCTGGAGCAATGGCGGCATTTCACCGGCGATGCCGGGGTGTTGCTGCCCGCCGATTTGGATGCACTGCATCGCTGGTGGGATGAGGTGCGGCAGGGGTAATTAAATACGACACATCTTCCGCCCATGCCGTCATACCCGCGAAAGCGGGTATCCAGGAGTCGCGGAAATGACTTTGGTGCACCTTAAAAGCTTGCAGATCTAAATACCTGTCCTTCGTTTACCTAATCCTCGATCCTGACCATGGTGGCGAAGCCCGAGACTTCCAGCACCCGGCGCACCGCGCCTGTCGGGCGGACCAGGACCAGCCGCGCTTGTTGCGCCTTCAGCGAGTCGTGGGTGATCAACAGCAATCCCAGCCCGGCGGCATCCAGGTGGTCGATTTCAGCCATGTCCAGGCGGATCTCCATATCCTTTTGCGCTACCGGCATCCGCCGCAGCATTTGCCGCCAGAGCGGGTGGGCGTTGAAGACCAGCGCGCCGGACAGGCGGACGGCATCGGTGGTGAAGCTGTATGCGAGCGGCTGATGCATGTCCGTCTCCCCCTATGCCAGCACGGTGTGCAGGAACGAATCGACGTCGCGCGACAATTTGCCGGTGGGTTCCTCCAGATCTTCGGCCGCCCAGATCACCCGGATGGCCGAGGCATAGGCCCGGGCCGAGGTGATGGTCACCTGGGCGACGCCGTTGGCCAGGGTGCGGGCGTCGGTGCTGACCGCGCTCATGCTGGTGGCGATTTCACGGGTGGCGGCGCCTTGCTGTTCCACCGCCCCGGCGATGGAGGCGGAGACGTGGTCGATGTCGTCGATGGTGGTGGCGATGGCCCGGATCGCCGCCATGGTCTGTGCGGTGACCTGCTGGATGTTCGTCACCTGATCGGTGATCTCGGCGGTGGCCTGGGCGGTCTGGTCGGCCAGATGTTTGACCTCGGCGGCGACCACGGCGAAGCCTTTTCCGGCCTCGCCCGCCCGTGCCGCCTCGATGGTGGCATTGAGCGCCAGCATATGGGTCTGGCGGGCGATGGTTTCGATCATGCCGACCATGGAGCCGACCCGTTGGCCGATCTCGGCCATGGCGGTGACCATGGTGTCGGTGCGACGGGCATCGGCGGCCGCCTTGGCGGCGATGGACGAGGCGCGGTGCGCTTGGCTGCCGATTTCATCAACCGAGGCCGACAATTCCTCGATGGCGGTGGCCACCGACTGGACGTTGGCGGTGGTGCGCATGGACGCCTCCGCCACGTCCAGAACATCGCCCTGGCCGCAGGCGTCGGCGCCGCGGCCCACATCCTCGGCGATGGTGATGATTTCGCCGGTCTTGGCCGACAGGGCGTCGGCATTGCTGCGCACGTTGGTTTCCAGCGCTTCCGCCAGCTGCGCCGTCTGTTGGCGCTGGGCCGTCTCGGCCTTGGTCTTCAACTCTTCCTGTTCGGCTCGCAGGCGGGTCATGTTGGCGCTGGTTTCGCGGAATACCTCGAAGGCCGAGGCCATGATGCCGATTTCATCAACGCGATCACTGAGATCGGGATTGGCGCTCTCCTTGCCGGCGGCCAGATCGGACATGGCTCGGGTCAGCACGGCCATGGGCCTGGCCAAGGCGTGCCACAGCAGCAATGCCGACAGGGCCAGGGCCGACAGGCCGCCGCCGATGGCGATACCGGTGATGGCGGTTGGAGCCAGGTCAAGGCTGGCGGCGGCGATCACCGCGCCTTGGGCGCAGGCGCACAGGCCGAGGGCCAGGACGACCTTGGTGCGAATACCCAGATCGCAGATCAGGGGCAGGGGCATTACAAGGCTCCGACAGTGGAAGCGAGGCCGCCCAGCAGTCCCAGCGCCCCCAGCACGGCGCCGGCGATGACGCGCAGATTGCGCCCGGCCCGGCTGCTGGTGGCGGTGGCGGCGGCCAGCAATGTGGATTCCAGACGCATTTCCACCTCTTTCAGTGCGTCGATGCGGCGGGTGGCCGCCTCGAACCACAGGGCGGCGGTGGGGCGCTGGATCACGGCATCCTCGGCCAGGGCGGCTTCGCGCAACGCATTCACCACCCGCTCTGGATCGGCCAGCGCGGCCTGACTGAAACCGGCCAGTTCAGCCCCGGCGCCGTCGGCGAACAGGCGCAGCAACATGTCTTGGTGCTCACGCAGATCATGGGCACGGCGACGAGATGCGCCCTCGATGGTTGGCGCCGACAAGGCGGCGGTCAGGTGGGCGCGTTCCTGGCCGGCGGCTTCCTTGGCCGAAACCAGATTGAGATAGGCGGTCCCCAGCCGCGCCAGCCGACCGCGAGCGGCGCTTTTCACCCCGTGGGCAATCAGATCAAGCAAGACGCCGATGCGCCCGCCATAGCCCATGGCCGCCTGGGCTGGGAGCAATTGGCGGTGATGGATGCGCTGGCGATGGGCGTCCAGCCCGTCCAGGGCGCCGCTGACCACGTCGTCCGGGAAAATGCGGTGAAAGGCCGCCAAGCTTTCGTCGGTGGCGACAATCTGTCGGCTGAGTGAGGTGTATTCCTCCGTGGCCTTGGACAGGTAGCCCACCGACAGGCCGCGTTCGCGTTGCAATTCATGGATCAGTCGACCGGCGGCGACGATCTGGCCGATGCGGTCCAGGGTCTGTCCCGAGGAACGGCCCTGACGGCGCGCATCCAGCACCAGGGTCGGCGCCGTCAGCACCAGGGCGGCGGCGGGGACGGCAAGGCCGGTCAGGGTAGCGAAGACGATAGCGTGCATGGTGACCTCCGGCGGGAAGGAGGAAGGGCAGGAACTCTGACCAAACCAAGCAAGTCATATGCCACTTATAAAAGCTTTGAATCGATTTAAGAATCGCTGAGAAATGAAACGCTGCCTGCCTGTTAGGCGGGCAGCGTTTCAACCGATGATGAAATGTTGGGCTCTAAAGTTCTGACAGCCATGGCGCCAGATCGGTGCGCGCGCGTTCGGCATAGAGCTTCTTGCGGTCGCGGCCCTTGATCTTCTTGCCCCGTTCGTCCCGTTCCGGCGCCGGCGGGAACAGGCCGAAATTGATGTTCATGGGCTGATAGGTATCGGCATGGCCGCCGCCGGTGACGTGCGCCAGGATAGCCCCCAGAGCCGAGGTCGCCGGTGGCGCGAGGAAATCGCGGCCCAGCGCCTGGGCGCTGGCTGCGAGCCCGGCAAGAAAGCCGATGGCCGTGCTTTCCACATAGCCTTCGCAGCCGGTGATCTGGCCGGCCAGACGCAGACGCGGTTGGGCCTTCAGCCGCAATTGCTGGTCCAGCACGCGCGGGCCGTTGACGAAGGTATTGCGGTGCAGGCCGCCCAGGCGGGCGAATTCCGCCGCTTCCAGGCCGGGAATGGTACGGAAGATGCGGGCCTGCTCACCATGGCGCAACTTGGTCTGGAAGCCGACCATGTTGTAAAGCGTGCCCAGCTTGTTGTCCTGGCGCAGTTGGATCACCGCATAGGGCTTGGGACCATAGGGATTGGTCAGCCCCACCGGCTTGCCGGGGCCATAGGCCAGGGTCTCGCGCCCGCGTTCGGCCATCACTTCGATGGGCAGGCAGCCCTCGAAATAGGGCACGTCCTTTTCCCAATCGTGGAACGGCACCTTTTCACCGGCCAGCAGGGCGTCGATGAAGGCGTAATATTCATCCTTGGTCAGCGGGCAATTGATGTAATCCGAGCCCTCGCCCTTGTCGTAGCGCGATTGGAACCACGCCTTGGAAAAGTCGATGCTGTCCTTGTGGATGATCGGCGCGATGGCGTCGAAGAACGACAGCGAATCCTGGCCGGTGACGCTGCGGATGGCCTGGGCCAGCGGCTCCGAGGTCAAGGGGCCGGTGGCGATGACCACGTTGTCCCACTCAGCCGGCGGCAGGCCGGCCATCTCTTGGCGCAGGATGGTGACATTGGGATGTTCGGACAAAGCCTGTTCGACCGCGGCGGAAAAACCGTCGCGGTCCACCGCCAGGGCGCCGCCGGCGGGCACCTTGTTGCCGTCGGCGCAAGCCATGATCAGCGAGCCGGCCTTGCGCAGTTCCTCATGCAGCAGGCCGACGGCGTTGTAATCGGCGTCGTCGGAACGAAGCGAGTTTGAGCACACCAGTTCCGCCAGTCCGTCGGTCTGGTGGGCTGGGGTTTGCCGGTGTGGGCGCATCTCGTGCAAGGTGACGAAGCGGCCGCGCTTGGCGACCTGCCAGGCGGCTTCGCAGCCGGCCAGACCCCCGCCGATGACGTGGATGGTTTTGTCGGTATTCATGGGGCTGGACATAAGGCCAAGTCGGGCCGATGTCCAGCCTCATCCATCATTGCTTCAACTGCGATCCACCATCGTCGGCGGAACTGCCCACATCCTGCACCGAGGTGACGAAGGACAAGGATGCCGCCGACAGCGGATTCTTGCCCAGGCCGATTCCGCTGACCGCGTTGTCCTTCTTGTCCTGCTCGCCGCTGGCCTTTTGCAGGTCCATGGGGCCAAAGGCATAACTGGCGAAGATGGATTGGCTGGCGTTTTCTTGCTTGCGCGTGTCGTGATTGTCGGCACGATCGGTGCGCTGCAACAAGGACGGTGGGGCATGGGCCGAAACCGCTTGCATGGAATTTACTCCGCTGGAATCATCTCTGGTGGTCTTGCAGGCGGCGTGCCATATTTAATCCATTGAAATATAAGGAAGGTTACTTTCTTCCGCTGGGCAAAAGCTGCCGCCTGGGCCAACACGGATACCTCAGCAAGGATATTTCTTCCTGGCGCCGGTTGGGGTATAAGCATGCACCGTCCGCCACCCGATGGAGTAGGGGAAAACACACCCATGGCCAAGAAGTTCTATGTCGTCGGCGGCGAATACGCCGACACCGCCTTTACCACCATTGCCCCCGGTCACAAGGAAGAGCGCTTCGGCCCTTTCGGTGAGCACGAGGCCCATGTCTGCTGGCGTGCCCTGACCGGCAAGACCGTCGACAACGCCATGATCCGCTATTTCATCCGCAGCGATGACGAGCAGGGGGAAGACCAATGGTACGTGGTCGGCGGTGAATACGCCGATACCGACTTCGATGTCATCGCCGCCGGCAAGACGCTGGAAGTGCACGGCCCGTTCGAGCGCCAGTCGGCCATGAACAAGTGGCGCGAGCTGACCGGCAAGACCGTCGATAACGCCATGGTCCGCTATGACCTGTGCAGCGCCGACGAACTGCCGGCCCGCCAAGGCAAGTGAACGGTCGCAAATAATCGCCATATTTTTTTTATGGTCTCTGGTGTCGGTGGGGGAAACGGGGTATTTTCTTGTTTAGGATAGTTCCAAACAAGGAGAAGCCCCGATGTCCCATAAATACCATGTGTTCGTTTGCACCACCTCGCGCCCGGCGGGTCATCCGCGCGGCTGCTGCACTTCCAAGGGCGGCGGCGCGGCCATGTTCGACCAGATGATGGCCCGTTTCCAAAAGGGCATGCTGTGGGAAAAGGGCGTCAGCCTGGCCCAGGCCAGCTGTCTGGGCTTTTGCGGCAACGGCCCGTTGATGGTGGTCTATCCCGAAGGCGTCTGGTATCAGCCGGTGGAAGCCGCCGATTACGACGAAATCGTCGATTCCCATTTCAAGAAGGGCCAAGTGGTCGAGCGCCTGCGCGTCAATCCCGGCCATTGATCGGATTGGTTCGGGGGGCTAATACCGTGTCCCGCTGATCGGAACCGATCAGCCGTGCCCTCAGGCGCCGGGCGCATCCCTCCGGGATGCTGGGCTCACGCGGCATAAGCCGCGCGGCGCCTTGCGCCTAACCAAGTCCCCGATGAGTCGAACTCATCGGGACTTGGTCTAATCCGCCGGTCCCTCGGCCAACCGATCCTTGATCAGACCGAAGAAGGTGCGTGGTTGGCTGCCACCTTCATAGTGCCAGCCCAGATGGCTGCCGCATTGGCCGCATAGGGCGATGGTCCAATCATAGCCCTTGAACCAGCTGAATTCCCCCGAAGGCGCGCCGATCAGGCGCAAGCCCTGGGCTTGGGCGAAACACCAGACGCGAAAAATCATTCCCGCCGGATTGAACACCACGTGCTCATGCTCGCCGCCGATCGGCAGCAGCCAGTCGCGGCGGGTGATGATTTGTCCACAATGGCGGCAGCGGAAGATACTGGCGCCGGGGGCCAGCACCATCTGGGTGCTGTTTTGTCCCCCGGCATCCAAGGGCATGGTTACGCCGTGCGCTGGATCAGGTGATAGCCGAAGGGGGTTTCCACCACGTCGGAAATCTGGCCCACATCCAGGGCGAAGGCGGCGGTCTCGAATTCGCCGACCATCTGGCCACGCCCGAAATCGCCCAGATCGCCGCCTTCGCGGCCCGACGGGCAATCGGAATGGTCGATGGCCTGCTTGGCGAAATCGGCGCCGGCGGCGATGTCGGCCTTGATCGCGTTGATCTGGGCCAGGGCGTCGTCCTTCGAGCGTTCCGCCGAGGAATGCATGGAGCCTTCGTACATCAACAGGATGTGCGAGGCGCGGATCTGCGCTTCCGGCACCGTGCGCTGGATCAGGTGAAAGCCGAACGGGGTCTCGACCACGTCGGAAATCTGGCCTTCTTCCAGGGCGAAGGCGGCGGCATCGAAATCGGGCACCATCATGCCGGGGCCGAACGTGCCCAAATCGCCGCCGTCGCGGCCCGACGGACAATCGGAACTTTGGCCGGCCAGTTGGGCGAAATCGGCACCCTGGGCGATCTGGGCCTTGAGATCGGTGATCATGGCCAGCGCTTCGTCCTTGGAGCGGGTGGCGGTGGACCGCATGGAGCCCTGGTACATGAGCAGGATATGTGAAGCGCGAATTTGCGAGGCCATGGAAATACTCCTAAATAGAAAATCGCGGGACCATAGCAGCAGGCGGGGTAGGGATGCTATAGCTTGGTGAAGCCATTAACGGAGAAGTTCATGAGCATCGAAACCATCGCCATCGCCTCCGGTCTGGTGTTCGGCGCCGGGCTGATCATCGCCAAGTTGCTGATCGGTCGGGCGCTGGCCAACAAGGCCTTGCGCGAGAAGTAAGAAAAATGTTGATCGCGGATTTCGCAGCCCGAGATCCCGTCCGGGACATGGAACCGGAAACGCTCCATGGTTTGTCGCCCTACTGTGTTAATCGGGACTTGGTCTAAATCCGCGATGAACCAAGAAAAAACCCGCCCAAGAGGCGGGTTTTTCATCAGTTGGTTTCCATCCAGACGATGGCTGCGGCCATCATCGCCAACAGGGCGACGAAACCGGCTTTTTTCAGTCTTTGCCCCAGCGGGCCGCGATTATCGTTGGCGGCCATGGGGAATCGTCGGGGCGGCGCCGTGTGGCGCCGCCCTTCTGATGCAAAGATCCGTACGCGCTGATCAGCGCTTTTCGATCGGCGGGACATCGCGGACGTCGGAACCGATGTACAACTGGCGCGGACGACCGATCTTCTGGTCGCTGTCGGTCAGCATTTCGTTCCACTGGGCGATCCAGCCGACGGTGCGGGCCAGGGCGAACAGGCAGGTGAACACCTGGGTCGGGATGCCCATGGCGCGGAAGATGATGCCCGAATAGAAGTCGACGTTGGGGAACAGCTTGCGCTGGACGAAGTATTCGTCTTCGAGGGCGATGCGTTCCAGTTCCATGGCCAGCTTCAGCAGCGGGTCGTCCTTGACGCCCAGCTCGGTCAGCACTTCATGGCAGGTCTGCTGCATGATCTTGGCGCGCGGGTCGTAGTTCTTGTACACCCGGTGACCGAAGCCCATCAGACGGAACGGATCGTCCTTGTCCTTGGCCTTGGCGATGAATTCGGGGATGCGGTCGACCGAGCCGATTTCATGCAGCATTTCCAGCACGGCTTCGTTGGCGCCGCCATGGGCGGGGCCCCACAACGAGGCGATACCGGCGGCGATGCAGGCGAACGGGTTGGCGCCCGACGAACCGGCCAGACGGACGGTGGAGGTCGAGGCGTTCTGTTCGTGATCGGCGTGCAGGATCAGGATGCGGTTCATGGCGCGAGCCAGGATCGGGCTGATCTTGTATTCCTCGCACGGGGTGGCGAACATCAGGTGCAGGAAGTTCTCGGCATAGGACAGCTTGTTCTGCGGATACATGAACGGCTGACCCTGCGAGTACTTGTACGCCCAGCCGACGATGGTCGGCATCTTGGCGACCAGACGATAGCTGGCGACCATGCGCTGGTGCGGGTCGTTGATGTCGGTGGAATCGTGATAGAACGCCGCCATGGCGCCGACGACGCCGCACATCACCGCCATCGGGTGCGAATCGCGACGGAAGCCGCGGAAGAAGAACGAGATCTGCTCGTTCAGCATGGAGTGATGGGTGATGTCGCTCTCGAACTTGGTCTTCTGTTCGGCGTTGGGCAGTTCGCCCTTCAGGATCAGATAGGCCACTTCCAGGAAGTCGCACTTCTCGGCCAACTGGTCGATGGGATAGCCGCGGTGCAACAGCACGCCGGCGTCACCGTCGATATAGGTGATGGCCGACTTACAGGAACCGGTCGAGGTGTAGCCGGGGTCATAGGTGAAGATGTCCATGTCGCCGTAAAGCTTGCGGATATCCATGACCTTGGGGCCGACGGTGCCCGACAGCAGGGGCATCTCGATCTGCTTACCGGTGCTGTTGTTGATAAGCGTTACGCTTTCCTTAGTGCTCATGTCAGCTTTCCCCGTGATCCACACTAATGTGCGAGTGTTGTGCCTTGCCGTGGCGCCGGGTGACGCACGGCGGTTTCGTTCAAGGCCGACCCTTTCCCGTGGTATCTGCGATGCGGCCCAAAGTCTCGGCCCGTCCCAACACCTCCATCACCTCGAAGATGGGGGGAGAAACCGAGGATCCGGTCAGCGCCGCCCGCAAGGGCTGCGCCACCTTGCCCAATTTCTGGCCCTTGGCCTCCGCGAAAACGCGGGCGGCTTCCTCCAGAACATCCTTTTTCCACTCGGTCGCCGCGATGACGCCAGCGTATTCGGCCAACAGCGCCATCTGCTCGCCGTCGGCGGCCACCTTGGCCGCCTTGTCGTCCAGCGCCAGGGGGCGGCGGCGGGCGTAGAAGGCGGCCAGATCGGTCAGTTCGACCAGGGTCTTGGCCCGTTCCTTCAATCCGCTCATGCCGGCCAGCAGGCGGGCCTTGCCGTCGGAATCGACCTCGTGCCCCAGCTTGGCCGCCAGCAACGGCGCCAGCAGTTCGACCAGACGGGCATCATCGGCGCCGCGCATGTAATGGCCGTTGAGGTTGGTCAATTTGGTCATGTCGAAACGCGACGGCGAGCGGCCCACATTGTCCAGCGTGAACCATTCCACCGCCTGTTCGGTGGTGATGATCTCGTCGTCGCCATGGCTCCAGCCCAGGCGCAACAGGTAATTGCGCATGGCCTCGGGCAAGAAGCCCATGTCGCGATAGGCCTCCGCCCCCAAGGCGCCGTGGCGCTTGGACAGCTTGGCGCCGTCGGGGCCGTGGATCAGTGGAATATGGGCGAAGCGCGGCACATCCCAGCCACAGGCCTTGTACAACTGGTACTGGCGAAAGGCGTTGGTCAGGTGGTCGTCACCACGGATAACGTGGGTAATGCCCATGTCGTGATCGTCCACCACCACCGAAAGCATGTAGGTGGGGGTGCCGTCGGCGCGCAGCAAGACCATGTCGTCCAATTGGGCATTGGCCACCTTGACCTCGCCCTGGACCAGATCGTCGATGACGGTCTCGCCGTCCTGCGGGGCCTTCAGGCGGACGACGCCGGGTATTCCGGCGGGGGCTTCCGACGGATCGCGGTCGCGCCAGAGGCCGGGATAGCGCATGGGCTTGCCCTCGGCCTTCTGCTGGGCGCGGATGGCATCCAGTTCCTCGGGGCTGCAATAGCAGTAATAGGCCTTACCCTCGGCCACCAGTTGGCGGGCCACCTCGGCATGACGCTCCATGCGGGCGAACTGGAACACCGGTTCGCCATCGCCGTCCAGGCCCAGCCATTTGAGGCCGTCGAAAATGGCGTCGACGGCGGCTTGCGTCGACCGCGCCCGGTCGGTGTCCTCGATGCGCAGCAGGAAGCGGCCCCCATGATGCCGGGCGAAAAGCCAGTTGAACAGCGCCGTGCGGGCGCCGCCGATGTGCAGAAAACCGGTGGGAGAGGGGGCGAAACGGGTGACGACCTGCATGATTATTGCGCGAGGCTCCGACAACAAATTTGGCACTTGCGAACTCTGTAGCATATTCTTTCGCCCATGACAGCCCGATCATCGTATCGGCAGGCAAAATTCCCGCCCGATAGGATGGGTTTTTTCCCGCGCGAAAGGTTAGGTATTGGTCCGTGTGCGGTGGCGTTTGACTTTTTGTTGCCACGCGGGCTAGTTGTCCGGTTGAAATAAGAATAAGGACATATCCATGTCGGATCAATTCGTCAGCGTGCGCGGGCTGGTTTTTGAATACGGCGCCAACCGTGCCCTGGACGAGGTGGGCTTCGATCTTCCCGTCGGGTCGGTCACCGCTTTGGTCGGCCCCAACGGTGCCGGCAAAACCACATTGTTGCGCTGTCTGGCCGGGCTCGAGCGGCCCTTGGCCGGCACCATCCGCATCGACGGCATCGACGTGCTTGAGCAACCGCGTCTGGCCCATGCCAAGCTGGGGTTCCAACAGGATTTTTTCGGCGTCTACGATGATCTGTCGGTGCGGCGCAATCTGCTGCATGCCGCCGCCATCCAGGGTATGGATGAACACGACATGGAGGCGGCGGCCGTATGGGCGGCGGAGGCGGTCAGCCTGAGCAAGCGGTTGGAAGACCGTGCCGGCACCTTGTCGCGCGGCCTGCGCCAGCGTCTGGCCATCGCGCGCTCCATGGTGCATCGTCCGCGCCTGCTGCTGATGGACGAACCGGCCTCGGGCCTGGACCCGGAGGCCCGGCGTGAATTGTCGGGGCTGATCCGCACCTTGAACGTGGCCGGCATGACCATCGTGGTGTCGTCGCACATCCTGGCCGAGCTCGAGGATTATTCCACCCATATGCTGGCCCTGCGCCTGGGCCGCGCCGCCCGGGTGGCGACATTGTCGGGCGAGGCGGCGCCGAAATCGCGCTGGCGCCTGGGCCTGATCGGCGATGCCCGCGACGCCTTGGCGGGCATGCAGGGCGCGGCCAAGGTGGCCGAGTGCCAGATCGTCGACGGCGAGATCGAGTTTTCCTTCGACGGCGAGCCGTTGGACCGCCACCATCTGCTGCGCCATCTGATGGAGCAGGGGGTCATGGTCACCTCGCTCGCCCCCACCGGCGGTCACCTGGAGAAGCTTTATATGGGAGAACGGGCATGACCGGCACCGCGCTGTTGCGCCTGAACCCCGAATTGCAGCGTTGCCTGTGGTTGGAATTGACCCCGACCCGGTTGGTGCTGATGCCGGCCTTGCTGGCCGTGGCTCTGGCCGGGCTGCATCTGAGCGGCGTTGATGATCTGGCCCAATGGGTGCAGTACATCGTGTTCTTCCTGCTGGTGCTGTGGGGGGGGCGGCTGGCCGCCGATTCCTTCGTCGAGGAAGTGGCTCAGGGCACCTGGGACGTGCAGCGTCTGTCGGCTTCCAATCCGTGGGCCATGGCCTGGGGCAAGCTGCTGGGCGGCACCTCCTATGTCTGGTACGGCGCCCTGTTGTGTCTGCTGGTGCTGCCCTTCGTCCGTGGCCGGGTGGATATGGTCGATCTGGCCACCACCTTGGCCGGCGGTCTGGCCGCCCAGGCCATGGCGCTTTTGGTGGTGCTGCTGTTGCATCGCTTCGACGCCAGCCGGCGGCGCGGTTCGACCACCCTGGCACAGATGCTGGGTATCGCCGCCGCAATGCCGTCCTTGGGGCCGATGGCCGCTCTGTCGTCGACGGCCCAAGGCTGGGGCGGCACCATGGCATGGTATGGCAATGCCGTTCCCATGCCGGCCTTCACCCTGGTCAACGAAATCATCGTCATCGCCTGGCTGTTCCTGGGGCTGGCCTGGCTGATCCGCCTGCAATTGGGCCATACGCCGTCGCCCTGGCCCTATCTGGCCTTCACCCTCTATCAGATCGTGTTTTTTCTGGGCTTCCTGTTCCAGGATCGGCTGACGCCGCCTTTTGCGGTGATCGCGGGTGTTTCCGCCCTGGTGGCGGCATCGCTGACCTATGTGTCGCTGTTGGCGTCGCCCCTATACGTCACCGACATCAAGCGTTTGCTGCGGGCTTCCGGCTGGACCCAGCGTTGGGATTGGCTGCCGTCCTGGCTGCCGGTGGCGGTGCTGGCCGTGGTTCTGGGCGCCGTCACCGTCGCCGCCGGCGGACGGGAATGGACCCTGGCGGCGGCCATTCTGGCCCTGTTCCTGCGCGATATCGCCCTGGTGGCGGCGGTGCGCCTGCTGGCGCGGCGGCGTACCGCCATGTTGTTGTGCGTGCTGGCGGTGCTGTTGTACTGGCTGCTGCCCGAGGTCATGGACGGCATCGGCGGCGATGGATTGAAGGCGTGGATTTTCCCCACCCGCGATGCCGCCCCGGTCAGCCTGATCGGTCCGTGGGTGCAGGCGGCGGCGGCCCTGGTGTTGGCGACCATCGCCTGGAACCGCAAGAAAGGCGGCTGACGGCATGGACCGGCTGCTGGCCGAGCGCGAGCGTTGGCCGTTGTGGCTGCCGGTCTTTCTCGGCCTGGGGATCGCCGTTTATTTTTCCCTGCCGGTCGAGCCGCCGCTCTGGCTGGGCTTGGGTCTGGCATTCCTGGTGGTGGTTCCGTGGGTGGTGCTGCGGCGGCGGGCGTGGACCGCCATCGTCGCCCTGCCGCTGCTGGTGCTGACCTTGGGCTTTGCCGTCGGCCAGTGGCGCACGGTATGGGTGCAGGCCCCGGTCCTGGAACGCCCTTCGGGCAAGGTATTGGTCGGCGGTGTGGTGGCCGAGGTGGAGCCGGTGGCCGATGGCGGTCAGCGGGTGACGCTGGAACGGGTTCAGGTCAATCTGGACGGCCCGGTGCCGGCCAAGGTGCGTTTGCGGTTGAAGCAGACCGAGCCGGTGCCGGTGGGGGCGGAAATCCGCCTGTGGGCCAATCTGATGCCGCCATCGCAGCCGACGGCGCCCGGCGCTTTCGATTTCGCCCGTCACGCCTGGTTCCTGGGCCTGGGGGCGGTGGGCACCGGCCTGTCCGAGGCGGAGATCCTGACCCCGCCAGGGCAGGGATATTGGCTCAACCGGTTGCGCCATCAGGTCACCTTGCGGGTGACCGACGCCATCCCAGACGCCGCCGGCGGTGTCGCCGCCGCCCTGATCACCGGTGAAACCGCCGGCATTCCCCGTCAGGTGATGGACCAGTACCGCGATTCCGGCCTGGCCCATCTGTTGTCCATTTCCGGCCTGCACATGAGCCTGCTGGCCGGCATGGCCTTTTTCATCCTGCGCGGCGGGCTGGCCCTGGTGCCACGGGTGGCGCTCAACCATCCGATCAAGAAATGGGCCGCCCTGGTGGCCATGATCCTGACCTTTCTCTATATGCTGCTGGCCGGCGCCCCGGTGCCGGCGCAACGCGCCTTCCTGATGACCGGCATCGTCTTGCTGGCGGTGCTGCTGGATCGCTCGGCCCTGTCCATGCGGCTGGTCGCCTGGGCGGCGGTGCTGGTACTGGTGGTCGCGCCCGAGGCACTGACCGGCCCCAGTTTCCAGATGTCCTTCGCCGCCGTCGCCGCCCTGATCGCCACCTACGAGGTGGTGGCCAAGCCCATGGCCGGCTGGAGCGCCGGTCACTCGCGTCCGCATCACCGGCTGGCGCTCTATCTGGCCGGGGTGGTGCTGTCGACCTTGGTGGCGGGCAGTTCCACCGCCTTGTATGGCGCCTATCACTTCAACCGCTTCGCCCTGTGGTCGGTGCTGGCCAATCTGCTGGCGGTGCCGATCACCGGCGTGGCGGTGATGCCCTTCGCCATGCTGTCGCTGCTGCTGATGCCGTTGGGGCTGGAGCATCTGGCCCTGGTGCCCATGGGGTGGGCGGTGACCCTGGTCAACATGATCGCCGCCTGGGTCGCGGCCCTGCCCTTGGCTGCCGTCACCGTGCCGCCGCTGGCGCCTTGGGGCATGGTCTGCTTCACCCTGGGCGGGCTGTGGCTGCTGATCTGGCGCGGCGGCTGGCGGCTATGGGGGTTGGTCCCCATGCTGGTGGGCCTGGGTGGTTTTATCCTGGCCCAGCCGCCCGATCTGCTGGTCGACGGTCGCGGCTATGCCTTTGGCCTGCGCATGGAAGACGGCTCGTTGCTGGTCAGTCGCGGCGGTCGCATCGTCAAGGAAAGCTGGGGCCGCCGCGCCGGCCCGTTGTCGACCGAGCGCTGGCCCAAGCAGGGGCGCAGCAAGGACGGCACCTTGGCCTGCGATCCGTTGGGGTGCGTCTGGCGCCGTGACGGTATGGTGGTGGCCTTGATCCAGGAGGAATCCGGCATCGCCGCCGCCTGCGCCGGTGCCCAGGTGGTGGTCAGCGCCGTGCCGGTGCGCGATGCCTGCCGCGGGCCGCGTCTGGTCATCGACCGCATCGATCTGTGGCGTCGGGGCGCCCATGCCCTGTGGCTGGACGATCTGAAAACCCTGAGCGTGGCCCAATGGCAAGGCCGGCGCCCCTGGTCGCATCGTCCGGTGCGTCGCCGCAAGCAAGCCGTGCCCTAAAACCGATCCGGCCCCAATCCGCTCAGGTCGATATCGGCTTCACGCCCCGAGATCAGGTCGGCGACGATGCGGGCCGAGCCGGCGGCCATGGTCCAGCCCAAGGTGCCGTGGCCGGTGTTCAGCCACAGGCCGGGCAGGCGGCTGGCGCCGATCAAGGGCACGCTGTCGGGGGTGACCGGGCGCAGGCCGGCCCAGGGCTGGGCCTGATCGAAATCGCCGGCCAGCGGGAACAGGGCGCGGGCGCGCTCCAGGATCAGGCGCCAGCGTCTGGGGTTCAGTGAAATATCGTGGCCGGCCATCTCGGCGGTGCCGGCGGCGCGCAGGCGGTCGCCCAGGCGGGAATAGACCATCTTGTGTTCGTCGTCGGTGACCGAGACGAAGGGCGCCCCCGGCCCATCCGCCGGGATGGTGATGGAATAGCCCTTGGCCGGGACGATGGGTAGGCGGATGCCCGCCGGTCGCGCCAGCAACGGGCTCCACGACCCCAGCGCCAGCACCACCGCGTCGGCCGGGATGTCGCCTTGATCGGTGCGGGCGCCGGTGACGCGATCATTGTCACGCAAAATGGCGTCGACCCGGGTGCCGAAGCGGAACTCGGCCCCTTCCCGCTGGGCGTGTGCGGCCATGGCGCGGGTGAATTTGTGGGCGTCACCGCTTTCATCACCCGGTGTCAGGATGCCGCCGGCCAATTGCCCGGCCACCGACGACAGCGCCGGTTCGATGGCGACGCATTGCGACGAATCCTTGATCCGGCGGTCGAGACCAAACTGGTTCATCAACGCCGCCGCCTTGCGGCCTTGGGTGAATTCCCGTTCCGAGCGGTAGACATGCAAGATGCCCTGGCGCCGCTGGTCGTATTCCAGCCCCAAGCTTTGGCGCAGATCCTGAAGACAGGCGCGGGAATAAAGGGCGATCCGCAGGGTGCGTTCGGTATTGCGGACAGCGCGGGAAGAGGTGCAATTGGCGATGAAGCGCAAGCCCCAGGCCCACAGGGCCGGGTCCCAGCGGTTCCAGCGGAACAGCAAGGGCGCGTCGTCGCGGCCCAGCCACTTGATCACCTTGGGCAGCACCGATGGATTGGCCCAAGGTTCGGCATGGCAGGGCGAAATCTGCCCGCCATTGGCGAAGCTGGTTTCCATGCCGGCACCGTCCTGGCGGTCGAGGACCACGGTCCGGTGTCCGGCCCGGGCCAGATGATACGCGGTGGTGGTGCCGATGATTCCGGCACCCAAGACCAGCACCTTCACGTGCCACTCCGTTAAGCTATTCGGGAAAAAGTCCTTCGCTGCGCTCAGTGTACTTTTTCCCGTTGATGTAACCGGAGAAAAATAGGCTTGGGGCGGCGCCTTGCGCCTATTTTTCGCTTTTACGTTTTACCGCCTTTGCCGGGCAAAGGCGGGAGAAAGACCCTTTGCCGGGCAAAGGCGGGAGAAAGACCGAAACCCGCGCGGAAAGCTCGCTTGAGCACGGGTTTGCACCATGGAAATCGGGGGAAAGTATACCGAGGCGAAGCCGAGGGACTTTTCCCCGGGTGACCGTCACGCAGGGTCTCAGTCCTATCCCATGCCCCGCATTGCCGCAAGGGTGGGGCGACAATGAAGCGATTCGCTTGTGCGGAGGAATGGCTTACCCTGGGTTGGTATCGACGGAGGAACGGATGAGCGCCGAGATCCTGAGCGTGGCCGAGATGTACCGCGCCGATTCCCTGGCCATGGCCAGCGGCATCGCCGGTGAAACGCTGATGGAGGCCGCCGGCTGGGCGGTCGCGCGCGAGGTTCGGCACCGGTTCGCGCCCTGCCGGGTGGCGGTTTTGTGCGGGCCGGGCAACAATGGCGGCGACGGTTTCGTCATCGCCCGGCTGCTCGCTCGCCATGGCTTCGGCGTGCGGCTGGCGCTGCTGGGCGAGTTGGAAAATCTGAAGGGTGACGCCGCCATCATGGCCGGGCGGTGGAGTGGCGACAGCGAAGCCCTGACCGTTGGTGTGCTCGATCGGGCCGCATTGGTGGTCGATGCCCTGTTCGGCGCCGGTCTGGCCCGACCGCTGGATGGGGTGGCGGCGGACATCATCGCCGAAATCCGTCGCCGCAAGCTGCCGGTGGTGGCCGTCGACGTGCCGTCCGGCGTCGATGGTGATACCGGGGCGGTGCTGGGGGTGGCGCCGCAGGCGGTGGCGACGGTGACCTTTTTCCGCAAGAAACCCGGTCATCTGCTCTATCCGGGCCGGGCCTTGTGCGGTGAGGTGGTGGTGGCCGATATCGGCATCCCCGATCAGGTACTGGTCGAGGTCGATCCGGCCATGGCCGAGAATTGCCCCGATCTGTGGCGGGCGCATCTGCCGGTGCCGGCGGCGGCGGATCACAAATACAGTCGCGGCCATGTCACCATTCTGGGCGGCGCGGTGATGACCGGCGCGGCGCGGCTGGCGGCCAGGGCCGCGCGGCGGGTCGGGGCCGGGCTGGCGACCATCGCCGCCCCCGAATCCGTCTTGGCGGTCTACCGCATGGGCGATCCCGGCAACATCGTCGTGCCCGATGGCGATCTGCCCGCCTTGTTGGCGGACGAACGCCGCAATGCCTGGGTGCTGGGGCCGGGGGCGGGGCAGGGCGAGGGCCGGCGCGGCCAGTTGCGGGCGGTGTTGGAGGCCGAGCGCAAATGCGTGCTCGATGCCGATGCGCTGTCGTGGTTCGGCGGGTGCAAGGATGTGCTGCGGCGGCTGCTGTCGCCATCGGTGGTGCTGACCCCCCATGACGGCGAGTTCGAGCGCCTGTTCGGCGCCATGGCCGGCAGCCGGTTGGAACGGGCGCGGCAAGCGGCGTCGTGTTCCGGTGCCGTGGTGCTGCTGAAGGGGGCGGATACGGTGATCGCCCATCCCGACGGTCGCGCCGTTCTCAATGCCAATGCGCCGCCGTGGCTGGCCACCGCCGGCTCGGGCGACGTGCTGGCCGGCATCATCGGCGGGCTGCTGGCGGCGGGCATGGATGGCTTCGATGCCGCCTGCGCCGGCGCCTGGATGCATGGGGCGGCGGCGTCGCTGATCGGCCCCGGCCTGATCGCCGAGGATATCGATCAATCCCTGCCGGTGGTGTTGCGCAGTCTTTACCACCAGGAAAAAGCACCTAAATCCTGAAAGGTAACGACAATCATAAGGGGAGGCTGGTCATGACCCAGGTGATGGTTCCGTCCTTGCTGGACCGTATCAAGGGCTTGGCCAAGTCGTGGCTGGACGTGGCCGGCAGCGCCAAGGGCTGCGAAGCCCTGAACTTCGCCCCCGATCTTTCCGACGATGATCTGGCCTGTTTGCGCGGACAGATGCGGGCCTGCCTGGACGGCAAGGGCGGCGAAGTGTCCGCCCGTGCCCGCGCCGCTGCCCTGGGACGGGAATATCTGGAATTGTCGACCGAGGGCCGCCGCCGCTTTCTCAAGCTGGTGGCTGACGAATTCGGCCCCGACCGAGCGGCGGCGGATCAGGCCATGGAAGCCCTGCGCCACGCTCCCGCCGACAAACGCGCGCTGGCCGAGCAGCGGCTGCGTCATGTTCTGGAGCCGCCGCGCCTGACCTTGCTGACCCAGTTCAACGCCCTGCCCGAGGGGGTCAAGTTCCTGGTGGACATGCGGGCGGAATTGGCGGTTTTGGCCGGAGGCGATGCCGGCCTGCGGGCGCTGGAAGCCGACCTCAAGGGGCTGCTGGCCGCCTGGTTCGACGTGGGATTCCTGGAATTGCGCCGGCTGACCTGGGCGTCACCGGCCAATGTGCTGGAAAAGCTGATCCATTACGAAGCCGTGCACGCCATCCATGGCTGGGACGATCTGAAGAACCGGCTCGATTCCGACCGCCGGCTTTATGGGTTCTTCCATCCGCGCATGCCGGATGAGCCGTTGATCTTCGTCGAGGTCGCCCTGGTCCAGGGCATGAGCGGCGACATCGGGCAATTGCTGGACCTGAACGCGCCGCAAGGCAACCCCGAGGCCGCCGACACCGCCATTTTCTATTCCATCAACAATGCCCAGCGCGGCTTGAACGGCATCAGCTTCGGCAATTTCCTGATCAAGCGGGTGGTCGAGGAACTGACCCGCGAGTTCAAGTCGCTCAAGACCTTCGCCACGCTGTCGCCCATCCCCGGTTTCCGCTCCTGGCTGGATGGCAAGCTGGGGACGGGCGAGCCCGGCCTGCTCACGGCGGTCGAGCATCGGGCGCTGACCCAGATTTCCCACGGCTTGGCGGCCAAGGGCAGCCTGAAGACGCTGCTGGCCGATCCGGCCTGGGTCAATGACGGCCATCTGGCGGAAACCCTGCGGGCGCCGCTGTCGCGGCTGGCGGCGCGCTACTTGGCGGAAGAGCGCAAAGGCCGTGACCGCGCCCTTGACCCGGTGGCCCATTTCCACCTGTCCAACGGTGCGCGCATCGAGCGGCTGAACTGGCTTGCCGACACCAGCGCCAAGGGGCTGGCCCAGTCCTGCGGTCTGATGGTCAATTACCTCTATAAACTGGACGACATCGAGAGCAATCACGAGGCCTATGCCGGGCGCGGCAAGGTGGTGATCTCGCAGGGGGTCAAGGCGCTGCTGAAAGGTTGACAGCACCAGGGCAAGAGCGTAGCAGCAAGCCTCGAGCCGCCGGAGCCCCCCGATGCTGACCGTCTTTTATCTCGATCAAGGATTGCTGTATCAGGACGTGATGCCGGGCAATGGGGGCGAGATGCCGCCTTCGACGGTGTGGATCGACCTGCTGTCACCGACGCGTGAAGAAGAGCGGCTGGTGGAGGGATGGACCGAGATCGAAGTCCCCACGCGTGAGGAAATGCAGGAAATCGAGCTGTCCAGCCGCCTTTACGTGGAGGGCCGGGCCATGGTGATGACCATGCCGGTCATCAACAAGGCGACGACCGAAGCCCCCGAATCGGCGGCGATCACTTTCATCATCGTCGATGGCCGCATGATCACTGTGCGCTATGTCGATCCGGTGCCGTTTTCCATGTTCATCCGCCGGATCAGCCGCAATCCAGCCATGATCGCCGATGGCGAGAAGGCGTTGATGGGAGTGCTGGAACAGATCGCCGATCGCCTGGCCGATATTCTGGAAGGGGCAACCGCCGACCTTGAGGCATTGTCCCATCAGGTTTTTGTTTCCGCCGACGATCAACCCCGCGGCAGCAAGGACCTGCGTCGTATCTTGCAGAAAGTCGGTCGTACCGGCGATTTGGCGACCCGGGCCAAGGACAGCCTGCTGGGACTGAACCGGTTGCTGCTGTTCTTGTCGGCGCAAGCCAGCTTCAAGAAAGACGCCCGGTCGCGCATCAAGACGCTGATGCGTGACGCCACTTCCATCGCCGAACATGCCAACTTTCTGTCCAGCAAGGTTTCATTCCTGCTCGACGCCACCTTGGGGCTGATCAATATCGAGCAGAACAACATCATCAAGATTTTTTCGGTGGCGGCCGTGGCCTTTCTGCCGCCGACACTGATCGCCAGTATTTACGGCATGAATTTCCAGTTTATGCCGGAACTGGAGTGGCGTTTTGGTTATCTGTGGGCAATGGGGCTGATGCTTTTGGCCGCCATCGTGCCGTTGTGGTACTTCCGCCGCCGCAAGTGGCTTTAGCCGATCAGCCGGCGCGGATGTCGCTGACGAAGCGGTCCACCTGCTGTTCCAGGACATTGGAGTTTTCCGCCAGCGAGGCGGCGGCGGTCAGCACCTCGCGCGCGGTATTGCCGGTTTCATAGGCGGCGGCGGAGACGCGGGCGATGGTGCCGGTGACTTCCTGGGTGCCCATGGCCGCCTGCTGGACGTTGCGGGCGATTTCCTGGGTGGCGGCGCCCTGTTCCTCGACGGCGGCGGCGATGGAACCGGCGATCTCGTTGATCTGGCCGATGGTCCGGGCGATGTCGCCGATGGCCCCCACCGCGTCGCGGGTGGCGTTCTGCACGGCGTTGATCTGCTGGCCGATTTCCTGGGTCGCCTTGGCGGTCTGGTTGGCCAGCGACTTGACCTCGTTGGCGACCACGGCGAAGCGGCGTTCAGCGCCAACAGATTGGTCTGGCTGGCGATGGCGTTGATCAGGTTGACCACCTGACCGATCTTGGCGGCGGCTTCCGACAGGCTTTCCACCATCTGGTTGGTGCGCGCCGCTTCTTCCATGGCCGACGAGGCGATGGAGGCGGAATGCGACACCTGACGGCTGATTTCCTCGATGGAGGACGACAATTCCTCGGCCGCCGCGGCCACCGTCTGGATGTTGGTGGTGGCTTCCTCGGCGGCGGCGGCCACGGTGGTGGACTGGGCCGAGGTTTCCTCGGCATTGGCGGCCATGGTCCGCGCGGCGGCTTCCACCTGGGTGGCGGCGGTGGCCACCTGCGACACCACGCCCTTGACGTCGCGCTCGAAGCCGTCGGCCTTGCTTCCCAGTTCGCGGGCGATGATGGCGGCGGTGTTGGACTCGATATAGACCGAGGTGGCCAGATCCATGTCCAGATAGGCCGCCTTGTTGATGGCGGCGATGACCCGGGCGGCCATCTCCGGCTTTTTGCGATAGGTTTCGACCGCCAGGGCGAACACCTGGTTCAGCACGAAGCAATAACCGGCGGTATACCACCGGGGTTCCAGGCCGATGCGCTGATGGATCTGGCCGATCTGGGTCACGTTGGCGAAGTAATTGTCGTCGAAATTACCGATGAACACCGAATCCAGCCAATGCTTCTTCTGCATGGCGGCGGCATGGGTGATGCGTTCGGGGGTAGAGAACTTGACGGCGATCTCGGGATAGCTTTTGACGTGGGCATAGAACGAATCAAGTAACCGATCGATATGGGGCGCCAAAACCACGCGGAATTCACGCAAGGTCGCGCAGGTATCGGCATCGATCTGCAAAAAGGCGATACGTCCCGAACGGTCCAGATCCATCACTTGAAGGTCCCCCCCAGAGCCAAAACCATACCGAAGGCGCGGAGCCCCTATTCATAAGTGGGGGGACCCTCCTTCATTTACATTACACCGAGGTATAAGATAATTGTCACAAAGTCTATATGGATTTTAAATCGCACCGTTTTGGAGCTTGAGAAAAAACCCGTTCACAGGGTCTGTATCAACGCGCTTTTCCATGCTATAGACACGCGTTCCGGCGGGCCGGGCCTGGAAATCAGCCGATTCTCAGGTCCGTGCACCCGAACTTTGGCGGGCGTGGCGGAACTGGTAGACGCACCAGATTTAGGTTCTGGCGGTGAAAACCGTGGGGGTTCAAGTCCCTTCGCCCGCACCAGTTTCGCCCTGTCAAAGGCCCCGTATGTGGGGGCGGGTGGATGCTGGTATTCTTCAACGTATTGATTCGATTGGCGAAAGACTGATGCAGGTAACCGAGACCAATGCTGATGGCCTGAAGCGCGAGTTCAAGGTCGTCGTCCCCGCGGGTCAGCTCCAGACGCGCACCCAGGATCGGCTGGCGGAAATCGCCCGCACCGTGAAGCTGCCCGGCTTCCGCCCCGGCAAGGTGCCGATGAAGATCGTGCAGCAGAAGTATACTGCGGCCATCATGGGCGAAGTGCTTGAGCAGGCGGTGAACGACGGCACCCACAACGCCATCACCGAGCGCAACCTGCGCCCCGCCGCCCAGCCCAAGGTCGAGATTTCGTCCTATGCCGAGGGCGCGGACCTGGAATTCACCGTGGCCTTGGAAATCCTGCCGGAAATCACGCCGATGGATTTCGCCACCATTTCGCTGGATCGCGAAAAGGCCGAGATTCCGGCTGAGGAAATCGACGAGACCCTGAAGAACATCGCCGACCGTAACGAAAGCACCGAGACGGTTGAACGCGCCTCGGCTTCGGGCGACGTGGTGGTCATCGATTTCGTCGGCAAGCAAGACGGCGTGGCCTTTCCCGGCGGCACCGCCGAGGGCTATGCGCTGAAGCTGGGGTCCAACACCTTCATCCCCGGCTTCGAGGAGCAGTTGGTCGGCAAGTCGGCGGGCGATGTGGCTGTCGTCACCGTGACCTTCCCCGAGGGCTATGGCAACGCCGAATTGGCCGGTAAGCCGGCGGAATTCGACGTCACCGTCAAGGAAGTGAAGGCGGCCGTTCCGGCGGCCATCGATGACGAACTGGCCAAGAAGGTCGGCCTTGATTCGCTCGATGCCCTGAAGGGCGCCATTTCCGAGGAAATCGGTCGCGAACTGAACGCCATCGGCCGCAACAAGGTCAAGCGTGCCCTGCTGGACGCTTTGGCCGCCGGCCATGACTTTGAAGTGCCGTCGATGATGGTCGAGCAGGAATTCGAGACCATCTGGAAGCAGTTGGAAACCGATCGCGAAGCCGGTCGCCTGGATCCGTCGGATGAAGGCAAGGATGACGACACCCTGAAGGCCGAGTACAAGGCGCTGGCCGAACGCCGCGTCCGTCTGGGTCTGCTGCTGGCCGAAGTCGGCCAGCAGAACAACGTCACCGTCACCCAGGACGACCTGAACAAGGCCTTGATCGAGGAAGCCCGCCGTTATCCCGGCCAGGAACACATGGTGTTCCAGTACTACAAGGGTAACCCGGACGCGCTGAATGCTTTGCGCGCCCCCATCTTTGAAGAAAAGGTGGTGGATTTCATCCTGGAACTGGCCAAGGTGACCGACAAGCCGGTTTCGGCGGCAGAGCTGCGCAAGGATCCGGACGAGGCCGAGGCCGCGGACGAGGCCAAGCCGAAGAAGAAGGCCGCCGCCAAGAAGAAGGCGGGTGATACGGCGGAATAAGGTGATCGGACGCCGGCGTTTTCCCTGGAGAAACGCCGGCGTCCCACTTGTGCTATCGGGTTTTCTCCCCCATTGTTTATTGCAGCGCGATCATTAGCGCGGGATTGCCAAGAAGAAGGATCGACCATGCGAGAGAGAGACCCCATCGACCTCTACATGAACACCCTGGTGCCGATGGTGGTCGAGCAGACCAATCGGGGCGAGCGCTCCTACGACATCTATTCGCGCCTGTTGAAGGAGCGCATCATTTTCCTGACCGGTCAGGTTTTTGATGAGGTGGCGTCGCTGATCTGCGCCCAGCTTTTGTTCCTGGAATCGGAAAATCCCAACAAGGACATCGCCTTCTACATCAATTCGCCCGGCGGTGTGGTGACCAGCGGTCTGGCCATGTACGACACCATGCAGTACATCCGCCCGTCGGTGTCCACCGTGTGCCTGGGGCAGGCCGCGTCCATGGGCTCGCTGCTGTTGACCGCTGGGGCCAAGGGCAAGCGCTTCTCGCTGCCCAACGCCCGGGTGATGATCCATCAGCCGTCCGGCGGCGCCCAGGGTCAGGCCACCGACATCGAGATTCAGGCGCGCGAGATCCTTGCTCTGCGCGCCAGGCTCAACAACATGTATGTGCAGCATACCGGCCAGACTCTCGATGTGATCGAGCGGGCGATGGAGCGCGACAAGTACATGACCGCCGACGAAGCCAAGGAATTCGGCCTCATCGACGAGGTGGTGTCCAACCGTCCGACCCTGGAAGAGATTCAAGCCAAGGGCTGATCGGGCGCAGAAGGCGGGCTTGGGGGTTTTCTGGTCGGGGCTTTGCCCGGTTGGGATTTTGCCCGGTTGGGATTTTGATTGTGTGCCGCTGTTTGCTGTGGCTAACATGATTCCCAAGCTTCCGGCCGCTTATTATTCAATGGAGTACCGATGACCAAGTCCACAAGCGGCGATTCCAAGAACACTCTCTACTGCTCCTTCTGCGGAAAGAGCCAGCATGAGGTGCGCAAACTGATCGCCGGGCCGACCGTCTTCATCTGCGATGAGTGCGTCGAGCTGTGCATGGACATCATCCGCGAAGAGCACAAGACCCATCTGGTCCGCTCGCGCGACGGCGTCCCCACCCCCAAGGACATCCGGGCCGTTCTGGACGATTATGTGATCGGCCAGGACCACGCCAAGAAGGTTCTGTCCGTTGCCGTGCACAACCACTACAAGCGGTTACAGCATGGCGGCAAGGCTGGCGAAGTGGAAATCGCCAAGTCCAACATCCTGCTGATCGGCCCCACCGGCTGCGGCAAGACGCTGTTGGCGCAGACCCTGGCCCGCATCCTGGATGTGCCCTTCACCATGGCCGACGCCACCACCCTGACCGAAGCCGGTTATGTGGGCGAGGACGTGGAGAACATCATCCTCAAGCTGTTGCAGTCGGCGGAATACAATGTCGAGCGGGCCCAGCGCGGCATCGTCTATATCGACGAGGTCGACAAGATCAGCCGCAAGTCCGACAACCCGTCCATCACCCGCGACGTCTCGGGCGAGGGCGTGCAGCAGGCGCTGTTGAAGATCATGGAAGGCACCGTCGCCTCGGTGCCGCCGCAAGGCGGGCGCAAGCATCCGCAGCAGGAATTCCTGCAAGTGGACACCACCAACATCCTGTTCATCTGCGGCGGCGCTTTCGCCGGCCTGGAAAAGGTGATCGGCACCCGCGGCAAGAACAATTCCATCGGCTTCGGCGCCGAAGTGCGTGGCCCGGACGAGCGCCGGACCGGCCAGATCCTGCGCGAGGTCGAGCCCGAGGATCTGCTGAAATTCGGTCTGATCCCGGAATTCGTCGGTCGCTTGCCGGTGCTGGCCACCTTGGACGATCTTGACGTCGACGCCCTGGTGGAAATCCTGTCCAAGCCCAAGAACGCCCTGGTCAAGCAGTATCAGCGTCTGTTCGAGATGGAAGACACCCGGTTGTCCTTCAAGGAAGACGCGCTGGTGGCCATCGCCGAAAAGGCCATCGGTCGCAAGACCGGCGCCCGTGGTCTGCGTTCGATCATGGAGGGCATTTTGCTCGATACCATGTTCGAGCTGCCGGGCATGGAGGACGTCGAGGAAGTGGTGGTCAACAAGGAAGTGGTGGAGAACCGGGCCCAGCCGCTGCTCATTTACTCGGAACGGCGTGAAGACGTCGGTGCCGGCGCCTGATCGGTGCCGCTCCGTCCGGGGCATGAACGGATTTTCCCCTTGACGGGGCGGGGAATCCGACCATTTAGGTAGAATATGTAAAGTCTAAAGCCGGTTTGGGGCAGCCCAGCCCCAGCCGCAGGCCCGAAGAGGTAGCATGTCCGAAATCGCTCGTGGCGACGTCTTCCCCGTTCTTCCGCTGCGCGACATCGTCGTCTTCCCCCATATGATCGTTCCGCTGTTTGTCGGTCGTGACAAATCGGTTCGCGCACTGGAAGACGTGATGCGCGAAGACAAGCAGATCCTGCTGGTCGCGCAAAAGAACGCCGCTCAGGATGATCCGACCACCGCCGACATTTACGATGTCGGCACCGTGTCCACCGTCCTGCAATTGCTGAAGCTGCCTGACGGCACCGTCAAGGTGCTGGTGGAAGGTGGCCGCCGCGCCCGCATCACCGGCTTCACCGACAACGAATCCTTCTTCCAGGCCACCGCCGAGATGATCGATGACGGCGTGGTGGAAGGTCAGGAACTGGAAGCCCTGGCCCGATCGGTGGTCGGCCAGTTCGAGCAATACATCAAGCTCAACAAGAAGATTCCGCCGGAAGTGCTGGTCTCGGTCAATCAGATCGAGGACCCCGCCAAGCTGGCCGATACCGTCGCCTCGCATCTGTCGCTCAAGATTTCCGAAAAGCAGGAATTGCTGGAGCTGGGCAGCACCGCCGAGCGGCTGGAACGCGTCTATTCCTATATGGAAGGCGAGATCGGCGTTCTTCAGGTGGAAAAGAAGATTCGCAGCCGGGTCAAGCGCCAGATGGAGAAGACCCAGCGCGAGTATTATCTGAACGAGCAGCTGAAGGCGATCCAGAAGGAACTGGGCGAGGGCGAAGACGGCAAGGACGAATCGACCGAGCTGGAAGAACGCATCGCCAAGACCCGCCTGTCCAAGGAAGCGCGCGAAAAGGCCCTGGCCGAGCTGAAGAAGCTGAAGTCCATGAGCCCGATGTCGGCGGAAGCCACCGTGGTGCGCAATTACCTGGATTGGATTTTGACCATTCCGTGGAAGAAGCGGACCAAGGTCAAGAAGGACGTCAAACTGGCGGAAAAGATCCTCAATTCCGAACATTACGGGCTTGAGAAGGTCAAGGAACGCATCGTCGAATACTTGGCGGTGCAGACCCGTACCGAAAAGGTCAAGGGGCCGATCCTGTGCCTGGTTGGCCCGCCCGGTGTCGGCAAGACCTCGCTCGGCAAGTCCATGGCTCAGGCGACCGGGCGCAATTTCGTCCGTATCTCCTTGGGCGGCGTGCGCGACGAAGCCGAAGTGCGCGGCCATCGCCGCACCTATATCGGGTCCATGCCCGGCAAGATCATCCAAGGCATGAAGAAGGCCAAGTCGTCCAATCCGCTGTTCCTGCTTGACGAAATCGACAAGCTGGGCGCCGATTGGCGCGGCGATCCGTCCTCGGCCTTGTTGGAAGTGCTGGACCCGGAACAGAACGCCACCTTCAACGACCATTATCTCGAGGTCGATTACGATCTTTCCGACGTGATGTTCGTCACCACCGCCAACACCCTGCGCATGCCGCAGCCGCTGTTGGACCGCATGGAGCTGATCCGTCTGTCGGGCTATACCGAGGACGAAAAGGTGGAAATCGCCAAGCGTCACCTGTTCGACAAGGTGGCCACCGCCGCCGGTCTGAAGAAGGGCGAATGGACGGTGTCCGATGACGCCATCCGCGATCTGTGCCGCTACTACACCCGCGAAGCCGGTGTGCGCAGCCTGGAGCGTGAATTGGCCAATCTGGCCCGCAAGGCCACCACCGAGATCGTCTCCAAGGGGCGGCTCAAGGTGGCGGTGACGCCCCGCAATCTGGAAAAGTATGCCGGCGTGCGCAAGTATCGCTTCGGCGAGGCCGAGTTGGAAGACATGGTCGGGGCGGTCACCGGTCTGGCCTGGACCGAGGTGGGCGGCGAATTGCTGACCATCGAGGCGGTGACCATGCCGGGCAAGGGCAGTTTCAGCCATACCGGCAAGCTGGGCGACGTCATGCAGGAATCGGTGCAGGCGGCGCGCTCCTACGTGCGCTCGCGCTCGGTAAGCTTGGGCATCAAGCCGACCGTGTTCGAGAAGAAGGACATTCATGTCCATGTCCCCGAAGGCGCCACCCCCAAGGATGGTCCGTCCGCCGGTATCGCCATGTGCACGGCCATTGTCTCGGCCATCACCGGCATCACCGTGCGGCGTGAAGTGGCGATGACCGGCGAAATCACTCTGCGTGGTCGGGTACTGCCCATCGGCGGCCTCAAGGAAAAGCTGTTGGCGGCGCTGCGGGGCGGTCTGAAAACCGTGCTGATCCCCAAGGACAATGAAAAGGACTTGGCGGAAATCCCCGACAACGTCAAGAAGGGGCTGGAAATCGTGCCCGTCGGCACGGTGGACGAGGTGCTGGCGCGGGCACTGACCCGTATGCCGGTTCCCATCGAGTGGGAGGAGCCCGCCGACGGCGCCGCTGCCGCCACCAAGGACGGCGAAGCGGGAGCGGTGTTGACCCACTGACCCGATAACTTAATCTGATAAATAACGGCGGTCCGGCTTTCCGGGCCGCCGTTAACTATTTCGGACTCGGGTGAAGCCCCGATATTTATCGTGGGGCAGGCTGAAAGTGGCGGAAAACATGATGTTTCAGCGCTTTGATGATTGACGCTGGGGAAAAAGCGGAATTAAACTTTTGACCTGTGATTTCGCCTGAAGGCGCACCGAAATGGCGCTTGCGGGTTCAACTTTTCAAAGGGGGCACTCAGGTGAACAAGAACGATCTCGTAACGGCGGTTGCCGCCAGCGCTGGCCTGTCCAAGGCCGATGCCGCCAAGGCTGTCGATGGTGTGTTCGATGCCATTTCCGGTGCCCTGGCCGGTGGTGACGATGTGCGTCTGGTAGGTTTCGGCACCTTCGCCGTGTCCGAACGCGCCGCCTCCGAGGGTCGCAACCCGCGCACCGGTGAAACCATCCAGATTCCGGCGTCGAAGCAGCCGAAGTTCAAGGCCGGCAAGGGCCTGAAGGATTCCGTACAATAATCCAGCCGAGGGCTGAAGACATGGGGCCGGATCAGCCAGGGGGGCGGGTCCGGCCTTTGTTTTTGCCCCATTGCCTTTTGCCGCAATCCCCCGTATGAACCATGTCCTGGCTGCCGGGCGGTTAGCTCAGATGGTAGAGCGCCTGCTTTACACGCAGGATGTCGGCGGTTCGATCCCGTCACCGCCCACCAAGCTTTCCGTCTTTCCGAAAGTATAGAGTTTATCCACCAGGCCGAGCTGGGGCTGCCGATGAGTCGGTGAATTCCGGCCTTGGCGATGAGGTGTTTTGACTCCGGCGACGCTTCAATGCTCCCCCCAATATTCGCACCCGGACCCTACCCGTTCGGTCCGTCCGGCTCCACCCGTTGGCGGAGGGGAGGGGGTTTGCTGCGGCGCAGCACACAACAGATTGTGGCAAAATTGCTGTTGGCAAGGGGTATGTTTGCTTGACAGTCCCTTGGCCCTGCATTACACCACCCCTACCCGCGCGGGTGGCTGCGTTGGGGGTGTAGCTCAGTTGGTTAGAGCGCCGGCCTGTCACGCCGGAGGTCGCGGGTTCGAGCTGGATTGTCTTTTCTTCGCGAAACGATGATCTATCCTGGCGGCCATTGGCGCTTGAGGCTAGTGTCTTGCCGGGAGGGTCTCTCTTCCATATTTGCCTGAACAGAGTTTGTCATTTCGCCGCCAGTCTTTCCGCCCGACGCGCCGCCGCGCCTTGGGCCGGTTGCTTGTGGCGCGGCAGATCGTCACGGGCCGGGAAGGGCGGGCGCTTCGGGTGGACCCAATATATATAAGGGCTGGATGATGGAAGCTTGGCTGCTCGAATATCTGCCGATCCTGATCTTCATCGGCATTGCCGTCGCCGTCTCCGCGATCGCGGTGGGCGCGTCGTGGCTGGTAGGGCGGCAAAAGCCCGACCCCGAGAAGAACGCGGCCTATGAATGCGGTTTCGAGGCCTTCGGCGACGCGCGCTCCAAGTTCGACGTGCGGTTCTATCTGGTCGCCATCCTCTTCATCATCTTCGATCTGGAAGTGGCCTTCCTGTTCCCGTGGGCGGTGTCCCTGGGCAAGATCGGCATGTTCGGCTTCTGGTCGATGATGGTGTTCCTGGGGGTGCTGACCATCGGCTTCATCTATGAATGGCGAAAGGGAGCCTTGGAATGGGAGTGACCAATTCCGGTCTGGTGACGCCCGCGCATGCTGCGCCGCTGCCGCAAGGCGCGGCGCAAGACAGCGTTCTGAAGTTGGTCACCGACGAACTCGAAGACAAGGGCTTCGTCCTCGCCAATGTGGACAAGCTGGTCAATTGGGCGCGCACCGGCTCGTTGTGGCCGATGACCTTCGGTTTGGCCTGCTGCGCCGTGGAAATGATCCACGCCGGTTGTTCACGCTATGACATGGACCGCTTCGGCGTCGTCTTCCGTCCCAGCCCGCGCCAGTCCGACGTGATGATCGTCGCCGGCACGCTCACCAACAAGATGGCCCCGGCTTTGCGCCGCGTCTACGACCAGATGGCCGAGCCGCGCTGGGTCATCTCCATGGGCTCGTGCGCCAATGGCGGCGGCTATTACCATTATTCCTATTCGGTGGTGCGCGGTTGCGACCGCGTGGTTCCGGTGGACATCTATGTCCCCGGCTGTCCGCCGACGGCGGAGGCGCTTCTGTACGGCATCTTGCAGTTGCAGAAGAAGATCCGCCGCACCGGCTCCATTCTCCGCTAGAACCGACAGGGACGGCCAGACACCATGACGCAAGTGCTGAAGGACCTGGGCGACTATATCGCCGCTGCCCTGCCCAACGACGTGCTTTCCACCGAGGTCAATCGCGTCGGCGAATTGACCGTGGTGGTGCGCACCCCTTCCATCGCCAAGGTCCTGACCTTTCTGCGCGATGATTCCGGCTGCCTGTTCAAGCAGCTGGTCGATGTCTGCGGCGTCGATTGGCCGGGCCGGGAAGACCGTTTCGACGTGGTCTACCACCTGCTGTCGCTGAAGCATAACCAGCGCGTGCGGGTCAAGGTGGCCACCGACGAGGAGACCCCGGTGCCGTCGGTGGTCGGCGTGTTCTCCTCCGCCGGCTGGTTCGAGCGCGAGACCTGGGACATGTTCGGCGTGATCTTCTCCGATCATCCCGATCTGCGCCGTCTCCTCACCGATTACGGTTTCGAGGGCCACCCGCTCAGGAAGGATTTCCCGCTCACCGGCCATGTGGAACTGCGCTACGACGACGAGTTGAAGCGCTGCGTCTATGAGCCGGTCAAGCTGGTGCAGGATTTCCGCAGTTTCGATTTCCTGTCGCCGTGGGAAGGCCAAGGCCTGCCCGGCGACGAAAAGGCGGGGAGCCACTGACATGGCCGAATCGCAGATCAAGAGCTACAACATCAATTTCGGCCCCCAGCATCCGGCCGCGCATGGCGTGCTGCGCCTGATCCTGGAAATGTCGGGTGAAACCGTCGACCGCGCCGACCCCCATATCGGCCTGTTGCATCGCGGCACCGAAAAGCTGATCGAGCACAAGATTTATACCCAGGCGACGCCCTATTTCGACCGTCTGGACTATGTCGGCACCATGAACCAGGAGCACGCCTTCGTCATGGCGGCGGAAAAGCTGCTGGGCGTCACCGTGCCGCTGCGCGGCCAGTACATCCGCGTGCTTTATTGCGAAATGGGCCGCATCCTCAACCACATCCTCAACGTCTGTTCCTTCGTCTTCGACGTCGGCGGCATGACGCCGATGCTGTGGGGCTTCGAGGAACGCGAGAAGCTGATGGAGTTCTACGAGCGCGCCTGTGGTGCTCGTTTGCACGCCAATTACTTCCGTGTCGGCGGCGTCGCCCAGGATCTGCCGGCGGGTCTGCTGGAAGACATCGATGCGTGGTGCGACCAGTACCCCAAGGTCATCGATGATATCGAGACCCTGGTGACCGAGAACCGCATCTTCAAGCAGCGTACCGTCGATATCGGCACCGTCAGCGCCGAACAGGCGCTGGACTGGGGCTTCACCGGTCCCAATCTCCGCGCCTCCGGCATCGCCTGGGATCTGCGCAAGAGCCAGCCCTACGAAGTCTATGACCGCATGGATTTCGACATTCCGGTGGGCAAGGCCGGCGATTGTTATGACCGTTACCTGATCCGCATCATCGAGATGCGCGAATCGGTGAAGATCATGAAGCAGTGCATCCGCGAGATGCCGTCCGGTCCGGTCAAGGTCGATGACCGCAAGATTTCGCCGCCACCGCGGGCCGAGATGAAGCAGTCGATGGAAGCGTTGATCCATCACTTCAAGCTGTTCACCGAAGGCTTCCATGTGCCGGCGGGCGAGGTCTATGCGGCGGTCGAGGCGCCCAAGGGCGAATTCGCCGTCTATCTGGTCGCCGATGGCAGCAACAAGCCTTATCGCTGCAAGATCCGTCCGCCGGGATACGTTCACCTGCAGGCGCTGGACATGATGTCGAAGGGACACATGCTGGCCGACGTGGTGGCCAATATCGGCTCCATCGACATCGTTTTCGGCGAGATCGACCGATGAGCACTGAACACGACATGACCAGCTTCGCCTTCACTCCGGAAAATCTGGAGACGGCCAAGAAAATCATCGCCAAGTACCCGGCGGGCCGGCAGCAATCGGCGGTGATGCCGTTGCTTGATCTGGCCCAACGTCAGGTCGGCTGGACCTCCCTCGCGGTAATCGAATATATCGCCGAGATGCTGGAGATGGCGCCGATCCGGGTGCAGGAAGTGGTGACCTTCTACACCATGTACAACCAACAGCCCGTCGGTCAGTACCACGTGCAGGTGTGCACCAATATCTGTTGCCTGCTGCGGGGCTCGGATGGCGTGGGCGAGACCGCGCGTGAGACCTTGGGGGTCCAGTGGGGCGAAACCACTGCCGACGGCAAGTTCACCCTGGTCGAGGTGGAATGCCTGGGCGCCTGCGTCAACGCGCCGATGATGCAGATCAACGACGATTATTACGAGGACCTGACGCCGGAAAGCACCAAGGCCGTGCTGGAAGCGCTCAAGCGGGGCGAAACCCCGGCTCCGGGCCCGCAGGGCGGCCGGCAGTTCTCGGCTCCCGAGGGTGGCCCGACCACCCTTCTTGGCGACCTCACCTTCGGACCGGAGAAGGCGTGATGCTGCGCGATCAGGACAGAATCTTCACCAATCTGTACGGCATCCACGACTGGCGCCTGAAGGGTGCCCAGTCCCGTGGCGATTGGGACGACACCAAGGCGCTGCTGGCCAAGGGCCGTGACGCCATCATCGAGGAAGTCAAGACCTCGGGCCTGCGCGGTCGTGGCGGCGCCGGTTTCGGCACCGGCATGAAGTGGTCCTTCATGCCCAAGACCGAAGGGGCGCGCCCGCATTATCTGGTCATCAACGCCGACGAAGGCGAGCCGGGCACCTGCAAGGACCGCGAGATCATGCGTTTCGACCCGCACAAGCTGGTCGAGGGCGCGTTGCTGGCGGCGTTCGCCATCGGGGCGCACGCCTCCTATATCTACATTCGCGGTGAGTTCGTGCGTGAAGCCGAGCACCTGCAAGTGGCCATCGACGAGGCTTATGCCGCCGGTCTGATCGGCAAGAACGCTTGCGGGTCCGGCTGGGATTTCGATCTCTACGTCCATCGCGGCGCCGGTGCTTACATCTGCGGCGAGGAATCGGCGCTGATCGAGAGCCTGGAAGGCAAGAAGGGCCAGCCCCGCCTGAAGCCGCCGTTCCCGGCCGGTGTCGGGCTCTACGGCTGCCCGACCACGGTCAACAACGTCGAATCCATCGCCGTCGTTCCCGCCATCCTGCGCCGCTCCGGCGCTTGGTTCGCCGGCCTGGGCCGGGCCAAGAACTCGGGCACCAAGCTGTTCTGCATTTCCGGCCACGTGAACAAGCCGTGCAATGTGGAAGAGGAAATGGGCATCAGCTTCCGCGAGCTGATCGACAAGCATTGCGGCGGCATCCGTGGCGGCTGGGACAATCTGATGGGGGTCATCCCCGGCGGTTCGTCCACCCCGGTGCTGACCCGTGAAGTGATCGAGAACTGCCCGATGGATTTCGACGGCCTGCGCGAGGCCGGATCGGGCCTGGGTACGGCGGCGGTGATCGTCATGGACAAATCCACCGACATCGTCCGCGCCATCACCCGGCTGTCGCGCTTCTACAAGCACGAAAGCTGCGGCCAGTGCACGCCCTGCCGCGAAGGCACCGGCTGGATGTGGCGGATGATGGAGCGCATGGACAAGGGCTGCGCCACCATCGAGGAAATCGACCTGTTGCAGCAGGTGACCAAGCAGGTGGAAGGCCATACCATCTGCGCCCTGGGGGACGCCGCCGCCTGGCCGATCCAGGGTCTGATCCGCAATTTCCGCCCCGAGATCGAAAAGAAGATCCGGGCCCGCAATTCCAGCGCGGCCTGAGGAGGTTAGAGACAACATGCCCAAACTGACGATCGACGGAACCGAGATCGAAGTCGAAGCCGGGGTGACCATCCTCCAGGCCGCCGAAACCATCGGCATCGAGATCCCGCGTTTTTGCTATCACGAACGTCTGGCCGTGGCCGGCAATTGCCGCATGTGCCTGGTGGAAGTGGAAAAGATGCCCAAGCCCGTCGCCTCCTGCGCCATGCCGGTGGGTGAGGGGATGGTGGTGCACACCAACAACGCCAATGTGCGCAAGGCCCGCCAGGGGGTGATGGAATTCCTGCTGATCAACCATCCGCTGGATTGCCCCATCTGCGACCAGGGCGGTGAATGCGACCTGCAGGATCAGGCCATGACCTATGGCGGCGACCGCAGCCGCTATCAGGAAGAGAAGCGGGCGGTCGAGGACAAGGATTACGGCCCGCTGATCCAGACCTGGATGACCCGCTGCATCCAGTGCACCCGCTGCATCCGCTTCATTTCCGAGATCGCCGGCACCCCGGTGCTGGGCGGCCTGGGCCGGTCCGAGCATCTGGAAATCGGTCGCTATGTCGGTGCCGCCGTGTCGTCGGAATTGTCGGGCAACCTGATCGATCTGTGCCCGGTGGGCGCGCTGACCAACAAGCCGGCCAGCTACACCTATCGCGCCTGGGAACTGAAGAAGACCGAAAGCGTCGACGCCATGGACGCCCTGGGCTCGGCCATTCGCGTCGATACCCGCGGCAATGAGGTCGTCCGCATCCTTCCCCGCGTCAATGACGACATCAACGAGGAATGGCTGTCGGACCGGTCGCGCTTCGCCATCGATGGCTTGAAGCGTCAGCGTCTGGACCGCGCTTACGTGCGCAAGGACGGCAAGCTGGCGGCGACCTCGTGGTCCGACGCCTTCGCCGCCATCGCTGGCAAGGTCAAGGGCGTGGCCGGGTCGAAGATCGCCGCCATCGCCGGTGACCAGACCGACGTCGAGACCATGCAGGCCTTGAAGGATCTGCTGATCGCCCTGGGCTCGGGCAACATGGATTGCCGCCAGGACGGCGCCAAGCTGGCCCTGGGCAACCGCGCCGGCTACCTGTTCAACAGCACCATCGCCGGCATCGAAGAGGCCGATGCTTTGCTGATCATCGGCTCCAACCCGCGCGTCGAGGCGCCGGTGTTGAATGCCCGCATCCGCAAGCGCTGGCTCAAGGGCGGCTTCAAGGCGGCGGTGATCGGCCCCAAGACCGATCTGACCTTCCAGCATGACTGGTTGGGCGACCAAGCCAGCATCCTGGCCGCCATCGTCGCCGGTACCCATCCCTTCGCCGAAGTGCTGAAGAACGCCAACAAGCCGGCCATCATCCTCGGTCAAGGCGCGCTGGCCCGTGAGGACGGCGCCGCCATTCTGGCCCTGGCCGGCAAGCTGGCCGAGGCGTCGGGTGTCATCAAGGACGGCTGGAACGGCTTCAACGTGCTGCACACCGCCGCTTCCCGCGTCGGCGGTCTGGATGTGGGTTTCGTCCCCCAGGCCGGCGGCAAGGATACCGCCGGCATCATCGCCGGCGCCGCCTCGGGTGACATTTCGGTGGTGTTCCTGGCCGGTGCCGACGAAGTGGACATGAAGGGCTTTGGTAACGCCTTCGTCGTCTATCTGGGCACCCATGGCGATGCCGGCGCCCATCGCGCCGACGTGGTCCTGCCCACCGCCGCCTACACGGAAAAGAGCGCCACCTACGTCAACACCGAAGGCCGGGTGCAGCGCACCCGTCTGGCCATCTTCCCGCCGGGCGAGGCCAAGGAAGACTGGAAGGTGATCCGCGCCCTGTCCGACGCGTTGGATAAGCCGCTGGCCTTCGACACCGTCAAGCAACTGCGCGAACGTATGATCGCCAGCAATTCGGTGTTCGCCGGCGAAGGCGTGGTCAAGGCCGCCGCCTGGACCGGCGTCGGTACCGAGGGCGCGCTTTCCGACACGCCGCTGGCCTCGGCCATCGACAACTTCTATATGGTCGACCCGATCAGCCGCGCCTCCAAGACCATGGCGGAATGCACGGCGGAATTCGGCGGCGGCTGTGGCTGCAACAGCAAGAAGAAGACGGGGACCCATGGTTGATATGCTCTCTGGGCTGATGCCCCCGGAACTGTGGCGCCTGATCGTCATCGTTCTTCAGATCGTGGCCATCGTCCTGCCGCTGTTGGTGGCGGTCGCCTATCTGACCTATGCCGAACGCAAGGTCATCGGCGCCATCCAGCTGCGCAAGGGCCCCAACGTGGTCGGCCCCTTCGGCCTGCTGCAGCCTTTGGCCGACGGCGCCAAGCTGTTCCTGAAGGAAACCATCTTCCCCAGCGGGGCCAACAAGGCGGTTTTCGTCATCGCCCCCATGCTGACCTTCATCCTGGCCCTGATCGCCTGGGCGGTGATCCCGTTCGACCAGGGCTGGGTGGTTGCCGACATCAATGTCGGCGTGCTCTATTTGTTCGCCATTTCCAGCTTGGGCGTTTACGGCATCATCATGTCGGGCTGGGCATCCAACTCGAAATACGCCTTCTTGGGCGGCATGCGGTCGGCGGCACAGATGGTGTCGTACGAAGTGTCCATGGGTCTGGTGATCATTTCGGTGCTGATCACCGTGGGGTCGCTCAACCTGTCCGACATCGTGCTGAAGCAGAAGGAAACGGTGTGGTTCATCCTTCCGCACTTCCCCATGTTCATCATCTTCGTGGTGTCGATCCTGGCGGAAACCAACCGCGCCCCCTTCGATCTGGCCGAATCGGAATCGGAACTGGTGGCCGGCTACAACGTCGAATATTCGGCCATGACCTTCGCCCTGTTCTTCCTGGGTGAATACGCCAACATGATCCTGATGAGCGCCATGACCACGGTGCTGTTCCTGGGGGGCTGGCTGCCGCCCATGGATATCGCGCCGTTCAACTGGATTCCCGGCATCATCTGGTTCGCGCTCAAGATTTGCGCTGTTTTGTTCATCTTCCTGTGGGTGCGTGCCACCTTCCCGCGGTATCGCTATGACCAGCTGATGCGCCTGGGGTGGAAGATTTTCCTGCCGTTCTCGCTGTTCTGGGTGGTGTTGACCTCGGGCGTTCTCGTCGCCTTCGGTTGGCTGCCGGGTCAGGGTTAAGGAGAGAGTGTGATGGCTTTTCTCGACCGCACCGCGCGGGCGTTCCTGCTGACCGAGCTGGTTCAAGGCTTGGCGCTGACCTTCCGCTATATGTTCAAACCCGCAGTCACCACCAATTACCCCTACGAAAAGATCCCGATGTCGCCGCGCTTTCGCGGTGAGCACGCGCTGCGCCGTTATGCCAACGGCGAGGAACGCTGCATCTCGTGCAAGCTGTGCGAGGCCATCTGTCCGGCCCAGGCCATCACCATCGAGGGTGAGGTTCGCCCCGATGGTTCGCGCCGTGCCCGCCGCTACGACCTGGACATGACCAAGTGCATCTATTGCGGCCTGTGCCAAGAGGCCTGCCCGGTGGATGCCATCGTCGAGGGTCCGAATTTCGAGTTCGCGACCGAGACCCGGGCCGAGCTCATGTACAACAAGCAAAAACTGCTCGCGAACGGTGATCGCTGGGAGGCCGAACTGGCCATGCGCATCGCCGCCGACGCGCCGTACCGTTGATGAGGGGGATGGCATGATCGCGGCATTGATTTTCTACATGTTCGCCGGTTTGGCGGTGGCGAGCGGGGTCATGGTGATCTCGGCCCGCAACCCGGTTCATTCCGTGCTGTTCCTCATTCTGTGCTTCTTCAACGCGGCCGGCCTGTTCCTGCTGCTGGGCGCGGAATTCCTGGCCATGGTCCTGGTGGTCGTCTATGTGGGCGCCGTGGCGGTAATGTTCCTGTTCGTCGTCATGATGCTGGACATCAACTTCCTGCGTCTGCGCGAAGGTGTCGCCCAGTACCTGCCCACCGGGGCGGTCATCGGCTTGGTGCTGCTGGTCGAACTGGCGGTGATGTTCGGCGGCTGGGCCTTCGCCCCCGACGTCGAGGCCCTGCTGGCGGCGCCGATGCCGGCGGCGAGCGAGATGACCAACACCGAGGCGCTGGGCCGTCTGATCTATACCAAGTATGTCTACCTGTTCCAGGCCTCGGGCGTGGTGCTGCTGGTGGCCATGGTCGGTGCCATCTTGCTGACGCACCGGTCGCGCACCGGCGTGCGCAAGCAGAAGATCTACGATCAGGTCGGTCGTACCGCCGCCAATTCCGTCGAAATCCGCAAAGTCAGCACCGGGGGAGGCATCTGATGTTCGAGATCGGTCTTTCCCACTACCTGATCGTGGCGGCCATTTTGTTCACGCTGGGCGTCTTCGGCATCTTCCTGAACCGCAAGAACGTCATCATCATCATGATGAGCATCGAACTGATGCTGTTGGCGGTGAATTTGAACTTCGTCGCCTTCTCGTCCTATCTGAACGATCTGGTCGGCCAAGTGTTCACCATGTTCATCCTGACCGTCGCCGCCGCCGAGGCGGCCATCGGTCTGGCCATTCTCGTCGTCTTCTTCCGCAACCGCGGCACGATCGCGGTCGAGGAAATCAGCCAGCTGAAGGGGTAATCAAGCGATGATGTACGTCGCCGCAGTTTTCCTGCCGCTGCTGGGCTCGATCGTTGCCGGCCTGTTTGGCCGCTTCATCGGTGACCGTGGTGCGCAAATCGTCACCTGCACGCTGTTGGGCGTGTCGGCCTTGTCGTCGGCCCTGATCTTCAAGGAAGTGGCCATCGACGGCAATTTCGTCACCATCCAGGTGTTGCACTGGATCCAATCCGGCACCTTGGACGTGTCGTGGGCGCTGAAGTTCGACACCCTGACCGCGGTAATGATGATCGTCGTCACCTGGGTGTCGTTCATGGTCCACGTGTACTCGGTAGGGTACATGAGCCATGATCCGTCGATCCCGCGCTTCATGTCCTATCTGTCGCTGTTCACCTTCGCCATGCTGATGCTGGTGACCGCCGACAACCTGATCCAGTTGTTCTTCGGCTGGGAAGGCGTGGGCTTGGCCTCCTACCTGCTGATCGGTTTCTGGTATCAGAAGCCGTCGGCCTGTGCCGCCGCCATCAAGGCCTTCGTCGTCAACCGCGTCGGCGATTTCGGCTTCGCGCTCGGCATCTTCGGCCTCTACTTCCTGTTCGATTCGGTGACCTTCGCCGGCATCTTCGCCGCCGCGCCGGAAAAGGCCAATGCGGTCGTCACCTTCTTCGGCATCGAAGCCAACGCCATCACCATCTGCTGCCTGCTGCTGTTCGTCGGTGCCATGGGCAAGTCGGCCCAGCTGGGTCTGCACACCTGGCTGCCCGACGCCATGGAAGGCCCGACCCCGGTTTCGGCGCTGATCCACGCCGCCACCATGGTCACCGCCGGCGTCTTCATGGTTGCCCGCATGAGCCCGCTGTTCGAGTATTCGAGCACGGCGCTCACCGTGGTCACCCTGGTCGGTGCCGCCACCGCCTTCTTCGCCGCCACAATCGGCTGCGTTCAGAACGACATCAAGCGGGTGATCGCCTATTCCACCTGCTCGCAGCTGGGCTACATGTTCTTCGCCATCGGCGTCTCGGCCTATCAGGCGGCGATTTTCCACCTGATGACCCACGCTTTCTTCAAGGCCTTGCTGTTCCTGGGCGCCGGTTCGGTGATCCACGCCATGAGCGACGAGCAGGATATCCGCCGCATGGGCGGCATCTGGAAGAACGTCAAGATCACCTGGGCGTTGATGTGGATCGGTTCGCTGGCTTTGGCGGGCGTCCCCTTCTTCGCCGGCTATTATTCCAAGGACACCATCTTGGAAGCGGCCTGGGCATCACACACCCTGGCCGGCCAGTTCGCCTATGTCATGGGTGTCAGCGCCGCCTTCCTGACCGCCTTCTATTCCTGGCGTCTGTTGATCCTGACCTTCCACGGCAAGCCGCGCGCCGACGAACACGTCATGGCGCATGTGCATGAAAGCCCGGCGATCATGATCCTGCCGCTGATGGTTCTGGCGGTCGGTGCGGTGTTCTCGGGTTGGCTGGGCTACGAAATGTTCGTCGGCCACATCCAGCACGATTTCTGGCGCGGTTCCATCAAGGTGCTCGCCGATGTCCATGGCGCCATGGAACACTTCCACCATGTGGAAAAGTGGGTCGCCCTGACGCCGACCATCGTCGCCGCCTCGGGTATCGCCCTGGCCTATCTGCTGTACATGTTCTTCCCCTCGGTGCCGGCGGCCTTGGCCAACAGCTTCCGTGGCGTCTACCTGTTCTTGCTGAACAAGTGGTATTTCGACGAACTGTACGATTTCCTGTTCGTGAAGCCGGCCTTCAAGTTGGGCCGCGGCTTCTGGCAGGGTGGTGACGGCGCCCTGATCGACGGTGTCGGTCCCGATGGCGTCGCCGCCGCCACCAAGTCGATCGCCCAAAAGGTGGGCAAGCTGCAATCCGGGTACCTGTACCACTACGCCTTCGTGATGTTGACCGGCGTGGCGGTGTTCGTCACCTGGTACATGTTCAACGCGCGCTAAGTCTGGGGAAGACAATGACCGACTGGCCTCTGCTCTCGTTGACGACGTTCCTGCCGCTGTTGGGGGCGTTGTTCATCCTGGCGATCCGCGGCGAAGCCCAGGTGGTGGCGCGCAATGCCCGCAACGTGGCGCTGCTCACCTCGGTGGCGACCTTCGTCGTCTCGCTGTTCATTCTGGGCTATTTCGACGCCGCCTCGGCTGAGTTCCAGCTGAAGGAAAGCGCCGTCTGGCTGCCCGGCACCGCCATCACCTATTCCATGGGTGTCGACGGCATCTCGGTGTGGTTCGTGCTGCTAGCCACTTTCCTCACCCCCATCTGCATCCTGTCGTCCGTCGGCGCGGTGGAGAAGCGGGTGAAGGAATACATGGTCGCCTTCCTGGTGCTGGAAACCATGATGGTCGGCATGTTCTGCGCGCTCGACATGGTCCTGTTCTACGTCTTCTTTGAAGGCGTGCTGCTGCCCATGTTCATCATCATCGGCGTGTGGGGCGGGGCGCGGCGTGTCTATGCCGCCTACAAGCTGTTCCTGTACACCCTGCTGGGGTCGGTGTTGATGCTGGTGGCCATGCTGGCCATGTATTTCGACGCGCGCACCACCGACATCCCGACCCTGATGGCGCATTCCTTCCCTGAGGCCATGCAATTGTGGCTGTGGCTGGCCTTCTTCGCCTCGTTCGCGGTCAAGGTGCCCATGTGGCCGGTGCACACCTGGTTGCCTGATGCCCACGTGGAAGCGCCGACCGCCGGTTCGGTGATCCTGGCCGGCGTGCTGCTGAAGATGGGCGCCTACGGCTTCATCCGCTTCTCGGTGCCCATGTTCCCGCTGGCCAGCGAATATTTCACCCCCCTGGTCTACACCTTGTCCATCGTCGCGGTGATCTACACCTCGCTGGTGGCGCTGGTGCAGGAAGACATGAAGAAGCTGATCGCCTATTCGTCGGTGGCCCACATGGGTTACGTGACCATCGGCATCTTCTCCATGACCACCCAGGGTGTGGAAGGCGCGCTTTATCAGATGCTGTCGCACGGCGTCGTTTCGGGGGCGCTGTTCCTGTGCGTGGGTGTGGTCTATGACCGCATGCACACCCGCGAGATCACCCGTTACGGCGGTCTGGCCGAGCGCATGCCCAAATACGCCCTGGTGTTCATGTTCATGACCATGGCCTCGGTCGGTCTGCCGGGCACCGGCGGTTTCATCGGTGAATTCCTGGTGCTGTTGGGCGTGTTCCAGGTCAACACCTGGGTGGCCCTGTTCGCCGCCACCGGTCTGGTGCTGGGGGCGTGCTATGCGCTTTATCTGTATCGCCGGGTGGTGTTCGGGCGTCTGACCCGCGACGATCTCAAGTCCATCCTGGATTTGAGCCCGCGCGAGGTGCTGATGTTCGCGCCCTTGATCGTCATCGTCATCTGGATGGGTATCTATCCGATCACCTTCCTCGAGCCGATGCACGCCTCGGTGGCCAAGCTCATCGACAATTACGAACTGGCGCGTGCCGCCGCCGAATCCTTGTCCGTCGCGGCTCGTTAAGGGGAACTGGATATGACCGAATCTCTCGACCTCATTCCGGTCCTGCCGGAGCTTCTCGTCGTCCTGGCGGCGATGGCTCTGTTGATGCTGGGCGTGTTCCGCAAGGGCGAGGGCACCGCCTCGACCACCACCTTGGCGGTGCTGGTGCTGATCGGCGCCATGCTGCTGACCTGGGCGGTCGGTGGCTCGGAACGCGCGCTCACCTTCGGCGGCTTGTTCGTGCTCGACCCGTTCAGCGTCTTCACCAAGGTGCTGTTGCTGGCCGCTTCGGCCATCACCGCCGCCATGTCGCTGAATTTCCTGGAAAAGGAAAAGCTGGGCCGGTTTGAATACCCGATCCTCATCCTGCTGGCCACGCTCGGCATGATGATGATGGTGTCGGCCAATGACTTCCTGGCCCTTTACCTGGGTCTGGAAATCCAGTCGCTGTCGCTTTATGTGCTGGCCGCCTATCACCGCGACAGCACCAAGGCGACCGAATCGGGCCTGAAATATTATGTGCTCGGCTCGTTGGCCTCGGGCATGCTGCTCTACGGCGTCTCGCTGGTCTACGGCTTCTCGGGGACCACCTCCTTCGACGCTTTGGCCAAGCTGTTCGGCGGCGAGCACGCCGTGCATCCGCATCTGGGCTTCATCGCCGGTCTGGTCTTCGTCCTTGCCGGTCTGGCCTTCAAGATTTCGGCGGCGCCGTTCCACATGTGGACCCCCGACGTCTATGAAGGGGCGCCGACCCCGGTGACCTCGTTCTTCGCCGTCGCCCCCAAGATCGCCGCCATGGCGCTGTTGGTGCGGGTCATGACCGGCCCGTTCGGCGAATTGTCGGATCAGTGGCGCCAAGTCATCGCTTTCATCGCCTTGGGTTCCATGTTCGTCGGCTCGTTCGCCGCCATCGCCCAGAACAACATCAAGCGTCTGATGGCCTATTCCTCCATCGGCCATGTCGGCTTCATGCTGGTGGGTGTCGCCGCCGGTTCCGCCGACGGCATCCAGGGCGTACTGATCTATCTGGCCATCTATCTGTCCATGAACGTGGGTGTCTTCGCCGTCATCCTGTCCATGCGCCAGAAGGGCCGCATGGTCGAAGGCGTCGACGATCTGGCCGGCCTGGGCAAGACCAACCCGGCCATGGCCGCCGCCATGGCGGTGCTGATGTTCTCCATGGCCGGCATTCCGCCCATGGCCGGCTTCATCGGCAAGTTCTACGTGTTCAAGGCCGCCGTCGATGCCGGGCTTTACACCCTGGCCATCATCGGCGTGGTGACCAGCGTGGTCAGCGCCTATTACTATCTGCGGATCATCAAGGTGATGTATTTCGACGAGGCGGTGGAAAGCCTGGACCGTTCCGGCAGCAAGGCCCTGGGGCTGGTGCTGGCGGCGGCGACCATCGTCAACATCGTCTTCATCGCCATTCCCGGCCCGCTGCTCAACAGCGCCAAGGCTGCCGCCCTGGTGTTGTTCCCGGCCGCCGGTTGATGATATCGGCACGGTTGCCGGCGCCGTTCGGGCTGATCAGTCTGGACAGCGTCGGCAGCACCAACGATGAAGCGCGGCGGTTGGCCCAATCCGGTGCCGCCGCCGATTTTCTTGTGGTGTCGGCGCAAAGTCAAAGCGCCGGGCGCGGTCGACGGGGCCGCGCTTGGGTCAGCCCCGCCGGCAATCTGCATTTTTCCCTGCTGATCCGCATTCAGGCGTTGTCGAGCGCCGCCCAATTGGGCTTCGCCGCCGCCGCCGCCTTGGTGTCGGCGTTGAGCCGCTTGTTGCCGCATGGGCAGTTTCAGGCCAAATGGCCCAATGACGTGATGGCGGCGGGGTGCAAATGCGCCGGCATGCTGTTGGAATCGGCGGGATCCGATTGGCTGGTGCTGGGCATCGGCGTCAACGTGGTCGCCGCGCCGCCGCCGGCGGGGCTCAACCATCCGGCTTGCGCCTTGACCGAGCTGGGGTTTTCCGGCACGGCGGATGATGTTCTGGCCGCATTTTGTACGGATTTCCTGCCTTTGGTCCAAGCGTGGCGGAGCCAAGGTTTTGCCCCGGTGCGTCAAGCTTGGCTGGGATGCGCCCGTGGATTGGGCCAGCCGATTGTGGTGCGGCTGGAAACCGATACGCAAACCGGACTTTTCGCCGGACTTGACGAAGAGGGCGCGCTGCTTTTGGATCAGGGCGCGTCGGGGTTCCGCCGTATTCTCGCCGGGGATGTCTTTTTCCCCGAAGCCCGCTAACCTGGAGGCTCGCCATGCTTCTGGCCATTGATGCCGGGAACACCAATATCGTCTTCGCCGTGTTCGACGGCGAACAGGTGCGCGGCGAATGGCGCGCCTCTACCCAAACCGACCGCACCGCCGACGAGTTAGGCGTGTGGCTGATGCAATTGCTGACCACGGAAAATCTGACGCGCGAGGATATCTCGGCGGTGATCATCGCCAGCGTCGTTCCCGCCATCGTCTTCAACCTGAAGACCCTGTGCCGGCGCTATTTCGGCTGCGAACCGCAAGTGGTCGGGGACGAAGGGGTTGATCTGGGCATCAAGGTGCTGCTGGATCGGCCCGAAGAAGTTGGCGCCGACCGTCTTGTCAACGCGGTGGCGGCACACAAATTCTATAAGGGACCGTTGATCGTCATCGATTTCGGCACCGCCACCACCTTCGACGTGGTCGATCACTTGGGCAATTATTGCGGCGGCGCCATTGCGCCTGGCATCAATCTGTCGCTGGAAGCCTTGCATATGGCCGCCGCCAAGCTGCCGCGCGTCGCCATCGGGCGGCCCAAGCAGGTGATCGGCAAGGCCACCGTTCCGGCGATGATGTCGGGCATCTTCTGGGGCTATGTCGGCCTGATCGAAGGGCTGGTCAAGCGCATGGAAGAAGAGTTCGGCGCCAAGATGCTGGTGGTGGCCACCGGCGGATTGGCGCCTTTGTTCGCCGAATCGACGCCGGTCATCAACGAACTGGCTTCGGACCTGACCTTGCGCGGGCTCCTGGCCATCCACCGCCGCAATTCCCGATCGGAAAAAGCATGAATCCGGGTAAGGACCAACTGATTTTCCTGCCTTTGGGCGGTGCCGGTGAAATCGGCATGAACATGAATTTATATGGCCATGACGGCAAATGGCTGATGGTCGATGTGGGTGTCACCTTCGGCGACGATACCATGCCGATGATCGACGTGGTGATGGCCGATCCGGCCTGGATCGAGGAACGCCGCGACAAGTTGGCCGGCATCGTCATCACCCACGGCCATGAAGACCATGTGGGCGCCGTGCATTATTTGTGGCAGCGGCTGAAATGCCCGGTCTACGCCACCCCCTTCGCCGCCGCCATCCTGATGGGCAAACTGCATGAGGTGGGGCTGCAACGGCAGGTGCCGGTGCATGTCATTCCGCTGGGTGGACGCTTCGATGTCGGGCCGTTCAACATCGAGATGGTGTCGCTGACCCATTCCATCCCCGAGCCCAATTCCCTGGCCATCCGCACCAAGGCCGGCACCGTGCTGCATACCGGCGACTGGAAGTTCGATCCCGATCCGCTGATCAGCGGTCCCGCCGATACCGAAGCCCTGCGCCGTATCGGCAATGAAGGGGTTTTGGCCATGGTCGGCGATTCCACCAACGTCTTCACCCGCGGTCATTCGGGCTCAGAGGCCGAGGTCCGCGCCAATCTGATCGGCCTGCTGTCGCGCTATGACCGCCGCATCGCCGTTTCCTGCTTTGCCACCAACGTGGCGCGGGTGGAAAGCGTGGCCCTGGCGGCCGAGGCCAATGGCCGCTCGGTCGCCCTGGTCGGGCGGTCGCTGTGGCGGATCGAGAAGGCGGCGCGGGACTTGGGCTATCTCAAGGATATCGCCCCCTTCCTCAACGATCACGACGCCGCCCATCTGCCCGCCGACAAGGTGCTGTATCTGTGCACCGGCAGCCAGGGCGAGGCGCGGGCGGCCTTGGCCCGCATCGCTGCCAACGACCACCCCAACGTCAAGCTCAGCAAGGGCGACGTGGTGATCTTTTCCTCGCGTATCATCCCCGGCAACGAAAAGCCCATCTTCAAGCTGCAAAACGATCTGGTGCGCATGGGCGTCGAGGTGGTCACCGACCGCGACGAGCCCATCCACGTCTCCGGCCACCCGGCCCGCGACGAAATGCAGGCCATGTACCAGTATGTGCGCCCGCAAATCGCCATCCCGGTCCATGGCGAGGCTCGTCACGTCAAGGAACATTGCGCCCTGGCCACGGCCTGTGGGGTGGAACAGACCATCGCCATCGAGAACGGCGCCATGGTCCGGCTGGCCCCCGGTCCGGCGGAAGTGATCGACCATGTCCCTGTCGGACGTCTGGCCGTGGACGGTCAGGCGCTGGAGGGCGGGCCGCGTCTGGTGCGCCTGGATTCGGCGGTGCTGCGTGATCGCCGCCGCATGGTGTTCAACGGCTCGTGCGTCTGCACCATCGTCGCCGACCGCAAGGGCAAGCTGTTGAGCGAGCCGCAGGTGACCGCCCTGGGTCTGCTGGATGCCGAACATTTCGCCGAGGAACACGATTCCGTGGTCGAGGCCGCCCGCGAAGCCTTCGATGAATTGCCGCTGAAGGCCCGCCAGGACGACGCGGTGGCGGCCGAGGCGGTGCGCCGCGCCGTGCGACGCGAACTGAAGACCATGCTGAACCACAAGCCGATCACCACCGTGCATCTGGTGCGGGTGTGATGGGAGGCGGGTGATAAGTCCTTCGCTTAGGGCAGAACCACAGAGACACGGAGGGCACAGAGATGCTGTCGTCGCGCAAGGCACGTGCCGCCAAAGTGACAAGGTTATCTCTGTGCCCTCTGTGTCTGTGGTGATCTTAAAGACTTGCGCTCACGGACCACCGATTAGACCGGTTCAATCACAAGGTTGACCGGTTGCGGCCAAGCGGCCAAGGTCGGGGTTATGAAGAGTATAACGCCTTCCGCCACCACCTTGGCCCTGCGGGTCTTGCTGCCGTTCGCCGGCGGCTATTTCCTGTCCTATCTGTACCGTACCGTCAATGCGGTGCTGGCCCCCCATATCGCCGCCGACATCATGCTTGATGCCGGTGCCTTGGGGTTGATGACCGGCATGTATCTGCTGGCCTTCGGCTCGGTGCAATTGCCCTTGGGCATTTTGCTCGACCGCTATGGTCCGCGCCGGGTGGAAGCGGCGCTTCTGCTGTTCGCCGCCGCTGGTTCCGCCTTGTTCGCCATCGCCGAGCAGCCGTCGGCTCTGATCATGGGGCGCGCCCTGGTCGGCCTGGGAGTGTCGGCCTGCCTGATGGCCGCCATCAAGGCCAATGTGCAGTTCTACCCACCGCAAAAGCTGGCCTTGGTCAACGGCATCATCCTGTTCGCCGGCGGCTTGGGCGCGGTGGCGGCGACCCAGCCGGTGCAGGCGGCGCTGGCCCTGACCGATTGGCGCGGCATCTTCTGGATTTTGGCCGCTCTCAGTCTGGGGATGGCGGTCATTTTGTTCGTCACCGTGCCCGATAAGAGCAGCGGGGCAGGGGGGGGGACATTGTTGGCGCAGATGGGCGATGTCGGCGCCATCCTGCGCCACCCCGATTTCCTGCGGGTGATGCCGGTCACCGCCATCGCCTTGGGCTCGTTCATGGCCATCCAGGGATTGTGGGCCGGGCCGTGGCTGCGCGACGTCGCCGGCCTGGATGCGTCTGCCGTTGCTCAATCCCTGCTGGCCATGGCCGCCGGCATGGCCGCCGGCTATCTGGCCTGGGGGGCGGTCGGTGATTTTCTCGGTCGCCGTGGCGTCCATATCCTGGTGGTCGCCGCCTTCGGCATGGTTTGGTACGGGCTGTCCATGGCGGCCATGGCCCTGGGGTGGGGCGGCGCGCCGGTATTGCTGTCCGCCAATTTCGGCTTTGCCGGGGCGTCGGTGTCCTTGTGCTATGTGGTGGTGGCGCAATTGGTGCCCCCCTCCATGTCGGGACGGGCGACCACCACCTTGAACCTGATCATCTTCGCCGTCGCCTTCGCCGTGCAATGGGGCTTGGGCGCGATCATCAATCTGTGGCCCAAGGTGGATGGCGGCTGGCCGCCCTTGGCCCATCAGGTGGCGCTCTGGGTGCCGGTGGTCCTCACCCTGGCGGCCATGATGTGGCTGGCCCCCCTGGTGGTTCGATCCTGGCACAACAGGTAGGCGGTCTGCCTGCCCGGCGGGGCAGTGGTTAAGATTAGTCTAAGTGCATATACTGGGGGCCGCGAAAAGTCTTGCGGGACCACCCCGTCCCACAGTCAGGCGTTGCCCGCGCCATGCAAGGCTTTTCGCTCCTTCCTCACTGTCGGTCAATTTTCCCTTAATGCCCACATGAACCTTTGTTGACGCGAGAAGCTGTCACTTCCTCCCAACATCCGTTGCCGCTACAAATAAATCGTCGCAGCCAATGATGGTGACGGAAATGGTTCATCACGGCAAAAATAGCTGCTTTAACGCGCTTTTGGGCGTGGGTGGGGCTGTGGCCGAACGGGATTCCCAGGCCATGCGTCGGGTCATCGACGATGTCCTGGCCTGTGACAAGCTGGTCCGTTGCAGTGATCGGCTGGAATGCACTTGGCTGGCTTCGCAGATGGCCGATTCCATACGTAATACCATACCCCGGTGATCGGTGCGGCGGGCGCATCCCTCCGGGATGCTGGGCTTATAAGCCGCGCGGCGGCTTGCGCCTATTGGCCCCGGCGTGCTGCGTGAGCGCGTCCCGAGAATGGGCTGGGCAGCAGGAACGGCCGTGTAAACCCGTTGGGCATCCCGCTTCGGATGCTGCATGGAATTTTCGTCTACTGGAAAGAAATGGTGGGCGGTACAAGGATCGAACTTGTGACCCCTACGATGTCAACGTAGTGCTCTACCGCTGAGCTAACCGCCCACTCTGTGCAGATGATTTATCATCTACTTGAGCCTTTCGGCTCCAACCCTACAAGCTGCCTTGACGGGGCCGCTTTATTACCCGGTTTCCAGTTCCGTTGCAACAGGGTTTGTTGCGTTGAAACCGAAGGTCGGTACAGCGCTTCACCGCTGGGCCAACCGCCGCTCAGTCACGGTGTTCGTGGCTGAGGGCCGTTCTTCTAACGGCTTTTAAGGGGGTTGGCAACCCCCCTGTTTCGGTTTTTTTTCATTGCACTCCCCCTGTGACAGACGGGATGCAACCTGCTAAACCGTTTCCATGGATCAAAGCATCACCTTGCCGGCCCTGGATCAGGTTTTGACCGTCCTTGCTCCGCCTGAGCAGACGGTGCCCTTGGTGTTTTCGTCGCCCCATTCCGGGCGCGACTACGCCGCTGATTTCGTCGCCGCCTCGCGTCTGGATCCGCGGGCCTTGCGCCGGTCCGAGGATTCCTTCGTCGACGAATTGTTCGCCTCCGCCCCGCGTCACGGGGCGCCGCTGCTGGCGGCCCGCTTTCCCCGCGCTTTTTGCGATCCCAACCGCGAGCCCTATGAACTCGATCCGTCCATGTTCATTGGTCGGGTGCCCGAGGGGGCCAATATCCGCTCTCCCAGGGTCGTCGCCGGGTTGGGCACCATTCCCAAGGTGGTGGCGTCGGGGGCCGATATTTATGCCGGGCGCTTACCGGCATCGGAAATCGAGCGTCGCATCGGCGGCTATTATCGCCCCTATCACCTCATGCTGCGCCAGTTGCTGGAGGCGACGCAGCGCCGCTTCGGCTGGGCGCTGTTGGTCGATTGCCATTCCATGCCCGGCTCGGGGGCGCCGGTGGATATGGGCGACGGTTCCGTCGCCGGTGCCGACGTGGTTTTGGGCGATTGCTTCGGTGCCGCCTGCGCCGGTCCCATCGTCGCCGTCATCGAGGACGAATTCCGCCGGCGCGGCTATCGGGTGGTGCGCAATTCCCCCTATGCCGGCGGCTACACCACCCGTCATTACGGACAGCCCCGTCAGGGCTGTCACGCCGTGCAGATCGAACTGAACCGAGCCCTTTACATGAACGAGGCCGACCACACCCGCACCATCGGCTTTGCCCCGCTGGCCAACGATCTTGACGGCGTGGTGGCGGCCATCGCCGATTTGACCCGCCGGCAGGCTTTTCCATGAGCATGGCCGGGCACTCCCCCTTGCCGGTGCTGGTGCGCCCGGCCACGTCGGCGGACATGGCCCAGGTTCAGGCCATCTATGCCTATTATGTCACCCGCTCCGCCGCTTCGTTCGAGGAGGAGGTGCCGTCCATCGCCGAAATGCAACGCCGCCGCGATGAGGTTGTCGCCCGTAATCTGCCCTATCTGGTGGCCGAGGATGATGGCGAGGTGCTGGGCTATACCTATGCCGGTCCCTGGCGTCCGCGCTCGGCCTATCGCTATACGGTCGAGGATTCCATCTATGTCGCCCCCTTCGTTCAAGGTCGCGGCATCGGCAAGGCGCTGCTGGCGGCGTTGATCGACCGCTGCACCGAATTGGGCTATCGGCGCATGATCGCGGTCATCGGCGATTCCGCCAACCAGGGCTCCATCGGTCTGCATCGGTCCTTGGGCTTCCGGCAAGAGGGCGTGCTGCGCGGCGTCGGGCTGAAGTTCGGGCGCTGGGTCGATGTGGTCATCATGCATCGGGTGCTGGGCGACGACGACCGCCCGTTGCCCGATGGCGGGTCCGCTCCGCCATTGCCCCGACTCGAGGATTTTTGATGGCGGCGCCGTTTTAAATTGCTTCTAAAGGCGTAGTTTATATCCTACTCGGCGTAGGGTCTCTGGTCGTAAGTCGGTATCGCCATATCCACATGCGCATCTGTGCGTCCTGGGTGATTCCCGGCATATTGGTTCTCAACCGATCAAGAGTATCGGGTGGTGCATTTTGTCGGGGAAGGAGCGAACCATGTCGATCGGTCAGCGCAATGACATCTGCGTCGATGTTGAAGTGGCCGTGGCCCTTGAAGTGGGCCTGACCCGCCTGGAGCGGGCCGAGCAATTGGGCGGCCAGGCCGAAGCCCTGACCTATAACCGCGAATTGTGGCGGGTGATCGGTTTTCTGGCCGCCGGCCCGGAACTGGTGCGCCATCGCGACGAACTGCGCCAGCAATCCCTGGCGGTGGCTCAGGGCCAATCCAGCGATTTCATCACCCTCAACCGCCGCTTCGCCGGCATCTTTGCCGCCCAGTCGGCGGCCTATGGCGTGATGAGCGTCATGCTGAACGCTTGGCGCCAGCATCGGCGCACCCATCCCAAGGCGGAATTCAGCCAGTGGCTGCTGGAACGTCTGGATGCCCACATCCGCCGCTCCCAGGCCGCCTGAAAGCACCCGCCTGAAAGCACCCGCCTGAAAGCACCCGCCGGAATAGCCGGGCCGAGCTTGGCCCGCTTCACCCCCGCCATTGGCGGGGGTTTTTGATTCAGGCCCGGACGCGGTAAAAACAAACCCCGCCGATGGCGGAGTTTGCCGGAGATGATCCTTACTCGGCGCGACCGCCGTGCAGTTTCGACCATTGCAGCGGATCGTGCAGAAAACTGCGCACCGCTTCCAGGGTCTTGCGGTCGAACAGGCCATCCTGTTCAGCCACTTCGAGGACGTCCCACCAATTGCACAGATACGACAGCTCGACGCCGGATTCGTTCAGCGACTTCAGGGCACCGGGGAAGACGCCATAGAAGAAGACGACGAAGGCATGCTTGACCTCGGCCCCGGCTTCGCGCAGCGCGTTGCAGAAATTGACCTTGGAAGCGCCGTCGGACGCCAGGTCTTCCACCAGCACGACGCGGGCGCCGTTGGCGAACTCGCCCTCGATCTGGGCGTTGCGGCCAAAGCCCTTGGGCTTCTTGCGCACATACAGCATGGGCACCATCAGCCGGTCGGAAATCCAGGCGGCATAGGGGATACCGGCGGTCTCGCCGCCGGCGACGGCATCGAAGCTTTCGTAGCCCACTTCCCGCAAGATAGCGTTGCTGGCCAGCTCGCAAATCTTCTGGCGGGCGCGGGGGAAGCTGATGACCTTGCGGCAATCCACATAGACCGGGCTGGCCCAGCCCGAGGTCAGGGTATAAGGCTCTTCCGGACGGAAGTTGACGGCCTTGATCTCCAACAGAATGCGGGCGGTGGTCAGCGCCGCCTTCTTGTGTTCGGGCGTGCGGGAAGCGGTTTGCATGTATCCGGCCTTTCGACTGGGTTGTCGGCTTGGGGCTCTATAGGCCACAATTACCCTTTCCTGCAAGACGGCAAACAACAAGGGAAGCGAAATGTCCGAAGAGATCCTGGTCAGCCGCGACGGCGCCATCGCCACCGTGACCATCAACCGCCCTGATCGCATGAACGCGCTGAACCTGCCGGTATGGCGGCAACTGACCGAAGCCTTCCTGGAATTGTCCACCGATGGCGATATCCGCGCCATCATCCTGCGCGGTGCCGGCACCAAGGCTTTCGCGCCCGGCGCCGATATCGAGGAATTCGACACCCTGCGCGCCACTGCCGATCAGGCCAAGGCTTATGACGTCATCATGCGCGGCGCCTTGACGGCGGTGAAGAATTGCCCGCAGCCGGTGATCGCCATGATTTACGGCCCGTGCGTCGGCGGCGGGCTGGAACTGGCCTGTTGCTGCGACATGCGGCTGGCGGCGCGTTCGGGCAAATTCGGCGTGCCCATCAACAAGATCTCGGTGGTGATGGCCTATCCGGAAATCGCCGTCATCCGCGCGGTTGCCGGTCCCGCGGTGGCGGCCGAGATCTTGCTGGAAGCCCGCATCTTCGACGCCGAGGAAGCCTGGCAAAAGGGCTTGGTCAACCGCGTCTACGACGACGAGGCGCTGGAGGGCGAGGTTCTGGCGGCGGCCAAGCGCATGGCCGGCGGTGCGCCTTTGGTCAATCGCTGGCACAAGCGCCTGTTGCAGCGGCTGGCCGATCCGGCCCCGATCACCGCCGCCGAACTGGACGAGTGCTACGATTTTCTCGACACCAACGATTACCGCGAGGGTCAGGCGGCGTTCAAGGACAAGCGCAAGCCGGTCTTCACCGGCAAATGACCAACCAGGGCGACATCTGGGTGTTGGCCGATGACCGGGCCGGCAATGTGGGCCAGTGCCTGGGGGTGGCCGAGGCCCTGGGCCGCCCGTTCACGGTGAAGTCCATCGCCTATGATGCCTGGGCGAGGCTGCCCAATATCCTGCGCGGTGCCAGCCTGCTCGGGGTGGCCGCCGCCGGCCGGGCCGGCCTGACGGCGCCTTGGCCGCGTCTGGTCATCGCCGCCGGGCGCCGCACCGCCCCGGTCGCCCGCTGGATCAAACGGCAATCGGGGGCCAAGCTGGTGCAGATCATGGATCCCGGTCCGGGTGGACGCGGGGATTTCGATCTGATCGCCATGCCGCGCCATGACGCCGGCGGCGTGAGCGGGGGGCGGGTGTTGCCCATCACCGGCGCGCCTCATCGCGTCACCGCCGCCAAGCTGGCCGAGGCGGCGGCATTGTGGCGCGACCGTTTCGCCGCCTTGCCGCATCCCTGGGTGGCGCTGATCGTCGGCGGCGACACCCGCAAGCGTCCGTTCACTCCGGCCATGGCCGCCGATCTGGGGCGCCGTGCCGCCGCCCTGGCGGCAGGCGGGTCGGTGCTGGTCACCACCAGCCGGCGCACCAGCCCGCAGGCCGAGGCGGCCTTGCTGGAAAATCTGCCGGAACCTCGTTTCGTTCATCGCTGGGCGACCGGCGGCGACAATCCTTATTTCGGCCTTCTTGCCTTGGCCGAGCGGCTGGTGGTGACCGGCGATTCGGTGTCCATGGCCTGCGAGGCCTGTGCCAGCCCCGCCCCGGTCTATCTGTACGCTCCCGATGGCTGGGTGGTGGACAAGCATGCCCGTCTGCACCGCCAGCTTTACCTGCAAGGCTATGCCCGGCCCTTGCCGGAAAGCGGGCGGGCGGATGAAGCGTGGAGCCACCCCCGCCTGAACGCCGCTGCCGATATCGCCGCCGCCGTGGAAAGGATGCTGGCATGAGGAATTGGGTCGCGCTTGCCGTTCTCTTGCTGCCCATTGCCGCCCAGGCCGGTAATTTGAACGGCATCAAGGGCGCCGACGACCGCGTCGAGGTGGCCGCCGGTCAATATCCATGGAGCGCGGTGGGGCGGCTGAACAACGGTCAGGGCGGCCATTGCAGCGGCATGCTGATCGGCCCCCGGCTGGTGGTGACCGCCGCCCATTGCCTGTGGAACAAGAAGACGCGCCAACCCATGCCGGCGCAGTCCTTGCGCTTTGTCGCCGGCTATGATCGCGGCCAGTATCTGGCCTTCGCCCCGGTCGAGAAAACCCTGATCGCGCCGGGCTGGCGTTTCGATCTGCCCTATTCGGCGGACCTCGCGTCGAAGGATTGGGCCTTGCTGGTGCTGGCTGAACCGTTGGGGGAAAAGGTCGGCTGGGTCGGGTTGGGGGCGTCGCCCACTGCCGCTGATCGCCTGGTGACGGTGGGATATGGCCAGGACAAGGCGCATATCCCCGCCGCCCATGTGGGCTGCCATGTCACCGGCAAACTGGCGGAAGGGGCGCTTACCCACGATTGCGACGCGGTGAAGGGCGATTCCGGCGCGCCGGTACTGGTGTGGCGAGCCGGGGCGCCAACCTTGGCGGCCATCCATGTGGCCACTTTCGGCATGGGCGGCGGCCGGTTCCTGGGCGGCGCGGTGGCGGTGGCCGATTTCGCCGCCGAGGCGATCCGCCTGGGGGCGCAAAGCCCCGGTCAATCCGGTCCGCTGGCCCAGCCCATGGATGGGCCGGTTGCCGACCTGCTTCGGTAATTCGCCTTATTTCGGCAGATCGTTGTAGAAGCCGATCAACAGCGGTGCCCGCTTCATCCGTTCCATGTCCGTGCGGCCCAGGATCTGGATCATCTGTTTGAGGAACAGGCGGTCGACCTTCGGGCAGTCGAAAAATGCCTTGATGGTCAAGATGTCGCCGCCGTGGAATTCCAGCTTGTCGATGAACTTCAGCAAGCCGTCGCGGAACGAGCCGGGGCGGCCCTGTTCCGCCCGGGTTTTCGGCTGGAATTCCTGTTCGTACATCTGCGCCAATTGGCCCCAGGAATCAGCCAGAACCTCGCCATCCAGGCGGACGATGCGTTGCAGCATGGGGATATCGGACGGATAGGGCGGGACGTAGCCGTGCTTGGCGGCGTCGTCTTGGAACAATTGCCAGGGATCATCCTCGGCCCGGCGCGGCCTGGGCTTGCCGTCCTTGCCCTTGAGCACGTGCTCGGGGTGGAAAACCTGCCAGCGGCTGTCCCAATGGTGCAAGATGGCATTGTCACTGCCGCCGGCCTGGATCATGCCGATGATGCGGCCACCGGCCCCGGCCTCGGTCCAGTTGCGCGATATGGCCAGTTCCTTCATGCGCCGTGACGACCGCATGGCCGGCAGCACGGTGTCGCGCAGCACATGCAGGTAGCACGAGGCGAAAGGCGGCGCCAGATAGAAGGGCTGGGGGATATGCGGACGGTTGCCGCCGGCGGCGATCACCGCCAAGCTGCGTTTGACGTAGCGCGAGATGCTGTCGTCGAACATGGTGGCGAAATCGCCATAGCTTTGCGGGCTGTATTCGTCGTCGTCGATGTTATCGTCGCCATCGGCTTCGATCTGGTCCATCACCGCTTCGGTGGTCTCGGTGGTGCTGGCGCTGTTTCCCGACAACATGGGCTTGGCCAGGTCGAACAGCAACCAGCGTTCCTTGTCCACCTGATCTTCCGGGCCGGGCGGCAGCATGGGGTCGAAATGTTGGGTGCTGGCGGCCAGAATCTCGGCCATGTCGGTGCGTTCCAGCGCCTTGGCCAGGATGACGTTGAAGACCAGATCCAGTTGGCGGGCGCTGGCCCATTTCAGGCTTTGCGGGTCGGCCATGGTCAGGCGCCGCACCTGCAAGATGCGCTGCACGTCCAACTTTTGGGTCACCGCCACCAGATTGGCTACCTTGGCTTCAAAGCTGTCGCCTGCCGTGCTCATGCCCCCCGTCATCCCCCTATCGCGATCTCTCGGATCAGATTATCCGCTGACCTCGGACTAGAAAACCAGTCATTCACCCATGTTCAGGATAAAGTTGTTGAGAATCGGTGCCGCCCGTCGCCGCTCATTGTCGGTGCGGCCGAAATTGGTCAGCAAGCGGCGAATAAAGGTGCCGTCGATCCGCGGGAACAGGTAATAGGCCTTGATGGCCAGCAATTCGCCGATGCCCTCGGGCAGCTTGCTGATCCACTTCATCAGCCCATCGCGGAACGCTCCTTCGCGCGCCTGTTCCTGGCGGGCATTGGGGGTGAATTCCTGTTCGTACAACTGTCCCAGTTCACGCCAGGCCTTGGCGATGGAATCGGTCTCGAAGCGGACGATATCCTGCATCAGGCGGATACCGTCCTCGTCCGGCGGCGTATAGCCGCTTTTGGTGGCGTCCTCGCGGAACAGCGGCCACGGATCGTCCTCGGGCTTGGGTTTCTTGCCCTTGACGGTGCGGAAGGCGCCCCAGCGATTGTCCCAGTTGTGCAGCACCGGATTGTTGACTTCGCCGCCTTGGATGATTTCGATCAACTTGCCGCCGCCGATTTCGGCCCAATTGTAGTTGATGCCCAATTGCTGGATATGGCGTGACGAGCGCATGGGCGGCAGCACGAAACGGCGCAGTACTTCCTCGTAGCAGGCGGCGAATTCCGGGGCCATGGCAAAGGGCCGGCGGCCCGGCTTGATGTCGCCCTTGACCTGCAACAGGCTCAGCACCTTGCGGGTATAGGAACAGATGGCGTCATCGAACAAGGTGGGGAAGTCGGTAAAGGTATTATCGTCCGAATCCAGCGTCATGCGGTTGTCGCTGCCGGGCATCAGCCGTTCGGAATCCGGCCCCAACTGGGCGGCGAACAGGGGCGGCGGTTCCTTGATGGCGGAGGAGTGGCGGGTGGTGGGTTGCTTGGCTGCCGCCGGCCCCATGGTCAGCAGTCTGGACAGCAACAATTCCTGCTCGCTCACCGGCGGTGGAGCCGGCCCCAAGAGCGGGGCGACCACCGCGCTCAAAACCCGCAGATCTTCATCGCGGTGATTGACGTCTTGCGGCAGCAACGGCTCGAAATTCTTGTCACGGGCCTGACGCAGGGCGTCGCCGCCAAGCCGTTCCACCGCCTTGCCCAGAATGACGGAAAAAACCACGTCCAACTCGCGGATGTTCGCCCATTTCAGGCTTTCCGGGTCGGCCATGGTCAAGCGGCGCAATAGCAAAATCTGCGGCACTTCCAGGTGCCGGGTGGCGTTGATCAGGTTTGAAACCTTGGTTTCAAACGTTTTGTTGTCACGCGGTTGCTCGCTCATCCCGCCCTCTATCGCCCTTCTGGACGTTACCGCTGGCCGCAACGCTGTCCCCACGGTGCCGCCGCCCTCGGCTATTTTCCCCACCCATTCGGCTTACCTCACCTGATCGGATGGTGCAAGTGCCGTCGTATGTTGCGTCATGATCACCCGCAGGAACGCACAGGTCAATCAGGCGTACGACCTATTTATCAACCCAGGCGAATGATTTGGCCGTGGTGCTGGCAGGCCGTTTCCGCCAGATCGACAAAACTACCGGCGACGTCGTCGGGCTGGGCCAAGGAGGCGGCATCCTCGCCGGGGAAAGCGATGGTGCGCATACGGGTCGCCACCGCGCCGGGGTCGATCAGATTGACGCGGGTGCTGGAAATATTGGCGATTTCCGCCGCCCAGGTCAGGACGATGGATTCAAGCGCGGCCTTGCCGGCGGCATAGACGCCCCAATAGGGCAGGTTGGCATGGGCGGCACCCGAGGTGACGAAAACGGCACGGCCATGCTCCGACACCTTCAAGAGCGGCGCGAAAGCGCGGATCAGCCGGTAATTGGCGGTGACGTTGACGTCGAAGGCTTCCTGGAAGTGCCTTTGGTCCACATGACCGATGGGGGCAAGCCCACCGCCGATGTCGCCGGCATTGCCGACCAGGATGTCCAGGCGGCCGAAACGCTGGTAAAGGGCGGCGGCGACCTGATCGATCTTGTCGAACTCGCGCAGGTTCAGCGGGCACAGCACCGCTTTGCCCCCTGCGTTGGCGATTTCGTCATCCAGTTCCTCGAGCGCGCCCTGGGTGCGGGCGACGCAGATGACCTCGGCCCCTTCGGCGGCGAAGCGCTTGGCGACGGCGCGACCGATGCCGCGCGAAGCCCCGGTGACCAGGGCGACGCGGCCTTGCAGACGATGGCTCATTTCCCCGCCTCGCCCAACAGGGAAAGCTGCTTGGGGTCGGACAGTTGATGGGCGTAATCAGTCGGCATGATCGGGTAATCGCCGGTAAAGCAGGCATCGCAATATTGCGGCGCCGCCGGGTTGCGGGCTTCCTCGCCCACCGCCTTGTACAGGCCGTCGAGCGAGATGAAGGCCAGCGAATCGACGCCGATCAGCTTGGCCATGCCGTCCAGGTCATAGCGCGCCGCCAGCAGTTTTTCCCGCTCCGGCGTGTCGATGCCGAAATAGCAGCAATGGTTGGTGGGCGGCGACGAAATGCGCATGTGCACTTCCTTGGCCCCGGCTTGGCGGACCATTTCCACGATCTTGCGGCTGGTGGTGCCGCGAACGATGGAATCGTCGACCAGGATCACCCGCTTGCCTTCGATGGCATGGCGGTTGGGATTGTGCTTCATCTTGACGCCCACATGGCGGGTGCGGTCGGTGGGTTGGATGAAGGTGCGCCCGACATAGTGGTTGCGGATGATGCCCAACTCGAACGGAATGCCGGCCTGGGCGGCATAACCGATGGCGGCGGGGACGCCGGAATCGGGCACCGGGATGATGACGTCGGCATCGACGGCGCTTTCGCGCGCCAATTGGGCGCCGATACGCTTCCTGACATCGTAGACGCTGGTCCCTTCCATGATGGAATCGGGACGGGCGAAATAGATGTATTCAAAGATGCAGAAGCGGCGCTGCTTGACGGCGAACGGCTTGAGCGAACGCAGGCCGGTGGCGCTGATGACCACGATCTCGCCCGGCTCGACGTCGCGGACGAATTCGGCACCGATGATGTCGAAGGCGCAGGTTTCCGACGCCAGGCACCACGCCCCGTCCAGCTTGCCCAACACCAGCGGGCGGATGCCCAGCGGGTCGCGCACGCCCATCACCCCGTCCTTGGTCAGGCAGGTCAGCGAATAGGCGCCCTCGATCTGGCGCAGCGCGTCGATCAGGCGGTCCTCGACGCTGGTATACAGGCTGATGGCGATCAGATGGATGATCACCTCGGTGTCGGTGGTGCTTTGGAACAGGCAGCCGCGCTTGACCAGCGAGCGGCGCAACACGTTGGTGTTGGTCAGGTTGCCGTTATGGGCCAGGGCCAAGCCGCCGAATTCCATTTCAGCAAACAAGGGCTGAACATTGCGCAGCAAGGTTTCGCCGGTGGTGGAATAACGCACATGGCCGACCGCCGCCGCGCCCTTGAGCTTGCGGATGATGGCCTCGGAACCGAAGCAATCCTCGACATGGCCCAGGTCACGGTGGTTGTGGAAGACGTCGCCGTCATGGGCCACGATACCCGCCGCTTCCTGGCCGCGATGCTGCAGGGCGTGCAGACCCAGGGCGGTCAGGGCCGCCGCCTCGGGGTGGCCATAGATGCCGAACACCCCGCATTCTTCGCGCAGGTGATCGTCGTCGAAAGGATTGGTGGTCAACATGCCGGTTCTCGCCGCTGTAATCATTGATTGGCCTGGATCAGGCGATCCAGTTGGCTTCTGCTTTCCTTGTCGTACCCTTGTGCGGGCTTGCTGCCCGTCTCTGCCTGTTTCACCGCCGGGGCTGCCGGCTGCGGGGCAATATATTTGCGTAACGTCTGTTCCGCCCGCATCACATCCTCGGCCTCTTTCGACATCTGCCGGGCGTGGCCCTGAGCGGAGCCGAAATTGTCCGGGGCCAGGCCGCGCAGGATGCCTGCACCGCGTTCCAGCCAGGGATAGCTTCGGGCCTCGGCCAGCCACGATGGCGGGGTCTCGGTGAGCATGGTGATCAATAGATGGGCAAGGCAGACCAGAACTGCACCCCTGACCAGACCGAATGCGAAACCCAGGGACGAATCGACGCTGTTGAGCGCGCTGCGCCGCACCCGGTCGGCGGCGGCCTTGGTGATCATGGACAGCACGAAAAGCGTGATCAGGAACAAGGCGGCGCCGGCGGCGATGTCGGCCACCAGGGCACTGCCGATATATTGCCGCGCCAAGGGCTGGACGTATTGGAAGCCGTAAAGAGCGGCCAGGGCGGCGCCGGCCCAGGCGGCGATGGCCAACACCTCGTGGACGAATCCGCGCAGGAAGGCGAAGCCGGCGGACCCCAGCAGAACGACGGCCACCACGATATCGACAGCGGTGATGGAAAGATTGCCCATGGGGGATTCGGCTCTGTTGTCGTCACGAGGCGGGGCGGAACAGCCCCAACAAATCCTGCAGGTGCCCAAGAGGGCGAATGCCCAGTGCCCCTGTGGCCACCGGACCCTTGCCCTTTCTCGGCGTCGCGGGCACCAGCCCCTGCGCGAAGCCAAGTTTCGCCGCTTCCTTCAGACGCAGTTCGGTCTGCGCCACGGCGCGGACTTCGCCTGAAAGTCCGATTTCCCCGAACACCACCATATCGGCGGGAACCGGGATATCGCTGGCCGACGAGACCAGGGCGGCGGCTACCGCCAGATCGGCGGCAGGCTCGGCGATGCGCAAGCCGCCTGCGACGTTCAAATAAACGTCATTGCCCGACAAAGCAAGTCCGCAACGGGCATCGAGCACCGCCAGCACCATGGCGAGGCGGCTGGTATCCCAGCCAACCACGGCGCGCCGGGGCGAAGACAGGGTGCTGGGGGCGACCAGGGCCTGGATTTCCACCAGCATGGGCCGCGTCCCCTCGATGCCGGCGAAGACGCACGACCCCGAGACATTGCCGCGCCGTTCGGCCAAAAACAGCGCCGATGGGTTCAGGACTTCCGCCAGACCGGCATCGGTCATCTCGAACACGCCGATTTCGTCGGTGGCGCCGAAGCGGTTCTTGACCGCGCGTAAGATGCGGAACTGATGGCCGCGCTCGCCCTCGAAATAAAGTACGGTGTCGACCATGTGTTCCAGCACGCGCGGGCCGGCGATGGTGCCTTCCTTGGTCACGTGGCCGACCAGGAACAGGACGAAGCCGCGCCGCTTGGCCAGCCGGATCAGTTCATGGGCGCAGGTGCGCACCTGGGTGACGGTGCCCGGCGCCGATTCCACCGTGTCGGCGAACATGGTCTGGATGGAATCGATGACCACCACGGCGGGGGCGTCGGCCACATCCAAGGTGGAAACGATGTCGCGCAACGAGGTGGCGGCGGCCAGTTGGACGGGGGCATGGGCCAGCCCCATGCGCCGGGCACGCAGGCGCACCTGATCCACTGCCTCTTCGCCCGAGATGTAGACCACCGCATGCTTGGCCGAAAGCAGGGCCGCCGCCTGGGTCAGCAGCGTCGACTTGCCGATGCCGGGATCGCCGCCCACCAAGAGGGCCGAGCCGGGCACCAGCCCGCCGCCGGCCACCCGGTCCAACTCGCCGATGCCGGTCATCAGTCGCGGTACCGGGGCGGCCTGACCTTCCAGGCCGACGAATTCGATCTTGCGTCCGGCCTTGCCGCCCAGGCCCTTGGGCGCGTTCTCGCGCGGGGCTTCCTCGGCAATGGAATTCCAGGCGCCGCAGGTCTCGCATTTACCCGCCCATTTGACGGTGACGGCACCGCATTCCTGGCAGACGAAACGGGCGGATGATTTGGACATGGGGCGGTCCTAAAGCGCGATTTCGGCGCGATCCTAGAGCGTGGCCCCCGGACTGGCAAGCGGAGTGGCAAGCGGCGCGGCGGGGAAGGTCAGGACCAGGCGGGCGCCGGGGTAATAACCGGGGTCAAAGGCGATGTGGCCGTCGTGACGCTCCATGATCTTGCGGCACAGGGCCAGACCGATGCCGACGCCGGAATATTGGCCGGGGCCGTGCAGGCGGCGGAACAGGTCGAACAGCAACTGAGAAAACGCCGGGTCGATGCCGATGCCGTTATCGCTGACCGTGACCCGCCAGCCTCCGGGCGTTGGTTGGGCGGCAATGCAAATATGCAGCTTTTCCACGGTGCGGAATTTGATGCTGTTTTCGATGATCTGAAAAAACAGCTCGGCCAGTTGCCGGCGACTGCCGATGATCTCGGGCAGGTGGCCGATTTCAATCTCGCTATCGTCCGGCAGGGACAATTTGTGCAAGGCGTCGTTCACCGCCAAGGACAGGGGCATGAGGTGCATGACCACCTGCTCCTGACAGATCGAGGCATAGCGGTTCATGCCCTCGATCTGCAGTTTCATGCGCAAGGCGGCGGCCTGAAGGTAGGACAGGTCGTCGCTCAGTTCAGCCGAGGGTGTACCGCTGGCCCGGACATGGCGTTCGATCAACTGGCTGAAGCTGATGACCGCGCGCATGGGTTCCAGCAGATCGTGGGCGGTGACGAAGGTCACCCGTTCCAGCTCGGCGTTGCTCTCACGCAGGCGGGCCAAGGCGTCTTCCAGTTGATTGGCCCAGGCCTTGCGCTCGGTGATGTCTTCTTGCGACACGATCACCCGGTTCAAGGTCTGCTCGTGCCCGGTCGCCACCTTCCAGCGCAACAGGACATGGCGAAGTTCGCCATCCAGGGTGCGGACCACGGTATCGGTGGTCAGGGCCGTCTCACCCGTCCACAAGGCCCGCAACTGGGCCTGGAACGCCGGCAGCGAGTCCGGGGTGAAGATCAGCGGCAGGCGGTGCAGCAATTCTTCCCGGTTGCGGGCATGGTGCATGCTGATGGTGGCATCGTTGACGTCGATCACCCGCACCAAGTCGGCCAGGGCCAGGACTTCCGTCGGATTGGCCCGCATCCACGCGTCGATGTCGTCGATGTCGGGGCGATGCTTTTCCAAGGCGGCGGCGACGGCGGAGAAATCCTCTTCCCACAGCGATACCGGCGAGGCGGAAAACAGGATGCGCAAGCGGTGTTCGTTGGCGGCAAGTTCCTGGTGGCCCCGGGCCAGTTCCTGACGCATCAGGTTCAGGGTGCGGACCAGTTCCCACATTTCGTCACCGCTGTGGAAGTGGCCCAAATCCTGTTCCGGCGTTTCCGTCGGCCCCTGTCGGCCAAGTTCCTCGGCATAGTGGGCGATCAGGCGCAAGGGGCGGATCACCGATTGATGGGTCAGGGCGTAGATGACCGCGCTCAACACCATGATCAGCGCCAGATTGACGGCCAGAATCCCCCACAGGCGCTGCACCATGCGCTGGTGAAGCCGGGCGGTGGTGGCGCTGACCCTTAATTGTCCCAGATCCATGATCTGGCCGTTATACAGGCGTTTCAGCGGGAACGTCCGCACGATGGCGTGGGCGGGCTCCTGGCCCAGGCGCACCAGCATTCTTCCTTGGCCATCCAACAGTTCCACCTGGGCGATGCCGGGCAATTGCAGCAAGCCTTTGAACACCAGCTCCAGCCGCTCGCGGTCTTCCAGCCAGACGTTTTCGGTGATGCTGGGCAGGGTGCCGCTTTCGACCTGGGCCAGGCGGTCCATCAACACGTCAAGGTCGCGGTGGTATTCCAGGTACAAAAGCGCCGATGTCAGGATCAGGGCGGCGATGCCGCCGGCCAGAACCACCCGGCGCAGCAAACGCCCGATCACCCCATGGGGACGGCGCATGATGAAGGCGGACGACACGATCAGCGGCCCGGAAGGATACGGGAGAAGGCCTTGTCCTGTAGACGCTGGTGGCTGCCATCGGCCTTCATCGCCACCAGTTCGGCGCTGATGAGCGGAACCAGGGCCGCATGGCGCTCATGCAGATACAGGTACATGGGAACCTGGGCCAGGGGCGGTTCCTGCACCTTGATGAGATGGTTCAACTGATGGGCCTGCCATAACGCCTGCCAGCGTTCGTGCAAGATGGTGTCGGCACGGGCGTTTTGCAGCAATTGCACCAATTGGCGGGAATCCCGCGCCGTGGTCAGTTCGCGCACGCTCGGCAAATTTCGCTCGAAGATTTGCCAGCCGATGATGTGGGCGACGGACAACGGCGCCAGATCGCCCCAGGTCTTGATCACCGGATTGTCGGCATTGGTACAGGCAACGAAGTCATTGATGAAGATGGGTTCCGGCACCTGCACCAGATTGGGATAGTCTTTGTCCAATCCGCCGATTCGCGCCGCCAACCCGTCGTCGACGCCGTCATTGACCAGAGTGATGGCGCGAGCGGCGGCGGGATTGACGCTTAACGTCATGGCCACGCCGGTGCGTTTGGCCAGGGCCTCGATCAGCAGGTCGGTAAAGCCGTCCCGGTGCTCGGTCGTCCATGGTTCTCGCATGCCGGTGGTCAGGCTGAGCGGGCCATCCGCCGCCCAGGCGGGCAGGGCGGTCAACACCATGACGGTGGCAATGAGTACGCTAAGGCGTGATAGCACAATCATCATGCGGGACAGAATATCACGCAACCGGCCCAACTGACGATGATCCTTAGGTCGCAGAAACTAAGCCCGCAGTTCCATCTTGATTGGGCCTTCGGCCCGCGCGCTTAGGCGCGCAACTCCATCTTGATCGGGCCTTCGGCCCGGCCGTGAATGAACTGATCGACGTATTCGTTGCCGGAATGGTCGATGTCCTTGGCCGCCCCCACCCAGATCAGGCGACCCTTGTACAGCATGGCGATGCGGTCGGCGATCTTGCGGGCCGAGGCCATGTCGTGGGTGATGGAAAGCGTGGTCGCTCCCAGTTCCTTGGTACATTCGACGATCAGGTCGTTGATGACGTCGGCCATGATCGGGTCCAGCCCGGTGGTGGGCTCGTCGAAGAAGATGATTTCCGGGCTGGTGGCGATGGCACGGGCGAGGGCGACACGCTTTTGCATGCCGCCGGACAATTCCGCCGGAAACAGTTCCCCCGCCGATTCGGCCAACCCCACCTGGGCCAGTTTTTCGATGGCGATGGCATGGGCCTGATCGCGATCCATGCCGCGGCCCTGGATCAGGCCGAAGGCGACGTTCTGCCACACCTTCAGGGAATCGAACAAGGCGGAGCCCTGGAACAGCATGCCGAATTTCAGCATCATACGGTCGCGCGCCTTGGATCGCATGCCGATGACTTCTTCGCCATCCACCGTGATCGAGCCTTTTTCCGGTCGCAGGATGCCGAGAATGGATTTCAGCAGTACCGACTTGCCGGTGCCCGAACCGCCGATGATCACCACCGATTCGCCCTTGGCCACGCTCAGGTCGGCACCGTCCAGCACCACCTTCTTGCCAAAGGATTTGTGCACGTCGGAAAGGACGATTTTGGCCGGCGCGGTCATGCTCATTTCCCGAAATAAAGGGCGGTGATGACGTAATTGAAGATCAGGATCATGATGGCCGCCGACACCACCGAATTGGTGGTGGCCGCACCCACGCCCTGGGCGCCGCCACGGGAATAATAGCCGTGATAGCAGCCCATCAGCGAAATGATGAAGCCGAACACCGCCGCCTTGGTCAGGCCGGAAATGACGTCGATGGGTTCCAGGAATTCCCAGGTCCGCGCCAGATAGCTGGACGGGTTGAAGCCCAGCTTGTAGACGCCGACGATATAGCCGCCGAAGACGCCGATGATGTCGGCCACCAGCACCAGGCAGGGCACCATCAGCAGTCCGGCCAGCAGCCGGGGCGCCACCAGATACTTGAACGGATTAGTGGAAAGCGTGGTCAACGCGTCGATCTGCTCGGTCACCCGCATGGTGCCGATCTCGGCCGCCATCGAGGCGCCGATGCGTCCGGCCACCATCAGCCCGGCCAGCACCGGGGCCAGTTCACGCGTTATCGACAGCACCACCACGGTGGCCACCGCGCTCTCGGCGGCGAAGCGGGAGAAGCCGGAATAGGATTGCAGCGCCAGCACCATGCCGGTGAACACGGCGGTCAGGCCGACCACCGGCAGCGAGTAATAGCCGATCTCGACCATGGCCCGCAGGGTCAGGCGCGGATAAAACGGCGGGCGGACGATGTGCGACAGGGCGGTGCCGGCAAAGGCCGACAACCGGCCAACATGGGACAGGAAGGCCAGGAAGATCCGACCGATGGCCGCGACGAAGTCCATCAGGCATTTCCCCCGTTGTAGTCGCGCAGGTAGCGTCTGCCCAGGCTTGTCAGGATTTCATAGCCGATGGTACCGGCCTCGGCGGCCAGGGCGTCGACATCGTGATCGGGGCCGATCAGTTCGACCAGGGCGCCGGCATGCACGAGCCCGGGCGCCACGGCGCTGACGTCAACGGTGGTCAAATCCATGGAAATGCGGCCTACGACCGGCACTTTTACCCCCCCGATGACACCAAAACCGCGATTACCCAAGGACCGGAACAAGCCATCGGCGTAACCGCAGGCGATGGTGGCGACCCGGCTCTTGGCCTTGAACCGATGGCTGGCACCATAACCAACGGTCTGGGGGGTGTCAACGTCGCGGACTTGCAGGATTTTTCCGTGCAAACGGACGGTCTGACGCAACGGATTGGGGCTGTCCGGCTGGGGGTTCACCCCATAAAGCGCCGCCCCCGGACGGATCAGGTCGAAATGATAGTCAGCACCCAGGAAAACGGTGGAACTGGCCGCCAGCGATCGCGGCGCGCTCATTCCCAGGCGGTCGGCCAACAGGGTGAAACGATCCAATTGCCGACGGTTCATGGCGTGATCGCGTTCGTCGGCGCAGGCCATGTGGCTCATGACCAGGACCGGCTCGATGCCGTCCAGCCGGCGCTTGTCATCGGCCAGCAGGTCCACCGCCGCCCGGTCCAGGCCCAGGCGGTTCATGCCGCTGTCGATGTGGATGGCGGCGGGCAAGGGACGACCGCCGGCGGCGGCGAAGCCGGACCACAAGCCGATCTGTTCCGGGCTGTTGAGCACCGGGATCAGTTGATGGCCGATGAAATCGGCGCCGGTGCCCGGCAGCACCCCGCCCAGCACCAGGATGCGGGCATCGTTCACATGCGGGCGCAGGCTGATGCCTTCATCGATGGTGGCGACGAAGAAGGTGGTGCAGCCGGCCTTGCGCAAGGCCCGTCCCACCGGCGCCGCGCCCAGGCCGTAGCCGTCGGCCTTGACCACTCCGGCGGCTTCGGCTCCCGCTGCCCGGGCGGCGAGGGTGCGCCAATTGTCGGCGATGGCGTCGAGGTCGATGGAAAGAATGCCGGTGGCACGATCGTGAGCGGTCATCGAATTATGTCCTTGCGACTTTTCCGCGACTCCTGGATTCCCGCTTTCGCGGGAATGACGGAAACATAAAAGTCGTCATGCCCGCGCAGGCGGGCATCCAGGAATGTATCAGCGCATGATGTCATCATACAAATCGCGCCAATCCGGGTTGGTGGTCTCGATCAGTTCCAACTTCCATTCCCGTCGCCATTTCTTCAGTTGTTTTTCCCGTAAGATGGCATCGGGCATTGTTTCAAAGGCTTCGACGTGGACCAGGGTATGGACTTGGTACTGCTTGGTAAAGCCCGCGGTCACGTCGTTTTTATGTTTCCACAGGCGTTTGGCAAGGTCGCTGGTGACGCCGATATACAAGGTTCCGTTTCTGCCGCTGGCCAGGATATAGACGCAGGGGCGTTTCATGTCGTCACATCGTCCTGCCGCGCGGAAATGATGGCAAGGGAACGGTCATCAATACCCCGGTTCTTCGTAATGGTCGCCGGACATCAGATTGCCGAACTTGGTGAACTCGCCCTGGAAGGCCAGACGCACGGTGCCGACCGGGCCGTGACGCTGCTTGGCGATGATGACTTCGGCGGTGTTCCACACCTCTTCGCAGCGTTGCTGCCATTTGGCATGGCGTTCATTGAACTTTTCCGGCGTTTCGTCCGGGCGTTGGCCCGGCTCGGCCCGTTCCAGGTAATATTGTTCGCGGAAGACGAACATCACCACGTCGGCGTCCTGTTCGATCGAGCCCGATTCGCGCAGATCCGACAATTGCGGACGTTTGTCCTCGCGCTGTTCGACCGCGCGCGACAACTGCGACAGGGCGATCACCGGCAGATCCAGTTCCTTGGCCAGGGCTTTCAGACCACGGGTGATTTCCGACACCTCCTGCACCCGACTTTCGGCGGTCGCCCCCGAGCCGCGCAGCAATTGCAGGTAATCGACCACGATCAGGTGCAGGCCCTGCTGGCGCTTGAGGCGCCGGGCCCGGGTGCGCACGGCGGAAATGCTGAGCGCCGGGGTGTCGTCGATGTGCAGCGGCAGGCGGTGCAGTTCCTGCGCCGCCACCACCAGACGCTCGAACTCGTCGTTGGACATCTCGCCCTGGCGGATTTTATGGCTCTGGATTTCCGCCGCCTCGGCCAGGATACGGGTGGCCAGCTGTTCCGACGACATTTCCAGCGAGAAGAAGGCGACGACGCCGCCATCGGCGGCCTTTTTGTTGCCCAGCGCGTCCACTTCCTCGCGGTAAGCCTTGGCGGCGTTATAGGCGATGTTGGTGGCCAGCGAGGTCTTGCCCATGGACGGGCGCCCGGCCAGGATCAGCAGATCCGACGGATGCAGGCCGCCCAGTTTCTTGTCCAGGTCGATCAGCCCGGTGGGCACGCCCGACAGCTTGCCCTGGCGCTTATGCGCCGATTCGGCTTGCTTGACCGCTTCCACCAGCACTTGGCCGAAGGTCTCGAAGCCGCCCTCGGTCTGGCCGGTGGTGGCCAATTCGTAAAGCTGCGCTTCGGCCCGACCGATCTGGTCCATGGCCGGCTCGTCGATCTTGGGGGCGTGGGCCTGATTGACCATGGTCTCACCCAGCTCGATCAATTCACGCCTGAGATGCAGGTCATGGATCAGCTTGGCGTAATCCTCGGCGTCGATGATCGACACCACCGCATTGGCCAATTGCGCCAGATAGGGGGTGCCGCCCAGTTCTTCCAGGCCGCCGTCATGCTGGAAATAGGTGGTCAGGGTCACCGGATTGGCGATCTGGCCGCGTTCGATCAGCTTGGCGCAGGCGGCGAAGACCCTGCCATGGGTGGGGTCGGCGAAATGTTCCGGCCGCAGATATTCCGACACCCGCTCAAAGGTGCGGTTGTTGAGCAAGATGGCGCCCAGCAGCGCCTGCTCCGCTTCATAATTATGCGGCGGGGTGCGGAAGGTGATGGTTTCTTCTGGGTTCGACATGGCCGGAACCCTAGCAGAAGAAGCGGGTCAGGCAAAGATTGCGGGCACGGGCAGTGTCTTCAAAGTCGCAGCACTTTTCGCCGTCACGCCCACGGGGGTGCCGCTGAACAAGGTAAAGCCCAGGCTGGCGGCGCGTTTGATGTCCTCGGGGTTGGTGGCGTTCCACAGCGCCAGATGAAAACCCAGATCGCCGACATCGTGGGCGACCAGGGTGTAAAGGGCATGCACCGCCGAGGGGGTGAAGCCGGCCACTTGCGCCTGCAACTGGTTCAGGCACAGATATTCGGCGCCGCAATCGTGCAGGAAGCGGGCGGTCTCGGCTTCGGGCACCACCCGCACCGCGACGGCGCAGCCGCGGGCGCGGATGGCGCCGATCACCGCCCGCAAGGTGGGGCGGCTGAGATTGGCCACCGCCCCGGCCAGTTCCAGCACCAGCTTGCCGCCGCCGGGATGACAGATTGTGTCGAGAAAGTCTTCGATCCCCTTGCCGTGCGACAGGGTGTGGGTGTTGACCACCGCCGGCAGGAACAGCAAGCCGCGATCAGGGCGGAAGGCGGCGCCGGCATGGGCCAGGTGGCGGTTGACGTCGACGGCCATGGGGTCTTCCTCGCCGCCGAACATGACCGCGCGTTCCCACATGGTCTGGCCGCCGAAATCGCGCCGTGCCCGCGCCCGGCTGCCGATGATCGCCTGACGCGGCATGTCCCACACCGGCTGATATTCAATGCTCAGCGAAATGGATGGGTGGTGGCTGTGCTCCATGGCCTTGTGCATGGTCTCGACGCTGACCGGTAGTTTGGCGTGGCGCAAGGCGGCCAGCGGCAGAACCTCGGTCGCCACTTCGACGCCGTGGGACTGGTTGCCGGTCAGGTGCTGGCGGATCTCGGCGGCGATGGCGGTGGCGCGCAAGCGCCCCTCGATTTCGCCCAGGGTAGGGAACAGCAGCATGAAACGGCCTTCGGCCAGCCGCAGACAGGCATCGGTGGCGCCCAGGCGGTGATGCAGGATGTTCTCGGCGATGGCCATGGCCTTGGGCAGCAGGCGATGCCATTCATCGTCGTCGGCGCCGACGGGGGAGATGCGGACGATGTGCAGGCGCCCGAAACTGCCGTCCTCGGCGTCGTGCACAACCTGTTGCAGCAAGCGTTCAAAGGCGGCGCGGTCGGACGAGACGACGGGGGCGGTCATATGGTTTTCCTTGTTTCCGCTACCCTTGAAGATAGCGTCGCCGCTCCCGGTCGGCACCGGATACTTTAGTCGGTTTGGGGGGCTTTTTCCCGTTCAAGCATATAGTCGCGGGTGAAGGGCAGGGCGTAGCGGTGCTTGGTCAGCTGAATCTGGAACACCATCAGCGACATGCGGCGGAAGCCGATTTCGCAGGCGGACAGATAGGCCTCCCACATGCGGCAGAAGCGTTCGTCGTATAAGGCCGCCGCCTCGGCCCGATGCTGGGTGAAGCGCTCGCGCCAGGCCTTCAGCGTCTCGGCGTAATGGACGCGCAGGATTTCCACGTCGGTGGTCCACAGCCGGGCCTTTTCCACCGCCGGCAGCACCTGACCCAAGGACGGGGTGTAGGAACCGGGGAAGATGTGACGCTGAATCCACGGATTGGAAGAACCGTAATCGAACTCGCCGACCGAATGGACCAGGGCGACGCCATCCGCGGTCAGCAGGTCGCGCACCTTGCGGAAATACTGGCGGTAATGCGGCGGCCCCACATGCTCGAACATGCCGACGCTGACGATGCGGTCGAACTTTTCCGTGAGCTTGCGATAATCCAGCAACTCGAAGCGCACGCGGCCAGCCAAGCCTTCCTGCTCGGCCCGGCGTCGCGCCACTTCAAGCTGTTCCTTCGACAGGGTCACCCCCAACACGGTGACGTCGGCGGCGCGGGCGATGGACAGGGCCATGCCGCCCCAGCCGCAGCCGATATCCAGCACCGATTGGCCGTCCTTGATGTCGAGCTTGGCGATGATATGGCGCTTTTTCGCCACCTGCGCCTGTTCCAGGCTGTCCTCGGGTGCGTGGAAATAGGCGCAGGAATATTGCAGGTCGTCGTCGAGAAACAGGCGGAACAGGTTTTCATGCAGGTCGTAATGGTGCGATACCCGCTTTTGCGCCAGATGCACCGGGTTCCAGCGCTGCCAGAACAGGAAGGCGCGGCCCATGGCCTGATAGGCCTTATGCACCGGATTGAAGCCGCCGTCGGCGACATTGGCGCAACAGACGTCGAGGAAATCGTGGAAGCTGCCTTCCTCCATCACCAGTGTGCCGTCGGTATAGGCTTCCAGCAGGTGATAATCAGGGGCCAGGACGATGCGGCGTTCCGTCTTGGCGTCCAGGATACGGGCGGTGGCCAACGGGGCCGAGCCGTCGCCGTATTGGCGCCTTGTGCCGACACTGTCGATGACCGCCAGCGATCCTTCCGCAATCAGATTGGAAAACAGCAGATCGATGAGGGGCATGGCTTCGCGCTCCGGTAGCCGACCGCCTGCATGGTGGCGCGTTGCAGGCGAAGGGGGAACCCGGTCTTTGGTATTGGTGCTGTCGACGGCGCGCCGCCTTATACCGTCTCGGCATGAACTGATCCGTTGGATCAGTTCATGCCGAGACGGCAGGCTCAGACGCCGCTGTGTGTCTGCGACTCCGGGCTTACCGGTCGCCGAAACGGATCATTTCAACGGGCGACCGGTATTATTGCATCAACCATCTGACCAGGATGGGGGTCAAGAGCGCGGTGGCGAGGCCGTTCAGGCCCATGGCCAGACCGGAAAAGGCGCCGGTCACCTCCCCCATCTGCAAGGCCCGCGCCGTGCCGATGCCATGGGCGGCGGTGCCCATGGCCACGCCGCGCGCCCGCTCGTCGGTGATGCGCAGGCGGTCCATCAGCCAGCCGCCGCCCACCGCCCCGGTGATGCCGGTCAGAATGACCAGCACGGCGGTCAGCGATGGCAGGCCGCCGATCTGGTCGGCGATGCCCATGGCGATGGGCGAGGTCACCGATTTGGGCGCCAGCGACATGATGGTCTGGTGCGACGCCCCCAATAGCCAGCCCAGGCCCAGCGAGGCCAGGATGGCCGCGACCGATCCGGCCAGCAATCCGACCAGCAGGGCCAGGGCCGATTGCCGCAGCCGGTTCAACTGCTTGTAAAGCGGAATGGCCAGGGCGACGGTGGCCGGACCCAGCAAGAAGTGGATGAACTGGGCGCCCGAGAAATAGCGGGCGTAGTCGACACCGGCCACGGTCAGGATGGCCGACAGGGCGGCGATGGACAGCAATACCGGATTCAACAGCGGCATCATGCCGGCTCGTCGCCACAGCCAGTGCGCCGCTTGGTACACCACCAGGGTCAGGGTCAGCCAGGTCAGCGGATTGTCGTGCAGATGCGTCCACAGGGCGGTCATGACTTGGCCCCGCGGCGCAGCTTCAGCAATGCCGCCATGGTCAGGCCGGTGACGGCGATGGTGATGGCCGTCCCCAGCAGCAGCGCGGTGGAAATGGGCAGCCATTCCGCCGCGATCAGTTGGGCGTGCACCACCACCCCGGTACCGGCGGGAATGAACAAAAGCGACAGATGCGACAGCAGAAAACCGGCACTTTTGTCCAATTCGGCGGGCAAGCCGCGACGCAGCACCAATGCCACGAACAACAGGGCCATGCCGATCACCGGGCCGGGCACCGGCAGGGCGAAAAGTTTGGCGATGGTCTCGCCGGCAAGCTGGCAGGCCAGCAGAACCGTGATAGAACCAAGTATGCTCATGGTGATACTTCCAAAACCATCGGCTCGAACCATCGGCGCGGGGGGAGGGGCAATGGACATGCAGGATTACATCGGTGCCATTGCCGGTGGTCTGACCACTTTGGCCTTCGTCCCTCAGGTGGTCAAGACCTTGAAGACCCGGCAGACCCGCGACATTTCCACCGCCATGTGGCTGTCGTTCTGCGCCGGGGTGGCGCTGTGGCTGGTCTACGGGCTGATGCTGGGGGCGTGGCCGGTGATCGTGTCCAATGCCGTCACCCTGGCGCTGGCCGCCACCATCCTCCGGGTCAAGCTGCTCAACCGGCGCAGTGACGCCGATCAGGAATGCGGCACCCGCACCAGCTTGAACCAGTAATTACCCAATTGGTTGATGGCATGGATGAACTGTTCCAGGTCGACCGGTTTGGTGACATAGCCGGCGGCACCCAGCTTGTACGAGGCGATGACGTCCTGTTCCACATCCGAGGTGGTCAGGATCACCACCGGAATATCCGACAGATTGGGATCGGCCTTCATGGCGGTCAGAAATTCGCGCCCGTTCATGCGCGGCATGTTCAGGTCCAGCAGGATCAGGTCGGGACGCAGGCCGTCTTTGAAAGCCTGCCCCCGCTGGCGCAGATAATCCAGCGCCTCGATGCCGTCGGTGACGTGGTGCATGGACACGGCGAAGCGGTTTTCTTCCAGGGCGGCACGGGTCAGGTGGGCGTCGACCTGGGAATCCTCGACCAGCAGGATATGGAAATGGGTGTCGATATGACCGGTCACGGTGCTTCTCCAGGCAAATCAAGAACGATCTGAATGCCGCCCAACGGTGAATCCTCGATGGCGACATGACCGTCGCAACTGGTAACGATACGACGGACCACCGCCAATCCCAAGCCGGTTCCGGGGCGGCCGCCCGTCTGGGTGTGAAGGTGTTCAAAAACTTCCAGCACGCGGGTGCGGAAATCCAGCGGAATACCCGGTCCGTTGTCGGCGATGCGCAAGATGGCGCGGCCATCGCGATTTTCGCCGCTGATGGCGATGCGCGGCGGGACATCGGGGCGGGCGTGGCGCAGGCAATTGTCCAAAAGCGCGTTGAGCAGATAGCGCAGGCGCGGTGTATCCATATGGACGACAGGCAGCGGCGCCACGGTCAACTCGGCCTGCTGTTCGGCGAAGCGGGTGCGCAGATCGTTGCGGATCTGCTCGATCATGCGGGCCGGGTCCTGGGCGGTGACCGGCCCCAGGGGCGAGGCGGCGGCCAGATAGACCTGGACGTCGCGTACCAGCGCATGCAGATAGCCGGCCTGCTCCTCGATGGTGCCGAGGGAAAAGGCGACGTTCTCGTTTGGCTGATTGGGCAGCAGCTTGTTCAGGCGCTGCGAGAACACGATCAGCCGGCGGGTCGGTTCCTGCAGGTGGTGGGCGGCGATTTCGGCGAAACGCTGAAGGTCGGCATTGGCGATGGCCAGTTTTTCCTCGGCCCGGCGGCGGGTATGGGCCTCGTGCGCCACTTCCTTCAAGGCCGAATGGCGGCGCATGATGGCGATGACCAGGGCGACGATCAGCACGGTCTGCATGGCCAGGCCCAGGGCCATCCAAAAGCGCAGGCGGCTTTGCGCCTGGGTCGCCTCGGCGGTGCGGCGGGTGACCAGTTCCTCCAGTCGCATGCGATAGGCGGCAAGCTCGCCATCGGCCACCGCCTTGCCGGTGATGTCGTGGACGATGGACAGCAACAGCGTGCGGCCGCCAGTCTCGCGCAAGGGGGCGCTGTAAACCTCGACCGTGCGCAGGTCGCCGCTGGCCAGACGATGCGGGAAAATGAAGTAATTTCGTTTTTCCGTCTTGGCGCGGCGGCGTTCCGCCGCCACCTCGTCCTGGCCCAGGGTGTTGAGATCCTGGACGCTCATGTTGCGCAATTGCGGCAGGTTATAGCCGTAAAAGCGGCTGGCGGCGTCATTGGCATCGATGATCGCCCCGGTTTCGGGTTCGATCAGCAGCATAACCATGTTGTGGTCGTTGAGGGTCGTGGACAGCAAGGTGGTGACGCCGGCCTCCGCCTGCGCCGGCAGGGCCAGTCCCAACCATAGTATCGTGGTCGTCAGGCAGATCAGCAGCCGCCCCGGCCAAATCCGCACCATGCGCATCCCAAAAAAAAATAGCGGCCCGGAATGGGTCGCGAACGTGGGGAAGCATAACAGAGCGGATCGTCGGGGCCAAACAAAGGATTTAGATCAAGCCTCGGTGTCGGTGCCGACGTGCAGCCGCGTCAGCGGCGTCAAAACCAACGCCGCCCACTTCGTCCCAACGGGCTTTTTGTTGCAGTGCGTTTCCTATTGACAGAATTAATTCTGCATTTCAGAATTTACCCCGTGACCCAAAGGGAATACGGAGACAGGTTTTCATGAGCAAGCAATTCGCCTCGGTGGCCGATCTGGAAGAAAAGAAGACCACCTTCACCCAATTGTCGGACCACGCCTGGGGCTATACCGCCGAGGGTGATCCCAATGCCGGCGTGGTCATCGGTGATGACGGCGTGCTGATCGTCGATGCCCTGGCCACCCCGGTGATGGCGCGTCGCCTGATCGCCGAAATCCGCAAAATCACCGACAAGCCGATCAAATACGTGGTGCTGTCGCATTATCATGCCGTCCGCGTGCTGGGTGCCTCGGCCTATTTCGCCGAGGGCTGCCAGCAGGTGATCGCCAGCCAGGGGACCTATGACCTGATCGTCGAGCGCGGCGAACACGACATGAAGTCGGAATACGACCGCTTTCCCCGTCTGTTCCAGAACTTCGAATCGGTGCCCGGCCTGACCTGGCCGACCCTGGTGTTCAAGGATTTCATGACGCTTTACATGGGCAAGCTGGAAGTGCAGATCAAGCATCTGGGCGCCGGTCACACCAAGGGCGATACCGTGGTCTGGCTGCCCAGTGAAAAGGTGCTGTTCTCGGGCGATCTGGTGGAATGCGAGGCTGCCTGCTACACTGGCGACGCCCATTTGCGCCAATGGCCCGATACCTTGGCCGCGCTGCGCGCGCTTGGTGCGGAAAAGCTGATCCCCGGTCGCGGTCCGGCGCTGATGAGCCCGGCCGAAGTGGCCAAGGGCCTGGACTACACCAGCGATTTCGTCACCACGCTTTACGGCTCAGCCAAGGAGGCGGTGGCGCAGGGCATGGATCTGTTCGCCGCCATGAAGCACACGCGCAAGGCCATGGACCCCAAGTTCGGCCATGTCTTCATCTATGAACATTGCCTGCCCTTCGATGTTACCCGCGCCGTGGACGAGGCCAGCGGCATCGATCATCCGCGCATCTGGACAGCGGAGCGCGACAAGGAAATGTGGGCGGCCTTGCAAAAGGAAGTTTGAGCCCGTTTCCCCTTCCGTTACTCCCGCGCAGGGAGCTGTGAATTTATTGACGTCTCCACCTTTCCCCCCGTCATACCCGCGAAGGCGGGTATCCAGGAGTCGCGGAAAAGGTGGTGGTGCACCCTCTGGACTCCCGCCTTCCCGCCTTCGCGGGAGTGACGGCAGAAGGGAGTGAACAAATTCACGGGCTCGCAGGTGGTGGAAAAGGCGGGGAATGACGAATTAACAAGCGCTGCCTGCCAGGGCGTGGGCGGAAAAAGCGACAACCGGGGGGCAACCCCGGGCGCTTCTAACCAAATCAGGGAGGAGAGAAAATTGCTCAAGACCTATAGCTATCCCAAGTTCGATTTCCGTCTGCCCACCGGGGCTGGCGGCGACGGCATTCCGCGTTATCCGGTGGTGGTGGTCGGCGCCGGCCCGGTGGGCATGGCCGCCGCCATCGATCTGGCCCAACAGGGCGTGCCGGTGGTTATCCTCGATGACGACGACACCGTGTCGGTGGGGTCGCGCGGCGTTTGCTACGCCAAGCGGGCGCTGGAGGTGCTGGACCGTCTGGGGGTGGGCGATCCGGTGGTCGACAAGGGGGTGAGCTGGAATGTGGGCCGCACTTTCTTCCGCCAGGAAGAGGTCTACAATTTCAACCTCAAGCCCAATGCCGATCAGAAACGTCCGGGCATGATCAATCTCCAGCAATATTATCTGGAAGAATACGAGATCAACCGCTTGAAGCAGTTCGACAACGTCGAATTGTGCTGGAAGAACAAGGTGGTGGGCGTCGAGCCCGCCGGCGACAAGGTCACCGTCAAGGTCCAGACCCCCGATGGCTTCTATACCTTGGAAACAGATTGGCTGATCGTCGGCGACGGGGCGCGCTCGCCCATCCGCTCCATGCTCAACCTGGATATCGACGGCAAGATCTTCATGGACCGCTTCCTCATCGCCGACGTGGTGATGGAAGCCGAATTTCCGCCGGAACGCTGGTTCTGGTTCGATCCGCCGTTTCATCCCGGTCAATCGGTGCTGTTGCACCGGCAAAGCGACAATTGCTGGCGCATCGACTTCCAGCTTGGTTGGCAGGCCGACCCGGAAGAGGAAAAGAAGCCGGAAAAGGTCATCCCCCGCATCAAGGCCATGCTGGGCGACGACCGCCCGTTCGAGCTGGAATGGGTCAGCGTCTATACCTTCCAATGCCGGCGCATGACCGAGTTCCGCCATGGCCGCGTCTTCTTCGTCGGCGATTGCGCCCATCAGGTGTCGCCGTTCGGGGCGCGTGGGGCCAATTCCGGCATCCAGGACACCGACAATCTGGTGTGGAAGCTGAAGCTGGTCATGGACGGCAAGGCGCCGGAAAGCCTGCTCGACACCTATAGTGCCGAGCGCACCTGGGGCGCCGATGAAAACCTGATGAACTCGACCCGCTCCACCGATTTCATCACCCCCAAATCCAAGACCTCGCTGACCTTCCGGAATGCCACCTTGGGGCTGGCGCGCAAGCATCCGTTCGCCCGCGCCCTGGTCAATTCCGGCCGGCTGTCGGTACCGTGCTTCTATGCCGAATCACGCCTCAATACCCCGGACGTGGACGGTTTCATGGGTGACATGATCCCCGGCGCCCCCATGGAAGACGCCTCCATCCGCGTCGACGGCAAGGATGGCTGGCTGCTCGACCATGTGGGCAACAAATTCATTGCCCTGGTCTATGCCCCCGAGGCGGCGCCTTCCGGGGCCGAGGCCCTGGCGTCCGATTCCGTCCCGGTCACCACCATCGCCGTGGTACCGCCCGGCGGCAAGGCGCCGGCGGGGATGATCGCCTTCGAGGACGTCAAGGGCACCTTCGCCAAGGCCTATGATGCCAAGCCCGGCACCGTGCATCTGCTGCGACCCGACCAGCATGTCACCGCCCGTTGGCGCAAGTTCGACGCAGGGCTTATCCGCGCCGCCATCGCCCGCGCCACCTGCAACGCCTGATCCGGGAGAAACCCAAATGTCGCTGATCACCACCCCCAACTTTCACCAGACCGGCAAGCGTTACTTCCGCGAGTTCAGCCCCAACGACGATTTCTATGAAATGCTGATCGAAACCCATCGCGATTTGTCGGACGAGCAAAGCAACATGGTCAACGCCAAGCTGATCTTGCTGCTGGCCAACCATATCGGCGATATGGACGTGCTGGCCGAGGCCATGAAGGCCGCCCGCGAAGACGTGTAATATTCCCATCCAACCTCGTCAGGTCTGCTGGCGAGCCTATGAATTGATGGACGCTTCCACCTTTTTCGTCGTCATACCCGCGCAGGCGGGTATCCAGGAGTCGCGGAAAAGGTGGAGGTGCACCCTCTGGACTCCCGCCTTCGCGGGAGTGACGAAAGGGGGGCGCGTAAGATGAAAAGGAAGACCAAGGCATGAAGCTTGCCACCCTGAAGCAAGGCGGACGCGACGGCACCCTGGTGGTGGTCAGCCGCGATCTGTCCCGCTGCGTCGCCGTCCCCCATGTCGCCCGCACCTTGCAGGCGGCGCTCGACGATTGGGACGATCTGGCCCCCAAGCTGGAGGCGGTGTCCGTCGACCTGAACGCCGGCAGCAATGCCGATTCCTTTCCCTTCGCCCCCGTCGCTTGCGCCTCGCCGCTGCCGCGCGCCTATCAATGGGCCGACGGTTCGGCCTATATCAATCATGTGGAACTGGTCAGGAAGGCGCGCGGCGCCACCTTGCCGCCGGAATTCCACACCGATCCCCTGATGTATCAGGGTGGTTCCGATTCCTTCGTCGGTCCGCGCGACCCCATACTTGCCGTCACCGAGGATTGGGGCATCGACCTGGAAGCGGAAGTGGCGGTGATCACCGGCGATGTGCCCATGGCCGCCAGCCGCGAGCAATGCGCCCAATCCATCCGTCTGGTCATGCTGGTCAACGACGTGTCGTTGCGCAACCTGATTCCGTCCGAACTGGCCAAGGGCTTCGGCTTCGTGCAAAGCAAGCCGGCCAGCGCCTTTTCCCCCGTCGCCGTCACCCCCGACGAATTGGGTGCCGCCTGGGACGGCGTCAAGCTCAGCCTGCCTTTGGTGGTCGACATCAACGACAAGCCGTTCGGGCGGCCCAATGCTGGAGTGGACATGACCTTCGATTTCCCGCAACTGATTGCCCATCTGGCCAAAACGCGCGAGCTTGAGGCCGGCAGCATCATCGGTTCCGGCACCGTGTCCAACAAGCAAGGCGATCTGTGGGGCTCCAGCATCGACAATGGCGGTGTCGGCTATTGCTGCATCGCCGAGGTCCGCATGTACGAAACCATCGCGGCGGGCGCGCCCAAGACCGGCTTCCTGAAGTTCGGCGATAGCGTTCGCATTCGCATGGACGATGCCGACGGCAACAGCATCTTCGGCGATATCCGTCAACAGGTGGTCAAGCCGTGATCGCGCTTTATACCTATTTCCGCTCGTCCGCCGCCTATCGGGTGCGCATTGCCTTGAACCTCAAGCGCATCGATTATCAGGCGGTGCCGGTGCATCTGGTCAAGGGCGGCGGCGAGCAGAAATCGGCGGATTATCTGGCGCTCAATCCGCAAGGGTTGGTGCCGGTGCTGGACGTGGACGGTCAGGTGCTGACCCAGTCCCTGGCGATCATGGAATATCTGGACGAAACCCACCCCGACCCGGCGCTGTTGCCCGCCGATGCGCTGGGCCGGGCCCGGGTGCGCGCCATCGCCCAGGCCATCGCCTGCGACATCCACCCCATCAATAATCTGCGGGTATTGCGATATCTGGGCGGCACTCTGGGGTTGGATCAGGCGGCCAAGGATACTTGGTACCGCCATTGGGTCGAAACCGGTCTTCAAGCGGTGGAAGCCATGCTGGCCGGTGATCGGCGCACCGGCACCTTTTGCCACGGCGATCAGCCGGGTCTGGCCGATTGCTGTCTGGTGCCGCAGGTGTTCAATGCCAAGCGCTTCAACTGCGACCTTTCGGCGGTGCGCACCATCATGGGAATCTGTCAACGAGCCGAGGCATTGCCGGCCTTCGCTCAGGCGGCGCCGGGAGAGCAGCCAGACGCAGAATAGCTGTCAAGCGCGGTTGTAATCCTCAAGCTGCACTGCTTTTTCAGTGCGGCTTTTTTTACGATTCAATCTGTCGACTTTTCATGGCAAGCTATGATTGTCAATCATACTGGAGGGTGTGATGCATAGGTTGCTTCTTGCGGCTTTCGCAGTTCTTGTTCCCGCATCGTCATTGGCTCAATCACCCAATGCGGGTGGGCATGAGGTGGTCGATATGGTGAAGTCCCTATGCTCTGGAACTTCCAAGGGGTTTTCTTACACCGTTGACGGTAGAGCAGGGTTGGAGGCGAGTAAGATATTGTTGAACGTGGTGAGCGGGAGCGTCACCGGGTCTGTCGTAATGAATAAATATGAATATGACGGCATATTGGATATGCAAAAAAAACCTGAGGAATACGTCAAGTGTGTGTCAATGTCTCTTCCATTATTTATGGAAAACTTTAAGAAGTCTATGATAATAGATGTTTATGCTGATAGTGATACCTTGATACGGAGTGATTTTTTAAGTGACGATGACATGAAGAATGTTGGCTGTAACCAAGCTAGATCTCGCGCAATGCGAGATGGATGCGGAATTTATAAAGAAAACACGTGCGTAGCCACCTCAAGTGGTAAAATATCAAGTTTTCGTGCCTCTTTTAAACTTTCGTGTGGTCAATAGGAGGCTTCCATGAGAGTGTTTGTCTTATTTGTATTTCTGTTGGTAAGTAATGTTTCTTTTGCCTGCACTATAGAGGAGATTGGTGATCTTGTTGATGGTGGTTCTGGTTCTCAGGTGATAAAGTCAAAATGTGGAGCTAGGCCGGATGATGGTGGCAGATGTGCGACTTCAAAGGTCGTTCAAATGTTTTTCGCGGGTAAGGATGCTGATGATATTCGGAATTCTTGTATGCCCTGCGACTATCCCGTTTGCGAGACAAATTTTGGACAATGCCCGATTGTTCAGGGAAATATTGTGAACGGAGGAAGGTGCACATGTGTGGTTCCTGGCGGGATGTTTCCGGGGTTGGCACGTTGTGACTGACTGAGTTTGTTTGGTGTCGTCTCGCCTTGCATGAAGATGCAAGTTTCACATTGTAAAAATATGATGCCCCCAGCATATTAAAAAAGAGGAATATAGACAGGGGAGTGTCCAATGAGTTCCGAATTCGACGGTCGTTTGGGCCGCCGTGACGTGTTGCGTCTGATGGGTCTGGGCGGCGTCGCCGCCGGCACCGGTCTGGTTTTGCCACGCCAAGCGGCGGCCGGTACCAAGGTGGCCGGCAAGGGCGCCAAAATCGTCATCGTCGGTGCCGGCGCCGCCGGTTTGTCGATGGCATCAAGGCTGGTGCAGCGTCTGGACGGCGCCGACATCACCATCATCGACGGGCGCAAGGCGCATTATTACCAGCCCGGCTTCACCCTGGTGGCCGGCGGCATCAAGCCCAAGGATTACGTCACCTCGACCACGGCGGAATATCTGCCCAAAGCGGTCAACTGGATCGAAGAGGCGGTGGCCGAGATCGATCCCGACGGCAACAAGGTGGTGACCGCCTCGGGCAAGGCCATCCCCTATGATTATCTGGTGGTTGCCGTTGGCCTGACCCTGGACTATGCCAGCATCGAGGGCATGGATGTGAACCGCATCGGCCAGGATGGCCTGGGCAGCATCTATGCCGGCCCCGATGCCGCTTTCGCCACCTGGGGCGCCATGTCGCACTTCGCCGACACGGGCGGCGTCGGCCTGTTCCTGCGCCCCAACACCGAGATGAAATGCGCCGGCGCACCGTTGAAATACACCTTCCTCACCGATGATTACCTGCGCCGCCGCGGCAATCGCGGCAAGGCCGAGGTGATCTACGCCGCCAACAACAAGGCGTTGTTCTCGGTCCCCATCGTCTCGGAAAAGGTGCGCATGCTGTTCCGCGACCGTGGCGTCAAGGTGCAGTACGACCACATCCAGACCGGCATCGATCTGGGCCGCAAGGTGGCCATGTTCAGCACCCCCAACGGCCCGGCGGAGATCAAGTACGACTTCATCAACGTGGTGCCGCCCATGCGGGCGCCGACGGCGGTGCGCAATTCGCCGTTGCGCTGGCAGGAAGGCCCGTGGGCCGGTGACGGCTGGATGGAAGTGGACAAGTCGACCCTGCGCCACAAGCGTTACGCCAATGTCTTCGGCGTCGGCGACATCGCCGGCGTGCCCAAGGGCAAGACGGCGGCCAGCGTCAAGTGGCAGGTGCCGGTGGCGGTGGACCATCTGGTCGCCTCCATCGCCGGCGACAAGGCGACCAGCGTCTATAACGGCTATACCTCGTGCCCGCTGATCACTCGTCTGGGTCAGGCCATGCTGGTGGAGTTCGACTACGACAACAATCTGGTGCCGTCCTTCCCCGGCGTGATCGCGCCCTTGGAAGAGCTGTGGATCACCTGGGTGATGAAGACCATGGCGTTGAAGCCCACCTATCTGACCATGCTGCGCGGTCAGGCGTAAGAGTAAGGGGAGAAGTGAACCATGAAGGATCTTGATCCCTTCGTCTTCGTGCTGGTGTTCCAGGAAATGCTGGGCCCGGTGCTGTGGCTGCTGGTCGGCCTGGCTTTGTTCGGTCTGATCGGATTTGTCGTGGTCTTCCTGCGCGAAGGCCGGTTGGATAGCCGCCGGCTGGTGCGGTCCGAACTGATGGGTCTGGTCGGCGGCGTGCTGGCCCTGGTGTTGGCCGCCAAGTTCACCGTGTCGGGTTTCACCGATGCCGGCGGGCCGGTGGATTGGCTGCTGGTCGGCCTGATCTGGGGTATCGGCTTGGCCGGCACCACCATCCTGACCTATGCCGTTCAAGGCCTGATGGGTTGCCGCAAGTGCGGCTGAGATCGGCGTGAAAACAAGACGCCCGCTGGTTTTGCCAGCGGGCGTTTTTGTTTGGTTCATCGCGGAATTCCGGGGAGACGGGCGGACAACGGCACCTTCTGACACACTGGTAGTCGCCAAACATACAGACTGCCAGAGGGGGCGCCGTTGCCCGAGGGGGATGCTACGTCATGGCTCGGTGGCTGGGAAGGCTACCGGGTGGAGACGATCCAGCGCCGCGACGATGGTCGGCGGGAGATCTGGATATTTCTGGGGCGTGAGCCGTGCACGGCCATGATTTGCGACGGCTGCGGCCAGGGCGTGGATCGTGTCCACGACGTCGAAACACGTGAGGTCCGCGACCTGCCGATCCTGGACGCCGCCACATGGCTGTCGGTGCCGCGCCGCCGGGTGCTTTGCCCCTGTTGCGGCCCCAAGCTGGAACGGCTGGAGTGGCTGGACCGCCATGCCCGGGTGACACGTCGGCTGGCCGAGAGCGTGGTGCGGCTATGCCGGGTGCTGCCCATCAAGCAGGTTGCCGCTTTCTTCGGACTGCATTGGCATACGGTCAAAGACCTCGACAAGCGGGCGCTCCAGCGCGAACTCGATCCCGTCGATCTGGGCGGTATCACCATGCTGGCCATGGACGAATTCGCCATCCAGCGCGGCCACCGCTATGCCACCGTCGTGATCGAGCCGCACACCCGTCGGGTGCTGTGGGTCGGCCGCGAGCGCTCGCGGGAAGGCGTGCGGCCGTTCTTCGACCTGCTGGGCGAGGACGGGTGTCGCCGCATCCGGGCTGTTGCCATGGACATGAACGCCGCCTACGCCAACGAGGTGCGCGACCGTTGTCCGCAGGCCGAGATCGTCTACGACCTGTTCCACGTCGTCGCCAAATACGGCCATGACGTCATCGACCGCGTCCGTGTCGATGAAGCCGACCGCCTGCGCGGTGACAAGAAGGCCCGCAAGGTGGTCAAGACCGCACGCTGGCTGCTGCTGCGAAACCGCAACAACCTCAAGCGGCCCCAGGATCAGGTGCGTCTGGACGAATTGCTGGCCGCCAACCAGACGCTGATGACCGTCTACGTACTCAAGGACGAACTCAAACAGCTCTGGCGCCAGCCTTCGACCGAGGCCGCGAACGCAGCGTGGAAAGCCTGGTGGGACAAGGCGCTCGGCAGCGGCATCGCCCCGCTGATCCGTTTCGCCAGGAAGCTCGAACCCTATCTGGCCGGCATCGTCTCAAGTGCCGCGTGGCGCCTCAACACCAGCATCCTCGAAGGCATCAACAACCGTATCAAGGTCATCAAGCGCATGGCCTACGGATACCGCGACGACGCCTACTTCTTCCTCAAGATCAGGGCTGCATTCCCCGGAATTCCGCGATGAACCTTTTGTTTTGGGCGTTTTTGTTTTTGCTTACCAACGGACCCGCCCTTGGCGAGGCCGTGCCGACCGCTTGACCATGATGCGTAAAATCATACGCATCATGGTCAAGGTTTCATAAGCCCCTCGCCGGGCGCAATCCTTTGGATTGCTTGGCCGCTCGCTCAATGCTTGCCAGAGCCGCATGCGTATGATTTAACGCATGAGGCTCCATCAGTCCAATCGCTGCGGCACGTCGCAAACGCCCTCGGCCGCTTCCTTGGCCTCGATGGCCTTCATCCGCCGCTTCTGCCCCAGATAGCCGTAAACGGCCACGGCGGCGATGATGAGCACGAAGCCACCCAGGATCTTCCATTTGTGGTCGCCCAGCCAGTCTTCCAGCACGCGGCCGAGGAAATAGCCGCCCCAGGCGAAGCTGTGGGCCCAGATCAGGGCGGCGATGGCGTTGAGCGCGACATAACGCAGCCGCGGCACCCCGGCGATGCCGATGACGAAGGGGGCGATATTGCGGATGCCGTAGATGAAGCGGAACGACAGGATGAACAAGGTCGGGTGGGTTTTCACCAGTTCAAAAGCCCAGTCGATCTTGCTGCCCATGGTCGGCCAGCGGTTCAACAGCGGCGTGCCGTAGCGGCGACCGATGTAATAATAAAGCTGGTCGCCGGCGAAGCTGCCGCAAAAGGCGGCCAGGGCGATCAGCTCGACGTTGATGTTGTAGCGGCCCTCCGAGGCGATGATGCCGGCGATCAGCACCACGGTTTCGCCTTCGACGAAGGTCCAGATCAGGATGGCCGGATACAGCAGGTAGCTGTAATCGGTGAGGATCAGGTCCAGGATTTCGCTGGGCGAACCGATGCGACCCAGCATCACCCCCAGGGCGGCAATCCCCCCCACCAAGATCAAGGCACCAAGGGCGAGCAAAACACGGCGGGTGTTAGACGACATCGGCAAGCATCATCCTTGGGTATGTGAACCTATACATCCGGCATGGCGGGGCCCGCGTCAATGGACAACTGGGGCGTCAGTCCAATTGTAACGGAGCCCGGACCGTCTCAGCGAATGATCTCGGTCAAAGCTTCCTTCTTTTCAATCTCTTTAACGAAATGAACCAGTTCATAATCCAACGCGTCGCGGATCGACAGCATGCCCACCGGCTTGCCGCCCTGGACCACCGGCATATGGCGGAAGCCGTTATCATGCATGATGTGCAGCGCATGCAGCAGCGGACGGTCGGGGGCGATGGTCGACAACTTGCCGGTCATCACTTGGTCAAGGGTGGTGTTGTCGGGATCACGGCCCTCGGCCAGAACCCGGAACAGGCCGTCGCGCTCGGTGAAGATGCCCGTCAGCTTGCCGTCATCGACGATGACGATGGCGCCGATGCGGCGCTTGGCCATTTCTTGCGCCGCTTCGCGCACGGTGGCGGTATGGGGCAGGGCGACGATGGATTGGTTTTTGATGACGTCCTTGATCAGGCGCGACGACATGGTAACAACTCTCCCATTATGCTTTTTGTGCGGACCGTCATTGCGATGCGGTCCGTGCCACAATCCAGTATCGGGCGGGGAGGCGTCAATCAGGAATTATGACCAGGGCCGTCCCGGACAGCGGCGGCGATTGGTGCTGGAAGTGACGTCGGGAAAACAGTCCGATGCAATCAGGAGCCGTCGGAAAGGATAGGGTGTCATGCGGTGTCTCCAACACATTGGGATGATCTTGCTGCTGTTGCTCGGTCTGCCCGGGGCCGCCTTGGCGGAAGAGGGGGCGAGCGAACGCATCACCTACCGCGATCGGGGCGGGCAGGTGGATCTGGTCGGCGAACTGACTTTCCCGGCGGGGGAGACGGGGCGTCCACCGGTGATGATCGTCGTCCATGGCAGCAGCGGCTTGAGCCAGCGTGAGGCGGAATGGGCTGCGTTTCTGCGCCAACGGGGGATCGCCACCTTCGTCGTCGATTATTTCGGTCCAAGGGGGGTGACCGCCCGCTCGCCCGTGCAACCGACGCCGGTCACCGACATCTTTCAAGCGATGCTCCTTCTTGCCGGCGATGCCCGGATCGATTCCAACCGCATCGGACTCATCGGCTTTTCTCGCGGGGCCTCCATGGCGTTGGCCGCCGCCAATGATGGGGGGCGTTCCACCGGAGGCGTCAAGGCCGCCCTTGCCGTCGCCTTGTATCCAGGGTGCCGGCGCGCCGTGATCGATGCGGATTCCACTCTGCCGCCGGTGCTGATTCTGATCGGCAGCGAAGATTCCTACTCGACGGTGGCCGAATGCCAATGGGTTGCCGGGACGGCGGTGGGGACGGGCAGGACGGTCGAATTGAAGATCTATGAAGGCGCTACCCATGCCTGGGACGGCGGCAAGGACGCAACCTTCTTTCACGAAGCGGCGGCCAAGACGGTCGTCGTCCGTGCTTCGGCGGAGTTCACCGCCCGCGCGCGGGCCGACGTCCAGGACTTCCTCGCCCGCCATGGCATGCTGCCGGCGCGTTAGTGCGGATTTCGATCTGATCGGGTCAGGCTGAAATCCGCACCAAGCCCGCGCGGCGCCTGAGTGGGGCCGAAACGCATCAAGGAGGGCGCCGCCCCTTGGGATTTACCATAACCCTCAGGGCTGACCGGTAAACAGCGGCTTGTACTTCATGTCCTCGACCAGGATGTGATCCATCAGCCAGGTCTTCAGGAACTTGGCCATGTCCTCGGTCAGGGCATCGGGGGTGTTGCCGGCCAGATGGCGGGTGCGGAAGGCCAAAACCATTTCGCGCAGGCGTTCGTGCTGGGCGTGGTGGGCGGCCAGGTCGGCATAATCGCGGGCGGCCAGCTTGCTTTCCTCGCGGTTGAAATGGCCGTCGGTGTAGTCCAGCAACTCATCGAACAATTGATCCAGCTCGACCTTGGACGGGTCGATCTGCCACGAATCATAGATGCGGTTGAGGATTTCGATCAGCCGCCGGTGGTCGGCGTCCAAGGCGGTGGTTCCGACGCTGAACGACTTATCCCACTGAATGAAGGCCATGACGGGGCGACACTTTCAAATCGAGCTAACCTGCGCCTTCCGAAATAGCCAATTCGCTTCGCCAATGCAATGTCGCCCGGCGATATCGTGGGATGCGCCGGGGGCATGACTGATTCACTTGCCGTCTTGGCTTTCGCGCAGCAGGCGTAGCAGCGGGTTGGCCTCGGCCAATTGGCGCCAGGGCGCGGTCCAGGCTTCCATGGCCTGGCCCCACCATGCCATGGGGGCGAAAAGCGGTGACATCTGCCCCAGGCCACCGGTCAGGCCGCCGATCAGCGGCAGGGCCGATTGGAAGTCGGGGGTGGCGCGCAGATTGATGGTCATGATTTCGGCGCCGCCATCGGGGTCGCTATGATGGCGGATTTCCACACTCATATTGGGCAAGGTGCCGGTGATGGTGGTTTCGTCCATGGTGACCTCGTTACTCGTGAAAAAGTCCCTCGGCTTTGCCTCGGTGTACTTTTCCCCGATTTGGATGGGGAAAACCCGTGCTCAAGCAAGCTTTCCGCGCGGGTTTCAGTCTTTCTCCCGCCTTTGCCCGGCAAAGGCGGTAAAAATGTAAAAGCGAAAAATAGGCGCAAGGCGCCGCCCCAAGCCTATTTTTCTCCGCTTCAATCAAGGTGCCATGAAGAACGGCTACGGTTCCATTAAAAAACCCGCCCCGAACGAATCGGGGCGGGGTATCGGTTACAGCACTTTGCGGCACTGGGTTGCCGCCCGTCGACAGGATTCGGCACATTCCTTCATGCGCAGATCGCCCGAGGCCAGCTTTTCGCAGGCATCGGCGCATTTGTCGGCGATTTCCGCCGTCACCCGCAGCACCGAGGTATATTGACGCGACGAGCGCAACAGGAAGTCAGCGGCGGTTTCGGTGATGTCGGCGGTATCGAGCAGCAATTGCACCAATTCCCAATCGGCCAGATCGCCGCCTTGCTGCATGCCGTGGATGGCCGCCTCGGTGGCGGCACGGTGCGCAAGGTCGCAGGCATTGATGCAATCCTTCATCATCGGCATCGGTTCAACCCTCCCTGTGGTGTCTCCTCTGGGTTGAAAGCCTGATCCCAAACCACGGCATCGTCAATGCGAAAGGCCCGGCGCTTGCGCGCCGGGCCTGCCGTCAAAGCCTTGGGTAGGCTTGTCAATCGGCGTAAACGTACTTACCGTTCTTCCACACGTACATGACATAATTGGGGCCGACCACGTCGCCCTTGGCGTCGAAGCCGATCGTGCCGATGACGGTATCGAACTTGTTGGCCTTGAGCGCGGCGCTCACCTTCTTGCCGTCCAGGCTGCCGGCCTTTTCGGCGGCCATGGCCCAGGCCTGGATGGCGCCGAACGAGTACAGGGTATAGGTCTCGGGCTCGTACTTCTTATCGCGATAGTACTTCACCAGGGCAGCGTTTTGCGGCAACAGGCGCGGATCGGGGCTGAAGGTGACCAAGGTGCCTTCGCCGGCGGCACCGGTGATGGCCCAGAATTCTTCCACCAGCAAGGCGTCGCCGCCGACCAGGGTGGTCTTCAGGCCCTGGTCGCGCATCTGCCGCACGATCAGGCCGCCTTCGGTCTTGTAGCCGCCCAGGAAGACGACATCGGCGCCCGCCGCCTTCAGCTTGGTGACCAGGGCGGAATAGTCCTTTTCACCGGCGGTGATGGCTTCGTAGAACACTTCCTGTACGCCGGCGGCGTTCAGCGCCTTCTTGAACTCGTCGGCCAGGCCCTTGCCGTAAGCCGACTTGTCCTGAAGGATGGCGACCTTCTTGCCGGCGAACTTCTTGGCGACGTAATGAGCCGCGGTCGGCCCTTGCTGGTCGTCACGACCGCAAACGCGGAAGACGTTGCCCAGGCCGCGTTCGGTATAGGTGGGATTGGTCGAGCCGGGGGAAATCTGCGGAATGCCGTTTTCCTGATAGACTTCCGAGGCCGGGATGGACGAGCCCGAGCAGAAATGGCCGATCACCGCCGCCACTTTCTTCGACGACAGGTCCTCGGCGACCGAGCGGGCCTGCTTGGGGTCGCAAGCATCGTCGCCGACGACGATCTTGACCTGCTGACCCAGGACGCCACCCTTGGCGTTGAGGTCGGCGACGGCCTTGTCGGCGCCTTGCTTGAACTGTTCACCGAACTGGGCTTCCGGCCCGGTCATCGGGCCGGCCAGGCCCAGCAGGATGTCGGCATGGGCCACGCCGGCGATGGCGGCGATGGTGGTGGCTAAGGCCAAAGTCTTGAAAGTCCTCATCTCCCGTAACCCTCCGTCTGGTTGATGACAAAAACACTAACACCGGGCCCGGGGAATGACACCCATCTATAGGTGATGGAGCAGTCTTTCCCGCCAGCCGAACAGGCCGACCCGCTCATAAAGCCAGGGATATTGCAGACACATGCGCCGCGCCCGGGTGGCACGCCACGCCCCGGCGCCGATGGCGGCCAGCACCAGCGTGTCCAGCCCATAGCCGGCCAGGCTGAGCAACGGTCCGCCGAACAGGGCGAACACCAAAAAGCGGTCGGCGGCGCCCAACAGCAGGGCATAGACCAATACCTGCCATAGCGGGCGCCAAGTGTTGGCGATGGAATGGCCGGTCATGAAGGCGCAGCCGCCCATGAAGCCGATGGTGATTCCGATGAAGACGGGGATGGAATGGATCATGCCGTGGCTCCGTGTCCGCCTTCCAGGTAATGGGCGCGGATTTCCGGATTGGCCAGCAACTCGGCCCCGCTGCCGGCCAGGGTGACCCGACCGTTGACCAGAACATAGCCGCGATGGGCCAGTTTCAGCGCGTGATGGGCGTTTTGCTCGACCAGGAACACCGTCATGCCCTGGTCCCGGTTGATCTGGCGGATCAGGTCGAAGATGTGGCGGACCACCAGCGGCGCCAGACCCAGCGACGGCTCGTCCAGCAACAATACGCGCGGGCGGCTCATCAGGGCGCGACCGATGGCCAGCATCTGTTGTTCACCCCCCGATAACGTGCCGCCGCGCTGGTTCAGGCGTTCGCGCAGACGCGGAAACAAGTTCAGCACCTTGTCCAAATCCTCGGCGTAATGGGCGGGGTTGCCGGCCACCGCGCCCATTTGCAGGTTCTCCAGCACGCTCATGCGGCCGAAGATGCGCCGGCCCTCGGGGCTGTGGGCCAGACCCAGACGGGCGATCCGGTGCATGGGCATCCGGGTGATGTCCTGGCCGTCCAGCAGCACCCGGCCCTTGGTCGCCCTGGGCGCCCCGCAGATGGTCATCAACAGCGTCGTCTTGCCGGCGCCGTTGGCACCGATCAGGGTGACGATCTCGCCTTGCCGGACCTCGACATCGATGCCGTGCAGGGCCTGGATGCGGCCATAACCGGAATGCAGGTTTTCCACCACCAGCATGTCAGGCCTCCGCCTCGTCGGGTTCGCCCAGGTAAGCGCGGATCACCGCCTCGTCGGCGCGGATTTCGGCCGGATTGCCCGCGGCGATCTTACGACCGTAATCCAGAACAACCACCCAGTCGGAAATGCCCATGACCACGCTCATGTCATGTTCGATCAGCAACAGGCCGATGCCGTGCTCGTCGCGGATGCCGGTCAGCAGGGTGTTGAGCTCCTGCGATTCACGCGGGTTCAGGCCCGCCGCCGGTTCATCCAGGCATAAAAGCAGCGGGTCGATGCACATGGCGCGGGCGATTTCCAGCCGGCGCTGCGAGCCATAGGGCAGCGATCCGGCGTCTTCATCCGCCAAGTGCAGCAGGCCGACCTTATTCAGCCAATAGCGGGCCTTGTCCGTTCCCAGCTTTTCCGCCTTTGAATAGCGCGCCAATCCCAGCAGACCGGCCAGGGAAAAGACGCTGGCCCGCATCAGGGCGTTGTGTTGGGCGACGATCAGGTTTTCCAGCACGCTCATGCGGGCGAACAGGCGGATGTTCTGGAAGGTGCGCCCGACCCGGGCCTTCTTGGCGATGTCGAAATCGTCCAGCCGCTCCAGATAGACCGGCCCCTGGTCCTGGTGCAGGGTGATGCGGCCCACCTGCGGCTTGTAAAAGCCGGTGATGCAGTTGAAAAGCGTGGTCTTGCCGGCGCCGTTGGGGCCGATGATGGCGGTGATCTGCCGGGGGCGCGCCGTGAACGACAGATCGTTGACGGCGAACAGGCCGCCGAAGCGCATGGTGACGTGTTCCACCTGCAACAGCGGCGTCGGGCTCATGCCGCCTTCTCCTTGCCCAGGCGGATGGTGGGGGCGCGGTGCGACAGCAGGCCGGACGGTTTCCACAGCATGATCAGCACCATGGCACCGCCAAAGGCCAGCATGCGGTATTGCTGCAACTCGCGGAACCATTCCGGCAGGCCGACCAGCAACAGCGCCGCCAGCACCACGCCGATCTGACTGCCCATGCCGCCCAACACGACGATGGCCAGGATCACCGCCGATTCGATGAAGGTGAAGCTTTCCGGGCTGATGAAGCCCTGGCGGGTGGCGAAGAACGAGCCGGCGAAGCCGGCGAACATGGCCCCCGTGGCAAAGGCCGACAGCTTGATGGTGGTGGGGTTGAGCCCGAGCGAGCGGCAGGCGATCTCGTCCTCGCGCAGGGCCTCCCAGGCGCGGCCGATGGGCAGGCGGCGGATGCGCAGGGTGAACAGGTTGGTGAACAGGGCCAAGGCCAGGATGATGAAGTACAGGAAGATCACCCGATGGTCGCCGGAAAATTCCAGGCCGAAATAATCGGCGAAGGTGGTCTTGCCGGCGGGCGCGTTGGCGGTGAAGGTCAGTCCGAACAGGGTCGGACGCGGAATGGCGCTGATGCCGGCGGGGCCGTTGGTGAAATCCTGCCAGTTCTGCAAGATGACGCGGACGATCTCGCCGAAGCCCAAGGTGACGATGGCCAGATAATCGCCCCTGAGGCGCAGCACCGGAAAACCCAGGGCGACGCCGAAACCGGCGGCGAACAGCCCGGCCAGCGGCAGGCATAGCCAGAACGACAGATCCAGCTTGGTCGCCAACAGCGCATAGGAATAGGCGCCGACGGCGTAAAAGGCGACAAAGCCCAGATCCAGCAGACCGGCGAGACCGACGACGATGTTGAGGCCCCAGCCCAGCATGACGTAAATCAGCACCAAGGTGGCCTTGTCGACCAGGGAGCGGTCGGCAAAGGGCAGAAACGGCAGGACGATGGCAAAGCCGGCCAGCCCCCAACCCAGGTAAAGTCGGGCCTTGGGGAAGCGTTCACCCCAATTGGGCAGGGCCAAAGCCGGCAGGCGACCGGGCAGGGCGTCACGCGACAGCGACAGCAGGAAACGCCCGATGCCGACCACCAGCGCCGCCCACAACACCCAGTCGAAGCGGAAGCCCAAGGTCAGCGCCTGGGAAGAATCCACCAGCCGGAAACCCAGCATCGGCAAGGCCAGGGCGGCGGCGACCACGGCACCCAGCACGCCATCGCGCAAGGCGCGCGGAAGGTTGACGGCGGCCATGCTCAGATCTTCTCCACTTCCGGCCGGCCCAGCAGGCCGGTGGGGCGGAACAAAAGCACCAGAACCAGGATGGAAAAGGCGGCCACATCCTTGTATTCAATAGAGAAATATCCGGACCAGAAGGCCTCGATCAGGCCGATCAGCAAGCCGCCCAGCATGGCGCCGGGCAGCGAGCCGATGCCGCCGAGAACGGCGGCGGTGAAGGCCTTGATGCCGGCAAGGAAGCCGATATAGAAGTCGATGACGCCATAATACAGCGTCACCATCAACCCGGCGACGGCGGCCAGGGTGGCGCCCATGACGAAGGTGGCGGAGATGATGCGGTCGGTGTTGACCCCCAGCAGCGCCGCCATCTTCATGTCCTGTTCGGTGGCGCGCTGCGCCCGCCCCAAAGAGGTGCGGGTGATGACCCAGGTGAACACCGCCATCAGCAATACGGTCAGGGCGATGATGACCATTTGCAGATAGGACAGGCTGACGGTGAAGCTGTCGCCGCGCAAGATCTCGATCCCGCCCTTGAACAAAGGCGGCAACGGCTTGACCCGCGCCCCTTGGCTCAGTTGCGAGAAGTTCTGAAGCACGATGGACATGCCGATGGCGGAAATCAACGGCGCCAGTTTTGGGGCATTGCGTAAGGGCCGATAGGCGACGCGTTCCACCGCCCAACCCCACAAGGCGGTCAGGATCATGGTCGAGACCAGGGCGAGGATCAGCCCGAGGGCGACCGAGGTGCCGCCGATGGTGGTGGCGGTGAGAAAGGCAATCAGCGAGATGAAGGCGCCCAGCATGTAAATCTCGCCATGGGCGAAATTGATCATGCGAATAATGCCATATACCATGGTGTAACCGATGGCGATCAGGCCATATATGGCCCCCAATGTCAGCCCGTTGATAAGCTGTTGCAGGAAGTATTCCATCCGCCCACCGTGAAAAGCCCGTTCTATGCGCGGGACAGGTAAACCTACTCTTCACCCGGATGGTGTCAATCGTCAATGGCCCGATGACGGGGAATTCACGATACTGCCGAGCCCGTCCCTGCTAAAATACCGTCGCAGGCTGGTGCCGAGGTGGGGGCAAGCGTGGTGGCGAAGCTGATGGACGATGTTATCCGCATCAGAATCGATGCGACGCTGGCCGTCGCCGATTTCCTGGCTCAACTGGCCGAACAGGCGGCGGAGGGGGAGACTGCGGCCCCGGCCAATCCAGCCAACCGGGCGATTTTTCGTGAGCTGGCGCCGTTCCGGCTGGTGGAATACAGCTATATAGACCCGGGCATCGGTTCCATCGACGGGGTGTGCGTGGGCTTTGCCGACGGGTCGCTGTTTTCGGTCTCGGAAGATATCCCCGAAGCGGTTGTCGACGCCTTGGTCGCCCAGGGTCCCGCCGACCTGCCCGCCATCTACATCTATATCCTGCTGGCCGAACCGAGCCCGGCTGCCGCCATCGACCATTTCCTCGACGCCCTGGCGGTGCATCTGGGACGTCCGCTGATCGGCGTCTTCCGCGACAAGGGCGGTTGCATGGCCGGGCATTGCTATGCCCTCGATACCCCCATCGCCGGGCGTGCGGCGCTGGCGCTGCAGACCAGCCGTTCGGTGCTGGAAGCCAACCGCCATTTCGACAAGGCACGCACCCTGCGGCTGCTGGCTCGTTCCAACCTGACCGCCGATGGTCGGGCCTTTGCCCAGATCACCTACAAGTTCTCTCCCCATGTGGCAGAATTCACCGATGCGGCCAGACGCGACGACTTCATCGCCTGGAGCCGGACCTTGTGCGAGTGGATCTATTCGCGCTGGTGCGATTGGCAGGATTTGGGCCTGACCGAGATTTTGCGCCCGGCGGAAATGGCGGCGGGGCCATCGGAAGGGGCGGTGGCGGTGCGCCTGATCGCGCCGGCCGATTACGATGGCGGCAAGCCGTGGCAGGCCTTCGGCGGTACTGACGCAACCAGCGCCGTGCCTTTCAGCCAGTCCGACGCCGCCCTGAGCGGCGAATCCCTGCGCCGGTCGCTGGCCGTGGCGCGGCAATATTGGTCTTATGTGACCGATACCATCGCCGCCGGCGAGGCGGTGGCCCGTGCCCGCGCCGACACCCGCCATCGCCGCGGCATGAAGCTGGAGTGAGCGTTATCGGTTTACCAGCCTTGGTGAGTGCAGGCGCGATCAGATATTCTGGCCACCCGAAACTTCAATCCGCTGGGCTGTGACCCAACGATTGTCCGGACCGAGCAGGCTCGCAACCGCAGGGCCGATGTCATCGGGAAGACCAACACGACCGAGAGCGGTCATGACGGCGAACGCCTCGTTGTAGGCCGGCGTATCGCGCACCGCACCGCCGAGGAAGTCGGTCTCGATCGCGCCCGGAGCGATCGTGTTCGCGGTGATGCCTCGGCTTCCAAGCTCCTTGGCCATGTAGAGGGACAGAATCTCGACCGCGCCTTTGGCGGCAGAATAGGCCGAGAAGCCGGGGTAGGAGACACGGGTCAGTCCCGACGAGAAGTTCACGATGCGGCCTCCAGCGGCCAGAAGCGGCAGCAGGGCCTGGGTCAGGAAGAACACGCCCTTGACGTGGACGTTGAACAGCAGGTCGAACTGGGCCTCGGTGGTTTCAGCGAAGTTCGCCATTTCACCGTGACCGGCATTGTTGACGAGATGGTCGAAGCTGTCCCTGCCCCAGGACTTCAGGGCCGAGCGAACGCGCTCGACGAACGCAGGAAAGCCGGAAATGTCGCCCACATCAAGCTGCAGCGCGACCGCCTTGCGTCCGAGAGCTTCAATCTCGGCCACCACAGCTTGGGCGCCGCTCGCGCCACTGCGATAGGTGAGGATGACGTCGCCGCCGTGGCGCGCGATGCTGATGGCGGTGTTGCGGCCAAGGCCGCGGCTGCCGCCGGTGACAATTGAGATGGTGGTCATTGGAAACTCCCTTGTTGGTGAGCATTGCGCCCACCAGCACTATGGTCGATCAAGCCAGATCGTTGTTGCCGGATCCTCGGTCGAATTTGCCTATTCCTACGAACCGTGGCTATCCGCTTGGCATTCCCTGGTGCGCGGCGAGCTGAGTCACGACCTTTCAGCGCCAATTTCGGTCTGGTGGTAGGGCGGTGGCAGGGTGGGTGCGTCGAAGGATTGCCGGAAACTCGATACGTTATGCCTATTCCTCCGCACACCATTGCGATGCTGAGCTGCCTGAGCTAGTGTGCGCCCATGGTTCCCACTTTGCTCGACATCGTACGCCGCTACGCGGAGGCCCATGCAGATCGGGACGGCGTCGCCAGAACGCCGATTCCTGGCGTTACGATCATCCGCCAGACTGCCCCGACCGCACTGCAATATGCCATCTGCAAGCCACTCGTCGCGCTCGTGCTTCAAGGCGCCAAGCGTGTTGCCATGGGAAACCAGACATTCGACTTCGGCGCTGGCGAGTCCCTTTTGATCGCCGCTGACGTGCCGACGGTGAGCCAGATCACGCGCGCCAATATCAGCGTCCCCTATTTCTCCCTTGTCGTTGATCTCGATCCCGCAGTGATCGAGAGCCTCGTCGTTGAGATGGGTCCGAGCCCGTTTACCGCCGACAAGCCGGTTCGAGTCGATCCGACAGAGTCGGAAGTGGCTGACGCCGCATTGCGATTGATGCGTCTTATGGATCGGCCCGCTTCCGTACCGATCTTGCAGGCGCAGTACATCCGTGAGTTACATTTTTGGTTACTTTTGGGCCGTCATGGCGCAGCCATTCGCAGCCTCGGCGTTGCCGACAGCCACACGCACCGCGTGGCGCGAGCGGTGGCGTTCATTCGCATGGATTTCGCCAAGCCGCTCAGGGTAGAGCACTTGGCTGAGGTTGCCGGTATGAGCCCGTCTTCATTTCACCAGCACTTCAGAGCTATCACGTCTCTCACACCGCTCCAGTTTCAGAAGCAACTCAGGTTGATCGAAGCCCGCCGGATGATGCTGGCGGATGGCGAGATGATCAGCAACGCTGCTTATGCGGTAGGTTATGAAAGCGTCTCCCAGTTCACGCGCGAGTATAGCCGCATGTTCGGCCTTCCGCCTGCTCGCGACATGAAGGTCGCTAAAACGCAGATACAGTCAGCCACATAGCGAAGCAGCAGCTTTTTTTGCGCAGGGCCACCCCAAGCCTATTTTCCGCGGCGAAAAGAAGCAAAGCCCGCGGGCTTTGTCACGGCGACTTGATCTGGTCGGGGTTCAGACGCCGGTGGCGACCTGGATTGCGGCCAGCAGGGCGTCGATCTCGAACGGCTTTTCCAGTACCGCCACCGCCCCCAGGCGTTTGGCGGTATCCAGGCCGGCGGCTTTTTCCAGCCGGGCGCTGCCGCCGGAAATGGCGATGATCGGCGTCTCGGGGCTCATGGTCTGCACTTCCAAGATCGCCTCGATGCCATCCATTTCCGGCATGATGATGTCGGTGATGATCAGGTCGAAAACCTGGCCGGCGGCGATCATGTCCACCGCTTCGGCGCCGTTTTCGGCGGTGACCACCTCGTGCTCCAACTCGGTCAGCACATCGACCAGGGAATCGCGCATCAGCCGGGTGTCTTCGACGATGAGGATGCGGCTCATGATGTTCTCCTGGTTCAGGCGTACAGGTGTTTGATAGTCGGATTCACGGCGTCGGGCAAGCCATGTCGGCCAGGGGCAGGGTGATGGTGAAGGTGGTGCCCTGGCCGCTGGCGCTTTTGACGCAGACCTGACCGCCCATGGCGGTGACCAGACCGTGTACCACCGACAGGCCCAGGCCGGTACCCTGGCCCACCGGCTTGGTGGTGAAGAAGGGGTCGAAGATGCGGGCCGCCACCTTTTCGCTCATGCCGCTGCCGGTGTCGGAGACTGTCAGCACCGCATCGCCGTCGACCACCTCGAGGCCGACCGTCAGCGTCCCCTTGCCGCCCATGGCGTCACGCCCGTTATTGGCCAGGTTCAGCAGGATCTGGGTGATCTGGCCGCCATTGCCCATGACCATGGCCTGATCGGGGCCGATATGCTGATCCAGGCGAATGGCCGGCGGTAGGATCGAGCCGGCCAGTTCACTGAACTGGCGGACCACGCTCACCAGATCGACGGCGCTCAGATCCTGGCGCTCCTGCCGGCAATAGGCCAAGACGCCGCGGACGATGTCGCGGCCATGCTTGGCCGCCTCGATGATACGGTCGCAGCGGTTACGGTTCTTGTCGTCAAGCGTAGCCGAGCGGATCAGCATTTCCGCCGCCATCAGGATCGGGCCCAGCATGTTGTTGAGCTCGTGGGCGATGCCGCCGGCCAGCCGGCCCAGGGCCTCCAGCTTTTGCCCCTCGGTGAGGACGCGCTCCATCTTGCGGCGCTCCTCGGCGGCGCGGATGGTCGCGGTGATGTCCTCGACCAGCAGCAACAGCGACGGCAAGGTGGCGGTCTCCGAGGCGTGGAACTGGCTGCCGGTCAGACGCCAGCGCCGTTCGTCGCCCTTGGGGCCGGTAACGGCGATCTCGCGGCAGAACACGCCGTCCACCGTGCCGTTTCCTCCCGGCAGGGCGGAAGCGGGAATGAAATCGGTGAGCTTGGCCCTGTCGGTGATTTTGCTGCGGCTGCCGCTCATGACATGAAAGGCCGGATTGCTTTCGCGGATACGGCCATCGGCATCGGCGACCAGAATGCCCAGGGGCGCGGCCTCGAAGGTCAGGCGCAGGCGCTGTTCGGTTTCCGCCAGTACGCTTTCCGTCTGCTTGCGCCTGGTGATGTCGCGACCGATGACGATCAGCGACAGCCGTCCGTCGCTGCGCACTTCCGAGACGGTCATTTCAAAGGGAAAGGTGCTGCCGTCGGTCCGGATCGCCACCACCTCGCCGGTGCCGCGCTGAAAGCAGGCCAACATCTGGTCGCCGTGGCACGACGGTCGCCCGGGCGGACAGGATTGCTGGATCAGCTCCATCAGGCATTGGCCGCGCAAGCCGCCCTCGGGCCAGCCGAACAGGCGTTCGGTGGCGGCGTTGGCCCATTCGATGCCGCTTTCGCAATCCACGGTCAGGATACAATCCTCGGCGTGGTCCATCACCGTCTGGAAATGGTGTTCCGCCCGCATCCACTGGCTGATATCCATCCAGGCGCCGTCCCAAACAACGCTGCCGTCCGTCTGCCGTTGCGGGCGGGCCGAGCCGCGCAGCCAATGGGTCTGGCCATCGGCGGAAATGAGGCGGAACAGTTCCAGGCACGGTCGACCGTCATCGGCGGAGCGACGCACCGCGCGCATATGGTCGTCGCGGTCGGCCCAATGCAGGGCGTTCAGCGCCCCGGTTTGGCTGACGCTCATTTCCGCGGGGGCGAAACCGAAGATGGTTTCCACATTGGGGGAAAACCACTCATAGCGGATGCGACCATCCGTCTCCATGCGGCGGCGGAACAGCACGCAAGCCATGTCCGCCATCAGATCGACCAGGGACGCCGGAAAAGGGGCGGGCACTGGTTGCGGGGTCATCGGGGCGCCTTTGATCAAACGAGCGGTGGAGTGGGCGATGCGATAGTGTAGCATGCCGCCAGCGAACAACAACGGGATCACGCCATGTCCGGGCGCACCGCCCATGTCATTGTCGTCGGCAACGAAAAGGGTGGTTGCGGCAAGACCACCGTATCCATGCATCTGGCGGTGGGCTTGCTGCGGCTGGGGTTCAAGGTCGGCTGCATCGATCTGGACCATCGCCAGCAATCGCTGGGGCGCTATTTCGCCAATCGCCGCGCCTGGATGGACCGCAGCAAGATCGATCTGCCGACCCCGGTGATGGTGGTCATGCAGCCGTCTTCAGCGGAACTGAAGGCGCAGGCGGTGGCCCAGGAAAAGGCCGGGCTGACCGCGCTTTTGGACCATCTGTCGGGGCAATGCGATTTCGTCGTCATCGACTGCCCGGGCTCGGACGTCGCCCTGGCCCGCCACGCCCATGTTCATGCCGACACCCTGATCTCCCCCATCAACGACAGCCTGTTGGACCTGGATCTGCTGGGACGGCTGGACCCGGTCAGTTGGGAACTGGCCGCCGCCGGCGTTTACGCCAATCTGGTGTGGGAGTTGCGGCGCGAGCGGCGTCAGGCTCACCGCTCGGGGATCGATTGGCTGGTGACGCGGTCGCGATTGTCGGCGCTGACCGATCGCAACAAGCAGAAAATGGCGGAAATCCTGCCGCGCATGAGCAAGGTGCTGGGCTTTCGCCTGTCCGACGGTTTCGGCGAACGGGTGATCTACCGCTATCTGTTCCTGTGGGGGCTGACGGTGCTGGACATGGATCAGGCCGGTATCTCCATGGGCACCAGCAAATCCAATCTCTCCGCCCGTGAAGAGGTGATCGACCTGTTGCGCGCCTTATGGTTGCCGAGAGTCAATGAGCGGCTGGAGCGGCTTTAGGGCGTAAACTCATAAATCCCATGGCGCCGAACCGAAAGTGGTTTGCAGGAAATCCAGGAACACCCGTACCTTGGCCGAAAGATGGCGGCCATGGGGATAGGCGCCGTACAGGGCGCTGTCCTGGGGAATGTACTGATCCAACACCGATACCAAGGTGCCGGCGCGCAGATCGCTGCCGATGAAGAAGCTGGGCAGATAGACGAAGCCCAGCCCGGCCAGGGCCATGATGCGGAGTGCCTCGCCATTGCCGGCGCGGAACCGGCACGATACCCGGGTGGTTTCCAACCCTCCGTCGGCGTTGAGGAAACGCCATTCCGACGGCCCCATTTCCAGATGCCCCAAACAGGCATGACGGGCCAGTTCGGTGGGGTGTCGCGGGTGTCCGCAGCGGGCCAGATAGCTTGGACTGGCGCACAATACCCGGCGGATGGGGGTGATGCGGCGGACGATCAGGCTGGAATCTGCCAGTCGACCGATGCGCACGGCGACGTCGAAGCCCTCCTCCACCAGATCGACGAAACGGTCGGTCAACGCCAGATCCATTTCCAATTCCGGGCAGGCCTCCAGAAAGCGGGGCAGGGCCGGGGTCAGATGCAGTACCCCGAACGACATGGGCGCGCTGATGCGCAGCTTGCCGCGCGGCATGGATTGCAACTGGCCGATTTCCGCCGATGCTTCGGCCAGATCGGCGAGAATGCGTTGGGCGCGCTGATAATAGGCTTGTCCAGCCTCGGTGGTGGACAGTTTGCGGGTGGTGCGTTGCAGCAGCCGCGCCCCCAATTGCGCCTCGAGTTGGGCCACCTGTCGGCTGATCAGCGATTTCGACTGGCCCAGGCGGCGGGCGGCCTGGGTGAAGCCGCCGCATTCCACGGTCTGGACAAAGGCGGTCAGGGCGGCGAACTGGTCCATCATTGTCCTGTTTCATGCAACGATATGTCAAAAATATACATAATTGTTGATTGAATGGCAAAGCGGCATCTTCGTGGCAGCTTAATCATCCAGCTTGGAGAGCCCCGATGAATACCCAGATCCTTCGTTCTTCTTCCGCCCCGGTCATTCCTGCCTTGGCTCCGGTATATGCCGCGCTGTCGCCCTTGGCCGATCCGCTGGTGCGCGTGGTCGCCGGTCTGTTCCTGGTCCCCCATGGGGCACAGAAGCTGTTCGGCTGGTTCGGCGGTTACGGTCTGTCGGCCACCGACCAGTTCTTTCAGACCAAGCTGGGGCTGCCGGCTGGTGTCGCTTTGGCCGCCGGTCTGATCGAGTTCTTCGGCGGTCTGGCTCTGGCCCTGGGTCTGTTCACCCGCCCGGCGGCGGCCCTGGCCACCGGCTTGTTGCTGGTTGCCGCTTTGCAGGTGCATCTGGGGGCGGGTTTCTTCTGGACCGCCGGCGGCTTTGAATATCCGCTGCTGTGGGCCGTGGTCACCTTGGGGTACGCGGTCAAGGGCGGTGGGCGTTATTCCGTCGATGCCATCATCGGCAAGGAAATCTGATCATGGCCGGGCTGAAGTCGCTGTTCGTCTCTCATGGCTCGCCCATGATCGCCTTGGCAGCGTCTCCGGCCAGCCATTTTCTTGCGGGACTGGGGCGCACCATGGTGCGTCCCAAGGCGGTGGTGGCGGTCTCGGCCCATTGGCGGACCGACGGTTTTGCCGTCGGCGCCGCCGCCAGGCCGGAAACCATCCACGACTTTTTCGGTTTTCCGCCGCCGCTTTACGCCATGACCTATGCCGCCGCCGGTGATCCCGCCTTGGCGGCACGGGTGGCGGAACTGACCGGCGCGCGTCTTGATCCGCGCCGAGGGCTGGATCACGGCCTGTGGACGGTGATGAAATTGCTGTGGCCCGAGGCGGATGTGCCGGTGGTGCCGGTGTCGCTGGCGCGCTGTCTTGGCCCCGAGGCGCATTTCCAACTGGGCCGGTGCTTACGGTCCCTGACCGGCCAAGGCGTGCTGATCCTGGGCAGCGGAGCCGCCACCCATAATCTGGCCGCCTATGCCGGACGCGAGCGCACCGAAATGGCCTTGCCCTGGGTGACCGCCTTCACCGACTGGTTGGCGGCGGTGGTGACACGGGGGGGGCAGGACGACCTGCTGCAATACCGGCAACTCGCCCCCCATGCCGTGGACAACCACCCCACCGACGAACATCTGTTGCCGCTGTTCGCCGCCGCCGGTGCCGCCCCTGGATCGGGGCGTGTGCTGCACCGGTCGGTCGAGCACGGGGTCATCGCCATGGATGCCTATGGCTGGGACTGATCAGTTATTATCGACAATGGCTTCCAGGCCATTATTGATGGCGGCTTTCAACAGCCGGCCATCCTTTTTCGCCCGCGCGACAAAGCCGTCGACGGTGTCGCGCCAAAGGCTATCGCCCTTGGCCACCGCATAGGCATAGGGCGTAGGGGCCAGCGGCGTCGGCGGTGCCAGCAATTTGGCCCAATCGTGGCGGGCCAACATCTTGCGGCTATAGGGATAGTCGGTCATGAACAGATCGGCGCGCCCGCTCATCACTTCCTGCTCGCGGGCTTCCGGGGTGGCGACCACGCTCAAGCCGGCCTGCTTCAACTCGGCCTTCATCACGTCGACCATGTAGGTGCCGGCCTGGGCGGCGGCGACGATTCCGGGCTTGTCGATGTCAGCCCAGGTGGACACGGCCGGATTGGTCTTGGTGGTGATGGCGTAGATACCGCTCAGCAGATGCGGGCGGCTGAAATCCAGCTTTTCCTGGCGGGCCGGAGTGATGCCGATGCCGTGCATGCTGACGTCGCATTTGTCCTCGGTCAGATCGGCGATCAGGGTCTTGAACGACGAATCGATGAATTGGACCTTGACACCCAGGTCGGCGGCGAATTCCCGTGCCATTTCGATGTCGATGCCTTCCAGGGCGCCGGTGCGGGTGTTGCGGTAGGTGATGGAGTAATAATCGGGCCAGATGCACACGCGAATCTGGCCGGCAGCCTTGATCCGATCCAGCCGTGAGGGGATTTGCGCCTGGGCTTGAGAGGGGGCCATGCCACAAAAAAGTGTGCTACAAACCAGGGCTGTCAAAAGGCACGCTTTACGCATGGCGTCGCTCCGTCAATAATTCACCTGCAAGATATATCACTTTTGGGGGTGGGATTGAGTCCGCAGATGGCATCCGAGACCGGAGGCTTGCTCCGCCGCCCCATGGGCGCGGTGACGCGGCTTTATTCCAACCGCCTGATCGTCATGGTCGCGGTGTTCGGCGTGCTGGCGGTCTTGGGCCTGACCGTCGTGCTGGTGGAATCCATGCGCAATTCGCGCCTGATGGCGTTGCGGGCGGCGGAACAGTCGTCCCATACCATCGCCCGGGCGGTGACCGGGTCGGTGGCGCGGACGGTGCAGTCGGTGGATGTGCTTTTGCTGGCCACCGCGGCCCAGTTCGAGGAAAATTCCTGGCCGGCCAATCCCGCCGATGCCGACGGGCAGTTGCGCCGTCTGCTGGCCTTCATGCCGCATATCCGGCAACTGGCCTTGATCGCCGCCGATGGCCGCATCCTCGGCGACAGCGGTGACCGCCGGCTGACCGCCCAATGGGATGCCCGACCTTATTTCGCCCAGGCCGACAGTGGTCCGCGCGGAACCTTGATCGGCACCCGCCAGTCCGGGCGTCTGCTGGGGCCGGCGGACGGGGGGCATATTCATCATTTCATTCCGTTCTTCCGGGTGCTGACGTCCCGAGGCGGCCAGGGCGACGCCCTGTTGGTGGCGGTGGTCAACCCGCTTTACTTCAACGACATGTTCACCAGCCTGAACCTGCCCGCCAGCGCCCGGCTGCGCCTGTGGCGCTATGACGGCACCTTGCTGGCCGGTGCCGAGGATGATGCGGGATTCGCCGCTGCCGACCATGCCGACGACCCGCTCTTCACCCAGCATCTGAAAAAGTCCGAGTTCGGCACCTTCCTGCTGGTCGATGGCGACGGCAGCGAGCGCATCACCAGCTATCGCACCACCGCCAATTGGCCGCTGGTGATTTCCGTCGGTCTGTCGCGCGCCGACGTGCTGGTCCATTGGCGCGACGCATCATTGCCGTTGCTGTGGCCGGTGGGCGGCCTGGGCTTGGGGCTGCTGGTGCTGACCGCCATCCTGACCCGGTCGCTGATCCTGCGCGCCCGGACCGAAGCCACCTTGGTCCTGAGCGAGCAGGTTTTGCAGACGGTCAGCAACGGCGTCGCCATCGCCGACGCGACCCAGCCCGACTTTCCGCTGGTTTACGTCAACCCGGCCTTTGAGACCATGACCGGCTACAAGGCGGCTGACGCGGTGGGCCGCAATGCCCGCTTCCTGCACCGCGACGACCACGATCAGCCCGATCTGGCGCGCCTGCGCACCGCCTTGGAGACCGGCGATTCGGTCCATGTGGTGTTGCGCAATTACCGGGCCGACGGCAGCCCGTTCTGGAATGACATGACGGTTTCGGCGGTTCACGCCATCACCGGGGGGTTGACCCATTTCGTCGCCATCCAGCGCGACATCACCGAACAGGAACAAAACCGCGTTTCGCTGCGTCAGGCTTATGACCGCATCGAACGCTACAGCGCCGAGCTGGAGCGGTTTTCCTTTATCCTGGCTCATCACCTGCAAGAGCCGGCGCGCCATATCGTTTTGTATTCGCAGATGATTTCACGCGCCTCAAGCGAAGATGGCGACCCGGAACTACGCGCCAACCTGGATTTTCTGACCAAGGCTGGCAGCCGGCTGAAGGATCTGTTGCGCGACGTTCAGCTTTATTTGGCCATGGACCGCTTGGCCATGGTCGGCGGCAGCGCCGAGGCCGAGATGGTGCTGGACAAGGAATGGGTCAACCGCTCGAGCGCAATCGACGGTGCCGACCTGTCGTCGGGGGCGTTGCCGCGGGTTCAGGTGCCGCTCCGGCGCTTGGCCGATCTGTTCGCCATCCTGATCGACAATTCCATTTTGTTCCGCCACCCCGAGCGGCCCTTGCGGGTCACGGTCGAGGCCCGGCGACAGGGGGATGGCTTCTGGCGCTTTGATTTCAGCGATAACGGCATGGGGATTGCGCCGGAATTCCTGGAGAAAGTCTTCGGTGTGTTCGAGCGTCTGCATGGGCGTGAGCAGTTTCGCGGCAATGGTGTCGGGCTGGCAATCGCGCGCAAATTGGTGGAGACTTTGGGCGGTCGGATCAGCGCTCATTCCGATGGTGTCAGCGGGACAACCCTGACCTTCACCTTGCCAGAAGCGACGGAGTAACGGTTCGTGCCTCATTCACAGACTTTCGACATCCTGCTGGTCGAGGACGATCCGGGCGATGCCGGCCTGACCAAGGCGGCTTTGGCTCAGGCCCGCATCCTGTGCAAACTGCATCACGTGAGCGATGGGATGGAGGCCATGGCCTTTCTACGCCGGCAGGGGATCCATGCCGGGGCGCCCATTCCGCATCTGGTGCTGCTGGACCTGAACATGCCGCGCATGGGCGGACGCGAGGTGCTGGCGGCCATGCGCGGCGACGAGGCTTTACACAAGATCCCGGTGGTGGTCCTGACCACCTCCGATGTCGAGGCGGATATCGAGACCTCGTACGAGTTGGGCGCCAACAGCTTCATCACCAAGCCGGTGGATCTCGACCAGTTCATCGACTCCATCAAGGCGGTGGGGGATTATTGGTTCAGCATTGTCCGGTTGCCGCACTGACGGGAGGATTGTTTTCCCGGATACAGGCTGTTTGAATTTCATTCAAACCTAACCATAAGTATATTTAACCTCATGCGCCAAAGTATTGGTCCTGGGGGGGTGGGATCGCATGGACCGGGGACGTTGCGCGAATGCCTGATGGAGAAAAGAACGTAAGTGGATTGGTGAAGATCACACCGCTCCCCCATTGGGGCAAGGCGGTGGAAATTCCCGCCCCGGACCAGGGGGACAAGTCGGGCGGCATCGCCAAGACCAACGCCAAGGTCTTGCGCGTGCTGCTGGTCGAGGATCAACCCGGCGATGCCATGCTGGTGATGATCGCCTTGCGTGAATGCCGATCCACCCGCTTTGCCGTCTCGCATGTGGCGACCTTGGCCGATGCCCGCGACCATCTGCGACGCGAAGCCATGGATGTGGTGCTGTTGGACCTGTCCTTGCCGGATTCCAGCGGCCTGGACACGGTGAGCAAGGTCTTGCAGGTGGCGCCGCGCATGCCGGTGGTGGTGATGACCGGGCTTGACGACCCGTCGCTGGCGTCGCGGGCGCTGGAGGTGGGGGCGCAGGATTATCTGGTCAAGACCGATGATCCGGGCCGGGCGGTGGAGCGCGCCATCCTTTACGCCATCACCCGCATGAATTCGCAGATCGAACGCGAACACTTGGCCGAGCAGTTGGCCCAGGAACAGCAGCGAGTGCAGGAGGAAATGGTGGTGGCGCGGACCATGCAGTTCGATCTGCTGCCGCGCCCCGACCGTTTGAATCCGGTGCTGGAGAAACAAGGAATCCGCCTGCATTCCTATTTCGAGCCGTGCTCGGGCATCGGCGGCGATCTCTGGGGGTGCCACGATCTGGGCGACGGCCGTCTGTCCGTGACCGCCTTCGACTTTTCCGGCCATGGCATCGGCGCCGCCCTCAACGTGTTCCGCCTGCATACCTTGATCGACGAACATCGCGGCCATCTGGGCGATCCGGCGGCCTTGCTGAACGTGCTGGCGCTGTCGCTGCGTCAATTGCTGGGGCGCGGGCAATTCGCCACCATGTTCGCCGGAATCATCGATTTCACCAAGGCCGAGTTGACCTGGGCCGGGGCGGGGACGCCGCCGCCCATTCTGTTTCGCGGCAATCGGCGCGAGTTTCTCGATACCCGCGGCGTGCCGCTGGGGTTGTCGGCCAAACCCACGCACGAAAACCACCGGACCGCCTTTCCGCGCGGCTCCAGTCTGCTGGTCTACAGCGATGCCCTGGTTGAAGCCCAGGGGGCGGACGACAAGATGTTGGGAAATGACGGTCTGCTGGACATGGTCCAGGATTGTTCCGGTGATGGCCGTGGGCTGTCGATCCGTCGCATGCTCGACCGGTTTTACGCCTGGGCCAGGCCACCCATCGAGGATGATCTGACCGTGATTTATCTGGATTGGCCATAGGGCTGGGAGACTGAAGGTTGGAGATACGGACCTTTGCTCAGACGGACGGGATTCGCTTCACTCTGCAAGGCAGCCTGTCATTTCGCGACAAGGACGCCTTCTCCCCCATTCTGAGGGCGGCGAACGGCCCGAGCGGACAGGTCGTCACCGTCGATCTGTCCGCGTTGGAGAGCGTGGATTCATTCGGGATCGGCCTGTTTCTGCTGGCCAATGAACAGGCGGCGGCGGCGGGGGTGCACCTGCATCTGGCCAATCCGCGCGGTAATGTCGCCCGCGTATTCGATCTGGCCAACCTGGACGCGGTGTTGCACCTGACCAAGCCGATTGCGCATCAGCCGACGTCGGCGCGACGCCGCGGCATCGGCTTTTGTCGTTTGCCCGATGCCGCCGACGGCTCGCCCTGCGCCGGTATTTCCGGGCGGCTGGTGTTTGCCGAACACGGCGATTTTCAGGAAATCATCGAATCAATGCTGAATGTCGGCGGTCCCCGCATGGTGCTGGATCTGCATGAACTGGAGTTCATGGATTCCGCCGGTCTGTCCATGATCATGATCGCGCGCGAGGAGGCCGAGGCGCGTGACATGGTCCTGGTCCTGCGCAATCCGCGCGGTCCGGTGGCCCAATTGCTCACTCTGTCATCGCTTGATTTCATGGTGGAAGGGTAGGCACGCGCCATGATGTCGCGCCCGGTCATCCTGTTTGAAGGTGGTGAGGTTCCGGCCAGCCTGGCGTATCGTGCCGGTCGCCTGGGGGTGGATGCCTGCCCCCACGTGGAGTTTCTGGATATTGCGGCACCATGCGTGCTGATGGCCCCCCTCCCGCTGCTGGAGAACGGATTCACCGGCGGCTTGCGCGGTTTCATCGAATACCGCCCCGAAGACGCGGTGTGTCCGCTGTCGGCGGAAGTGGTCGAGGCGGTGGCCCGGGGCGGCCTGTGCCTGTCGGCCTGTACCACCAGCATGCTGTCATCCGACCCGGCCCAGGTATTTTGCGCGGCGGTGCGCAAGATCGCGCCGGCCATCGGCGACATGATGGTCGAATTGGCCCTGGCCGAGGCGCTGGGAAATTCCATCATCCATGGCAATCTGGGGCTGCAAAGCGATTTGCGTCACAGTCTGGCCGGCTTGGCCGAATTCAATACCCGCCTGGCTCAACGTCTGGCCGATCCCACCTTGGCGGCCCGGCGGGTGACCGTCACCGCCATTCCCATGGCGCCATCGGGCATCAGCATTTCCGTCACCGACGATGGTGATGGCTTCGATATCGAGCATGAATTGAAGAAGCCGGTGGATGTCGCGGCAAAAAGCGGACGCGGTTTGGGGTTGATCCGCAAGGTCAGCAGTCAGATCGAAGGCAGTAATGACGGGCGCACCCTGACCATGCGGTTTTTGCGCACAGAATGAGCGGGCTTTATTCACAGCATATTTAATTTGTCCAAATATCCTGTTGCCATGGCGATGTTAAGCTAGGGTAATGTCAGCCATTGGCATGGGGGGATGGGCATATGGATGTCAGGCAGATTCAGCTTTCCGCGTTGCAGGCGCCGCGCTTGGACGATCTTCGGGCCTTGCAGCCGGATTTGGTGTTGATCTTCGCCGCTCTTGGCCATCTGCAATCTCCCGATGCCTTCGATGTTCTACGTCAGGCTTTTCCCGCCGCGCTTCTGGCCGGCTGTTCCACCGCCGGTGAAATCACCGCTCAGGGCATGTCCGACAACACCTTGGTGATCACCGCCGTCAAATTCGACCGCACGCGGGTCAAGGCCGCCACCGGTCGGGTTACCGCCATGGATCAGTCGGATGCCATCGGCGCCCAGCTGGGGACCGAGTTGGCTGCTGCCGATCTGCGGGCGGTGCTGGTTTTCGGCAAGGGCGTGGGCATCAACGGCAGTGCCCTGATCAGCGGTTTGACCGACAAGGTGGGGGGCAGCGTGCCGGTGTCCGGCGGCTTGGCCGGTGACGGTGGCGCCTTTACCGGCACCCTGACCGTGACTCCCGATGGCCTGGATGCCGACGGCGTCGTCGCCATCGGCCTTTATGGCGACGCTTTGCGCATCAGCCATGGCAGCTTTGGGGGCTGGCAGCCGTTCGGCCCGCCGCGCAAGGTGACCAAGAGCGAGGGCAATATCCTGTACCGTTTGGACGATCAGCCGGCCTTGGATCTGTACAGGGAATATCTGGGCGAATATGCCAAGGATCTGCCGGCCTCGGGCCTGCTTTTCCCATTTGAAATGCTTGATGCCGACCATCGCTCCATCGGTCTGATCCGCACCATCTTGGGAGTGGACGAGGAGGCCGGGTCGCTGATTCTGGCCGGCGATATCGATGGCGAGGGTTATCTGCGACTGATGCACGCCAACAACGAAGGCCTGATCGACGGCGCCGAAACCGCCGCCCGTCTGGCCCGCGATGGGCTCGACAGCGCCAATGGCGGCTTGGGCATCCTGGTCAGCTGCGTCGGGCGCAAGCTGGTCATGGGCGATGCGGTCGACGAAGAGGTCGAGGTGGTGTCCCATGTCTTGGGTCGCCAATTGCCGCTGACAGGTTTTTATTCCTATGGCGAGATCGCCCCGTTTTCCTCGACCACCGAGTGCAAGCTGCACAATCAGACGATGACCGTGACCTTCATCGCGGAGGCCTGAGGTGCATCGTCTGCTGGTTCGTCAGATCAGGCGTGCCGTCGGCGCCGCCGATGATTCCGAAGCCCGGGCCATCGTCGATGCCCTGGCGACCGCGGATATCGCCGCTCTGCCGGAGCCGGTGGCGCGTCTGGCCCGGGCGCTGCCCGACCTGCTGCGGCGGGTGGGGGAAACCTATGATCAGCACGAACGTGACCTGACTCTGCGCAACCGCTCGCTGGAACTCAGTTCCAGCGAACTGACCAAGGTCAACGCCAAGCTGCGCGAGGAATCGGCGGCGCAGGCCCGGGCCATCACCTCGTTGCGCAAGACCGTCAACGAGATTCTGGATGCCGCCGGTCGCCCGACCCTGGCCGAAGACGAAACCGGGCTTGAAGGCCTGAGCACCCTGATGGCCGATCTGATGCGCGAACGGGCCGAGTTCCAGCACAATCTGGAACGGCAGAAATTCGCCCTTGATCAGCACGCCATCGTCAGCATCACCGACCAGACCGGCACCATCATCTACGCCAACGAGAAGTTCTGTCAGATCAGCGGCTACGATGCGTCGGAACTGCTGGGCGCCAACCACCGCATCGTCAATTCCGGCCTCCACCCGCGTGAGATGTTCACCGACATGTGGCGGACCATCGGCAATGGTCAGGTGTGGCGCGGCGAGGTCTGCAACAGCAAGAAGGACGGCTCGCTTTACTGGGTCGACGCCACCATCGTCCCCATCCTGGACGACAGGAATCGCCCGCGCCAGTATATCGGCATCCGCACCGACATCACCGCGCGCAAGATCATGGAAGCGGCGCTCAGGGAAAGCGAAAAGCGGCTTCAGATCGCCCTTGATGCCGGACGGATCGGCCTGTGGTCGTGGAATACCCGCACCGACGAAGCCTTTTTCAGCGACCAGTGGATGGCCATGCTGGGCTATGCCGCCAACGAACTGGCGGCGTGCGGCTCGACCTGGAAGGCACTGATGCATCCCGACGATTGCGATGCCACCTTCGCCGCGCTGGAACAGCACCTCGAGGGGGTGACGGCGGTCTATGAAACCGAGTTCCGCCTGCGCCACAAGGACGGGTCGTGGCGGTGGGTGCTGGCGTCCGGTCGGGTGATCGACCGCGATGCCGAGGGCCGGGCGATCCGCATCGCCGGCGTGCACAAGGAAATCACCGACCGCAAGCAGGTCGAGGACATGCTGAAGGAAGCGGTGGAACGGGCCGAGGCCGCCAACCGGGCCAAGTCCGAGTTCCTGGCGACCATGAGCCATGAAATCCGCACGCCCATGAACGGCATCATCGGCATGACCGGCCTGTTGCTGGATACTCAGCTGACGCGCGAACAGATGCATTTCGCCAATACGGTGCGCACCTCGGCGGAAGCCTTGCTCAGCATCATCAACGACATCCTCGATTTCTCCAAGATGGAGGCCGGGCGGCTGGAATTCGAGTACGGCCCGTTTGAAATCCGCCCGCTGATCGAAGGCGTGGTCGATATCCTGGCCCCGCGCGTCAAGGGCCGCAATGTCGAGCTCACCTATGTGGTTCCGCCCAGTGCGCGCGGCGTGTTCTATGGCGATGCCGGGCGCTTGCGCCAGGTGCTGCTGAACCTGGCTGGCAACGCCATCAAATTCACCGAGACCGGGTCGGTGCATATCGGCATCCGGGCCGAGACCGAATTCGACGACATGGTCCGCCTGCGCGTCGAGGTGGTCGATACCGGCATCGGCATTTCCGACAACGCCAAGGCGCGCCTGTTCACCATGTTCACCCAGGCCGATTCCTCGACCGCGCGCCGCTTCGGCGGCACCGGCCTGGGTCTGGCCATTTCCAAGCGCATCGTCGACATGATGGGCGGCGAGATCGGTTTCGACAGCACCGAGGGCCAGGGATCGACCTTCTGGTTCCAGGTGTCGTTGCGCCGCAGCGACGAGCAGACCTCGGACATCGAGGTCATCAATCCGCTGGAAGGGGCGCGGATTCTGGTGGTCGACGACAACGCCACCAACCGCGAGGTGTTCCAGCACCAATTGGAGAACTGGGGCGCCCAGGTCGATCTGGTCGACGGTGCCGCCGGTGGCCTGATGGCCATCCGTCAGGCGCAACACGGCGGCCATCCCTATCAACTGGTGTTGCTGGATCACCATATGCCGGGCATGAGCGGTCTGGATCTGGCCGCCGTGGTCCGTGCCGATCCGACCACCGCCGATCTCAAACTGGTATTGGCGTCGTCGGCCAATCCGTCGGACTTCCGTCAACTCAATATCAGCCTGCGCCTTGACGACGTCCTGTCCAAGCCGGTCCGGCAAAGCGCGCTGCTGGATTGCCTGATGTCGCGGCTGGGGCGTGGTCAGGCCTTGCCGCAACAGACCACCTTGTCGGCCCTGTCCGACCTGCCGGCGCCGGCCTTGGCCTTGCGCATCCTGGTGGTCGAGGACAATCCCATCAATCAGCAGGTAGCCGTCGGCCTGCTGGCCAAATTGGGGCATCGCGCCGATGTGGCCGATGATGGGGCCGAGGCGGTGGCCCTGGTCGAGCGCGGTGATTACGACCTGATCCTGATGGACATGCAGATGCCGCGCATGGATGGGCTGACCGCCACCGGCATCATTCGCCGTTTGCCGCCGGGCAAGGGCGACGTCACCATCATCGCCATGACCGCCAACGCCATGGAAGGCGACCGCGACGCCTGTCTGGCCGCCGGCATGAACGATTATCTGGCCAAGCCCATCGATCGGCATCGTTTGGCTTCGGTGTTGCAGCGTTGGATCGACCACATCATCGCCACCCGGGGCGAACGCACGGTTTGCGTGCCGTTTCCCAGCGATTTCGACTTTGGTCTCAATGCCCCGCCGCCGCCGGCGGCACCCGCCAGCGAAAGTGCTTTTGTCGATCTCGATATTCAGACCGATCTGATGGATGCGCTGGGGGCGGACTCGTTTCAGTCGCTGTTGTCGTCGTTCAGGGGCAGTATTCCGGTACGGTTGGGCGAGATCCGCGCCGCCATCGATGGCAATGATGTCGGCGCCATCGCCTCGGCCGCCCATTCCCTGAAGGGGGCCGCGTCCAACCTGGGCTTTCTCAGTCTGGCCGATGCCGCCGGCGGGTTGGAAAAAGCCGGCAAGGCCGGTGCGGGTGATTTCGCGGGGCTGGAAGAAAAGCTGGTCGCTGCCGGCAAGGCGGCCATCGACCATTTGAGCCGGGCCAATCCCTAGTGGGCCGATTCAATGAATCGGCCCACAAAATCAACGAATTGTGCACTGGACCTGAAAGGCGAGAGATGCGGATTCAGATCGTCGATGATAACGAAACCAATCTGATGCTGTTCGAGCAGATCGCCTTGCGCGTGGCCGACGATGTGACGGTCGACTGTTTCGCCGATCCGGTCAAGGCCCTGGAAGACGCCCGGCAATCGCTGCCCGATCTGGTCTTGGTCGATTACATGATGCCGGTGATGGACGGCCACGAGTTCCTGTCCCATATCCGCAAGCTGCCGGGCGGGCGCGACGTTCCCATCCTGATGATCACCGCCGCCGGCGAACGCTCGGTGCGCCAGCGGGCGCTGGAACTGGGCGCCACCGACTTTCTCACCAAGCCGGTCGATCCCACCGAGGTTCGGGTCCGTCTGGTCAACCTGTTGGCGCTCAGGCGCAGCCATCTGCGCCTGCATGACCGCAATCGCTGGCTGGCGGAAGAGGTGCGCAAGGCCACCCAGGCCATCGGCGACCGCGAGGTGGAACTGGTGGTGCGCCTGTCCAAGGCCGCCGAGTTCCGCGATCCCGAGACCGGCGGCCATATCCAGCGCATGGCCCATTTTTCCGCCCTCATCGCCCGCGACATAGGGCTGGCCCCCGATCTGGTCGACCTGATCCTGCGAGCGGCACCCATGCATGACGTCGGCAAGCTGGGCATCCCCGACGGCATCCTGCTGAAGCCGGGGCGGCTGGACGAAGGCGAATTCGACATCATGAAGCGCCATGCCGAGATCGGTCATGCCATTCTGGCCGGCAGCGCCTCGCAACTGATCGCCCTGGGGGCGGAAATCGCCCTGACCCACCATGAAAAATTCGACGGCACCGGCTATCCCAAAGGCTTGAAGGGAGAGGATATCCCGTTGCCCGGTCGCATCGTCGCCGTCGCCGACGTTTTCGACGCCCTGACCAGCGAACGGCCCTATAAGATGGCCTGGACGGTGGAACGCGCCCGCGCTTTCCTGATGGAAGGCCGCAGCAGTCATTTCGATCCGGCTTGCGTCGATGCCTTCATCGCCGCCTGGGATGAAGTCATGACCGTCAAAAGCCGTTTCATCGATGATTTCCCCACCATCGAGGAAAACGTCGATCAGGTTCTGGCGTGAGGGGCTTGCTGTCCATGTGGCGCGCCAATTTCAACACGGTCTTCATCGTCGCCGCCGTCACCTTGGCCTCTTTGGTCTATGGCGGGTCGATCTGGTTCGTGCGCGCCTTGCTGATGGACAGCATCATCCAATCGACCCAATCGGCCAATCTGGCCCTGACCCGGGTGTTCGCCAACCAGCTATGGCCGGAAATCGGCCCGCGCCTGAGAAGCGGCGCCGCCGACACCGGGTGGGTCGACGACAAGGTGCGGGCCTTCAGCGCCGGTACCGACATGGTCAAAGTCAAGATTCTCGATCCCAACGGCTTGGTGATTTATTCCAGCAATCCCACCGACCGGGGCAAAAGCTACGTGGACAACAAGTCGTTCCAACGGGCCTTGGCCGGAGGAGTGAGCGTCGGCACCCATGCGCAACGGCACGATTTCCACGGCATCGGCGGGATCATGGCCCAGGTGGACGTAATCTCCAGCTACGAGCCGATCATCGATGCCGAGGGCGCCGTCGACGCGGTGCTCGAGCTTTATACCGACCGCAGCGCTGCCATTGCCCAGGCTCACCATGGCCTCAGCCAATTGTCGGTGTCCATGGCCTGCTTTTTCTTTTTCGCCATTGTGTGTCTCAGCTTTATCGTCTGGCAATTGGATCTGGCACGACGGCGGCAGGAAGTACAACTGGCCGAACGGAATGCCGAGTTGGCCCATCTTCTGGACGAAAACGCCCTGGCACGGGAGGCGGCGGAACAGGCGACCAAAGCCAAGTCCGAGTTTCTGGCGACCATGAGCCACGAGATCCGTACGCCCATGAACGGTATCGTCGGCATGACCGAATTGCTGATCGACACCGGGCTGACGCCCGAGCGGCTGAAATTCGCCCAGACCATCCGCACCTCGGCGGAATCGCTGCTGACCATCTTGAACGATATTCTGGACTTCTCGAAGCTGGAAGCCGGGCATCTGCATTTCGAGAGTGTCGCGTTCGATCTGTCGCTCCAGGTCGAGGATGCCATCGACATCGTGGCGCCGCGCTTGCGCGGCCGCAACGTGGATATGGTCTATTGGGTCGAGCCCTCCTTGCGCGGGCGCTATTTGGGCGATCCGGTGCGTTTGCGCCAGGTGATCCTCAACCTGTTGGGCAACGCCACCAAGTTCACCGAATTCGGCGCCGTCTCCATCACGGTCGGTGCCGGGCAGGGCGGGCGTCTGCGTTTCGCCGTGACCGATACCGGCATCGGTATCCCCAAGACAGCGCAAGCCAGCCTGTTCGGCATGTTCGCCCAAGCGGATTCCTCCACCGCGCGGCGTTTCGGCGGCACCGGCCTGGGATTGGCCATTTGCCGTCGCATCGTCGAGGGGATGGGCGGCGAAATCGGCTTTTTCTCGGAGGAAGGCAAAGGCAGCACCTTCTGGTTCGAGGTGATGTTGCCCCTGATCCAGCCGGCGCCGATGGTAGAGCCGGGCCTGAGCGGCCTTCAGGTGCTGGTGGTCGACGACATGGCGCCGTCGGGCACCATCGTCGGCGACGTTCTGGTCGAGGCCGGGGCCGTGTGTCATGTGGTCGCGTCGGTGTCCGAGGCCTTGGGCTGGTTGCGTCAACCGGGCCGGGGCGATTTACCCCTGGTGGTGGTGGCCGACCAGGACATGCCGCTGATGGGCGGGCTTGACCTGCTGAGCATGATGCGCGGCGACCCGCATTTGGCTGCGCTCAAGGTGGTGATCGGGCTTCCCGGCGGCAACCGCGAACTGATGGACACGGCCCGCCAGCGCGGCGCCGATCTGGTGCTGGCGGCACCTTACCGTCATGGCGAGTTGGTGGAGGCGGTGGCACGGGTCAGCGGCTTGGTTTCCGGTAGCGCCGTTGCGGTCGAGCCGGCGGCGACGGTGGCGGCGGTGGCCTTGGGCCGTCCGCTTCATCTGCTGGTGGTCGAGGACAATCTGGTCAATCAGGAAGTGGCCAAGGGGTTCCTGACCGCCATGGGACACAGTGTCGACGTGGCCGGCGATGCCGGCGACGGCGTCGCCATGGTTCTGCGCGGTGGTTACGATCTGGTGTTCATGGATCTGCAATTGCCCGATATGGACGGCATGGCAGCAACCCGGCTGATCCGTGATCTGCCCGGACCCAATGCCCTGATCCCGATCATCGCCATGACCGCCAACGTCATGGAAGAAGATCGGCGCAATTGCCGCGAGGCGGGGATGAATGGCTTCCTGCCCAAGCCTGTGCGCCGCGACGCCCTGGCGGCGCTGCTGGCGGAATGGCAGGCCAAGCTGAGCTAACGCGACAGAACCTTCAGCACCTGTTCCAACAGATTGTCCACCTGTTGGCGGGCGGCGGGGGAGGATTCCGCCGGTGCCGTCAGCGGCGGGGGAATGACCGGAGCGGCTGGCGGCTGCGGCTTGGCCGCGGTAATCTCCGGTTGCGGTTTGGCCGCGGGAATCTCAACGATTACGGCCGCTTCGCTCCTGATTTCATTGGACGTGGATGGCGTGTCGGCGGTTTGGGCCTCTTCCACCATCTGCTCGGCCTGTTCGCTGATCGCCGCCATGTTCAGGCCGCTTTCCATGCGTTCCAGCCGCTGGTTGACCATGTCCAGGAACGAGGTCAGCGCCCCCAGATTGGCCCCCGATTCCACCTTGTTTTCCATGGATGAAATGCGGCTGGAAATGGCGTTGAGCACTTCGGTGATGGGGGCGGGATCGAACGGCTCGGGCACCTGATCCTTGGGCGCGGTCTCGATGCGCCGTTCGATACGGGAAACCCGCCGGGCGATGGTATCGAGGGATTCACGCAACGGGGCGACATCGATCTGTTTGGCTTCATCGATCTTGCGTTCGACGCTGGCCACCCGTTCGGCGATGGTTTCCAGGTTGGCGTTGACCGGGGCCATGTCGACGGTTTCGGTGACGATGCGGCTGGGCAGGTCGTCGATTTTTTCCTCGACCTGCTCGACCTTGTGCGCCATCTGCTCCAGCAGGGTGGTCAGCGGACCGGTATCGATACCGTCATGCTGGCCGACCAGTTCCTCGATATGGCCGAGACGTTGGGAAATGATCGCCAATTGACTGCCGTGGGTGGCGGGCAGGGCGGTGTGGGGGGCGCCCAGCTGGGTTTCCAGCAGGTCCAGGCGCTCGCTGATGACATGGAAACCGTGGGCGGTATCGTGGGCGGTGGTCTGGATGGCGTTGCGCAGGCCGGCCAGATGCTGGCTGACGGTTTTCAGCGCGCTGGCGAAGGCCTCGATGGCGGCCAGCGACTGAAGATCGCGCCGCTCCATGCGGCCCAGGGTTTCCAGCACCGCTTCGGCGGCATAGGTGCGGCTGCCGGCGTTCAGCGCCTCGAAGGTGAAGGACAGCGTCTCAAGCCGCTCCAGCAGCGGCATCAGGGCGTTTTGTTCCGCCGACGCCGTTCGGGCGGGCGTCGAACCCGGCTTCACCGTCAGGCTTTGGCCCTGAGGATTGTCCCCGCCTTGACTGCCCGGTTGAGCCGGATTGCCGGATATCACACGAAACGCCATTGCTTCCCACCCGATGCCGAATCAATCAACACTATGCCTTCATTGTCATTGTGCTACAAGGCCGCGCCCCAGGGAATCAGTCATGGACCCCAATGCCAAAAGAATAGATCGGTCCAGGCCTTTTGGCTAATATAGGCGGTTTATCGTTCAGAGTGATTATGTTAGAAGTATGGATCAACCAGTTGGATAATGAAATGGCGGATACGGTGCAAGGGCTGGGGGTTGATCACGACCGCCTCACCTCGAGTGGGCGCCCTGCCGTCATTACCGCCGCTGTCCTCACTCTTGTGTTGCTGTTGACTCCTGTATTGCCGCAGGTGACGTTGTTTCACCGGCTCAACGATTATCTTGCCGCCCATCAAGCCATTGAAATATTCGCGATGATCGTTGCCGGTCTGGTCTTCGCAATCGGCTGGAATTCTCATCGTCAGGACCGCCCGGGCAATGTCAGTATTTTGTCGACGGTGTTTCTCGGTGTTGCCCTGATCGACTTGGGTCACAACCTGTCCTATCAGGGCATGCCTGATTTCATCACCCCCAGCGGACCGGAAAAGGCCATCGCCTTCTGGCTCTCCATGCGGGCCTTCGGCGCTTTCGGCCTGCTGCTGGCGGCCCTGTTGCCGTGGCGGCGCTTCGCCAATCCTCATGCTCACTGGTTGGCCATGGCGGTGGTTCTGGCCTGGGTGGCGGTGACCTATTGGGGGATTTTGGCCCATCTCGACGTCTTGCCGCGCACCTTCATTTCCGGCCAAGGCCTGACCTCCTTCAAGGTGATGGTCGAAACCATCCTGGTGCTGGTCTATCTGCTGGCGGCCTTCCTGTTCTGGCACGCCGCCAATCTGCCCAATGCCCGCTGGCTGGCCTCGGCCAGTTGGGTGATGGGGCTGGCGGGGGCCTATTTCTGCCTCTATGACGATCCTTTCGACGTCTATAATCAGGTTGGCCATTTTTATATCGTCATCGCCTATGCGCTGCTGTACCAGGGTTTGTTCAGTACCACCATCCGCGACCCTTATGTGCGGTTGCAGCAGGCGCAGGACGAATTGGAAAGCCGCGTGGCCGAGCGGACCCGTGAATTGCGCGACGCCCTGATCAGCCTGGAGCGTCAGCAATACGATCTGGAACAGGCCAAGATCGGCGCCGACCGCGCCAATCAGGCCAAGTCGGAATTCCTGGCTTCCATGAGCCATGAATTGCGCACGCCGCTCAACGCCGTCATCGGCTTTGCCCAATTGCTGCGCACCGAGCGCCCCGGCCCGCTGAATGAAAAGCAGGCCGGACAGTTGGATCACATCCTGCGCGGCGGCCAGCATTTGCTGGAACTGATCAACGAGGTTCTGGACCTGGCCCGTATCGAAACCGGCAAGCTGACATTGTCGGTGGAAATCATTGATCCAGCGGCGGTGATGGATGAGTGCCTGGCTTTTGGTCGCGCCTATGCCCGCGAACGCGGAATCGAGGTCGACGATTGGCAAGGCGGGCCGGTTTTGCCCATCAGCGTCGATTACACCCGTTTCAAGCAGATTGTGCTGAACCTGATGTCCAACGCCATCAAATACAATCGCCCCCAGGGCCGCGTCACCCTGACGGCCCAGCCCTGGGGCGGCGGGATGATGCGGTTTTCCATCGCCGATACCGGGCCGGGTATCGCCAGGGACAAGCAAGCCCATCTGTTCGAGCCGTTCAATCGGCTGGGGGCGGAAAGCAGCGAAATGGAAGGAACCGGCATCGGTCTGACCATCACCAAGCGGCTGGTCCAGGCCATGAACGGCAGTATCGGGTTCGAGAGCCGGGAAGGGCGGGGATCGGTGTTCTGGGTCGACTTCCCCATCGCCCGCGCAGGCGCGGCCAATGCAGCGCACGAGGCGTCGGGCGGACTCGAATTGGCGGCGGCGGCAGGGGCGGGCTGCCGCATTCTCTATGTCGAGGACAATCCGGCCAATGTGCAGTTGATGGAAGCCGTACTGGGAGAGGTGGGCGGCTTCATCCTCGACACCGCCGCCAGCATCGAAACCGGGCTGGAAAAACTGCGCCGGAACCGTCCCGACATCCTCGTCCTCGATATCAACCTGCCGGGCATGAGCGGCCTGCAGGCGGTACGGCAATGGCGCGCTTTGCCTGAATTCGACGGCTTGCCGATCATCGCTTTGTCGGCCAATGTGATGCCCAATGCGGTGGAGGCGGCTTTGGCCGCAGGCTTCGACCGCTATCTGACCAAGCCGCTGGATATAGGCCAATTCCTGCGCACGGTCGGTGAACTGACCTGCCGGAGGGGCATGCCGTGACGGAACGTCTGGTTGTGGTTGTCGACGACAATGCCGCCAACCGCGAACTTTATAGCGATCTTCTGGAGATGGTCTCGTTCGCGGCCATCGCCTTGGATGGCGGTGAGCAAGTGGTACAAGTGGTGCGGGAAAACCGCCCCGGTCTGGTGCTGATGGATATGAATATGCCCGGTCACAGCGGCATGGATGTTTTCGCCCATATGCGGGCGGCCTTGGGCGATGCTTCGCCGCCGGTTCTGGCTTTGACCGCCTCCATCCTGCCCGATCTGGCCAAGAATTTGTGCCAAGCCGGTTTTGCCGGGCTGGTCTGCAAGCCGTGCGGTGTCGCCACCTTCATCGAGGCGGTGACCTGGGGCATGGCGGAAGGACCGAAATCCTTCCGCGTTTTCACCGATTGATCAGAACCGCCGTTTGCGTTCCGGCGCCGCCCCGACGATGCGGCCCCACAGGTCGAAATCCTCGGCGTGTTCCACCGTGACCATGACCACGTCGCCGGGTTGGGCCTCGGTTTCGTGGTTGATGTAGACGCAGCCGTCCACTTCCGGGCTGTCGGCCCACGACCGGCCATAGGCGCCGTCCTCGTCGACCTCGTCGATGATGACTTCGATGGTCTTGCCGATCTTGGCCTTGGAAATCTCGTCGGAAATCTGGCGCGCAACCTCCATCAGGCGGTTATAGCGTTCCTCCTTGACGTCCTCGTCCACGTGCTCGGCCAGTTGGTTGGCGGCGGCCCCGGCGACGTTTTCGTACTTGAAGCAGCCGACGCGGTCGATGCGGGCCTTTTGCAGCCAATCCAGCAGGAACTCGAAATCCTCTTCCGTCTCGCCGGGGAAGCCGACGATGAAGGTGGAGCGGATGGCCAGATCGGGACAGATTTCCCGCCAGCCATTGATGCGTTCCAGCAGCCGCTCATGGTCGGCGGGGCGGCGCATGGCTTTCAGCACCTTGGGGCTGGCGTGTTGGAACGGGATGTCCAGATAGGGCAAAATCTTGCCCGCCGCCATCAGCGGGATGACCTCGTCCACATGGGGATAGGGATAGACGTAATGCAGGCGCGTCCATACCCCCAAATCCCCCAAGGCCTCGGCCATTTCGGTCAGGCGGGCCCTGACGGCGCGGCCATGCCATGGGCTTTCGGTGTATTTGATGTCCAGACCATAGGCGCCGGTATCCTGGCTGATGACCAGGATTTCCTTGATGCCGGCCATGGCCAGACGCTCGGCCTCCTCCAGCACCTCGCCCACCGGGCGGCTGGCCAGATCGCCGCGGATGCCGGGGATGATGCAGAAGGAACAGCGATGGTTGCAGCCTTCGGAGATCTTCAGATAGGCATAATGCGACGGCGTCAGGTGCAGGCCTTCCGGCGGCACCAGCGATTGCAGGGGCGAGCTTTCCGGCGGCGCCGCCTGATGCACGGCATCGACCACCTGCTGGTACTGATGCGGTCCGGTGACCGCCAGAACGTCGGGGTGGGCCTTGCGGATGACGTCTTCCTCGCCGCCCATGCAACCGGTGACGATGACCCGGCCGTTCTCGTTCATGGCCTCGCCGATGGCTTCCAGCGATTCGGCCCGGGCGCTGTCGAGGAAGCCGCAGGTGTTGACCACCACCACGTCGGCGCCGTCATAGCTGTCCGAGATGTCGTAACCCTCGGCGCGCAGACGGGTGAGAATACGTTCCGAATCCACCAGGGCCTTGGCGCAGCCCAGGCTGACGATGCCGATCTTGGGAATGGTGATGCTCCTTAAGGGCAAGGGGTTCGTGCACGAAGTAGCCTTTTGTGCCGCCAGTTTCAAGCCATGCGCAAACATCCCTTGACGTTTTGCTGCACATGCTAAATTAGTTCCCGCTGTTTATTCCTGCTGTAATGGGTTGGAACCGATGGTCCTGGCTGAGTTTTCTCCCTTCACCGCCCTGGCCGGCGGCATGCTGATCGGCGCGGCGGCGGTGCTGCTGATGCTGGTCAATGGCCGCATCATGGGCATCGCCGGCATCGTCGGCGGGCTACTGGGCGGCGGGCGCGATGCCGACACCGGCTGGCGTCTGGCTTTTGTCGCCGGCCTTTTGCTGCCGGCCATGATCGCCGGGGTGAGCGGCGGCCTGAACGGCCCCGCCGTGGATCTGGGGCTGCCGGTGCTGCTGGGGGCCGGCTTCCTGGTCGGCTTGGGTACCCGTATGGCCAATGGCTGCACCTCGGGCCACGGCATCTGCGGCCTGTCGCGCCTGTCCAAGCGGTCGCTGGCCGCCGTCGCCACCTTCATGGCGGTGTGCGGGGTCACCGTCTATGTCAGTCGTCATCTGTGGGGGGCGTGAGATGAAGCGGCTGTTGTCGGCGTTTGCCGCCGGTCTGGTGTTCGGCTCGGGTCTGCTGCTGTCGGGCATGGCCGATCCGGCCCGGGTGTTGGGCTTTTTCGACCTGTTCGGGGTTTGGGACCCGACCTTGGCCCTGGTCATGGCCGGCGGGCTGACGGTGACCGCCTTGGGCTATCGCTGGTGCCTGCGCCGCGCCGGGCCGCTTTGCGCCGTGCAGTACCAGATCCCGGCCAACCAAAGCCTGGATGGGCGGCTGTTCATGGGCTCGGCCCTGTTCGGGCTGGGCTGGGGGCTGGTGGGCTATTGCCCCGGCCCGGCGATCTTGTCCGCTGGTGGCGGCGTGTCGCAAGCGTGGTGGTTCTGTCTGGGCATGGTGGCGGGCATGCTGGTGTGGCGGGCGCTTGAATACGCGCAATTGCCGCAAGGCCGTGTCGCCCATTAATAAAAAAGCCCGGAACCAGCGGTTCCGGGCTTTTCTTTTGACCGTTTCGCCGATTACTGGGCGATGACGCTGACGGCGCGGCGGTTCTGGGCCCAGGCCTGCTCGTTGGCGCCGCTGGCTTCCGGGCGTTCCTTGCCGAAGGTCGAGGAGCTGAGGCGGCCCGAGGCGATGCCCTGGGCCAGCAGGTATTCCTTCACCGACTGGGCGCGACGATCACCCAGGGCCAGGTTGTATTCGCGGGTGCCGCGTTCGTCGGCATGACCTTCGATGCGCAGCATCACGGTGGGATAGCGGCGCAGGAAGGCGGCCTGACGGTCCAAGGTGGCCTTGGCATCGGCGTTCAGCGAGTGGCTGTCGGTGCCGTAATAGACGCGATCACCGACCGAGGTCTGGAATTCGCGCTGCATCTGGGCCAGGCGCTCGGCCTCGCTCATGACGTTGCCGGACGGACGGGCGACGCCGGCGCCGGTGTTGGAACCCGAGCCGGTGACGCCACCGGATTGTTGCGCCTGATCCGAGCAGGCGGCGACGGCCAGCAGCGCGGTGAGCGCGGTGAAAGTTACAGCGATGCGACGCATGTGCGTGTCCCCTGAAAGAAGTGTATCCAGTCGGCGACTTTCGCCGGTAAATCAGTCGGCGACTTTCGCCGAAGAACGTGGCGGAAATATGGAACGGCCCCTCCCGAAAGGGAAGGGCCGTTTCGCAATTGCATCAAACTTGGGGTCAGCCCAGGTTGGCGGCGACGAAATCCCAGTTGACCAGCTTGTCCAGGAAGGTCTGGACGAAATCGGGGCGACGGTTCTGGAAGTCCAGGTAATAGGCGTGTTCCCACACGTCCACCGTCAGCAGCGCCTTTTGGCCATGGGCCAGCGGCAGGTCGGCATTGGCGGTCTTGGTGATCTTGAGGGCGCCGTTTTCTTCCACCAGCCAAGCCCAGCCCGAGCCGAACTGGGTCACGGCGGCGTTCTTGAACTCTTCGGCGAACTTTTCGTAGGAACCGAAAGCGGCCTCGATCTTGGCCAGCACGGTACCGGTGGGCTTGCCGCCGCCGTCCTGCTTCATGCAATTCCAGAAGAAGGTATGGTTCCACACCTGGGCGGCGTTGTTGAACACGCCCTGCTTGGCCGGCAGATCCTGGGCGGCGATCGCGATGATCTCTTCCAGCGACTTGGCCGCCAGATCGGTGTCCTTGACCAGATTGTTCAGGTTGGTGACATAGGCGTTGTGATGCTTGCCATGGTGGAAGTCCAGCGTCTGGGCCGAGATGTGGGGTTCCAGAGCGGTCTTGTCATAGGGAAGCGGGGGAAGCTCGAAAGCCATCATTGCCTCATATGCAAAATGTTGAAGGGTAGTTTGGAAGTTGTCTAAACCTGCCGCACAACATAGGGGGGCGCAGGCTGAATGTGAAGTGGCAAAATCCTATCACGAGAATCGGAGATCGTCGCGCCCCAAGGCAAGGCGGGCGGCGGCAAGGCCGGAAGAAATGGCGGATTCCATGGTGCACGGCCAGGGCGAGCAGAGCCAGTCGCCGGCCAGGAACAACCAATCCCGGCCCGTGGTCGGGCCGGGGCGGCGGCGGCTGATGGCGGGAGTGTGCGACAAGGTGGCGCGCTTTTCCTGGACCACCCGATGGGGGGGGATAGGGATGGTCAAATTCAGCAAGGGGGCGATTTCACGCCAAAGGGTGGGGACATCGGGCGTGGCTTGTGCGGCCGAGAGGGTCACCGAGGCGACGTCGCCGCGCACGAACAGCCATTGTCCGATACCGCCGATCAGCCCCAGAGGATGGGGCAGGGAAGGGGCGTGGGGCAGGCGGAAATGCACATTGACGATGGTTTCCGTATCGAAATGACCACTCTCGGGCAGCAAGGGTGCCAAGGCCCAGGGTGGTAGAGCCAGGATGACGCGGTCTTTTTTCCCCAAGGAAACTGCCATTTCCGCAAACGTCAATCGCTGTTGACAAAGGCCGGTCAGGCGCTGGCCGAAATGGATGTCGGCGCCAAGCTCACGCAGCCGGACCAAGGTGGGATCGACCAGGGCAGCCGACAGGCCATGGGGGAAGGCATGGCCGCGAAACCCGGATCGCCCGCCCAATAAGATGGCGCGCAGCACCCGGGCGAACAGGCGGGCATCGGCGTGGTCGGGGGCGGTGTTGAGGATGGCCAGACACAAAGGCTGCCAGAAATCGGCATAGCCCCGGCACGATTCCAGCCGTTGCGCCACCGTGCCGCCGCCGGGCCAGGCGGCGCGCAGGACCTGCCAAGCCGAAACCGGCAGCCGGGTCGGGGTGACGGCCCAGCTTTGGCCGTTGTCCACATGGGCGAAATGGATGACTGGCGGCAAGGGATGGACAAAATCCAGGCCGCCGCTGGCTTTCAGGTAGCTCAGTGCAACCCGGTTGACACCGAGCAGCAGGTGCGAGCCGTTGTCGATGACCCGGTCGAGCTGCGGGTCATGAAACGAGCGGCAGCGTCCGCCGGCCCGGGGCGCGGCTTCGTACAGGTGTACCGGGTGGCCGCCCAAGGCGGCGGCCAGGGCGGCGGCCAGACCGGACAGGCCGGCACCGACCACATGGAGGGCCGGTTTCATGCCCAGGCGGCGGACAGGGCGATCAGCAGCCGGCGCCAATGACCCAGTTGGGGCGGCGGTGCCGACCAGTCGCGGCGCGGCAGCCGGCGCAAAAGGCTGCGGTAGATGGCCATCATGGCCAAGGGCGGCCACAGATGGCGCCTGCCGGTCCGGGCCAGCAGGCTTTCGGCCTCGCTGAACTTGGCCTCGGCCTTGGCATGAAGCGCCATGCAGGCGGCTGGCAGGGCCGGATGCGTGAGAACGGCGCGCGGCGATTGCACCAGGATATGGGCCTGATCCAGGCATTCCCTCGGCAGATACAGCCGGCCCAGCCGGGCATCCTCGGCCACGTCGCGCAGGATGTTGGTCAGTTGCAGGGCCTCGGCCAGGGTCAGGGCAAAATCCCGCGCATCGGGCCGGCCCAGGATGTGGATGGCCAAAACCCCCACCGTGCCGGCGACCTGACGGCAATAGTACGACAATTCCGCCATTGTCGGCGCCGTCAATGGTGTGTTGACATCGGCTTCCATGCCGTCCAGCAACAGCTCGAGCTCGGCGACCGGCAGGCTGAAACGCCGAATGAACGGGGCCAGGGCAGCGATGGCCGGATGCAGGGCGATGCCGGTCTGTTGCCAAGTGGTCAGGGCGGCGCGCAGGGTCGTCAGCTTGGCCCGCTTGGTATCGGTATCGAAATCACCATCGCTGATATCGTCCACCGCCCGGCAAAAGCCGTAAAGGGCGAACATGGCCAGACGCTTCGTCTTGGGCAGCAACCGCATGGGCCAATAGAACGAGGACGGGCCGCCGCTCATGCCGGCGATCGCATGACCGACACCATCCCGCCGATGAAGGCGGCGGCATAGGCCCAAGGCGACAATCCGACCCGCTGCGCCAGCGGGTCATGTCGGCGCAGCAGGGCGGCAAGGCGACGGGCGATAGCGATGGTGATGGCGGTTTCCATGGCCAGGCGGCGATTGTTCATGGCCCGGGGCAGGGCTTGCGCCTGCTCGATCAGCATTTCGGTGCGGTCCAGCATCAGGTCGATGACATGGCGCAAGGATTCGTCGCCTTGGTCGGCGGCCAGAGCATTCGGGGCCAGCCCGCTGGCGGCCATCCAGTCGGCGGGCAGGTAGATGCGGCCCAAGGCCCGGTAATCCGTGCCGCAATCCTGTAGGTGGTTGAGCACCTGCAAGGCCGCGCATAGATTGTCGGCGCTGGCGTGCAGGTGGTGCGGCTGGTCGTGCAGATCCAGCAAAAAGCGCCCGACCGGGGCGGCGGAACAGGCGCAATAGGCCATCAGATCGGCCCAAGACCGGCAGCGATCGGTCATGGCGTCGCGGCGAAAGGCGTGCAGCAAGGTGGCGGCGTGGCCGAGCAGGCGGGAATCGCCCATGACGGCGGCATGCAGGGCCAGGGCTTGGGGGGCTCCGGCCAGACCGCTCAAGCCCCGCTCGAACTCGTCCAGGCGCTGCAATTTGGCGGTGCTGTCCAGTTCGGGGGCGTCGGCGATGTCGTCGGCGGCGCGGGCAAAGCGGTAGAAGGCCAGGATTTTCGGGCGCAATGCCGACGACAGCAGCAGGGACGCGACCGGGAAATTCTCGTCGCCATGCTGTTTGCCTGCCGAGGCGGGCAGGGGAACGGCTCCGGCACGGGCCATGGGCGTCCTCCCATTGGTGTTGCGCTCTGGACCGGTTTCCGCTAAAGCGGAAATCGGTCTTGGTTTTCAGAATAGCCCGTGACGGGCTGCTCAGGCTCATCGCATGTCCACGCTTTGCGTGAAAATGCCTTAGATCGATTATATATGGTAATCCCGCCGCCCCCGACCAGGGAAATTCCGCCTTGACCGCTTCGATCACCGATCTTTCCGCCCTGGGTGAATCCCTGCGCCGTCACGATCACGACCGTTACGCCACCGCCATGTTCGCCGATCCCGCCCACCGTGGCGATCTGTGGGTGCTTTATGCCTTCAACCTGGAACTCAGCCAGATCCGCACCCAGGTGCGCGAGCCTCTGGCCGGCATGATCCGGCTGCAATGGTGGCGCGACGTGGTCGAAGGAGCGCGGCGGGAAGAAGCCATGCGCCACCCGGTCGGCGGGCCGCTGTTGGACCTGATCCAGCGCCGTCACCTCAAGGTGACGGATGTGCATGACCTGATCGATGTCCGTCAGCATGATCTGGAGCCGGCGCCTTTCGCCACCATCGCCCATTGGCAGGAGTATGGTCGCCGCACTTCGGGGGGGCTGGCCCGGCTGGCCGCTGCCGTGCTGGGGGGCGAGGATTGCCTTGCGGCGGAAAGTGCCGGTACCGCCTGGGCCTTGACCGGCTTGCTGCGCTCGGTTCCCTTTCATCTGGCCCAGGGCTGGAACAGTTTGCCCGCCGACGCCGTGTCAACGACGGCTGACAAAAAGGCTCTGGCCGCCTCGGTTCTGCGCTTGACCGACATTGTAAGCGAGCATTTGCGCCAATCCCGCCGTCTGCGGGCACCGCGCGCGGCCTTGCCGGCGCTGTTGCCGGCGGTACTGGCCGGGGCTTATCTGCGTCGCATCCGCGCGCTGGGCGGCGATGTCTTCGATTCCCGCTCGTACCGGCCACGGCCCATGCCGGCGCGGCTGGCCTGGGCGGCCCTGCTGGGGCGGGTGTGAGGCGGCATCGATGTCTTTTCGTAACGAATGGACGAATGGACGAGAATTGTCCATATATCCGTCAACTTTAGGCTGACGTCGTCTAGGGCTGGTGAAAGTATAGTGCCTGAGCCCTGGTCGTGGCTGTTGGAACGATATCCTTGGCGATCATCGCCACCCAATTCATTTCTTTATGAAAACAAATACAAAACCCGCCGCCATCACTGGGATAGCGGCGGGTTCCGAGTCTTGTAACCCAGTGGTTTACGGCGTCTTGCAGGTCTTGATGCCGAAGGGCAGATAGGCCGGGCACCAGCCAATCAGGCCGGTCAGCAGCGGCACCACGCCGATATAGCCCCACAGGCCCACGGTGCCGGTGACGGCCAGGGCGATCAGCACCAGACCCACGACGATGCGCAGGATGCGGTCGATGCCGCCAACATTCTTGTTCATGGGACGCGAACTCCGAAAGGGATGAACCATTTGATGGTGGATTCATACGCCGATCCGCAGCTTTATTCGGTGACTAGGTCACACAGAATCGCGCAACGAAGCCAGGCCGGGACGGTTTTTCAGCTCGACCCGCCCGCGATGCAGGCTGACCCATTGGCGCCGCTCGAATTCCTTGAGCTGGCGGCTGATCACTTCGCGCGCGGTGCCCAGTTCGGTGGCGATGTCCTGATGGGTGGATTTGATGCTGCCGTCGCCGCCGCAATGATGCAAAAGCCAGCCGGCCAGACGCACGTCGATGCGACCGAAGGCCACTTCCTCGATCAGCATGAGCAAATCGGCGATGCGGGCGGCATAGGCGGAAAAGACGAAATCGCGAAAGGCATCCGAGCGCGCCAGCAGACCACGAAAGGCCGCGGCCGGCAGCACCAGCGCCCTGACGTCGCTTTCGGCGATGCCTTGGGCGGAATAATCGGCATGCGAGATCAGGCAATTGGTGGTGAGCACGCAAGATTGCCCGCTTTCCACCCGGTAGAGTACGATTTCGCGGCCATTTTCCGCCACCTTCTGCACCCGCACCGAGCCGTTGATGACCAGGACGTAATTGGTGCATTCGCTGCCGTCATGGAAAACGGAAGTGCCGGCGGGCAGGCTGACCACCCGCGCCGAATTCTCCAGCAGGGCCGCCGATTGCGGGTCAAGGCGGGCGAATTGCGGAAAGGTGGTGGCGATTTCAGCGTTCATCGGGTCATAGTGCCGCATGTGCGAAAGCGACGCCACAGCCAAGACGGGGGATGCATGCGCCGGTTGATGATTTTACTGGTCCTGTTGTTTCCATCGGCCTGCCTGGCCACGGAGAAGGACGATATCACCGCCGTTGCGGTGGCGCTTTCCTCGACCGATCCGACCTTGGACCGGGTGGGGGCGGTGCGGGTTCTTGGTCTGCATCGCCTTGGTGCCATCCCGTCCTGGTTCGGCGGCATCTCCGGTCTGGCCTGGGAGGGCGATACCCTGGTCGGCGTGACCGACAAGGGGTATTGGCTGCGGTTTCACGTCGAGGCCGACGGGGACGGCCGACCGATTGCCCTGAGCGGGTTGCGGGGCGGGGCTTTGGGCGGTATCGCCCAAGACAGCAAGAGCGACGGCGATGCCGAGGAAGTCTTGCGCGATGGCTCGTCCTGGCTGGTGTCGTTCGAGCACCGGCACCGGGTTTGGCGTTATCCGTCCGACCTTGGCGGCAGCCCGATCGCCCTGCGATTGGCCGAGGAGGTGGCCGCCCTGGGTGAAAATGACGGCATCGAGGCCATGGCCCGGCTGGCGGATGGGCGCCTGCTGCTGATCGCCGAGGGCCGGGAAGGCGAGTCCACGTCACCGGCCTGGATCGGTGGTCCGGGGCAGTGGCGGCACTTGCTTTATCCCCGTCACGGCCTGTTCCGCCCCACCGCCGCCGCTGCTCTGCCCGATGGCGGCCTGCTGGTGGTGGAGCGCCAATACACCATGATGGCCGGCCCGGCCATGCGTCTGTTGCGTCTGGACGCCGCCCGGGTGGAAACCCTGGCCGGGCACGAGATCATGCGGCTGGAGCCGCCGCTGAACGTGGACAATTTTGAAGCCATCACCGTGCGGGCACGGGCCGATGGGCGACTGGTGGCGACCCTGATGACGGACGACAATTTCAATCCGTTGCAATCGACCCTGATGCTGACGCTGCTGCTGCCCTAAATCTCTTCCACATGGCAGGTCAGGTGCAATTCACCGGCGGTGTTGGTGATGGTGGCCAGACAGGCCTGGGCGCGTTCGGGCAGGCAGACGGAAAAGCGGGTGACGTACAGATTCTGCTCGGGCACCCGCTGGGCATCCATGCGCACGATATTGGCGTTGAACTGGCCGAAGACCTCGCTCAGGCGCGCCACCAGACCGGGACGGTCACCGCCCGAGACGATGACCCGGTGGGTGATGCGGCCAAGGGCGCCGTGGGCGGAATCAAGCTCGAACGGTCGCGCATCGATGCGGGCCTGGGCCAGTTCCGGCAGGGCGGCCAGTTCGCTTTGCAGATCGTCCAGGGCCAGACTGTCGGGCACCTCGCACACCGAACTGAATTCGGCCCCGGCCCCCAGCATGGCGAAACTGCTGTCGCCCAGGTTGACGCCCAGATCGAACAGCCGTCCGGTGATGGCGGCGATCAGGCCGGGACGGTCGGGGCAGGAAATGGAAATCAGCACGGCGGCCATGAATGTTCTCCGTGAAAGCGTTGCCCTGATGATGCGCCAAGATGGGCCGATTTCAAGTCTGGGATCGTGCCCGGACGACGGCTATACTGCCGCTGGCAGGCAAGGGAGCGGGGCGTGGGTGCGATCAGAGTGATCCTGGCCGTGGTGGTCGCGGTCGGCATGGTGGCCGGCGGCTGGGTCTGGTGGCAGGGCCGAGGGCGCATCGATCCCGACGACGCCGCCCAGGTGGCGCGCGGCAAAGTGGTCTATGCTCAGCATTGCGCCCAATGCCACGGCGCCCGGTTGCAGGGCGAGCCCGATTGGCGCACCCGCCTGCCCAGTGGCGAATTGCCGGCCCCGCCCCACGATGCCAGCGGCCATACCTGGCACCATGCCGACGAATATCTGTTCGCGGTGACCAAACACGGCCTGGCCCGTTTCGCCCCGCCCGATTACAAAAGCAACATGCCGTCCTTCGTCGGCAAGCTGAGCGATGCCGATATCCGCGCCAGTCTGGCTTATATCAAGTCGTTCTGGCCCGAAGACATCCGCCGGCGTCAGGAAACGCTGAACCGGCGTTAGAGCATTTTCACGCAAAGCGTGGACATGCGATAAGCCGGAGCGGCGCCTGAGCGGCCCGTCACGGGCCACATTTGAAACCAAGACCAGTTTCCGCTTTAGCTGAAACTGGTCTAAGTGCGCCGCCAGCCGGCTTCGGCGCGGACAAAGCCGTGATGGCGAACGGCATGAAAGCCGGAGCCGCTCCAGCCGCGGATGTCCACCTCCAGGCTGGGACCGTCGATGCGGATCAGGGCGTAGCCGTTGGCATCCTCGCGCAGGCGGGTCGAGCAGGCGGTCGAGGCCTGAACCAGCACGCAGGCGCCATGGTCGGGCGAATCGATCAGGTCCACATGGGCCTTGTGCACGTGGCCGGCCAGGATCAGGTCGACACCAAGTTCGGTCAGGCTGTGGAACGGATGGCCGGACGGGGCGGTGTTGGGCGGATGATGCAAGAACACGATCTTGCAATGGTGGGCAGCGCTGTCTTGCAGACTGTCTTCCACATGGTCGAGATGGTGGTCACGCAATTTGCCGCTTTGCCAGCGCAAATGGCGGGTGCTGTCCAGGCCGATGACGATGATCTCGTCGTCGGTCCAGGCATTGGCGTGGGCGCTGGCCGGCAGGTACTTCTCGAATTTTGCCCGGGGCTTGAGCAGGCGTTTCAGTGGGCGGTAGAGCGGGGCCAGGTCGTGATTGCCGGGCACCACCAGCACCGGAATGCCCAGGCGCTCCAGGAATTTGCGCGCTTCCACGAATTGATGGCTTTTGGCCCGCTGGGTCAGGTCGCCGGAAATGATCGCCAGATGCGGGCGGTGCTGGACGATGTCGTGCACCAGGGCGTCGACCACCACCGGGTCGGTGCGACCGAAATGCAGGTCCGACAGATGGGCGATCAGGCGCATGGCGTTGCTTCCGGGACCAGGACACGCAGGGATTTGGGGTGGCTGCGAAACACCAGGGGGGCGCGCAACACGGTGACTTCGCCGTCCAGCGACAGCATCATCCGGCTTTTGCGCCCGGTCACCACCACCTGCTCGGCGCTGAAGATCTCGAGCAGGCGGTTGACCCGCCAACGGCCCACCAGGGCGTTCAAGGCCAGCCACAGCAAGCCTCCGCGTGAGGTGGTCTTGGCCACGTGCACCATCAATTCGCCCCGGTCCAGGCTGGCCCGCGACGGCGGCAAAGGCAGCGGCGTTTCCGCCCAGGCGTTGTTGGAGATGACGACGATGGGGGTGGTCATGCTGGTGGTGTGGCCATCAATGGTGATGTCCACCTGCATCAGCGGATAACGGCGAAGGGCGCGCAACGCCGCCAGGGCGAAGGCCCGCCATTTGCTCAAGCCTTCGGCCTGCAACTTGTCGCGGCGGCGCACCACCCTGGGATGCATGCCCAACGACGCCCAGATGGCGAAGGGCAGGCCGTTGACCTCGGCCAGATCGATTTCGGCCACGCGGCTGCTGGCCAGGGCCTGGGAAGCGGCCAGCGGGTCGATGGGCAGGCCCAGGTCGCGGGCCAGCAGGTTGAGCGTGCCCAGGGGCAGCAGGCCCACCGGCTTGTCGTTGCCCAGACCGGCCAGGATGGCGGTCAGGAAGGTGCCGTCGCCGCCGCCGATGATGATGGCGTCGATGTCGTCGCGCCGTACCCATTGGGCCAGGGCGGCGGGCAGGTCGCGCTTGCCGCAGACGGTGACGGCGAGGTCATGACCATGGCGGCGAAAAATGGCGGCGATGGCCTCGACCGTCGGCTCCAGCGGCAGACGGCGAAAGCTTCCGGCGGATCGGTTGATGACCAGGGCAAGGCGCATGGGTGATTTTTAGCCTGTTTACCGGCGTCACTGTCAAGGTGGTGACGCAACGTGCCGATGACGATGGATTCCCACCCTAAACCATGCATCTAATCATTGCAGTCATTTGACCGGAATTAAGCACAAGCGTATGGTGGCTGACCGCCTTGACATTAATCAATGGGGATGGGGTCGCGCAGGGATCATGTACCAATTGCCCGCCGTTCATCGCGGTATCGCCGAGCGCCTGATCTGTCTGCATGACGAAATCAAGGGCGAGAACACCTTGGCATCGCTAAGCCGCATCGCGGTGGCCCTTTACGACGATACTTCCGATCTGGTGAAGACCTTCATCCATTCCTCCGATGGTGACAACCCGGTGGACGGCGCCTCGATCCCGCTGGCGCAATCCAATTCGCTCATGCAATTGGCCAAGACCGGGGCGCGGCGGATCATCAACGACCTGACCCCGTCCGCCACCGATGGCGGCAGCTTTTCCCGCCGGCTTTACGATGCCGGCTATCGCTCCAGCTACACCGTGCCCATCGTCAACAAGGGGACGTTTTACGGCTTCTTGTTCTTCAACTCGTTCGAGATCGGCTTTTTCCAGCCGCCGGTGGTGCAGCGTCTGCGTCCCTATGCCGAGTTGATTTCTCTGGCGGTGATGCGCGAGCTGGATACCGTGCGCATGATGCGGGCGGCGGTGAAGGTCATCCGTTCGGTCAGTTCGGCCCGGGACGAGGAAACCGGGTCGCATCTGGCTCGCATGGCCCGCTATGCCCGCCTGATCGCCGCCAAGATGCCCGACACTTACGGGCTGACCGATGAGTATATCGAGTTTCTGTTCCAGTTTTGTCCGCTGCACGACGTGGGCAAGGTGGCGGTGCCCGATGCCATCTTGCTGAAACCCGGCAAGCTGACCGAGGACGAATTCACCCTGATGAAGGGCCATGTGGTCAAGGGGGTGGAAATCATCGATCTGATGATGCGCGATTTCGGCCTGAAATCCATGCCCTACCTGGACGTTCTGCGCAACATCGTCGCCTATCACCATGAAGCCCTGGACGGCAGCGGCTATCCCTATGGCCTCAAGGGCGGTCAGATCCCCATCGAGGCGCGCATCGCCGCCGTCGCCGACGTCTTCGACGCCCTGACGTCGGTACGCCCGTACAAGCAAGCCTGGACCAACCAAGAGGCCATGCACTTGCTGCAACGAAATGCCGGCACCAAGTTCGATCCCGATTGCGTCGACATCCTGGCCTCCAGCATGGAGGAGATCGTGGCCATCCAGGCCCGCTTCGCCGAGACCGTATTTGATTGACCCTGACCGCGCCTCCATGCTCCCCTTTGATCTCGGGCAGGGAAGGGGGCGATGGTGAAGCGTCTGGCGTTGTCGATGGTGCTGTCGGTGTCGGTGTCGGTGTCGTCCCCAGCCGGGGCCGAGCCCATGAGCGCCGGCCAATGGGCGGCGTTGACCCAGCCGGTGCCGGAACGGCCATCCTCGGTCGGCGGTGCCGCCGCCGGCTGCCTGATCGGGGCGCAGGCCTTGCCGGCGGACAGCCAGGGGCTGCAAATCCTGCGTCCGCAGCGCAACCGCTTCTGGGCTCATCCCCGCACCGTCGCTTACATCGAGCAATTGGGCCGCACCGCCCATCACCAGGGGCTGGGACCGCTGCTGATCGGCGACATGTCGCAGCCGCGCGGCGGCCCCATGGCCTATGGTCATGGCAGCCACCAGAACGGGCTGGATGTGGATATCTGGTTTCGTTTGCCGGGCAAGACGCTGAACGCGCGTGAATTGGGCAACCCCACTCCGGTTTCCATGGTGCGCGGGCGCAATGTCGATTCGCGGCATTGGAGCGGGCGGCAGTTGAAAGTGCTGGAACTGGCGGCAAGCTCGCCCGAAATCGACCGCATCTTCGTCAATCCGGCGATCAAGGCGGCAGCCTGCAAGGCGGCCAGGGGCAATACCGACTGGCTGGCCAAGCTGCGCCCCTGGTGGGGGCATGACGAACATTTCCACGTGCGGCTGACCTGTTCCATCGGCGACGTCAACTGCGTCACCCAGGCGCCGGTTCCGCCCGGTGACGGCTGTGGGGCCGAGTTGTCGTCGTGGTTGGCCAAGTCCACCTTGCTGCCCGATCACGGACGCGATAAGCCCAACACCCGGCGGCCCAACCTGCCGTCCCTGTGCTCGCAGGTATTGGATCAGCCGACGGCGCAAGAGGCCAGCGCGCGCTGATCCTCCTTCGGGCTTGCCAAAGTCCGCGCAAGCGAGTAAGAAGCCGCCACCAAACCGCACGCGGGTCCGCGGCGGCGCTCAGGCGTTGTCGCTCCGGTGCCGGGTCTATCCCGGCGTTTGCCCGCGGAGGCTCAACCGGAGAAAGAAAAGGAATTCTCTCCATGTCCATGCCGATCTTCTCCATGCGCCAGCTCGTCGAAGCTGGTGTGCATTTCGGTCACAATACCCGCCGCTGGAACCCCAAGATGGCGCCGTTCCTGTTCGGTATCCGCAACGGCATTCACATCATCGACCTGCAGCAATCGGTGCCGATGCTGCATGCCGCCATGACCGCCGTGCGCAACGTCGTTGCCGGCGGTGGCCGCGTTCTGTTCGTGGGCACCAAGCGCGCCGCTTCCGACACCGTCGCCGAAGCCGCCAAGAAGTGCGGCCAGTACTATGTCAATCACCGCTGGCTGGGCGGCATGCTGACCAACTGGAAGACCATCTCGCACTCGATCAAGCGCCTGCGCGAACTGGACGAGATGCTGGCTTCCGGCACCCTGGCCGGCCTGACCAAGAAGGAACAGCTGGTCCTGGCCCGTGAAAAGGAAAAGCTGGACCGCGCTCTCGGCGGCATCAAGGACATGGGCGGCCTGCCGGACATCCTGTTCATCATCGACACCAACAAGGAAGCCCTGGCCGTTCAGGAAGCCAACAAGCTGGGCATCCCGGTGGTCGCCATCCTCGATTCCAACTCCGACCCGTCGGGCGTGCAGTTCCCGGTTCCCGGCAATGACGACGCCATCCGTGCCATTCAGACCTATTGCGATCTGATGGTCGGCGCCGTTCTCGACGGCATCCAGGCCGAAATCGGTCGCTCCGGCGGCGATATCGGCGCCCAGGCGGAAGCCCCGGTGGAAGTGATCCCCGCCGAAGCTGAAGTCGTGGCCGTGGAAGCCCCTTCGGCCGAATAAGGCCCAAGACCGTTATGAAATGGCGGCGACAGGCGTCGCCGCCATTTTGTTAAGTACGAGACGTTACAGATCTGTTTCTTCGATCACACCAAACGAAGAGGAATATTCCCATGGCCGAGATTACCGCTGCGCTTGTCAAGGAGCTGCGCGAAAAGACTGGCGCTGGCATGATGGATTGCAAGAAGGCGCTGAACGAGACCGCCGGTGACGTGGAAGCCGCCATCGACTGGCTGCGCAAGAAGGGGCTGGCCGCCGCCGCCAAGAAGGCCGGCCGCGTCGCCGCCGAGGGTCTGGTCGCCATCGCTTCCGCCGGTACCAAGGGTGTGGCCGTCGAAGTCAATGCCGAGACCGATTTCGTCGGTCGCAACGACCAGTTCCAGGGCTTCGTCTCCGGCGTCGCCCAGGTTGCCCTGACCAAGGGCGCCGACGTGGAAGTGTTGAAGGCGGCCGAGTTCCCCGGCGCCGGCAAGTCGGTCGCCGACCAGCTGACCGCCATGATCGCCACCATCGGCGAAAACATGAACCTGCGCCGCGCCATCGTCTTGGAAGTGTCGCAAGGCGTGGTCGCCGGCTATATGCACGCGGCCACCGCTCCGGGCCTGGGCAAGATCGGCGTCCTCGTCGCCCTCGAATCCGCCGGCGACACCGCCAAGCTGGAAGCCCTGGGCAAGCAGATCGCCATGCACGTGGCCGCCGCCAACCCGCTGTTCCTGGATTCGGCTTCGGTCGACAAGGCGGCGCTCGAGCGTGAAACCGCCGTGCTGACCGAACAGGCCAAGGCCTCGGGCAAGCCTGCCGAAGTCATCGAGAAGATGGTTCAGGGCCGCATCCGTAAGTACTACGAAGAAGTCTGTCTGCTCGATCAGGTCTTCGTCATCGACCAGGAAAACAAGATTTCCAAGGTCGTCGAAAATGCTGCCAAGGAATTGGGCACCCCGGTCAAGCTGACCGCTTTCGCTCGTTTCGCCCTGGGCGAAGGCATCGAGAAGGAAGAGAAGGACTTCGCCGCCGAAGTGGCCGCCCAGCTGGGTGGTTGATCGGTCGGGAATTCCGTCGATTTCGTGTTACGCCGCCGCCAGGGAAAACTCTGGCGGCGGTTTTCGCCTCTGACCACATCAGGCGAGACAGGCGGGTGGAATGGTGTATGATCGCCACCCGGTAAAACCCCGGCTTAGCGCCGGGTCCAATGCAATCCAGGCTTTTGGGGGCTCTGATGGCCAGCGACGCCAAGTTTCGCCGTGTTCTCCTCAAGATCTCGGGTGAAGGTCTCATGGGGGATCTGGAATACGGGCTTGACACGCTCACCGTCGACCGCATCGCCGCCGAGGTTCAGTCCGTCCGCGATCTGGGCGTCGAAGTCTGTTGCGTCGTCGGCGGCGGCAACATCTTCCGCGGTCTGTCGGGCGCGGCCAAGGGCATGGAACGGGCCGCCGCCGACAACATGGGCATGCTGGCCACGGTGATGAACGCCCTGGCGCTGCAAAACGCCATGGAGGCCCGCGGCATCGAAACCCGGGTGCAATCGGCCATCCCCATGCCGTCGGTGTGCGAATCCTTCATCCGCCGCCGCGCCATCCGTCATCTGGAAAAGGGGCGGGTGGTGATTTTCGCCGCCGGCACCGGCAATCCGTTCTTCACCACCGATACCGCCGCCGCGCTGCGCGCCGTCGAAATGGGCTGCGACGCACTGCTGAAGGCAAGTCAGGTGGACGGCGTTTATTCCGCCGATCCGAAAAAGGTCAAGGATGCCGTGCGTTACGACACCTTGACCTTCCACGACGTCCTGGCCCGCGATCTGGCGGTGATGGACGCGTCGGCCATTTCCCTGTGCCGGGAAAACAACGTGCCCATCGTCGTCTTCGACATGCACACCGACAAGGCCTTCGCCGAGGTGGTGTTGGGACATGGGCGTTTCACTATCATCAATGAAGGGGGTTGAGCCGTGTCCGCACCGACCACTTGGAGCGATCTCAAGAAGGATATCGCCCACCGCATGGACAACACGGTGGAAGTGCTGAAAAAGGAATTCTCGGGCCTGCGCAGCGGTCGTGCCGCCACGTCCCTGCTCGAGCCGGTGGTGGTCGAGGCCTATGGCCAGACCATGCCGATCACCCAATGCGGCACCATCGCCGTGCCCGAGCCGCGCATGCTGACCGTGCAGGTGTGGGACAAGGGCCAAGTCAAGGCGGTGGAAAAAGCCATCCGCGACGCCGGTTTGGGTCTTAACCCGCAGACCGACGGCCAGTTGGTGCGGGTGCCGATTCCGGCCTTGAACGAAGAACGCCGCAAGGAATTGCAGAAGGTCGCCGGCAAGTATGCCGAACAGGCCCGCATCGCCATCCGCAACGTGCGTCGCGACGGCATGGACACCTTGAAGAAGATGGAAAAGGACGGGCACCTCTCGGAAGACGAGATCAAGAAGCACGAAAAAGACGTGCAGAGCCTGACCGATGACATCATCAAGAAAGTGGACGAAACCCTCGCCCACAAAGAAAAAGAAATCATGCAGGTCTAGACGGTGATGGAGAGCGCCCCTTTGCATGCCGGCTCCCCCCCGCCGCCCGTCCACGTCGCCATCATCATGGATGGCAACGGCCGTTGGGCCAAGGCACGCGGGTTACCGCGCACCGCCGGACACAAACGCGGGGCCGAGGCGGTGCGCCGCACGGTCGAGGCCGCGCGCGAGATGGGCGTCTCCTATCTGACCCTTTACGCCTTTTCCTCGGAAAACTGGAAGCGTCCCGCCGGTGAAGTCACCGATCTGATGGGATTGTTGCGGCTTTACCTGCGCAACGAGGTGGCTAATCTGCACAAGAACGGCATCCGTTTGCGGGTGATCGGTGATCGCAGCCGGCTTTCCGCCGACATCAACGCCCTGATCGACGAATCGGAATCCAAGACGGCGGCCAACACCGCGCTCACCCTGGTGCTGGCACTGTCCTATGGCGGACGTCAGGAAGTCGTCTGCGCCGCTCGTAAGCTGGCGGAAGAGGTGGCGGCAGGTAGGTTGTCACCCGCCGATATCGACGAGGCGGCCTTCGCCGCCCGTCTGTTCACCGCCGACATTCCCGATCCGGATTTGATGATCCGGACCTCGGGGGAGCAACGCATCTCCAATTTCCTGTTGTGGCAGGCGGCTTACGCCGAATTCGTCTTTACCGACGTCCTGTGGCCGGATTTCGGACGCGAGCACCTGGAAGACGCCATCCGCGACTTCCATGGTCGTGAGCGCCGTTACGGCAACGCGCCCGGTTGACCCGACGTGCTGCGCACCCGCATCCTTTCCGCCTTGGTGATGGCCCCGCCGGCCCTGGTGGCCGTTTGGCTGGGCGGCGTGGCCTTTGCCCTGTTGGTGGCGGCGGCTTGCGCCGTCATGTGCTGGGAATGGCACAAGATGACCTTGAAGGGGTTCGGCCCGTCAGGCTGGGTCGCCGCCTTGGGCGGTGCCGCGGCGTCGCTGTCGGTTTTGCACGATCCCCTGGCCGCCGTGGCCGTGGCCGTGATCACCGCCTTGGTTTCCGCCATTCTCGCCGGCCCCACCGTCCGTGTTTCAACAGGCCTGGGGGCGGTCTATGCCACCTTGCCCTCGGTCGCCCTGGTGTGGCTGCGCCAGGATCAGGCCAGCGGATTGCTGACCGTCATTTGGCTGTTCCTACTGGTCTGGGGCACCGATATCGGTGCCTATGCCGCCGGGCGCACCATCGGCGGGCCGTTACTGATGCCGGCCATCAGCCCGAAGAAAACCTGGGCCGGCCTGCTGGGCGGCATGGCCTGTGCCATGCTGGCCGGGGCGGGGGTGGCCTGGTGGGCGGATTTATCCGCTCCCGTGTTCATTGTTTTCATCAGTGCCATGCTGGCGGTGGTGGCCCAGGCCGGCGATCTGCTGGAAAGTTGGGTCAAGCGCCGTGCCGGCGTCAAGGATTCCAGCACGATCATCCCCGGTCACGGCGGTGTGCTGGATCGGGTCGACGGTTTGCTGGCGGCGGGTTTGGTCGTTGCCGTGGCCGCGCTGGCGGCGGCGAAGCCGCTATTGTTGTGGTCGTAACGAGGGTGGAATGAGCGACGCGAGGCGGGCAATCACCATTCTGGGCTCGACCGGTTCCATCGGTCGCAACACGGTGGAACTGATCGAGGCGCGGCCCGATCTGTATCGCACCGAAGCCCTGGTGGCCAATGCCAGCGCCGATCTGCTGGCCGATCAGGCATTGCGACTGCGCCCGCGTCTGGCGGTTCTCGCCGACGAGACGGCCTTGCCGCGTCTGCGCCAGTTGCTGGCCGGCAGCGGCATCGAGGTGGCGGCGGGGCAGGGCGCGGTGATCGAGGCGGCGCGTCTGCCCGCCGATTGGGTGATGGCGGCCATCGTCGGCGCCGCCGGTCTGGCGCCGACCTTGGAAGCGGTGCGCCGCGGCGCGGTGGTGGCTTTGGCCAACAAGGAATGTCTGGTCTGCGCCGGATCGCTGATGATGGCCGAAATCGCCGCCCACGGCGCCACCCTGCTGCCGGTGGATTCCGAGCATTCGGCTATTTTCCAGGTGTTCGAGACCAACCAGCGCCACGCCATCGACAAGATCGTGCTGACCGCCTCGGGCGGGCCGTTCCGCCAGAAAAGCCTGGCGGAAATGCGGGCCATGACCCCCGCCCAGGCGGTGGCCCACCCCAATTGGTCCATGGGGGCGAAGATCTCGGTGGATTCCGCCTCGATGATGAACAAGGGGCTCGAACTGATCGAAGCCCATCATCTGTTCGCCTTGGCCGAAGACAGGATCGACATCCTGGTGCATCCGCAATCGGTGATCCATTCCATGGTCGCCTATGCCGACGGCTCGGTCTTGGCGCAATTGGGCAGCCCCGATATGCGCACGCCCATCGCCTATGCCCTGGGCTGGCCGCGCCGCATCGCCTCGCCGGCGCCCAAGCTGGATTTGGCGGCCATCGCCACCTTGACCTTCGAGGCTCCCGACCCGCTGCGTTTTCCGGCCCTAAGGCTGGCACGGGCGGCCTTGCAAAGCGGCGGTTCGGCACCTACTGTCCTCAATGCCGCCAACGAAGTGGCGGTGGCGGCCTTCCTGGCCGGTCGCATGGGGTTTCTGGACATTGCCGCCACGGTGGAAAAGACCCTGGAGGCGATGAATCCGGTGCCCCTGGGCGGCATCGGCGACGTGCTGGACCAGGACCGGGCGGCCCGGCATTGCGCCCAGGCGCTGATCGACACCCTGGCCTGATCGGACCGAGATGGACTTTTTTTGGAATTACATCGTCGTTTTCCTGCTGATTCTGACGGTGGTGGTGTTCGTTCACGAACTGGGCCATTACCTGATCGCCCGCTGGAACGGCGTCAAGGTCGAGGTCTTCTCCATCGGCTTCGGTCCGGAAATCTGGGGCTTCAACGACCGTCACGGCACCCGCTGGCGCTTCAGCGCGCTGCCCTTGGGCGGCTATGTGAAGATGTTCGGCGACGCCGATGCCGCCTCGGCCACCGGCGATCCGCGGCCCATGACCGACGACGAGATGGCGGTCAGCTTTCGGCACAAGCGGGTTGGCCAGCGCGCCGCCATCGTATTCGCCGGCCCCGCCGCCAATTTCATTTTCGCCATCGTCGGACTGGCGGTGATGTTCATGATTTTGGGCCAACCGGTGACCGAGCCGGTGATCGGTCAGGTCATGCCCGGCAGCGCCGCCGAACAGGCCGGCCTCAAGGCCGGCGACCGCATCGTCGAAGCCAATGACAGCGCGGTCGAGCGCTTCCAGGACATCCAGCGCATCGTGCGGCTGGACATCGACAAGCCGCTGTCGCTGACGGTCGAACGCGATGGCGGGCGCCTGGATTTCGTCGCCCATCCCCGTATCGTCGAACGCAAGGGCATTTTCGGCGACATGGAGAAGGTGCCGGTCCTGGGCATCGCCGCCGATCCTGGCAGCACCCGTGTGGTCACCCATGGTCCCGGTACCGCCCTGGTCCTGGCCGTGCGCGAAACCGGCGCCATGATTTCCGCCACTTTCGTCGGTATCGGCCAGATGATCGGCGGCAGCCGCGACAGCGATGAACTGGGTGGCCCCATCCGCATCGCCAAAGGTGCCGGCGAGGCGGCGCAATTGGGCGTGGCCAGCGTCGCCTTTTATGTGATCATGCTGTCGTTGAATCTGGGCCTGATCAATCTGTTCCCCATCCCCATCCTGGACGGTGGTCATCTGGTTTTTTATGCCTTCGAGGCCATCCTTGGTAGGCCCTTGGGGGAGAAGGCCCAAGAATATGGTTTCCGAATCGGGCTGTTTCTGGTATTGGCCTTGATGGTATTCGCGACCCGTAACGATATCGTATCGTTGCCGGCTTGGGACGCCATAAAGCGGCTGTTCTCGTGATTTCGCAACTGCCTGGAAAACATGGCGGTTTGGGAAGGGGGCGTTGATGGGTTTGTTACGCAACACCGCGGTGCTGGTGGCCGTCCTGCTGGCCATGCCGGCCTGGGCTCAGAACATGGGCACCGTACGGCAGATCGTGGTCCAGGGGACCCAGCGCGTCGAGGTGGAGACGGTCAAGTCCTATATGGCCATCGCCGAGGGCGACCCCTACAGCACCGATCGCGTCGACCGCTCGCTCAAGACCCTGTTCAACACCGGCCTGTTCGCCGACGTCTCCATCCGCCAGGAGGGTGAGGCGCTGGTGGTGCGGGTTGTCGAAAACCCCATCATCAACCGCATCGCCTTCGAGGGGAACAACCGCGTCAAGGACGAGCAGTTGGAAACCGAGACCCAGCTGCGTCCGCGTGTGGTCTACACCCGTACCAAGGTGCAAAACGACGTCAAGCGCATCCTTGACCTGTACCGCCGCAATGGCCGCTTTGCCGCCACCGTCGAGCCCAAGCTGATCCAGCTGGAGCAGAATCGCGTCGATCTGGCCTATGAGATTTCCGAGGGCGAGCCCAGCTACGTCAAGCGCATCAACTTCGTCGGCAACCGGGTTTACCGTGATTCGCGCCTGCGCGAGGTTCTGTCGACCAAGGAAGAACGCTGGTACCGCTTCCTGTCCTCCGACGACACCTATGATCCCGATCGCCTGACCTATGACCGCGAATTGCTGCGGCGCTATTACCTGAAGCATGGTTTCGCCGATTTCCGCGTGGTCTCCGGCGTCGCCGAGCTGACTCCGGATCGTGGCGGCTTCTTCCTGACCTTCACGGTGGAAGAGGGCGATCGTTATAAATTCGGCACCGCCACCATCAACGCCAATCTGCGCGACCTCGACGGCAACGAGCTCAACCCGCTGCTGACCAGCGTCCCCGGCGAGTGGTATAACGCCGATCAGGTCGAGGACATCGTCCAGAATCTGACCGATTCCCTGGGGTCCAAGGGATTCGCCTTCGTCGACGTGCGTCCGCAGGTCACCCGTGATCGCGAGAACAAGGTGATCAACATCACCTACGACGTTGCCGAGGGGCCGCGCGTCTATGTGGAGCGCATCGACATCACCGGTAACGTCCGCACCCTGGACAAGGTGATCCGGCGCGAGTTCCGTCTGGTCGAGGGCGACGCCTTCAACACCGCCAAGGTGCGCCGGTCGCGTCAGCGCATCAAGGATCTGGGTTTCTTCGACAAGGCCGAGGTCACCAACGTTCCTTCCGACAGCGCCCCCGACCGCACCATCATCAAGGTCGACGTGCAGGAAAAGTCCACCGGCGAATTGTCGTTCGGCGTCGGCTGGTCCACCGTGGTCGGTCCGCTGGTGGAAGCCTCGATCCGTGAACGCAATCTGTTGGGCCGTGGCCAGGATCTGAAGCTGACGTCGTCCTTGGGCACGCGGCGTACCAGCGCCGAGCTGTCCTTCACCGAACCCTATTTCCTCGACCGCAAGCTTTCCGCCGGCTTCGACATTTTCGGCCTGAACCGCAAGCTGCAAAGCGAGAGCTCGTACGATCACAACACCATGGGGGCGGCGGTCCGTTCCGGCTATTACATCAACGACAACCTGCGCCAGGATCTGAAATATCTGCTCAAGCGCGATCAGGTCGAAAACGTCGACGATGATGCCTCCTTGTTCGTGCGCGAACAGATGGGCACCACGACCACGTCCTCGATTCAGCAATCCCTGACCTGGGATTATCGCGACAGCCGGCTGGAGCCGACCGAAGGCTATTTCATCAGGATCAATAACGAGCTGGCCGGATTGGGCGGCACGCAGAAGTGGATTCGCAACAATATCAGCGGCGCCCAGTACTTCATGCTGGACGAGCAGGTGGTTTTGGGCGTGAGCGGCACTGCCGGCATCATCAGCGGTTTCGGTGATGAAAAGGTTCGGATCACTGAACGCTATTACCTTGGCGGTGACACCTTGCGAGGCTTCGCCAATGCGGGTGTCAGCCCCCGCGACAAGGGCTCGGACGATGCCTTGGGTGGCATGTGGCAGGCTACCGGCAGCGTCCAGGTCAAGTTTCCGCTGGGGCTGCCCGAGGAATTGGGGTTCTCCGGTCAGGCCTTCACCGATTTCGGCAGCATCGGTTCGACCGAGGATTACGCCAATTCCTCGAGCATCGATCAGGCCAGTTCGTTGCGCGCCTCGGTCGGTGTGGGGATAAGCTGGAAGTCGCCCATGGGCCCGGTGGCCCTGGATCTGGCCGTGCCGGTGATGAAGGAATCGTTCGACGAGGACGAGTTCTTCCACTTCAATTTCGGTACGAGGTTCTAGGATGGTCTGTTCAAAGGCCATCCGCCTGACGGCGGCTTTGGTCTGTCTGATGGTTCCTTCCCTGGCGCTGGCGGCGGATAACGCCGCCACGCGCTCGGGTGCGGCGGTTTCGGCACCGACGGCCATCGTCGTCGTCGATGCCAATCGGGTCCAACGTGAAAGCCTGGCCGGAAAGGCCATGGTGGCCGAGCGCGAGCGCTATCAGCAAGCTTTCAATAGCGAGTTCGAGGGCACGCGCAAGCAATTGCAGGTATCCGAGCAGGAGCTGGCGCGCCAACGGCCAAATCTGCCTTCCGATGTCTTCCAGGACAAAGCCCGCGATCTCAATACTCGGATCGCCGATTTTCAGCGCCAATATCAGGGGACGGTGCGGGCCTTGGACAAATCCAGCGCTACCGCCAGCAACGAGTTGCAAAAGGCCGTGGTTTCGGTGACCAGCGAAGTGGCGTCGGAACTGGGGGTGGGATTGGTCATGCACAAGCAGCACGTCTTCTTGCATGACGAGCGCATGGACATCACCAACATCGTCATCGAGCGCCTGAATAAACGCGTCGCCTCGGTGCCGTTCCCGGTCCCCGAAACGGAAAAGCCGGCCCAGCCCGGTAGTGCCGCGACGACCAAGGGAAAGAAGTAATCATCATGGCCGATTCCCGTTTTTTCACGGTCGCCGGACCGTTCACCTTGGCGCAACTGGCGGAAATCTGCGGTGCCGAACTGTCGCAGCCGCAGCAATCGGGGCAGGTGATCACCGACGTGGCCGCCTTGGACGTGGCCGGGGCCGATCACATCAGCTTTCTCGATAATCGCAAATATATCAACGCCTTCACCGCCACCAAGGCCGGTGCGGTGATCGTGCATCCCGATCTGGCCGAGCGCGGGCCGGCGGCCACGCCCTTGCTGTTGAGCAAGGATCCTTATCGCGCCTATGCCATGGTTGCCCAGGCGTTTTATCCGCAACCGGCGGCCAGCGCCTGGGTTTCACCCTCCGCCCATGTGGACTCGTCGGCGGTGATCGGTGCCAATTGCTGGATCGGTCATGGCGCGGTCATCGGCGCGCGGGCTGAAATCGGCGACAATTGCCGCATCGAGGCCAACGCGGTGATCGGCGACGGCGTGGTCATCGGCCCCGGCGGCACCATCGGTGCCAATGCCACGGTGCAATGCGCCATCATCGGCGCCAAGGTGAACATCTATCCCGGCGCCCGCATCGGACAAGACGGTTTCGGCTTCGCCATGGGTATCCAGGGCCACCTGAAGGTGCCGCAATTGGGCCGGGTGATCATCGGCAATGGTGTTGAAATCGGCGCCAACACCACCATCGACCGGGGCGCTGGTCCCGACACGGTGATCGGTGACGGCTGCTGGATCGATAATCTGGTGCAGATCGGCCATAACGTTCAATTGGGCCGTGGCTGCGTCATTGTCGCCCAGGTGGGGATTTCCGGTTCGTGCCAGTTCGGCGATTTCGTCGCCGCCGGCGGCCAGGCCGGTTTCGCCGGCCATCTCAAGATCGGCTCGGGGGTCAAGGTGGCGGCGCAAGGCGGCGTCATCCGCGACATCGCCCCGGGCGAGACCGTGGGCGGCACCCCTGCCGTTCCCCGTATCGAATGGCTGCGCCAATCGGCAGTTTTGAGTAAGCTGGTCCGCAACAAGCGCTAAGAACAACGTCTTTCGAGGAAAAGCAGGATGGACAGCATGGTGAATGCAACCGAGACCGCCGGGAAGGAGGTCGATATCAACCGGATCATGGAAATGATCCCGCATCGCTATCCTTTCCTGATGGTCGACAAGGTGGTTGGCATCGTTTCCAATGTCAGCGCCATCGGTATCAAGAACGTCACCATCAACGAGCCGTTCTTTCAGGGCCATTTCCCCGAGCGTCCGGTGATGCCGGGCGTGCTGATCATCGAAGCCATGGCCCAGACGGCAGCCGTGCTGGTGGTCGACACCCTGGGGCCGAGCGCCGAGGGCAAGCTGGTCTATTTCATGAGCGTCGACAGCGCCCGCTTCCGCAAGCCGGTGGGGCCGGGCGATCAATTGGCCATCCACGTGTTCAAGGAGCGTTCGCGCGGCAACGTGTGGAAGTTCCGGGCCGAGGCCAAGGTGGGCGACACCTTGATGGCCGAAGCAACTTATGCCGCCATGATCCTGGATAGCTGATGACCAATATTCATCCCACCGCCATCGTCGATTCAAAGGCGGAAATCGCCGAATCGGCTTCCATCGGTCCGTTCTGCGTGGTCGGGCCGCATGTCCGTCTGGGCGAAAAGGTCGAGTTGCTGTCGCATGTGGTGGTCGAAGGCCGCACCACCATCGGCGAATGCACCCGCATCTTTCCGTTCGCCTCCATCGGCCATCAGCCTCAGGATCTGAAATATCACGGCGAGCCGTCGACCCTGGAGATCGGCAGCAACAACCAGATCCGCGAATACGTCACCATGCAGCCGGGCACCGAAGGCGGCGGCATGATCACCCGCGTCGGTGACAATTGCCTGTTCATGGCCAGCGCCCACGTTGCCCATGATTGTATCTTGGGCAACAACGTCATCATGGCCAACAACGCCACCTTGGCCGGCCATGTGCTTGTGGGCGAATACGCCTTCCTGGGCGGGCTGTCGGCGGTGCATCAGTTCGTGCGCATCGGCAAGCACGCCATGGTCGGCGGCATGTCGGGGGTCGAGGCCGACATCATTCCCTTCGGCATGGTCATCGGCAACCGCGCCCATCTGAACGGCCTGAACATCGTCGGCCTCAAGCGCCGCGGTTTCTCGCGCGATGAAATCCACAGCCTGCGCAACGCCTATCGGCTGTTGTTCGGGCCGGAAGGCACCTTGCAGGAGCGGGTGGCCGACGTGGCCGAGCAATTCCAAAGCAACGCGGCGGTGATGGAAGTGGTGGAATTCATCCGCGACGATTCATCCCGGTCGCTGTGCACGCCCGGTTTCGAGGATGGCAAGTAAACTCGGCATCATTGCCGGGGGTGGCGCGTTTCCCGGACTCGCCATCGCCGCCTGCCGGTCGCAAGGCCGGCCTTTCCACGTTTTGGCGCTGAGCGGTCATGCCGATCCGGCGGTGATCGGCGATGCCCCCGCCGACTGGATTCGCCTGGGCGAGGCGGGGACCGGCTTCAAGCGCCTGCATGAGGCCGGTGTCACCGAACTGGTGATGATCGGGCCGGTGCGCCGCCCGACCCTGAAAGAGTTGGCGCCCGACTGGCGCACCACCAAATTCTTCGCCAAGGTCGGGCTGAAGGCTTTGGGTGACGACGGCCTGCTGCGCGCCGTCACCCGCGAGATCGAGGAGGAGGGCTTCCGCGTCGTCGGCATCGACGACGTGCTGGCCGATTGCCTGGCCCCTGCGGGCTTGTTCGGCACTCTGGCCCCCGACGATCAGGCCCTGGCCGACATCTCCCGCGGCTGGGAGGTGGCCAAGGGTATCGGCGCCCTGGATGTGGGCCAGGCGGTGATCGTCCAGCAGGGTATCGTCCTGGCGGTGGAGGCCATCGAAGGCACCGACCGGCTGATCCGCCGCTCGGTCGAATTGCGCCGCGACGGCCCCGGCGCCGTGCTGGTCAAGGTCAGGAAGCCGGGTCAGGATCGCCGTCTCGACCTGCCGACCATCGGCCTGGGCACCCTGCGTGCGGCGGCGGCGGCGGGGTTGCGCGGCATCTGCGTCGAAGCCGGCGGCACCTTGGTGTTGGACCGGGCCGAATTGGGGGCCGAGGCCGATCAGGCTGGGCTGTTCATCCTGGGCCGGTCATGAGCCCGGTCCCGCTGATCTATATCATCGCCGGCGAGCCTTCGGGCGATCTCCTGGGCGGGCGGCTGATGGCGGCCTTGCACGCGGCCACCCATGGTCAGGTGCGCTTTGCCGGCATCGGCGGCGCTCATATGCAGGAGCAGGGGCTCGACAGCCTGTTCCCCATGACCGAGTTGACGGTCATGGGCCTGACCGAGGTGTTGCCGCGCATCCCCCGCATCCTGCGCCGGGTGCGTGAAACCCTGGCCGACATGGGGAAACGCCAGCCGGTAGCGGTGATCACCATCGATTCCTGGGGCTTCACCGGGCGGGTGCAGAAGGGCTGTCGGACGCTTTATCCTCATATCCCGCGCATCCATTACGTCGCCCCCATGGTGTGGGCGTGGAAGCCCAAGCGTGCCGCCAAATTGGCCGGTGTCCTGGATCTGCTGATGACGCTGCTGCCGTTCGAGCCGCCTTTTTTCGAGAAGGAGGGGCTGCGCACCGTCCATGTGGGCCATCCGGTGGTGGAATGCGGGGCGGAAATGGGCGACGGCGCCGCCTTCCGCCGCCGTCACGGTCTGGCCGAGGACACGCCGGTTCTGGCGGTGCTGCCGGGCAGCCGGCATTCGGAAACCGCCAAATTGCTGCCGGTCTTCGGCGATGTTTTGCGGAAATTGCGGGCTGCGCACCCTGATCTCCGGGTGGTGGTGCCGACGCTGCCGCATCTGGCCCCCGAGGTGCGCCAAGCCGCCGCCGGCTGGCCGTTCCAGCCTTTGGTGCTGGAGACGGAAAAATACGATGCCTTCGCCGCCGCCACCTGTGCCTTGGCGGCATCGGGCACGGTGGCGCTGGAACTGGCCATGGCCGGGCTGCCGACGGTGATCGCCTATCGGCTGTCGGCGCTGACCGCCTTTGTCGCCCGCAGCTTCTTCGGCTTCAAGATCAAATGGGCGACCTTGGTCAACATGATGCTGGATCGTCCGGTGATGCCGGAATTCCTGCAAGAGGATTGTACCGCCGACACCATCGCCCCCATGTTGAGCAAGATGCTCGACGATGAGGCTGATCGCCGACAGCGCCGGGCCGACATGGAAGAGGCCATGGTCAAGCTGGGCTTTGGCGGCGCATCGCCGGCCCTGCGGGCGGCACGGGTGGTTCTGGATTTCATCGCCGAAAGGAAAACGCCATGAGCTGGCGCATGCTGCACACCATGATCCGGGTCGGCAACCTGGACTCTTCCATCGATTTCTACACCCGGCTTTTGGGCATGACGCTGTTGCGGCGCCAGGATTATCCCGATGGCCGCTTCACCCTGGCCTTCGTCGGCTATGGCGATGAAAGTGCCAACACGGTGATCGAGCTGACCCATAATTGGGACAGTACCGGCTATGATCTGGGCACCGGATTCGGCCATATCGCCCTGGGTGTGCCCGATATCCATGCCACCTGCGACCAACTGGCCCGGGCCGGGGCCAAGATCACCCGTCCGCCGGGACCGATGAAGCATGGCAGCACCATCATCGCCTTCATCGAAGATCCCGACGGCTACAAGATCGAGTTGATCGAGCGAAAAGCCCATTCTTGACATCGCGGCGACGCGGGAGCACCGTCAACCCGCAAGTTGACGGGATGGGTGGGGCATGGACCTGCTGCAATTGATGGATAACGCCGAGGACCAGCGCGGCAAGGCGCTGGATCGGCTTGAGGGCATCGTCGCCCTCTACCAGTCCGACGATCCGGCGGTGCGCGAGGAAGCCATGGGCCGGGCCATGGTGTTCTGTGGCAAGGAATGGGGAGGCTATGCCGCCGGTCTGGAAGCCTTGGCCGCACGCCTGGATGGACGCGACCAACCGCTGGATGCCTTGCGTTTGCGTGAAGAGGCGGAAGACCCCGGCACCCTGATTCGCCAGACCGAGGCCCGTCTGGCCGAAGCGGCGAAAATGACCGACGAGCGCCGGGCGGTGATCGCCCGCTATGGCTCGGAAGAGGCGGCTATGGGGCCGACGGCGCTGGAACGTATGTTCGTCGACGCCGTCGATCAATGGCTGGGCGAGGCCTCCGATCCGTGGGCGCCGGTGGCCGGCTGGTCGGTGCCGTGGCATCCCATTCCCGACGAACTGGCCCATACCGTCGCCATCGCTTGCCCGTTGCCGGAAACCATCGCCGACGCCCGCGCCGAATGTTTGACCTGGGAACAGCGTCTGGCCGAGTTGGAAGTATTGGCCGACGGCCCCGGCAGTGCCGTGTTGCCCACCGCCTGCGCCGTCCGCCACATCCTGGTCCAGCGTGAATGGGCCAGCCGATTGCCGGTGCGATCCTTGGCCGATTTGCAGATCAGGCTGGAATACTGGCAAACCCATGGCGTCGACGATGGCAGCGGCTACGCCTGTCTCGGCCGGGATCTGGAGCAATTGCTGGCCCAGGGCGTCACCCTGGCCCCCGGCGAGGGCAGCAAAAGCAAGTGCCATCGCCTGCGCCGGGAAAACCCGCACTGGTCGCTGGCCCGGATCGGCCAGGAACTGGGGATTTCCCGCCAAGCCGTGCACAAGCATTTGCAATCATGAGGGAGTGAATGATGCGTAGACTTTTCGCCCTGGCACTGCTGCCCATTCTGGTCTCGGTTCCGGCGCAGGCCCAGTTGATGGACGTGCTGACCGCGCCCAAGACCCTGATCGACCGCGCCATCGAGGCCCGTTCCGCCGGCGACATCGCCAAGGACAACGAGATCGTCGTCAAGGTCAACGCCATCATGGGCAAGATGGGGACTATCAAGGCCTCGACCGAAATCTATGAACAGCGCCTGCTGATCACCGGCATCTTCGATGACAAGGCGCTGTACGACCGCTTTGAACGCGAGGTGCGTCAGGTCGGCGGTGTGAAAAAGCTTTATTGGCACGTCAGCTATCTGGCCAAGGACGATTCCCGGCGCAAAGCCCTGCTGGATTGGGGCGACGTCACCGTGATGGCGACCAAGGCGCAAGGTCGACTGGTCGGCACCGCCGGGGTGGCCGACGTCAATTTCCGTACCACCGCCGATTCCTATGGCATCGTCTATCTGCTGGGCCGTGCCCGTTCCGGCGAAGAGGGCAAGAAGGCCCTGGCTCGGGTCAAGGACGGCAGCGGCGTCAGAAAGGTCGTTGATTACACGGTGGTGCGGCCCTGACCATACACCGCGTCGGGTTGTCTTGCCCGTGGGCGGCGGCTATGCTGCCGCCTGTTTTACTGATCAGGCGGTAATTATCATGTCTCCGGCATTGTTCACCAAAGCCATGCCCGCCTTGTTCGTGCTGTTGTGGAGCACTGGTTTCATCGGCGCCAAATATGGCTTGCCATATGCCGAGCCCTTCACCTTCCTGTCCATCCGTTTCGTCCTGATCATCTCGATACTGGCCGGCTTGGCCGTGGCGGCGCGGGCGCCGTGGCCGCGCCGGCCCCGGCAGTTCGTCCATCTCCTGGTGTCAGGCGGCTTGGTTCATGCCGCTTACTTGGGCGGTGTGTTCGCCGCCATCCATCACGGCTTGCCGTCGGGCATGGCCGCCTTATTGGTGGGGGTGCAACCCATCCTGACCGCCCTGGTCGCCGGCCCGCTGTTCGGCGAGGAAATCCGGGCCAAGCAATGGCTGGGGCTGCTGCTGGGCTTGGCCGGTGTCGCCCTGGTGCTGGCGGCGCGCAATGGCGGGTTGTCGGTGGACGGGTTGTCGTGGGTCGGCATCGCCTTCGCCCTGGTCGCCCTGCTCGGCATCACCGTCGGCACGCTTTATCAGAAGCGTTTTGGCCAGGGCATGGATCTGCGCACGGGCTCATTGGTGCAATATGTGGGGGCGTTGCTGGTGCTGCTGCCGGTGGCCATGACCACCGAGACCATGCGGGTGGATTGGAGCTTGGATTTCGTCCTGGCGCTGCTGTGGCTGGTGCTGGTGTTGTCCTTGGGCGCCATCACGCTTTTGATGATGCTGATCAGAAGCGGCGAGGCCGCCCGCGTCGCCAGCCTGTTCTATCTGGTGCCGCCGGTCACCGCCGGTCTGGCCTGGCTGCTGTTCGACGAAACCCTGAGCCCGATCGGGCTGGCCGGCATGGCCCTGGCCGCCTTGGGCGTGGCGCTGGTGATCAGGCGCTGAAACCTTCTTTTGTGGATACCTCCAGCAGCAACGCGGATGAACGCGGATAAACGCCCACCACCAAGGCCGTCACTCCCGCGTAGGCGGGAGTCCAGAGGGGGCACCACCGTCTTTTCCGCGACTCCTGGATACCCGCCTGCGCGGGTATGACGACTGATCAGCTTTTCACCATCCGCCCCAACAGCCGACGGATGAAAGCCTCACCCAGTTTGACCTGCTCGATGGTGATGAACTCATCGGGCTTGTGCGCCTGGGCGATGGAGCCGGGGCCGCAGACCACGGTGGGGATGCCGGCCTTGTTGAACAGTCCGGCCTCGGTGGTGAAGCTGACCTTGGCGGTGGCATTGTTACCCGATAATTGCCGGGCCAGCACCGCCGCTTCGTCGTCATCATCGGTGAGCAGGCCGGCGGTGGTGTTGTATTCGTCGAACATGATGCCGGTGGCACCGTCCACCGCCAGCATTTCCGGCACCAGATCCTGGGCGAAGCCGCGCAATTGGGCCATCAGATCCTCGGGGTCGTGCTGGGGCAGGTTGCGGAACTCGAACTCGAACGAACATTGCGCCGGCACGATGTTGAGCGCGGTGCCGCCCTGGATCAGTCCGGTGTGAATGGTGGTGTAGGGCGGCTGGTAGCCATGGTCGAACGGGCCGTTTTCACGGATGTGCTTTTGCAGGTGACGCAGGAAGGTGACCATCTCGGCGGCGATTTCCACCGCGTTGACGCCCTGATGATTGAGGGCGGAATGACATTCTTTGCCATGCACGTGGCAGCGAACGTTTTTTTTACCCTTATGGCCGACAATCACCTTCAGTTCGGTAGGCTCGCCCACTATGCACAGCCTGGGTTTGACGGGGAGGGACGTAATATCCTGGATCAGGCGGCGGACGCCGATGCAGCCGATTTCCTCGTCATAGGAGAAGGCGAAGTGAATGGGCATGGCTAGGCGGGCGGCGGCGAATTCGGGGGCGAGAGCCAGACAAATGGCAAGGAACGACTTCATGTCGGCGGTGCCGCGCCCATATAATGCGTGGTCACGTCGCGACAGCCGAAACGGGTCGCTGGACCAGTCCTGGCCGTCGACCGGTACGACGTCTGTATGTCCTGACAAAACAATGCCCTGGATATCAGGCGGGCCTATAGTCGCGAATAGATTTGCCTTTTCTTTCGTATCGTCATAAGTCAACCGTATATCCGCGCCAAGGCTGGACAGAAAGTCGGCGGCAAACTGGATAAGTTGTATGTTCGCTTTATAACTTGTGGTGTCGAAGCTGATGAGACGCTCGATCATGTCAATGCTGGTTGGCATGACTGTCCTGCTTTCTGGCTTTGGTGCCGCCGATGTGCGAAGCCACATCATAAGGTGCCGGTGTCATTGGTGCCAGTGTAGAGGATGGCCAATTCGGATCGAGGCGTATGAGCGAAGCCCAAACCGCCGCCACGGCGGATAAAAAACAGCGGCAGCCGGCATTTTCGCTGGGGGCGTATTCCACGTTGAAATCGAACATGTTCGATTTGGCGGTGGCGTCGCTTTTCCTCAATGTCCTTGGCTTGGCCCTGCCCATGGCGCTGTTGCAGGTCTATGACCGCATCCTGCCCAACAAGTCCACCGGCACCATGGTGCTGTTGATGGCCGGCGTGCTGGGCGCGCTGTTGCTGGAATCCATCCTCACCTTCGCCCGCTCCTACGTCACCGGCTGGATCGGCGCCCGTTTCGAGCACAAGGCCGGCTGTGAGGCCATCGACCGTCTGGTGATGACCAGCATCGACAATTTCGAGAAGGAGGGCTCGGGCGTTCATCTGGAACGGCTGAACTCCCTGGCCACGGTGCGTGAATTCTATGCCGGCCAAGCCCTGCTGACGCTGCTGGATCTGCCCTTCGCCCTGATCTATCTGGCCTTGGTGGCGCTGATGGGCGGATGGCTGGTGCTGGTCCCCATCGTCTTGCTGGTGATGTTCGCCCTGTCGGCCATGAAGATCGGCACCACCCTGCGCGATGCCATCGAAAAGCGCATGATCGCCGATGATCGCCGCTTCAACTTCCTGATCGAGGTGTTGGGCGGCATTCACAGCGTCAAGGCCATGGCCATGGAATCGCAGATGGTGCGCCGCTATGAACGCCTGCAGGAAAGCTGCGCCGAGGGCTATTACACCGTCGCCTTGCGCAGCGCCAACGCGCTGGGGGTGTCGTCGTTCTTCTCGCAGGTGACCACCATCGCCGTCGCCGCCTTCGGCAGCGTCATCGTCATGAACGGCGACATGACCACCGGTGGACTGGCGGCGTCGTCGCTGCTGGCCGGTCGTTCCATGGCGCCGATCCAGAAGGCCTTGGGGGTATGGACGCGCTTCCAAAGCTTGGTTCTGGCCAGCGGGCGGCTGGAAAAGCTGTTCGCCCTGCCGCCGGAAGCGGAAAAGAACCTGCCCAAGATGCCCTCGACCAAGGGCAAGCTGGAACTGGAGGGCGTCAGCTTCGCCTTTGACGCGAAGCTGCCCACCGTCATCGACACGGCCAGCATCAGCATCGAAGCGGGTGAATGCATCGCCATCGCCGGCGGCAACGGCTCGGGCAAGACCACGCTGTTGACCCTGATGCAAGGCGCGCTGCGCCCGACCCAGGGACGGGTGATGATCGACGGCATCGACGTCACCCAATACGAACCGCAATCGGTGCGCGACCAGATCGCCTATCTGCCGCAATCGGGCGTGCTGTTCCAGGGCACCATCTTGCAGAACATCACCATGTTCCGTTCCGAATTCGACGATATCGCCGTCGAAACCGCCGGTCTTCTCGGCCTGGACGAGGTGGTGGCGACCATGGCTTACGGCTTCGACACCCCGGTCGGCGACGGCGCCTATGATTCGCTGCCGCGCGGCATCAAGCAGCGTATCGCCATCGCCCGCGCCCTGGTCAACAATCCGCGTATCGTCCTGTTCGACGAGGCCAACACGGCGGTGGATTCCGCCGGTGACAATTTCCTGCGCGTCTGGCTGGAACGGGCCAAGGGCAAGCGCACGCTGGTTCTGGTCACCCATCGCCCGTCCCTGGTCAAACTGGCCGACCGGGTGTTCGATCTGGATCATGGCCGTCTGTCACCCAAGCCGCCGCGCGACGACAGCCGCCCCTTCGCCGCTCTGACCGCACCGGGAGGGGCTGCATGAATCAGGTCGCCAACGCCGCCGCCGGAACGGTCAAGGCCAGCCAGCAGGCCATCGAACAATATCAGGCGCAGATGGCCCACAACATCCTGGGCGGCTTTACCGCCGCCTCGGATCTGGCCGCCTGCCTGTTGCCGCTGTTGAAGGCGCTGGGCTGGAAGGGCGATCCCCGGCACGTGGCCGAATCGCTGCCGCACTTCGCCAACGACCTGGATTTGACCGGCCTGCGCAACGTCATGGCCCAGCTCAATTATTCCAGCCGGCCGCTCAGGGTGAAGGTGGGCGAGATCGACAAACGTCTGCTGCCCTGCCTGTTCCTGCCCGACCATAAGCCGGCCATGGTGGTGCGGGCCAAGGAACGCGATGCCGTCGAGGTGTTCGACAGCGCCATCGGCGAAGGGCTGCGCCTCGAGGAACTGTCGCAGACCGGCACCGCCTATTTCTTCACCGCCATGGGCGAGGCCGCTCCCAGTCGATTGGGGTGGTTCCGCACCGTTTTGGACCGCTTCCGCCCGCTGTTCTGGCAAGCCTTTTTCGTCACCTTGTTCCTGAACCTGATGGCCTTGGCCACGCCGGTCTTCGTCATGAACGTCTATGACAAGGTGATCGGCACCAATTCCATGCCCTTGCTGTGGGCGCTGTGCGCCGGGGTGGCCATGGCCCTGCTGTTCGACGCGGTATTGCGGGCGGTGCGCGCCCGTATCCTGGCCTTCATCGGCGCGCGGCTCGACAACATCATGGGCAACAACATCTTCCAGCACATTCTGTCCCTGCCGCCCGGCTTCACCGAACGCGCCACCATCGGCGCCCAGGTCGCCCGCATCAAGGACTTTGAATCGGTGCGCGAGTTCTTCACCGGGCCGCTGGCCACGGTGTTCATGGAACTGCCCTTCGCCCTGTTTTATTTCGTCATCATCTTCATGCTGGGCGGCGTGCTGGCCCTGGTGCCGGTGATCAGCACCTTCCTGTTCGTCGTCGGTGGCATCCTGGTCATGCCGGTGGTGCGCAAGAACGTGGCCATCGCCTCGCGCGCGGCTTCGCGCCGGCAGGAATTCCTGATCGAGACCCTGGGCAAGATGCGCGCGGTCAAGCTGTCGGCGGCGGAACACGACTGGGTCAAACGCTATCGCGAGATGTCGGCCCGCGCCGCCTATGGCGGCTTCAAGAACGGCATTTTCGCAGCCCTGATCACCACCGGTTCCAACATCCTGATCGTGTCGTCGGGGTTGGCCACCATCGCCATCGGCGTGTTGGGCGTCATCGACGGCAATATGACCACCGGCGGCCTGATCGCCGCCATGATGCTGGTGTGGCGGGTGTTGGGGCCGTTGCAGACCGCCTTCACCCTGATCCAGCGGGTCGAGCAGGTGCGCGGTTCCATCGTCCAGATCGACCAGTTGATGAACCTGAAGCCCGAGCGCGACCCCCGCGCCATGGTGGCGCCGTTGAAGAACCTGAAGGGCAGGGTGTCGTTCTCGCGCGTCAGCCTGCGCTATGCCAATGATGCCGACCCGGCCCTGGTCGGCGTGTCGTTCGACGTGGAACCGGGGGAAGTGGTGGCGGTGACCGGGCGCAACGGCTCGGGCAAGTCGACCATCATCAAGCTGATGATGGGGCTTTACGCCCCCCAGGCCGGCTCGGTCCGCATCGACAATGCCGACATGCGTCAGATCGATCCGCTGGAACTGCGCCACGCCATCGCCTATGTGCCGCAGGTGTGCAACCTGTATTTCGGCACCATTTCCCAGAACCTGCGTCTGGCCCAGCCCACCGCCACCGAGGCCGACATCCGTTGGGCCTGCGAACTGGCCGATGTGTGGGATGAAATCAAGTCGCTGCCGCGCGGCCTGGAAACCCGAGTGGGCGACGGCACCATCGATCACCTGCCCACCAGCTTCGTACAGAAACTGTCCCTGGCGCGGGCCTATCTGAAGCGCAGCCCGTTGATGCTGTTCGACGAACCGGTCAACGGCCTGGATTTCGAGGGCGATCGCCAGTTCATGCAGGCGGTCGAGTATTTCCGCGGTCAATCCACCATCTTCATGGTCACCCACCGGCCCAGCCATTTGCGCTTTGCCGATAAAATCCTGGTTTTCGACGGCGGTTACCTGCGTCTGGCAGGCCCTGCCGACGAAGTCCGCGCCCGCATCCCACCGGATCTGATCTAGCCATGACCAGCCAAAGTCTCGTCAACGTCCCGCAATCGACGCTTCCGGCCCCAGGCGGCGACGCGCGACCGCCCATCAAGCAATCCAGCCGGGTGGCCCGCCATCTGGCCCAGGCGGTGCAGTTGGAGGAAAGCGGCACGGCGCCCCTGATCCGGCTGACCATCTATCTGGCCTGCGCCGCCTGCGCCGTCTTCCTGGTCTGGAGTGCCTTGACCACGGTGGACGAGGTGGCGGTGGCCGAAGGTGAAATCCTGCCTTTGGGCTCGGTCAAGACGGTGCAGCATCTGGAAGGCGGCATCGTCGACGAGATCCTGGTCAAGGAAGGCGAGTTGGTGGAAATCGGCCAGCCGATCATCAAGCTGTCGCCGGCCCAGGCCCTGGCCGAGCTCGAGCAGACCCGCGCCCGTGAAATGACCCTGCTGCTGAAATCGGAACGCCTGCGCGCCTTCGTCGAGGGGCGCGAGCCCGATTTCAGCTTCGCCGGTCCGCAATACCGCACCCTGGTGCAGGACAATCAATCCATTTTCCAGGCCCAGACCCAGGCCCGCGATGCCGCGCGTTCCATCATCCTGTCCCAGATCGACCAGAAGCGGTCCGATCTCAGGCTGATGGAATCCCAGCATAAAAGCCTGCGCGAGCAGGTGGCGGCGCTGGCCGAGGAAATGCAGATCCGGGATCAATTGGTGGCCAAGGGGCTGGTCACCCGCATCACCCATCTGGACACCCGGCGCGAACTGGCCCGGGCCGAGGGTGAACTGACCCGTATCCTCGGCCAGACGGTAACCGCGCGTCAGGCGGTGTCGGAAATGGAAAACCGGCTGATCGACAGCCAATCGGCGCTGCAAAAGCAGAACATGGACGAAATGGGGGTCAGCATCGCTGAGTTGGCCCAGGTGCAGGAAACCATTTCGCGCCTGGAAGACCGGGTGACCCGCCTGATCATCGAATCGCCCGCGCACGGCTATATCAAGGGATTGACGGTGAAGAACCAGGGCGCGGTGATCCAGCCCGGCGGCTTGGTCAGCGAAATCGTCCCGGTCAACCGCGAGCTTCGGGTCGAGGCCAAGGTGATGCCGCGCGACGTCGGTCACCTGCATGTGGGGCAAAGGGTGCGGATCAAGGTCACCACCTATGACTTCGCCCGCTATGGCTCGATCATGGGCAAGCTGGAAAAACTGTCGGCCTCCACCTTCCTCAACGAGAAGGGCGAGCCCTTCTTCAAGGCCCAGGTCAGCCTGGACCACAATTACGTGGGCTCGGACCCGAATAATTTCGGCGTCACCCCGGGCATGACCGTGTCGGCGGAAATCATTACCGGTGACAAGACCTTGTTTCAGTACATGCTGAAACCTATCTTCACCCAGCTTCAGCAATCCTTCCACGAACGGTGATCGGTCGATTATGAGCGAGCAAGGCCCGGCACAACCGGTGAAAGTGACCAAGGCGATTCCGTTTCATATCGGCTTGCTGGCGCGGTTGCGCGCCTATTTCTTCGCCGGCATCCTGGTGACGGCGCCCATTTCCATCACCTTCTACATCGCCTGGCAGTTCATCAAGTTCATGGACAATCAGGTGTCGCCGCTGATGCCGCCGGAACTGAACCCGCAATATTGGGGTTTTCCCGGTTTCGGCCTGATCGCCGTAATGGTGGGCCTGACCCTGATCGGCATGGTCACCGCCGGCTTCGTCGGTCGTATCCTGGTCAAGATCTACGACATCATCTTGCAGCGCATGCCGGTGCTGTCGGGCATCTATTCGGCGGTGAAGCAGATTTTCGAGACCATGCTGGCGCAAAAGGCCAATGCCTTCCGCGAAGTGGCGTTGATCGAATATCCCAGGGCGGGCATCTGGACCATGGCCTTCATCACCGGCACCACCGCCGGTGAAATCGGCGAGGTTTTCGCCGATGACGACATGGTCAATGTCTTCGTTCCCACCACCCCCAACCCGACCTCGGGTTTTCTGCTGTTCCTGCCGCGCCGCGACGTCCGCGTGTTGGACATGAATGTGGAGGAGGGGCTGAAGATGGTCATTTCCACCGGCATCCTGGTGCCGCCGCACCGCAAGCCGCTGGAAGAGCAGCCGGAGCTCAGCCTGACCTGAGGGTGTGAACGGCGGCGTCACGCTCGAACAGGTACAACAGCACCCGCAGGGCCTGACCGCGCTCCGAAATCAAGTCCGGGTCGCGGGCCAGGATCAGGGCCGCGTCGTCGCGGGCGGCGGCCAGCAACTCGCCGTGGATGGACAAATCGGCCAGTTTGAATTCCGGCAGGCCGCTTTGCCGTGTGCCCAAAATCTCGCCGCCGCCGCGCAGACGCAAATCCTCTTCGGCGATGACGAAGCCGTCCTCGGTGGCGCGCATGATTTCGAGGCGCGCCTTGGCGTTTTCCGATAACGGCGCGCCATACAGCAACAGACAGCTGGAAGCGCCGCTGCCGCGCCCGACCCGACCGCGCAACTGGTGCAACTGGGCCAGGCCGAAGCGTTCGGCGTGTTCGATGACCATGATGGTGGCCTCGGGGACGTTGACACCCACCTCGATCACCGTGGTCGCCACCAATACCGACAACCGGCCGGCGGCGAAATCGGCCATCACCTTGTCCTTGGCCGGCCCCTTCATCTTGCCGTGCACCAGCCCGACACCATCGCCGAACACTTGCGACAGATGGCGGTGGCGTTCCTCGGCCGCCGCCAGATCGGATGTTTCCGAATCCTCCACCAGCGGGCAGACCCAGTAGACGCGGGCGCCGGCCATGACGGCGCGACCGATGCCGTCCACCACCTCGTCCATCCGTGACAGCGGCAGGGCGCGGGTGGAAATCGGCTGCCGCCCCGGCGGCTTTTCATCCAGCCGTGAGGCATCCATGTCGCCGTAACTGGTCAGCAACAGCGTGCGCGGGATGGGGGTGGCGGTCATCACCAGCATGTCCACCGCCTGACCCTTGGAGGCCAGTTCCAGCCGCTGATGCACACCGAAACGGTGCTGTTCGTCGATGACGGCGAAGGCGAGGTCGGCATAGGCCACGTCTTCCTGAAACAGAGCGTGGGTGCCGATGATGATATGGGTATGGCCCGCCGCCAGATCGGCCAGGATGGCATCGCGGCCCTTGCCCTTGTCGCGCCCGGTCAGCAGGGCCACCCGCAAGCCGGCGCTTTGGACCAAGGGCGCGATGGTCTCCATGTGCTGACGGGCCAGAATCTCGGTCGGGGCCATCAGCGCCGCCTGGGCGCCCGCTTCCACCGCGTTCAACATGGCCAGCAGGGCCACCACCGTCTTGCCGCTGCCCACATCGCCTTGCAGCAATCGCAGCATGCGCAAGGGTTCGGCCATGTCGGCATCGATCTCGGCCAGGGACCGGGTTTGCGCGGAGGTCAGGGTAAAGGGCAGGGCCGCCAGCACCTGCGGGCGCAGATGGGTGGAAACCGGGGTGGGCCGGCCCTTCAGTTTGCGCATATGGGCGCGCACCATCATCAGCGCCAATTGATTGGCCAGCAATTCGTCGAAGGCCAACCGGCGGCGGGCGGGGCAATCCTCGATCACCGCCTGTTCCGATTGCGGGCGGTGCAGGCTGTCCAGCGCTTGGTGCCACGATGGCCAGGCATTGCGGGCGAACCAGGCTTCATCCTGCCACTCGGGCATCCGGGGCGCCTGATCCACCGCCGCCCGGATGGTCTTGGCCACCATGCGCGCGGTCAACCCGCCGGTCAGCGGATAGACCGGCTCGATGGTCATCACCTGTTCGCGCTCGGCCACGGGCACGATGTGGTCGGGGTGGGTGATCTGGATTTCGTCGTTGAAATGCTCGATCACGCCGCTGATCACCCGCCATTCGCCTTCCGGCAATTGCCGGCGCAGCCAATCCTCGCGCCCATGGAAGAACACCAGATGGGCGAAGCCGGTCTCGTCGGAACAGCGCACCCGGTAGGGCCGCCTGGGGCTGTTCGAGGGGAAATGGGATTCCACCCGCACCGTGATGGTGGCGACCTTGCCCGCCGGCGCCTCGGCCAGTTTGGGGGCGAAGCGGCGGTCGATCACCCCCGACGGCAGGTGCCACAGCAGATCGACCACGCGCCCGCCGGCGAGGCGCTCATAAAACGGCGCCAGCTTGGGGCCGATGCCGGCAAGCGTGGTGATCGGCGCGAACAATGGGTTCAGCAGGCTGGGGCGCATGGGGATTTTTGTGGGCTTGATGCTGACAGACGGGTGGGAACGCTCTATATCCTAGAGCCGCTTGGCCGCCAAGGCCAGGGATCAGGTCCATCCGAGCGTACAGGCGATCATGGAAGAAGCACGATTGAAACGGTTGAGGTTTCGCGCCCACCACATGGGCTCGAACGAAAACGACATCCTGTTTGGCGGCTTCGCCGAAAAATACCTGCATGGCCTGAGCGCCGAACAGGTCGAGCGCTTCGAGAGCTTGATCGCCGAAACCGACACCGATTTGTTCAACTGGGTCACCGGCAAGGTCGACGTGCCCGCCCATCTGGACCACGACGTCATGCGGATGATTAAGAATTTTGTTCAAAATGAAGCTGCAATCCGTTGATTAAAATACAGAATATCTCTGACGCTCCGGGCCGGCAGAATCTTGCAGGCACTCCCGATGGTGCCGATGCCCTGACGGTGGCCGAACTGGCCCGGGCCTGGAGCGGTCGGGATGTTCTGTACGTGGCCCGCGATGATGGCCGCATGGCCCGCATGGCCGAGGCCCTGGCCTTTTTCGCCCCAGACGTCGAGGTGGTGGATATCCCCGCCTGGGATTGCGTGCCCTATGACCGGGTGTCGCCCCATGTGGATCTGGTGGCGCGCCGCGTCGATGGCTTGTGCACGCTGGCCCGGGGACCGGGCCGGGGGGCGCGGGTGGTGTTGACCTCGGTCGCCGCCCTGGTACAGCGGGTGCCGCCACGCCAGGTGCTGGCCTCGTCCAGCCTGTCGGCCAAGGTAGGCGGGCGGCTGGATATCGATGGTATCGTCGCCTATCTCAACCGCAACGGCTATGGCCGCACCGATACGGTGATGGAACCGGGTGAATATGCGGTGCGCGGCGGCATCCTTGATCTGTTTCCGCCCGGCACGCCGGAACCGGTACGGCTGGATTTCTTCGGCGACGAGCTGGAAAGCATCCGCAGCTTCGACCCCATGAGCCAGCGCACCAGCGGCAAATTGCAAAGCTTTTCCCTGGTTCCGGTCAGCGAGGTGACGCTGGACGATGCCGCCATCGCCCGTTTCCGCGGCACCTATCGCGAGATGTTCGGCGTGGTCAGCGGCCCCGACCCGCTGTACGAGGCCATTTCCCAGGGCATCAAGTTCAACGGCATGGAACATTGGCTGCCCTTGTTCCATGACGGCATGGATACCTTGTTCGCCTATGTCCCCGACGCTTTGGCGGTGCTCGACCATCAGGTGGAAGAGGCGCGCGACGCCCGCCATGCCCTGGTGCTGGAATATTACGACGCCCGGCGCACCATCACCGGTGCCGGTCTGGCCGAATCGGGCATGGTCTATCACCCGCTGCCGCCCCATCGGCTTTATGTGGAAAAGGACGAATGGGACCGCCTGCTGGCGACCCGGCCTTGCGTCGCCCTGTCGCCCTTCGGCCCGGCCAGCGAAAACGGCGCCGATGCCGGTGGCAGGCCAGGGCGCGACTTCTCCGACATCCGTGCCCGCCCCGACGGAAATGTCTATGACGCCTTGCGTGAGCATGTGGGAGCGGAAAAAAGCCGCCGTTCGGTGCTGGCCGCCTGGAGCGCCGGTTCGCGCGATCGCCTGTCGCATGTGCTGGCCGATCACGGCCTGAAGCCGGTTCTGGTCGACAGCTGGGCCGAGGCGCTGGCCGCCCCGGCCAAATCCCTGCCCATGGTGGTGCTGGCTCTGGATCACGGCTTCGTCACCGACGACGTGGCGCTGATCACCGAACAGGATCTGCTGGGCGACCGTCTGGCCCGTCCGGCCAAGAAAAAGCGCAAGGGTTCGCAATTCCTGGCCGAGGCCTCGGCCCTGGCCGAAGGCGATCTTGTCGTCCATCTGGAACACGGCATCGGCCGCTATGATGGGCTGGTGACGCTTCAGGTGGCGGGCGCGCCGCATGATTGCCTGCGGGTGATCTATGACGGCGGCGACAAGCTGTTCGTGCCGGTGGAAAATATCGAGGTTCTGACCCGTTACGGCTCGGAACAGGCGGGCGCCCAGCTCGACCGCCTGGGCGGGGTGGCGTGGCAGTCGCGCAAGGCCAAGCTGAAGAAACGCATTCGCGACATGGCCGACCAGCTGATCGCCATCGCCGCCCAGCGTCAGTTGCGCAAATCGGAATCCCTGACCCCGCCGGAAGGGCTGTGGGACGAATTCTGCGCCCGCTTCCCCTATGCCGAGACCGAGGATCAGGCCCGCGCCATCGACGATACGGTGGCCGATCTGGGATCGGGCCGGCCCATGGATCGTCTGGTCTGCGGCGATGTCGGTTTCGGCAAGACCGAGGTGGCCATGCGCGCCGCCTTCGTCGCCGCCATGAGCGGCATGCAGGTGGCGGTGGTGGTGCCGACCACCTTGCTGGCGCGCCAGCATTACCGCAATTTCTCTGATCGTTTCCACGGCCTGCCGCTGAAAGTCGAGCAATTATCGCGGCTGGTGACGGCCAAGCGGGCGGGCGAGGTCAAGGCCGGCCTGGCCGACGGCTCGGTCGATATCGTTGTCGGCACCCATGCGGTGCTGGCCAAATCCATCAATTTCAAGCGCCTGGGCCTGTTGATCATCGACGAGGAACAGCATTTCGGCGTCGGCCACAAGGAACGGCTGAAACAGCTGAAATCCGACGTCCACGTGCTGACCCTGACCGCCACCCCGATTCCGCGCACGCTGCAACTGGCGCTGACCGGGGTCAAGGAAATGAGCGTCATCGCCACCCCGCCGGTGGACCGTCTGGTGGTGCGCACCTTCGTGCTGCCCTTCGATCCGGTGGTCTTGCGCGAAGCCATCCTGCGCGAACGCTATCGCGGCGGTCAGGTGTTTTACGTCTGCCCGCGTCTGGCCGATATCGACCGCGTCGCCGACCGTCTGGCCAAGCTGGTACCCGAAGTCAAATGCGCCATCGCCCATGGCCGGCTGACGCCCACCGAGCTGGAAGAGGTGATGACCGCTTTCGGTGACAAGCAATACGACGTGCTGCTGTCCACCAACATCATCGAATCCGGCCTGGACATGCCAAGCGTCAATACCCTGATCATCCATCGCGCCGACATGTTCGGCCTGGGTCAGCTGTACCAGTTGCGCGGTCGCGTCGGTCGCGGCAAGACCCGCGGCTATGCCTATTTCACCCTGCCCACCGACAAGGTGTTGTCGAAGCCGGCGGAAAAGCGGCTGCATGTGATGCAGACGCTGGATTCCTTAGGCGCCGGTTTCCAACTGGCCAGCCACGATCTGGACATCCGGGGCGCCGGCAATCTGCTGGGCGAGGAACAATCCGGCCATATCCGCGAAGTGGGCATTGAGCTTTACCAGCAATTGATCGAGGAAGCGGTGGCCGCCGCCAAGGGCGGCGAGGGCGAGATGGCGGTGGAGGAATGGTCGCCGCAGATCACCCTGGGCACGCCGGTGCTGATCCCCGATACCTATGTGGCCGATCTGTCGGTACGGTTATCGCTTTATCGCCGCATCGCCACCTTGGCCGACCGCGAGGAAATCGATCAACTGGCGGCGGAATTGGTCGACCGCTTCGGCAAGATGCCGCCCGAGGTGGAAAACCTGCTGGAAGTGGTGGCGGTCAAGACCTTGTGCAAACAGGCCGGGGTGGAAAAGCTGGATGCCGGCCCCAAGGGCGCGGTGGTCACCTTCCGTGGCAACGTCTTCGCCAATCCCATCGGTCTGGTGCAGTACATCGCCCAGCAGGCCGGTGCCGCCAAGCTGCGCCCCGACCACAAGCTGGTCTTCGTCCGCGCCTGGGACGAGCCGGCCAAGCGGGTCAAGCTGGCGCAAAAGCTGATCGCCAAGCTGGTGGAAATCGCCAGGGCGGGGTGAGCCTCAGGACAGCGCCAATTCCGTTTCCGATTGTCGGGCGATGTCGATCAGGCGTAGCAGGATGTCGGGTTCCTGCGCCCCGGCCAGGGCATAGGCGCCGTCCAGGATCAGGCAGGGCACGCCGTTGACGCCCTGGCGATGGGCGCGGGCGTTGTCGTTCAACACGGCGCTGACGTCGGCTTCCGAGCGCAGGTACTCTTCCAGTTCGATGCCGGGCAGGTCCAGCCGTTCGCCCAGGGAGACCAGGGTGGGCACCAGACCGATATCCAGACCTTCGACGAAATAAGCGTGATAGAGGGCCTCCACCACTTCCGGCTGGCGACCGAAGCCGGCGGCGAAGCGGATCATGCGGTGCGAGTTCAAGGTATTGGGGGCGCGGGTGATGCGATCGAAGGCGAAGGCGATGCCTTCGGCGGCGCCGGCGGCGGCGACGGCGGCATGGATGCGGCTGACCCGCGCCGGCCCGCCGAATTTGCGGTCGAGATAGGCGCGGCGATCAATGCCCTCGGGTGGGATATCCGGATTCAGCAGAAACGGGCGCCAGACGATTTCCGTGCGGGTGCCGGGGCGCTGGGCCAAGGCGCGCTCGAACCGGCGCTTGCCCACATAGCACCACGGACACACCGTATCGAAGATGAATTCGATCTTCACGCCGCTTCGCCTTTAATCCAGATTTTGCCGGGCGCGCGCGATCACGCTATCCAAGCTGTCACCGGCACCGACGACGGTGCAGCCCACCTGCACCCATACCTTGATCGGCTGATAGACCTCGCGCACGGCGAAATCCGTATAGGCCAGCACGCCGGCGATGCGGTGCATGACCACTTCAGCCTCGTGCACCGGGGTGTCGGGCAGCACCACGCAGAATTCGTTGGATTTGAACGATGCGGTCAGATCCTCGGCCCGGAGCAGGCCGGTAATCCACTGGCCCACCTGCTGGGTCAGGTGCAGGCCGGCATCATCGCCGAATTGCTGGCGCACCACGTCGATATTGGGAGCGGCGAAGAACACCACGGCCAAGTGACGGTTCTGGCTTTCGGCCGTCTCGATGCGACTGGCCAGATAGGCTTCCAGGAAGGCGCGGCCATAGGCGCCGGTGACCGGATCGCGGGTGGCGTCGGCCAGGCTGTCGTTGAGCGCGCCGCGGATGCTCCAGCGCAATTGCTGGCGCCGCACCAGGGTAAGGACCGCGGCCTTCAGGATCAGCGGTTCAACCGGACGGCCCAGCACCCGGGTGGCGCCACGGCGATAGGCGTCGGCGGCGTCGGTGCCCAGGCCGGCCAGCAGCACCATGGGCAGGTTGAACAGACGCGGGTTGTTGCGCACTTGCGAGCAGAAGCTCAGCAATCCCTCGGGTTCCTGGGCGAAGGACAGCACGGCGGCGTCGAAATTGCGGCGCACCAGCAATTCCTCGGCGTCGTACAGGGTCGAGGCCTGCACGATCTCGCCGCAGCCCGCCAAAATCGCCGCCACCGGGCCGGCATCGTCGCCGATGATCAGGATGGCCGGCGGCGTATCCTCGGCATTGGTCATGCGGGCGCGGGCGGTGACACCGAAGCGCCGGGCCATGGCGGCGCGGTGGCGCAGTTCGGCATGCATGGTCGCCAGTCGCACCAGCGGGCGCATGCGGGCGAACAATTCAGCGTCGTCGCAGCCGATGTTGAGCACGTCGTCCAGGCCGTTATCCAGGCAGCGCCCGCATTGTTCGGCCGCCAGACGGTCCACCGCCAGCACCACCGGAATGTCGGCGGTGTCGGGCTCGCCCTTGAAGCGGCAGCCCAGATCGACCGCGTCGCCTTCATCGGGGGTGCCGATCAGGATCAGGTCCGGGTGTTCGGTCCGCGCCGTCTCCATGCCCTCAAGGGCGGTGAGAGCGATGCTGGAATGATAGCCGCCACGGGCCAAACGCTCCCTCAAGGCTGCCGAGCGGTCGGCATTGGCGTCGATGATCAGCACGTTGGCAAGGCGAATCATTGTTTCCCCGATCTTTTAAGGCTTGCTGGGCATTACCAGAATAATACGGAACAGCCCTCACCATAAGGGGGCATGTGTATTATTAATCGGTGTATGGTCGGAGGGTTGCATTGACTGAACCGTTCAGTTCAGTTATTCGGGACTGAAGTGAGGCTCTGGTAGCGGATGACCAAAATGCGGAAGAAGTTGGGCATTGTGATCCTTGGTTGTGTCGCCGCCGCCGCCGGAGGCTGGTGGTATTTCGGCAGGAACGCGGCACCGCCGCCATCGGCGGGCGGGGCCATGGGGCCGGTCGCGGTCGAGGTGGCCAAGGTCACGGTGGGACCGATGGCGCGCGAGATCACCTCGGTCGGCAGCCTGCGCTCGGACGAGGCGGTGGTCATCCGCCCGGAGATCGCCGGGCGGGTCAAGGCCATCGGCTTCGAGGAAGGCAGCCGGGTGACCAAAGGCCAGGTGCTGCTGCGGCTGGACGATTCGTCGCTGTCCGCCGATCTGGTGCAGGCCCAGGCCAATCTGGCCTTGTCGCGGGCCAATTCCGACCGCGCCGTGCGGCTGGCCGGGCAAGGCGCCGGGACCGAGCGCGCCCGCGACGAGGCCGAGGCCAAGTTACGCGTCGATCAGGCCAAGGTGGAACAGGCCCGCGTCCAATTGGACAAGACGGTGCTGGTGGCGCCCTTCGCCGGTACGGTGGGCTTGCGCACGATCAGCATCGGCGCCTATGTGCAGCCGGGCCAGGACATCGTCAATCTGGAAGCCACCGACCCGATCAAGGTGGATTTCCGTGTCCCGGAAATCTTTTCGGCGGTGATGCGCACCGGCATCGAGCTGTCGATGACCACCGATTCCCATCCCGGGCGCCAGTTCATCGGCACCGTCTATGCCATCGACCCGGCGGTGGACCAGAACGGTCGGGCCATCGTCGTCCGCGCCCGTGTCGCCAATGCCGACGGTGCCTTGCGCCCCGGTCAGTTCGTCCGCCTGATGTTGAAGGTGGACGAAGTGGCCGAGGCCCTGACCATCCCGGAAGAGGCGCTGGTGCCGCGCGGCCAGCAGATCATCGTCTTTCGCGTCGTCGACGGCAAGGCCCAGCCCGGCCCGGTCAAGACCGGACGTCGCGCCAGGGGGCTGGTGGAAGTCACCGAAGGCCTGAAAGCGGACGACACGGTGGTCACCGCCGGTCAGATGAAGCTGCGCCCCGGCGTGCCGGTGGCGGCGCCCGCACCAGCACCCGCACCAGCACCAGCACCCAAGAGCGGAGGCTGACATGCGTCTGCCCGAATTGTGCATCCGCCGTCCCGTCCTGGCGACGGTGATGAGCCTGATGATCGTGCTGGTCGGTCTGGTCGCCTATGACCGCCTGCCGGTGCGCGAATATCCCAATATCGACGAACCGGTGGTCACCGTCGAAACCACCTATAAGGGCGCCTCGGCGGAGATCGTCGAGACCCAGGTCAGCAAGGTGTTGGAGGATTCCCTGGCCGGCATCGAGGGCATCGACGTGCTGTCGTCGCTGTCGCGTTCGGAAAGCAGCCAGATCACCATCCGCTTCAAGGTCACCCGCGACGCCGATTCGGCCGCCTCCGACGTGCGCGACCGCGTCGCCCGCGTGCGCGGCAAACTGCCCGAGGATGTGGAAGAACCGGTGATCGCCAAGGTCGAGGCCGACGCCCAGCCGATCATCTATCTGGCGTTCTCGTCCGACCGCCACGACGCCCTGTTCGTCTCCGATTATGCCTGGCGTTTCGTCCGTACCCGCTTGCAGAATCTGACCGGCGTCGCCGATATCCGCATTTTCGGAGAGCGCAAATACGCCATGCGCATCTGGCTCGACCGGGTGCGCATGGCCGCCTACGGCATGACGCCGCAGGATGTGGAAAACGCGCTCAAGCGCCAGAACCTGGAAGTGCCGGCGGGCCGTATCGAATCGGCGGAACGCGAATTCACCGTGCTTTCGGAAACCGATCTGAAGACGCCGGAGCAGTTCAGCGCCATCATCCTGGCCGAAAGCAAGGGCTACCCCATCCGCCTGGGCGATATCGCCAAGGTCGAGATCGGGCCGCAGGACGAACGCCGGATCACCCGCTTCAACGGCTCGTCGGCGGTGGCCCTGGGGGTGGTCAAGCAATCGGTGGCCAATCCGCTCGACGTCTCCAGCGCCGTGCGCGGCGTATTGCCGGAAATCCGCGACAACCTGCCGGAGGGCATGAAGGTGGACGTGGGCTACGACAGCTCGGTGTTCATCGAACGCTCCATCGAGGCGGTGTTTAGAACCATCGTCGAAGCGGTCATCCTGGTGGTGCTGGTCATCTTCTTCTTCCTGCGCACGGTGCGCGCCACCCTGATCCCGCTGGTCACCATTCCGGTGTCGCTGATCGGCGCCTTCGCCCTGATGTACGTCTTGGGCTTCACCATCAACACCCTGACCCTGCTGTCCATGGTGCTGGCCATCGGTCTGGTGGTCGACGACGCCATCGTCGTCCTGGAAAACATCTTCCGCCACATCGAAGAGGGGGTGGAGCCGATCAAGGCGGCCATGGACGGCTCGCGCGAGATCGCTTTCGCCGTCATCGCCATGACCATCACCCTGGCCGCCGTCTATGTGCCCTTGGCCTTCATGACCGGGCGCACCGGCAAATTGTTCGTGGAATTCGCCCTGACCCTGGCGGCGGCGGTGATGGTGTCGGGCTTCGCCGCCCTGACCTTGTCGCCGATGATGTGCTCGCGCCTGTTGCGGCACGAGACCAAGCATTCCCGCATCTACCTGCTGATCGAGAACTTCCTGGAGGGCATGACCGCCGGCTATCGCCGGGTGCTGGGCCGGTCGTTGGCCAAGCGCGCCGGCATCGTCATCCTGGGCGGCGCGGTGGCGGTATCGGCGGTGTTCCTGTTCGGCTCGCTCAAATCCGAGCTGACGCCGACCGAGGATCGCGGCACCGTGGTGGTCATCGGCATCGGCCCAGAGGGGGCGACCATCGGCAATATCGACAGATATTCCCGCATGGTCGAACGCTTCATCGCCGACGTGCCGGTGGTGGAACGCTATTTCGTCATCACCGGCGTGCCCGTGGTCAACCAGATGCTGGCTTTCGTCCGCATCAAGGATTGGAGCGAACGCAGCACCTCGCAGATGAAAGTGGCCAGCGGCCTGATGCCCAAGCTGATGAGCGTGCCCGGTATGCTGGCCTTCGCCGTCAACCCGCCGTCCTTGGGCGAAAAAGCATCGTCCAAGCCGTTGCAGGTGGTCATCCAGACCGCCGGCACCTATGAGGATCTGCAAAAGGTCAACGACGCCTTCATGGCCGAGGCCATGAAGATTCCCGGCCTGATCAGCCTGGATTCCGATCTCAAGCTCAACAAGCCGCAAATCAAGGTGGCCATGGACCGCGACCGCATCTCGGATATCGGCTCGTCGGTGGAGGTGGTCGGACGCACCTTGGAAACCATGCTGGGCGGGCGTCAGGTCACCCGCTTCAAGCGCGAAGGCGAGCAATACGACGTCATCGTCCAGGTGGCCGATGTCGACCGCCGCAATCCCAACGACATGACCAACATCTATGTGCGCGGCGACAAGGGCGACATGGTGCAATTGTCCAACCTGCTCAGCCTGCATGAAGGCGTCGCCGCCCGCGAACTCAACCACTTCAACCAGTTGCGCGCAGCCACCATCAGCGCCAATCTGGCGCCGGGCTATACCATGGGTCAGGCGGTGAACGAGTTGGAAGCCATCGCCGCCCGCGTGCTGCCGGGCAATTCGCAATTGGATTACAACGGTCCGTCGCGCGAGTTCAAAACGTCGAGCTCGGCCATGTGGGTGACCTTCGCCCTGGCGCTTTTGTTCATCTATCTGGTGCTGGCGGCGCAGTTCGAAAGCTTCGTCGATCCGTTCGTCATCATGCTGACCGTGCCGTTGTCCATGGCCGGCGCCCTGGCGGCGCTCAAGCTGACCGGCGGCACCATCAACGTCTACAGCCAGATCGGTCTGGTGACGCTGATCGGTCTGATCACCAAGCACGGCATTTTGATCGTCGAGTTTTCCAACCAGTTGCGCGACCAGGGCAAACCGATGGTGGAAGCGGTGGTGGAAGCCGCGGCCTTGCGCCTGCGCCCCATCCTGATGACCACCGGGGCCATGGTGCTGGGTGCCATCCCCCTGGCCTTGGCCCATGGCGCCGGCGCCGAAAGCCGCCAGCAGATCGGCTGGGTCATCGTCGGCGGCATCACGGTCGGCACCTTTTTCACCCTGTTCGTGGTGCCGGTGGCCTATACCCTGCTGGCCAAGAAGACCCGGCATGGCCAAGCGGTGGCCTCACAGGGTGAGGAACAGGAATGACGAGACGATCAGCGTCGAGACAATGACCAACAACAAGGCCTTGGTTCCCAAGGCCTTGTTGCGTTTCAGCTGGGCCGCGGTGAACAAGATGGCGACGGTCATGAAGGCCAGGGTGATCTGTGCCTCGTTCACTTGCATTCTCCCGCATCAAAACGATACTCGACAGCCTGACCAGTTGGGGCGCGGATTTCTCTGACCCTGATCAATCGTCATCAACACAAAACAAAAACGCCCCGCTTGCGCGAGGCGTTCCGTCCGGCCCGAAAATGGGGGCTGCGGCTTACTTGGTGGTCTTGCGCCGCGCCGGGACGGTCACGGCCTTTTCCTCGGTTTCGGCGACCTTGCGGCCCAGGCCGATCTTTTTGGCGAAATCGGAACGCTGGGCGGCGTAATTGGGCGCCACCATGGGATAGTCGGGCGGCAGGCCCCACTTGGCCCGGTATTCGTCCGGGGTCATGCTGTAGGTGGTGCGCAGATGGCGCTTCAGCATCTTCAGCTTCTTGCCGTCTTCCAGACAGACGATGTAATCGGGATGCACCGACTTCTTCACCGAAATGGCCGGCTTGGGCGCTTCACTCTTGGTTTCCACCGGGGCGCCGTCAAGGGCGGCCAGCGAGTTGTACACGGTGTTGATGATCTCGGGGATCTGACCGGCAGGCAACGGATTGTTGCTGACATAGGCAGAAACCACGTCGACGGCCATACGCAAAATGTCATCGTGGCTGATCTTGTCGGAGATATTGTCGGTCATGATCTTGGTCCGGCACTCGGTTATTTCCCTTAGGTTGATAATGAACGCATGACTGGTCTTTTGAGTCAATTCCATTTTGATGACGGTGAATAACGAGTTCTTGCCATGATTGGGGGGATCAGTAAAAGCCCCTAGCTATTGGTCAGGGGGGGGAATACTGAACAAAGGATATTTTCACCAATGTTTGATGGCAACCGCGAGCATCCGGCCGCTTGGACGACACTTCCCCCGTACCCGGCGAATACCCCATGAGTTGGTGGCGCATTGGCAAGCCGTGCGGACATATGGTATGTAGCCCATCTGTGTGACGAAAATATCGGAACCCCGGTCATGACCAAGGACATCATCGCGCTTGCTTCCGATCACGGCGGCCTGGAAATGAAGGCCATGATGGCCGCCTTGTTGCAGGAAAAGGGATTCGGGGTTCTGGACCTCGGCACCCATGACGGCCAGTCGGTGGACTATCCCGATTTCGCCGTCTCCATGGCCCAGGCGCTGAAGGATGGCCGCGCGTCGCGCGGTATTCTGATGTGTGGCAGCGGCATCGGCATTTCCATCGCCGCCAACCGTTTCGCCCATGTGCGCGCGGCTTTGGTCCATGATTCCTATGGTGCGCGCATGTGCCGCCTGCACAACGACGCCAATGTCCTGGTCCTGGGCGGGCGCACCACCGGCCCGGAAGTGGCCAGGGAATGCGTCGAGATTTTCCTCGCCACTCCATTTGAAGGCGGCCGCCACGCGCGCCGCGTCGCCAAACTGGCCGAAAACGGTCAAGCCTGAAACCGGCCGAAAGCGGCCGAGCCTGAAGCCGACATTGCTCTAACGAAAGTCCGACGATGACCAATACAGACGCCTTCTTCCGCACCTCCTTGGCCGACAGCGATGCCGACGTGTTCGCCGCCATTTCCAAGGAATTGTCGCGCCAGCAAGACCAGATCGAGCTGATCGCGTCGGAAAACATCGTGTCGCGGGCGGTTCTGGAAGCCCAGGGCTCGGTGCTGACCAACAAGTATGCCGAAGGTTATCCGGGCAAGCGCTATTACGGTGGTTGCGAGTTCGTCGACATCGTCGAGAAACTGGCCATCGACCGCGCCTGTCAGCTGTTCGGCTGCTCTTTCGCCAATGTTCAGCCCAGCTCGGGCTCGCAGGCCAATCAGGGCGTGTTCATGGCGCTGTTGCAGCCCGGCGACACCATCATGGGCATGAGCCTCGCCGCCGGCGGCCACCTGACCCATGGCGCCGCCCCCAACCAGTCGGGCAAGTGGTTCAAGGCCATCCAGTACGGCGTGCGCCTGCAAGACGCCCGCGTCGATTTCGACGAAGTGGAAGCCCTGGCCAAGGAACACAAGCCCAAGCTGATCATCGCCGGCGGCTCGGCCTATCCGCGTGAGATCGACTTCGCCCGTTTCCGCCGGATCGCCGACGAGGTGGGCGCCCTGTTCATGGTCGACATGGCCCATTTCGCCGGTCTGGTCGCCGGCGGCGCCTATCCCAGCCCGTTCCCCCATGCCCATGTGGTCACCACCACCACCCACAAGACCTTGCGCGGTCCCCGTGGCGGCATGATCCTGACCAATGACGAAGGCATCGCCAAGAAGATCAACTCGGCCATTTTCCCGGGCATCCAGGGCGGTCCGCTGATGCATGTCATCGCCGGCAAGGCGGTGGCCTTCGGCGAGGCGCTGCGCCCCGATTTCAAGGATTATGCCCATCAGGTGGTCGCCAATGCCCGCGCTCTGGCCGACACCTTGGTGCGCCGTGGCTTGGCCATCGTCTCCGGCGGCACCGATTCGCATCTGATGCTGGTCGACCTGCGGCCGAAGCAGCTGACCGGCAAGGCGGCGGAAGCCAGCCTGGAACATGCCGGCATGACCTGCAACAAGAACGGCATTCCCTTCGACCCGGAAAAGCCGACCATCACCTCGGGCGTGCGCCTGGGCACGCCGGCGGCGACCACCCGCGGCTTCGGTGTTGCCGAATTCATCAAGGTGGGCGAGTTGATCGGCGACGTCCTCGACGGTCTGGCCGCCAATCCGGAAGACAATTCGGCGGCGGAACAAAAGGCCCGGGCTGAAGTGGCTGAGTTGTGCCGCCGGTTCCCGATCTATCAATAACCAAAAAATGCCGGAGCCTTGGACCAACCAAGGCTCCGGTCTTCCATGTGGGGGAGTGACGTATGCGCTGTCCATTTTGTGGCCACGACGATACCCAGGTGAAGGATTCGCGTCCGACCGAGGATAATTCAGCCATCCGTCGTCGCCGCTCCTGCCCGGAATGCGGCTCGCGCTTCACCACCTTCGAGCGGGTGCAAATTCGTGATCTGGTGGTCATCAAGAAGGATGGCTCGCGCTCGCCCTTCGATCGCGACAAATTGCTGAAGTCGCTGCGCATCGCGCTTCGGAAGCGCCCGGTCGAGGAAGAGCAGGTCGAACGCATCGCCAACGGCATCCATCGCCGTCTGGAAAGCATGGGCGAAAACGAAGTGCCGTCCAAATATATCGGCGAGTTGGTGATGGATGTCCTGATGGACCTGGACAAGGTCGCCTATGTCCGTTACGCCTCGGTCTACCGCAACTTCCGCGAAGCCAAGGACTTCGAGGATTTCCTGGGAAAGATGGTCGGTGGCGATAACGACGATCTCTGACGGCGACCGCGCCCATATGCGTGCCGCGCTGGCCCTGGCCAAGCGCGGACTGGGCAACGTCTGGCCTAATCCCGCCGTCGGCTGCGTCATCGTCGCCGACGGTCGTGTCGTCGGCCGTGGCTGGACCCAGCCGGGCGGCCGTCCCCATGCCGAAACCGAAGCCCTGGCCATGGCCGGCGAGCAGGCGCGCGGCGGCACCGCCTATGTGACGCTGGAGCCCTGTTCCCACCACGGCAAGACCCCGCCTTGCGCCGAGGCCCTGGTCGCCGCCGGCATCCGCCGGGTCGTGGTGGCCATCCAGGACCCCGATCCCCGCGTCGCCGGTCGCGGCATCGCCCTGTTGCAGGCTGCCGGGCTGAGTGTGGTCACCGGGGTGATGGCGGCGGAAGCGGCGGAACTGAACGCCGGATTTTTGTCGAAAATCACCCGTGGCCGTCCGCTGGTCACCGTCAAGCTGGCCACCACCTTGGATGGCCGCATCGCCACCCATGGTGGTGAAAGCCGCTGGATCACCGGCGCCGCCGCCCGTCAGGCCGGTCACCTGCTGCGGGCGGAAACCGACGCCATCATGGTCGGCAGCGGCACCGTGCTGGCCGACGACCCGGAACTGACCTGCCGCTTGCCCGGCCTGTCCGAACGTTCACCCGTGCGCATCGTTGTCGATGGCCGTCTGCGCCTGCCCTTGACCAGCAAGCTGGTCAGCACCGCCAACGATGTGGCCACCTGGGTTCTGACCCAGGAAGGGGCTGAACAGGACCGCCGTGAGGCGTACGAGGAATCCGGCGTCGACGTGGTCGAATTGCCCGCCAACGATCAGGGGCTGGACCTTGATCAGGCCATGCGGGTCCTGGGCGAAAGCGGCATCACCCGCGTGTTGGTGGAAGGCGGCGCCCATCTGACCGCCACCTTGCTGCGTCAGGGGCTGGTCGACCGGCTGGTGTGGTTCCGCGCCGCCCGCATCATGGGCGGCGATGGCTTGCCGGCGGCGGTGTCGTTCGGCGTCGATCATCTGTCGCAAATGCCAGGTTTCGAGTGTGTGGATGTCCGCCGCATCGGTCAGGATATTGTCGAAAACTACCGAAAAATCTGAGGAGTAGCGGCCGATGTTCACCGGCATCGTCACCGATTTGGGCGAAATTCGCCGCGTTGTCCGCGACAAGGGCAAGGAAACCCGTTTTGAGATCAAAACGGTCTATGGCCTCGATGGTATCGATATCGGCGCCTCCATCGCCCATAACGGTGTCTGCCTGACCATTGTCGACAAGGGCGTTGATTGGTACGCGGTCGAGGTGTCGGCGGAAAGCATTTCCAAGACCACCTTGGGGGATTGGAGCGAAGGCGGGCGCATCAACCTGGAACGCGCCATGAAGGTGGGCGACGAGTTGGGCGGCCACATCGTTTCCGGCCATGTGGACGGCGTCGCCACCGTCATTTCCATCACCGATGAAAACGAATCCAGGCGCTTCGTCTTTGAAGCCCCTGAAAACCTTGCCAAATTCGTTGCCCCCAAGGGCAGCGTGGCGCTGGACGGCGTGTCGTTGACGGTCAATGAGGTTGACGGACGGCGTTTCGGTATCAATGTGATACCGCATACCCAGGCGGTGACCACCTTCGGCCGTTTGCGCCAAGGCGACCGCGTTAACATGGAAATCGACATGCTGGCCCGGTATGTCGCCCGGCTTCTCGACAAGGAATAGGCCCGTGGTCTCGGAATATCATTCTTACCTGTCGCCGATCGAAGAGATCATCGAAGAGGCCCGCCAGGGCCGCATGTTCATTCTGGTCGACGACGAGGATCGCGAGAACGAGGGCGATCTGGTCATCCCCGCCCAGATGGCCACCCCCGACGCCATCAATTTCATGGCCAGGTTCGGTCGCGGTCTGATCTGTCTGTCCATGACCCGGGCGCGCTGCGAGGTTCTGGGCCTGAAGCCCATGAGCGCCGATAACGGCACCCGCATGCAGACCGCCTTCACCGTCTCCATCGAGGCCAAGGAAGGGGTGACCACCGGCATTTCCGCCGCCGACCGGGCGCGCACCGTGCAGGTGGCCATCGACCCGGAAAAGGATGTGGGCGACATCGTCACCCCCGGCCACGTCTTCCCGCTGATGGCCCGTGACGGCGGCACCCTGGTGCGCGCCGGCCACACCGAGGCGGCGGTGGATATTTCCCGTTTGGCCGGGCTCAATCCGTCCGGCGTCATCTGCGAGATCATGAACGACGACGGCACCATGGCGCGCATGCCCGATCTGGTGAAATTCGCCCAGTTCCATGGCCTGAAGATCGCCACCATCGCCGATCTGATCGCCTATCGCCGCCGCCATGACAAGATCGTCCGCCGCGAGGTGGAATCCGCTTTCCATTCCACCTGGGGCGGCGACTGGCGCATGGTCGTCTATGTCAACCAGGTGGCTTACGCCGAACATATCGCCCTGGTGAAGGGCGAGATTTCCGGCGAAGGCCCGGTGATGGTGCGTGTCCACGCCGTCAACATCCTTGATGACGTACTGGGTGACCAGGGCTCGGGCAAGGCCGGCCAGCTTCATTCCGCCATGGAAACCATCGCCGCCCATGGCCGTGGCGTGGTTGTGCTGGTGCGCGAGCCGCGCCCGACCAGCCTGTCGGATCGCATCCGCGCCCAGCTCGATTCCAAGCCGGCCCCGGCGGAATTGCGCGATTACGGTGTCGGCGCCCAGATTCTGCTGGATTTGGGGGTCGAGGAGATGATCCTGCTGTCCAACACGCAAAAAACCATCATCGGCCTGGAGGGCTTCGGCCTCAAGGTGGTGGATCAACGCCCCATCGAGGTGAAATAAGCCATGGCCGCCCATATCCTGGTCATCGAGGCCCGTTTCTACGACCATCTGGCCGATATGCTGCTGGCCGGGGCGGTGCAGGCCCTGAACGAGGCCGGCGCCAGCCATCAGGTGGTGACCATTCCGGGCGTGCTGGAAATTCCGGCGGCGTTGGAATTCATGGTCGCCTCGGGCAAGCCCTATGACGGCTATGTGGTGTTGGGCACCGCCATTCGCGGCGAGAGCGATCATTACGACCACGTCTGCACCGAATGCATGCGCGGCTGCACCGAATTGTCGCTGCGCCATCATTTGGCCCTGGGCAACGGCGTGCTGACCGTTCATAACGAGGCCCAAGCCTTGAAGCGTGCCGATCCCGCCCGCAAGAACATGGGTGGCCAAGCCGCCCGAGCGGCGTTGCGCATGCTGGACATTAAACGCGAATTGCAACTGAGTTAGAGAAGAACCGAATTGCGCAAACCCAATCCCGGCGCCACCCGCCGTTCCGCCGCCCGTCTGGCGGCAGTGCAGGCGCTGTATTCCATGGAAATCACCGGCGTCAACGCCGAGCAGGCGTTGGAGGAATTCCGTCAGCGCATGGAGTCCGAACCGCGTGGCAAACTGGCCGAACCCGACATGGATCTGGTGGCGCTGCTGGTGCGCGGCGCCTCGTTCGACGGTGGCGACCTGGATGCCCATATCGCCTGCGGTCTGGCCCGCGACTGGACCGTCGACCGCCTGGAATCGGTGCTGCGCGCCATCCTGCGGGCCGGTGCCTACGAGTTGAAGGCCCGTCAGCAAACCCCGGCCCGCGTCGCCATCACCGAATATGTGGACGTGGCCCATGCTTTTTATTCCGGTCCCGAACCGGGCTTGGTCAATGCGGTCATGGACCGCATGGCCCGGGCACTGCGCCCGGCGGAATTTGAAGGTGGCGGCGCTTCGGCGCCGTAACCCCCGGTGTCCGGCGCTCCCGACGAATTCGCTCTGATCGCCGAACTGTTCGCCCCGTTATCGGCATCCTATCCCGGTGCCCTGGGCTTGACCGATGACGCCGCCCTGATGGATGTGCCGCCGGGGCGGCAATTGGTGCTGACCATGGATTCCATGGTCGCTGGCGTTCATTTCTTCGCCGACGATCCGCCGGACCTGATCGCCCGCAAGCTGATCCGCGTCAATCTGTCGGATCTGTCGGCAAAGGGTGCCCAGCCTTTCGCCATCATGCTGAGCGCGGCGTTTCCGCACGCCACCCAAGCCGATTGGCTGCGCCGCTTCGCCCACGGGCTGGCCGAGGATTGCCGCGCCTTCACCGTCGCCCTGATCGGCGGCGACACCGTCTCGACGCCGGGGCCGCTGACCCTGACGTTGACCGCCTTCGGCCATGTGGGGCCGGGGCAAGCCCTGCTGCGCTCCGGCGCCGTCGCCGGAGACCAGATCTGGCTGAGCGGTACTCTGGGCGACGCCGCCCTTGGCCTGATCGCCCGCCAAGGCGGATTGCCGCATCTGTCCATGCCCCACCGCGATCATCTGATCGCCCGCTATCTGCTGCCCGAGCCCCGCGTCGCCATCGGTCCCGGACTGATCGGTGTGGCCCATGCCGGCATGGATGTGTCCGACGGCCTGATCCAGGATGTGGGGCACATGGCCCGGCAATCGGGCTTGGCGGCGGAAATCCGGGTTGATCTGCTGCCCTTGTCCGCGCCGGCGCGGGCCGCCCTGGCCGCCGACAATTCCCGTCTTGCCACCATCCTGGGCGGAGGCGATGATTATGAACTGCTGTTTACCGCGCCGCCTTCCCAGGCCGACGTGGTACACCGCCTTGCCGCCCGTGCCGGCATTGCCTTGACCGTCATCGGCGGCATGGGCGCGGGGCAGGGGGTTCGGGTGGTGGACCGGGACGGCAATGCCGTCGCCGTGGCTCATGAGGGCTGGCGGCATTTCACCGATACGGGGGAAGAGCCGTGGTCAGGTTGATTTTCATCGTCATCGCTTTTCTGCTGGTCATGGGCGGACTGGTCGGCGGCCTGTATTTCTGGGGCATCGATCCGCTGGAAAAATTCAACGTCCTGATCGGTAACGCCCCATCGGCTCCGGGAGAGGCCAAACCCACCATCATTCCGCCATCCTATGTGGAATACGGCCTGCTGGCCGTCCCGGTGATCGAAGATCGCGAAGTGCGCAAGCAAGTCGAGATGATCCTGCGGCTCGAAGTTCCGTTCGAGAAGCGTGAAATCGTCGCCCAGAATATCCCGCGGCTACAAAGCGCCTATTTGCAGGATATGATGGAATACCTGCCCATTCATTTGCGCAATGGCCGTCGACTGGACCCGCCGACGGTCAGCCAGCGTTTGCTGAAGCTGACGGAGAAAACCATAGGCGCCGGCTTTGTTAAGGCTGTTCTAATAGATCAATCCTCGGTCAAGTAATGCTGCATCGCAATATTGCTTGAATTCGGCTGCATGTTTCAGCGGGATTACAGGGTTTGTTGTTGGAATCATCCCAAAATCCCGCGGGATTGGGCAATCTATTTCTAAAATCCGGTGATCCACCCCTAGACCCCGTTGCCAACCCCTAGTTTATCTGGCAGCGTTTGATGACCTTGCGTCGTCCTCCTTTCGGCCATTAGCAACCGCCGCAAGCGTTCAAGGGCGTCGAAGTCATTTAACGCAGGCTAAGGGGATCGAACCAACATGACAGATATTTTCGTACTGGCATGCGGCCTAGCGGCCCTGCTTTATGGTGCATGGGCGTTCAAATCGGTGATGGCGACATCCACCGGGACCGAGCGCATGCAGCAGATCGCCGGGGCCATCCAGGAAGGTGCGCGCGCCTATCTGAACCGTCAGTACACGACCATCGCCATCGTCGGCGCGGTCATTTTCGTCATCCTGTTCGCCCGATTGGGGGGCTTTCAGGCCTTTGGCTTTCTGATCGGCGCCGTTTTGTCCGGCGCCGCCGGCTATATCGGCATGAACGTTTCGGTGCGCGCCAATGTCCGCACCACCGAAGCCGCCCGCAGCGGCGGCATGCAACAGGCTCTCGACGTGGCCTTCCGCTCGGGCGCCATCACCGGCATGCTGGTGGTCGGCCTGGGGTTGATCGGTCTGGCCGGCTATTACGCCATCCTCAAGGCCACCGGCGTCCCGCCGCGCGACGTCCTGGAAGCTTTGGTGGCGTTGTCGTTCGGTGCCTCGCTGATTTCCATTTTCGCCCGTCTGGGCGGCGGCATTTTCACCAAGGGTGCCGATGTGGGCGCCGATCTGGTGGGCAAGGTCGAGGCCGGTATCCCCGAGGATGACCCGCGCAATCCGGCGGTGATCGCCGACAACGTCGGCGACAATGTGGGCGATTGCGCCGGCATGGCCGCCGATCTGTTTGAAACCTACGCGGTGACCATCGTCGGCACCATGTTGCTGGGCTCCATCTTCTTCCTCGGTGCCGCCGACAAGGCGGCGATGATGTCCTTCCCGCTGGTGATCAGCGCGGTGTGCATCCTGTCGTCGGTGGTGGGTACCTTCTTCGTCAAGCTCGACGCTTCCGGCAACATCATGAAGGCCTTGTACAAGGGCCTGATCGTCACCGGCCTGCTGTCCGTCGTCCTGATCGCCGGCACCATCATGATCGCCTTCGGCGGCTTCACTGCCGTCTACGACATGAGCGGGCGTCCGGTCACCGGTCTCAACCTGTTCGTCTGCGCCATGTTCGGTCTGGTGGTCACCGGCCTGCTGGTGTGGATCACCGAATACTATACCGGTACCGATTATCGCCCGGTGCGCAGCGTCGCCCAGGCCTCGACCACCGGCCACGGCACCAACGTCATCCAGGGGTTGGCGGTGTCCATGGAATCCACGGCACTGCCGGTCCTGGTCATCTGCGTCGCCATTCTGGCCACCTATTCGGTGGCGGGTCTGTTCGGCATCTCCGTCGCCGCCACCACCATGCTGGCCCTGGCCGGCATGATCGTCGCCCTCGACGCCTATGGCCCGGTTACCGACAATGCCGGCGGTATCGCCGAAATGGCGGAACTGCCCAAGGATGTGCGCAAGATCACCGACGCGCTCGACGCCGTCGGCAATACCACCAAGGCGGTGACCAAGGGTTATGCCATCGGTTCCGCCGCCCTGGCCGCCCTGGTGCTGTTCGCGGCCTATACCGAGGATCTCAAGTACTATTTCCCCGACATAAAGGTGACCTTCAGTCTGGAAGACCCCTATGTGGTGGTCGGCCTGTTCATCGGCGGTCTGTTGCCCTACATGTTCGGCGCCATGGGCATGATGGCGGTGGGCCGCGCCGCCGCATCGGTGGTGGTCGAGGTCCGGCGCCAGTTCAAGGAAATCCCGGGCATCATGGAAGGCACCGGCAAGCCCGATTATGGGCGCGCCGTCGACATGCTGACCAAGGCGGCGATCAAGGAGATGATCATTCCGTCCATGCTGCCGGTGCTGTCGCCCATCGTGCTGTTCGCGATGGTCGCCCTGGTTGCCGGTCAGGTCGCCGCCTTCACCGCCTTGGGCGCCATGCTGTTGGGTACCATCGTCACCGGCCTGTTCGTGGCCATTTCCATGACCTCGGGCGGCGGCGCCTGGGATAATGCCAAGAAGTACATCGAAGACGGCAATTTCGGCGGCAAAGGCTCCGACGCCCACAAGGCGGCGGTGACCGGCGACACCGTCGGCGATCCCTACAAGGACACCGCCGGCCCCGCCGTCAACCGCCTTCGGCAGAGGGGCCTAACCATATCCCGGTGAGTCTGACACACCGGGATATGGTATTATCAGTTGCGGCCCATGCCGCCCAAGCCGCCGCTTTCCGGCTTGGAGAAGCGACCGATATTGCCCATCAACTGCTCGAGGATTCCCAGTTCCTTGCCGGCGGTCGGGGTCTCGCGGTCGACCAGGACGATTTCCTTGCCGTCCTGCAATTCCTTGTAGGTCACGGTCTTGACGATGCCGGCCATGTCGAAATTGACCGAAACCACCTTGCGGTCCTTCAATTCCGGTTTGAAAAAAGCGGTGGTCTCGAACACAGCCGAGATGTATTGCCAGCTTTCATCCCCATAGGTCATGCTCGATGACGGCGTTCCCAGCAGGGCCTGGACCTCGTCGCGGCTGGTCTTGCCGGCGGTGATCTTGGCCAGATCCTCGGGGTGCGGCAGATTGCCGCGATTGTCGATGGTGGGCGTGCAAGCGGCGATCCCGCCGATGACGGCGGCCAGCAAAGCGGTGCGGAATATCTTCTTCATGGTCGCAATCACGTCTGGGCATTGACGGAGACGGGCTCCGTGTCCAAAGATGGCGAAGATTGCACCCCGTGATGACGGGTTGTCAACGACCCCGCCGCCCTTGGGCCGGCCAGACGCTCAATCAGGACCGCCTATGCCCTTCAGCCGATTTTTCAAACGCCGGCGTTTCGATGATGCCGCCAATGCCCTCTATGTCGCCCTGGTCGAGCAATCGCGCCAGCCGGCCTTCTATCGGGACCTGGGGGTGGCCGACACCCTGGAGGGGCGATACGACATGATCATCCTGCACGCCTATATGCTGTTTCGCCGTCTGGGCAAGGGCGGTGGCGCGGGCTTGCGCGAATTGTCCCAGGAAACCTTTGATTTCATGTTCAACGACATGGATCAGAACCTGCGGGAGATGGGGGTGACCGATACCGGCATCGGCAAACGGGTACAGCGCATGGCCGAGGCCTTCTATGGCCGTACCGCCGCCTATGACAAGGCGCTGGAGCAGGGGGGCAGGGCGTTGCAGGAGGCCTTGGGCCGCAACCTCTACCAGGGCGTCGCTGTGCCCGCCGAGACCGAGGACCGCATGGCCGCCTATGTGCTGGCCCAGATGGCCCATTTGGATATTACCGCCGACGCGACCTTGCTGGCCGGTTCGCTGACCTTTATCCCGGTGGCGGAGTGAGCGGGATGGAATACGTTCCCGAATTTTCCCGCCCGGTGCTGGTCGACGTCATTCCCACCCGCGGCATCGACATGGAGGTCGAGGCCGAGCCCGGTGAATGCGCGGCCCTGGCCGAACGTTTCGGCATTGTCGCGGTGCGCTCGCTGACCGCGTCGGTGCGGTTGCGGGCCATGGATAACGGCACCTTGTTTCGCGTCGATGGTCGTTTGCGGGCCAAGGTGACGCAATCCTGCGTGGTGACGCTGGAACCGCTGGAGCAAGAGGTTGATGAAACTTTTACTATGACCTTTGGCGGCAGCGAAGAGTCCGATAATATGGAGCTGGATTTGTCCATGGATGATGACGACCCGCCGGAACCCCTGGCCGACGGCGCTGTCGACGTGGGTGAAGTGGTCGCCGAGCACCTCGCTTTGGCCTTGGATCCCTTTCCGCGCAAGGCCGGAGCCGCCTTGCCGGAGGTGGTCGAAGAGCCCGAAGTGGTCGAAGTTAAGGTCAGTCCGTTCGCGGCTCTTGCCGGCTTGCAGGAAAAAAAGAGATGACGGGGTCAGCAAACCCTTGCTCCTTGCAGACTTTTTGGCTAATAAACCTCCCTTTCCCCGTCAGGGCTTCTGAGCAGAGAGTACGAGAAAATGGCTGTCCCGAAGAAAAAGACCTCCAAGTCCCGCCGCAACATGCGCCGTGCCCACCACGCGCTGCCGTCGGCTTCGGTGGTCGAGTGCCCCAATTGCGGCGAAGTGAAGCTGCCCCATCATGTGTGCGGCTCGTGCGGGCACTATGATGGTCGCGAAGTCGTCGCCCAGGCCGAAGCCAACGCCTAAATCTCCCGCTGATCTCTTACGGAGCGCACGGACGTGAGCGCACCCGTCACCATATCCATCGACGCCATGGGTGGCGATCATGCTCCCGAGATGGTGGTCGAGGGGGTGCGGCTTGCGCACGTCCGTCTTCCCCATGTGCGCTATCTGCTGTTCGGCGATGCTCAGCGACTTGAAGCGTTGCTGGAGAAGGCGCCCGAGATCAAGGGGGTCTGCACCGTCCGTCACACCGACGAAGCGGTCAGCAACGATGCCAAACCCAGCCAGGTTCTGCGTAGCGGTCGGCGTTCGTCCATGTGGCTGGCGGTTGACGCCGTCGCCAAGGGCGAAGCCGCCGGCGTGGTGTCCGCCGGCAATACCGGCGCCTTGATGGCGGTATCCAAGTTCGTGCTGCGCATGCTGCCCGGCATCGACCGCCCGGCCATCGCCGGCCTGTTCCCCACCGAAAAGGGGGAAACGGTGATGCTGGATCTGGGCGCCAACGTCGATTGCAACGCCAACAATCTGGTTGAGTTTGCGGTGATGGGTGAGGTGTTCGCCCGTGCCGTCCTGGGCCTTGAGCAACCTTCGGTCGGCCTGCTCAATGTCGGGTCCGAGGATATGAAGGGCAACGACGCGGTCAAGGCCGCCGCCGCCGCCTTGCGCGATTCGCCCTTGCCCATCCGCTTTCACGGCTTTGTCGAAGGCAACGATATCGGTGCCGGCACCGTCGATGTGGTGGTGACCGATGGTTTCACCGGCAATATCGCCCTCAAGACCGCCGAAGGCACGGTGAAGTTCTATTCGTCGTTCCTGCGTCAGGCGTTCCAAAGTTCGATCCTGGCCAAGATCGGCTACATCTTCGCCAAGCATGCCCTGAACAAGGTCAAGATGCGGACCGATCCGCGTCGCTACAATGGCGCCATGTTCCTGGGCCTGAACGGCATTGCCGTCAAAAGCCATGGCGGTACCGATGCCTTCGGCTTCGCCAATGCCATCGCCGTCGCCGTCGATCTGGTGGCCCATGGCTATAACGAGCGAATCCGCAAGGAATTCGACCGGTTGCATCCGCAGGATCCGCCTGCGCATCGTGCCGCCGGCAACGGGTGACCATTTCCATGATTCTGCGCTCTCAGATCGTCGGCAGCGGCAGTTATCTGCCGTCCCGCATTGTTACCAACGCGGAACTGGCCACCAGGGTCGATACCTCGGATGACTGGATCGTCGAGCGTACCGGTATCCGCCAGCGCCATATCGCCGCCGATGGCGAAACCACCTCGGATCTGGCCACCATCGCCGCCGAGCGCGCCCTGGCCGCCGCCGGCCTGAAGGGCAGTGACGTCGATTTGCTGATCGTCGCCACCGCCACCCCGGACAATACCTTTCCCGCCACCGCCACCAAGGTGCAAAGCCGCCTGGGCATGACCGGTGGCGCCGCCTTCGACATGCAGGCGGTATGTTCCGGTTTCATCTTCGCCCTGGCCACCGCCGATAATTTCATCAAGGCCGAGCAGGCCCGCACCGCCTTGGTGATCGGTGCCGAAACGTTCTCGCGTATTCTTGACTGGGAAGACCGCGGCACCTGCGTGCTGTTCGGCGACGGCGCCGGCGCCGTGGTACTGCGCGGATCGTGGGAGAAGGGCAGCAACCAGGATCGTGGCATCTTGTCCACCCATCTGCATTCCGATGGTCGCCATTACGGCCTGCTGCATGTGGATGGCGGTCCGTCCTCGACCCAGACCGTCGGTCATCTGCGCATGGAAGGCAAGGAAGTGTTCCGCCACGCGGTCACCAACCTGGCCCAGGTGGTGGGCGAGGCCTTGCGCGCCAATGATTTGAGCGCCGCCGACATCGATTGGGTGGTGCCGCATCAGGCCAACCGCCGCATTCTGGAAAGCACCGCCAGGAAGCTGGGCCTGTCCATGGATCGCATGGTGGTGACGGTGGATCAGCACGCCAATACCTCGGCGGCTTCCATTCCCCTGGCTTTCCACAGCGCGGTCAGCGATGGCCGCCTGAACAAGGGCGATCTGGTGGTGATGGAAGCCATGGGCGGCGGTTTTACCTGGGGTTCTGCCCTGGTCCGCCTGTAATTTCCTTAAGCCAGACCTGCGCACATGGGCAAAGGTCTTCTTGCATCCCTTTGATATTGACGCTTTTCCCGGGACAGGATAGGGTCGACGACCAATCCATGATCCCCCGTGAAAGGGGCTTTTCGGCATGTCGGACAACACCATCACTCGCGCTCAACTCAGTGAAGCCGTCTACCAGGAGGTGGGGCTTTCCCGCAACGAATCCTCGGATCTGCTCGAGGCGGTGCTGGAAGAGGTGGCTGAGGCCTTGGCCCAGGGTGAAGCCGTGAAGATTTCGTCTTTCGGCAGCTTCGCCGTGCGCTCCAAGGGGCAGCGCATCGGTCGCAATCCCAAGACCGGCGAAGAAGTTCCGATCCTGCCCCGGCGGGTACTGGTCTTCCGTCCGTCCCAGCTTCTGAAGAAGAAGATCAACGACGGTCCGGTTTCCAAGGCTGGCAAGTAATGACCGGCGACGGCGACGCATCCTCCGGGCGCCGCAGCAACGGTAAGTCCGAATCCGCCTTCCGTACCATCAGCGAAGTTGCCGATGACCTGGAGGTGCCGCAGCACGTCCTGCGTTTCTGGGAAAGCAAATTCCCCCAGGTCAGGCCGCTGAAGCGCGGCGGCGGGCGGCGCTATTACCGCCCCGAGGACGTGGCGCTGCTGCGCCGTATCCGTGACCTGTTGTACAGCGAAGGCTATACCATCAAGGGCGTGCAAAAGCTGTTGCGCGAGGGCGGTCATAAGGATGCCCCGGCGCCGTCTTCGGCACCGGCCCGAGACGAGCCGGAATTACAGCTTGATTTGTCGCCGCAGGCCGACGATGTCGAGGAAGACGACTTCACCATCATGGATGATGGTGAAGAGGACGACCAGCAGGCCATGGAATTGGAAGCCGACATGGTTGTCAGACCGGCGGCTGAAGCGGGCTTGCGCCCGGAGATCCGTCAAGAATTGGCCCTGTTGCTGAACGAACTCGAACAAATGCGATCTTTGCTGCGTCCAAAGCAACGTTGAGGGTTGCATCCCATCGGGGGCGTGAGTATAGTGCGCCCCTCTTCCGGCGGTAACGCCGCTGGAACCCCCGCCAAGCCCTTGGTTTGGCAGCTATTCTTGGATATCGGCATCCGTGCCGTGTTCCTCGAATCGGTCGGAGCGTAGCGCAGCCCGGTAGCGCATCAGTCTGGGGGACTGGGGGTCGTGGGTTCGAATCCCGCCGCTCCGACCATTCTAAAGCCCTGAAGCCGCAAGGTTTCAGGGCTTTAGTATTTCTGGGCCCCGATTATCCCAACACGCTTGGGATAACATACGCAGACACGCCGAAATCGCTGTTGGCCGTTATATCGATGGATTCTATAATCCCTTTAGGCGGCTACATATATAGGCTCAAGTGGTACAAAAGTAGATGTCGCATGGAGTAAGCATCAAAATTCACGCCTTCTGCGGAGAAGTAAATTGTGGGGTTATCTTGAAATAAAACGTATTATTGATATTTTAATGTCGGCATTGGCTTGTATTTTTATTTCACCTGTTTTTATTTTTATTTTTTGTGTGATTTATATTGTTGATGGGGCGTTTCCAATTTACCGACAGATTCGGGTCGGCTCTGCGGGGCGATACTTCACCTGCTACAAATTCAGGACCATGGTTGCCGATGCGGATCGGGCATTGAGCCATTGGCAGGCGGAGAACGCGCCCTTATTCAAACAGTATCGGCAGGGTAATTTTAAACTTCCGCAGGATCCACGGGTGACGCCGTTGGGGCGCTTTTTGCGCCGTCACAGCCTTGACGAATTGCCCCAGCTTTTCAACGTGTTGCGCGGGGATATGGCGCTTGTCGGTCCAAGGCCGCTCTTGCCGGAGGAGGTTGCCGATTATGGCGAAAACATCGTCCATTATCTAAAAGTAACGCCGGGTTTGACCGGGCTGTGGCAGGTGAGCGGTCGCAGTGAAACAAGCTTTCTTGATCGATCAGACTTTGATCTTGCCTATATCAGGCAAAAATCACTATGGCTTGACTTTATAATAATTTTAAAAACAGTCCGTATTGTCTTTAGTGGTCGTGGGGCCTATTGATTTTTTGCTCTCATTACCGTGGACAAATCGGTCATATGCTGTAGTTCCGGCCATTTTTCCACCCAGCAGCAGACATGGCTGAAGCCTTGGATACGAAGGCTGCGTGCCGCCGCGCCATTCCCCAATTTTCCAAGATATGAGGCGATCACGTCGGCGGGCACGACGTCGTCATCGCTGCCGGTCAAGTGGATTTGCGGGATCGCGCGGAGAGTGCGGACAAAATCCGCCGGATCAAGCGAGCCGTCGAGTGGCGCCAGTCGCTCCCTGGAGACCCAGTACTTGACGTCCAGATTGGCGGCGATGGTGACCAAACCCGCGACATCGTCGCGCTGGCTTGCCAGCAAGGCGGCAACTGTGCCGCCGCCCGAATAGCCGACCAGCACCAGACGGCTGGCATTGGCCGAATGCTTCAGGCCGTTGACCACCTGGGCGATGCTGTCGATCACCTCGGGGGCGTAACGATGACTGGTCCAATATCGCGGATGGCAATTTTTACCCTGACCGGCGGCCAGAGTGTATTGACAGGGCCGTGCCACGTAAGCGGCGGCACCATCGGCGTGATTAAGGGCCATCTGCAAGGCGATGGGGGTGGAAGGGGTCGGGTCGGGGGAAATCCGCCGGCTCCCCAGAAAGGCCAAGCCGTCGCCCTCAAGATAGACGGTCAACGTCTGCTGGGCCGGGCGCGGTGACAGGGCGGTGGCGACGACGAAGGCGCCGCCATCGGTCAAACTGTAGCGCCAACCGGCCTCGGCGGCGAAGCGAGCCGCTTTGTTGCGCGCCGGAATCAGGTCGTTGCCGCTACAGGCGCTGGTGACAAGGACAGCCAGTAATACCGGCCAACCTTTGTTTCGACGTGTTGGCCGGTATCTTGCCGCCATTGCGGCGGCGGCCAAGGGTGCGGATGCATCCGCCCGGCGAGGGGCGATACAACCGGTCAATTCTTTGGCCGGTTGGTATAAGGCGGAGAGGCGGGCGATCATCGACGAGGCTCCAGGGCTGCCTTGGTTTCGGCATCAATGGGGGTGAAGCGGTGCAGGCCATCCTTCAAGGCTTGGCGCATCATCGCCAATCCCCTTTCGCGTTCCATCGTGCCCGGAGAATCCAACTGGACCAAACCGGAAAACCATAAGCCCACCGGTGATTGCCGGCTTCGCGGCGGCAATGCCATCAGCAAATCGGTGGTGGTTTGCCTCTTGCCGTTGATCAGCAACCAATTGGCATAGAGCGCAACCGCATCCATCCGCAGGGGGGCGTGCTCGGCCAAGGCCAAGACAGCTTCATGCCAGAGGTCGGCGGAAAAGATGGCGGATGCCCGGGGGCTATAGGCCATTTGGAACTGACTGCTTGACAAGGCCCAGGCCAAGGCGGGCGAGCAGGTCGGGCGACAGCGCGCCCCGGCTTCGGCCAGAACCAGGCTGAAACGGATCCTCATTTTTCGCGGCCAGTTCCGCCGGTGCAGATTGGTGGTGGTCTCGCCGATCAGTGTCGCCAAACCCAGTTGCGCTTGCCGAAGATCGGCGGGGATGATGGTGGGGCAAGGTGTCCTGCCTTTTTTCAGGCATTGGCGCAGGGGTTCCATGGCCAGGGCGTCGCGGGCCAGTGCGCCGCCCGCTCCCAGCATTGCGGCCGCCAGAACAAGGGGCAGGGTAAGGGCGGCAAGCTTCGGCGTGCGTCCGATCCATTTGGTGATGCCGGCGGGAGAGATCAGGGCGCCCCAGGTGATGGCGATCGGCACCATGTTCTCGGGCATCATGAACCACAGCGAATCCAGCATGGCCAGGGCCAGGGCCAAGGCCGCCGCCACCGGTCGCAGGGAGGGGCGGGCACCGGCAACCACCGCCACCGGGATCAGAACCTGTAGCAGTAAGGCGGGGAGCCCGGCGGCGAACAGGGATTCCAGGAGCAAATGATGGCTGTGGAACTCATCCCGGGTGAAGTCGATCCAATCGGGAGTGGCCAGATTGATGCCGGTCGCCGGGAGATTGGCGAACAAATGAAGCTGAAAATGCCCCCAGCCGTGGCCGAACAATAATGTTGCCGGCGTAATGCTCAGGCTGTGTTCCAGGGCCCGGAACATGATCTGGCGCGATGCCAGCGATGGCGGCAAAAGTGTCGGATCGGTCAGGCGGATGACGGCGTAAAGGATGACGGCGACAACGACGATGGTACTCCCGGTTCCCCAGGCCCACCATTGCCACGGCAATCGCCGCCAGCGCCACAGGATTGGCAGCATGAATGCGGCGCAGGCCGCCGCGCCCCAGGCCGTGCGGTTGCCGGATACGAACAGGATTGCGATCGAGGCCGCCACCAGCATGATCGCGCCGTTCCGCCAGCCCCGGTATTGGGCCGTGGCCGCCAGAGCCAGCATGGCCATCGCGTGATAGCCCAGATATTGATTGAAACCGTGCAGCGAGTGGCGCGGCAGCAGCGCGGACAGGGCTGAGGCGTCCAAGCCCGGGGCATGGCGCAGATTGAACCACACTACCACCACACAGAGCGCGGTCATCACCGTGCAGATCAGCTTGAACAGGCGGAGATGCGGCAGCAGCACAAGTGCGGCGGCGACAAATCCGGCCTGGGCCGGGAACCAGATGGCCCCATACAAGGATTGGGGCGGCCCGAGCAACGCCGTCATCGGATAATCGGCAAAGGCGGCGCTGAGTGCGCTCCACAGACCCAGGGCCAGCAGGCAGGCCAGCACCGGAGCCCCCAAGCGGCCGATGCGACCGCGATGCGCGAGATGCACGCTTGCCCCCAGCAGACAGAAGGCGGCGGCAATGGGAATGGCGGCGTTGACGGCTTCGGTATCCCGCCACACCCCGAAACCCAGGCGAGGATGGGCCAAGGCGATGGCCAGCAGCCCAGCCAGTAATCCGAGCAGAGCCAGCAAAAGGGCGGCGATACGGGCCATCTTCATGGGGGGCTTCATATTCGCCTTCGAGGTGGATTTTCGTTGGGAATGATAATTATACCAAATCTTCCCTTGTCGGTCGCATCCGTCAAATGTAAATAATACGCTGTTAATTTGGTTCGGTGCTATCAGCGTCGGGTGGGTGAGATGGGGTTGCGCAATGTCTTCTTGGGGCTTCTTGCGCTGTTGTGCGTATCGGCGAAATCCCTTTCTTCCGCTTCGGCAGCCGATGCTTACGCACAAAACCCCACGGTGACGCGGGAGGTGGCGCAAGAAGCCACCAAGCAGACGACCAGCATGATCAGCGGACGCATCAGCTCGGTAGTGTCGGGCGCCACCGGCAGCATTTCCCCCTCTGTTCCGACGTCGCCGGTGAACACCTCGGCCTTGATCGGCGATGGCAAGGCGGCCGGCGATGCGCCCGCGCGCGGTGGGCTCTGGGCCAATGCCAGCCATAATTGGATGTCGGGCAAGCAGGCCAGTGCCGATTTCGCCGGTACCATGAAGGTGGCGGTGGGGGGCGTTGATTATCGGATCACCGATCAACTTTTGCTCGGAACCTCGCTGGGCTACGAGCACGGATATTTCAGTCTGAAATACAGTGGCGGCAAGATGGTCGCCAATAACTACGCCTTTGCTCCCTATATGGCCTATATCATCAACGATATCTGGAGCCTGGACGCCACCGCCGGCCATGCCTGGGTGAATTACGATATCAGTCGGGCGAATGGTAACGTCGCCGGCTCGACCAGCGGCAGCCGCTGGTTCGCCGCGTCCAACCTGAGTGCCAGCACGACACTCGGTCCCTGGCGCCTGGGCGCTTCCACCGGTTACCTTTACAGCAAGGAAGATACCGAGGATTACGTCGAGACCGACGGAACCGCCGCCCGTGGGGTGAAGTTCCGGCTTGGGCAGGCGCACGCGACCGTACGCGGCGGTTACCTGTTCCTGACCGATTGGGGCAGCGTTAATCCCTTTGTCGCGGCGCGGGCTGAATATGACGCCAACAAGACGGCGGCGACGGCTGTCGATGCCATTGGCACCAAGGGCTATGACGACCGTTTCGGCATGGTCTTCACCTCGGGTGTCAACCTGGCCATCGGCGATAGCCATTCGTTGTCCATCGAGGCTGCGTCCTCGCAATTTCGCGAGAACGTGGACAGCTTCACCCTTGGCGGAACCTATCGTTTCAAATTCTGATCGCCAGCGAGGAAATGGCATCCAGGATGCTGCTGCGGCTTGATTGGCGCAGCAGCATCCGGCGGGCGTTCCGCGCACGCTCGGCTCCATCCCGATCCAGGCAGGCGGCGGCGAAATCCGTTGGATGGTCGGCCACGAGCAGATGTTCACCGTGTCTGATCGGCAGCCCCTCGGCTCCCATCGTGGTGGAAACCACCGGAACACCAAGCGCGAACGCCTCCAGGATTTTGATTCGGGTGCCGCCCCCGGCCCGTAAAGGGACCACGCATATTTTGGCTCGGGCGTAATAGGGTTCCACGCGATCCACCCGATTGGTCGCGGTTACCCCTGGGACCGCGTTCATCCGACGGTGAAACGCTTCAGTGCATGGTCCGACCAGCCACAGGCGGATGGCGGCGGGTAATCGCGGCAGGATTTCCCGGATCAGCCATTCGGCCCCATCCCGGTTCGGCACATAGGTGAAGGTGCCGACCAGCAAGAGGTCGATATCCTGAACCGCCGGCGGCGCAGTGGGCGGCGACAGGTCCGGCGGGGCATTGGCAATGACTTGGATGGGAACCATCGGATAGTGGGCGGCCAAGCGCTCGCCATCGTCCGCGTGGCAGACGAGGGCAAGGCTCATCTGGGGGATCATGGCCTGTTCCAGGTGGGCGAAGCGCCGGGCCTCGCGCCTGTGGGCGGCGGCTTGGCCGGCTTCGCCCCGGCGGGCGTGCAGATCGGCCAAGCGCAGAAAGGTGGAACTGTCGATGTCGTCGAGATCAAGGATGATGGGCGGAGTGTCGGGCTGCCCCAATAACCCCGAGATCACCGGGGTCAGGTAAAGGCGCTGAACGTGGATCAGCCGGCACGGATTTTGGTGCAGGATTGACCGTATCACCGTGCCGGCTTCGGTCGGAAGCCGGCGGCAAAGCGATGGCTGCGCTTTCCATGGCGGCGACAGCAGACGGGCCAACCGCGATGGCGTGACCACCTCCACCTGACGGCATATCCCCTGTATTTCGGCGCTGACATGAGCGGCGCCGAACAGGGCGACGACGACCAGATGAATGTCATGGGTGCGGGCATAGGCCTCGAGGAAGCACCAGGCCCGCATGGCCAAGCCGTTTCCCGTCGACGCCGGCATCGCCGGAGCGATGAACAGCAGACCCGGCTTGTTGCCGGTCGGGCTTTCCGGAGCAGGCGGTGGTGACGGGGTCAGGGGCAAACCGCCCTGGCCTCAGACAATCAACCCTTCCTCGCTCAGGCGCGCCACATAGGAGGCGACCTCGGCCAATGGCGGTTCCGGCAGTGCATAGGCGTCCTGAAGATAAGCGGCGATGTCCTCGACGGAATTTTCGCCCGAGCACAGTTCCAGGATGATCGCCGCCGTATGGTTGAGGTAATGCACACGGTCGCGGCTGGCATCGAAAATAGAGAAGCCATTGGCCGCCGGGGTCACCTCAAGTCCGTCGATTCGGCACGGTTGTGCTGCCACGATTCGATCAGCCCTCTTCGCCACCGCCGCCAGAGGCGGTGGCATAAGCCTTGGTGCCGACATGGACGGTCATTGAATTCATATCGAAGGAGACCATGGTCGGCACCACGAAGGAGGTGGTCGCGACGATCCCCTTGATCAGGCTGCGCCTGTTGGGATCGATGCGCTCCAAAATCTTTTTGTTCGTCATCAGGCTTTCCCTCGCTGTCAGCTATTGATCCGGCAGGCCCTTGAGCAAACTCGCCGCCGCAGTCGGCTCACCATTTATCAGTACATAATTTCTGGTGTGTTTGACTACCCCTAATAAGATCGAAAACCATGTGATCGCGCGCTCTGGATAGGTCATGTTCTGCCCCAGCCGATGCATGGCGGTTTCAGTATTGATGGGGTGGATGCTGGTTTCGCCGCCGTGATTGCGCTCAAGAAAGACGATGCTGTCTATGGACGATCTGCACAGGTGCCAGGATAATCCGAGTTCGGTCGGGCTGATGGCATAAATACTGCGACCTTGTCGCAGGGTGGTTGATGGAAACTCCGCCTCGCGGCCGCTTATTTCTGGGATCAGGGAAAAGGTTTTGGCGCGGACGTGGAAGCGGCGGGGATAGGGAATGGACTGGCCATCCGCCTCCACCACCACCATTTCGTCCCCCAGTACCTCGATGCCGTCCAGGGCGAGGCGCAGCATCAATGTGGTTTTTCCCGCCCGCTTGTCGCCGACGATCAACACGCGCCGTCCGTTGACGGTGGCACAGCCGGCATGGATCCGCATATGCGGAGGCAGGGAACGATGCGAGACGTCGTGGGCGCTGGTATAGAGGATACGCATGACCCGGTCGGGGTGGGCGACCGTGGCGATTTCGGCGCCATCCTTCAGCACGTGGAAGCGGCCATCCAGTGCGGCCACCTGATAGCGCACATGCCGGGTGGGGGAAATCCCCTGGACCGCATCTTGCGCCAGATAGCGCAAGGCCGAGCGGATGGCGGTGCTGTCGGTGGCGATCTCGATCTGGCAGGTGAGCAATTGAAAGCTCAGTGGGGCCGGGATCATCGGTGTTTCCCCATCAGGCGGGGGACGATCTTCCATTTGTATTTGCAGAGCAATCGGGCGGTCAGGGCCATTCGGGCCAGCATTCGGGCCAGGGGATCGCGGCCCTGGGCCAGCGGTCCGAACAAAGATGCGAGTTCCAGTCGCAACAACAGCACTCGACCGATGGAGCGGGGATGCGTCGCCGCCATCAGACACAGGCGCCAATGCAGTCGGACGGCCACAGGCACGGGCGCCGGGAATGGCCAGGGCTGGCGGAAGATACGACAGCATTGATACAGATGGTTGTCGAAGGCGAAGCTGCGGCCGGCCAGCCTGGCTCGGTGGCGCAAGGCCGGCCAGTCCAAGTGTGGATCGTGCCGGACCCGCATTTGCGCCAGATCGGCCAGATGACGCAAGGCGATACGGGCCAGCGGCTCTACATGGTTGCCATGCTGACCATGGAGGGCGATGTGCAGTACGGCGTCACCCGGCGCGGGCAAGGCATAGCGCAGGCCATCCTCTTCAACCCTTATGGCCCGTTCCCACACCGCATCCGTTGGCAGGGCGCCCTGGAGAGCGGGCGGAACCATGTCGAAATGAACTTCAACCTCGCCGGCACTGCCCGCCATGGCCATGGCCGCCACATGGTGCGGGGCGGCGTGCCTGGATCGTGCGCGATATCCCAGGCTGGCCAAAGTGGCGACGGCTGCGCTCACCTGATCGGGGGGGACCAGGATGTCGATATCGACCATCCATCGTTGTCCCGGCTGCGGCAGTACTCCGCCCATTACCAAGGCCATGCCTTTCAGCAGCATGGGTTCGATGCCGACGGCGTTGAGGGCGCGAACCAGTATTCCGGTCCGGGCCGTCAGGTGCTGTTGGTGATTGCTTTCGTGCCGCCATCCCTCCTCAAGCACCCGTGCCGGATGTCCCGGCGGCAGGCGGTCGCGAACGATCTGCGGCAAGGGGGTGCACAGGCCATGGCGGCACAAAGCCAACCATACCTTTCCTCGTATCTGATGGCGGGCGGAAAGCTCGGCGATTACGGCCAGCGCCGTAGGGTCGAAGCGGAGGCGGTGCCTGGTTTTCGCCGATAACTCAGGCCCCAGGATTTCCCCCAGATCGGCCAGAGTGCGGGACAATGCGAAAGACCGATCAGCCCTGGGCATGGCGATAAGCCCGATAGCCGGAAATCAGGCCGACCAGTTTGCGCCGACTGCTCTGCGCCAGGGGGCCAAGCGGCAGGATTCCGGCCACGGCGTGTTTGATAACAAAACGAAACGTTCGCCACCAGCAGGCGGGATTGGGGTGTTTGGCCAGCATTCCGCCTTCACCCACCGCGTAATCATGGACGCGGGCGATGGCGTCGGCGGTCCAAGGTGGAGCTTTCGTCGGGTGATAAAGACGAAGCGCGGGGGTGAACCATGCGCGCGGGCGGGGCATCCGGGCAAAGACCCGTAACAGCAGTTCCGCTCCTTCGGCGGCGGGGTAGGGGGCGCCGGGGCCGAAGCGGCTATCAAAGCCGCCAACGGCAAGAAAAAGGTCGCGGCGGATGAACAAAGTGGATTCCGTGGCACAACGCCACATGTCCCAACGGCCAAAAAATCCGGCGCGGCGGCGCCAGCGCAGGATGTTCGGTCGACCCTGGCCATCAATGGTGGTGCCCGAAATCACCGGCGTTCCGGCAGTGGCGATGGCGTGGTTCAACTGGGCCAAGGTTTCGGGCAGGAACCGGCAATCATCATCAGGAAATCCCAACCATTCATGCCGGGCCAGCGCCGCCCCGGCATTGCGGGCGGCGCTGGCATTGGGCTGGGGTAATCGCAGATGGCGGACCGGCATTGGATGGTCGCGGATAATGTCGGTGACGCGGTCATCCTTATTCTGGTCGACGAGAATCACTTCCAGATCGGCGGCGGCAGCCATCGGCAGCGAGTCGAGAAAGGCGCGCACTTCCGCGGACCGCCCATAGGTCGCCACGACCAGTGAGATGGCGGTCATGCCCTGCGTCTCCGACGGAACCAATCAGGGGTTGTCCGCAGCTTTTCCACGATATGGCCGGCAATACGATTTTCCGGGCCGATCCATGGAAAGTGAAAATACACCATGCCGGGTGATGAATTCATTTCAAGTATGGAATAATTTTCATTACACGCCGGTTGCGTGACATCAGCAATCTTCATATCTATTGCTGTGATATTTACACCTGACAAGGTGTTGCACATTGATTCAATTTTTTCTTTGTATGATGAGTGAATATTGTCAACCAAAGTTATGCTGTCACCCCATTGGGATGAGTTGGAAATTTTTTTAAGAAACACTTGCTCGCCTGCGCCCGGAATGGTGTCCAGATCATATCCTTGCTGATGCAGATTTTGTTTGAGCAGGGCGTTTACCTCGATCGGCGCTTGCCCCGTCCGCATTTTCTTTTCGACGTTCTTGCCGGCGATCAACCGGCCCAGGCTGGAACGGCCATCGCCGACGACATTGGGTGGAACATCCATGCGGATGCCGACGACGGACGGTTTGACGAAGAAGAAACGGTAGGTTGTCAAAGTGGAGGCGTTGCCGGACAAAGGGGGGAAGCTCACATGCCGTTCCACCAGGATTTGGGGGGTGAAGCTGGCGACGGCCTGGAAGGCACGGATGAAATCATCGGCGGTGGTGATATCGGGAAAGACAAACTCTCCCAGGCTGCCGGTGTTGGACTTGACGCAAACGTGGCCGCCGCAGGCGTGAAAGAATGCCACGGCCTGATCGTGTTCCGCGGGCGTGAAATGATTTCCGACCGGGGTGGGAAAGCCCATGGTGTCGAGCACCAGTTTGGTCGCATGCTTGTCGGCGATCAATTGGGGGAACGGCCCATTCACATGGGTGCTTTCCTCAAAGGGGACACCGGGAGGGGCGGTGGCGATGCGTCCCCATCGGCAATAGGCCTCGCCATGGGGAAAATGGAGGTGCAGGTTAAGGTTGAGCTTTTGCCCGTCGGCGGAAGGCTGCCGGAAAAGCCTGAGGGGAACGTTCTGCGCCTGCGCCGCCTGGGCCAGGCAGGCCAGTTGCACATCGCCGCCACGGACGCAAGCCGTGGCGATGGAATCATCCCTGAAGCGTATCGTTACCGCGTCGCCGGTCAATTCCGTACGTCCCATGAGGGGGGGCGTTGATGTGAAGCACCTTCCAGGGCTTGCTGGATCACCGCCCCCAACCGAGACCGGAAATGTGCCGGAGCATATCGTTCCGCGTTGGCCCGGCAATCCTCGGGCCGGATCGGCGGCCCGGACTCGAAACGCATGATCGCCCCCCGCAGCGAATCCACGGTTTGATCGGTGAAGAAGAGGGCCGTCGGGGCCATCCCGTTCTCGGGCCGTAATGTTTCCGCCGCCCCACCCCGGTCCAAGGCAATGACCGGTTTGCCGCAGGCCTGAGCCTCAAGGGGGGCGATGCCGAAATCCTCTATGGCGGTGATGAGGAAGGCGCGGCATCGTTGCAGATGATCGTGCACCACGGAATCGGGCTGACGACCGAGGAAAGTGATGTTGGCCGTGGCCCGTCGCTTCAGCCGCCGGCATTCCGGCCCGTCACCGATGATCACCAAGCGCCGTTCCGGCAGGGCGGCGAAGCAATCCACCATCAACTCGACCCGCTTGTAGGGGGTCAACCGCGTTACGGTCAGATAGAAATCCTCGCTGCGCCGGGACAGGCTTAGTCCTTGCGTATGCACCGGGGGATAAACCACGACCGCCTTTGTGTTCCAACACTTGGCAATACGGCGGGCGACAAAATTGGAATTGGCGATCAGGACGTCGGGACGGTGCGCCGACACCTGATCCCACAGGCGCAAGCGATGCAACAGCCAACGGGCGGGCCAGTGATGCAGGCCGGTCGAGAGATATTGCCCTTGCTGGTCCCAGGCGTAACGCATGGGAGAGTGCACATAGCTGACATGGATCTGATCGGGGCTGGTGATGATGCCCTTGGCGACCGCATGACTTGAGGACAGCACGAGAGCATAGCCCGAGAAATCCCATTGCTCGACCGCCAGGGGCATCAACGGCAGATAATGCCGAAAAAACCGGCGGGCAAAGGGCAGGTTCTGCACGAAGGAAGTGGCAACCGGACGCCCGCCCAACATGGTGCGATCATCAAGAAAGTCAGCGGTGGCGAAGAGATCAGCCTGTGGGTAGATATCCAGCATCTCGGCGATCACCCGCTCCGCCCCGCCCAGAACGTCCAGCCAATCGACGACGATGGCGACCTTCATCGCGACCGTCTCAATACGGTGGGAATGCGCGTGATCACCTGATTATCTCCCGATCCATGCCTTTCATATTTAAGGGAGGGAGAGGCTTGATTCTAGAAAAATTTATTGCATCCAATATGCATATTCATTCCGTCGATCGGGAAGATATCTTGGAGCGGTCAGCCGCCGGGGACATCCCATTTCAGCAACATCCGGAGGATGGCTCCGGCAATGTTTTGCGGTGGGCCTTCCCACGGAAAGTGATAGGGCACCAGACCGGGGTTGCTGTTGATTTCCAGGATTCTGTAGTTGTCGGGGCTGGCCGGCATGGAGGGATCGGCGATCTTGGTATCGATGGCCGTGACATTAAAATCGCGGATGGCATTGCACATGGCCGCGATGGATGCCGCATAGGAGGGATGAACCACACCCTCCGATGTGGTGCTGCTGTCGCCACCCTTGCAGCCATTGGACACCGAACGCAGAAAAAGCTGTGTTCCCGCGGCGGGAACATGGTCAAGCCCCAGACCCAGGCGCCGCAAATGGGCGTGCACGTCGTCATCGATGATGATGGGGGCATGGCCGGTGCGTAACCGTTTTTCCTCGTTCTTGGCCCGGACCAAAGCGGCGATATTACTGCCGCCGTCACCAAGGACATTGGCCGGCAGGTCAATGCGAACGCCGACGATCCGGGGGCGGACATAGAAGAAGCGGACGGCCGGACCCGGGGCGAATTCCTCGACCAGAACATGGCTGCTTTGGCGGGCCGCCGCGATGAAGGCTTGCCGAACCTCGGTCTCGGTGGTCAGTCCTGGAAACACGTTGTTTCCTTGGTGGCCCTTATCCGGTTTGACGCAGACCGGGCGCCCCTGGGCGTGGAACCATTCCACCGCGTCATTTTGCCCCAAGGCGTGAAAAATCTGACCGGCGGGCACCGGGATCCCCAATACCTGCATCAGCGTCTTGCTCGCTTGTTTGCGGTCGACGACGACGGTGGTCGAGCCGTTCACGTGACGGCATTGGGCGAAACTGGCGCCGTGGGGGCCGGTTTTCAGTTCGCCCCGGCGGAAATAGGCGACACCCCAGGGCAGGGTGATCCGCAATCTCTGTGCCGGCTTCCCATGTTTGCGTGACCAATAGGGGATGAGCGCGGTGCCCAGGCCTTGGTCCTTGGCCGCTCGCATCAACAAGGCGGCGTGCAGATCGTCATGTTCGACCAGGGTCATCGCCTCGGCGTCATCGCCGAGGGCGGCCCGCACCCGATCATCATGCGGTCTCATGGCCCGCCTCAGGCCGCATGGGCCAGCAGCATCCGGATCATGGCTCCAGCGACATCCTGGGATTCGCCCTTCCAGGGGAAATGAAACGGAACCAGACCGGGATTGTTGTTGATTTCCAAAATGCGATAATTCGTGGCGGTGGCCGGTGTCGTCGGATCGACGATTTTGGTATCGACGGCGGTGATGACAAGATCGTGGGCGGCATTGCACATGGCGGTGATCTGGTCCACATAGGAGGGGTGGACGTCGGACCAGGTGGTAAAGCTGTCGCCGCCCTTGTAGCCATTGGAGACCGAGCGCAAGAAAATCCGCCGTCCGGGGAGCGGGACGTGGTCAAGCCCCAGGCCTTGACGGCGCAGATGCGTCAACAGGTCGTCGTCGACGATGGTGGGGGCGTGGCCGGTGCGCAGTCGCTTTTCCGTGTTTTTCCTGTCGATCAGCGCGGCAATGGTGCTCTGGCCGTCACCATCGACGTTGGCGGGCAGGTCGATGCGCAGGCCGACGATGTGCGGTCGGACGAAGAAGAACCGGACGGCACTGCCGGGGGCCGATTCTTCGACCAGCACCTGCTTGCATTGGGCGGATGGCGAGCGAAAGGCGTGACGGATGTCGGCCTCTTCGGTCAGTTCTGGAAAAACGTGAGTCCCCATGCTGCCCAAGGCCGGCTTGACGCAAACCGGGCGGCCAAAGTTTCGGGACCATTCCACCGCCGCATCTTCGGCGTTGCGTTCAAAGATTTGTCCCTCGGGAACGGGAAAGCCGAGCAGCTTGATCAATTCCTTGCTGGCCTGCTTATGCCGGATGACATGGAACAGTCCGCCATTGATGTGTTGGCATTGCGATCGGGGAGCGCCGGACGGACCGACCAGCAGTCGTCCCCACTTGAAATAGGCCGTGTGCCGAGGGAGTTCCAGGCGTAGAAATCTTTGAATGTCTCCGGCGCCATCGGTTTTCCGGAAGGCTATATCGGCAGGAATGCCGACGGCCTTGGCTGCCCGCATGAGGATGGCGGCGTGCAAATCGTCGTTTTCCATCAGCGTGATGGCATCGGCATCAGCGCAAAACAATGCCCGGACCTGATCGTCGCTCATTGTCCTTCCCCTGCTGCCCGCTACCGAAGCGGGGCTGTTGTCGCCGCCCAGGTTATCGGCCCATATGGGTAATGATTATGCGGCTTTCAGTCTACTTCGGATTCGGTCCCGATCAGCGGGATATGGTATTACTCGGCGCTGGCCCGGGCGATGGCCGAGCCCATGTGGTCGGCCTCGCGCTCCAGCCCCTCATGGGTGTTGACCGGCTGGTCGCCGATGACGGTGTCGGCGCGGACCTGGCCCATGGCCTGCTGGGCCAGGTGCCACAGTTCGTGGCCGCGATCGGCCTCGGCGCTGATCAGGGCGTTGCGGCCCTGGGCATAGGATCTGGCCCCCACCGCCGCAAGCCGGGAATCGCTGGCCGCCACCTGGGTCACGCTGGCGTTGAGGGCGTGCAGGTTGACCCGACCGCCGGAGAGTTGCCGCACCGCCTCGTTTTCCGCCGTACTGATGCCGTTGCGGCTGCTCGGACGAGGCGGCAACGGGCTGGCGGCATAGTGGTAGGTTCCGGGCGGCCCGACTGACGGAGCCTGCGCCGATGGGACTGCCTGGGGAGGACCGGGCAGCGCGGCGGTGGCGGGGCTGGGCGAAAAACGGATCATCGTTGCCGGTCCTGGGGGGCGCCTATAGCCACTTCTTCAATTCTTCGACGCTGAAGGCATGATTGTATTTCATGCCGGAGATGGAGCGGCTCTTTTTCGATTTATCGCCCCAGTTGGCAGTGTCGATAGGGTCCAGGGAGACTGGATGGGCCATCCACCGATTGTTGGTCGTGCTGTTGCCGCCGTGGTGGGCCCAGTTGGGGTCCTTGGTGATGGTGCCGTATTCGTCGCGAAGGACGGTGTTCCCCTTGCCCATTTGAACACCGGAATATTTGGTGACCTCGGTATCGTTTTTGTTGCCATAGACCCGCTCGGTGGTTGCCTTGCCTTCGCCGTGGGAGAAAATGGCCTTCTCGATCTTGGCACCGGCAAGACCTGTATTGTTGGGGTCGCTGGTGACCTCGGCGTCACAGACGAATACGCCGTCGGGACTGTCGCCCCGGTGGTTGGCGTCGACGTCGTAGGTGACTTCGCAGCCATTGGCGACCCAGTGTTTGACGTTCTTCTCCACCTCCTGATAGTGCTCGCCATTGGCCGCCGTGGTGATGGGAAACAGATTATTGTAAAGAGCGACGCCGCCCAGATCGTGGTTGAGCAGGTGGCCGCGCACCCAAGTGGAATTGGTGTGGGCTTGCAGGGCTTGGAACAGAGTGTCGAAGGCATTGGAGCCGCCGGTATCGGTGCCGGCTTTGGGGTCGTTGGGGTCCAGTTCGGCATGCATGCTGGTGGCGACGTTGCCCGAGGCCTTATCGCTTTTCTTGGGGCCCCATTGATAGGTGAAGTTGGTCAACGGGCCGTACTCGATGACGGTCTGGCGCTGGATGGGCGGCCCCGCCGGCATGCGCTGCATCGGACTGGCCGCGTAATGATAGGCATGAGCCGGAGCTTGTGCGGCGGTGGTCGGCGCGGCGGCCGGGCGGGAGGATGGCGCGGCGGTAGCAGCGGTGGACGGGGAGGGCGGAGCGAACATGGCCTTAGCCTTTCGGGGTCTATTCGAGGTCGTCGAACATATCTTCGCGTTTGTCGAGAAAATCCTGGAACCCGGTCTTATCGTTGAATGGTTTCGACGGCTTGTCCACCAGCATGTCGAAGGTGGCATCTTGCTTGTTTTCCCCTTTGCCCGCCAACTTGCCGCGAGACGCGTCCGAGGTGCTCTTCCAGCTTGATGTGGCGTAGGGGTGCATGTTCATCAGTTGGTTCAAAGAGTGTTTGGCGACGACCAGGTCGGGCTTTTTTTTGGCCAGCTCGGATTTCGCCGTATCGTAAACGTCCTGATAGTCTTGCATGTAGCGGTCGATGCGGGGTTGCAGTGTCGCGTTGAAGCCGCTGTCGGGTTCTTCTTCCTCCATTATGCTTTCAAGGTCCTTGGGTTTGGGCACCTGGGAGGTGAACAGCTTCTTGATCTGAGGTTTGGTGTCGGCCTGAACCAAGGATTGCAGGATGACCTTGTGGGCCACGGTATGAGGCCCCTGCTTGGTGTGGGTCAGTTGCTGATGCGGCTTAAGATGGGTGTAGGTGTAAAGAGTGGGCGTGCGCGCCCGCAGCTTCTCATAGCCGGCATCCCGCAATTCCTTGTCATAGGCGGTGGCTTCCGCCTTGGTCGCGAATTCAGTGTAGGGATCATAGGAGGAATACCATCGCCCAGAGCCCCGTTTCTCGACCACCCGCTGGATAGGCTCTGCCGTCGACTGACCGGCCTGAAGCGGCGAGGGGGCGTAGCGGAAGTTCCCCATGCTCATGAACATGGCCTGGGACGCGGGCGGAGCGAGGGCTGATCCAGCCATGGCCGGGGCGGGCGTGAACTGGGATTGCGGCTGCGGTGATGCGAAGGCGCTCATGCGTCATCCTCCAAGGTGGACAAGGCGGCGGGAAAAATCTTGCCGAGCTTGAGATATTCCCGCCCGGCGGCTTGGCGCACATGCTCGCTGGTGATGGCACCGCCTGCGGCCGCGGCCAGGATCGCGGCGCCGAAGGCGATGTTTTTGATGGTTCCGCCGCTGACGGCCAGATGCTCGGCCAGGGCCGGCAGGTCCAGCGGCTCGGCCTGGGGGGCTTGCGGCGGAAAGGCGCGCGTCCACAGACGCAGCCGCTCGTCCGGGCCGGGAAAGGGAAATTCCACCATGAAGCGGAAGCGGCGGGTGAAGGCCTTGTCCAGATTCTTCAGCAGATTGGTGGACAAGATGACGGTTCCGGCATAGCGCTCGATGCGCTGAAGCAGGTAGCCGGTCTGAAGATTGGCGTAGCGGTCATGGGAATCGTGAGTTTCGGTCCGCTTCGAGAACAACCCCTCGGCTTCATCGAAGAACAAGATCACATTCAGCGCCTCGGCCTGATCGAACAACCGGGCCAGATGCTTTTCGGTTTCGCCGATATATTTGCTGAGAATGCCGGCCAGATCGATCTTGTACAAAGCAAGGCCCAGTTCATTAGCGATGATGGATGCCGCCATGGTCTTGCCGGTGCCGGAAGGGCCGTGGAACAGCACGCACAGGCCGTCGGGATTGTCCGAGCAGGCGTCGAAACCCCAATCGCCGATGACCCGGCGCCGATAGCGCACATCGGCCAGGATGTCGTCCATGGCCTGTCGCGCCGGCGCCGGCAACACGATGTCGGACAGGCGGTGGGGGCTGCGCACTTCCTGGGCCACCGCCAGGGGGTGGCGCTGGGCCTGATCGCGGCAAACCTCGTCCAGCAGGGTGTCGAGGGGGGTGTCGGGGGAAACGGTCATCCGCCGCGCCGCCGCTTCGCGCGCCGCCAGCCCGATCACTTCGTCGGTGAAGGGGTGGCGCTCGGCCAGCCGGGCCATCTGCGCCTCTTCCACCGCCAAGCCTTGGTCGTGGCAGTGGTGCCGCCAGATTTCCCGCCGCAAGCCCATACCGGGCGGCTCCAGCCGGATCAGCGCCGGGCGGACCGTATGACCGCCATAGAGATGGGCCAGATCGGCCAGCCGCCGCGCCGGGCCGTTCAGCACCGCGACGAAGCGCTGGCTGATGAACAAGGTGTTGAGGACGAGGCGCAGGCGGTCGTCGTTTTCGCCATCCACCAAGGAAGACGTGTTCACCAGGATCAGGACGCGATTGCACAGCAGGGCGTCACGACACAGAACCCGCAGCCGCCGGTGCAGTTCTCCGGGCGGCTGACCGTCCTTTATCAGACGGAGCAGCGGCGCGGCATCCAGGCGCAGGCAGACCAGACCCATCCGCGCGAACAGGGCGGCGGCGGCGGCCTGCTGCAACGGGGTGTCCAGCCCCTGAAGTTGAAGGAGAAAGCCGCCAGCCCCGGAATCGGGACGGCAGGCATAGGCGATGAAGCGTTCCAATTGTTGCCGCTCGTCCGGGTTCAGGGGCAGATCGGCCAGGGGGGCGGTGACGGGCAGCTCTTCCAGCGCCTCGTCCAATTGCGGTCGCGGCGCCGCCTGCCCCAGCAGATAGGCGGCAATGACCGGAGCCAGCCGATAGGAGCCGGCAGCGTCCAGGGCGTCGAGGCCGCCGCTGCCGGCGGACTCGATCAACTGCCAGTGCCGGGGCACGGCATCCTCGGCCAGACAGCGCACCAAGGCCGCCCGTGGCGACGGCCCGTCCAGCAGGCGGGAAAGGGCGGCCAGGGGCACCGCGTTGCTGTCGCCGTTTTCGCTTCCGTCCGCCTCGGCCAGACGGCGGAGCAGGGCGCGATAGCGGGGGTCCAGCGCCGGCAGTAATCCGACGATCAGCAAAATCTGCTCATTCCGGTCGGGCTGGAACAAAGCGCACAGATGCACCCAGGGAGAGAACAGCTCTTGGGTGATGCTGGCGCGGCTGCGTTCGGTCAGACGGGTCCATCCGTACGCGATGGCCTCGTCCAGGTGGCCCGATGGCGAACGCGCCAAAGTGTTCAGCCGCGCCAACGGGTCCGAACCGGTCGCCACTGGCGACGACGGGGTCAAGGCCCGCTCGATCAGCAGATTGCCCAGGGCCATCAACTCGGTCAGGCACGCATCGTTGTCGGCGAAGGCGGGCGGTGGCGTCGACGTCATGATGGCGCCTTGTCCGTATCGGGCTGGAAATCCACCAGCAGGATCAGCCTGTCGCCGTCACCGCCATTCCAGGCTTCGTGGTCGATCTTGTCGTCGAACAGCAGGCAATGCCCTTCCCGCCAGCTCCGGGTCTCGGTGCCGACGCGAAGGCCGCAGCCCGGCGGCACCACCAGCCCCAAATGCAGCCGCAGCACCGTACCGGCATAGCCGGTATGGGGGCGGATGCGGCTGCCGGCGGCCAAACGCGAGAATCCGGCATTGGTCACGCCGGGCAGGTGCTGGAGCAACTTGGTTGTTTCCGGGCAGAAGACGCAATTGGCCAGGATGGCGCGACCGGCGGCGAACAGGCCATAGACGCTCCAGCCGCCGTCATGCAGCGCGGTTTCGGGCCAGGGGCAGAACTCCCCGCCGGGCAGGGTCTGACCTTCAGCGCGAATGACATTCCAGGCGGCCTGGAGCCGGGAAGTGTGCGTAAAGCGCTCGGCGGGCAGGAACATGGCGGGCTCACCCTTCATCCGGTATCGGCGGTGGCGTCTCGACGGCGGTTTCCTGACGGCCATCGCCGACCACCCGTGCCAAAGCCCGGATCATCAGCCGTCGCTGCGAATCGCCGAGAGTGACGTTGAGCGCCTGTTCCATGGCATCGACGAACTGGCCGATATTGCTGTTGATCAGGTCGATGTTCTGGCGGTTTTCCGGGCTTTCGTTGATCTGGATCAGGGCGCGGATGCCCTTGTCCAACATGGCCTTCTGCTGGTCGTTCAGGCTCAGTCCGGCGGCGCGGGCGCCGGTATCGATCACGCCCTTGATGCGCGTATCCAGGTCCTGATCCGAGTCCTGGCCTTGTGGCGGCACCGCCTGGCAGACGATCTTCATCAGTTCCTGGGTGAAGGCATCGCGGCCACCGGCCTGGGCGTCCATTCCGGTGACGCTGCCCAGAACCTTGCTCAGGTCGCCGACCCGAGCCTCGATGATGCGCTGTGCCTGGGCCAGGGCGGCGGGCGTGGTCGAGGGCGATAGTATCGGTCGGTCGCCCATCCGCATCCAATCCTCCACGGGCACGGCCTCGGGCGCGGTCCGGGCCTGGGGCGGAATCGCGCTCATACTCGCCATGGCAGCGGTACCCGGTCCCAGCGGAACCCAGTAGAATCTCAGCATCGGTTGGGGAAGCTCCTTGGAAAGCTGAAGGGTGAGGGTCCAACTTTCGTTCTGATGCACCGGCACGGTCAGGGTTCCGCATTGCGGCACCGTGGCGGTCTTGGTGTCCTTGCCGTCGGGAACCTGATAGGTCAGCTCGAAGGCCGAGGTGAACAGCGACGTGCCCGAACTGGTGTTGCAGGTGAGGACACCGCCATATTGGTTCCGGCCATCAGTGGCTTGCAGCCCCAGCGAGGCGATGACGAAGCCGTCGGTGGGGGCGGTGGTGGTATAAGTGCCGACCAGATTATTCCATCCGAGATTGCTGTTGTCGAAGCGGCGAAAACTGCTGAACAAGGTGACCGCGCCCTGGGCGCTCACCACCACGCCGGCCACCGAAAGCGATCCGGCCTTGGCATTTCCCGTCACCGACAGCGACCCGGCCTGGGCGGCTCCGGTCACCGTCAGGGTGTTGCTGGTGGTGGCGCCGCCCACCGACAGATCCTGATCGACGCGCGCGGTGCCACCCATGACCTGGAAGCGGTAGGGGCTGGTGTCGACGGCGGTGCCGCCGATGGTCGCCTGCCGGCTCACCGACAGCAACTGGGTGGTCACCGTGGTGAAGGTGCCGCCGCCGCTGACATTGGTGGGGCCGTTCACTTGCAGGGCGTAGGTCGGGTCGAGCTGATCCAGGGGAACGTTGATGGCCACGGTATTGGCCGGGCTGGTCTGGGCACCGTTGGAGGCCACCAGCAGGGCCGGCGGCGGCGGCAGGGCCGACAGGCCGCTGTTGTCCTGGAATGCCCCCATCAGCGACGAACGCACCATATAGGCCGAGATGTTGGCGCTGAAGGCGCTGACGCTCATGTCCCGTTGCAGGGTCAGCGAGGTGTCGCTTTCCACCGATTTCACCAGGCAGGAATTGACGCCGCTGGAATTGGGGATGAAATCGCCGATCTGGATGAGGTCGCCCACCTTCACCTGCTTGGTGAACTGGGTCTTGGCGCCGACGATGCTGCTGCCGTTGCTGGAGATGGTGCCGTTGCCGGTCTGGATGGTGCCATCCGGCGATTTCACACAGAAGGTGGAGCCCAGCACGATGATGGGAAACTGGTCGTTGAGGATCAGTTCGCCGTCGCCGAGCACCCTGGCCACCGAGCTGGACATCTGTTGCAAGGTTCCCACCTGGATACTGTCCGACGGGGTGACTTGGGAGAGGAACTGGGTCTGGAAGCCGATCAGTTTGTTGGGATTGGCGCGATCCAGGGTCACCGTGCCGTTGCCGACGAAGGCGATGCCCGATCCCACCGACAGCGAGGCGAGCGGTTTGCTGGTCTGCACCCCCACATTGCCGTTGGCGTAATAGATGGCGCTGTTGGGGGCGTTGACATCCTGTTTGGTCCAGTAGCTGAGGATGGGGAGATCCTTCAGCTTGGAGCCATTGCCTTCAAAGGACTGGGCGATCACCGGACCGGCGGCGACCACCTGGGCCGAGACGTTCAGGCTGGAACCGCTGATGGCGCCATCCACCGTCAGGCCGCTGCCCTGGATCATGCCGTTGACCTCGAGCGCAGCCTGGCTGGCGAAGCCGGTGCTCAATCCGATTCCCACCTGGCCTTCGGGGTTGATGGTCAGGGTATTGGGGCCGGCGGGGCCGCCGCCCTTGGGGGCGGCGGGCAGGCCCAGCCCCACCACGCCGTCTTGTCGAATGCGCAGAAGATCCAATTGTTGCGCCTGGGCTTGGCCGTCCGGAGTGGAAACCCGCACCAGGGTGGTACGCACATAGGAATAGAAATGGGGCAAGGACAGGTTGGGATTGAAGGGGGATTCCAACGTGTATTGCAGCGGGTTCTTGGTGGCTGCGGCGATTCTGCCCATGGCCGGCGTAGGGGCGGTTTCGCCCAACGGGATGTCGGGCATGATCAGATCGCCGGGCAACAGCGCCGGGGCAATGGCCTGGGTCAGGGTCAGCAAGGTGCCATCGCTGGTGATGGTTCCCGGCCCCTTGAGGTTGATGGGCCGCACCTCCAGGCATGCCTGGGGGTGATCCAGGCCGATTCCCACGCCGGCGCGCGCGGTGAGTTGGCCGGAAAAGCCGGCGCGTCCGGCATCTATCTCCAGAAGCGAGGCAATGCCGTCACTGTCGCTGCGGGCCCCCATGGATACCGTGCTCACCCGGTCGGCCTCGGTGGGGGCGGCCAACGGATTACCGTCGAGCAATCCGCTGCCCCGGGTGATCAGATTCAAGGTGCCGAAACGCCCGCCCACATAGCGCCGCTCGTTCCGGCCGTCCTCATAGGTCAGGGTGTTGATGGTTCCCTGGCTCGACATGTTGATGACCGCCAGCAGGATGTTCAGCCCGGGATCGGACAGGGTGCGGGCATATTCGATCAAAGGCTGCTGAAGTATCCGCTTGTATCCGGGAACGCCGCTGGCGGTGCTGAAGTCGAAGAAGGTGTCGTGATAGCGGATGGTCAGAAAATAGATCTGGCCGGCTTCGACGTCGGTCAGGGTGACGATTTGGGGCTGGGTCAGGATGATTTCCTGACCCAGGCGGTCGATGGCCATGCCGGCTCCCACCCGCACCTGCCGCGATTGCACCGCCGACTGCCAGTAAACATCCAGGCCGCTGGCGATGCCGTAGGTGTGCAGACCGGCATTCAACGCCGACAGCATGGTCATGTGGTAGCGCTGCTCGCAGACGAAGTCGGCGGTCAGCAGGGCCTCGCCGGTGAAATAATTGGGCCGGGCGACGGGGGGGATTTCCGTACTCATGACGTTTGCGTCCCTTTCATCATGGCGCCAGGGCCAGCCACGCCACCTGAAGCGGCGGGGAATCCGCCTGGGGGGTAACGGCGGTGACCGTCAGGGTGAAGCCGATGGTGGTCACATCGCTGACCGACACCGCATAGGGAACACTGCCCTGGGCGCTGGCGACCACTCGGGGAGCCGCCGAGAAGGCCGGGACATCCGCCGCGATGAAGGTGACCGGTTGGGACAGGCTGGCCCCGACACGGGTCAAGGTGGTGGTGGGAATTGTGGCATTGCCCTGGCAGGCGCCCCCCGGCGCCACCATCACCGTATTGGCCGTGGCCTCCTGCGTCTGGACGCCAAAGGTGATGGGCAGACGGCTGGCGACGCCCTGGCGCATGTCGGTGATGCCGACGATGCTTCCGGATTCGTTCAGGCTGATCTTGGCCAGGATGATGCCGTTGCCGGGAGGATTGGGCATGCCCCCCAATTGGGGCAGGGCCGCCATGTTCAGGGTATAGGCGGGCATGCCGGTGGCCGCCTGGGTGGTGGTGGGATAGACCAGGTAGACATAGGTGGGATTGGGCGACGACTGGACGCTCAAGGTGGTGTTGGTGGCGCCTTGGGGCACGACCAGAAGGTGACCCGCCGGGTCGAGCCCGGCTCCGGTGGCGACGAGGACGGTGTTGGCGGTGGGGTTGGTGACCTCCAGCCCGCTCAACACCCCCGCCGTCATGGTCAACTGGTTTTGCAAGGTCAGCCAGTTGACGAAATAGGCCTGCTCGGTGCTCATATTGCCGGAGGTCAGGAACATGCCGTCCTGATACGACACACAATAGGCGAATTCCTTGGGAATGGTCGGGGTCATGACGGTTCCTAGCTTCCGAGAAGGGTGGTTTGGCCCAGAACGGCCGGCTGATTGTCCCAGGGGGGATAGGCGCGCAATTGCACGCTGGGATGCAAGGTCAAGCGATAGTGGCTGCTGGCCGGTCGGGCGGTATCCAGCAACTGGCGCAATTGCTGCCATAAGGTGGCGACCTGGCTGATCCCGGCGGCGTAGGGGACGAAATCGGGATTGGCTGCCGAGGGCAGACACACCTGCACGTCGAACAGCCAGGGCGCATAGCCGCCCAATAGGGGCGTGGTGGTGTCCACCCTGTCGGCCAGAACGAAGGTCAGCCCCCGGGTCATCTGATCGGTGAGCTGAATTCCCGCTGGTTTCGGATTGCTCACCGTGACCGTGACCAGCCCGGTACCGGGCTGGTTGTCGCCGTTGGAGATCACCACGCCCGGGATCGACATGGGGAGATCCAGCAGCAGGTTGATCAGAAAACTCATGCCCTGGGGGGTGCCGCGCAGACGGTACAGGGCCGGCATCTGGGCGATGACCATGCGGGTCTTGTCGAGGCTCCAGCCGCCGGTCGGCACCAGATCGATCCAACCGGCCAGCCAAGCCAGGAAACCGCTCAACCAAAGGGTGAAGGCGCTTTGCCAGTCGGCGGGTGATACCGATCCGGCCCCATGACCGGCCAGCGGGTCGGCGGGGGGCTCGACTCCGATATAGCTGTTGAAGCGGGCCAGAATCTGGGTCTGATTCGGCCCGGCGATGGGCGGAATGAAATCGGTGGTGTTGACAGGGAACAGGAAGCTGAAGCGGGGATAGAACAGATTGCCGATGACCTCGGCCGCCAGCAATTCCTGGATGCCCTTGCGCCCGTTCAACGGATTGTCGGCCACGCCGGTCAACAGCTTCTCGAAGACCTTGAGATAGTTGCCGAGGAAGGGGGCGTCCTGCCGGGTGAAAATGGCCGGCAGATAGCGCAGATAGCTGGAGGGCGGCGAAGAGGGGGGGACATCGGTCATGACGGGACTTCCCCGGCGGTCATGGCGCGGGCCCGCAAATCAAGGCAGCGCAGCAGCGGCAGGCCGGCATACAGCATGGCCGGCGGCGCGGCGGGCAGGGCGGCGAGCAAGGTGGTGACGCCCAACTGCGCCATACCGGGTTGTGACGGAGCGGGCAATTGCGGCGTCGGGATGTAGGTCAGGGTCAAGGACTCGATGACGCTCACGCCGGGCACGCTCTGGATCAACTGGCGCAAATCCGCCTCCACCGGCGCCTGACCATAGGTCCAGGACGGCCTTCCGGGCAGGAAATAGGGGAACAGAACGGCGATCAGGGCATCCAGCACCACGCTGACCTGTGTCTGCGGCGGGCAAAGCACCGAAAGGCCGAGATTGATGGGGGTGCACTGTGCCGCCACCACCGTTACCCGGCTGCCCAGCAAAACCCGCGGGGTGATGAAGGTGGTGACGGTGGCAAGCAACTGGCTCAGGCTGGAACTGGCGGCTTGGGCCGCCGTTCCGGTGGCGGGCTGGAGCAGCAGTACCCGCCGCAGCACGCCCTTGCCGTCCGGGTAAAGGGGATTGCCCAGGGGCGGGCGCTGGTAGCTGGGTTTGGCGTCGCTGAGAATGTAGAGCGCGGTCGCCTCGTCCTCGACCAAGGCGTCGGCGCGCAGCACCCGCGACGGCACCGGGTTGGTCTGCGTGCTTTGGGCGATGACCAGATTGGTCTGGTAGGCCAAGGCGGTGACGTCGGGCAGGGTCAGGGCCAAAGAGGGCGCCTGGCGATAGGTCAGAACCGCCCGTTGCAGGTCGTCGGCGCTGAGCGGCACGCCGCGTTCCACCTGGGCCAGGACTTGGCGCAGGGTGAGAAAGGCGAAGTCGTTGGTGTTGGCGGCGGCGGTGGCATAGGCGGTCTGGTTGGTGCTGAAGGCCAGTCCCAGAATCCAGCGCAGGAAGTTGCGCTGGGTCTCGATGGGGATGGCGTTGGTCTGGTACAGTAGGGATTCGCCGATCCAGCACAGCAACTGCAACAGGGTGATGCCGGGGTCCGAATCATTGAAGTCGGTCCACAGCGGGGTGAACATGGGAATGCGCCGGATCAGCTCGGCCAGAAGCTGCTGCTCGTTCACGCTGTCCAGATCGGGGAGCTCGAACGACATGGCCGGGCCTCAGGCTGTGAACACGAGGACGGCCATGGCCCCGGCCACCGGCAATTGGTTGGGTGCCAGGGCGACCGAGCCGTCGAAATGGCCGTTGAGGCTGATGGCGGCGACCGAGGTCACCCGCGGGTCCAGATAAAGCAGGCGCACCACCATGGCGGCTTCCACCGTCTGGCCGAACGCCCAGCCCAGGCCGTCGGGACCGCCCAGCACCGGCTGGAAGAAGCTTTGCATCTGTGCCTCCATCTCGGCCTGAACGGCGTTGCGGCGATCCGCCGACACCGATGCGTACACCTGGACGTTCACCTCCATGGCCACGTAATCCGGCCCGCTCACGCTGATCCGACCGGCCAACGGCGCCAGACATCGTTGCCGCAGCGCTGTCGACACCAGATCGAGCAAGGCCGGGTCGGCATAGGGCCGGGGGGTGGCGGAGCGGGGCAGCACGGCCACGGCGATCCCGCCCCGGTCGGTGGTGCGGGCGCGGGCGCGGGCCACCTGTGGGCTGGCGGCGGTGGCCAGGGTGGCGAAATCCTCGATCTGCACCGCCTGATCATTGGCTTTGACCAGGGCCGGGCCTTGGCGGTTCAACTGCGCCACCGTGTCGCCATCGACCCCGCCCCGGGCGGCGACCGGGTTGAAGACCTGCTGGATGTCCGAGATGCCGGGCTTCAGCACGGTCAGGATGCCGGCTTCCACATTGCCGGCCAGACCATTGGTGCTGGCATAGCTGGCGGCGACGATGTTGTTGTGTCCGGCGGGAGGCACCATGCCGTTGCGGCCGTCGCCGAAGGTGATCAGGCCATTCTGGCTGTCCAGGGTATAATGCCGACTGGCCGGGCCGCTGAAGGCGAAATTGTCCACCTGGGTCCAGGGGATCGGAACCTGGGCTGTGCTTTCGGCGGTTCCCGCCTGATTTCCCGAGGCCTCGCCGGCCAGGCTGTCCAGGAGGGAGGTCGTCGAGGATGCGCCCTGATCGGAGCGCGCCATGGTCGCGGGTTCCAGCACCACCAAATCGAGACCGGCCAGAACCGGGACATGGGACAGTTGGAACGACTGGGACGGGCGCTCGATGCTCGATCCCAGCACCTCGTCGATGATGGTGGTGCGATTGCCGGCCATGACGCTGTTGGGATAGAGGCCTCCCACCACCGTCCTTTGGGTTGGATTGGGGTTGTCGACGCGGAACCAGAAGGCGGTTTCCGAATACAAGGTGGCGGCAATCATGGCGGCGGGAACGGTGAAGCCGACGATTCCCGATCGCGTCAGGCCGTCGGTGGAATCGTCGACGGACAGGGCGCACCACGTGGCGCCGTCGAACCACCACCATTCCAGGGCGGGATGGATGCTCCGGGTTTCCTCGGCCATCTGGACGTAGAGCCGTAGTGGCTGGCCGGTGGTGTACTCGGCGAAGCCCCCTGGGTCGAAACCGAGGAAGAAGGAACTGAAGGCCAGATCCACCGGCTTGTAAGGGCTGAAGCGGAAGCGGCTGAGGGTGAAGCTGTTGTAGGTCCAGAACTGGCTGGCCCGCGACGTGTAGGTGTAGCCCAGGCTGAGCGAGCGGATATAGGGTGGCGCATAGGTGCTGGGCGTGTAGGTATAGGAAAAATTCACGCCTTCCGTATTGTTGAGATAGGTGATGACCTCCGGCTTCAGGGCGGCGGGCAGCACGGTGTCGGGAATGGCGTTGATGGCCTGATCCACCCCTTGGGTGGTGATGGTCCCGATGATGCCGTAGCCGCCTTCGGCGATCACCACCCGCACCCACAACCCGGTTTCACCCGCCACGGTGGCGGGGGCCATGGCCGGACACAGGAAGCGGACCCAGGTCGGCCCCTGGGCGGCGTTCCGCCGCAATTGGTCGGTGGTATCCTCGAATTGGTGCGTTGCCCGGTCGGTGGGGGTGGCGTTGAGCGAAAGCCAGGCGCCGCCATCCCAATATTGCCAGGTCAACATCACCGGGTAATCGGCGCTGACCGTCCGCAGGTCGAAATTAAGGGCGATGCGCGCGCCCTGGCGTGAGAACAGATTATCCGAACGGATGTAGAAGGAATCCTCGGTGGCCGGCGTCTCGCCGAAGGGATAGGCGCCGTTATTGATGTTGACCTGGACCAGATTGGCCATGGCGGTCTGCACCGGGATGTTGCTGCCGGCAAAACCGCAACTGGCCCCGGTGACCACCGGCAACTGGCGCGACAGGGCCGTCACCACCTGGACCAGCGGGGCGGGACAGACCAGCAGCCAATAAAGCGGGGTGGGATCGGCCTCTGCCATCAGGTCGGCGGTGAACCCAGCCTTCCGCCCGGCCTGGGCATACAATTCGGCCTGGACCTGGGCCACCGTTCGGGGCGCTGCCGCCGGCATGACCGACAGGGATATCTCCAGGCGCAGTCCGTCGCCCGATCCCCGCATCACCGCGCCCAGCGGGGCTAGGTCACCGTCGAACCATTGCTGGAAGTATTCGGGAAGCAGGTGGCTGCCGGTCAGGGTGATGGTCAGCTCCTGCAAGGCAGGGTCGGGTTTGAACAAGGCCGGATCGCCCATCATGAACCAATGGGGCAGGGCACGTTCCGCCGGATCGCTGTCGGCGGCGGGAAAGACCGGAACCGCCTGCCCGACGGTCAGGGCGGGCAGGGCGTTGATGTATTGATCCTGTGCCGGCAGGATGGTCAGGGCGGCATTGATGGTCGCCGGCACCACCAGCAGATCGGCATCGGTCTGGAAGCGCAGATCTTGGGTGGGGGCGTTCAGCACCGCGGTTTCCGCCGGCACCGGACGCGGCGGCTGCCCCCGGTGGAGGACGAAGGTCAGGGGGGCGCGCGCCTCGACCGGCGGTCGCAGCCGCAGACCGAGGAACTGGAACAGAGCCAACCGCCGCTGGTTCGGCACCTGATTCTCCATGTCGGCCAGATAGCCGGCCAGCAGGGAGAACAGCTTCAGAAGCACCAATCCCATATCGGTGCTGACGGCGGAATCCCGATCCGCCGGCCAGTATTTGCTCCAGTCAGGGCAATAGGCTTCCGCCAGGGTAAGGGCCTGCTGGTAGAACTGATCGGAAGATCGGAAATCCAGGCGCGGATCGGTCATTGATGCTCCGTCAGCATTTCTTCAAGAACCTGGATGGCGCCGGTGATGCGCTGCAAGGTATTTTGCAGATCGCCCCGCCGTTGTTCCAGGGCGCGCATCTGTTCCAGACCGGAATCGTATTCCCGTCTCAAACGAGTGATCCGATCCTCGATGGTGGATTTGGAGGGGCCTGAGCCTTCGGCTGGGGGAGTGGTCATCACGTTTTCCTTGGGGGTTATTTCAGAAAGAAGGGATAGACGAGGTTGTCCGGACGGTTGCGGTCGCGGATCAGGTAGCCCACGTCGACCAGCAGGCACTGGCGGTTGCTGGGGTCGATGGTGGCGCTGATTTCGGTCACCTGGATGCGCGGTTCCCAGCGGTCCAGGGCCTGACGGGTGTAAAGCTCGGCCAGACTGGTGGTCGAGGCGTTGCCGGCGGCGAACAGCAATTCGTTGATGCGGCAACCGAAGCCGGGCAGCATCACCCGCTCGCCCGGTGCCGTCTGCAAGATGATCAGAATAGCCTGCCGGATGTCCTCGGCATCGGCGGCCATCTGCACCCGTCCCGCTTGGGTGGTGACGGGAAAGGCCCAGCCCCGTCCCAGGAAGTCGGCGTCGGAACTCTGCTGTGCGCTTTGCCGGGGCATGGTGCTATCCGATCATGACGGTGGACAGGCCGGCCACCACCACCTGTGGTGGCGGCGCCTGGGGGCCGGCTGGTGGTATGTCGTGGCAGGTTTCGCAGAAATCACCCATGCGGGCTGCTGCCCGCCCCCCCAGGCGCACGGTCAGGCTGCCCATGATCACCCGTCCCAGATTGGTGGGCGGCACCTGGAAGGCGCCGGTGGCGGGGATGTGCGGCGGAATATTCTGGGCCATGGAACCCACCACCGCCGCCGGTCGTCCGTTCACCCGCACAGTGGGGCAGGTGTTCATGGTGATCTTGCCGTTGAAGGGGAAGGGTTGCGGCGTGGGCACCGGGCCGCCGGGCGACGGCACCAGGACGATGTGGATATCGGCGGCGTTGACGATGCTGTCACCGAGTTTGGCGGCGGGGGGCATGGCGCGTCCTCAGTTCAGGTCGATCATGGTGGCGGAAAGCTTGATGCTTTGGCCGCCGTTCAGTTTGGCCGAGGCCGCCGTCAGGTCCAGTTTGACGCTGCCGCTGCTGGTCTTCACCACCACCTCGGCGCCGGTGATGGTGACCGTCCCCTTGGCGGTGATGGTGACGTCGCCCTGACTGTCCAAGGTGATGTGGTTGTGGGCGGTGTCGATGCGGATGGTGTTCCGCTTCTCGTCACTGAGGGTCAGTTGTCCCGAGGCGGAATCATCCAAGGTCAGGGTTTTGCCCTGGCGGGTCTTGATGACGCGGACGTCTTGCTGCTTGTCCTTGGCGACGGGCGGGGGCAGGGCGCCGTTCCACAGGAAGCCCAGCACATAAGGCTGGTCGGGGTCGCCGTCGCCGAAAGCCACCAGGGCGGAATCGCCCTGGTTGGGCAGGAAGAAGGCGCCGTAATCCTTGCCGCCGTAAAAGCTCAGGATGGGAATCCAGTCGGATTCGATCTGCTGACCGCTGACCATGAACCGCACCTTGATCCGCCCCATGCCCTTGGGGTCGGTGGTGTCGCTGACCTGGGCCAGGGTCACGCCGGGTGCCCTGTCCTGAAACCAGGGTTGCTCGCTCATGCTCCGGTTCTCCTCAGGCGGATATCGGTGGCGTAGCCGCTCTTGTCGTCATAGCGGTGGGTGGCGGCGGTGACGTAGTAGATACCGTCGAAGCGGGGACTGAGCCCCTTCAGGCGGATATTGACGCCGGCGTTGAGGTTGGGATCGCCGACCAAAGTGGCGCTGCCCTGGATGAAGCGGTTGAGATTGGCCTGATATTGGGCGTCGGCCACCACCTGAAGGGCTTCGACCGAGGTGATGCTCAGCTGTTCGATGGTGATGGCCGAATCGGGGAAGTCGCCCGCCATGCCGTAGCCGTTCTGGCGCCCGCCCATGCGGTCGCTGGGGCCGCCGGCACGGCTGGCGGCGCTGATGGGCTGGTTGTTGGCGGGATCGAAGCTGCGCACGGTGACCGTGCTGCCTTGGGTGGGCACCTTGAGATCCAGGTCGACCCGGTCCACGTCGCGGGGAAAATCAAGGGTGCGGATCGGGCTCTGCCCCTCGGCCGAGGGCCGGAACACCAGGGTGGTTCCGTCCATCAGCAGTTCGTGGTTGATCTGGGCGCCACGTTTCAGCAGGAACTGGTAATTGCTCTGGCGACGCTGCTGCACATAGCCGTTGATCTCGGTGCGGGTGCCGCGGGCCGAGACCGCCAACCCCGCCGAGCCGGCCACCTGGGACACGATGTCGTTGTCGCTCAGATTCTCGAACACTCGGGTGTGGTTGCCGAACTGGAGCCGGTACATGCGATCGAAGCCACGGATGGTGGCGGTGGAATAAGCGCCGAAACGGGGTTCGATGGCGGTGATTTCACCGATGATCACCGTTTGCAGCCGGTCCAGGCCCAGTTGGATGGTGATGTCGTCGCCGGGCTTGAAGGTATCCAGGTTGATGCCCTGCCAGTTGCCGCCTTCCGACATCATGCTGAAGGTGAAATCGAACATGCCGGGCATGTTGATCTCGTTTCGCACCTGTACGTCGCTGATGGCGGCCACCACCGCCACCGGCAAGGGCGTGCGTTCGCGCAAGATGGTGAAGGCCCCGGTCTGGACGCTAGGCATTGGCGCCGCTCTCGAAGCTTTCGCCATGGGTATCGATGATCACCAGCGTGCGACCGATATCCGTGGGGCGGGGAAAATTGAGCGGGTCGTAGATTTTATTGGCGTCGGCGATCAGGCGCCATTGCGACGCGTCGCCCAAGGTGGTCTGGGCGATCAGGTACAGACGGTCGTTCTCGGTCACCGTCCACAACTGGCGGCAGTTGAAATAGCCGCGGGCGGCCAAATCCTGCTGCTCGGTCAGCACCGACTTGAAGGTGACGGTCAATTCGGCCCGCACCGGGATGCCGGAGGGCAGAAACATGGTGAATTTCTGCTCCAGCTTGGTGATCAGTCCGGTGAACAGCGGTCCGGCCCAGGTGAACACCACCACCGGCGGTTCCTTGCGCACGCCGGTTCCGGTACTGGGCATGGTCAATGCGGCGATGCGATTGGTGAGTTGGCGGACGTCGGACTTCTTCTCGAAGGTGTCGAAGAACAGGTTGACCACCAGATCGTCATTGTTGGTGCGCTGGAACTGGATGTTGGAGCCTTCGCCCTGGACCACCACCGAGCGGTTCAGCGACAATTCGGTGGGGTTGTACATGACCGGGATTTCCTCCCGCGTCGATTCGACGATGATCCGGGCTTTTTCCAGCATTACAGCCCCCGCCGGTAGCGTTCGATGCCGTCACGGCGATCCACCGCCCGCACCACGTGATCGGTGATGGCGCGCAGCAGCTCGGGCGCGCGCAGGGCATCGCGCAGGGGCGTGCGCCAGGGGCTGGTCTGGGAAATCTCGTGCACCACCTTGCTGTGGACCTGTTGGGTGATGCGCTGGATCTGCTGGTGGACCTCCTGGCCGAAGGTGCGGGGGGCGCGGCGATAGGCCAGGACGGTACCTTGGCGCGGGCGGTAGCTGGTCAGGCTCAGGGAGACCGGGCTGGGCTGCCAGCTTTGGCCGGGCATGGCCAGGACCAGATAGGTGGGTTGCCGCGCCGCGGTGGCCCCGGTGGACTGGCCCGCCATATTCGGGCGACCGCGTTCACGGCGGGGAGCGGCGGGAGAATGCCAGGCCCGGGCGCGTTCCAACAGATGGTGGGCAACGCTGTTCAGGGTGGAAAACCACTGGGTACGTTCCGGCTGGCCCGGTGGCCGGGGCGGCGGGCGGGGCACCGCGTTCGGCGGCGGCAATGATGGACCGGCCTTTCCGGTCGCCATGCGGTCGAGCAGATTCAGGACGTCGCGGTGCCAGCCAGCCGGCGGCGCCCCCCGTTCCGAGGGACGCTCGCCCAGGCGCAGGATGCGCAGCTCGATCACGGTTCGCGGTGGAGCAGGCCGAGGCGCGACGGCGCGGGGCGGGCGCGGCGTGGGCATGAAACGCTGGCGTTCCGCCTTCAGAACCATCTGGATGGTGTGCAGCAGGTGCAGCCGGTCCCGTCGCGTGGCCGCCCTGTTCGCCGCCGGACGGGGCGATGGCGGTCGCAACAGGATCAGTGCGGTCTCATGGAGATTGGCCTGTCCCAGACGGCCCAACCCTCCCAAATTCCGCAGCCCCGCGGTCGCCTTCAGGAAGGGACGGCGGCCCAGCGAGGCGGAGCGCAGGGGAATCTGCGGCGGGCGGATCATGAGCCGCCGCTCTTGATGACGCCCTGATGGGCCAGGACGAAACGCTGGGTGGCCACCAGGGATTGTCCGGCATCCAGGGCCGGACCTTGCCATTCCTTCGGCCAGGCGGAAAAGAAATTCCAGCAGATGGCCGGCTGGCCCTTGGCGTCGCGCAAATAGATGGAACCATTCTTGCGCTGGATATTGCCCTTGAGGGTCGCCAGGTACCAGGTCCACATGGGGTCCTGGGCGGTCAAGCCCGCCTCCAGGGTCAGGTCGCCATAGGTGACCTGACCGGGAAGCTTGTATTCGGTGTCGTTCACGCCGCCCTCGCGTACGGAACGGATCTCGACCTGGGACTGAAGACCGCTGACCGAGGAGAAGCCGCCGACCTGGATGCCTTCTATCTCCACCAGGAAATTGAAGGTGCGGAAGGGGTCCTGGGCGGGGCCGGTGGGCTTGGCCATGTCAATCCTCCAGACTTACGCCGGAGCGGTGTTCCTCGGAGTTCATCGCTTGGTTGATCCGACTGATGTGTTCGCACCAATGGCGTCGTTCCGCGTGTTCCATGTTCAGCAGATCGTCCCGCGACCAATGGAAGTGATAGGCGATGAAGGCTATTTCGGCGTAGAGCTGGTCTGGAACGTCTTGGAGTTGAACTTTCCCGGCACGGAATCCTCCCCGGCCTCGCCTTCGATCTCATTGATGCGGTTGTAGACCTTTTGCAGGAAGTTGAAGTCCGCCGAGAACAGATCCTCGATCACCTTGGTGTTGATCATGTCCAGGCTGCCCAGGCGGGTGACCACCCGTGACAGCACGATCACCGACAGATAGGCGGGGTTGTTTTGCACCCGGTGGTCCCTGAGCGGCAAAATCTCGTCGGCGGCGGTGGCCAGCCGCATCACCCCTTCCCGGTGCAAGGTGCCATCACCATCGCGATAACCGATGGGAAGGGTAAACTCGAATTCCGTAGAAATTGCGCTCATTTTTAAGCTCACTGCTTATGATGGAAATTATCCTATTTAACACGCGTCATATAGTCCATCGCAAGCTCAAGAGTTTCAACCAAAACGTCACTGCTGGCGGCGTTCAGCCCCGACGTCTCGTATTTGCTCGGCCAGGCGTTGATGACGTTCCAGCGGCATTTGTCGCTGCCATCGGGGGCGATCAGGATCAGCGACACGTTTTTCTTGGCGGATTTGCCGCCGGACCCTTGTTGCAGTACCTGCTGCTGCCAGTTGTAGAGATCCATGGAATCGGTCAGCCCCTTCTTCAGGCTGAGGCGGCCATAGCTGGACAGTCCCGACAGCGGTCGTTTGTAGATGGGGTCGGTGCCTTCGCGGTAATCGACGCTGTCAATGGTGATGTCGGGGATACTGGCCTCGGCAAAGGCCGCGATCTGGATGCCGGCGATCTCGACACGGAAGCGAAAGCCGCGATATGGATCGGTGAGAGTGGAGGTTGCCATGGTCTAGCCCTTTTTCCTCTGCCGGTTGGCGCTTATGAGCCCGAGTCGGGGCCGGCGGTCTTTTGGGTGATGCGGATGATGACGAATTCCGCCGGATAGACCGGAGCCAGGCCGATATCGATGTACAACTGCCCCAGCTGGCGGGTTTCCGGGGGGTTGTTGGAGGCATCGCAGGTGACGAAGAAGGCCTCGGCGGCCGAGGCGCCGAACAGGCCGCCCTGTTGCCACAACGTGGTCAGGAACGCCGTGATGTCGCGGGTCACCGACGACCACAACGGTTGATCATTACGTTCAAAAACAACCCATTGCAGGCTGTTCTTCAGGCTTTGCTCCACATAGATGAACAGCCGCCGGATGCTGACATAGATCCACTGGCTGTCCTGGGACAGGGTGCGGGCACCCCAGATGACATTGCCGTAATTGATCTGATTGCGCACGGCGTTGATGCCGTTGGGGTTCAGCATGTCCTGGTCGGAATCGGTCAGCGCCAGATTGACCGCCACCACCGAGCGCAGGGCGCCGTCATTGACGCCGGCCGGCGACTTGTAGACACCCACATTGGCATCGGTATAGGCATAGCGCCCGAGGACCGGACCGGACGGCGGAACGGGCACGTTCAGCGCGGCGATGGGATTGAATATCCACAGCCAAGGGTAATAAAGGGCGCCATAGCCGGAATTCAGCGCCGTGCCGTTGCCGCCGGTGGTTGCCCCGGCGCCGGATTTGAATGAGGTGATGCCAGACACATCCAGGCCGAAGGGCGGGTCCACGGCATAGAACAGGCTGGTCAGCCCCTCGCAGAACTGGAGGTCCAGATTGATCAGGGTTCCCTGGGCCGCCTGATTGCTCTTGTTGGAACTGTCGGTCAGGGTGACGCTGTCCGGGACGGCCAGCAGGCTCAGGCTCTGCACCGTACTCAGGGTATTGACGGAGAGCGACAACTGATTGGAAGCCGCGACGCCGCCGGTCAGGGCCTTGGGCGCCGAGGTGTTGTCCGGTCGCTTGCCGTCGCTGGAGGCGACCCGGATGAACATGGAGTTGGAATTGATCCGGGTGACGAAGCCGGGCCCGGTATCCGTGCAACCGGAAAAGGATTCCAGCACATAGCAGGATTTTCCCGCCACCGTGGTGGCTGCCAAACCGTTCTGGCGGACGAAACTGACCATCAACTGGGTGGGCAGGTCCACCTTGGTCAGGTCGGTCACCGCGTCGATGGTGGCGGCATCCACCGCCACCTGAAGTGAGAAGATCGGCGATGGGGTGTTCGCATTTCCGCTGGTCGGGACGCTGTTGGCGATGTTGACCAGAATAGTATTGCCCCACACCCCTGGGCTGGCGGCGGTAACGGTGGTGCTCCCCAAACTGGTGGTCGCAGCCTTGCCGCTGCCGGTATCGGTGCGCACCACATAGCAGGCGGTTCCTCCTTCCAGGAAGAACTCGTAGACCGCCCAGGGGGTGAAGCCGAACCAGATGAAGCCGCCGAAAAGCCGTTGGAACGCGTTCCAACTGGTGATCAGGGTCGGCTGATTGACCGGACCCTTTTCGGTGATGCCGACGAAAGCGGCCACCGAGGTCGAGGCGCCCTGGATGCTGCGCGTGCTGGGCACCTCTTGGACGTAAATGCCGGGATGGGCATAGTTAGGCACGATGCGCCTCCTTTGGGCTGGAGCGTGAGGGGGTTAGGTCGGACCATGCGGCGCATCGGCCCAGAGAATGACGCCAGGGGCGCCCGTTTGGCGGCATTTTTCCAGCGTTGCCCGGCCAGTCGTTACCGTCGAAGTGATTCATCCCGGCCTCATCACGCTCTCGTCCATGACAACGTCGAGGACGGTGGTCGTCATTGTATCGATCCTCAGGGTTTCCGAGCGGTCGGCATGGTTTGGCGCCGAAAAGGTCAGGGCGACCACGGTCGTACCGGGCAATGTCCCGGTCAGGGCCAGGGCATAGCGACCGTCATAGGCGCTGCCGATGGTGCTGTCCCCCGGTCCGCCGGCGGTTCGGGTGGCGATGGTCCGGTCTTTACCGCCGCGACTCCGATAGCGGGCGATAATGGTGGCACCGGACAACGGCAGGATCGCACCATCCGCCGTACCGGCGCGGACTTGGCCCCGGATCACGGTGGCCCAGGCCGGATAGGGATAGGCCGGATCAGGGTCCAGACGGCAAAGGGCGATGGCCTCGGCCAAAGGCTGGTCGGTGGTGATCGGGGCGGTCAGGCCGATCTGGCCGGGAAAAAAGCCCGGGGCCGACACCTCCACAAGGTGAGGCCCCGGCTTCAATCCGGTGAAGGCGTAGAATGCCTGAGGCTTGGCGTGGGGCAGGCAGGGCCGGCCATCCAGACGGAACCGGGCCCCGGCCCCCTCGGCCGGCTGCCGGCTATAGCCGTCGATCAGTTGGACCACACCGCTGAGGCGAACCTGGATCATGGCGGCAACTCCCCGCCGACCGGGCCGTGATCAGCCGGGGGCGGGGCGAAATCGCCATCGGCGCGCTCCACCATGTCGGCGGCGGTGGAAATCCCCGAAGGCAGGCGCACCGGCGACAGCCGGTACAGCTTGGTCAGGCGATAGGATTTGCCGGGAAAGCCGGCCCAGACATCGCGCAGCACATGAAAGGATTCGGTCTCGGGGACGATATCGATGCTGGCGTTGCCGGTGGCGCGCAGCAACGGATCCGACCAGGGGCCTTCCAAGGCGGCGATGTCGTGGAACAACCGGACCAGTTTGTCCCCCAGCACCAGTTCCAGTTCCGACGATTTGCCGTAGGGCACCATCATATAAATCAAATCCACCACCAACGGCGCCGCCACGCTGGTCAACGCCGCCGGTCGCCCGTCGCCAGCGGGACGACGGGTCAAGGTGGGGGGCAGATTGCGCAGCCAGGGGTTTTGGTCGATACGGTAGAGGAACAACGACAAACGGTTATCGTCATAGCTGTCGATATCCGCCGGCGAATCAAACACCACCGCCGAATCCGCCGCCAATTCGCCGATATGGCTGCGGATCAGCCGGGCCAGGGCGCTGCTGACCCGGAAGATGACCTGCCCGGCATCGACCGGGCCGCCGTCCTCGGCGGAAAGGGGGGGCATACTCACCGGGCGCCCCTACAGCACGAACAGGGTGTTGGTGGGGCTGACGAATTGCGGCTGGGTATTGCCCACCTGTGCATAGACGGTGACCGAAGGATCGCATTGGGTCTTGAGATAAATGTAACGCATGTCGCGGAACTGAAGGGGGGGCGTCGGTCGCCAGGTGATGAAGGCCACCATGCTGAAATCCTGCGTGCCGCTGCCGGTGGTGCTGGTCCTGACCAGGATGCGGCGGTTGCCGTAGGACAGGGTGGACAGCGGCAGGGCGCTGCCGTCGTCGCTGTAAAGCGTGACGCCCAGCGCCTCGGAGAAATCCGGCCCCAGGGTCCATTCGACCTCACCCTCGGGGGCGCCCAATTCGATCACCACCTGGGCGCCCGGCTTGGCCCCCTTGACGGTGAACAGCACGCCGCGATTGTTCAGGATCTGCGGTGGCAGAACGGCGCTGATCCGACCGTTACGCCATTGCATCGGGCTTCCGTTGCCGAAATAGGCCAGCACCACCGCGTCGTTGTTCAAGCTGCAATCACCTTGGATGAACTTGACGTCGGCATCGACCATCAACTGCAAGGTCAGAGTGAAGTCGTTGCTGGCCGGGCCCGAGGCCGAGGTCCGCACCGACAGGAGGTTGTCGTTGAACGAGATGGCCTGAATGCAATTGGATGTCGTGTTCGGGGCGTCGGGAATGACGTCGTAGGAGAAGCCCAGGCTGTCCCCGCTGTCCACGCCCAGGCACCACATGATGCCCGGCGACGAGAAGGAGATGGTGAGGTTGGAGTTGGCTGCCACGTTGTTGAACAGCAACACCACCGGAATCAGTTGCGCGCGCATATCATTGCCCTCGTCCGGTCAGAATTCGATGGCGAAAGAGCTGAGGCCGATCAGGCTGGTCCGATCAACCCGGGTTTCCAGCGTGGCACTGGCGTCAGGCGGCAGACTGATGTGGCCGCGCAAGTCGTGCTGGAAGGTACGGACATAGATCTGAATCTGGATTTCCTGGCAGGCGGCGTTGGTCTGCAAGTACATCTCGCGGGCATTCACCAGGAAACTCGACAGATACAGAACGGGGTCCTTGGTGGTGCTGATGGACATGCCCACCATCCCCTGACCCGGCCCCTTGCACCAGATGGCCCGCTGATCCTCGCGGATGTTCAGGGTCATCTTGCTGTTGGCGCGCAGCCCCGACAGCGTGATGGTCACGGGGTGCGAGGGAACCTCGCCTTCCAGGTCGGTGGGGTCGCAGGCGGGCGGCGGTGCCGCCATGGGAACCTGGGGCTGCGTGCTGGCGACGGGCGGGGTCGCCGGGGGAGTTTCGGGAGCCGCCGGCAGATCGGATGACGCATACTCCCGCCATGGGGGCGGTGCCGGCTGCTCGGTTGCCGTCGCGGCGGCCATACCGTCCTGGAATGCTGCCTTGCCTTTCGAGTCCGTGCCTTTTCGGGCATCGGTCGCGCCGGGACGGTTACCCTTTGGATCCTTGTCGTCGTCCATGGCCGGAATCCTAGGCGGTGGGGAACGGAATGAACTGGTTTCCGAGCACCAGGGAGCCCCGGCCCGAATATCCCAGGAAGGCATAAGACGCCGTCACACTGGGCTGGATGCCTTCGACGTTGAGCGCAAGGCCGGTTCCAATGGCGGTGACCCACAGCACGAACTGCAATCCCTGGTTGGCGGCACTCGTCGGGGCTTGCCCGATGAAGGATAGGCTTGGGCCGGCAAGAGTGAGGTTGATCAGCGCCGGAGTGGCGGAGGCCGTGTAGGGCATCACCTGGAAGGGAGCGTTGCTGCTGTTCTCGAAGCTGTTCTGGTCGGTCAACCGCAACTGGGCCTGAAGGGCCGTGACGCTGGAAAACTCATAGAACTGGAACGCGATTTGATAGCCCTGCATGTGCTGTCACTCCAGAAAACCGCCGGGCCTGGAAACCGCCGGGGCGGGGAAGCATGAAGCCGCCTGAACCGTCCTGCCCCGCGCTCTGGCGGGGCAGGCGGCCCGGGTCGTCGTCCGGCTGCTTACTGTTGATTCCAGTAGAACAGGGTCGGAGTGGCGTTCACCACCTGGGACATGGCGCCGCCGATGGAGGCGGTGACCAGAACATTGGGGTCGGCCTGGCTGGCCAGGGTCAACGTATAGATGCCATTGGTGGCCGCCAGATAGCCCTGGAGGGTGAACTGGAGGGCGCCGCCGCCGCCGCCGGCGCTGCTGGTCAGGAAGGTGACCGAACCGGAGGTGATGTTCATCTGTTGCAGCGGCAGGGACCCCGACTGCGAGGCGACCTGAATGCCAGCCGAGGTCGAAAAGGTCTTACCGGTGCTCCAGGAAATCTTCTGTCCAGCGTCGTTGGTGGCCACGACCACGGCGACCTTGGCTCCGGGGCTCACATTGGTGACCTGGAGGATGATGGTTTGATAGACGGTATCGGCAGTATCCTGGGTGGTCATAACGAACCTCTCCATTGGTGGTGCATATCGTTGCTGTATGCATATAAAACGCTTAATCGCTGATATACACATACTGTGGGAGTTGTCATTGCATCATTAAAAATCCAATTGGTCAATTAATATTGGGTTAAATGCCACCTTAAAGTGTGCGGCATGAGCGCGACCGCTTTTTGCCGGTCGATTCCCGGATCATCCGCAGGGGTGTGGTGTTGACCCGCATTCAGGCGTGTTGCATGAAATTCGATTTTGGGGCGTGAAGTGGGGGCCTTTGGGCTATTAAATGTTCAGTCTTGTTTGGCCCTACTGCCGATTGGTGACGATCAACCATGTCCGCCGCCCCTCATCTTTGGCTTGCCCTGTCGCCCCATGGCTACGGCCATGCCGCCATGACCGCACCGGTCATCGCCGAAATCCAACGACGTCTGCCGGCGTTGCGACTGACCATCCAGACCCAGGTCGATCCGGATTTCCTGCACAGCCGTTATCGTGACTTCAATCACGTGGACCATATCGCCGATTTCGGCTTTCATATGGTTTCCGCCACAGGAATCGACCTTGCGGCCAGTGCGCAGGGCTACCTGGACCTATGCGACCGCTTCGATGTCGAGGTCGCCGACACTGCCGCGCGGATGGCCCTGGATCCTCCGCATCTGGTCCTGTCCAATGTCGCCTTCATTCCCTTGGCGGCGGCGGCCCGATTGGGTATTCCTGCCCTGGCCCTGTCGTCGCTGAACTGGGCCGACATGTATGCTCATTACCTCGGCCACCGCCCGGAAGCCCCCCGCGTGCTGGAAAAGTTATTTTCCGCCTATAACGGTGCCCGGGCATTTCTGCGCTGCACGCCTAGTCAGGAGATGAGCCTGAATAATCAGGTCAAAATCGGCCCCATCGCCCATGTCGGCCAGGATCGGCGGGCCGAAATGCGACGCAATCTGGGGCAGATCGCTGCCGACCGGGTCGGACTGATCGCCTTCGGCGGCATTGGTCACGATCTGGATCTGTCGTCCTGGCCGGTCTTGCCCGGCTGGTCGTGGCTGGTGGTATCCGATGACGTTGCCAGACCCGATATAAGCCATTGGCACCATGCCGGCCTGAATTTCAGCGATCTGATCGCTTCCGTCGACGTGGTGGTGACCAAGCCCGGTTACGGCACCTTCACCGAGGCCGGCATGGTCGGAACGCCGGTTTTGTATACAATGCGTCCTGATTGGCCGGAATCCCCCCATCTGGACAATTGGCTGGCTCAGCATACACAAGCCCTGGCCACGTCTCCCGATGCCTTGACAGGGGATCTCGCCAACTTACTGCAAAAGTTGTTTTCCAAGCGAAGGCAAGGAGTTGCCGCTCCGGATGGGGTAGCCGAGGCGGCGGAAATCATTGTCGCCGAACTGGGGCGAGTCAGTGCTGTCGACATACGTAGTTGATGGGTCTGAATTCATCACGGCGCTGCATCGACTATCCTGAAGGGAGGGGAGGACGTGAGTATGCGTGAACAGGCCCGGATGGTCTATGTCACCGCGCCCAGCCACGATGTGGCGCTGGCCCTGGCCGAGGCCGTGGTCGGGGAAAGGCTGGCCGCCTGCGCCAATATCCTGGGCGCGATCACTTCGGTCTATTGGTGGGACGGCAAGCTGAACCGGGATGGCGAGGTGGCCATGGTGCTGAAGACCATGGCCACGCATATTCCGGCACTGACCGAACGAATCCGCCAGCTTCACCCCTATGAATGCCCATGCATCGTCGCCATTCCCATCGATGGCGGCAATCCCGATTTTATCACCTGGATCGCGGCGGAAACGGGATCGCGTTAGAGCCGATTTCGCACGATGCTGGCCGTTCCGGCCCCACTCAGGCGCCGCGCGGGCCTTGGTGCGGATTTCAGCCTGACCCATCAGATCGAAATCCGCACTAAGACGGCAGCCAGACCGAAGCGGTGGCCTGGGCGGCGATGCCTTCGCGTCGTCCGGTAAACCCCAGGCCTTCGGTCGTGGTGGCCTTGACGCTGACCCGGTCCATGGGCAACCCCAGGATTTCACCGATGCGGGCCCGCATGGCCGGGCGGTGAGGGCCGATCTTGGGCCGTTCGCAGATCAAGGTAACGTCCACATGGACGAGACGGGCACCGAGGCCAGAGACCAGACCAGCGGCATGGGCCAGGAAACGGTCCGAGGAGGCACCGCGCCATTGCGGGTCGGAGGGAGGGAAATGGGCGCCGATATCACCGGCGCCGATGGCCCCCAAAACCGCGTCGGTCAAGGCGTGCAGGGCGACGTCGGCATCGGAATGCCCCTCCAGCCCCTGATCATGGGGGACCGGCACGCCGCACAGCCAAACCTTGGTTCCCGGCGCGAAACGATGGACGTCATAACCGTTACCGCTGACCGTATAGCCTTGGCCGCTGAAGCGCCCTTGGGCGCGGACCAAATCCTCTGCGCTGGTGATCTTGAAATTGTCCTCGCTGCCGGCGACCAGGGCAACGCGCAGTCCGGCCTGTTCGGCCACGGCGGCGTCGTCCGTCAGTTCCCGCCCCACGGCCTGATGATGGGCCGCCAGGATCGGGCCGAAGCGGAATCCCTGCGGGGTTTGCGCCCGCCACAATCCGGTGCGGTCGACGGTGGTCTGCACCATGCCATCGTTGCCGCGCTTCAGGGTATCGGCCACGGCGATGGCCGGCAGGGCGCCGTCATGGTCGGCCAGGGCGGCAATGACCCGCGCCACCATGCCGCAATCGGCGAAAGGGCGGGCGCCATCGTGGATCAGCACCTGATCGGGGGTGAGGGCTGCTAGACTTTCCAGCCCCAGGCGAACCGAATCCTGGCGGGTTTCGCCGCCGAAAACCGGCTCCAACAGGGCCAATCCCTTGGCCGCCATCCGATAAAGCTCCTGGTCATCGGGGTGGATGACCACTCGAATGGCCGCGATGGACGGATCGGCGGCCAGTCGGGCCAGCGAATGACGCAATACGAGGCGTCCGGCAAGGTCTTGATATTGCTTTGGAACATCACCACCGAAACGGCGCCCGCGCCCGGCGGCGACCACCAATGCCATTGTCTTTGCCATCATCCACTCCGCTTTTGCCGGGCGAAGCCTAATCATCTGGCCGGCGGCTGCCAAGCACGGCCTTTTCCTGGCGCTAAAGGATGCTATAGTCGCGGCCATGCCGACGACCAATCTTCTCAATGCTCTCGCCCTGTGCAGCCTGATTCCCGCCGCCGCCATCCCATTGCGGCAGGGGGCGGGCCGTGATGGTCCGTTCTGGGCGGCGTTGCTGCTGGCCATCACCGGCCCGGCGGCATGGTCGGTGCACCTGTTGTGGGGGGCGTGGCAAACCGGCCTGGGCACCAGCCTATGGGTCTCCATCGCCGCCAGCGCCCTGTTGTTTGCGCTGGTTGCCGCCCGTACCGAAACCGGCTGGCGGCTGGCGCCGCTGCTGATGCCCTATCTGCTGGCCTTGGGTTTTCTCGCCTCGGCGGTCAAGGGCGAGGCGCGACCGCTCAGCGGGGCGGCACCGGAAGTCTGGTTGGATCTGCATATTCTGACGGCGGTACTGACCTATGCGCTGCTGACCCTGGCGGCGGTGGCGTCGCTGGCGGTCTTCTTGCAGGAGCGTGCGCTCAAGCACAAGCGCCCCACGCGTCTGACCCGCATGCTGCCGGCGGTTTTGCAAAGCGAGACCCTGGCCGGGCGGCTGTTGGTACTGTCCGAGGTGGTGCTGGGGTGTGGTTTGGCCTCGGGTATGGCCATCCAGTTCCTGGGAAGTGGTCGGTTGCTGCACTTCGACCACAAGACCCTGTTGTCCATCGTCGCTTTCGTGCTGATCGGCGCGCTTCTGACCGGTCATCGGGTCTGCGGGGTGCGCGGAAGGCTGGCGGCGCGGGTGGTGCTGGTGGCTTATCTGCTGCTAACTTTGGCATATCCCGGCGTTAAATTTGTCACGCAAGTGATTTATTGAGGCGCTTTTAGGCATATTTCCCATGGGTAAGCGGCTTTTGCCGTTGCGTTACGCAGCGTCTGCATAATAAATACGCAGTTATGCACGACGCCCTTCGCAAATCGGTCACCATCGGCTCGGTGACCCTCCCCAATCCGGTGATCCTGGCGCCCATGTCCGGAGTAACCGACATGCCCTGCCGCCGTCTGGTCAAGCGCATGGGCGCCGGCTTGGTGGTTTCCGAAATGATCGCCAGCCAAGCCATGATCCGCGCCAATCGCCAGACCATGAAAATGGCCAGCAACTGCGCCGAGGAACATCCCATGTCGGTGCAGCTTGCCGGCTGCGAGCCCGAGGTGATGGCCGAGGCGGCGCGCATGAACACTGATCGCGGCGCCGCCATCATCGACATCAACATGGGCTGCCCGGTGAAGAAAGTGGCGGTCAAGGGCGAGGCCGGCTCGGCCCTGATGAAGGACGAGATCTTGGCCGGCCAGCTGATGGAAGCCACCGTGCGGGCCGTGGATGTGCCGGTGACGCTGAAATGCCGCATGGGCTGGGACCACAACCGCCTCAACGCGCCGCGGCTGGCCAGGATCGCCCAGGAATCGGGGATCAAGATGGTCACCATCCATGGCCGTACCCGCCAGCAATTCTATACCGGCAGCGCCGATTGGACGTTCGTCCGTCAGGTCAAGGACGCGGTCGATATTCCGGTCATCGTCAACGGCGACATCGAAACCATCGACGATGCCATCCGCGCATTGGCGGAATCGGGCGCCGACGGCGTGATGATCGGGCGCGGTTCTTATGGCCGCCCCTGGTTCCCCGGTCAGGTGGCCCATTATCTGGCCACCGGCGAACGCCCGGTCGATCCATCGTTGGATCAGCAATTGGCCATCTTGCTGGAACATTTCGACGACATGCTCAGTCATTACGGCACCGACACCGGCGTACGCATGGCCCGCAAGCATATCGCCTGGTATTCCAAGGGGTTGCACGGCTCGGCGGAATTCCGTTCGCACGTCAACAAGATGTCCGACGCCCAGGCCGTGCGGACGGCCATTCATGATTTTTATCTGCCGCTGCTGGACAAGGTGGCAGCATGATCGGGAAGGTATCCGCCATGCTGCGCCGCCCCCAAGCTGCTTCCATTGACCCATCCGTGGTGCTGGGGGCGCTGGCGTCGTCGATCCTGGTGATCGATGTCGGCAACAATATCCAATACGCCAATGCCTCGGCGGAACAATTATTCCAGTCGGGTGCTTCCTATCTGCTGGGTAAGCCGATCACCGATCTGCTGCCCCCCGATTCGCCCATTCTGTCGCTGATCGAGCAGGCCCGTAACGATGCCCAGGTGGTATCGGAACACGGTATTTCCCTGGATACCCCGCGCACCGGCAACCGCACCGTCACCGTCCAGGCGGCACCGGTCAATGAATGCCCCGGTCTGGTGGCGCTATCGCTGCATGAACAATCCATCGCCCTTAAAATCGGCGGGTCATTGTCCAGCCGTAACGCTGCGCGCTCGGTATCGGCCATGGCCGCCATGCTGGCGCACGAGGTCAAGAATCCGCTGTCGGGTATCCGCGGTGCCGCTCAGTTACTGGAAAGTGCCGCTTCCGAGGATGACCGGGTGCTGACCCGGCTGATCATCGATGAGGCCGACCGCATCGTCGCCCTGGTCGATCGCATGGAAGTGTTCTCGGACAAGCCCATGGTCGAACGCGGTGCCGTCAACATCCATCAGGTGCTGGAACATGTGCGCCGCATCGCCGAAAATGGTTTTGCCCGCACTGTGCGCATCGTCGAGAATTACGATCCGTCCTTGCCGCCGGTGGCCGGCGACCGTGACCAGTTGATCCAGTTGTTCCTCAATCTGATCAAGAATGCCGCCGAGGCCGTGCCCGCCGAAGGCGGCGAAATCATCATTTCCACCGCTTACCAGCATGGTGTGCGTCTGGCCGTTCCGGGTACGGAGGTCCGCCGACATCTACCGCTGTTGGTCAGCATTCAGGATAATGGTGTCGGTATTTCCGATGACTTGCGTCCACATCTGTTCGATGCCTTCGTCACCACCAAGCCTTCGGGTACCGGATTGGGACTGGCTTTGGTTGCCAAAATCGTGGGGGATCTGGGGGGCATCGTCGAATTCGACAGCACGCCCCGCCGCACCGTGTTCAAGGTGATGCTGCCCATGGTTCAGGAAGGGGACGAGGGCTGATACGATGACCACTAATTCCACCATTCTGGTTGCCGACGATGATCGTGGCATCCGCACCGTTCTGGCCCAGGCCCTGGGCCGTGCCGGTTACGAGGTGCGGACCACCGGCAATGCCTCGACCCTGTGGCGCTGGGTGTCGGAAGGCGAGGGCGATCTGGTCATCACCGACGTGGTCATGCCCGATGAAAGCGGTCTCGACCTGCTGCCGCGCATCAAGAAAATCCGTCCCGATATGCGCATCATCGTCATGAGCGCGCAAAACACCCTGCTGACCGCGGTTAAGGCCACCCAGCGCGGGGCTTTCGAATATCTGCCCAAGCCCTTCGACCTCAAGGAACTGGTGGCTGTTGTCAATCGCGCATTGACGGCGCCGCGTTCGGCTCCGGCCGAAGGTCACCCCGGCGACGATGACGAGGAAAAGCTGCCGCTGATCGGTCGCTCGCCAGCCATGCAGGAAATCTACCGCACCTTGGCGCGGCTGATGGGCACCGACCTGACGGTGATGATCACCGGCGAATCGGGCACGGGCAAGGAACTGGTGGCGCGGGCCCTGCATGATTACGGCAAGCGCCGCAACGGGCCGTTCGTCGCCATCAACATGGCGGCGATTCCGCGAGAACTGATCGAAAGCGAATTGTTCGGCCATGAAAAGGGCGCCTTCACCGGCGCCACCCAGCGGGCCACCGGTCGGTTCGAGCAAGCCGAGGGCGGCACGCTTTTCCTGGATGAAATCGGCGACATGCCGCCCGAGGCCCAGACCCGGCTGTTGCGGGTGTTGCAGGAAGGCGAATACACCACGGTGGGCGGGCGTACCCCCATCCGCGCCAATGTGCGCATCGTCGCCGCCACCCACCGCGACCTGACCCAGTTGATCCGCCAGGGCCTGTTCCGCGAGGATTTGTTCTATCGCCTCAACGTCGTCCCCATTCGTCTGCCGCCGTTGCGGGAACGTACCGAAGATATCCCCGAACTGATCCGCCATTTCCTCGCCCAGGGCAGCAGCGAGGGCTTGCCGCAAAAGAGCATCGATGCCCAGGCCATGGACCGGCTGAAGCGCCATCGCTGGCCCGGCAATGTACGGGAGTTGGAAAACCTGGTCCGCCGTCTGGCCGCGCTTTATTCGCAGGAAGTCATCGGCATCGAGGTGATCGAGGCCGAACTGGCCGGCGGCGCTCCGGCCAGCGATGCCATGAGCGCCGGTGATGGCGATGGATTGTCGGCGTCGGTCGAGCGGCATCTGCGCGAATATTTCGGCAGCCACGAAGACAGCTTGCCGCCCCCCGGCGTCTATGACCGGGTCCTCCGGGAAGTGGAGCGTCCACTGATCGCCCTGGCTTTGGAAGTCACCCGTGGCAACCAGATCAAGGCGGCGCAAATCTTGGGCCTCAACCGCAACACCTTGCGCAAGAAGATCCGCGAATTGGATGTTTCCGTCGGGCGTGGTGGCTTCAAGTAACGGGGGACCGCATGGCCGCTGACCGTCGTCGCCTGGGGCTGCGCCTGATGATCTGGGCGCGCAATGTCGGACTTGCCCGCAAGCTGGCCTTCGGCCTGACCCTGGCGGTGGTTCCCTCGGTGGTGGCCACCTTCCTGGCCCTGACCGTGTCCGGCCCCATCGGTCCCGATCCCAAGACGGTGCTGTCGCTGATCGCCCTTGACGTCATGCTGCTGGTGGCATTGGCGGTGGTTATCGGCGTGCGCATCATCGGCGTGTGGCGGGCGCGGCGGCGCGGGTCGTCGGGGTCGCGCCTGCATTTGCGCTTCATCGTGCTGTTCTCGCTGGTGGCGCTTACTCCGGCCATCGTCGTTTCGGTCGGTTCCACCGTGTTTTTCCGCTATGGCGTCGAAAGCTGGTTTTCCGACCGCGTGCGCACCGCGCTTCAGGCCTCGTTGCAGGTGGCGCGGGCGTACTTGGAGGAACACCAGCAGATCATCGGCGGCGATGTCCTGGCCATGGCCAACGACATCAACCGCGAAGGGCTGCTGCTCAGCCGCAATCCCCAGCGTTTTTCCAGCTTCATTTCCGGGCAGGCGGCGCTGCGCGGTTTGACCGAGGCGGTGGTTTTCGATGGTCAGGGGCGGGTTCTGGCCCGCACCGGCCTGGCTTTTTCCATCGAATCCAGCCTGGATCAAATCCCGTTCTGGGCCCTGGAAAAGGCGCGATCGGGCGAGGTAGCGGTGTTGACCACCGATGACGATGATCGTGTGCGCGCCTTGGTCCAGTTGCAGGGCTTTTTCGACGAGACTTTCTTGTATGTGGGCCGCTTCGTCGATCCCAAAGTCATTGGCCACATGGAACAAACCTCGGCGGCGGTAGCCGAATACGAAAATCTGGAGGGGCGGCGCCTGAGCCTGGAGCGCGCTTTCTCCATGATCTTCGCCATCATCGCCTTGCTGCTGCTGCTGGCGGCGGTGTGGGTGGGCTTAAGCATGGCCATGAGCCTGGCCACGCCCATCGTCCGCCTGATCGATGCCGCCGAACGGGTACGTTCGGGTGATCTGACGGCGCGGGTGGCCGAAGGCAAGGGGGCGGACGAGATCGGTTCGCTGGTTCGCGCCTTCAACCGCATGACCGAGCAATTGTCGGAACAGCGCCAGGAACTGATCGATGCCAACCGCGAGTTGGATGAACGTTCGCGCTTTACCGAAACGGTTTTGGCCGGCGTTTCCGCCGGGGTGATCGGCCTGGATCGCGACGGCAATATCCATCTGCCCAACCGTTCCGCCTGCGAGCTGCTGGCGGCCCTCCCCGAAGCGTTGATCGGCCAACATTTGACCGAGATCGCGCCGGAATTCAGCACGGCCTTCGATGAAGTGGTGCGCCGCCCGGAAAAGCTGATCCAACACGAAATCAAGCTGGTGCGGCAAGCCCGGCAGCGGACCTTGCTGGTGCGGCTGGCTGCCGAACGGCTGGACGGTGAGACCATCGGCTATGTGGTTACCTTCGACGATATTTCCGAGTTGGTTTCCGCCCAGCGCACCGCCGCCTGGGCCGATGTGGCCCGGCGCATCGCCCACGAGATCAAGAACCCGCTGACCCCGATCCAACTGTCGGCGGAGCGGCTAAAGCGCAAATATCTCAAGGAGATACAAAGCGACCCCGAGACCTATTCGACCCTGGTGGATACCATCGTCCGCCAAGTGGGGGATATCGGGCGTATGGTCGACGAGTTTTCCTCCTTTGCTCGCATGCCGGCGCCACAGATGAAAAAGGCGGATCTCGCCGCCATCTGCCGCGAGGCACTGTTCCTGCAAAAGACCGGCAATCCCGATGTCCGTTTCACCAGTGTCATCCCCGACCACCCGGTGCCCATGCTGTGCGATTCCAGATTGTTCGGGCAAGCCTTGACCAATCTGTTGAAAAACGCGGTCGAAGCCATTCAGGGCCGCGATGGGGGCGATGTGTCCCCCGGTCAGGTCTCGTTGGCGCTGTTTTCCGACAAATCGCGCATTACCATCGAAGTCAGCGATAACGGCAGGGGGCTGCCCAAGGAAAACCGCGACCGTCTGACCGAACCCTATGTCACCACCCGCACCAAGGGCACCGGATTAGGACTTGCCATCGTCAAGAAAATCGTAGAAGACCATGAGGGTGATCTTCGACTGGAGGATGCGCCATCCGGTGGTGCCCGGGTGTGCATGGTCTTCCGCGAAGGTGACGATACCTCGCAGGTTCCCGCTGCCGAAATGACGGCTCAACATGGCTCATGACATTCTGATCGTCGACGACGAGGCCGATATCCGCGCGCTGATCGCCGGCATTCTTGAAGACGAAGGGTATGCCACCCGCGAGGCCGGAAATTCCGATGCCGCGCTCGAGGCGGTGCGCGCCCGCCGTCCCAGCCTGATCATCCAGGATATCTGGCTGCAAGGCTCGGATATGGATGGCTTGGGTATTCTGACCGCGGTCAAACACGACCACCCGGACGTGCCGGTGGTGATGATTTCCGGCCATGGCACCATCGAGACGGCGGTGGAGGCCATCAAGATCGGCGCCTACGACTTCATTGAAAAGCCGTTCAAGACCGACCGCTTGTTGATCATCGTCGAGCGTGCTATCGAAGCGGCCAAACTGCGCCGCGAAAACGCCGAATTGCGTCTGCGCATCGGCAACCCGGTGGCGGTGGGCGATCTGGTCGGCGCCTCGCCCTTCATCGTCCAGATCCGCCAGGCGGTGGACAAGGTGGCGCCCACCAATTCCCGCGTTCTCATCACCGGCCCCGCCGGATCGGGCAAGGAAGTGGCGGCCCGCATCATCCACGCCCGCTCGCGCCGGGCCGAGGCGCCGTTCGTGGTGCTCAACTGTGCCGCCATGCATCCCGACCGCATGGAAGTCGAGCTGTTCGGCACCGAGCACGGTGACGGCACCGATGCGCCACGCAAGATCGGCACCTTCGAGCAGGCCCATGGCGGCACGCTTTTGTTGGACGAAGTGGCCGACATGCCGTTGGAAACCCAAGGCAAGATCGTTCGCGTCCTGCAAGATCAGACGTTCGAGCGGGTCGGCGGCGGCACCCGGGTGGAAGTGGATGTCCGCGTCATCGCCACCACCAACCGCGATTTACAGGCCGAACTGGCCGCCGGGCGTTTCCGCGAGGATTTGTACTATCGTTTGAACGTGGTCCCCATCCGGGTGCCGTCCTTACGTGAACGCAAGGAAGACGTTCCGGCCCTGGCCCGGCATTTCATGCAATTGGCCGCCCAAGCCGCCGGTACCCAGGGTCGCCCGTTGGGTGAAGACACCCTGGCTGCGTTGCAGGCCTATGATTGGCCGGGCAATGTGCGGCAATTGCGCAACGTGATGGACTGGTTGCTGATCATGGCTCCGGGCGAGGCGGGCGAGATGATCCGGGCCGACATGCTGCCGGGTGAGATCAGCGCCATCACCCCAGCCGTGTTGCGCTGGGAGAAATCCAGCGAGATCATGACACTGCCCTTGCGTGACGCGCGGGAATTGTTCGAGCGTGAATATCTGTTGGCCCAGGTCAATCGTTTCGCCGGCAATATCTCGCGTACGGCGGCATTTGTCGGCATGGAGCGTTCTGCCCTGCACCGCAAATTGAAGTTGTTGGGCGTCAATACCGACGAAAAGACCAAGCCCTGAGCCGGGCATGGAGTAGGGGACGAAAATGAAGGTTATCGTCTGCGGCGCCGGACAGGTGGGCTTCAACATCGCCCATTATCTGGCCAGTGAAAACAACGACGTCACGGTCATCGACCAACGTCCCGAACTGATCCGCAAGATCACCGATACCGTCGACGTGCAGGCCGTGCTCGGTCATGCCTCGCATCCATCGGTGTTGGAGCAGGCCGGGGCGGGGGATGCCGACCTGTTGATCGCGGTGACCCAGTTCGACGAGGTCAACATGGTCGCCTGTCAGGTGGCCCATTCCCTGTTCAACGTGCCGACCAAGATCGCCCGCGTCCGCGCCCAATCCTATTTGCAGCCCATGTGGTCCAATCTGTTCACCCGCGACCATATGCCCATCGACGTCACCATCAGCCCGGAAATCGAGGTGGCCCGCGCCATCACCCGGCGCTTGCAGGTGCCCGGCGCCATCGACGTCATCCCCATGGCCGGCGACAAGGTGCGCCTGATCGGCGTACGCTGCAACGAACAGACCCCGCTGATCAATACGCCGTTGCGGCAATTGACGGTGCTGTTCCCCGATCTCAACATCGTCATCATCGGTATCGTCCGCGACGGCAAGCCCATCGTGCCGACGGCGGAAGATCAGATGCTGGAAGGCGACGAGGTCTATTTCGTTGTCGATACACAGCAGGTGGACCGGGCGCTGTCCGCCTTTGGCCGCGAGGATTGCGCGGCGCGGCGCATCGTTATTTTCGGCGGCGGCAATATCGGCCTGTTCCTGGCCCAGCAGATCGAGGAGGCCCATCCCGGCGCCACGGTCAAGATCATCGAGATCAACAAGGAACGAGCCGAATACGTGGCCAAGAGCCTGCACCGCACGGTGGTGCTGAACGGCGATGTCCTGGACACCGAAATCCTGACCGAGGCCAATGTCGCCAATGCCGAAACGGTGGTGTCGGTCACCAATGACGACGAAACCAACATCCTGGCGGCGTTGCTGGCCAAACGTTACGGTGCCAAACGGGCCATGAGCCTGATCAACAAGACCACCTATAACGCCCTGATGGGGCCGTTGGGTATCGACGTGGTCATCAGCCCGCGCGCCATCACCGTGTCCAACATCCTGCAACACGTGCGTCGTGGCCGCATTCATGCGGTGCATTCCCTGCACGAGGGCTTCGGTGAACTGATCGAGGCCGATGCCCTGGAAACCTCGAGTCTGGTCGGCAAGCCGCTGCGCGAGGTCAAGTTACCCAACGGCGTGCTGCTGGGCGCGGTGGTTCATAACGGCGCCATGATTAGCCCGCGCGGCAACACCGTGGTCCAGGCCGGTGATCGCATCGTCCTGTTCGCCGCCGCCGAGGCGGTGAAGAAGGTGGAAAAGATGTTCTCGGTCCGGCTGGAGTACTTCTAGGGTGCCGCGCGTCAGCTATGTGAACGGGCGCTATCTGCCCCACCCCCAGGCCGTAATCCATGTGGATGATCGCGGCCACCACTTCGCCGATGCCGTCTATGAAGTCCTGCCGGTGGTCAAGGGGCGTCTTTGCCATCTGGACCAGCATCTTGATCGGTTGGAGCGCTCGTTGGGGGCCCTGGCCATTTCCTGGCCGCTGCCGCGTCGGGTGTTGCCGCTGGTTCTGGATCAGGTCATCCGCCGCAACCGCCTGACCGATGGTTTGGTTTATATCCAGGCCAGCCGCGGTGCCGCCCCGCGCAATCACGCCTTTCCGTTGGATACCCCGTCCAGTCTGGTGATCAGTGCCTGGCCCCATACCGGCCCGGCGCCGGCGCTGATCGAACAGGGGGTGCGCGTGGTCAGCCAGCCCGATCTGCGCTGGAAACGCCCGGATATCAAGGCCACCGGCCTGTTACCCAATGTGTTGGCCCGGCAATCGGCGCGCGAGGCCGGCGCCTTCGAGGCGTGGCTGGTCAGCGACCGCGGCTTCGTCACCGAGGGCAGTGCCACCAACATCTTCATCGTCGCCCATGACGGCGCGCTTTTGACTCATCCTGCCGACACGTCCATCCTGGCCGGGGTGACGCGGAGCAATGTACTGAAACTGGCCCGCACTCTGGGGCTGGAGGTGGGCGAGCGCCCCTTTACCCTGGCCGAGGCCTTGCGCGCCCGTGAAGCCTTTATCACCGGCACCACCATGATGGTGATGCCGGTGGTTAAAGTGGATGATGGCGTTATCGGCGACGGCCATCCCGGTCCGGTCACACGCCGCCTGCGCGAGCTTTATCGGGAGCTGCGCCGTCCATGAGCCGACCGCACGCCATTTTGTTCGACTGGGACAACACCTTGGTGGATTCGTGGGAGTGCATCCAAGCCGCCTATAATGGCACTTTCCGCCATTTCGGCATGGGTGAATGGAGCCGCGAGGAAGTCGAGCGCAACGTCGCCAAATCGCTGAAAGATTCCTTCCCCGACATGTTCGGTGAAAACTGGATCGAGGCTCGTGAGGTGTTCACCCGGACCTTCGCCGCCATCCATCTGGACTTTCTGCGCCCGCTGCCCGGTATCGAGGACATGCTGCGGCGCCTGCACGAAGAGGGCTTCTATCTGGCGGTGGTATCCAACAAGCGCGGCACGTTCCTGCGCACCGAGGCCCGGGCCCTGGGCTGGGATATGTGGTTCGGCGCCCTTGTCGGCGCCAGCGACGCCGCCGCCGACAAGCCAGCGGTGGACCCGGTGACCATGGCCCTGGCGCCCAAGAATCTTCAACCCCAGATGCAAGTCTGGTTTGTCGGCGATTCGCCTATCGATATGCATTGCGCCATCAATTCCGGTTGTACCCCGGCATTGTTGCGGGCGGAACCCGCCCGCCCGGGTGAGTTCGATGCCCACCCCCCGGCTTATTACTTTCCCAGCCCTCAATCTCTTCTCAGCCGATTGGACGAACTATCGGTTCCCAATCCGGCGATTTGATGATAACCAAGGGAATCTAGGGAGGTCTTCTCGAAGACCTACGAAGAACAATCTCGGGCAATAAGAACGGAACATCAACCATGTCCGCCGAAAAGTCGCAGAACGTGCAGGATGTGTTTCTCAATCACATCCGTAAGCAAAAGACTCCGGTTACCATCTTTTTGGTTAACGGTGTCAAGTTACAAGGTATCGTCACCTGGTTCGATAATTTCTCGGTGCTGCTGCGTCGGGATGGGCACACCCAATTGGTGTATAAACACGCCATTTCGACGGTGATGCCGTCTGCCCCCATTCAGTTGTTCGAGCCACCCATCAAGGACGGCGGCGAAGAATAAGTGTCTGAAAGCACGAACGAAGGCATTGCCTCTCGTCAGCGGGCCATGGTCGTCCATCCGGCCATCAAGGTGGCCATTGGCGGTTTGCGCGACCCGCAATCCCGTTTGGATGAAGCCGTTGGCCTGACCCAGGCCATTGATCTTGACGTGGTGGCCGCCGAATTGGTTCCGGTATCCAAGCGGCGGCCCGCCACCTTGATCGGCAAGGGGGCGGTCGAGCGTCTGGCCATCGTGGTCAAGGACCAGGATATCCAGGTGGCTATCGTCGACGGCCACCTGTCGCCGGTCCAGCAACGTAATCTGGAAAAGGAATGGGCGTGCAAGGTCATCGACCGCACCGGCCTGATCCTGGAGATTTTCGGCGCCCGCGCCCGCACCCGTGAAGGCTCGTTGCAGGTGGAACTGGCCGCCTTGTCCTATCAGCGCTCGCGGCTGGTGCGGTCATGGACCCACCTGGAACGCCAGCGCGGCGGCTTCGGCTTTTTGGGCGGTCCCGGTGAAACCCAGATCGAGGCCGACCGCCGCATGATCGGCGACCGCATCGTCAAGCTGAAGCGGGAATTGGAAGAGGTCAAGCGCACGCGCGAGTTGCACCGCTCGGCGCGGCGCCGGGTGCCTTATCCCATCGTCGCCCTGGTCGGCTACACCAATGCCGGCAAATCGACGCTGTTTAACCGCCTGACCCGGTCCGAGGTTCTGGCCAAGGACATGCTGTTCGCCACCTTGGATCCGACCATGCGCGGTCTGAAACTGCCGTCAGGCCGGCAGATCATCCTGTCGGATACGGTGGGTTTCATTTCGGACCTGCCGCATGAACTGGTCGCCGCCTTTCGCGCCACCTTGGAAGAGGTGCTGGAAGCCGACGTGGTCGTGCATGTGCGCGACATGGCCCATCCCGATGCCGAGGCCCAGGCCTCCGACGTGGAACTGGTGCTGAAGGAACTGGGCCTGGGCGATATGGTCGACCGCGGTCTGGTCGAGGCCTTGAACAAGATCGATCTGCTGCCGGAAGGCGCGCGGGAAGGGGTGGTCAATCAGGCGGCGCGCAAGCCGACGGCCTTGCCCATTTCCGCCCTCACCGGGGCGGGGGTGGATGCCTTTTTGGCCTGTATCGATGAAAAGCTGTCGGAAAACCGCCTGATCATCGATGTCAGCTTCGCTCTCGGCGACGGCGCCGCCATTGCCTGGATGTACCGCAATGGCGAAGTGCTGGAACGCAGCGACGACGAGACGCAAACCCATTTGAAAGTTCGTCTCGACCCGGCCAATATCCAGAGATATCAACAGATGCTCGCCAACGGGGGAATCGAGTGAAGGTTGATGTGGCCAAGGTTGCCGGTCTGATCCGTCAGGCGGCGGAAGCGGAGATTCTGCCGCGCTTCAAGAAGCTGAGCCGCGATCAGATTCGCGAGAAAAAGCCCAACCAACTGGTCACTGACGCCGATATCATGGCCGAGCGGCTGCTGACCCGGCTGCTGACCGACCTCATCCCCGGCGCGGTGGTGGGCGAAGAGGCGGTAGATGGCAATCCGGCCCTGCTCGACGCCCTCAATCACCCCGGCGTGGTCTGGGTCATCGACCCGGTGGACGGCACCGGCAATTTCGCCAACAACAACCCGCGCTTCGCCGTCATCGTTGCCCTGGTGGTCGATGGGGTCACCATGGCCGGCTGGATTCACGACCCCATCCCCAACCGTACGGTGACCGCCGAAATCGGGCAGGGGGCCTGGCGCGACGGCACCCGGCTGAAAGTGGCGGCGGAAGTGCCGCTGCCGCGGATGACCGGATCGGTGAAAAAGCGCGGCAAAGTCGCCGATTGCGTCCTGCACGTCGCCCGGCGCGGCAGTGCCGCCCATGATTATCTCGATCTGGCCACCGGACGGCAGCATTTCGCCCATTTCCGCCGCCTGATGCCGTGGGATCACGCGGCTGGAGTGCTGATCCATACCGAAGCCGGCGGCCATGCCGCCATGCTGGGCGGCGAGGCTTATACCCCGGTGCTGCATGCCGATGGGCAATTGCTGCTGACCCCGGGTCCGGAAAGCTGGCGGCAACTGGCACCGTTGGTGGATTAACCGCGAAACACCGTCAATCCGGCGGGCGCCTGTGACACCGGCATCAACTCGATGCGGTTGATATTGACGTGATCTGGCAGGGACGTCGCCCAAATAACTGATTCTGCAATATCTTCCGATGTCAGCGGTGTGGTGCCGTCATAGACCTTGGCCGCTGCCTCGGCATCCCCCTTGAAGCGCACCAGCGAGAATTCGGACCCAGCGCACAGGCCGGGTTCGATGTTGGTCACCCGCACCTTGGTCTTGACCAGATCGACGATCAGATTGAGCGAGAACTGGCTCACCGCCGCCTTGGAAGCGCCATAGGCATTGCCGCCGGGATAGGGATAGGTGCCGGCGATGGAGGATATATTCACCACATGGCCGTGATTGCGCTCGACCATGCCGGGCAGGACCGCGCGGGTGACATACATCAGCCCTTTGACATTGGTGTCCATCATCGCCTCCCAATCGTCCAGATCGGTCCGATGCGCCGGTTCCAGCCCCAGGGCCAGTCCAGCATTGTTGACCAATACGTCGATGGCGGTGAAATCGGCGGGCAGGCCAGCGACGGCATCCGCCACCGCTTGGCGCTGGCGCACATCCAGTTCCATCAAATGGCAGGGAACCTTCAACTCTGCCTGCAATTGGCGCAGTCGGTCGGCCCGGCGCCCGCACAGGATCAGCCGTGCCCCCAAGGCCGCATAGGCGCGGGCGATGGCGGTGCCGAAACCGGCGGTGGCGCCGGTGACAAAGACGATGCGGTCGGTCCAATCGGCCATGGCGCAATCCTTCAAAGCGGGCGGTTGGGGTCGGGGTCGCGCAACATCACCAGGGTGGGAGTAGCCGACAGCGCGTTTTCGATTTTCCAGATATAGACTTTGTACTGGCCATAGGGACGCACTTCGGTGGCATTGTGCCGCAACACATTGGCGTCGGTAGTGATACGGAATTCGCCCTCCATGCCGATGCCCAACTCGGCCATACGCTGGGCGTCGCCGGTCTTGACCCCGTTGGCGTCGATGATGATGGAGCCGTCTTCATTGGATTTCATGGACAGCAAGCGGGCATCGCGGCGCAGGAACGAACTGAGCTGGACCTTACCCAGGCGGCCTTGGCGTTCATACTTGACGCGAAAACGGCCCTTGCCGATGCGCTGAAGATCCTTGATGGCCGGGTCGCGCACCAGGTCCTTATAGATGTTTTCGTTCTTTTCCTGCTCGTTCTCGGGGGTGATACGGCCTCCGGCATAATCGTGCATGATCGGCGCATAGATCAGGTCGCCCTGATAGGTCAGGGCGTAATCGCCATAACGCGATAACCGTAATTCACCCTTGAACTTGTCGGGGATGTAGCAAGAGGCCAAAGGCAAAGCGAGCAATGCCATGACCACGAGCCGCAGCAGGGGCCGGATAGCGGCAATCATCGGCCATCTCCTTGACGTTCCAGCTTTTTGGCATCCAGCCACAAGGCCTCCATCGTCTCTAAGCCGGCTTCGCCGATGGGCTGACCGTTGCTCTCAAGGCTTTTTTCGATGTGATTGAAGCGCCGCACGAATTTCATATTGGCCCGGTTCAGCGCCCGTTCCGGGTCAACGGACAGCTTGCGGGCCAGATTGACGCAGACGAACAACAGGTCGCCGACCTCGTCCTCAAGCCGCTCGATTGGTGCCGCGCTATCGATTTCAGCTTTGATCTCAGCCACTTCCTCGGTGATCTTGGCGATGACGTCCCCCGCCTCGGCCCAATCGAAGCCGACGCGGGCGGCGCGGCCTTGCAGCTTCAAGGCGCGGGTCATGGGCGGTAACGCGCGGGCGATGCCGTCCAGCACGCTGTCATGGCCCCTGGCGGCGCGTTCCTCGGCCTTGGTCGCCTCCCAGGCGACGGTCTGGGTTTGGGCATCGCGCTGTTCGGCATCACCAAAGATATGGGGGTGGCGGCGGATCATCTTGTCGGTGATGGCCTGGGCCACGGCATCGAAATCGAAATGCCCGGCCTCGGCGGCCATGCGGGCATGAAATACCACCTGGAACAGCAGGTCGCCCAACTCATCCTTCAGCGCCGCCATATCGCCATGGTCGATGGCGTCGGCGACCTCGTAGGCTTCCTCGATGGTGTAGGGGGCGATGGTGGCGAAGCTTTGTTCGCGGTCCCAAGCGCAGCCGCGCACGGGGTCACGCAAGGTGGCCATCAGTTCAAGCAAATGGTCGATCGGGCGCATGGACAACTCAACAAGGAAACCGGGCCACAGGATAAGGGCGGAAGTGTCGCGAGGCCACATGGATTTGGCGCCCGAACCTTATACCACCACAGCGCGGTGACCAAGACCGGCGCGTCCGAAAATGGCGCGATAGCGGGCGACTTCCTCGGTCGGGCCGGTGGGTTTGGCAAGGTTGTCCGACAGCTTGACCGCCGGTCGGCCATTGGCCTCGGTTACCTTGCACACCAGACTGATGGGAGCAAGGTCGTCGGCACCGCGCGGGTGGCAGTCGCGGAAGTCGTTGCCGAACAGCGTCCCCCAGCCGAAACCAAGCCGACAGCGCCCCCTGAAGGCCTTGTCCAAGGCCAGGATGTCGTCCACGTCGAGACCATCCGAAAACAGCACCAGCTTGCCGCGCGGATCACGGCCCCTGGCCGTCCACCAGGCGATGGCTTCCTCGCCGGCCTCGAAGGGATCCTTGGAATCCACCCGTAGGCCGGTCCAGTCGGCCACCCAGTCGGGGGCGCCGCTCAGGAACTGGGTGGTGCCGAAGGTGTCCGGCAGGAACACCTTGAGACGACCGTCATAGGTCTGTTGCCACAATTCCAGCACGCGATATTGGCTGGCGCGCAACTCCGCCTCGGTATCGGCCAGGGTGGCCAGGACCATGGGCAATTCGTGGGCGTTGGTGCCGATGGCCTCGAGTCCCAGCTTCATGGCCAAGGCGACGTTGGAGGTGCCGAGAAAGCCATTGCCCAGATTATCGGCGGCGGCCAGAAGCGCCCATTCCTGGTAGAGAAAATCAGCCCGCCGCCGGGTGGAAAAATCGGCGATGCCGGTGACACCCGCGCCCGCCAGACGGTCGAGCTTTCCCCACAGCTTGGCCTTGGCACGGGAATAAAGCACGTCCAGTTCCAATTCGCTCATGCGGGCCAGACCGGCGCGGTTGCGCAGGGTGTTGACGATGGTGACGGCATAGACTTCCCACAGCATCACCTCGGCCCACGGGCCGGAAAAGGTCAGCTCGTACTGGCCATCGACGGCCCGGATCTCGTATTCCGGCAGCCGCAAGGCGGACAGCCAGGTCAGGAAATCAGGACTGAAAATGCCCTCGGTGCCATAGAAGGTGTTGCCGGCCAGCCAGATGCGTTCCTGCCGGCTCAGGTGCAGGGTCCGCACGTGATCGAGCTGCGCCTCCAATTCACGGCGTTCGACCATATCGGCCAGCCGCACCGTCCTGCTGCGGTTGATGAGCGAAAAAGTCACCGGCACTGCGGCGAAGTGCCGATGGATCAATTGCAGCATCAACAGCTTGTAGAAGTCGGTATCCAGCAATGAACGCACGATCGGGTCGATGCGCCAGCGGCGGTCATAGGCGCGGGAAGCGAAGTTGATCATGCTGGCGACCTCGTTGGTGATGGGATTGGCCGAAACACGGTCAAATGACTTGATCGAACTCCATCAGCGTTCGTTCCGCCGCCCGATAAAGCTGGGCCGGGCGATGGGCGCCATAGTGCTTTTCACCCGGCACCGGAACGACGATTCCCTGATTTTCGATCTTGCGACGAAAGCTGACCTTGTTGATCTCGACCCCCATGACCTGCTGGTAAACGGCATGCAGTTCGTCGAAGGTGAACTTTTCCGGCAGCAGGAAGGTGGGCAGGGACGAATAGGACGCCTTGCCGCGCAGCCGCCGTGACGCGGTCGCCACGATTTGATTGTGATCGAAGGGCAGGGCGGGGATTTCATCCACCGGTGCCAGCCGCAAGCCTGTGCCGACCAGATCCGTCGCCGGCATCACCGCATAATAGGCGACGCTGAGGGACCAGGCGCGCGGGTCGCGGAACTTGCCCGAGAAGGTGCAGAGTTGCTCGAGATAGGGGGCGCGCAAACCGGCCTTGTCGCGCAAAACCCGGCGGGCGCAGGCCTCGGCGTCATCGTCTTCGCTCACATGGATGTAACCGCCGGGCAGGGCGAACACGCCTGGGAAAATCTCGGAATCATCGGGCCGTTTGGCCAGCATTACGCAAAGCCGGCCCTCCGAGACGGTGAACAAGGCGACATCCACGGTCGCGATCGGCTTTTCAAACGCACCCATAGTTATTCCATGAATGGTGTAATGGGGAGATGCTAGGGCGAAGAGAGCGTAACCGCAAGTGCAACCTTAGGCATTGACAGGAATTAAAACTTAATTCAATTTTGGACTATATGTTATTCTGGTTCCGGTTTAACCGTCCATCCCCCATCATGGCCGGGTAATCCGGAAGGAGGTCAGCATGTCCAGTCGCATTCGCCTACTCATCATCGACCCGCAGATGGATTTCTGCGATGGCCCGGCCAACGGCGCGCTCGCGGTGCCCGGTGCCCATGCCGACATGACCCGATTGGCCGCCTTGATTGAGCGGCTCGGGGACCGGATTGAGGCCATCGATGTGACCATGGACAGCCATCATGCCCTCGACATCGCCCACCCGACGTGGTGGCGCGACGACGAAGGCGCCACCCCACCGCCTTTCACCATCATCAGCGCCGAGGAGGTCGCCACCGGGCGGTGGACGCCGCGCAATCCGGTTTGGAATCAGCGGTCGTTGGACTATGTCCGCCAATTGGAGACCAATGGTAAGTATGCCCTGGTGATCTGGCCGCCCCATTGCCTGATCGGCACGCCCGGCCAGACGATCCAGCCGGAATTGTTCGCCGCCTTGCGCCGGTGGGAGGAACGGGCCATGAGCCCGGTCACCTTCGTCGTCAAAGGCGCCAATCCGTTCACCGAGCATTATTCGGCGGTGGCGGCGGAAGTTGCGGACCCCACCGACCCGGCGACATCGCTGAATAAGGATTTGCTTGCACGGCTGACGGAATGCGACACCCTGCTGATCGCGGGGGAGGCGCTCAGTCATTGCGTCAAATCCACGGTCACCGATATCGCCGACAACATCGATCAGGCGCATATCCGCAAATTCGTCCTGCTCACCGACTGCACCAGCCCGGTGCCGGCGATCCCCGGCGGCCCGGATTTCCCCGCCGCCGGGCAAGCCTTTGTCGCCCATCTGCGGGGGCGCGGCATGCGGGTATCGACCAGCACGGAATTTCTTCAGGCCCACCTTTCGCCCACAATGCTACGGAACTGAACGCAGCAACTTCGCGGCCCGCTGTCGGTTATCGGCGGACAGTTTGGTGTTGCGGGCCAAATAGTCGAGCGGCGTCTGGCTCGGATTGCCGTCGTTATCGGCATCGCGGGCGCCGGTTTCGGCTCCGGCTTTGACTAATAACCGCATGACCTCCAGCCCGGCATTTTCGGCCGCATAATGCAGCGCGGTGCGGTCACCGCGAGTAACCTGCACCGTGCAACTGAGGGCGCGACGGGTCCGCGCGTTTACCGTGGCTCCCGCAGCCAGCAGAAGGCGAACCACCTCCGCATTGTCGGCTTGCGCCGCATACATCAGCGGCGTCTTGCCAAAGGAATTGACGGCGTTCACCGGCGCCCCCGCGTCGAGCAGCAGGCGAACCAGATGGGGGTGGCGGATCGCCAGCACCAGGGGCGCCTCCTCGCTTACTTCGGCTCCGAAAAATTCTGGTTGCCCCAAGGCGGCTGTCTTGAGCAATGGTGTCACCTCAGAGGCGGGCGCCCCCTTGAGCAAGGCCGTTGCCAAGGGCGACGGCGAGGGGGCCCTCGATCCGGGGAAGCTGAAATGACCGCTGATCATCTGGTCCAAGACCCGCCGAGCTTCCTGAGCGGGCTCGGTCATGCCGAAGGCCTTCCCGTACCACTCTGAAAGAGAATGGAGAGCCGGGGGCTCATGGGCCAGGAACCGATGGTGCAAATCCCAGTTCCGGAGGCCTTCGCTCGCCCACTTGGCCAGCCAGGCGTCCACATCACGGCGGCTATTGTAAGACCTGTCGGTTGCCCACGGGCGCAGGAGCGCCTGTGTGCGCATCCTTCCCGCTTCGATGGCAAGTCTTGTCGGCGCATTGAGCGTACCGCACGCCCCCGATCCGCCGACAAGCGACGCCAAATCGGCGAACAATGTGGACATGCCGGCCCTGTTCTCCCAGTCCGTGGTCTCGTCCGGACGGCGCTCGACAGTGCAAACGGCTTCCGGCTTGCCCGTCGCCGGTATCCGGTACAGCGTGGCAGGGGGCGTGTCCTCCCAAACAGCCCCCTCGTCCAGGACATAATACTGCCCATTCACGGCCAAAACCCCTGGGATCTGCCAGTCCTCTGATAGGACCGACTCGCCCTTCTTTGGGCTGGCCTTATCCATCTGCGCCTCAAAGCCTTTGAAGGCCGCTTCGGACGGGAACCGAAGCAGCGAGAAGACGTCGCCGCGCCAACTATGCGTCTGCCCTCTGAGGGCCAGGATCTCGCGCTTACCGTCTGCATCCAAATCCACGGAATAGGGCACAAGCAAGTTGCCGCCATCCCGCTCTGAAACTGTAGCCGGTGAAATAACCCATTTCATACCCAGTCCGGGCCAAGATCGATCAATGGCGGAGACCTTCGGGCTCGATGACTTAAATGATTCTTGCTGGGCAGCCTCCATCGCCCGACATACGTCGGGAGCGCCATCTTGGGTAAGACGGGGAAGGTAGGGGAAATACTTGGGAGCGTCCCCCCCATTGACCGGGATCGCCCTGACTTCGTCCAGCCGCAATTCATAGGCGCGGTAAAGGCAATTGGTGGCGACGGTGCGATCCAACGTCGCCAGATCCATGTTGCGAGAAAGCCGGCAGGTCCGATTGCGTTCGGAAACCCATTGGCGTTGCCGCGTAAGCGGGACACCCACCACACGCACGGCATCAGCCAGCTGTGCGTCGAGGGCGGCCAGATGCGGGTCGGCACAAATCAGTTGCTCGTCAATGGTGGACGCCTTGGTGCAATCGAAGCTTGGCGTCTCTGCGCTCGCTTCGGTCGAACACAGGGAAAGACACGTGCACAAGAAGGCCCAACGCCGCAACATTCTCGTTTCCTTCCCCGAGATCGTTCGTCCACAAGGCGGCCGCCTGCCAGATCAAGGGTGATTGCAGGCGGCACAGCTTCAACCCTATAGAGAGAGGGAAAGACACTCAATAGTCGCGGCGATCTCTTGCGGTTCGCTGGAACAAAGCCTGTTTTCCCCAGTGCCAAGCAGCCCAGTCAACAGCCGTGCCGCACCAACGGCGCCGACCGCAAAGCAGAGAACAGATTTCGTAAGCAAACTGGTGGAGAGGGGTTGGCTGGTGGCGAACCTTCTCTTGTTGTGAATCAATGCGCTATCTCAGGCGCATCCACAAATCTCCTTGCCCGCGAGTACGGTCTAGCCGTATAGTTGGTGGCGATGGAATACGAATTCGATCCGGCCAAGGACGCCAGGAACATCGCCGAGCGTGGCCTTTCCCTGGCCCTCGCACCCTATGTGTTCGAGGGGCTGGTGTATGTGGTCGATGATGACCGCAAGGATTATGGCGAGCGGCGGCAGGTGGCCTACGGCCTGATCCGCGACCGGCTGTTCGTCTGCGTCTTCACCGACCGTGGCGAGATTCGCCGGGTCATTTCGCTTCGCAAGGCCAACTCAAGGGAGATCGAAGCCTATGCGCCGAAAGATCACGCCTGACATGAGCAAGGCCGCGCTGAATGCGGTCGATTGGGCCGCAATGGACGCGGTGACCGACGCCGACATCGAGCACCAGATCGCCGCCGATTCCGACGTGGCGCCCGAGATTCTGCCGGTGGATGTCAAGGCGATCCGCAGCGCTACCGGTCTGTCCCAGGGCCTATTCGCGGCCCGCTACCGCATTCCCGTGGGGACGCTGCGGGACTGGGAACAGGGACGCAAACAGCCCGACACCACGGCGCGAGCCTATCTTCATGTCATCGCCCGCAATCCCGACATGGTGGCCAAGGCGCTGGAAGCCTGATATCGGCCCGGCGAGTCGGCGACAGAATGGCGAGCGTCACCGGTACATTCATAGGTGGTGCACAAATAAATGCACTGTCACCGTAATCCGGATCAGCACCCGGAATTGGTGGGGGAGCTTGGGGCGAAGGCTGGATTGAGTTAATGGACTCTGACCCCGTTTTCCGTGACCCCGTTTTCCGCTCCTCTATGAATATGAGGGGGTTCCGATCCTGTCTCCGGCTCAGTTTTTAGAGCGCCTATCACAAGAGATGGTGAACCACTTATAAGGGAAATTTGTCATAGCAAGATTTGCCAAAACGATATGGCGTACCGTATGATGCTCCTTCTTCGTTTAACCAAAATGGAGGGGCTCGAAATATGGACATACGGATCAATCAGGCGGTCTGGGACGCCGTTTCGTCGGCGGAGCAGCAGCAAATCATCACCCATCTTCAGCAACACGAAGTTCTTAAGCCCGGTCAGGGCGTCATCGGCGATGCCAACGTCAAGGCTCCGGCCCACGACACCCCGCTTTATGGCGCGACAATCGGCGAGGCATTCACCCATAGCGCCATGGCAGCCTTTGGGCTCCCGGTGCCCCCCTGGCTTTGCCGAGCCGCCTGTGATGCCGCCGCTGCCGCCGCTGCCGCCGCCTGCACGGCGACCGGCCCGGCGCTGGCCGCGTGCTTGGTGGCGATTGCTGCGGCGAACCAAGCCTGCCGCGACGGATGCTGAACGCAATCTGATATCAACCATCGGCCTCGGCTTTTCGAGGCCGATGGTCTCGGATCACACCGCAAAGGCCGGCTTCGAAAGCCCAGGCGAAAACGGGGTCAGCGAAAACGGGGTCAGGGTCAGCGAAAACGGGGTCAGAGTCCATTTCCCGAATTGCGGCGACGGTGCGCCCAGTGTCTGTCCCGAAAGGGATTACGGTGACAGTGCACTCAATGGCCACCCCACAAACTCGTACCGTCATCGGTTCCGCAGTCAACGGCCTGCGGAGAATATCGCAGGGGAGAGAAGATAAAACAGCCTGGGAATTTGCGCCGCAAGGCAAGGCGGTCAACAGCCATGTCACACAAACGGCGCGGGCCGCCTGGATTTTACCCCGCCGCCCGCAGGCGGAGAACACTTTCCAAAAGGAAATTGGCGGAGGGGGCGGGGCTGGGGACGAACCTTCTCCCCTTTAATTTCAATACCTTTCGTGACGTCGCACCTCCGTCGTCAGCACATAGCCGCCGCCCCGCACCGTCTTGATCAGCTCAGGGTTCTTGGGATCGACCTCCAGTTTCCGCCGCAGCCGCCCGACCTGAACGTCGATGGTGCGGTCCAGCGGCCCGGCCATGCGGCCGCGGGTCAGGTCGAGGAGTTGGTCGCGGTTGAGCACCCGCTGGGGGTTGAGCAGGAAGGCCATCAGCAGGTCGAATTCGCCGCCGGTGATCTCGACCAGCACGCCATCGGGCGAGCGAAGCTGGCGGCGGCCGGTGTCCAGGGTCCAGCCGGTAAAGGTCATGATGTCGTGGTGGGCGGCATCGCGCGGGGCGGCCAGCACGGTTTCCCCTTCGGGTGCGCCACGGTCGTTGACCCGCCGCAGCACCGCCTTGATGCGGGCCAGCAATTCGCGGGTGCTGAACGGCTTGGCGAGGTAGTCGTCGGCGCCCATCTCCAGCCCCACCACCCGGTCGGTCTCGCCGCCCATGGCGGTCAGCATGATCACCGGCAGCCGGGTGGTGTCGCGGAGGAAGCGGCACAACGATAGGCCGTCCTCGCCCGGCAGCATCAGGTCGAGGATGACCAAGTTGATCCGACCGGCCTCGACCGTCTTGCGCATGGCGGCGCCGTCGCCGACGGTCGTGACCATGAAGCCCTGCATGCCCAGGAATTCCTTCAGCAGGGCGCCGATTTCCTGGTCGTCGTCGACCACCAGGATGTGGGGCTGATCGGTCATGATTCCTCCCCTTGCGGAATGGTCACCGTCACCCGAAGACCGCCGTCCTTGCGGTTCTCCAACCCGATGTCGCCGCCATGAGCACGGATGATGGTGCGGACCACGGTCAAGCCGAGGCCGATGCCGCCGGTCTTGCGGTTGCGTGAACATTCCAGCCGATAGAAGGGGGCGAACACCTTTTCCTTCTCTGTTTCGGGAATGCCGGGGCCGTCGTCGTCGATGGTGACGACGATGTCGCGTCCGGCATGGCGGGCATGGACAACGGCGCGGCCGCCGTAGCGGGCGGCGTTCTCCACCAGGTTGGCCAGTGCTCGCTTGATCGCCAGCGGTCGGCAGATGCAGACCAGCCGTCCCGACCAGTCGAATTCGGCCGGCAGCCCCATGTCGGAGGTATTGTCGCACACCGCTCCCAGGGTGGCGGCAAGGTCGATGGCCTGAGTTTCCTCGTCGCCGGCCTCGCCGCGAGCGAACTCCAGGGTCGAGGTCACCATGGCTTCCATCTCGGCGAGATCAGCCAGCATCCGCTCGCTGGTCTCGGTGGCGGGAAGCATCTCGGCGCGGAGCCGCAAGCGGGTAATCGGACTGCGCAGATCATGGGAGATGGCTGCCAGCAGGCGGGTACGATCATCGACGAAGCGGCGGATGCGGCCCTGCATCTCGTTGAAGGCGGCGACGGCCTGCCGAACCTCGCGTGGCCCCACCTCGGATAGCGGCGGCGCCTGCATGTCCCGGCCCAGACGGTCGGCGGCCAAGGCGAAGCTAGCCAGCGGCGCCGACACCCATCCCGCCGCCCATCGTCCGAGCACCAGGATGGCGGCGATCATAACCAGCGCCGACAGGATCGAGTGGGGAGACCACAGCGTCGGCGGGCGGGGTATGGTCAGGTCGAAGGTGGCCCAGATTCCATCCGTCAATCGCACGGCGACCAGCAAAGCGTCGTCGTCGGGAAACCCATTCAGCAGCCGCCACCAGAACGGTGATTCGCCGCCGTGGTCGTGGCGCTGGCGGGTGACGTGCAGGCGGTCATGATCGAGGGGGCCGAACTGGGCTTCCAGGGATTGGCGTACCGGAACGACCTCCACGTCGTCCCGGTGGATGGCGGACACGGCGGGGGAATCGCCCAACGACACCGTCAGCAGAGGGCTGCCCAGGCTGCGGACCAACCGATCCCGTTCGGCCACCGGCGCCTGATCGAGCAGGCGGGCGAACACTCCCACCCGGTCGACCGTCAGGCTGTCGCCGGTGGTGGCGATGGCGTCGTGCCGGTCAGACGACAGGATGGCCGTACTCGCCATGTGGGACAAGGTCAGCCCCACCAGCAAAACCAGCAACGTCCTTCCGGCGATGGAATCGGGAACCAGCCTTCTCATTCTCGGCCTCTGCGATTTGTCCGATGGTGCCGATCATGGCAGGCCATTGCTTCTTCAGCAGCACCGGTTTTCACTTTGTTACACTACTTTACAATCGCCCCGGCGCCTTCCGCGCTATACCGACAGGGTCTCCGCAAACGGCGGACGGAACGATGGCGGAATGGCGGAATGCTCGGATTGCTGCGGATAACGGGACGATGGGTAAGGGCGCTGGTCGCTCTTGCCCTATTGTTCATGGTGTCCGCGACAGCGGTCCAGGCCAGTCCTGGTGGTCACCAACATGGTGTGAACGACGGCGAAGCCCATTCCTGCGACCATGATCGGGGGCGGCACCAAGACCCGCTTTCCGACCATGGCGGCCAATGTGTCGCGACAGGGACATTTGCTCTCACCGTCCCCGCAGAATGGGCGCCGATGGAATTGGACTCCGCGGCGAGCCATCCGCCGGTGCCGACATCGACCAGGGGCGTTTCATTCGCCTCGGTTTCCCCGCCGTACAAGCCCCCTCGCGACTGAAGCCGTTACTGCTCTCCAAGCACGTACAAGCTTCCAACGCCATCCTTATGCCCGAGGTGAACCATGTCCCGCCTTCGACCACTGCTTATGTTGCTGCCTTTCCTGCCCGCATCCGTCGCCCTGGCCGCTCCCCTGGGTGAAGCCGAGGCTTTGCGCGCGGCCATCGACACCCATGCCTCCATTGAATCGGCCCGCTCGGCGCTGACCGCCGTCCAGGGCATCCAGGCCGAGGCCGACTTCCTGCTGCCTGGCAATCCGGCGCTACGGATCGAGCGCACCACTGATCGCTGGCATCACAACAACGGCGAACGTGAATGGGTGGCCGAGATCAGTGCGCCAGTTTGGATGCCAGGTCAAATGAGTGGCCGCCAGGCCGTGGCCGCCGCCAAACGGACGGAAGCCGAGGCTGACGTCGCTGCGGTGAAATGGGCATTGGCGGGGGCTGTGCGCGAAGCCTATTGGAAAGCCTGGGAGGCCAAGGAGCTGCTGAAAGCGGCGGAAGAACGCCTCGACCGAACCAAGTCCGTACTGGCCGCCGCCGAGAAGCAGGTCAAGGCCAAGGAGATGCGGGAACTGGATGCCCGCACGGTCGCGGGTGAAGTCCTTGCCGACCGTCAAACGTTGGCCCGCCGCAGGGGCGAATATGATGCCGCCCTCGCGGTGCTGGTGGAACTGACCGGCCTTTCGAAGACGTCACTCGACGATTTGGCTGCGCCGAACCCGTCCGCTCCGCCTCCTCAACTTGCCGCTGATCTTGAGGCCAGCCGTCCAGATCTCAAGGCGCTTCGCAGCCGTCTGGAGGGAGGGCGTGCCAACGTCGATCTTCAAGAGGCCCGCGCCCTGCCCAACCCGGAACTGTCGCTGGCAGTGAAACGGACCAGCACCGATTACGACCGCACCTACGATGATTCCGTCATTTTCGGCATCAAGATGCCCATCCCGGTGGTGGAGCGCAACCAGCGAGAGGTGATGGCGGCCGCCGCCGACCTCGGCCGCAGCCGCGCCGAATACCAGTTGGCCGTGAACAAGGCTCGGCGGGAACTGACGCAGGCCGAAAGCGGGTGGCGTGCCGCCTGGCAGCAGTGGCAGGACGCCGCGGAGGCGTTGAGCCTGACATCGGAAACGTTGGCCTTGATCGAAAAGGGTTTCACCGTCGGCGAAGTTTCTTCGGTCGATCTCATTCAGGAAAAGCGCCGCTGGGGTGAGGCCGTCGAGGCTAGCCGCAGCGCCGCCGCCGCTGTCGCCATCGCCAGGGCAGCCTGGGAACAGGCGTCCGGCACCGCCCCCATCCCCGTGCAGTAGGGACCACGACCATGATCCAGATGAAGCCCATCCGCACCGGCCTAGCGGCCCTTTTGCTGGCCGTGGTTCTGCCGACGGCGGTGCTCGCCCATGGCGGGGAGGACCACGGCGCTCCCGCCGCCGCCGCTCCGGCGCCCACCGTCACCGAGCAATCCGGGTACGGCGCCGAGGGGACCGTTTTCCAGGCCGTTCTCTTCCCGGCCAACGGCAAGAGCGTCATCTATCTGGCCGATGCCGACACCAATGCGCCGGTTGCCGGCGCCACCATCGAGGCCGAGGCGGGCGGCTGGCAGGGGCAGGCCACGTCGACCCGCGAGGCGGGAGTCTATGAACTGGCTTGGTCCGTGCCTGAAGGCGGGGCCGATCTGACCCTGATCGTTTCCGCCTCCGGCAAGGACGACCTGATCCTCATCCAGGCTGCGATCCGCCGGGCCGCTGACCAACCGGTGGCGGTCAAGCCGGAAAACGCGAATTGGACGGTGTTGGGCGCTGCGGGCGGTGTCGGCGCGGTGCTGCTGGTCGGCGGCCTTGCGCTGATCCGGCGCAGCCGCAAGGCAGCCGTGGCGATGTTGGCGCTCGGCCTGCTAGGCTTGGCCGATCCCGCCCATGCCCATGGCGGCGAGGACCATGGCGACACGCCCGCCGCCGCGCAGCCGCAGGCCCAGCCGGGAACGCCAATCGCCATGTCCAAGCCGAACCAGTTCATGCTGGGTATCCGCACGATCAAGGTCGAGCCACGCCAGGCCGCCGACACCGTTCGCGTGGTCGGGCGGGTGATCGCCGATCCCTCGGGCTATGCTCGCGTGCAGCCGTCCCAGCCGGCCCGTGTGGTGTCGGACCCGGCCCATCCGATCCCGGTTCCTGGCCAGACGGTCAAGCGGGGGCAGATTTTGGCGGTGCTGGAGCCAACCCTGTCCAATCTGGAGAAAGGCGACAAGCGCGCGTCGCTGTCCCGCGTCGACAGCGAAATCTCTATCACCGAGAGGGAACTGGTGCGGCAGGAAACCTTGGGCGGTCTGGTGCCGGCCAAGCAGGTCGAGACCACCCGCATTCGCCTTGATCAACTGCGCAAGGAGCGCGGCCAGATCACCGGCACGGCGCTGGGGCGCGAACTTCTGATCGCCCCGGTGGACGGGGTGGTGACCGATGTCCATGTTGTGCCCGGGGAAGTGGTCGCCTCCGACCGGGCCCTGGTCGAGATCGTCGATCCCAATCGCCTCCGGGTCGAGGCCATCATCCACGATCTCGCGGCCGCCAAGCGCATCTCCGGAGCCACCGCCGCCAGCAAGCTGGTGCCGGACCAGAGTTTCCCGCTCACCCTGCTGGGGGTCAGTCCCAAGCTTGACGTGGTCGATCAGGGTGTTCACGCCATTTTCCAGGTTGCCGTCGAACAAGCGGCGAATTTGAACATCGGCATGCCGGTCGATGTCTATCTCGCCACCGGTTCCGCCTCCTTGCGTACCGCCGTGCCCCGTGACTCCATCGCCGAGGTCGGCGGGCGGCAGGTGGTGTTCGTTCGCACCGCCCCCGAGAAGTTCGAGGTCCGTGCGGTCAAGGTCGCGCGGGTCATCGGCCCGCTGGCTGAGATCACCGAGGGCGTCATGCCCGGCGACCGGGTGGTGACCCAAGGCATTGAGCAGCTCAAGGCGGGGAGGTAAGCCGCCATGTTCGACAAGATCATCGAGTTCAGCCTGAACCATCGGCTGTTCGTCTTGGCCTTCGCCCTGGTGCTGACGGTCTATGGCACCTTCACTTTGGCCAAGCTGCCGGTTGACGTGTTTCCCGACCTCAACCGGCCCACCGTCACCATCATGACCGAGGCGGACGGTCTTGCGCCCGAGGAGGTGGAAACCCTGGTCACCCGGCCGGTGGAGACTGCCATGAACGGCGCCCCCGGCGTCACCCGTGTGCGTTCGACCTCGGGCGTCGGCCTGTCTATCGTCTATGTGGAGTTCGACTGGAGCACCGAGATTTACCGCAACCGCCAGCTCGTCGCCGAGCGGCTGGCGACCACCAAGGAGCAGATGCCCGACGGCATCACGCCGACCATGGGGCCGGTGACCTCGATCATGGGCGAGATCATGCTGGTGGGCATGCGCTCGGAAACCGGCGTTACCTCGCCCATGGAGGTCCGCACCTTGGCCGACTGGCTGGTGCGGCCGCGCCTGCTGTCGATCCCCGGCATCGCCCAAATCATCCCCATCGGCGGCCAGGTGAAGCAGTATCAGGTGCTGGTGTCGCCGTCGCGGCTGTCGGCTTTCAACCTTTCCTATGACGATCTGGCCAAGGCCCTGGCGGGGTTCGCCCGCAACACCACCGGCGGCTTCCTGGAACAGCAAGCCAGTGAATTCCTGATCCGCAATCTCGGCCAGACCACCAGCGTCGAGGATCTCAAGGATACCGTGGTCGCCTGGCGTAACGGGGCAGCCATCACCGTCGGGCAGGTCGCCGACGTCCAGTTCGGCCCAGGCGTCAAGCGCGGTGACGCCTCGGTCAACGCCGCTCCGGCGGTGATCCTGGCGGTGCAAAAGCAGCCGGGCGCCAACACCGTCAGCCTCACCCGCGAGGTGGAGAAGGCGCTGGACGAGTTGAAGCGTGGCCTTCCCGCCGACGTGAAGGCCGATCACATCCTGTTCAAGCAGGCCGACTTCATCGAGCGGGCGGTGGACAACGTGGTCGAGGCGTTGCGCGACGGCGCCATCCTGGTGACCATTGTGCTGTTCGCCTTCCTGATGAACATGCGCACCACCTTCATCAGCCTGACCGCCATCCCCCTGTCCATCGTGGTCACCGCTTTGGTGTTCCAGCAGATGGGCCTGTCCATCAACACCATGACGCTGGGCGGGTTGGCGGTGGCCATCGGCGAGTTGGTGGACGACGCGGTGGTCGATGTCGAGAACATCCTGCGCCGCCTGCGCGAGAATGCCCAACGCGCAGTGCCGCTGCCGGTCATCGACGTCATTCGGCAGGCATCGAGCGAAGTCCGCAACTCCATCGTCTACGCCACCATTATCGTCGTGCTGGTGTTCCTGCCGCTGTTCGCGTTGTCGGGCATCGAGGGTCGGCTGTTCACGCCGCTCGGCATCGCTTACGTGACGTCGATCCTCGCCTCGCTGCTGGTGTCGCTGACCGTGACGCCCGCGCTCAGCTACTACTTGCTGCCCAACGCCAAGGCGATCGCCCATGGCGATTCCTGGCTGGTGCGGAAACTGAAGGGCTGGGACACCGGCCTGCTGCACTGGTCGTTCGACAACCCCCGCAAGGTGATCCTGCCGGCGGTCCTGTTGGTCGTGGTGGCCGCCGCGTCGGTTCCGTTCCTCGGACGCGCCTTCCTGCCCGGGTTCAACGAGGGCACGGTGACGGTGAGCTTGCTGCTGCCGCCTGGTTCGTCGCTGTCTGAATCCAACCGCATCGGCACCATCGCAGAGAAACTGTTGCTGGAGGTGCCGGAAGTCATCTCCACCGGCCGCCGCACGGGCCGCGCCGAATTGGACGAGCACGCCGAGGGCGTCCATTCCACCGAGATCGACGTCGATCTGAAGCCGTCGGAACGCGGCCGCGAGGACATCCTCGGCCATCTGCGTTCCCAGCTCGCCCGCATCCCCGGCATCGTCACCAATATCGGCCAGCCCATCTCCCATCGTCTCGACCACCTGCTGTCGGGCGTCCGGGCCGAGATCGCCATCAAGATCTTCGGCGACGACCTCGACACCCTGAGGTCACTGGCCGAGGAAGCGAGGGGCCGCATGGCCAAGGTGGCGGGCATCGCCGACCTCCAGGTGGAAAAACAGGTACTGATCCCGCAGCTTCAGCTCCGCCTTGACCGTGCCGAGGCCAAGAAGTACGGCCTCACACTCGACCAGTTGACCGAAACCCTGGAGGCGGCGCTCAACGGCAAGACGGTCAGCCAGATCCGCGACGGCCAGCGCACCTTCAACGTGGTGCTGCGTCTGGCCGAGGATTGGCGGTCTCACACCGCCGACTTCCGCCAGATCCTGGTGGACACCCCCGCCGGGAAGGTGCCGCTGTCGCTGCTGGCCGAGGTGGTGGAGACCACGGGACCCAATATCATCAACCGCGACAACATGCAGCGGCGCATCGTGGTGCTGGCCAATTCCCAGGGCCGCGACATGGGCGCCATCATTGCCGACGTCCAGAAGAGTCTGGGCGAGATGGCGATGCCCCAGGGCTATTACGTAACCTACGAAGGCCAGTTCAAAAGCCAGCAGGAGGCCAGCCGCCTGATCGCCTTGTTGGCGGTGGTGTCGCTCGCCGGCATCTTCGTCGTGCTCTACAGCCACTTCAAGTCGGCCAAGCTCGCGGCCATCATCATGGGCAACATCCCCATGGCCTTGGTGGGCAGCGTCACCGCCATCTGGCTGACCGACCAGACCATGAGCGTCGCCAGTCTGGTGGGGTTCATCACGCTGACCGGCATCGCCGCCCGCAACGGCATCATGAAGGTGTCGCACTACTTGCACTTGGTCGAGCACGAGAGCGAGGTTTTCGGGCGGCAGATGGTGGTGCGTGGTTCGCTGGAACGCCTCACCCCGGTGCTGATGACCGCCCTGGTCGCCGCGCTCGCTCTGGTTCCGCTGGTGCTGGCGGGCGGCGAACCCGGCAAGGAGATTCTGCACCCGGTGGCGGTGGTGATCTTCGGCGGCCTGATCTCCTCCACCATCCTCGACACCATCGTAACTCCCGTTGTGTTCCTGGCTGTAGCCCGCTCCTCGGTGGAGCGGGTGGCCGGCGACGCGCGCCTCAAGGAGGCCATGGCATGACCGCCGCATTTTTCATCCTCATCACTTTGGAGAAGAAGACCATGAAGACCTTTGCGGCTCTCGCCGTGGCTGCCGCCCTGCTCGGCACCTCGTTTCCCGCCGTCGCCGACGGCGTGCTGACCGCCAATTACGGCGGCCAGATCACCGAGACCGCCGATGGCTGGCGGATTGAATTCGCGGTGCGTGACGGCGGCGTCCGCGCCTGGGTACGGGACCATGGCGACAAGCCGGTGGCGGCCACCGGCAAGGCGACCTTGCTGGTCGGCGGCAAGAAGCTGGACGTGCCGCTCAAGGCCGATGGCGAGGTGTTGACCGCCGATGCGGCGGTGACCACGGCGGACAAGGTGGCGGCCATCCTGTCGTTGTCTGTCAACGGCAAGCCGGTTTCCGCCCGCTTCGGCCAGGAGGCCCTGGTGGCGCCTTCGCTGTCCGCCCAGGCAAGCGCCGGCAAGGCGGCATTCGAGCAGGTTTGCGCCGCCTGCCACGGCACCGCCCTGCGTGGTTCCGACGCGGCTCCGCCGCTGCTGCACAAGTTCTACCAACCGGGGTCGGGCCATGGCGACGACGTCATCCTTGCCGCCGCGACCAACGGGGCAAAGAGCCACATGTGGAAGTTCGGCGACATGCCCAAGCCCGAGGGGCTGAAGCCCGGCCAGGAAAAGGACGTGCTTGCCTACATCCGCGCCATGCAGGCGGCCAACGGTTTCGCCGGAACTACCGCCGCGCCGATGGCGATGCCCATGGACCATTCCGGCCACATGAAGCATTGAGGGAGAACGCCATGAAGGGACTGCTGGCCCATCTGCCGAAACTGCTGGTCATCGGAATTGTATTCGGCGGGGTGGGCCTGCTGCTCTCGAACATGGTTGCGCCGTCCAAGGAGCAGGAGGGCGGACCGCCCCAACTGCGCGTGCCCGAGTTGTCGCGGGTCGCTGCAGCCGGCAAGCGCGCCTTCGATACCAACTGCGCCGAGTGCCACGGCCCCAGCGGCAGCGGCACCGACAAGGGGCCGCCGCTGATCCATCGCATCTACAACCCCGGCCATCATGCCGACGAAGCGTTCTATCGCGCCGTCCGCGACGGCGTCCGCCGTCATCACTGGAATTTCGGCGATATGCCGCCCCAGCCGCAGATTACCAAGCGGCAGATCGACGACATCATCGCTTATGTGCGCGAGATCCAGATGGCCAACGGCATCCGATGGGAGGAGCACCGGATGTAGGGGGACGGTTACAATTCTTTACCTTTTCCGTCATCCCCAGGTTACAGGCGCGTGCTGAAATCGGATCAGAACACAGAAGGAGAATTGCCATGAAACGCATCGCCATGACCGTCGCCGCCGCTGCCTTCGGTATCGTCGGCCTGTACGGTCTTCATGCCGTGGCCCAGGGAATGGGGCCCGGTTATGGTATGGGACCCGGCATGATGATGGGCGGCCAGGCCCGGGACCCGATGATGGGTGCCTACGACCAGGGCTGGTTCGACGCGCTGAAAAAGAAGCTGGCGGTCACCCCCGCCCAGGAAAAGGCATGGGACGCCTATGTGGCAGCCGCCCAGGCCAACGCCAAGTCGATGATCGACACCCACAACAGCGTCGATTTCGAGGCGGTGCAGAAGATGGCGCCCAAGGAGCAGGTCGATTTCATGCGCAAGATGCATGAGGCACGCCTCGACCAGATGACCTCGGTCATCGAGGCGCGCGACGCCCTGTTCAAGGTGCTGGACGACAAGCAGCAGAAAACCGCCCAGACAGCCCTTGGCGGCTATGGGATGGGCTTCGGCGGGATGACGGGGGGCGGCGGCATGCCGTGCTTCGGCCAGACGCAGGCGCCGACCGCCAAATAGCTCTGTTCTTGGGAGGCCGGATGTCGGCCTCCCAAGGAAGGCAATCGCATTGGACGGGCTGCTGATCCGCGTCCGCAAGGAAAGAGGCAGGAAACAATGCTGTCGCGAATGCATCTGCGCTGGCAGGTCGGCGTCATCGCTCTCATCGTCCTGGTCGGATTGGTCGCCATCGGCGCGGCCTACGGCTACGGCAACCACGTTGCCAACGGCCATCGACGGATGATCGACGACATTAATCGCCGCGTGGCGACAGCCTACGATTTGCGGCACCAGATCACCGAGGCCCGGCTCGCCCACAGGGACTTGCTGCTGGACCCGACCAAGGAGAGGGCGCGGGCGCTCGATGGCGCGGTCAGCGCGGCGGAGGCCTTGGCGGAAGCACTGCAACCGGTGGCCGTGACCGGCCCGAATGATCACCAGGGACATGGCGGCGATGCCGTCGCGGACCGGGCGACTGCGGTGGCTGCCACACTCAAGCGACTTGCCGACCAGCCGGAACGGTTACAGGAGATCGAGACGCGCGACATCCTGCCACTGGTCGGAGGCATCGTCGAGGCGGCGCAGGCAGAACACGATGCCATGGCGGCGGAAGTCACCAACGCCATCGCCCTCCAGGAGCGGGCGGTGACCGCCTTCATCGTCGTCATCGGGCTGGTGGTGGTGGGGCTGAGCGTGCTGGTCGGCCGTGCCATCGCCGCCCCGGTCTCACGGATGGCTGACACCATGGCACGGCTGGCCGATGGCGACCTTGCCGTCGAGGTTCCTGGCCGAGGGCGCGGCGACGAGATCGGCGAGATGGCGTCGGCGATGGAGATTTTCCGCGACAATGCCCGCCGCATCGCAGCCCTTCAGGCCGAGCAGGAGGAGAGCCGCCGCCGCACCGCCGAGGAGCGCCGGGCCGCCATGCTGGCGTTGGCTGACGAATTCGAGGGAGGGTTCTCCAGCGCGTTGGCCAATGTCGCCGCCGCGGCCGCCAGCATGAACGAGGCTGCGGGCACCTTGCGGAGTACGGCGGAACAGACGGTCGATCAGGCCCGATCCACTACGTCGCGGGCGTTCACCAATCTGGATCTGGTGCGCGGTGTCACGACCACGGCCCGTTCGCTGACTGCCTCGATCGCCGACATAGGCGTCAAGATGCGGCATTCGGGCGAGATCGTGGAACGGGCGGTCGCCGAGACCGGGCGTACCGACGCCATGGTGCGGGGGCTGGCCGAAGCCGCCGGCCGCATCGGAGAGATCATCAGCCTCATCAACGATATCGCATCACGCACCAACCTTCTGGCGCTGAACGCAACCATCGAGGCTGCGCGGGCCGGCGAGGCGGGCAAAGGATTTGCCGTGGTCGCGGGTGAGGTCAAGCACCTCGCCAACCAGACCGCCAAGGCGACAGAGGAGATATCCGCCCAGGTGGGCGAGATTCAGTCGGCCACGCAGAACGCCGTCATGGCTATTTCCGGCATCCGCGACATCGTCGGCGAAGTCTCAGGCATAGCTGGAAACATCGACGCCTCGGTCAAGGAGCAGATCGCCGCCATGCAGGGGATATCCGGCGATGTGGGCGAAGTGGCCGAGGGGTCGGAGATCATCACGGAAAATGTCGCTTCCATCGGCAAGGCGGCTGCTCAAACAGGCGAGGCGTCGATTTCCGTTCATCATTCATCGACGAACGTCGCCGAACAGGCGAATCTGCTCGCCGCCAACGCCACGGCGTTTCTCGACCATATCAGGAAGGGGTGACGTCCTTGGCGACGGCGTTGCCCGGTGTGCGTCGGCAGATTCTATTCCGCTTGGCGGTATGCGGGATCATGCTGGCGCTCGCCGCCGGAGTGGTGAGCTATGTCATCGAGATCCGCCAGCTCGACCGCCTCGTCCATCAGATGGCGACGCAACAGGCGACTCATCTGGTCCATTCGATGGAGAGGGGTTCCGTGGAAGCCGGGCAGGCAGCGGCTGTGGATGGCTTCCTGTTCGCGCGGGTGACGACGGGTTCCGAAACCCGCGATTTGTGGCGTCCCGGCGTACCGACATCCCTACGTGGCCGTGTCGATGAACTCCTGGCACAGAACGGCGACGGTGAACACCACGTCACTTTCCGCCAGGACGACCGGCTACATATGTTCATCGCCTTCGATCTCGGCACAGGGAACGGGCGTTTCGCCGGCCTCTACCGGGTCGACGAATCCCTGGATCAGTCCCTGACGCGGCAGGTGACATGGTCGGTGGCGGGAATCATCCTGGCCGTCGTCTTGTCCACTGGAATTCTCGTTCCGGTGTTGCTGGCGCTGGAAGGAAAGGTGATCCGCCACGCCCGCGACGCGGTGGACGCCAATATCGACGCTCTGGTCACCCTCGGCAACGCCATCGCCCAGCGTGACAGCGACACCGACGCCCACAACTACCGGGTCACGCTCTACGCCATTCGTCTGGCCGAGCATGTCGGCCTGGACGACGAGGCCATCCGCCACCTCATCCGTGGCGCCTTCCTGCACGACGTCGGCAAGATCGGCATACCCGATGCCGTCCTGCTGAAGCCGGGGAAGCTGACCGAAGAAGAATTTTCCGTCATGCGGACCCATGTCCGGCGAGGTCTGGCGATCGTCGGGCGCTCCCGCTGGCTGGCCCCGGCGTCCGAGGTGATCGGCGGTCATCACGAACGGTATGATGGAAGCGGCTACCCGCAAGGATTGTCGGGCGAGGCCATTCCATTGGCGGCCCGGATTTTCGCGGTGGTGGACGTGTTCGACGCACTCACCTCGAAGCGCCCCTACAAGGAGGCATTCCCGCTCGAACGTGCTCGCGACATCATGTTTGATGGACGGGGGCGGCATTTCGACCCGGTGATCTTGGACCGCTTTTTGGAGGTCGCCGACGCGCTCTATGTCGAATGCTGCATCGCCGATGAAACCTGTGCCCGAAGAGATCTCGAACAGGAATTGCGCAAGCGGTTTGGGTGATCGGTCATCCTCCCGTCCATTTACATTTCTTTACCCTGAACGTCGTCGGCAGGTTACATGGGCGTGGTGGAATGGCAATCGAAGGGGGCGATGCCGTCAAACTGCGGCATCCATTCCAAGAGCAAAGGGAGTTCATGCAATGACGACCGACTCGCTCATCGTCACCCACACCATAGCCCTCAACGGCGCCGCCGCCGAAGCCGTGGTCGCGGCACTGACCGCCAAGCCCGGAGTCAAAGGCGTCCGCGCGGAAGCGAACAGGGACCGGTTCGAAGTCACCTACGATCTTCGCCACCTGCGCCTCGATGATGTCGAACAAGCGGCGGTGGCGGTCGGGGCGATTCCGGCGAAAGGCATCCTCAACACGATCCGCCGCGGATGGATCCGCTTTACCGACGAGAACATTTTTTCCAGCGTCAGTGCCCCTGCGGCCCCGTGCTGTAATCGGCCGCCGGGCGGAAAGTAGGCGGTTTGAATGGGGCGCGAGACTCATGTTGTATTCCCGGCCGACCCGCACCATGCTCGTTTCATGTCGCGCGCCATCCTCATATTCGTCATGACGCTTGCCCTCGTCGTCGCGGGCGGTACGCCCATGGCGACGGCTGGCCCGGCGGCCGGGATGTCGATGGATATGCCCGGCGGAGATTTGGACGGGAAGCCTTGCCCGGCCTGCGACGTCGCCGATGCGAATGCGATGTCCTGTCTCCAGATCTGCGCCGCCCCGGCCGCGATGGCCGTTCTGGTTGATCTGGCGAAGCTACCCGTCATGGCGACCGGAGCGGTCGCCCCTCCGCTTGCGGTGGCGGCGCCCGTCGGTTCCGGCCGCGCGCCCGAACCACCCCCTCCACGTCTTTCCGCCTGACGCGATCGGCCATCGGGCCGAGATCGGGATTGCCACGGACGACATCGTCGCAGCGCATGACGCTGGCGGTGTGACCTCGGCTGTTCACCTTCGTCAGAGCCCAGAGCGTAGGGACGCTCCTGGATAACCGGAGAATTCTCCAATGAAGACCGTTTCCATCGCCTCCGTTCTCGCCATCCTCGCCGGCGGGATGTTCGCTCCAATCGTCATCGCCGCCGAGCGAGTGCCGCTGTCGCAGGTTTCCCACATCCACGGCATCGCCGCCGACCCCGCCACACCCGGCGCGGTCTACCTCGCCACCCATTACGGACTGTACCGCGCACTGCCGGACGGCTCGGCCGAACGCATCTCCCAGACCCGCGACGACTTCATGGGCTTTACGCCGCACCCCGCCGACCCCCAGGTGTTCTTCGCCAGCGGCCATCCGCAGGGCGGCGGCAATCTCGGCATCATCCGCTCGGCCGACGGCGGCGTGACCTGGGGGAAACTGGCGCCGGGGGTCAAGGGGCCAGTGGACTTCCATGCCATGGATGTCAGCAAGGGCAATCCGCAGGTGATGTACGGGGTCCATGGCGGGCTGCAGGTCTCCCGCGACGGCGGCAAGACCTGGGCGATGGTCGGCCCTGCGCCGGAGGGGTTGCTCGACCTCGCCATCGGCACCAAGGATCCCGACCTCCTTTACGCCGCCACCAAGGTGCAACTTCTGATCAGCCGTGACGGCGGTCGCTCCTGGGCTCCCGCCCATACCGTGAATCGGCCCGCCACCATGGTGGACGTGGCCTCGGATGGGACGGTGCATGCCTACCTCTACGGCCACGGCCTGGCGCGGACCCAGGAGGGCAGCCCCGCATGGTCAAAGCTGGGCGAACTGCCCGGCGAGAACGCCATGCTTCATTTTTCCGCTGGCAGGGACGCCCTCTACGCCGTGCGCCAGGACAGCGCGGTGCTGAAGAGCGCCGATGGCGGCAAGACTTGGCAGCCGTTGGCCGGGAGGTGACGATGAAACGGCTGACAGGGGTGGCGACACTTGTCGCCGCCGGTGCCGCGGCGGTCGCGGTCGTCGTCGTCATGAGCGACGGTCCGCCGGGCAAGGCCGACCCGAACGATCCCCGGCAGGTGGCGTTCGGCAAGAGCATCTACGAGGCCAACTGCGCCTCCTGCCACGGCTCGCGGCTGGAAGGCCAGCCGGACTGGCGGACCCGCAAGCCGGACGGGCGCTTGCCGGCGCCGCCCCACGATGCCGAGGGCCATACCTGGCACCATCCCGATGGCGATCTGTTCGGGATCATCAAGAAGGGGATCGCCGCCTATGCTCCGCCGGGTTACGAGAGCGACATGCCCGCCTTCGGCGGCACCCTCTCGGACGAGGAAATCTGGGCGACGCTTTCCTACATCAAGAGCAATTGGCCGGCAAAGACTCGCACCGAACAGCAACGACGCACCGAGGCGGTCAGAAAATAGAAAGGAAGCGGCGATGACTTTCGATCACATGGGATGGGGCATGCTGGGCGGCGGGCTGCTGTGGCTCCTGCTGCTGGTTTTGCTGGTCCTGGGGATTGCCGCCCTGGTCAAGTATCTGCGCTCGCCTGGGCCGAAATGACGGTGGGCGGAAACGGCGGGCGCAGGACGACAGGCAGGCCCATTTACACTTCTTTACCTTGCCGGTCATCGACGGGTTACAGGGCGGTGGTGGAATGGCGACACCAGGAAAGGAGACCGCCATGACCGCCCACACCCACCATGAACCAACGTTCTGGCGTTCGCGCACCGGCATCGCTTTGCTGATGTTCCTCGGTTTGGCCGTCACGCTGCTGGCCGCCGAGCACTGGGCGCACCTTGCGGGATACCTGCCGCTTCTGGTGCTGCTCCTGTGCCCCCTGATGCACCTGTTCATGCATGGCGGTCACGGTCACGGCGGCCATGATCAGACCGGCCCGAAGAAGGAGTGACGGCCATGCCCGAGACTATTCCCGCCTACGGCCTGTGGCTGCTGGTCGTCGTCAATTCGGCCCTGTTCATCCTGTTCGCCTTCAGCTTCGCGAAGCCGCAGAGCAAGCGCGACTGGCGGTCTCTGGGCGCCTTCTCGGCCTTCGTGTTGGCGCTGTTCACCGAGATGTACGGCTTTCCGCTCACCATCTACCTGCTGTCGGGCTGGCTGGGCAGCCGCTATCCGGCGCTCGACCCGTTCAGCCACGAGGCAGGTCATCTGTGGTCGACGCTGTTCGGCCTTTCGGGCGATCCCCATTTCAGCGTGCTCCATATCCTCAGCACCCTGCTGATCGCGGCCGGCTTCATCATCGTCGCCAAGGCGTGGCATGTGCTGCACGCAGCCCAGAGCAAAGGCGAACTGGCGACCATCGGCCCCTATGCCGTCGTCCGTCATCCCCAATATTTCGGCTTCATCGCGGTGCTGCTTGGCTTCCTGCTGCAATGGCCGACCTTGCTGACGCTACTGATGTTCCCGGTGCTGGTGGTGATGTATGTCCGCCTCGCCCGCATCGAGGAGCGCGAGGCCGCCCATCACTTCCCGGTCCGCTATCCGGATTACGCGGCCCACGTCCCCGCCTTCATCCCCCGGTTCGGCGATGACGGGTCGGCGACGCATGCCCATCACTGAGTCCATGGGAGATTCGTCATGACCACCTGCCACCTTCCCGCTCACGATCACATGCCATCCCACGCACCGATGGCCACATCCAAGGGTCCGGCGGTCGGAGCCGGCCTGCTGGGGGCGTCGGCGCTGCTCCTCCTCTATTTCGGCCTGTTGACCGCACTCTCGGGATGGTCGTTCACGCTCGACCAGTTCCGCGAGTTCTGGCCCTACATCGTCGCCCTGGCCACCGGCTTCGGCGTACAGGTCGGCCTGTTCACCCATCTTCATCGCACCATGCATGCCGCATCGGGCACGGTGGTGGCCGCGACCGGCACCACCTCGGGGCTGGCGATGCTGTCGTGCTGCACCCATTATCTCGTCACCCTGTTGCCGGCGCTCGGCGCCACCGGGCTGGTGAACTTCGTCGGCGCGTATCAGGTGGAACTGCTCTGGTTCGGCCTGATAGCCAATCTGGCAGGCATCTTCTATGTCGGCCATCGCGTGATCGCCGTTTCCCGTGCCGCCGCAGTGGCGGCGATGGCGGTTCTTGTCGTCCTTGCTTCGCCGCCGGCCGCCATGGCTGAGACCTTGCAGACGCAGACCGACCGGCAGGGTCAGGTGACGGTCCAGGTGACCCCGCTCGCACTGAAGGCAGACGGATGGACCTTCCAGGTGGTGTTCGACACCCATTCCGTCACCCTCGACCACGACGTGACGGCGGTCGCCGCCCTGGTTGGCCCCGATGGACGAGAGCACAAACCGTTGGCGTGGAATGGTGACCCGGCCGGCGGCCATCACCGCAAGGGCATCCTGGTCTTCGCGCCTCTCGACCCGATGCCGTCCTCCGTGGCGCTTAAGCTGCGCAACATCGGACCGGTTCCCGAGCGCTCGTTCTCCTGGCCCCTGGCTGGCCGGTAATCACTCAGAGGAGGTCGCCATGTCTGGATCGCACGACCAATGCCATCACCATGCCCACGGGCACGCCGAGGGACACCGGCCTTCCACCGCCATCGACCCGGTCTGCGGCATGGCCGTCGATCCCGCCACCGCAGAACACCGGTTCAAGCATGATGGTGTCACCTCCTATTTCTGCAGCGCCCATTGCCACGATAAGTTCGCGGCCGATCCCGGTAAGTATGGGGAGAAGGTTGCCTCCACACCGCCAACGGCACCGGAAGGCGTGATCTACACCTGCCCCATGCACCCCGAGATCCGCCAGAGCAGTCCCGGAAACTGCCCCATCTGCGGCATGGCGCTGGAACCGGAACAGCCCACGGCGGAAAGCGGACCAAGTCCGGAGCTGGTGGACTTCACCCGCCGGCTCTGGATCGGCTTGGTCCTGACTCTGCCGCTGGTGATCTGGGAAATGGGGGCACACATCCCCGGGCTCGGCCTGCATGCCCTGTTGCCGCCCTCGGTGGCTGTCTGGGGGCAGGCGCTGGTGGCGACCCCGGTCGTGCTGTGGGCGGGTTGGCCGCTGCTGGAGCGTGGCTGGCAATCCTTCCTACGACGCAAGCTTAACATGTTCTCGCTGATCGCCCTGGGGGTGATGACCGCCTACCTCTTCAGCCTGGTCGCCACCGCCGCCCCCGGCCTTTTCCCCGCCGGTTTCCGCGGCGAGGGCGGGGTGGTAGCGGTCTATTACGAGGCGGCGGCGGTCATCACCGTCCTGGTGCTGCTGGGGCAGGTGCTGGAACTGCGGGCGCGAGAGCGTACCGGCGGCGCCATCCGGGCGCTGCTGAACCTTGCACCCAAGACCGCACGGCGCATCGACGCCGATGGTCACGACGAAGAGATCCCCTTGGCCGCCGTCCATGTCGGCGATCACCTGCGGGTGCGTCCCGGCGACGGCGTGCCGGTGGACGGCAGCGTGGTCGAGGGCCGTAGCGCCGTCGATGAATCCATGGTTACCGGCGAGTCGATGCCGGTCGAGAAAGGACCCGGCGACACGCTGATCGGCGGCACGGTCAACGGAACCGGCGCGTTGGTGATGACGGCCGAAAAGGTCGGCAGCGACACCATGCTTGCCCGCATCGTCCAGATGGTGGCCGAGGCCCAGCGCAGCCGCGCCCCGATCCAGCGGCTGGCGGACGAGGTCGCGGCCTGGTTCGTGCCCGCCGTGGTCGCCGTGGCGGTCGTGAGCTTCGTCGTCTGGGCGATCTGGGGGCCGCCGCCCGCGCTCGCCTACGCCCTGATCGTCGCCGTGTCCGTACTCATCATCGCCTGTCCCTGCGCTCTGGGGCTGGCGACGCCGATGTCGATCATGGTCGGCGTCGGGCGCGGCGCCACAGAAGGCGTGCTGATCAGGAACGCCGAGGCGCTGGAGCGGTTCGAAAAGGTGGACACCCTTGTGGTCGACAAGACCGGCACCCTGACCGAGGGCAAGCCCCGAGTCACCGCCATTCTCACGGCGTCCGGCCTGGACGAGGATACTGTGCTGGCACTGGCGGCCTCCCTGGAGCGTTCGAGCGAACATCCCCTGGCCGCCGCTATCGTCGCGGCCGCGAAGGAACGGAACCTGCCCCTTGATAAGGCCCGCGACTTCTTGTCGGTCACCGGCAAGGGCATCACCGGCATGGTCGGCTCCCACCGCTTGGCGCTCGGCAACCGGGCGTTGATGGAGGGGCAGAGCATCGACCTTGGCGACCTCTCCGAGCGCGCCGACGCCCTTCGCCGCGAAGGGGCCACCGCCCTGTTTGTCGCCGTGGACGGCAAGCCCGGCGGAGTCGTCGCCATCGCCGATCCCATCAAGGCATCGACGCCGGACGCCTTGGCCGCACTACGTGCCGACGGCATCCGCATCGTCATGCTGACCGGCGACAACCGAACCACAGCCATGGCGGTGGCGGACCGCCTCGGTATAACCGATGTCGAAGCCGAGATACTGCCCGAGGACAAGCACCGGGTGGTCCGCCGTCTGCGCGACCAGGGCCGGGTAGTGGCCATGGCCGGCGACGGCGTCAACGACGCTCCGGCCCTGGCCGAGGCCGACATCGGCATCGCCATGGGCACCGGCACCGAGGTGGCGATTCAGAGCGCCGGGGTCACTCTGGTCAAGGGCGACCTGGCTGGCATCGCCCGCGCCCGGCACTTGAGCCGCGCCACCATGCGCAACATCCGCCAGAACCTGTTCCTGGCCTTCGCCTACAACACCGCAGGCATTCCGCTCGCGGCCGGCGTGCTCTACCCGCTATTCGGCTGGCTGTTGAGCCCGATCGTCGCGGCGGCGGCAATGGCGTTGAGTTCGGTGTCGGTGGTTGGGAATGCGCTACGGTTGCGGAACAATTGATGTTTCCAACTTCCCTGGCAACGATGCAAACCAGAAATGCGAAAAACGGCCGACCGGGGATCGCTCCCTCGGTCGGCCGCGTCATGCGAAATCCGATCTGTTCTATTTGCCGATGGGCGGCGCCTGCGCCAGCAAGGTGCGGGTCTGCTCGGAATCCGCCGAACCGCCGAACTCGAAGTCGAAGGCTGTGGCGAACTTGCCGGCGAGCAGGGTCACCACCGATATGATGCAGCCGCCGACGGCGGTGTTGCCGTCGACATGACCGAACACCATGAAGCCGATGCCGACGACGATGCCGAGGCCGGCGGTGATCAGCAGCACGTTGGCGCGGGTGTTGCTGCGTCCAGCCTTGATGAATTCACTGTCGCGGGCACGGGCATTCTGGCGGTCGGCCAGGGTGGCGGTGAGCGTGGTGATGGCGCCGGCCATCTGCTGCATCCGCTCCTCGTGGGCGAACGCTTGGGCCTGAGAGCGCAGTTGGAACACCAAAGTGGGATCGGCCAGCGCCTCGCGGGCCTTATCGGGATCGTCGGTGCCGGTGATGGCGCGGACGGTGTCGGCCAACTTGCCGACGGCCTTCTCTGCGTCGTCGCCGAACAGGCTGGCGATGTCGGGGGCGACGTCGAGAGCCACCTTGGCAAGGCCGGCGACGGGATTGGCGGCAATGGCGGCGGCATCGCCGAGGAGATCAAGCAGGTTCATGGGATACCTCCAGGGCGGCACAGGCGCGGGCATAGTGGGCCTTGCGGTCTTCGAGTCCGGTGAGGCCGCCGTTGATGCGCCGGGTGATGGTTTCGATGTCGCGGGCATCGGCTGGTCGGTTGAGGCCGTTCCTGTGCCAGAACCACCCCGCCGAGCGGGCGGCGGGGCCGGGCCGTTCCAGTAACTCGGGCTGAGCGATCAGGTCGAGGCCGAGGGCCGTGCCGCAGGCGGCGTAATTGTCGTGTCCGGTGATCTGGATCAGGCCGCGCCCGCGATAGCGCCAGCCGTCGCCGGAGGTCTCGTCGCCATTGCCCATGCGGTTGGCATAGACTTTGGAACCGATGCGTTCCGGCTGGCGGGCATAGACGGCGGCCTGGGCCGCGTCGAAGTGGCGGGGAAAGACCCGCAGCAGCGCCTCGGCGGAGTAGTTCAGGTTCTCGACCAGGGCGCGCAACTGGCCGCTCTCGTGGGCGATCTGGGCGAGGAACGCCGCCAATCGCAGCGGCGTGTCGATGCCCCATTCGGCGCAAGCTTCGGCCAGCGGGGTGGCAAATTTGGCAATATCGGTGGGCCGCGCCGCCGGCAGGGCGGCACGCAAGATGTCTGCGGTCAGCATGCGGAACCTCAGTCAGTTGACGTGGACGCGGGAATCTTCGGCGACGGCGGTGATCTCCACCTGCTCGGCGCGGGGGCGGATGGCCAGCACCCGGGCGGATTGCGCCCAGGCCTGGCCAGGGCCGAAGCTGAAATACGTCCTCTCCTCGGAGCCGCCGACATAGGGGGTGACGGTCAGGGGATCGAGGACACGGACCAGCGTGGGATCACCGGGCACCGCCTCGACCCGGAATGGCCCGGCAAGACTGCCGTCGCGGCGACGCAGCGCCAGGTAATGAGTGGCGCCCTCGGTCCATTCCACCGGCTCGGACAGGGCCAGCAATTCGCCCTGGTGCCCGATCACCTCGCCGCCCTGGCCCCAGCGGGGCATGTCGTGGGTGACGGCGACCAGGTCGCCATAGGTGGGGATCATGCCCTCCAGCTCGGTGCGGAACGTCACCAGACGGCGGCGGTAGCGGTTGTTGGCGGCAATGTAGAGGCCTTCCCGTAGGGCATGGTCTTTGCCAGTGCAGCCGAACAGGTTGACCTTGGCCGGATTGTCGCCCTGGCTGTCGGGCAGCTTGGCCGTCGTTTCGTCGGGCTTCCAGGTGCGCGACGAGAAATACTCCACCGTCACCGCGTCGGCGGTGTCGTCGCCGGGCATGACGTATTTGATCTTGAATGAGCCCTTGACGATGTTGCGCGGCCCGAACATGGCTACCGGCATGGTCTGGGGCGCATCCCGGATGATGCGGACGATGCCGCCCTGCTGGATGGGCACGGCCCGGCCGCAACGAGCAATGCGGGTCAGCGCTTCCCACACCGTCATGCTGGTGTCGAACACCGCGTCGAAGAAATCGCCACGCCCTTGCCAAACGGCATCCAGGGTGGCCAGCGTCTTGATGTCGATGCGGGCATCGGCCAGCTTGGCGCCATATTCCGCCTTGCAGGCATCGGCGAAGGCCCAGGCGATGGACCGGGTCGGCTGCGGCGCGCTCCAACCGTCCACGGGCGACCACACCGGCAGCTTGCGGGTGGCGATGACGTTGATCAGGCGCGAGGAGCGCTGCGACAGGTTGTCGGTGGCCCGCATCTTCACCGCCAGCAGGGTGACGGTGCCGAAATCGGGCTGGCCGGTCAAATAGGCGCGCAGGGCGCTCCAGCGGATTTCGTGCCCGGCACGCTCGGCGGTGTCCTTGGTGTCGAGGCGTTTGAGACGGACCTCATAACGACCGGGCGTGACGCTGTAGCGGAAGGACAGGCGGATGGCGGTATTGCTGGCAGCGGAGTGGGATTCGGTCGCCAGCATCGACCAGCCGGCAAGGGCCTCGCCGTCAGCATCAATGGCGCGCGCCTCGACCTGCCACTGGACGGTGCGGCTATCGAGGCTGCCGGAATCGTTAGCATAGTAGAGGCCGCGCGGCATCACCACGTCGATGCCCAGCGCCCCCGCCGAACTGTCCACCGGATTGGCGGTGAACGGGCCGATGAAGCCATCATCGCCGGAGGCCACCAGATTGGGCGCCACCAGCTCCTGGCCGGCGATCTCGGCGGCGGTGACCACGTCGGGCTCGAACAGCGTCACCGGGGAGCCGGGCGGGACGATCTCGGTCTCGACCTCCTCGAACGAGGAGATGGGCGTGTCCTCGATGCGGATCTGCTCGACCGCGTAGTCGCCCTGGCCGATGACATGAAGCTGATACAGGTACTGCTCGCCTCCGACATAGTCCTGGTACGGCTCGGAAGCCAGATCGGGATAGATCAGGTGGCGGCCATAGATCACCGGAATCGGCTGGCCCAAACGCCCCTGGTTGCCCTGGGCCTGGAGCGAATAGGTCGGGCTGGGGGCCGGAGCGCTGCCGCTACCGCCCCAGTTGAGCGACGGCATGGAGGGCTTGGGCGCCGGAATCACGGTGTTGATCAGCACCGAGCCGACCATGGCGATCCCGGCGGTGGCCATGGCGGCGGCGGTGCCGGTGGCGGTGTAGCCCATGGCCACCGCCGCCATGGGGCCCAGATAGATGGCGGCCACCATCACCGCGATGGTCAGCACGATCCGCATGGGGTTCTTGCCGCCCCCGCCACCTCCACCCCCGCCGCCCTGGGGCCAGCGAATGACGGTGACGACCTCACCGTCGCCGATGGCCCGGACGGCATAGATGCCGACCGGCACCGCCATGCCGCCGATCAGAATTTCCGGTCCATCTGGCCAGCAATCCTCGGCAATGCCGCAATCCAGCAGCAGGCCGCCCACCGTGATCCCGGCCTCCACCGCATGCACCGAGCGGCTGGTCACCGGCTCGAACGGATTGGTGACGATGACGATGGAGGCGGTCATGGCGAAAACCGATAGAAGCCTTCGATGGCCCAGCCGTTGAGCGCAAGCGCATCCGAACGCTGGAACACCACCCCGGCGCCCTCGGCGCAATGCAGGACGCCGCCGCCATCCACATTGAGCCAGATTCCCACATGGATGGGATGGCGGGACCGACGCAGCAGGACGCAGTCGCCTTCCTGCGGGGCATCGACCTTGATCCAACGCTGCCGCTCGGGGTGGTCGCGGAAGGTCCGGCCCATGACCAGCATGTCTTCCGGATTGCCGATCTCGGGCAGCAGGCGGCCGAAATGTTTGGCCTGCACCATGCGGACGAATTCCCAGCAATTGAACGAGTCCGGCCCGCTGCCGTGGACGGACCACGGCAGGCCGATCAAGGCGATGGCCCAGTGCATAGTGACCTCGAAAGGAATGGAGGTTTGGAGGCGAGCCTCCGAGCGGGTGCGGGCGGCAGCCCGCATTCATCTCACCGCGCCAGTCCGGGAAAGCGCTGGGCGGTATAGGTGATGGACGGGAAGGACTTGTTGCCGGCATCCAGCATGCGGGCGCGCCCGGTGACCCTCATGGTGTCGGCTTCGACATCGGTCAGGGTCATGGTGATGGGCGGGTCCATATGGGGGCCGTTGAGATCGGTGGAGAGATAGGGCCGCCAGGTGATCTCGATCACCTGCTGGCTGACGGCGGCTCCCTCAAGGGCATCGGTGATGTCGCTGCCGACATTGTCGAGGGTGACGGTGATTTCCGGCACCGGAGCGGTATCCACCGG
>VBWB01000004.1:300560-318170 GCA_006218045.1 Stygiobacter sp.
CCCGGATCGGCTCGGTGAAGCTGGGATGCCAGATTTCCAGCGTATCCAGGATCACCGTGCCGCTGGGGGCGGAGGCGAACGCTTCCTTCAGCGCCTGGCTGAGAGCCGGATCAGGCATCGCGCCGGTCTCCATAGGGGCACAGGGTGCGGGCTTCCAGCAGCAGGCGGATCTGGTGGACGATCTCGGACAGGCCTTCGACCGCCGAGCGCAGGGCCTCGGTCTGGCGGGCCTGCTCCTCGACCACATGAGCGAAAGCTTCGACCGGGACACCGGAGGAATCCGGTTGCTCCCGCCGCCGCGACCATGCCCAGGCGAGGATTGCCACCACGATCACCACGGCGATGATGGCGGCGATCTGAACGACGGGGGCGGCGCTGCCCCAGGCGCCGACATACTGGGTGGCGACACCCGCCCAGATGTCCGGGGATTGTTCCAATGCCATGATGGCTTGCTCCGGCTCAAAGGGGGGATGCGTGGCGACCTACCAGGAGAAGGCCTGGATCGCTTCCTGGGTGGCGAGTTTGGCGATTGCGGTTTCGGCCTCGTTGCTCGCCAGCCGAATGAGCTCGCGCTCGGTGTAGACCTCCTGGAGGGTCGTGGTGCCGTTCAGGACGTCCCGTTCACGAGCGCGTTCGACCTTCCAGTCGAGATTGGCGATGCGCTGCGCCGCTTCGGCCTTGACCCGGCGAACCAGCGCGGTTCTGGCCGCCTGGAGTTCCTCGGCCTGCCTCTCGACGACGCGCTCGGCATCAATCTCGCGGACCTCGTCGTCGGTGACGCCGTCGTAGCGGTCGACGACCTTGCCATCGACGAGATGGAAGCGGTGACCCAGGGTCGAGTCCACCGGCAGATCGTGGTCGCCCTCGGGACCGATGACGCCCCAGTCACTGCCGTGGGGAAAGCTGATTTTGCTGGCCATGATCAGATGCCTCCGATGATCGGGACGATGTAGGGGTAGTTGGTCGAGTGATAGGCACTGTCGAAGATGTAGACGTTGAAGCCCGGCACCTTGGAGCTCATGTCGCCCTTGTCGGCGACGGCCTGGAACACCATCCGGGTGTCGATGTGCGACATGTAGATGCCGTAGCCGCTGTCGGAATTCGGGCTGTAGGAGACCATGAAGTCGCTGTCGCGAATGGGCGCGAACGACCGCCCATAGCTGGAATCCTGGTATTGCAGGAAGGCGTACTTCCCGTCCGACACCCGGATCAGGAACACCTCGGCCCCGGCCCCATAGTAGTAATAGGGCTGGTAGCAGATGACGTATTTGCCGTCGTTGGAGATCTGGAAGCGGATGCCGTTGCGGTCGGCGGATTCCATGCCGTAGGTCGTGGTCGTGCTCAGGGTGTGGGTGGCTTCCTTGGTGTAGCCCCCAGTTCCGTTCGGCGTGAACCGGTCCAGCATGCAGTAATTGCTGGGCTCCATCCGCACGATAATAATCTTGCCGTCGTCGCAGGGAATGACGATGCCGCGATAGAGGCTCTCGGCATACCCGGCCGAATTGGCCGTCCAGTCGTGGAAGATGTGCTTGGTCTCATCGAGACTGTTGAACCAGTCGCGGCGGTTGCTGGCGGAAATGTCGAACGGCGGGACGTTGGAATAGACGTGCAGCCGCATGGAGGTGCCGCCGTTCTTGTTCTCGTTGATGACCAGCGTCCCGGTCTTCTCGTTGTAGCCGATCATCCCGTACTTGTTGTACGTGCCGAAATTGTTCTGGGCGTAGAACTTGGTGTTGGTCCAGGCCAAATGCCAACCCTCGGTGCCGGTCAGGCGGCCAGGGGCGATGGCGCGCGGCGCCACGCCCGCGTACTGGTTCTCCATGAACAGGGCGAGGTTCTTGTTGGTCTTGTTGTTGACCCAGATTCCAACATTCCTCAGCGCCGTGCCGGCATAGGGGCTGGGGCGGCCGATCATCGACCCGTCCGGGCCGACGCCAAGGGCGATATGGCCGAGATGGCCGCACCGGGCCGTGCCGTCGCCATAGGTGCTGTCGGTCGATGAGATGTACGAGTTGGTCTGGCCGTAGGAATACCAGTTGTTGAAGAACTCGGTGCCCAGGCTGCTGGTGCTGCCTTGCATGTAGCCGCTGTCGTTGTAGTGCTGGCGGCAAAGCTCCTGGAGATAGTGGTTGTAGACCACCGTGCCCCAGGGCGCCGAGCTGCTCATGGTGACCACGGCGAAGGCCGGGCGCTTCCAGGGGTCCAGCAGGTCGCGGTCAAGGTGGCGCTGGTGTTGTTTCAGCGCGTTGAACGTCAGGATATCCATCGTCAAACCTCCGTGATGGCGGCGATCTGCCCGTCGGGCGTATAGGAGAAGGTGAAGGCGCGGGTGTAGGTGATGCCGCCGAGGGTCAGTTCCTCGGCATAGCCCGCCATGGTCCCGTCGTCGTTGTAGGTGATGCCGCTGATCAGACGCGGCCCCTGGCGGATGGAAACCGCCCTTCCCGCAACGTCGTACACGACGTCGCCCGCGACGATGGCCCCGGTGAAGAGGGCTGCGTTGGCGGCATCGACCGAATACCCGGCATTGGTTCCGAGGTAGTTGGCGAGGTTGACCTCGAACTCGGCCATCTGATCGCTGATGCGGGTTTCCATGGCGTTCGAGAAGGTCTCGATCTTGGCAATGGCGGCGTTGAGGCCGGCGATCACCGTGCCGTTGATGAAGCCGGTGGCCGTGGCCAGCCAGAGCGTGTTGACGTGATCCTTCAGGGCCTGGGCGATGGCGTTGAGCCGGGCGGGGATCTCGCGGGCCTTGGAATTGCTGAAGATGCCGACATTGTCGGAGAACGCCGCGAAGGGCGCCGCATTGGGGATCGGGGGGATGGTCAGGGGCATGGGATCAGGTCTCCGCGTAGAAGGTTTCGAGGACACGGTCGCCAAACGATTCCAGGGTGCGCTCGCCGACCATCACGGCCCCGGTGACATCCATGTTCCGTTCGTCGCGATTGAGCAGCATCCACCGCTCCTCCCCGCCATGGGGGATGTCGCCCAGCCGGGAGGCCCGAGTGAGCATGAGGATGTCCTCGCCGCTTAAGTCCTGGGCGTAGAGCCCGGCGGCCTTGGTCGCCACCTTGCGCAGCAGGGCGTCGTAGGCATCGGTGTCCTGGACGGTCTCGATCAGTTCGATGGCCTTCACCATCAGCGCGAAATCGTCCATCCGCAGATTGGGATCGTCGAGCTTGGCCGAGATGGTGGCGAAGGCGTTGTCCTGGGCGGATTTGAGCGTCAGGTAATGGGCAAGGGTGGTCATGGGCTTCCCTTCAGAACAGCTCGATGCCGAGCGTCCGGTAGTCCGAGCCCCTGCGGGCGGAAACGATCAAGGTTTGCAGATCCAGCCCCGTCGCCTCGGCGACGATGGTGGCCGCCGCTTCGGCCGCAACGGCGAAGCTCTCGGCCTGTCCGGCCCAGAAGGCACCATCGGTTTCGGCCTGAGCCGCAACAATTGCCGACCCTGCGGCGGCGGTTTCCGAGGCGCGGGCCTGGGCCGCCGACGCGGTGGCGCTGGCCTCGGCGGCTACGGCCAGGGTCGTGGCTGCCGCCGCCCGCTGTTCCGACAGGGCCGCCGCCTCCGCGCTCGCCTGGGCGGCGGCTTCGCTGGCACCGGTCGCGATAGCCGAGGCATTGGCCGCCGATGCCGAGGCTGCCGCATCAAGGGCTGCCTGCGTGGCGACGGCCTCCGCCGCTGTGGTGGCTATCCGGGACTGTTCCGCCAGGGCGGCAGAACCTTCCGCCGCTTGCCGGGATTCCTGCGCGGCAACCGCGCTTGCATTGGCCACAACAGCGCTGTCCATGGCAGACGATGCGCTGGCGGCAGCATTCGTTTCCGACAGGCCAGCGGCCTGGGCGTTTGCCGCGATGGCCGCCTTGCTCGTCTCCGCCGCGTCGGCGCTGTGGACGGCAAGTGCCGCGCTGGCCGCCGCCGCCGCAACCTTCTGGTCCAGCGTTTCCAGACTGGATTGAAGCTGGGTGTCGATATCGGCGATGGCCTTGGCCACCGTCTTGACCGGCCCACCCTCGGTGACGACCTGGGACTCGGTCCCGCCGGCAGGGCCATGCACCACCTTGTGCAGCAGGGTACTGTCCGCGGTCACCTGGGCGACGGCAGCAGCGAGATCGGTTTGCAGGGTCATGGTCGATCACCAGCGAATGCTGACGGGCAAGCCGACATGCAGGGTGAAATGGAGGGTCTGGATGTTGGCAAAGAGAACGACCACGTCCTCGGCCAGCAGGATTTCCAACGCCCCCGCGTCGAGCATGGGGCGCTCACGAACTTCCAACACCGAGGTAACGATCCAAGCCCCGCCTCGACTGGGCACCGCCTTGTAGGGGGTGTTGCCCTGGCCGACGAAACGGGCTTCGTGGGCGACAATGCCGCTTCCACCCAGCAGGGAGATGGCGAACCAATCGCCGCCATCGTCCAGCTTCAGGCGAAACCATGCCTCGAAGGTGGCGAAATCCACGTCCCGAAAGCGCCACCGCACCGGGATACGGGTGGGCGTTTGGGTGAACCGCCGCCGCTGCCGGGCGGGGCCGGATTCCATGTCGGTGCGGGTGATTGCTGATTCCGGTTCCAGGGCATAACCGTCATAGGTCGGCAACGGCAAGCGGGTGGGCCAGGAGAGGGACATTTCGTCACCGCACGATTTGAAATGAATCCGGTTGCGAACCTTGCATGCGCCGCCGCACATGGCATATTCTGCCAAGAACGGAACGCCATGGAGGATGGATCATGCCCACCCGCAATGTCGTCTTGACGGATCACCAATCCGATCTGATCGAGCGGCTGGTGGCCTCGGGCCGCTACCAGAACGCCAGCGAAGTGCTGCGTGAAGGGCTGCGCCTGATCGAGCGCCGGGATGCCGAGGAAGAAGCCCGCCTTGAGGCGCTGCGCGCCGCCGTGCAAGTGGGGATCGACGACATGGAGGCCGGGCGATACCAGACCTTCGGGAATGCAGACGCGCTGGCGGACTACCTTGAACGCATGACGGACGAGGTTCTTTCGGAACGGCGGGCGAAGCGGGCTTGATGGTGACCGGTTCCGAAGAGTGGAAGGTCCGGCTTGCCGACGCAGCCAAGGCGGACCTCCGCGACATTGTTAACTGGACCGCAGAGCACTTCGGCGACGGTCAGGCAAAGACCTATTCCGGCATGATCTCATCCGCGTTCCGAGCGTTGAAGGCAGGGCCAAGCACCGTCGGGGTCAGGTTCCGCGATGACCTAGGTGACGGCGTGTTCATCCTGCCGATAGCGCGGTCGGGCAAACGGGGACGCCATCTGATCGTGTTCAGGATCGCGCCCGACCGCAATGCGGATACCCTCCAGATCCTGCGCATTCTTCACGATGCCATGGATCTGCCCCGCTACGTCTCGTCCGACGACGAGACCGAGCACTGATCCTTACCGATACGCCCCCGCCGCCGGGTTCAGCCCATAGCGATGCTCCAGTACCGGGGCCATGCCTTCGCCGCGACCGATGCGGCGGCTCATGCGGCCCTCGATCTCCTCGACGATGATGTCGAGATGGATGCGGCCATCGGCCCCCTGCGATTGCTCGGCGCGGGCCTGGGTGCCCGAGGCGTTGTTGTTGACCGTGACCACCACGCCCACCGCCGGACGGGACAGCGCAGTCCCCAGCAGGCGGTCGGCGTTATCCATCTGCCTGGGCGTGAACACCCCTTCGCCCACCTTGGCGATGATGGGCCGCTCGCCCGCCACCAACCCACCGGCATGGTATTTTGGCGCACTGGCGAAGACCGAGGCGCTGTAGCGGCGGGTTTCCAGACGGTCGAGGCCGACCAGGCCGCCGGTATGGGCGATGGCGAAGTTGCCGGTGCTGGGAACCGGAACGGAGCCACCGCCGCCGCTGGCCCCAGCTGAACCGGTGCCGGAGAAGAAGCTGCCGATGCCGGCGATCAGGCCGCCGAACAGGCCACCGCTGGCTCCGCCGAACAGCGGCGCCACCACCGCCATGCGCCAGGCGGCACGCAAGGCCTCCTCGGCCAGGGTGTTGAACAGGTCGCCCGCCGCCAGCTTTCCGGTGGTGGCCCATTTGACGAAGGCATCCTCGCTGGATTTCAGCATGCCGGTGACCACCCGCTCGGCACCGCGGGCGGCATCGGACGAGTCCTCGACATAGGCCGCCAACGCCCGCTTGGCGCCGTCCGACCATTCCCTGGACGCCGCCAGCTTGCGCTTCTCGGCCTCCTCGATGGCGCGAGCATGGGTGTCGGCATCGAGCGCGCCTTGGGCCAGCAGATCGTTCAACTCGCGTACTGTGTCGGCGTATTCCTGCTCGGCGGTGCGGTGCCGGCGGACCAGGTCCTTGCCCCGAATCCGAGCGTCGGCTTCCTCCTTGAGCGCCCGCTGCAATTCGTCGAGCGCCTGTTTCTGGTCGAACAGTTCCCCTGCCAGTCGGGCGGCTTCGGCGCGGTCGGTGAGCGATGCCTCTTTCGGCAGTCGCGACACCGACTGGTCGATGGCGGCCTGCCGGGGCTGCCAGGGGGCGGAAAGCTCGCGATGGAGATCGTCGAGCACCTTGCGGGTCTGCTCGGCGGCACGGAGGCGGGCCTCGGCCAGCGGCTTCTCGATGGCCTCGACCTTGCGTGCCGCCACCTGCCGCAGCAGGGTGATTTCGCGGTCGACATCGCCCGCGTCGACGCCCGGCAGCGATGCCTTCTTGCGCGCACCCTCGATGTCGCGAGCCAGTTGGGACTCGATGGCTGCGATCTTGCCGGCGGCATCGGTGGCCGCCTTGACCTTCTCCTCCGCCAGCGCCTTCAGCCGCACCGCCATGGCCTCGGCATTGCGGTCACGCTCGGCCGCCTGGCGACCGGATTCGGCGTCGGCACGCTCGGCTTCGAACGCAGCCACTTGCGCGCGGCCCGTCTCGACCAGGGCGTCGATGTCGCGGCGGAGCAGCTCGGCCTGCCGGCGCAGATCCGCCATGCGGCGGCCGGTGACGCCGATGCCCTGATATTCGGCGATCCGGCCTTCGACCTCGACCAGTTGCCGGCTCTTGGCCGCCACCCCTGCTGCGATGTCAGGGCCCTTCAGCAGGTCACGGATGCCATCGACCATACCGGTCAGGTCGTGCAGCACGCCTTGCGCGCCCCTTCCCACCGTGCTGGTGCGGGCGATCTCCTCCAGCAGGTTGCCCCAGGCTGCGGCGAGATGATGGGCGGCACCGGTCAGACCCGCCGCTTCCGCCGCCCCGGCGCCGCCGACCTGTTGCTCCAGGGCGTCGAGCACGATCCTTTGGGCACCGGCGACATCGCCGGTCTCGACCAGCGAGCGGATCACCTCCTTCTGGGTGGCCGAGAACGACACCCCGACGCGCTTGAGCGCCGAGATGCCCTCGACCGGGTCCTCCAGCGCCTTGCCCAACTGGGTGGCCGAGGACGACAGGTCTTGACGAAATACCGCCGACAGGTCCTGGGCCAGCCGGATGGCGCGGGTGAAGGTGTCGCCCGAGACCGAGCGGAAGGTCGCCATGACGGCGGACGCATCCATCACCCCCTCGGCGGTGGCCAGCGTGCCGGTTTCCATCTCGTCGGCCAGCGCCGCCAATTGGCCGGCGGTCAGCCCCGAGGCGGCGCCGGTCGCCTTCAGCACCGCCTCCAGCCGGCGCAGCGACTGGTCGGCGGATTCCATCTCGCGCACGCCCTGCACCAGGGCGGCGCCGACGGCGCCCACCGCTCCGGCGGCGATCAGACCGGTGCGCCCGGTGGCCATCAGCGCATCGCCAAACAGGCCCATCCGCCCGGCCATGCCCTCGACCACGCCGCGCACGCCCTGGCCGACCTCGTTGATCGCCAGCAGCGCCTTCGACGCCGGCTGTGCCGCCCGCTCGATCCGCTCCAGCGCCCGGCGGCCATCCTCGCCCAATTGCATCAGGGCGCGGCGGAACACCTCGCCGTCTTCGAGGGCAAGGCGGATGGAAACGGTGCGGGCGGCAGTCATTCACGATGTCTTTCGGCCAGGGCCTCGCGCATCCCCGCCTCCGCAAACGGCAGCAGCAGCGCCAGCGCTCGTTCGTCGAAGCCCAACGCACGGCCATGGGCGAGCAGGCCGGCGATGTCGAAGCGGGCAGGATCGGCGCGCATCAGCATCTCCCAGGCCTGCCAACCCCCCTCGGTGTGCGGCTCGTTCAGGTCGGTGGGGCAGCTTCCGTCACCGGCGCAGGGGGCGCCGTCGTCGCGGCACTGGCGGCAATATCCAGGCCCGCCGCCGAAGTGCCATCGGCTGCGGGCCTGGAGGCGTTTCCCTCGGCGAGGACCGCCTCATGGGGCGCGGTGTAGAGGCCGACGAAGGCCTCGGCCACGCCCTGGATCAGCATCAGATCGGCGACATGAGTATCGGATGCCGCCGCCGGAGCGCCTTCGGCATCCAGCACCCCCTCCCAGTCCAGGATGGCGGTGCGGGCCAGCGCCTGCGCGAACAGCAGTTGCGAGAACCCCGCCACGGCATCCTCATCGCGCAGATCGGGCAGGCCGGAGACGTCGCCGCCGACCGCCTTGAGGTCGGCGAACTCGCGGGCGACCGCGCGGGCCTTGCGCCAGCCCTTGATGCGGGCGGCCTCATAGGTGGCGGTGGTCAGCGGGCGTACGTGGAGCCGCACGCCGAACGGAAGATCGAGCCAATAGGGCTCCTTGGGCAGGCACAGACGGATCATGGGGCGGACCTTCAATACGAGGGGACGTCGTTGACCAGCGTGACGCGCAGCAGATAACCGGCCACCGGATCGCGGGCAGCCCGCCAGTCGTAGCTGGCCTGGATGCCGCCGGGGCCTTTGATGTCCTGCTTCTTCTTGGGCAGGAACACGCGGGGGAGATGGAAGGTAAGCGCGAACGCCGTGCCGGGGATGGTGAAGCCGTAGAGCATTTCCACCGGGCTTTCGGCTGCGATGGCACTGGTCATCGTCGCGTCGGTGCCGAAACGCACCTCGACCGAGCCCTCGGCGGTGGCCTCGGTTTCGTCGACGCCGTCGATAAGGCCGTCGGAGCGGATGGTCTCGACCGGCTCCAGGTTGTTGGAGAACGACAGTCGCCCGCCGACCACATTGGCCAGCGGCTCCCCGCCGACCAGGATGCTGCCGCTGCCCTGGCTGAAGCGGCGCAGGCCGAGGCTGGCCGGCGCGGCATCGATGGTGGCGGCAGCTTCGGTCTCGCCTTGGGCGATCACCGCGATGGTGGCGTTGGCGGGTCCGGAGCGGGCCATGTCGAAGGCGAGGTTGCCCAGCTTGGCCCCGGCATGGCGGAAGAACTTGGGCGTCACCAGGGTCGGGTGGCCGATTTCGAGGGCAAGGCTCGGCAACGAGCCGCCCGAGGTGAAGGCGTGGGTGAAGCCGGTGCCGGCATCGCCGCTGGTGGCGGGGGCGCCGAACAGGCCTTTGAGCCAGAAGCCGAGGCTACGCAGATCGAGCGGCACACCGAACTCGCCCTCGTCCTTGACTGCCTCGTAGAACGGATCCTGGGCCTCGCGCCCCTGTCCCAGCAGCGGGTCGGTGCCCAGCGGCCGCTCGGCGCCCAGGCTGGCTTCCTTGAAGGACAGCCTGGTGTAGCCGTCGGCCGGGGGCGTTCCGTAGCTCGCCTCGAAGGCGGCCAGCAGAGTGCAGTCGGCGCCATAGGCGCGCGTCTTCGACATGGGACCGGTTCCTTGTCTGGATCAGCCGAGCGGCGAGTCGGCGGTGTATTCGAGGACGACGATGACCTTGGCCCCTTTGAGGCCAGCGGCGCCGTCGATCGCCTCGGTGATGAATTCCGGTGATTCCGGCATCGCCAGATCCACCGTGCCGCCGAGGGTGGGGCCGGCAGCCAATCGGTCGCCGATGGCGGCGAGGATGGCGTCGAGCATCCCGTCGCGCTCGTCCGGGGTAGCGCCCTGCACCACCACCTCGATCTCGGCGCGGCGGCTGTGGATATAGGCGGGCGGCGACAGCAGCATGTCCGGCTCGGCGCCGCTTCCGTCGAACACGGTAATCAGCCCGCCCGCCGGGATTTTGGCCGCCAGCGGCTCGTTGCGGCGAACGCTCGCGCCGGGGATCCCGGCCAGCAGGGCGGCCAGCGCCTTCAGGGCGGTCTCGCGGGGAGAATCAGCCATCGTTCTTCCCCTGCGCCGAGACCAGCGTGGTGACCAGCCGCCGCTCGGCCGCCCCCTTGGCCCGGTTGATGTCGAGGCGTTTGCGCAAGGTCACCTGCGGATAGAGCAGGAACATGATGACGGTGGCGGCATTGCGCCCGGTCCTGGACCTGGCGAACCCACCGCGCTTGCCCGTCCGCGCCCGCATGTCGTCGGCCACCAACAGCGACGGGCCGCCCCTGCGGTAGACGAAGCGGAGTGGAATGCCGAGCCGCTGCTCGACCAGCCGGGGCGTCGGCCGTTTCTTGCCGATGCGGGCCGGGCAGCCGGGACCGGGCACCGCCAGCCAGAAGCCGTCGGCCGAGCGGATGGTGGCGCCCTCGTCGAAGGCGCGGATGATATGGGGCGCCTTGCTCCACACCAACCCCGCCGGGCGCAGCGAGTCCCCCGAGGACGGATAGGTCTGCGACCGCCAGGTGTTGGCCAGCCGCGGGCCGAGGCCGGCGCCGGTGACCTGGGCGCGCAGGTCAAGCTTCAGCCCGTTGGTGGCATCGCGCATGGCCGAACTGGCGGCCCGTTCGGTCGTCTTCACCTCATCGGCCATGACGCGGGTGAGATCACCCCGGATGGCGGCCATTACCCTCATGCCGGCCTCACGGTGATGGTCCACACCAGTCGCTCGGCATCCAGGCGGGGTTCGCCCTGGACGACGAAACTGTCGCCGTCATGGACGATCACGTCCCCTGCCGCCGGACTGACGACCTCCTTCCGCCGGATCTCGAAGACCGCCGTGCTGGTCTGCACGGTGATGTCCGAGAATTCCACCTCGCGGTCGGGCCGTCGCACCAGGGCACGCACGGGGCTGCCCTGGTAGCTGACGGTGACCGCCATATTCGGATCGGCGAACAGGTCGTCGATGGCGTCGGTGAAGGCGGTCATGCTCAGTTGCCCGAGAACAACCGCACCGCCAGACGCGGGCGCTTGTTGACCGGCAGGATGGACGCCTCGGTCTTGACGTCGATGGCGCTGCCGTCCTGGCGGGCCAGTTGCCGGGCATACATGGGCACGCCCAGGGTGTTGACCGTCTCGATCAGGTTGGCCGGGGCGCCGTAGGTGACGAAGGTGTCCATGGTGCCGAGCGGGAAGGCGATGCCCTCGCCCGGCGGGATCAGGGTTTCGGTCTGGCCGGTGGAGAGGGTAACGGTGGCGCTGTATTCCTCGAACACCATGCCGGCGAAGGGGAAACGGCGGCGGACGTCGGCCTGTTCGACCTTGGCATGGCCGATCAGACGATCGAAGAATTCCGGGCTGACCAGGGCCAGCACGCTGGTCATGGTTTCGCCCTTCAGTTCGGTCTCGACCTTGCGCAGCACCTCGCGGATCTTGGCCTGGACGTTGGTGGTGGTGGTGCCAAGGGTGAAATCCACCTGCTGGCGGGTCAGGGCGAACTCAGAGAAGTAATCGTACAGGGTGGACCCGGAGCCGTCACGAATGATGCCGCGGAGCGCATTGACCTCCATGAACTCGCGGGTCTGGGCGTGCTTGCTCCGCATGCGGGTCAGCTTGCGCTCCATGACGGTGGCCAGGGGATCGGCGGCATCGGCGACGCCGAAACCACGCACGCCCTGGACGTCCTGGGGGGTGATGGAATCGTCGTGGGGAATCCACGGCACGGTAAAGGACCGCATGCTCCGGGCATCGCGGTTGGCGACGGTGGCCGGGCCCCCCAGGGGCACGGTGGGCAGCAGGTTGAGGACACCCTCGGCCTGCTCGATGATGACACTGCGCTGAGTGACGCCCTCGAAGCGGAACAGCCCCATCTGGCCCAGCCGGGTGTAAAGGTTGGGCAGGATGTTGATGGCCTGGGTCATCTCGGCGAGCGAATAGCCGCCCGCGTCGAAGGGGTTCAGAATTTCGACCATGAAGGGGGACTCCGATCAGACGGTGGTGCGAGCGACGAGGCCGACAGCGGCGAGTTGGGTGATCTTGGTGGCGCGTTCTGCGGGCTGATCGACCGAGGCGTCGACCACCAGGGCACCTTCGGCCAGGATGACCGGGCCACGGGCGGCGATCAGGCCGGTGGCCGCGCCGTCCGTGGCATCGACGGCTTGCAGCAGCACGGCGACGGCGGTTTCGGCGCCTTCTTCGCCAACCACCTCGGCGGCGGGCGACAGGCGGTATTCACCGCTGGCGGTGATGCGCCCAAGCACTGCGCCCAGGGGATAGGCGGTGCCGGCCTTGAGCGTCACGGTTTCCCGGCAATAGCTGGGATTGCACTCGAATTTCAGCAGGTCGCCCAGTGTGGGCGAAGCGGTCAGAACGGGCATGGCGGAGGTTCCTTACTTGCGGCTTGCGGCTTCGCGGGCACGCCGAACGATGGGGCTTTCGGTTTCGGCCTTGGGCGCGGCACCCGCCGGAGCGGCGGCGACCACGTCGGTGGCGTCGGACCGCTCGGCCAACTGATCCAGCACCGTGCGGCGCAAGGCCTCGGGACGGATGCCCTTGGCCATGGCCTCGGCGGGATCGATGGCCACACCGAGGCGGGCAGCCTGGGCGGAGATGGCGCTGATCTCGGAATATTCGGCGCGCAGGCGCTGCTCCAGATCGGCATCGGCCTGGACAGGCTGCTGCGGCACAGCCGCCATGATGGGGACTTCCCCCTGGGATTCGGACATCGGGACTTCCTTTCGGGCGGCGATGGGACGGGAAACGGTGGAGTGGGCCAGCACGGCACCGAGATCGGCCAGGGCAACGCGCAGGGTGCCAACCTTGTCGGCCAGTCCGGCGGCCACCGCCTGGTCGCCCCGATAGACGGCGGCTTCGGTGGCACGGATGGCCTCGGAAGACAGCCGCCGCCGCTCGGCCACCAGGGCGGTGAATTTTCCGTACAAGGCGTCCACGTCGGCCTGGAGGGCGACGCGGGCCGAATCGGACAGCGGCTGATGCGGGTTGCCATCGACCTTCGCAGCCCCGGCATGAACGAAGGTCCAGGCCAGCCCGGCCTGGGCATCGGCCCCGGACTCGTCGCGGTGAACCGCCACCACGCCGATGGACCCGATTTCGCCGGTCTGGGTAACGTAAAGGCGGTCGGCGGTGCAGGCGATGGCATAGGCCGCCGACAGCGCCGCCTCGTCGGCCACCGCCCAGATGGGCTTGCCGCACTGGCTGCGGATGGTCTGGATGTGGTCGACCAGATCGAACAAGCCGCCCACCTCGCCGCCGGAAGAATCCACATCCAGCAGGATGGCGCGGATGCCGGGATCGGTAGCCGCCGCCTCGATGGCTTCAGCGATGTCCGAATAGGCGGTCAGACCGCTGGCGGCGCCCAGGTAGCCCGAGCGCGCCACCAGGGTGCCGATCACCGGCACGATGGCGATGCCGTCGGCGGTGACCACGACATCTCCGGTCGAAGCTGCGTCGCCGTCGAAGGAAATGGGCTGCCCGGCCAGCCGGGGGCCAAGGGTACCCAGGATGACGTCCAGCTTGCTGCGGGCGACCAGCAGCGGCGTCCCGTAGAGTCGGGCCGCGAGATGGGGCAGATCGTGCATATCGGTCCTTACGGGGTCGGTGGGGGCAGCAAGAGTGGTGACGGATCGGAACCGAAGGTCAGCCCCAAGCGCTGTTCCCGGTCCCGGTCGGCGGCGATCTCGGCATCCACCTGCTCGGCGTCGAAACCACGCTCGGCCAGCGCCTGGGTGCGGCTTTTCAGCCCCGCGCCGATCTGCTCGATCTCGCCCTTGGCGTCCTTCAGCGGATCGACCCAGTCCCATTTCGGCGGCAGCCAGGAGCAGGCGACGAAGCCGGCGCGGTTGCGCTCATAGCCGGGAATGTCGAGCGCCCCGGACAGAACGGCCACGTCCAGCCAGCGCTGCCACACGACCCGGCACATCTGGTGGACCATCACCGAGTGCTGCCAGGCCTCGACCCGGCGGCGGAACTCCAGCAGCGCCATGCGCGAGTTGGAGTAGTTGGCCTTGAGCATGTCGTTGCTGAGATAGGCATAAGGCACCCCGGTGGCGGCGGAGATCTGCAGCAGGGTGCGGTACTCGAACGGCTCGTAGGAGCCGCCGACATCGGCGGGGGCCGAGGTCTGGATCTGCTCGCCCGGCTCCAGCGGCACCACTTGGCCGGGCTGGACCTCGACGATACGGTCGCCGGAGCCGTCATCGGCGGGCACCACATCGATCACGTCGGCCGGAGCCGGCGAGGTCACGAACATGGCGTACATCGCGGCGATCTTCTTGCGCTCCAGTTCTGCGTCGTCGTACTGGTCGAGCAGGAACAGCTTGACGATGGCAGGGGCCAGCCGCGACACCCCGCGAAGTTGGCCGGATTCCACCGGGTCGATGACGTGGATGATCTCGGTGGCCGGCACCCGCACCGTTTCGCCCACCAGACCGGGATCGGTGCAATCGCCGGGATGGCGACGCAGGAAGTGATAGGCGACGCGGCGGCCGATGCGGTCGAACTCGATTCCCTGGCGGATGACGTTGCCGCTGGGCAGCGGCTCGGTTCGGGTCAGCGGCAACATCTCGGAGGGCAGCATCTGAAGCTGCAACGGCACCATCAGGCCGTCCTCGGGACGACGCGGGCGCAGGCGGAAGAACACTTCGCCAGCGATGAACACCTCGCGGGCGGCGCGGCGCTGCTGGCCGTAGAAATCGGTCAGATTCTCGGCATCGGATTCATCGGTCCAGGCCAGCCAGAGCTGCTGCACCCGGGTCTTCAGATCCTTGTCGGCGATCAGCGACGATGGCTTGATGCCGGTGCCCACCGCGTTGCCGGTCCAGCTTTCGGCGGCATTGAGGGCATAGCCGTTGTTGCGCACCAGATAGCGGGCGCGCGCCGTGATGTCGGAACCGGCGGCGGCGATCAGGGTGTTGACATGGGCGCGGCTGGGCTGGAAGCCCTTGAGCCGGCGGCTGCCCTGGGCGGCCTCGAAGCCGCCGATCAGGGCGCCGATCCTCCTGCGCAGTCCCGACAGCATGGTCACAGCCCCTTGGTGGCGACGGCGAGAATGCGGCGGCGGGGCTTCCTGCCCTCGGCTTGGGCGATGCGACGGTCGAGATCGGCCAGCACATGGTTGGCCTGGGTCAGGTCGTATTGGACGGTGCGGTCGCCCACCGTGACGCGGGCGACCAGCGAGTTGCGCCGCGCCAGCACCCGCTCGCGCTCGGCCTTCATTTCGTCGAGGGTCATGATCAGTTCAGTCCGCTGAATTTGATGATCCGCCGGGGACGGCGGGCGATCCGGCGCACCTGCCCGGCTTCGGGGTCGCTGGCGTGGTCTGCGACCGCCACCTGCTTCTCAAGATCCCGCCATTTGGCTTCCGACCAGCGGTCGGCGCCGCCAATCCAGGCGGCGGCACGGGCATAGACCCGGCAATCCAGGGCCTCGTTGCGTTCGCGCAGCTTCTGCCATTCCAGTTTGGTAAAGCCGCGCCGGTTCTTCACCGTCACCAGCTGCTCGGCGACGAACTGCTTGCACCACTCCGAGTCCGCCCACGATGGCAGATGCACCGTTCCGGCCGGGAAACGGGTTCCTTCGGCCAATTCCTCGTCGGTGGGCCGTCCCAGCCGCAGGAAGCGATAGGTCTCCGACTTGAAGGTCGATACCGCCACGATCCACAGCCTTGCGCCGCGACGGATCTTCTTACCGCCCTCGGTGGCATCCACGTAGGTGGGGCCCGAGACCGGGCTGGAGCGGTTGAAGCCTTCGACGCCCTTGACCGGCGACACGCTGGCGACGCCCATCCGGCGAGCCCAGGCATAGACCGCCGAAGCCTCGTAGCCGCTGTCGATGGCGAGGCGGGCGATCTTCAGGGCGGCACCGTTGGCATGCTGCCAAGTCCTGGTCAGCACCTGCTCCAATGCCGTCCAGGTCTCGGCATGTTCCGGCCCACCGTCGATGACGATGTGGTCGACCAGCCAGCTTTCCAGCCCACGGCCCCAGGCCCAGACATCGATCTCGATGCGGTCCTTCTGGACGTCGGCCCCGGCGGTGAGGAACAGCCCACCTGCCGGGACGGTGCCCGGACTCCAAGCCTCGCGGCGGTCATAGAGCCGCTGCCAGTCGGGTGCTTCGCCGGATTCGACCCAGGTTTCGCCCAGCACCGTGTTCTTGAACACCCGCAGGGCATCGTCATTGCCCTGGGCCGCCTCCCACAGGCGGACGATGTCGCGCCACGACTGCCAGCCCGGCGGCGAATACAGCGCCGAAATGTGAAAGCCTATGGTGCCGGGATCAGAGGCAATGGCGGTGGCCCGCCACTCGCCCGCCGCCAGCATGGTGCCCTTATGGTGTTCGGCAATGTCCTGGTCGCAGGATTCGCAGACGTAACGGACGCTGCCCGGCTGGCCCTTGTCCCATTTCAGGCGCTCGAACTTCAGCCACTGCATGGTCCCGCAATGGGGGCACGGCACGAAGAACCGGCGTTGGTCGGACGCCTCGTATTCCCGCTCGATCCGCGACATGCCGCGAATGGTGGGGGTCGAGGCCAGGAAGGCTTTCCGCCGATGGGCAAAGGTCAGAGACCGGGCCTCGGCCAGACCGACCGGGTCGCCCTCCTGGTCGGCGGAAGCCGGATAGGCGTCCACTTCGTCGAGAAACAGATAGCGGGCCGGCATGGAGCGCAGGCCCACCGCGCTGTTGGCCCCGGTCAGCACCAAGGTGCCGCCGGGAAAGTCCTTCGACAGCATGGTGTTGCCGGCGTCGCGCGAGCGGGCCGGTTTGACCCGTTCGCGGATGGCTGGGCTTTCGTCGATCAGCGGGTCGATGCGCTGGCGTGACGCCCGCTTCGCCATTTCCACGGTGGGCTGGACACACAGCATCGGCCCCGGCGCATGGTGGATGACGAAGCCGATGAAGCAACAGCCCGCCTCGGTGGCCCCCACCTGGGCGGCCTTCATGAACACCACCCGCTGCACCGGGCTGGTGGGCGACAACGCATCCATGATGTCGCGCATATAGGGCGTGCGGGCCGTGCGGTAGCGGCCCGGTTCCGCCGAGGCGCGGCTCGACAGCATGCGGTGCTGATCGGCCCATTGGGATACGGTCAGGCGCGGATCGGGGCGCATCCCGTCCTGCCATGCCAGCAGCACAGCATCGGCCCCACGGAACCCAAACGCGTCATCGGAAGTTCGGCTCGATGGCGGCGAGTTCGTCATGCGGGTCGATTCCGATCTCCGCCGCCATCTGCCCGGCCACTCTGGCGGGCCAGGTGATCCAGGAATCCCGTTCCTGCCGGGCCAGCTTGAACACCAAGGCGGTGGCCCGCGCCCGATCGACCACCTCTTCCTTGAGGCGATCCACCTGGATGCGGGCTTTCTGTGCCTTGGCCACCTCGTGAGCGGTGCGGGCCTGGGCGAAGGTGGCCCCAGCGGACGCAGGGACAGCCGGAGTAGTTTCGCGCTGGGGCGTAGGTGCCGAAGTAACGGGGGCTACGACCACCGGCTTCGGCGCAGAAGCAGCCCGTCGGCCAGGATCGGTTTGGGCATCCCAGGCGGCATCGGCCTTCACCGGGTCGATGGTGCC
>VBWB01000004.1:318178-318758 GCA_006218045.1 Stygiobacter sp.
GGCGGTATGGCTGACGCCACGCCTGCGCGCGTATTCGCGGACGGATAATCCCATGATCGATTTCCGCTGAAATAAGCAATGAAATTAGACGCTTAATCTGTTGATGCATCGGGCCGACAGAGCGATGAATGTCCCCACGAACAGCGGAGGACAAAACGATGAAGCGCACCGACAACACCAGGGCCCTGGACGGCTTTCTCGCCAAGAAGGCCGAATTCGACGCCATGCTGGCCCGGCTGCAGAGCTTAAGCGCCGACCATTTCAACTGGACGCCCGACGAGATCACCTGGGGTCACGCCGGGACCATGACCCACTACACCGAGATGCTGAAGGCCATCAGCGACAGCGCCTTCCAGGAAGGTGAATTCGCCGCCTGATCGACGGATTTCCCCTTCCGCCCCGACCGGCTTCAGGCTGGCGGGGCTCGGGATGGTACAGGCGGCGGGACTGGCCCGCGCCATCCTTGGAGTACCAACCCCATGACCCAGCTTTCCGACACCCAGGCCGTCATCCTGTCCGCTGCTTGCGCCCGCGACGGCGGCTTCCTGCTGCCGATCACCGCCGCCTTGAAGGGAGGCGC
>VBWB01000004.1:318812-319214 GCA_006218045.1 Stygiobacter sp.
GCCGACCAGCCGGAAACCCCGGTGACGGAGGCCGACAGCAGCCCGGACGAGGCCGAGGAAGTGCCGCGCGTCCGCAAGACCCGCCAGGGCAGCAAGCAAGAAGCCCTGATCGCCATGCTGAAACGGCCCGAGGGGGCCAGCATCGCCGAGATCACCGCCGAATTCGGCTGGCAGCCCCACACGGTGCGCGGCGCCATTGCCGGGGCCTTGAAGAAGAAGCTGGGCCTGGAAGTCGCCAGCGAAAAGGTCGAGGCCAGGGGCCGGGTCTATCGGATCGTCGGCTGACCGGTTTCAGGTTGGCAGGTTTGGCTCGACAGGCCAGATCTGCCGGCCAATGGAGCGGAACGTCGTGATCGCCAAGGCGCCACGTTCATTCCGAGCTTTGCTCCCCGGCTTCAGCAG
>VBWB01000060.1 GCA_006218045.1 Stygiobacter sp.
CGCTCCGCCTCGCCGAGGCCGCTGAGAAGGGCGACATGAGCAAGGCGGCGACCCACATGAGCGACATCATGAGCGGCTGCGTGGCCTGCCACCAGAAGTTCCGCGGCATCCCCGGCGTAACGGCGAATCTGACCACCCCGCTCAAATAACAAAAACAACAAAACCCTATTTGATTCGCCCCCAAGATCAGCTGGCTCACGTGGTGAGCCAGTAGGGGGTTGATAATAAACGCATCGTTACTGAGGAGATGCGTGATGTCGATCAACAAAGTGCAGTTTCAAAAGGGCCTGTCGATGGCGGAATTCATGGAACGCTACGGAACGGAAGAGAAATGCCAGGCTGCGCTGGCCGAGTCCCGTTGGCCGCGAGGATTCTGTTGCCCGAAATGCGGCGATGGACGCCATTCGACATTTGTTCGAGCGGGCCGCCACTATTGGCAGTGTCATCGTTGCCGCCATCAGACCACGGTCACCTCCGGTACGATCTTCGAGGCAACCAAGCTGCCCTTGATGCGTTGGTTTCTCGCGATGCATTTGCTGACTCAGGCCAAGAACAATGTTTCCTCTCTGGAGCTTAAGCGCCACCTTGGGGTTCGTTACAAGACGGCGTGGCTGATGAAGCACAAGCTCCTTCAGGTCATGGCCGAGCGGGAAGATGGGCGAGTTCTCGATGGGCAAATTCAAGTTGATGATGCCTACTTGGGCGGTGCGCGGCCGGGTAAGCGGGGGCGTGGTTCGGAGAACAAGGTGTCGTTCTTGGTTGCGGTACAAACCAGCGATGACGGGCGTCCGCTGTTGGTGCGCATGAACCCCATCCCTTTCACCAAAGAGGCGGTGAATGACTGGGCCAACAAGGCGTTGGCCGCTTCGGCGCAGGTCATCTCCGACTCATTGAACTGCTTCCAGGGCTTTCGTGGCAACGTCGCCGATTTCCAGCCGGTCATCGTTGGATCGGGTCGCCAAGCAGTAACTGGACATCCGGAATTCAGGTGGGTGAACACCCTTATCGCCAATCTGAAGACCGCCATTACCGGAACTTATCATCATTTCAAATTCGCTAAGTATGCCGACCGCTATCTGGCCGAGGTGCAGTATCGGTTCAAC
>VBWB01000028.1:0-381 GCA_006218045.1 Stygiobacter sp.
CCTCCAATTTGATGGAACCACCTTAACTCGGTGTCCACCGAACCGGCAGCAGGCCAAAGGTCTTTTCAGAGCAAGTGTCATCGGTGGACGTCACCAGCCGTGACCAATTAGCACTGGCCTTGGACTTCACCCGCCAAGGGGACACGCTCATTGTCACCAAGCTTGACCGACTTGCCCGGTCAGTAGCCCACCTCTACAGCATCATGGAAACCCTCAGAACAAAGGGGGCAGAACTGCGCATTCTCAACATGGGCATAGACACCAGCACCCCAACCGGGAAGCTTATGTTGACCGTACTCGGCGGCATTGCTGAATTTGAACGTGAACCCGCAAGAACACCAGTCCGGCAGTTCGGTGCGGGGACGCGCCCACATCAGCAAG
>VBWB01000028.1:450-27838 GCA_006218045.1 Stygiobacter sp.
GGTCATCAAATCTCAGCGCGAGTACCAACCAGCTTGACGGTCAACACGGTATCTCAGACGTTGAAGCGGAAGTGGAAGATGTCGCCGTCCTGAACCACGTATTCCTTGCCTTCCAGCCGCATCTTGCCGGCTTCCTTGGCCCCGCCTTCGCCGCCCAACGCGATGAAATCGTCATAGGCGATGGTTTCGGCGCGGATGAAGCCCTTTTCAAAATCCGTATGGATGACACCGGCGGCCTGGGGCGCCTTGGCCCCCTTCTGCACGGTCCAGGCGCGCGCCTCTTTCGGGCCGACGGTGAAGAAGGTGATCAGGTGCAGCAATTCATAGCCGGCACGGATGACCCGGGCCAGGCCGGTTTCTTCCAGGCCCAGGGTTTCCAGGAACTCGGCCCGTTCCGCGTCGCTGCCCAATTGCGCAACTTCCGCCTCGATGGCGGCTGAGATCACCACCGCTGAATTGCCCTCGCGCGCGGCCATCGCGAACACCTTTTGCGACAAGGCATTGCCGGAAGCGGCCGAAGCTTCCTCGACGTTGCAGGCATAGACCACCGGCTTGATGGTCAACAGGCCCAATTGCTTGGCCATGCGGATTTCGTCTTCGCTGTCGAACTTGACGGTGCGGGCCGGCTTGCCGTCGCGCAACGCCACCAGCAACGGCATCATCACCTCGACCTGGGCCTTGGCCTCCTTGTCGCCGCCCTTGGCTTTCTTTTCCAACGGCACGATGCGGCGTTCCAGACTATCGAGATCGGCCAGCATCAGCTCGGTTTCGATGATGTCGGCATCGCGCACCGGATCGACCGAATCCTCCACGTGCTTGATGTCGTCATCGACGAAGCAGCGCAGCACGTGGACGATGGCGTCCACCTCGCGGATATTGGCCAAAAACTGGTTGCCCAGGCCCTCGCCCTTGCTGGCCCCGCGCACCAGACCGGCGATGTCGACGAATTCCAGTTGGGTCGGGATTTCCTTCTGGCTTTTGCCGATGACCACCAGCTTGTCCAGGCGCGGATCGGGCACGGCGACGCGTCCGACATTGGGCTCGATGGTGCAGAACGGATAATTGGCCGCCTGGGCCGCCGCCGTCTGGGTCAGCGCATTGAAGAGCGTGCTCTTGCCCACGTTGGGCAGGCCGACGATGCCGCAATTGAAACCCATGACGTCTAATCCTTCTTGCGTTCGAGTGCCGCCTTCAACGCCTCGGCAAGGGATCCTTGCGGCGAGGCCGGGGCGGGCGGAGAAAGAGGCGAAGGCACAATCGGCGCCTGCGGCGCCGGCTTGTCCTTTTTCGGCTTGGGCGGCGCGGTCAGCACCGCCACCTTGTTCATGAAGCCGGCTTCGTCGCCGGCCAGCAATTTGGGCAAGGCCTCGGCCACCGCGTCGATCACGGGCGCCACCCAGCTTTCCGCCTTGGCGAAATCGGCCAGCACATAGCCGGACACCCGGTCCTTGTCGCCGGGATGGCCGATGCCCAGACGCACCCGGCGATAGTTCTGGCCCAAATGCGCATCGATGCTTTTCAGGCCGTTATGGCCGCCGGCGCCACCGCCGCGCTTGACCTTGACCCGACCGGCGGCGACATCCAGTTCGTCATGGATGACGACGACATCCTCCACCGGGATTTTCAGAAATCTGGCTGCCGCCGCCACCGACTGGCCCGACAGGTTCATATAGGTCATGGGCTTCAGGGCCAACACCTTGACGCCGTCGATGCTGCCCTCGGCCAACAATCCCTGGAACTTGGCGCGCCAGGGGCCAAAGCAATGGCGGCGGACGAGTTCGTCCGCCGCCATGAAGCCGATATTGTGGCGGTTCTGGGAATATTCGGAACCGGGATTGCCCAGTCCTACGACCAGAATCATGCCGCCACCAGATCTTTACGCTTCGGTCGCTTCGGCTTCGCCACCCTTGACCGTCGGCGGGACGATGGTCAACACGCCGGCCTTGGCGCCGACATGATAGGGGGTGACGCCAGCCGGCAGGCCCAGGTCGCTCACATGCACCGAATAGCCGACATCCTTGCCGTCCAGATCGATGACGATCTCGGACGGAATGATGTCGGGGGCGCAGGTGACTTCCACTTCGTGCAGTTCCAGCGAGACGACGCCGCCGGCCTTGACGCCCGGGGACTTGTCGGCGTTGATCACATGCACCGGCACCTTGACGTGCACGACCGCATCGGCGGACACGCGCATCAGGTCCATGTGCACCGGCTGATCGCTGACCGGGTGGAACTGAACGTCGCGGCACAGGCAGCGGTGCTTGCCGCCGGCAGCCAGATCCACGTCGAACAGACGGGTCTTGAAGCCCGGCTTGTGCAACTCGGCCCAAATGACGCGGGGATCGATGGCAATGCAGATGGGGTCCTGCTTGCCGCCGTAAATCACACCCGGAACCTTACCTTCACGGCGAGTGGCTCGGGCGGCCCCCTTTCCGGCCCGATCGCGCAGCTCGGCGACGATGGCGCTGATCTCAGTCATATCGATTCTCCAATAACACGTAAAGGCGCGGCCTCCAGGGGTGCCGCGCCGAAGGGGGCTGTTTACACCTTTGGTCGTCCGTCTTCAAGCTGGATTCGCCCCCGCCCTCTCCGCCTGATCGGCGCCGGGAGCCGGATTATAATTCCTTTGCCATATTACACCAGTACAAGCCCGTGATAACTTGTCACAACGACAAAATTGACCTCTGTCCGCATGACTGCGCATAGTATCGTTACCGGCGACAGAGGCTTTGTTTAGCTCGCCCTTGTTTGATCCTTGCAGCGCTAAGGTTTTTACCTGAGATGCACCCGTGGACACATTTTCGCAGCCTCTTGGTTGCCCTGGCGATTTTGACCCCCCTGGCCGTTCAGGCCAATCCGTCGCGCCCCGAACTGGTCATCGGCCTGTCGCAATTTCCCACCATCTTGCACCCCAGCATCGAATCCATGGTCGTCAAGGCCTATGCCTTGGGTTTCGTCCATCGCCCCATCACCGCCTATGATGCCGATTGGAAACTGGTCTGCCTGATGTGCACCACCGTGCCCAATGTGGAAAACGGCCTGGCCAAGACCAAGCCCGATGGCGGCATGACCGTCACCTTCACCCTGCCCGCCGACGCCCGCTGGGCCGACGGCCAGCCGGTGACCACCGACGACGTATTGTTCAGTTGGAACGTGGGCAAGCACCCGCAAAGCGGTGTGGCCAATGCCGGCATCTACCGGTCGATCACCGCTATCGACACCGGCACCGATAAAAAGACCTTCACCCTGCATCTGGCCAAGGCCACCAGCACCTATAACGTGCTGACCGATTTCCGCGTCCTGCCCGCCCATGTGGAAAAAGCCGCCTTCGCCGAACCGGGGGAATACAGGAAGCGCAGCCAGTACATGGCGGCGCCCACCAATCCCGGCCTCTATAACGGCCCCTATCGGGTGAGCGAAGTGGTCACCGGCAGCCATGTGACGCTGGAGCCCAACCCCCATTGGGCCGGCAAAGCCCCGGCCTTTTCCCGCATCGTGCTGCGCACCATCGAGAACACCAGCGCCTTGCAGGCGGCGCTGTTGGCCGGACAGGTGCACATGATCGCCGGCGAGATGGGGTTGCCCTTGGATCAGGCGGTATCGCTGGCCAATCGGCTGCCGCCGGGGTATTCGGCCCAGTTCAAGCCCGGCCTGGTCTATGAACACCTGGACGTCAACCCGGCCCATCCGGCCCTGGCCGACCCGCGCGTGCGCCGGGCGCTCCTGCACGGCATCGACCGCCACGCCATCAGCCGCGAAATGTTCGGTGGCAAGCTGGCCTTGGCCGACAGCAATATTTCGGCGCTGGAACCCATCCATAGCGGTGCGGCCAAGCGCTATGGCTACGACCCGCGCCGCGCCGCCGCCCTGTTGGACGAAGCCGGCTGGAAGCAGATGGGGCCGGGACCGCGCCGCAACGCCGCCGGTCAGCCGCTGGTGCTGGAATTGGGAACCACCGCCGGCAACCACTCGCGCGAACTGGTGCAGCAGGTGATCCAGGCGCAATTGCGCCAGATCGGGGTGGAGATCCGCCCGTTCACCGAAATCCCCCGTACCTTCTTCGCCGACAAGGTGACCAAGCGCGCCTTCACCGGCATGGTGCTGTATTCGTGGTTCGGCACGCCGGGGCAGGTGCCGCGCAGCACCTTGCATTCCGGCTTCATTCCCAAGGCCGAGAACAATTTCTCCGGCCAGAACTTCACCGGCTACGCCAATCCTAAGATGGATGCGCTGATCGATGCCCTCGATTCCGAGTTGGACCCGGCCAAGCGCACGCACCTCTGGGCCGAGTTGCAGGCGCTTTATGCCGAGGATCTGCCGGCCTTGCCGCTGTTCTTCACCACCGCGGGTTTCATCACCCCGGATTGGCTGAAGGGCTTGCGCCCCACCGGCCACGACGCGCCCACCTCGCTGTGGGTCGGCGAGTGGAGCGCCGAGGGCAAAGTCGCCGCTCAGCGGTGATTGCGCATCCAGCCGCCCAACCAGATCAAGGCCCAGCCGGCGGCGATGATCGGCACGCCCAGGAACAGGCCGCCGACCACCAGACTTTGCGGCGGCAGCAAGGGCGAGAAGGGTGCCGCCAGCCCCAGCCATTGGGCGGTGCCGGCGATGATGGCGGACAGGGCGGCCAGACCCGACAGGGTCATGACGGCGATGCCGGCGATGATCAGAAGCTTGCTCATGCCGCCATGGTGCCGGCCCCCTGCGGCACGGGCCTTGGCTTCGGTCAAGCGGTGAGATCAAGCACCAGGCGCTGTTCGCTCATCTCCCTGCCCCAGGTGGCGGCACGCATCTGCTCGGCCAGGACAAAGCCCAGAGCGTCATATTGTCGCCGTGCCGCCGGCAAATCCGCCACCGTCCACAGATAGATTTGCCGGTCGCCGCAGGCGCGGGCGAAATCCACCGCCTGCGTCAGCAAGGCGCGACCGATGCCCTGGCCACGCAAGGCCGAATCGACGACGAACCAGCGCAGATGGACCAGCCCCAGGGCCGGATCGTGCTCGCCCCGGTCCAGGGTGATGCCGCCCACCACCCGATCCCCGACCAAGGCGGTCAGCAAGAGATCGCGGGCGGAATCGTAGCGGCCGAGGAATTCGGCCATGTCGGCGCCGACCTTGGCCTCGAAGGCGCGGCCAAAGCCCAAAGCGGGGGCATAGGTTTCGATCTGCAAGGCCAGCAGCCGGCCCATGGCGCCGGGCACATAGGTGCTTTCGTAGCGCGGCATCATGGCGCCACCTTGGCGAAGACGCTGGCGATGATGCGTTCGGCGAAATCGTCGTCCAGGGTGCCACCCGACAGCACCCGTTTCCAGATCAGCGCCACCACCATCTCCGCCGCCCACTCCACCTCGAAGTCAGCCGGCAGCCGCCCCTGCGCGCGGGCGGCGGCCAAAGGCTGGGTCAGCACCGGACCGCGCCCACCGATCAGGCCATGGATCAGGGCGTGCCGGGCGGCCTCGTCGTGCTGGGCATCGGCGATCAGCCCGGCCAGGATGGCCGCCGCCGGCGTCGTCGCATAAAGGCCGAAGACCTGACGCAGGATGGCGCGCACCTGCCGGGGTGCCGACTGCGTGCGGTCAGGGGCCCCCACCGCTACCAACTGGTCGTAGACGTCGATGAACAAGGCGGGTTTGGACGGCCACCAGCGATAGATGGTCTGTTTGCCCACTCCGGCGGCGGCGGCCACCGCCTCGATGGTCACCGCCCGATAGCCGCTTGCGGCAACCAAGCTGGCAGCGGCGGCAAGAATGGCGGCCTGCTTGCTGGAGGAGCGGCGGGAAGGATCGGCCATGATGCACCCGATAACGAGACGAGACGTCTCGTATTGTTACGCTGGCGCCGTCACCGGGTCAAGTCTTGCCGTCCACCTGCCGCAACAGCCGGTGCAGCGACGAGCGGCTGATGCCCATTTGGCTGAGATGATCGACCGCATGGGCCAGATAATCGCGGGCCGAACCGCCCTTGCCATGGCCCTGGCGCAACAATTTTACGGCGTCGTCGTGGGGGCCGTTCCAATATTGCCAATGGTCGCGATCGACCACATAGGCATAGGCGGATACCACCTGCCCGTCCGCCAGCCGCACCGGCAGGAAGCGCGGCAAATAGACGCCGGTGGGCAATTCCCGCTCGTCCAGCCGGGCCTTGATCGCCGGCCAGTCGGCCCCGCGCACCAACAAGGCCCGACCCAGGCACGAGCCGCCGCGATCCAGACCCAGCACCAGACCGGGGCAGGCATCGGTGCCGCGATAGATGGTGGACAGCACGCACATGGAGCGGCACCAGCCATGCAAGCGGGCGGCAACATTGCCAGCGGGGACGAAACCGGGGTTCCACATCAATGAGCCATAGGCGAACACCCATACATCGCCTTGCACTGCAACAGGGGGCGGGTTAGACCTGTCGGGTGCATTTCCTTCGCCGGATGAGTCCATGTCCACTCGCCGCCTTGTCCTGATCGCTACCGTCGGCGTTGTCGCCGCCATACTGGCCTATAGCCTGTACTGGATGCACGCCGCCGGGCAAGCGCGCAACCATGTTGAGGCTTGGGCCGAGGCGCGCCGGGCCGAAGGCTGGAGCGTCGCCTGGGCCGAAGAGACGCCAGGCGGCTTTCCCTGGCGATTGCGCCTGACCCTGACGACGCCCGAACTGGCCCACCCGTCGGGGCTGCGCTGGCGCGGCCCCTCTCTGGATCTGTGGGCGGTGCCGCTGTGGCCGCGCGCCGTCCATGTGGAAACCGCCGGCGACCATACCCTGACCTGGGCCGGGCGCGACTGGCGGCTGAGCCTGGATCGGCTGGCGGCGACCATCGCCGGCGGCAGCTTGGACGCCCATCTGCATGGGCTGCAAACCGGACAGGCCAGCATCGCCGATTTGGGTCTCAGCCTCGCGGCATTGCCGCCGCGCCCCGAGCCCAGCGGCCATCCGGCCTCGTGGCGCTTCGCCTTGTCGGGCCGCGATATCCAGTTGCCACCCGACACCTTGGCCGGTTTTGACGGCCAGATGGCGCTGGCGGAGATTTCCGGCCGGGTGATGGGGGCGATCCCGGCTGGCACGCCGGTGGCCGCCATCGCCGGTTGGAGCAAGCAAGGCGGCATCATCGAACTGGACCGCGTCGCCGTGGACTGGCCGCCCATGGGGTTGGAAGGCAGCGGCACCGCCGCCCTTGACCCCGGCGGTCAGCCGTTGGTGGCCTTGTCCACCCGCATCCACGGCTTCGACGCGCTGATGGACCGGCTGCACCAGGCCGGGCTGGTGGATGGGGCGACGGCGCGTACCTCGAAGACCCTGTTGGGGCTGATGGCCAAGCCCGACCCGCGCGGTCGCCCGGCCATTCCCGCCCCCATCACCCTCCAAGACGGCAGTCTGTATCTGGGACCGGCGCGCATGGCGGCGGTGCCGGGCATTCCCTGGGCCAGCTTCAGCCCGCCTTAACGTCAGCGGCGGGACGTCCAGCGGGGTTGCGCTGGCGGGCGCTTTCGACTACCCCTTACGTCCTTGGTATTTTCAGGAATTCCACCTTGGCCTCCATGCGCCTGGTCCGACATTGCGGCGAGTTGACACCCGACCTTCACGGGTGCGTGGTGGCGCTTGGCAATTTCGACGGTGTCCACAAGGGTCATCAGGCGGTGATCCTGACCGCCAAGCGCATCGCCCAGGATTTGGGCGCGGCCTGCGGGGTGATGACCTTCGAGCCGCATCCGCGCGCCTTTTTCAACCCGGCGCAGCCGCCGTTCCGGCTGACCCCGTTCCGGGTCAAAGCGCGGCTGATCGAGGCCTTGGGCATCGACCTTCTGTTCATGCAGCATTTCGACCGCGCCTTCGCCGACATGACGGCGCTGGAATTCGTCGGCGGCGTGCTGGTCAATTGCCTGGGCGCCCGCCACGTGGTGGTGGGCTATGATTACGTCTTCGGCAAGGGCCGCAAGGGCACCGGGGCCTTGTTGCAGAAGGCCGCCGACGAAGGCGCCTTCGGCTTTACCGCCGTGCCACCGGAAATGGCCATGGGCGGCGAGACCTATTCCTCGACCCGGGTGCGCGAAGCCCTGGTGGGCGGACAGCCCAGCGCCGCCGCCCGCCTGCTCGGCCATTATTGGGAAATCGAGGGCAGGGTCGAGCACGGCGATCAGCGCGGACGCACCATCGGCTTTCCCACCGCCAACATCCATCTGGGCGAATACCAGCACCCGGCGGCAGGCGTCTATGCCGTGCGCGCCGGCATCGATCTGGGCGGTGCCACCCAATGGCTGGACGGCGTCGCCAATTTCGGCAGCCGTCCCACCTTCGACAAGACCGACCAGATTCTGGAAGTGCATCTGCTCGACCATGGCGACGATCTTTATGGCCGCCATCTGCGCGTCGCCCTGGTCGATTTCATCCGCCCCGAGCGCAGGTTCGCCGGCCTCGACGAATTGAAGACCCAGATCGCGGCGGATGCCCAACAGGCACGCGCCATCCTCGCCGCCCGTCACTTTCCCCAAAGCCCCGGCCCCATGGTGGCCGTGTCCGATTCCTAGAAGAGACCCCGACATGAGCGCGGACTACAAGAACACCGTCTTCCTGCCCAAAACTGGCTTCCCCATGAAGGCCGGCCTGCCCGATCTGGAACCCAAGCTGCTGGCCCGCTGGGCCGAGATCGGCCTGTTCCGGCGCATGCGCGAGGTGGCCAAGGGCCGGGAAAAGTTCATGCTGCATGACGGTCCGCCCTATGCCAACGGCCATCTGCATATCGGTCACGCCCTCAACAAGATCCTCAAGGATGTCATCAACCGCACCCGGTTCATGCTGGGTCACGACGTCCATTACATCCCCGGCTGGGACTGCCACGGCCTGCCCATCGAATGGAAGATCGAGGAAAAGTACCGCGATGCCGGCCAGGACAAGGACCAGGTGCCGGTGGTGCAGTTCCGCGAGGAATGCCGCCAATTCGCCCGCCAGTGGATCGACATCCAACGCGAGGAATTCAAGCGCCTGGGGGTGGAAGGTGACTGGGATCACCCCTACACCACCATGACCAACGCGGCGGAAGCCACCATCGCCGCCGAATTGGGCAAGTTCCTGCTCGACGGTTCGCTTTACAAAGGGGTCAAGCCGGTGATGTGGTCGGTGGTGGAAAAGACCGCCCTGGCCGAAGCCGAGATCGAGTATCACGACCACACTTCCGTCACCATCTGGGTCAAGTTCCCGGTGGTCAGTGCCAGTCACCCGGCGTTGGACGGCGCCAACGTGGTGATCTGGACCACCACGCCGTGGACCATGCCGGGCAACCGCGCCTTGGCCTATGGCCCCGAATTCGACTATGTGGTGGTGGAAGTCACCGCCGCCGCCGAAGGATCGCTGGCCCAGATCGGTGACAAGCTGGTGCTGATCAAGGATCAGGCCGAGCAGGTGGCCAAGGATGCCAAGGCCACCTTCACCGTGCTGCACACCCTGAAGGGCGAGCAACTGGCCGGCACAATCTGCCACCATCCCTTGAAGCACCACCCCGAGGCCAAGGGCGGCTATGACTTCGCCGTCCCCGCCCTGGCCGGCGATTTCGTCACCACCGATACCGGCACCGGCTTCGTCCACATCGCGCCCGGTCATGGCGAGGACGACTTCCATCTGGGCCGCGCCAATGGCATCAATGTGCCCGACACCGTGCAGCCCGACGGCACCTATTATCCGTCGGTGGCCCTCTTCGCCGGTCTCAGCGTCTTGGAAAAGGGCAAGAACGGCAAATATTACAGCCCGGTCGCCAAACCGGTGATGGAGGCGATGAAGGCGTGCGGCAATCTGCTGGCCAACGGCAAGATCGAGCATTCCTACCCGCATTCCTGGCGGTCGAAGGCACCGCTGATCTTCCGCACCACGCCGCAATGGTTCGTGTCCATGGAAACCAACGGCTTGCGCGCCAAGGCGTTGCAGGCCATCGACGACACCCGCTTCGTCCCCGCCCAGGGCAAGAACCGCATCGGCGCCATGATCGAGACCCGGCCCGATTGGTGCCTGTCGCGCCAGCGCGCCTGGGGCGTGCCGATCACCGTCTTCGTCGACAAGCATACCGGCCAGCCCCTGCGTGACGCTGCCGTGATGGAGCGTATCGTCGCCGCCTTCAAGGAAGAGGGCTCGGATGCCTGGTACACCAGCCCGGCCTGCCGCTTCCTGGGGCCTGAACGCAACGCCGATGATTACGAGCAGATTTTCGACGTGCTCGACGTCTGGTTCGATAGCGGCTGCACCCACGCCTTCGTGCTGGAGGGCGAGGAATGGTCCGACACCAAGTGGCCGGCCAGCCTGTATCTGGAAGGGTCGGATCAGCATCGCGGCTGGTTCCATTCGTCGCTGCTGGAAAGCTGCGGCACCCGTGGCCGCGCCCCCTATGACGCGGTGCTGACCCATGGCTTCGTCCTCGACGAGGACGGGCGCAAGATGTCCAAGTCGTTGGGCAATGTGGTGGCGCCGCAAGAGGTGGTCGGCACCCAGGGCGCCGACATCCTGCGTTTGTGGGTGGTCGGCTCGGATTATTCCGACGACCTGCGCATCGGCCCGGAAATCCTGAAGACCCAGGTGGACGTCTATCGCCGGCTGCGCAACACGCTGCGCTATCTTTTGGGCGCGGTCGACGGCATCAGCGACGGCGAAAAGCTGCCGCTGGCCGAGATGCCAGAGCTGGAACGCTGGGTGCTGCATCGCCTGACCGAGATCGATGCCGGCCTGCGCGACGCCTGCAACGATTTCGCCTTCCATTCCTGGTTCAACGAGTTGCACAATTTCTGCGCCATCGATCTGTCGGCCTTCTATTTCGATATCAGGAAGGACGCGCTTTACTGCGACCATCCCGACAGCCGCCGCCGCCGGGCGGCGCGCACGGTCATGGACATCCTGCTCGACGCGCTGTGCAAGTGGCTGGCGCCCTTCGCCTGCTTCACGGCGGAAGAAGCCTGGCTGGCCCGCCACCCGTCTTTGGATGATTCGGTCCACCTGCACACCTTCCCCGACATTCCGGCCCAGTGGCGGGACGAATCCCTGGCCGCCAAGTGGCAACAGGTGCGCGCCGTCCGCCGCGTCGTCACCGGCGCCCTGGAAGGCGAGCGGGTGGCCAAACGCATCGGTTCCAGCCTGCAATCCAATCCGGTGCTTTATGTCGGCGCCGAGGCGATGGCGGCCATTGCCGATCTGGACATGGCGGAAATCTGCATCACCTCGGGCCTGCTGGTGGTGGAGGGCCCGACCCCCGACGGCGCCTTCACCCTGGCCGACCTGCCCGGCATCGGCGTGGTGCCGCGCGGGGCCGAGGGCGACAAATGTCAACGCTGCTGGAAGGTGCTGCCGGAAGTGGGCCACCATGTCCATGACGGCGTGTGCGGTCGCTGCTCGGACGCGGTGGCCAAGCTGTGATGAAGAAAATGCGCCTTCATGGCCTGATCCTGGCCCTGGTCCTGGCCCTGGTCCTGATCGTCGCCGATCAGATCAGCAAATGGTGGGTGGTGGAAAAGCTCATGCGCCCCGACGGCGTCACCGACACCCCGTTCTTCTCCCCCGTCTTCATCGAGGTGACGCCATTCCTCAATCTGGTGATGACCTGGAATCGCGGCGTCTCCTTTGGTATCTTCAACAATGGCGGGCCGTGGAATGCCATCGCCCTGTCGGCGTTGTCCATCGTCATCGTCGCCGGCTTGCTGGTGTGGCTGAAGCGCGCCGATAATAGCTTGATCGCCTTGGCCTTGGGCTCCATCATCGGCGGGGCGCTGGGCAACGTCATCGATCGGGCCCGCTGGGGGGCGGTGGCCGACTTCCTCGACGTCCATGCCTTCGGCTGGCATTGGCCCGCCTTTAATCTGGCGGATTCGGCCATTACCATCGGCGCCATCTTGCTGGTATTGGATTCCTTGTTTACACGGCGGAACTCGGATAAGAATTAGGGCCATGAAGCGCATCACCACCACCCGAAAGTCTTCGTTGCGTGCCGCCGCCTTGATGGCCGTGGCCGCCCTCGCCTTGTCCGGCTGCGCCGAAGCCAAACGCGCCATGGGCTACGACAAGGCGCCGCCGGATGAATTCCAGGTGGTGTCCCGCGCCCCCTTGACCATGCCGCCCGATTTCACCTTGCGACCGCCGAATCCGGGGGCTGAACGCCCGCAGGAAGGCAATGTGCGCGATCAGGCGCGGCGGGCCTTGACCGGCAATCCCCGCGCCAGCACCCCCATCGCCACCCAGGGCCGCACCCAGGGCGACGTCGCCTTGCTGAAAAAGGCCGGGGCCGAACAGATCAACCCGGAAATCCGCCTGCTGGTGAACAAGGAAACCCAATCCCTGGCCGATGCCGACAAGTCGTTCACCGACAAGCTGGTGTTCTGGCGCAAACCCGAGGGCGTGGGCTATGGCGAGCAGTTGAATGCCGGCCAGGAAGCCCAGCGCCTGCGCGAAAATCAGGCATTGGGTAATTCCCTGGCCACCGGCGACACCCCGCGTATCGAGCGTCGCCGCAAGGGCATGCTGGAAGGTATCTGGTAACAAAACCAATACCTTCCACTGTTGTTTCCGCCCCCGGGTCACCCCCGGGGGTTTTTCTTTGCCCGCTTTGGCCCGTTTCCTGCATTACATCTTGGTGACAGTGCGGCCCATGCCCATCTGTAGATAAGCCGACATTCAACGAGGTTTCCCATAGCCCATTGCCCCGAAGGAGAATTCGCCATGCCCATCACCGCCCTGGTCATCGCCTGCGTTGGCCCCATGTGCGCCTATAGCGCCCCCACCATCTCCTTCGACACCTTGGCGCAATGCGAAAAGGCGGCGCCGATGATCGCCGGCCTCAGCCGCGCCGGCATGGTCAGCGCCCTGTGGCAGCCGGTGTCCGTTCGTGAACGTACCGCTTTTCAATGCATCGACGGGACCACCGGCACCGTGTTGCTGAGCTTCGACAGCGATGACGTCCCCGGGCATTACAAATCGCTCATGGATTGATCCCGTCCTTGCCGGTCATGGGGCATGGGCCTATATCCCATCCACCATAACCACGACAGGCGGATTCATGATGCGGATGTGGCGCGATTGGGCGGCCATGGCCACCGTGGCGATCACGGTGAGTTTGCCGGCCCAAGCCCAGGTGTTCAACCCGGTGACCAAGACCTTGGGCAACGGCTTGCAGGTGGTGGTGGTGGAAAACCATCGCGCCCCCATCGTCAGCCACATGGTCTGGTATCGGGTCGGTGCCGCCGACGAGAGTGCCGGCAAATCGGGTATCGCCCATTTCCTCGAGCATTTGATGTTCAAGGGCACGCCCAGCGTGCCGCCGGGCGAGTTTTCCAAGATCGTCGCCCGGAATGGCGGGCGCGACAACGCCTTCACCTCGTCCGACTACACCGCCTATTTCCAGAACATCGCCGCCGACCGCCTGGATCTGGTGATGAAGATGGAAGCCGACCGCATGCGCAACCTGACCCTGGCCGAGGCCGACGTGGTCTCCGAGCTCGAAGTGGTCAAGGAAGAGCGCCGCTCGCGCACCGACAACGACCCCGCCGCGCTGCTGCAGGAACGGCTCGAGGCCTTGCTGTTCGTCAACCATCCCTATCGCCGCCCGATCATCGGCTGGCCGGATGAACTCAACGGACTGAGCCGCACGGATGCCCTGGACTATTACCAACGCTGGTACGCCCCCAACAACGCCATCCTGATCGTCGCCGGCGACGTCGACCCGGCCAAGGTCATGGCCATGGCCGAGACCCATTACGGCCGGCTGAAGCCGGAAAAACTGCCGCCGCGCCTGCGCGCGACCGAGCCGCCGCCGGTGGGGGCGCGCCGGATCACCCTGACCGATGCCCGCGTCAAGCAGCCGTCATGGACCCGGCTTTACCTGGCCCCCAGCCAGCATTCCGCCGCCGACAAGACCCAGGTCCAGGCCTTGGAAGTGCTGGGCGAGATCCTGTCGGGCGGCGCCACCAGCCGGCTTTACAAGGCGCTGGTGGTCGATCAGGGCGTCGCCGCCTCGGCCCAGTCCTGGTACGATGCCGGGGCGTTGGACCATTCCACTTTCGGCTTCCACGCCTCGCCCCGACCGGGTGTGACCCTGGACAGGCTGGAAGGCGCGCTTAAGGCCGAAATCGCCCGCCTGCTCAAGGACGGGGTGACGGAGGAGGAAGTGCGCCGGGCCAAGACCCGGCTGAAGGCGGAAGTGGTCTATGCCCGCGATTCGCTGCATACCGCCGCCCGCGTGCTGGGCGAGGCGCTGACCACCGGCCAAAGCGTCGCCGACGTGGAAGACTGGCCCAACCGCATCGCCCAAGTCACCACCGCCCAGGTCAATGCCGCCGCCCGCGCCGTGCTGGTGGACGATGCCTCGGCCACCGGCCTGTTGCTGCCCACCGCCAACCAGGACTCTCACCGATGATCCGCCGCATCCTGTTCGCCCTTGTGCTGGTCCTGCCGGGGCCGGCCCTGGCCGTCACCGTGGAAAAAGTCACCAGCCCCGGCGGCATCGAGGCCTGGCTGGTGCAGGACCACGCCAATCCGATCATCGCCCTGGAGGCGACCTTCGCCGGCGGCGCGTCGGTGGAAGCCACGCCCGGTCTGGCCCATATGATGGCCGGCCTGCTGGACGAAGGCGCCGGCCCCTACGAGTCCCAGGCCTTCCAGGGCCGGCTGGAGGATCTGTCCATCGGCCTGTCATTCCGGGCCGGCAAGGATGAACTGGCCGGCTCGCTGAAGACGCTGACGGAAAACCGCGACGCGGCCTTCGACATGTTCCGCCTGGCCATCACCCAGCCGCGTTTCGATACCGAGCCGGTGGAACGCATCCGCGGCCAAATCCTGTCCGGCCTGACGCGGGAATTGCAGAACCCCAACGCCGTGGCCAGCCGTGCCTGGTACAAGGCGGCCTTCGGCGACCACCCCTATGGCCGTCCCGGCAACGGCACCCCCGACAGCATCAGGGCGATCAAGACCGCCGCGTTGAAAGCCCATGCCAAGACCTGGCTGTCGCGCCAGGGCCTGATCATAGGCGTCGTCGGCGACATCACTCCGGAGCAATTGGCGCCGCTGTTGGATCGCACTTTCGGCGCCCTGCCGGCCAGCCATCCGGCCCTCACGGTGGCGGAAACCACCATGGCCGGCGGGCGCATCATCGTCGAGCCGCGCGACATCCCGCAAAGCGTCGCCGTCTTCGGCGCCCCGGGCATCAAGCGCGACGATCCCGATTGGTTCGCGGCTTACGTGATGAACTACATCCTGGGCGGCGGCGGTTTTTCCTCGCGCCTGACCGAAGAGGTGCGGGAAAAACGCGGCCTCGCCTATTCCGTCTATTCCTATCTGCTGCCCATGGATCATGCCGGCATCCTCATGGGCGGCGTCGCCACCCAGAACGCCCGGGTCAAGCAATCGCTGGACATCATCCGCCAGGAACTGGCCCGCATGGCCGAACACGGCCCGGATGAAAGCGAACTGGCCGACGCCAAGACCTATCTGACCGGATCGTTCCCGCTGTCCTTGGATTCCACCGCCGCCATCGCCGGCCTGCTGGTGGCCATGCAGGCCGACAAACTGGGCATCGATTACCTGGACCGCCGCAACGCCCTGATCGAGGCGGTGGACATGGATCAGGTCAAGGCGGCGGCCAAGCGTCTGCTTGATCCCGACAGCCTGCTGATCGTGGTGGTCGGCAAGCCGGAAGGGGTGAGCGGCAATCCTTAATCTGATCGGGTCAGGCTGAAATCCGCACCAAGCCCGCGCGGCGCCTGAGTGGGGCCGGAACGGCCCGCATCGTGCAAAAGCGAGAGCTGATTTCGTTTGAACGAAATCGGCTCTAGACTTTGCCGTCAAGGAGATATCGAGGAGAACGACCATGCTGCGCGCCGCCTTTGTCAGTGTCGGGTTGCTGGCGACGATCGTGCCGGTTTGGGCCGGCGGCGCCCCGGTCGCGGTGGAAAAGCCGTGGGCGCGGGCCACCGCCGGGCAAGCCGCCAACGGCGCCGCCTATCTGACCCTGGTGGGGCCGGAAAACGGTGATCGGCTGGTGTCCGCCGCGTCACCGGTGGCCGAAGTGGTGGAATTGCATACCCACATCGAAGAAGACGGCATCATGCGCATGCGGGCCGTCGAGGCCATCCCTGTTCCGGCGGGCGGCACGGTGGAACTGAAGCCGGGCGGCCTGCACATCATGCTGATCGGCCTGAAGGCGCCGTTGAAGGAAGGTCGGCGCTTTCCGCTGACCCTGACCTTCGAGCGTGCCGGACCGATCCGGATGGAAATCCCGGTCCTCGCCGCCGGCGCTCGCACCGGCGGTTGAGAAAATCGGGAAGACTCGGCGGTGGTTTGACAGAGATCAATGTGTTAAACCTGCGGTCGGGGCATTGTGCCCTTTCTCGATGCCAGCAGGGGCGCAACGGCCATGGACCGCGGCAGGTTCAAGTCACCCGATCAGACCCGGAGCCAGCGGTTTTCCACCGCTCTCGGCGCGTGGCTGGCTGCCTTGGCCCTGCTGTTCCAACTGCTCGTCCCCCTGGCTCCGGCGCGGGCCGAGCTCACTGCCGATGGCTTGTTTCCGGTGGTCTGCGGTTTCCATGATGCCGATGCCGCCACCGACGGCGATAGCGGCGCCAACCGGGGCCATTGCCCGCTGTGTCAGGTCCAGGCGCTTGACCGCCTGACCCTGCCGGTGCGGCTGGCGGTGCCCGCCTTCGCCGCCCCGGTCGCCGGCCCCGGCTGGCCCGAGCCGGCGGATGGCGCGCCCGTGCGCATGGCATCGGTGCCGCCCCTGCCCTCCCGAGGTCCTCCCGCCGCCACGTGAGCCGTGGATGCGCCGAGCGCATCCGTTCGCCAACGTGTGACCGGAGGACTTTCATGCAAAATTCCGTCAAGACTGCCGCCAAGGAAGGCGGCGATGTGGGCTCGCTGGTGTTGGGCACCGGCCTGACCCTGGCCTCATTGATCCTGGTGCCGGCCCTGTCGCAGGCGGTGGGGTTGGGGCCAAGCCTGACCAGCGCCGTGCGCGTGGTGTTGATGAAGGCGGCGGCGCGGGTATGACCATGCGGGGGTCGGACATGGTCTTGGCGGCGATGCTGGCCGGGGTGATGGCCGTGGGCGCCACCTGGGCGGTGTCCGCCGGGCGGGTGCGGGCGGAGCAGCCGGAGGTGCTGCGCCGCGCCGCTCTGGTCGAACGGTTGGGCCTGACCGATCTGGCCCTGTTCACCGAGGCGCGCTACACCCGCCATCCCAGCCAGTCCGACCGCCACGCCGCCTTTCAGGACCATCCCTTCGCCCTCGAGCATTTTCCCTCGGGCTCGGTGCTGCCGCCCCGGCGGGGGCGGCCATGAACGGCTGGTTCAACCGTCAGCGCGCGCTGTTGGACTTCGCCGTATCGTCGCTGGGTCGGCGCAAGGGCAAGACCTTGGGCCTGCTGGCGGTCTATGGGTTGATCGTCTTCGTCCTCGCTTCGGCCATGCTGTTTTCCCATGCGTTGCGGCACGAGGCCAAGCAAGTCCTGGCCGGCACCCCGGAAGTGCTGGTGCAACGGCTGATCGCCGGGCGCCATGATCTGATCCCCGACACCCATCTGGCCGCCATCCGCACCATTCGCGGGGTGAAATCGGCCCAAGGCCGGCTGTGGGGCTATCTGTTCGACCCGGCGGCGGCGGCCAATTACACCTTGATGGTGCCGCCCGCCGATGCCCCCGCTGTCGGCCAAGCGGTGATCGGTGCCGGTGTGGCCGCCGTCCGCGATGCCGCCATCGGCGACGTCATGAGCTTTCGCGCCCATGACGGAACCTTGGTGTCGTTCACCATCCAGGCGATCATCGCCCCCGAATCCGCCTTGGTCAGCGCCGATCTGTTCCTGGTGGCGGAGGCCGATTACCGCCGCCTGTTCGGCATCCCCGACGGTCGTTTCACCGACATCGTCGTCACCGTGCGCAACCCGCGCGAGGTGCGTACGGTGGCGGAAAAGATCGACACGGCGCTGCCCGACACCCGCATCATCCTGCGCGACGAAATCAAGCGCACCTACGAATCGGTGTTCGACTGGCGCGAGGGCATGGTGGTGCTGCTGCTGTCCGGTGCCGTCCTCGCCTTTTTCATCTTCGCCTGGGAAAAGGCCTCGGGCCTGTCGGCGGAGGAAAAGCGCGAGATCGGCATCCTGAAGGCGGTGGGCTGGGAAACCGCCGACGTCATCGGCCTGAAAAGCCTGGAAGGGCTGGTGGTATCGCTGACCGCCTTCCTGCTGGGCTACCTGCTGGCCTGGGTCCATGTGTTCCAGTTTGGCGCGCCCCTGTTCGAGCCGGTGCTGAAGGGCTGGTCGGTGCTGTACCCGGATTTCCGCCTGACCCCGCATGTGGACGAATTGCAGGTGGCCACCTTGTTCTTCTTCACCGTCTTTCCCTATACCCTGGCCAATGTGGTGCCCATCTGGCGCGCCGCCACCGTCGATCCCGATCAGGTGATGCGATGATCCGGCTCAGTCAGGTCAAAAAGGTTTTCAACCAGGGGCGTCACAACGAATTCTGGGCGCTTCGCGGCGTTGATCTGCATCTGGACATGGGCGGCGTGACGGTGTTTCGCGGCCCCAGCGGCTCGGGCAAGACGACCCTTTTGACCATGGTCGGCTGTCTGGCCCGGCCCAGTTCGGGGCGGATCAGCCTGGGCGAGCGCGATATTTCCGCCCTGCCGGAACGGTTTCTGACCGACATCCGCCGCTCCACCTTCGGCTTCGTCTTCCAAAGCTTCAACCTGCTGAAGGGCATCACCGCCCTGGAAAACGTCATGATCCCGGCCTATCCGCTGGGCGGCGATCACGGGGCGCTGAAGCGCCGGGCGCTGGCCCTGCTGGAGCGGCTGGAAATGGCCGACAAGGCCCAATCCCAGGCCGAATGGCTGTCGGGCGGCGAGGCCCAGCGGGTGGCCATCGCCCGCGCCCTGATCAATGACCCCCGGGTGGTCATCGCCGACGAGCCCACCGCCAACCTGGACAGCGAACGCTCCGCCCAGTTCCTCGACATCGTCGCTGGCCTCAAACGCGACGGCAAGACCGTGCTGATGACCAGCCATGACCCGCTGGTGGCGGACGCCCCGGTGGTCGATCGCGTGATCGGCTTGCGCGACGGCCTGATCGACGGGGCCGGCTGATGCTGTTCCAGCCCGCCATCATCGCCTTGGTCCTGGCCTCGGCCCTAGCAGCGCTGATGCTGGTGGCGTCGCTGCCCTTCGCCGTCGCCGTGTTGCGCCGTTGGGATCTGTCCAGCGGGGCGGAAAGCCAGGTGCGGCTGGAAAAACGCACCTATCTGGTCGCCACCTTGGTCAAGATCGTGCTGGTGGCCGAGGCGGCGGCCCTGGTCCTGTTCGTCTTCAACGCCGACCGCATGGCCGGGTTGTTCACCGGGGCCATGTGCGCGGTGGGGACGTTGAAGGTGGACCCCTTCGGCTTTCCCGCCTTGTACCTGAAACTGGCGGTGTTCTTCCTGGCCGCCTTCTGGCTGGTGTTGAACCATGTGGACAACCGGGGCTGGGATTATCCGCTGATCCGGGTCAAATACGCGGCGCTGATCGCCCTGGCCCCGGTGCTGCTGGCCGCGGGCTTGGTGCAACTGGCCTATTTCCTCGGGCTGCGCGCCGATGTCATCACCTCGTGCTGTTCGACCCTGTTTTCCGGCAACGGCATCACCGTCACCAGCAATTCGGTGGCGGCGCTGCCCCATGTTTGGGCCTTGTCGCTGCTGGCCGGTACTCTGGCCGCCGTGCTGGCCTCGGGTGCGGTTTACCTGCGCTGGGGCCGGGGCGGGGTGATCCATGCGGTTTTGTCGCTGGTGGTGCTGGGGGTGGGGCTGGCGGCGATCATTTCCACCATCTCCGTCTATGTCTACGAAATGCCGCATCATCATTGCCCGTTCTGCATCCTGAAGCGGGAATACCATCATCTGGGCTATGCCCTTTATCTTCCGCTGTTCCTGGGCACCGCCCTGGGCGTGGGCACCGGCATCGCCGCCGCCGCCAGCCGGCTGGTCAGCCTGCGGGCGGTGGGGCCGGTGATCGCGCGGCGCCTCGCCTTGGCCTCCATGCTGTGCTTCGCCGTTTTCGGTGGTGTCTGCCTGGGTCTGATCTGGCGGTCCCATCTGATCCTGTTCGAGGGCGCGCCATGGCAGTGAAGCGGTTATTCCTGATGGCTTTCCTGCTGCTGGGTGGCTGCGGCGACGATGGCGCCAAGGCGCCCAAGCTGGGTGAAGCCATGCTGCCTTTTGCCGCGCAAAGCCTGGGCGGCACGCGTTTCGAGCTGCCGGCAGAGGCCGCGGGCAAGGTGGTGGTGCTGCGCTTCTGGGCCACCTGGTGCGCCTTCTGCAAGGACGAGATGAAGGCTATCGAGCCGGTCTGGCAGGCGCGTCAGGGTGATGGCCTGCTGGTGCTGGCGGTCAATGCCGGGCAGGAGGCGGCGGACATCGCCAAATTCGTCGCCGATCTTGGGGTGACTTATCCGGTGCTGCTGGACCCCGGCGCCAAGATCGCCCGCGCCTATGGCGTCACCGGCCTGCCCATGACCTTTTTCATCGACCGCCACGGCATCGTGCGGGGCCGCATCCTGGGCGAGGCGGACGAGGCGAGCTTTCGCCGCAAGGTGGAGGACTTGCTGTGAACCGGGCGGAACAGGGTTGTGATCTTTGCGGTTTGCCGCTGCCGGTGCGGGCGTACCGTATCGAGACGCCCGAGCGGCCCCTGCAATTTTGCTGCGATGGGTGCAAGGGTATCTGGCTGATGCTGCATCCCGATATCGAAAAGGGGGAAAGCCATGAACCAAGCCATGACGGAAGTGTGTGAAACCATGATGGCCGAGGGCAGCGCCCTGGGGCCGCAACTGGCGAAAGGAGCCATGATGAGTGCAGGAATGGTGGCGGGACGTTCGGTCCTGGGGCGGTTGTTGACCAATCCGCTGGTGCTGTTGGCCGCCGGCGCGGCCATGGGCTATTACGGCTACAAATACCGCAAGGAGATCGCCGCAGCCGTGGCCAAGGGCACCGACATGGGCAAGGATCTGGTGCTGACCGCGCGCGAGAACCTGGCCGACCTGGTCGAGGAAACGCGCGAGGCCGAGGATACCGCCGGCAAGGTCCAGGATTAGAGCATTTTCACGCGAAGCGTGGATATGCGATAAGCCCGCGCGGCGCCTGAGCGGCCCGTCACGGGCCACTTTTGAAACCAAGACCAGTTTCAGCCAAAGCGGAAACTGGTCTAGGACAGGAGGACGGCCATGATCGTCCGACGCAAGACCAAGGACGCCCAGGCAGAGCAGGCGCGGCGGGCGTTATGGCAGGCCGTGGTGGTGCGCCACCGCGGCCCCGGCCATGTCCGTTTCGATCTGCCGGCACCATTATTGACCCCGGATTCCGTCGCCCTGCTGGAAAGCGGGTTGCGGCGCGTGGACGGGGTGTATCGGGTGTTCGTACTGCCCGGCCAGGGCAAATTGTCCATCCGCTGGGCTGAGGAGGTGTGCACCATCGCCGATGTCGCCCGCGCCCTGGCCGATCTGGTCGGGCGCATCGCCGAAGGCGGGGCGGAGACGGCCCGCCCGCGCCCCGGTCTGATGCAGCGGGTCACCCAGGCGCCCCTGGTGGCGCGTCTGCGTGCCCGTTATGACGATCTGCGGGCCAAGGGCGAGATATTGACCAAGCTGGTGGCGATGAAAAGCGGCGGCAAGGCGGCGCTGCCGTTCGACGCCAAGGACTGGTTCATCCATTTCGCCAACGATCTGGTGGTGTTCTACCTGATCCGCCTGCACTGGAACCGCATCGTCGGCCAATGGCTGCCGAATCCCTGGGCCTTCCGCTATCAGTGGATGACGGTGGTCTATCTGGTGTTTCTGCTGGTGCGCTTCCGCAAGGCGAAGAAATGACCGAAATCGCCATCGTCCACCAGTTGCGCCGCCGCGTCCGGGTCATCGCCCCGGCGCTTAAGGGCGACCCGGAACGGGCCTTGCTGCTGGATATCCTGCTGCGCAAGCACCCGGCCATCCGCGCCGTGCGGGTGGTGGCGGAACTGGGCTCGGTGGCGGTGCATTTCGACCCCGTGCGGATGCCTGTCGCTCATGTGCTGACCTTGCTCGACACGGTGATCGGCAATCTGGGACGCGCCCCCTTGCCCAAAGCGCAAACGGCGGTGCCGGGGGAAACGCGGGAGATCAGCGTCGCCATCGAGGGCATGACCTGTGCGTCCTGCGCGGCGCTGATCCAACTGACGGTGGGCCGTGACCCCCGGGTCCAGGCGGCCAGCGTCAATTACGCCTCGGAAACCGCCACCATCACCGGCAGCCTGGACCGACCAGGGGTGGAAAAGTTGGTGGCGGCGCTGGGCTATAGGGCGCGGCCCATGGACAGTCTGGCCCAGCGCCGTCAGGTGATCGAACGCGAACGGGCGCGGCTGGCCGAATCCAGGCGTCGCGCCTTGTGGGCCGGCGCCTTGACATTGCCGGTGATGGTCATCGGCATGGCCATGCCGCGATCCTGGCCGTGGAAGCTGGTGGAATTGGCCCTGACCGCGCCGGTGGTGCTGGGGGCGGGGCGTCCGTTCTTCGACCGGGCGCTGAAACTGGCCCGCCATCGGGCCGCCAATATGGATACCCTGATCGCCATCGGCGCCGGCGCCGCCTTTGGTCATTCCGTCGCCTCGCTGTTGGGGCGGCGTCATCATCTGTATTTCGAGGCCGCCGCCGGCATCGTCGCCTTCGTCCTGTTGGGCCGCTGGCTGGAGGAGCGGGCCAAGGGCAAGGCCGGCGATGCCATCCGCCGGTTGATCGACCTGCAACCGGCCACCGCCACCTTGCGCCGCGACGGCGTCGAGGTGGTGGTGCCGGTGGATGAGGTGGCGGTGGGCGACGTCGTCGTCATCCGTCCGGGCGAACGCATCGCCGTCGACGGCGTGGTGCTGTCCGGCCTGTCCAGCATCGACGAGGCCATGCTGACCGGCGAAAGCATGCCGGTGGTCAAGCAGGAAGGCGACATTGTGGCCGGCGGCTGCGTCAACGGCGCGGGCCTGCTGGTCATGCGGGCCAGCGCAATCGGCGCCGATACCGTGCTGGCCGGCATCGTCCGCATGGTCGATCACGCCCAGGCGGCCAAGCTGCCGGTGCAGCGTCTGGCCGACCAAGTGTCGGCGGTGTTCGTCCCCGCCGTTGTCGGCTTCGCCGGTTTTACCCTGGCGTCCTGGCTGCTGGTCGGGCGCGGCGTCGGCCCGGCGCTGGATGCCGCCGTCTCGGTGCTGCTGATCGCCTGCCCTTGCGCCCTGGGGCTGGCCACCCCCACCGCCATCATGGCCGCCACCGGTCAGGCAGCGCGGCGCGGCCTGTTCATCAAGGATGGGTCCGCCCTGGAAAGCGCCGGTCGCTTGTCGGTGCTGATCTTCGACAAGACCGGCACCATCACCCGGGGCCAGCCCCAGGTGGTGCGCTTCACCCCCGTGGGCGGGATGGAGGAAAGCCGCATCCTGGCGTTGCTGGCGGCGGTCGAGGGCGGGTCTGAGCATCATCTGGGCCGCGCCTTGGTCGCTTTCGCCCGCACCCGTGGGGTGAAGGCCGACATGGCCGAGGGCGTGCGCGCGGTGCCGGGATCGGGGGTGGCGGCGGAGGTGGACGGCCATCGGGTGGTCATCGGTAATGCCCGCCTGCTCGATGATCCGCTGGCCGAGACCGTGCTGGCCGAGATCGCCGATCACGGCCAAACCCCGGTGGGCATGAGCGTCGATGGCAAACTGGTCGCCGCTTTCGCCATCGCCGATCCGGCGCGGCACAGCGCACCGGCGGCCATCGCCGCCCTGCATGCCATGGGTGTGCGCACCATCATGGCCACCGGCGATGTGGAATCCGCTGCCCAGGCCATCGCCGATCAGGTGGGCATCACTGAACTGGTGGCGGGGGCCAGCCCCGCCGACAAGATGAAGATGGTCGAACATCTGACCGCCCAAGGCGAAGTGGTCGGCATGGTCGGCGACGGCATCAACGATGCCCCCGCCCTGGCCGCCGCCCATGTGGGCTTCGCCATCGGCACCGGCACCCATATCGCCATGGATTGCGCCGCCATCACCCTGGTCGGCGGCGACATCGCCAAGGTGGCCGAGATGATCGCGCTGTCGCGGCGGACCATGACCATCATCCGCCAGAATCTGGTGTGGGCCATGGGCTACAACACCGTCGCCATTCCCGGTGCCGCCCTGGGGCGGTTGAACCCCATGGTCGCTTCCACCGCCATGGCGCTGTCATCGGTGTCGGTGGTGGCCAATTCGCTGCGGCTGCAAAAGGATGGCCGCTGATGGACGGGCAGTTGGATTACGGCCTCGCCTTCATCGCCGGCCTGCTGGGCAGCGGTCATTGCGTCGGCATGTGCGGCTCGCTGGTCTCTGCCTTTTTCGTCCGTCTGGGCGATGCCGGCAAGGGCTGGCGGCCGGTGGTCGCCTATCACGGCACCCGCATCCTCATCTACACCCTGGTCGGGCTGATCGCCGCCACCTTGGGGTTGGCCCTGGTGTCCACCGGCATCATCGGCAAGGCCCAGGCGGTGTTGCAGATCCTGGCCGGCCTGCTGGTCATCATCCTCGGGCTCGATATCCTGGGCTGGCTGCCGGTGCGGCTGCCGGCCATCGGTTTGCCCGCCGCCGCCGCCAGGCGGATTTTCACCAGCGCCGGCGGGCGCGGGCCGATCTGGGGGGCGATGACCGGCGGGGTGATGAACGGGCTGATGCCTTGCGCCCTGACCCTGGCCATGGCGGTCAAGGCCAGTGCCGCTCCCGATCCGCTGGCCGGGGCCGGGCTGCTGCTGGCCTTCGGCCTGGGCACCTTGCCCTCCATGATTTTCGTCAGTGTGGTTTTCGGTCGTCTCGGTGCCCGCTTGCGCGGGATTTTGCTGAAGGCGGCCGCTTTGGTGGTCATCGCCATGGGCGTGGCCACCCTCTTGCAGGGCGCACGCTTTTTTCAGGTGATGCTGCTTCTGCCCAATTGGTGAGAGAGGGGAGATAAAATGAATCGTCGTCATTTCCTGTTGGCCGGCTCTGCCGTCGCCGCAATCGCCGCCACCATCGCCCCGGCCCAGGCCGCCGAAGGCGACGGCACGCCCATGCAGTTCATGCCGAAAAAGGCCAAGGATTCCAAGCCCTTGGATAACGAATTCGACAAGTACCCGAAATGTCCCTATTGCGGCATGGACCGCAAGCAGTACCATTACAGCCGCCATCTCATTCATTATTCCGATGATCTGGTCGACGGCACCTGCTCCATCCATTGCGCCGCCATTTCCCTGTCCTTGAACCTGGATCGGGTGCCCAAGGCCATCTATGCCCCCGATAACGGTTCGGGCGCCGAGATCAAGCCGCTGACCAACGCCGAAACCGCTTTCTACGTCATCGGCGGCGATCACAAGCCGGTGATGAGCAAGATGCCGAAGACCGCTTTCGCCTCCAAACTCGCGGCGGAAGCGGCCAAGGGCGCGGGCGAAATGGTCGACTTCGACAAGGCCTTGATGCTGAGCTACATGAGCATGGCCGACGACACCAGGATGATCCGTATGAAGCGCGAGGAAAAGCGCCGGGCCGCCGCCGCTGCCCCTGCCGGTCATGACGGCATGAAGCACTGATCATGATCCGCCGCCGCCTCGCCCTGGCCCTGGCCCTATTGGTGGTGTTCCTGCCCACGGCCTGGGCGGGCGAGGCGGTGGTGCCGCCGCCCAAACCGGATTCCGTCTGTCCGGTGTGCGGCATGTTCGTGGCCAAATACCCGGAATGGGTCGCGTATGTGGTCTATGCCGACGGCCATGCCCATTATTTCGACGGCGCCAAGGACATGTTCAAGTTCCTGGCCGATCCCAAACGCTATGTCCCCGGTCACAAGCCGGAAGACGTGCGCGTGGTGGCGGTGACCGATTACTATAATGTCGAGCCGGTCGCCGCCCGCGCCGCTTGGTATGTGGTCGGCTCGGACATCTTGGGGCCGATGGGGCATGAATTGGTGCCGTTGGCCAACGAGGCCGAGGCCAAGGACTTCCTGCGCGACCATCAGGGCAAGACCATCCTGCGCTTCGAGCAGGTCACCCCGGCCCTGCTGGACAAGCTTGATCGCGGTCAGGTGAAATGAACGCCCTGGCTGCCATCACCATCGGCCCATCCGTCCGGGCCTTGCCCTGCGACAACCACATCGTTGCCATCCCGGGGCTGTGGCGCCAAGGCTTGCTGGCGTCGTCGGCGATCCTGGTCGATGAAGACCAACTGGCGGAAATGAAACGGGCGGTGGCCGTTCTCGATGATCATTTGCGCCGCGCCGCGCCAACTGGCGTCGATCCCGGAATCCTGGGATTCGATTTTCATCCGACCGCAGACGGGCCGCGACTGATCGAGGTCAACACCAATCCCGGCGGTCTTTTGCTGGTGCTGGCGCATCAGCGCGCCTGTGCCGGCCTGTGGCCCCATGCCCCAGCCCAGGACATGGGGCCGGATCAGGTGGAAATGGCGGCGGCCAAGGCCTTCGCCGGTAGTGCCGCCAAGGTCGCCATCGTCGATGACGACCCCGCGGATCAGTTCCTCTATCCGGAATTCCTGCTGTATCGTCGGCTGTTCGCCCGTCTGGGCCTGGGCGGCGACGTGATCGACGCCCGCCATTGGCACGGCGGCTGCGACGGCGTCTATAACCGCCTGACCGATTTCGACCTGAGTGATCCGTCCCACGCCGCCTTGGCCCAAGATCGCGCAAGTGGGCAGGTGACGATGATCCCCGATATGTCCGCCCATGCCGCCTATGCCGACAAGCGGCATCTGGTGACGCTGTCGCGCCAACGGGCCTGCGCGGCCTGGGTGCCGCCGACCCGCATGGGCGACGAGGACTGGCCGTCCACCTGGGCCGAGCGCCGCCATCTGTTCTTCAAGCCGGTCCTGGGCCATGGCGGCAAGGGCGGCTATCGCGGTGACAAGATCAGCCGCGCCACCTGGGAGGGCCTGGACCCGGCCCGGATGGTGGTGCAGGAGCTGGTGCCGCCGCCGGTGGTCGAAAGCGGTTTCAAGGTCGATATCCGCGCCTATGCCGTGGGTGGGCGGGTCCTGGCCTTCGGCGCCCGGCTGTATCGCGGCCAGATGACCAATTTCCGCTCCGATGGCGGCGGCTTGGCTTCGGTGTTTCGCCCTCATGCAGGCTGAAATCCGGTCCCTGCCGCCGCCCAGCCTGGCCGTCTGCCGTGGCCGCGGTTGTTCGGTGCTGTGGTCGCTGCTGTGGCATGGGCTGGTCATTGCCGTGCTGCTGCAATTGGGCCGATGCGTGACGCGCGAGCCGCCGCACTTGCTGGTCAACGAAGTCCAGTTCGTGCAGGAACGGGCGCCGGAGCCGCCCGCGCCGCCAGCGGTGCAGCCGCCCTCACCCCCTGCGGTGCAACCGCCCGCGCCGCCAATGGCCAAACCCGCCGCCCTGCCGGCCC
>VBWB01000005.1 GCA_006218045.1 Stygiobacter sp.
CAGGGCCCGGCCATCGTCACCAAGAACTACAAGCAATTGGGCATCACCCAGCCGCTGTACCAGTCGCACGGCGTGGCGTCGAAGGACTTCATCCGCCTGGCCGGCGACGCCTCGGACGGGGTGCGTCTGCCCGCCGCCGGTCTGGTCATCGCCAGCCAGCTGGCCGCCACCGACCCGCAAAAGCCGGTGGTCACCGCCTTCAAGAAGGATTACGAGGCGGCGTTCAAGTCGGAGGTCTCGACCTTCGCCGGCCATGCCTATGACGGTTTGCAGATCGCCCTGGCCGCCATCCAGCGCGCCGGCACCAGTGACAAGGCCAAGGTTCGCGACGAGATCGAGAAGACCTCGGGCTATGTGGGCACCGGCGGCATCGTGTCCATGTCGGCCACCGACCACATGGGCCTGAACCTGTCGGCCTTCCACATGGTGGAAATCGTCAAGGGCGACTGGAAGATGGTCGACTAGCGGGCTACGGAAAAAATCTGTTTACCACTCTGTGATCCGTCATCCCCGCGCAGGAGTTTGTGAATTTATTGATGTCTCCACCTTGTCACCCCGTCATACCCGCGCAGGCGGGTATCCAGGAGTCGGGGAAAAGGTGGCGGTGCACCCCCTGGACTCCCGCCTGCGCGGGAGTGACGGCAAAAGGGAGTGGATAAATTCACGGACTTCTACGCGGGAATGATGAAACGGAAATGAACGTTTTGCCTTCTTGTTCAAGGGATGATTCATGGCGGAACTGCTGCAATATCTGTTTGCCGGTCTGACCTCGGGGGCCATCTATGCCTTGGCCGGCTTGGGTTTCGCCATCATCTACAACGCCAGCCACGTCATCAATTTCGCCCAAGGCGAATTCATCATGATCGGCGGCATGGCCACCGCCACCTTGACCGCCGCCGGCATTCCGCTGCCAGCGGCGATCCTGGCCGCCATGATCCTGACCATGCTGGTGGGCATGGCGTTGGAAAAGTTCGCCATCGAGCCGGCGCGCAACGCCGACGTGGTCACCATCATCATCATCACCATCGGCGCCTCGATCTTTCTGCGTGGCGCCGCCCAGGTGGTGTGGGACAAGGAATTCCACGCCCTCGCCCCGTTTTCCGGCGAAACCCCCATCCGCATCCTCGGCGCCACCCTGATGCCGCAAAGCCTGTGGGTTTTCGGCGTGTCCATGGCCGCCATCGCCCTATTGTGGTGGTTCTTCAATCGAACGCTTTTCGGCAAGGCCATGCTGGCCACCTCGTTCAACCGGCTGGCGGCGCAGTTGATGGGAATCGGCGTCAAACGGGTGCTGCTGGTCAGCTTCGCCCTGTCGGCGCTGCTGGGCGCGGTGGGCGGCATCGTCGTCACCCCCATCGCCTTCACCAATTACGAAGCCGGCATCATGCTGGGGCTCAAGGGGTTTTCCGCCGCCGTGCTGGGTGGTTTGGGCAACGGCATGGGGGCGGTGGTGGGCGGCCTGATCGTCGGTATCGCCGAGGCACTGGGTGCCGGCTACGTGTCGTCGGCCTATAAGGACGCCATCGCCTTCGTCATCATCCTGTTCGTGCTGTTCTTCATGCCCAACGGGCTGTTCGGCAAGAAGGGCGTCGACCGGGTATGAGCAAGACAAACTCCCTGTGGACCGCCCGCATGGGCGGCATGGCGCTGCTGGCGGCGGTTTTGGCCCTGGCGCCCCTGGGCTTCGCCAACGCCTATTATTACGACGTGGCGGTCGGCGCGCTGTTCAATGCCATCATCTGTGTCGGCCTTAATCTGTTGATCGGCTATGGCGGCCAGATCAGCCTGGGCCACGGCGCCTTTTTCGCCCTGGGCGCCTATGGCAGCGCCATCGCCACCAGTCGCTGGGGGGTGCCGTCCGTGGCCGCCATGGCGGCGTCCGCTGTCCTGGTCGGGCTGATGGCCTTTGTCATGGCCCGGCCCATCCTGCGCCTGAAAGGTCATTATCTGGCCATGGCCACCTTGGGCATCGGCATGATCATCTACATCGTCTTGAAGACCGAGGCGCAATGGACCGGCGGCCCCGACGGCATGGGCGTCGACCCGCTGAGCGTGGCCGGGCTGACCCTGGCCACCGACCGGCAATGGTATTGGCTGAGTGCCGTGCTGCTGCTGCTGGCGGTGTGGTTGTCGCTCAATCTGGTGCAATCGCCGGTGGGCCGGGCGTTGCGTGCCGGTCACGGCGCCGAGATCGGCGCCCAGGTGGTCGGCGTCGACACCAGCCATTACAAGGTGCTGATGTTCGTGGTCTCGGCGGTGTTCGCGTCGGTGGTGGGATCGCTGTTCGCCCACAAGAACGGCTTCATCACTCCCGACATCGCCGGTTTCCATCGGTCCATCGAATTGGTGACCATGGTGGTGCTGGGCGGCATGGCGTCGATCTTCGGTGCGGTCATCGGCGCTTTCATCCTGACCGTGCTGCCGCAGATGCTGACCGCTTTCGACGATTACGAGGCGATGATCTTCGGTGCCATCATGATGGGCACCATGATCTTCCTGCCCAAGGGATTGCTGCCCAGCCTGATCCTGCTGATCAGGAAACGCATGGGGGGACGGTCATGAGCCTGCTGGCGGTGGACGGCCTGTCCAAGGAATTCGGCGGTGTTCACGCGGTGCAGGATCTGTCCTTCACCGTCGAGGCCGGCACCATCCATTCCATCATCGGCCCCAACGGCGCCGGCAAGACCACGCTTTTCAACCTGATCACCGGCATCTATACCCCGAGCGCCGGGCGCATCGTGCTGGACGGCACCGACATCGCCGGCAAAAGCCCCAGCCAATTGGCCCGCTTGGGCATGAGCCGCACGTTCCAGAACCTGCAAATCTTCTTCAACATGAGCGCGGTGGAAAACGTCATGGTCGGCGCCCATCTGCATGTGGATCGCCGCTTCTGGCCCTCCCTGCTGCGACTGCCGTCCATGGTGCGCGGCGATCGCGCCTGTCGCGATGAGTGTCTGCGTCTGCTCGACTTCGTCGGCCTGGGGCACTATGCCGAGGCCGAGGCCGCGGCCATGCCCTATGGCGGTTTGAAGCGGCTGGAGATCGCCCGCGCCCTTGCCGCCAAACCCAAGCTTCTGCTGCTGGACGAACCGGCGGCGGGGTTGAACGCCACCGAAAGCCGCGAGATCGACGCGGTGATCAAGAAGGTGGCCGGCCAGGGCGTCACCGTGGTGCTGGTGGAACACGACATGAAGATGGTGATGGGCATTTCCGACCATATCCTGGCATTGGATTACGGACGCAAGCTGGCCGAGGGCACGCCCGCCCAGGTGCGCGCCAATGCCGACGTCATCGCCGCCTATCTGGGAGCCCATGCCTGATGCTGTTGGAAATCCGCGGCCTTAGCAGCCATTACGGGCGCATCCAGGCGCTGGACGATGTCTCGGTGACGGTGGATCAGGGGGAGTTGGTCGCCTTGGTCGGCGCCAATGGCGCCGGCAAGACCACGCTTTTGCGCTGTCTGTCCGGGGTGCAGCCGATCAGCGCCGGCTCCATCCGCTTCGACGGTGCCGACATCACCCGGACCGCGCCGGAAAAGCGGGTGGCCCTGGGCATCGCCCAGGTGCCGGAAGGCCGTCAGGTGTTCGGCCCCATGAGCGTGGACGATAATCTGCGCCTGGGCGCCTATCGGCGTCAGGGCCGCCAGATGGCCGACGATCTGGAGCGCATGTACACGCTGTTTCCGGTCCTGTTCAAGAAGCGCGAATTGCCCGCCGGCACGCTGTCGGGCGGCCAGCAACAGATGCTGGCCATCGCCCGCGCCCTGATGAGCAATCCGCGCCTGCTGTTGCTGGACGAGCCCAGCATGGGGCTGGCGCCGCTGCTGGTGGCGGAAATTTTCGCCGTGGTGCAATCGTTGCGCGGTGACGGCGTCACCATTTTCCTGGTCGAGCAAAATGCCCATGCCGCCCTGACGCTGGCTGATCGCGGCTATGTGCTGGAAACCGGATCGGTGGTGATGACCGATCAGGGCCATGCCCTGTTGGCGGATGAACGGATCCAGCAGGCCTATCTGGGACTGTAACAGATAATACTTTTACGTGTCATATGTGCGTAAAAACGCGTGGCGGGACGGCTGCGATCATGGTTCAATATGGCCTGCTTGGACCGAGGGGCCATGAAAACCTGTACCGCCATTTGCCACGTCGCCTTCGAGGATCTGGACCTGCTGGAACCGGTGCTGCGTCGGCGCGGCTTTCAAATCCGGGTGATCGACGCCCCCTTGGGGGGGGTGGACGCGGTCGACCCGCTGGCCGATGACCTGCTGGTGGTTCTGGGCGGCCCCATCGGCGTTTACGATCATGGCGATTTCCCCTTTCTGACCGATGAGATCGAACTGGTCCGCCGTCGCCTCGACGCCGACCGCCCGACCTTGGGTCTGTGTCTGGGGGCGCAGATCATGGCCGCGGCCCTGGGGGCGCGAGTTTTCGCCAATCCCAACGGCAAGGAAATCGGCTGGTCCTCGTTGTCGCTGACGCCCGAGGCAGCCACCTCACCCTTGGCCCTGCTGGGGGCGGCGCCGGTGCTGCACTGGCATGGCGACACCTTCGATCTGCCCCATGGGGCGGTGCGTCTGGCCTCGACGCCGCAGACACTCAATCAGGCCTTCGCCATCGGTCAATGCGGGTTGGCCTTGCAGTTCCATGTGGAGGCCTCGACCATGGGGCTGGAACGCTGGTATGTGGGCCATGTGGGGGAAATTTCGGCCACCGACGGCGTGTCCGTCGCTGCCTTGCGGGCTGCCGCCCACACCCAGGGGGCGATCATGCAAAGGATCGGGCCGACCATGTTCGAGGCTTGGCTGGATCAGGTCTGCGCATAGCTGTTCAGTGCTCGGTAACCAATGTATAGTATAAACAAGGGCATCGGCGCAGGCCAAGCAAGCGGAAGAAAACGGCAGTGGAAGAGAAGCTAAGAGAGGAAGACGTCGCCCGGCTGCTGGCCAATCCTTCGGCCGAAATCCGTGCCGAGATCGCCGACAAGATCGCCGGACAGCACCAGGGGTTGAGTCAGGCCCAGCGCAAGCTGGCCGAGGATATTTTCCGCCTGATGGCCAAGGACGCCGAGGTTCGCGTGCGTGAGGCGCTGGCCCGCCAGCTCAAGGAAAATCCCACCGTTCCCCACGACATCGCCGCCAGTCTGGCCCGCGACGTGGAATCGGTGTCACTGCCCATGTTGCAGTTTTCCGAGGTGCTGACCGACGAAGATCTGATCGAAATCGTCAAAAGCCAGGGCGCGGAAAAGCAGGTGGCGGTGGCCCGGCGCGCCCATGTATCGGCAGGGCTGGCCGACGCCTTGGTCGAGACCCACAACGAAAATGTCGTCGCCACCTTGGTCGGCAATGACGGCGCCGAAATCGCCGAGGCGACGTTGCAGCGCGTGGTCGACGAATTCGGCCAGTCCGATGCGGTGGGGGCCCCCCTGGTGTCGCGCCGCACCCTGCCGGTGACGGTGGCCGAGCGGCTGATGACCCGGGTGTCGGAAAACCTGCGCCAAGCCCTGATGGCCCGGCCCGACATGTCGCCGGAAACCGCCACCAATCTGATGTTGCAGGCGCGCGAACTGGCGGTTCTGGGATTGACCGACGCCGATACCGACGTGCTCAAACTGGTCGATCACCTGTACCGCAATGCCCGGCTGACGCCGTCCATCATCCTGCGCGCGGTGAGCATGGGCGACATGACCTTCTTTGAAGCGGCCATGGCCAAACTGGCCCGCATCAAGCTGGAAAACGCCCGCACCCTGATCCACGATGCCGGTAAGCGCGGCTTCGAGGCACTGTTCGACAAGGCCGGACTGCCCAAGGCGTTTTATGCCGCCATGCGCGCAGCCATCGACGTATCCTATGAAATGGAATATGACGGTGGTCCCAATGATCGGGAACGCTTTTCACGGCGCATGATCGAACGTATCCTGACCCAATACGGTGATCTGGGTGTCGATTTTGAAAACGACGATCTGGAATATCTGCTGGCCAAGATGAACCAATTGCCAGCGGCCACTTTGAGCGAATAATCATTCCTGACGGAATGCAGGGGAACTGGGAAGGGCATGGCGGACAAGGGCAAGCCAGCGGCAGCCAAGCCGGTGGACAAGGATGCTGAGCAGCGCAAGGACATCATTCGTACCATCAAGGGGCCGGTCATGGCCCGCTTGCTGGAGATGGTGCCGGCCTTTGCCGCCTATGACGATCCCTACACCACCATCATGAGTACCCCCGACCTGCTGAGCGCCTGTCTGCAATTGGTGCGCACCCGGCGGGAAAAGTTTCAGGAATTCCTGGTCGATATCGTCGGCAACCCGGTCAGTACCGATGACGTGCCGTTGCGCTGCGGGCGCTCGCTCGATCAGATCGTCGGCATGGTGGTGCGTTCCGGCACCAAGGCCTATTCAGACAAGCGCTGGGGCTCGAATACCGGCGCGGCACACAAGATTCCCGTCACCCCGGCGCAGAGAAGCCTGTTGGACAAGTTGAGGGAACTGGTCGGCGGCAAGTGGAGCGAAGCCGAGATTCCCAAGCCCGGCCCGACCCATGGCGACAAGTTTTATGTCGCCATCAAGGACCACCTGGATTTCGATTGGCAGGTGCCGCTGATCCCCTATTTCGCCGAATTGCCCATCAAGCTGATCAATGAGTTGGGCCGTGGCGTCACCTCGTTGCGCACGCCCGAAGGCATTGCCGCCCTGGCCGATATCGGGCGCCATTCCATGGAGCAGGCGCGCAAGATCATGTCGGATGCCATGATGCGCGAAATGCTGGACACCCAGCCGCTGGCGGCCAAGGGCGTGGCCTTCCTGGGCAAGGACCGCTACGAATTCCTGCACGGCGCCGTCTATGAAAAGATGGGTGAGAATTTCTGGGAGATGTGTGTCGATTGCGATCGCCTGGAAGCCATGGAAATCCAGAACGCCAAGGATCTGGAGCAGATGGCCGAGTGGCTGCATCTGATTTCCGGCGACACCATCACCCAGATCGTCACCTATTTGCAGTTCCACCAGATTCCCATTTTCCTGGGGGTGGCGCAGGAGCGTCTGGGCGAACAGATCTTCGCGGAAATATTCGGTCCGCCCGGCAACAAGAAGCTGATCAAGATATTCTGCGAGAAGGTGGCGCGCACGCCGCTGGATCTGGCCGATCCGCTGGAAGACCTCAAGCGGCGCCTGCCCGACGTCTTCAATGCCTATCTGCGCTCGCCGGTGGATTTTGAAAAGGGATTGTGATCGGCTACCCGGGGAAAAGTCCTTCGGCTTTGCCTCGGTGTACTTTTCCCCGATTTGGATGGAGAAAACCCGTGCTCAAGCAAGCTTTCCGCGCGGGTTTCAGTCTTTTCCCCGCCTTTGCCAAGCAAAGGCGGTAAACCGTAAAAGCGAAAAATAGGCGGAAGGCGCCGTCCCAAGCCTATTTTTCTCCGCTTCAATCAACGGGGAAAGTACACCGAGGCAAAGCCTGCGGACTTTTTCACGGGTAACTGATCAATCCTTTTTCTTGTCCAGATGCCGCTTGAATGCCTCGCACTGGTCGGCACGTTCGGCCTTGGGCGTGAACCAAACCGCGTCGAACGGCAGGTGGTCGGTGTCGTAGGTTTCCGCGTATTGGTCCGGCTCGGTCCTGCCGGGCTGGACTTCCAGGAAGGCTAGCGCCAGCACCTTCTTCCCCTTGGCCATGGCCGCCAGATGCACCGGCACCGCCCGGTCGGTGCGCACGTGGCCGGCCCCGGCGATCAACACGGCGCGCGGCGCTTGGGCCATGGTCCAGGCCATGGCGGCATCACGGGCGCGCTGGACGCGGACCATGGCCGGCAGCGCACGCTCGGGCAGCATGTTACAATGGCCGGCCTGGATGTCGGCTTCCATGGCCTGGCGCTGGCCGGGATCGTGCGGGCCTTCCAGGCCCAGCTTGTCGCGCCAGGGGGCGGGGATGTCGCCCTTGGCGATGGCACGGCTGTCATCCTTGGACAGATTGGCCGCCGCCAGGAGGGCGCCGGCCTCCAGCGCGGCCCGGGCGATGGGGCGGTAAAGCGCCCAGTCGGGCCAACCCGATTTGTCCCAGCCCAATGCCGGCCCCAGACCGTCGGCATCCTTGGGGTGGGCCGCCAGATGCGTTTCCAGCGCCTCGGCCTGACCGCGGTCCAGCATCTCGAAGGCGACCAGCGGCTTGGGCGAGGAGTGCGCCATCAGCCGCTCCACCATCCAGGCCTGCAAGGCGTGGTGGTCGGCGTTGTCGTGGGTTTCGCCCAGCAGCACCATGTCCGCCGCTGCCGCCTGCGCCGCCAATGCATCGGCGGTGATGAAGGCCTTGCTGGCCGGCTGCCAGACCTTGCCGACCAGCGGATGGTCGCGTCCCCACAGCGCGGTGGGGGCGGGCGGTTCCGCCGCCTGAAGCGAGGGGGCGAGCAGCAGGGCAACGGCAACGGCAACGGTACTAAGGCGCATGGCAGGGTTCCAGGGTGACCGGGTCGGTGCCGGCAATGTACGCCCATAAGGGCCGACAGTCGCCCCCGATGCATAGAACATGGTCGGCCACCGCATCCGAGCGGCCCAGGATCAGCCGGGGCAGGGGGGCCAAGCCGGGCTGCCATTCATACCAGCCGTCGCGCCGGATGGCGCCGTCGGGCGGCTCCATGCCGGCGCCGCTGCCCTTGATGCGGGCCCGGGTCAGGTTCAGGCCAGTGCCATCGGCCTGCCAGTCTTCCTGCCATTCCACCTTTTCGATGGAATGGGTCCAGCGCAGGCCGAAGCGGCCCTCGGGCAGGTCCAGCCGAACAGTGTTCAGACCCGCCGCCAGCATCAGGCACAATCCGATCACGCCGTCACCACCGCCTTGCGGCTTTTGCGCCATTGCCAAAACACGAAGCCGGCGGAGACGGCGAAGCCCAATTCGTCGGTGATGGGCAGGGCGGCCACCAGCAGGGCGGCCCCCAAGGTGGCCCACAGGCGCTCGCCCCAGGTGAGATCGGTGAGGAAATGGCCGATGGCGGCGCCACCCCACAGGGCGATGCCGACCAGGGCCTTGAACACCATATAGGCCACCAGCAGCACCGAAGGATCGCCTTGCAGCATCAGTGCCGGCTCATAGACGGCCATGAACGGCACCACATAGCCGGCGGCGGCGATGCGGGTGGCCAGCCAGCCGATTTCCATGTGACCGGCCCGGGCGATGGAACTGGCCGCCAGTGCCGCCAGCGCCACCGGCGGGGTCAGATCGGCCATGATGCCGAAATAGAACACGAACATGTGCGACACGATCAGCGGCACCCCCATTTGCAACAGCGCCGGGGCGGCGATGGAGGCGGTGATGATGTAATTGGGAATGGTCGGCAGGCCGGTGCCCAGGATGATGCAGGCGATCATGGTCAGCACCAGGGCCAGGAACAGATTGCCGTCGGCCAGGGCGACGATGGCCCCGGCGAAGCTCGAGGCGATGCCGGTCAAGGTGGTGACGCCGATCAGCACGCCGACCAGGGCGCAGGCGACACCGACGCCGACGGCGTTGCGGGCACCGTCGGCCAGCGAGCCCATGATGGTTCCCAGCACGGCGCGGCCCCGGGTGAAAAACAGGCAGGGCAGGGCCAGGGCCAGCACCAGGATGGAAATCAGAATCTCGGCGCGGAAGCCGGCCTTGTTCAAGGCGGCGGCGCTCAAGGCCAGCCCCAGCCAGAACACCCAGCGCAAGAGCCCGGCGGGGATCGCGCCGGAAAGCGCATGGCCGATGATCAGCAAGCCGGTGCAGCCCAGGCCGATGACGCCGGCGAACAACGGCGTGTAGCCGGAAAACAGCAAGGTCACCAGGGCGATCAGCGGCAGGAACAGATACCAGCCCTCGCGCACCGCCTTCAGCGCACTGGGGCACTCGGCCTTGGACAGGCCCAGCAATCCCTGTTTGCCCGCTTCCAGATGGACCATCCAGAAGGCGCTGGCGTAATAAAGAACGGCGGGGATGATGGCGGCCAAGGCGATCTCGGCATAAGGCACGCCGATGGTCTCGGCCATGATGAAGGCCACCGCCCCCATCACCGGCGGCATGATCTGCCCGCCCATGGAGGCGGTGGCCTCGACCGCGCCGGCGAAGGCCGGGCGATAGCCGAACCTGGTCATCAGCGGAATGGTGAACTGGCCGGTGGTCAGCACGTTGGCGACACCCGAACCGTTGATGGTGCCCATGAAGCCGGACGAGATGACGCTGACCTTGGCCGGCCCGCCCTTGGCCCAGCCCACCAGCCCCAACGACACGTCGTTGAACAGCCGGATCATGCCGGCATGTTCCAGGAACGAGCCGAACAGGATGAACAGAAAGATATAGGTGGCGGAAACGAAGGTTGGGGTGCCGTAGATGCCTTCCGGCCCCAGGAACAACTGATCGATCAACTGGTCGAAGCCGAAGCCGCGATGGGCCAGCGGCCCAGGTAGCCATGGCCCCAACAGGGCATAGGGGATGAACACCCCGCACATGATCGGCAGGGCCAGCCCCATGATGCGCCGCGCCGCCTCGAACACCAGGGCGATGACCACCACGCCGACCACCAGATCCAGGGTGGTGGGGTCGCCCGAGCGCACGATCAGGTCGGCCTCGAACACCCAATGGTACAGACCCAGGGCGAAGCTTGTCGCCGCCAAAATCCAGTCGTACCAGGGGATATGGTCGCGGGCATGGGATTTACGCAGGCCGAACAACAAAAAGCTGGTCAGCAGCAAAAACCCCACATGGACCGAGCGCACCACCTGGGTGGACAAGGGCGTGAAGGTGGCCGTCCAGATCTGGAACAGCGAGAAGGCGATGCCGACGATGAACACGGCCTTGGCGGCGTTACCCTGCAAGAAGCCGTGGGCGCCGTGGTCGTCGGTGATGGTGGTGGTGGAATTGCTCATGAACGTCCCCGATACGTGGCAAGCGCAACCTTCTATCCCGTCATACCCGCGAAGGCGGGTATCCAGGAGTCGCGGAAAAGGTGGAAGGTGCACCCCCTGGACTCCCGCCTTCGCGGGAGTGACGGCTAAGGGGAGCGGATAAATTCACACGCTCTTTCGCGGGCATGACGTGACAGCAGGGTTGGCTTACTTCAGCAAGCCTTTTTCGCGGTAATACTTGGCGGCGCCCGGATGCAGCGGCACCGGGCTTTTCACCGCCGCTTCGCTCAGGGTAATGGCCTTGGCGGCGGAATGGGCGGCCTGAAGCTGGTCCAGATTCTCGAACAGGCCCTTGGTCATGTCATAGGCCAGTTGGTCGGAGACGCCGGAATGGCTGACCAGGAAGTTCTGCACGGCGGCGGTGGGCACATCCGCCGTCTGTCCGCCATAGGTGCCGGCGGGGATGGTGGCGCCGATATAGGCGGGGTCACCGACCTTGGTGATGGTTTCCATGGGGATGGGGACGATGACGATGGGGACCGAATTGGACAGGTCGCGGATGGAGGCGACGCCCAGGCCGGCGGATTGCAAGGTGGCGTCGATCTGGCGGTTTTTCATCAGGTCGACGGATTCGCCGAAGGGGAGGTATTCGACCCGGGCGAAATCCTTGTAGGTCATGCCGGCGGCGGCGAAGATGGCCCGCGCGTTCAGTTCGGTTCCCGATTTCGGTGCCCCCACCGAGATCTTCTTGCCCTTCAGATCGGCCAAGGTCTTGATGCCGGATTCGGCGGCGGCGACGATCTGGATGTAATTGGGATAGATGCCGGCGATGGACCGCAACTTGTCCTGCTTGGCCTTGAAGCCCACTTCCTCGTTGCCGTCCCAGGCCTGTGACAGCGAATCGCCCAAGGTGAAACCGATCTCGCCCCGGCCCTGGCTCAACAGGTTCAGGTTTTCCACCGACGCCTTGGTCGCCTGCACCGACGCCTTCACCTCGGGGATTTTGCCGTAGATGTTGGAAAGCGCCACCCCCAGCGGGTAATAGACGCCGCTGGTACCGCCGGTGAGGACGTTGACGAATTGCTCGGCCCGGGCGGGCAGGGAGATGGACAGCGACACCGCGACGATGGCGGCGGGAATGATCCTGCGCATGAAGTTCCTCCGTGTTCGATTTTCAGAATTATTTTTGAATACGGTAACCCGAGTACGGGGCTCAGGCAAGGCGCTGGTAAGACCAGACTTGAATGCGCAAGAAAAAGGGCCGGCTCCAAAGAACCGGCCCGGTAAATATTGCAGTGCACTACTGGGTTACATCATGCCCAGGGTCTTGGGCAGCCAGATGGACACCGCCGGCACATAGGTGACCAGAAGCAAAAAGCCCAGCATGGCCAGCAGCCACGGCATGACCGCCACGGTCAGCTCGGAAATGCCCATCTTGGTGATGCCCGAGGCGACGTAGAGGTTGAGGCCCACCGGTGGGTGGCACATGCCGACCTCCATATTGACCACGATCAGGATGCCGAAATGGATGGGGTCGATGCCCAGCTTCATCGCCACCGGGAACAGGATGGGGGCCATGATCAGGACGATGGACGACGGCTCCATGAAGTTGCCGGCGGCCAGCAACAGCACGTTGGTGACCAGCAGGAAGGCGATGATGCCCAATTCCTTGCCGACGATCCAATCGGCGATGTGCTGCGGGATGTTCTCGTTGGCGAGGACGAAGGAAAACAGCACGGCGTTGGTGATGATGTACAGCAGCATGGCCGACATGGACGCCGACGACAGCAGGATCTTGGGCACGCCGCGAAGCGGCATGTCCTTATAGACGAAGACGGCGACGAAGAAGGCATAGACCGCGCTCATGGCCGCCGCTTCGGTGGGGGTGAAGATGCCGGAATAGATGCCGCCGATGACGACGACGATCAGCATCAGACCCCACGACGCGTCCTTGAAGGTGCGCAGACGTTCCTTGATGTCGGCCTTGGGCAGACGGGGGTAGCCGTTCTTCCAGGCGCGATACCAGGTGACGGCCCCCAAAAGCGTCGCCAGCATCAGGCCGGGGATGACGCCGGCCATGAACAGGGCGCCCACCGACGAATTGGTGGCGACCGCGTACATGACCATGACGATGGACGGCGGGATCAGGATGCCGAGCGCGCCCGAGGTGGTGATGACGCCGGCACCGAACGAGCGGGGGAAACCCTGCTTGACCATGGCCGGCAGAATGACCGAGCCGATGGCGACGACGGTGGCCGGCGACGAGCCGGAGACGGCGGCGAACAGGGCGCAGGCCATGACGCCGGCCAGACCCAGGCCGCCATGCCAGTGCCCGACCATGGCCGAGGCAAAGGCGATCATTCGTCGCGCCACGCCCCCGTGGGTCAGGAAGTTGCCGGCGAGGATGAAGAACGGGATCGCCATGATCTCGAACTTTTCGATACCGGTGAACAGCTTCAGCGCCACCGATTCGATGGGCACGTTGGTCATGGTGAACAGGAAGGTCAGAACGGTCAGACCCAGCGAGATGGAGATGGGCATGCCGGTCAGCATCAGGACCAGCAACAGCCCGAAAATTACCAAGGCGCTCATTCGCCTTTCTCCTTCTTCTCGCCTTCATGGTGGGCGATGTCCTTGGGGTGCAGGCCGTCGTCCATCTCGAACCAGTTGATGTCCTGGGCGGCGCGCTGTGCGTCGGAGGTGTCCTCTTCCAGCCCTTCCACGTGACCATGGTCGTGGTGCGGCAATTCGCCGGTCTTCAGGAAAGCGACGCAGACCTGGACGAAGCGGAAGCACATCAAGGCCGAGCCCAGCGGAATGGCGGAATAGACGATCCAGGTCGGCCATTCCAGATCCGGGGTGGTCGGGCCTTCGTACAGATCCTCGGGGGCGATGCCGAAGGTGCTGAAAATGCTGTAATGGGCGCCGTTTTCCCAGACGAAGGTGCCGCCCAAGGTGGCGACGGTGCCGGTGAACAAGGCGCCGGCCAGCAGGCCGAAGACGATGAACTTGCCGCGCATGCGGGCGTCAAGGCGGTTGATCACCACGTCCACGCCCACGTGAATGCCGGTGCGCACGCCGTAGGCGGCGCCGAACTTGGCCATCCACACGAACATGATGATGCACAATTCCTGGGCCCAGGCGAAATTCCAGTGGCCGACGAAATCGTACAGGAAGGATACGCCCGAGGCGTATCGGTGCATCACCGCGACGAAGATGATGGTGGTCGCCGCGGCCATGAGGAAGGCGATCAAAGCCTCCTCAAGGTGATCTAGGGCTTTGGTGAACATGCTTGCTCCGCATAAAAGAAGGGGGGCGCCTTCCCCAAGGCTCCCCCCCCTGTCACTTACAGGATCAGTTCTTGAAGCCGAGCTTGGCGGCTTCGGCATAGACGGCCTGGATGATGTCCTTGCCGACGCGGCTTTCCATCTCGGCATGAACCGGCAGCAGGGCCTTGCGCCAGCCTTCCAGCTCTTCCTTGCTCGGCTGGTGGAACTCGGTCTTGCCCGAGGCCTTCATGGCGGCCAGGGCATCGTCGTTTTCGGTTTGGGCGATGGCGTTGGCGAAGCGCGAGGCTTCGTTCATGGCGCCCTCGAGCACGGCGCGGGTATCCGCCGGCAGGCCGTCCCAGAACTTCTTGTTGACGATCACCGCATAGCCCAGATAGCCGTGGTTGGTGACGGTGGCGTGCTTCTGCACTTCGTGCATCTTCTGGGTGTACATGTTGCTGGGCGGGTTTTCGGTGCCGTCGACGACGCCGGTCTGCAGCGCCTGATAGACTTCCGAGAAGGCCATGGATTGCGGCAGGGCGCCCAGGGCGCGCATCTGCGCGTCGAGAACCTTGGACGACTGAATGCGCAGCTTGACGCCCTTCAGGTCGGCGGGGGTCTTGATCGGCTTGTTGGCGGACAGAACCTTGAAGCCGTTATCCCAATAAGCCAGACCGCGGATGCCCTTGGTCTCCAGCTTCTTCAACAGGCCCTGGCCGACGGGACCGTCGGTGACGGCGCGCAGCACTTCCTTCGACGGGAAGATATAGGGCAGGTCGAAAACCTCGAATTCCTTGACCCCCAGCGGGCCGAACTTGGCGAGCGACGGGGCCAGCATCTGGACGGCGCCCAGTTGCAGGGCTTCCATCTCTTCCTTGTCCTTGTAAAGCTGGCTGTTGGGATAAACCTCGACCTTGACCGCACCCTTGGTGCGCTCTTCGGCCAGCTTCTTGAACATCTCGGCGGCCTTGCCCTTGGGCGTGTCCGGCGCCACCACGTGACTGAACTTGATGACGATGGGATCGGCGGCCAGGGCGCTGCCCGAGGCGACGACACCGGCGACCAGACAGCCAAGCAGGGTACGGAATTTCATGGGGATTCTCCTCCCGGGAAGTTTTGGTAAGCTTTATCCGGCGGATTGTCAGAAACTTTCGTTCACTGAGCTATTGTGGATATCCGTCAAACGGGCATCATGCGGGGGTGAAACGGCGGCGATCCGCCACCTTTCCCCTGAATTTCCTTGCCGAAACCGGAGCCCGCGTGCCCAACGGATTGCCTTCCCGCCCCGCTTTTCAGGCCATGCCGTCCATCGCCATGGTGCTGGTGGTCATGCTGCTGGGCGTTCTGCTTTGGTTGCTGCACCGCAGCGATCAGGAGGAAGAGCGGCTGACCCTGATCAAGGACATCTTGTGGGTCGAGCAGAACATCCATTTCCATCTGACCTCGGACGAGGAAAAGCTGTCCCAGCTGGCGGGTGATCTGGGGCGCCGTTCACTGTCGCTGGATCTCCTGGAGAATTCCGCCCGCGCCCTGATCGCCAACAACCCGGAATTCGAGCGCCTGCTGCTGCGGGACGTCGGCGGTCAAGTGGCGGTGGCGGTGCCGCCCAGCCTGGGCGAGCCGTCGGGGGTGGCGGCGGGCGAGGCGGCGCCGTGGTGGCCCGCCTTCCTGCTGGCGCGCTCCACCGGTCGGGTGGCGTGGAGTCCGCCTTACATCGTCCCCGGACGCGGCGCCGCCTTCGAGGCGCATGTGCCGGTCTATCAGGACCATGCCTTCGTCGGCATGGTGGTGGCGGTGGTGTCGGTGGATGCGGTGCTGACCCATCACGTGCCGTGGTGGGTGGCGGAAAAGTACAAGATCGAGATCGTCGATTCCGGCGGAGCGGTGCTGGGGGCCAAGACCGGGGTGGAACTGGCCGAGCCCGGTGCCAGCCATCAGGTGCGGCTGGAGCCGCCGGGCCAGGGGTTGGCGGTGGTGGCCACCGCCTATGCCGCCGAGGGCAAACTGGTGCGCAACGTCCTGGCCGCCTCCATCTTCATCCTGGCGCTGCTGGCTTTGTCCAGCCTGGCCCTGGCGCGGCGCCACGTGCGCCGGCGGCTGGCGGCGGAGAAGGCGCTGGGCGAGGAACACGCCTTCAGGAAGGCGATGGAGGATTCGCTGACCGTGGGCATGCGCGCCCGCGACCTGGATGGCCGCGTCACCTATGTCAATCCGGCCTTTTGCCGCATGGTCGGCTGGCAGCCCGAGGAATTGGTCGGCATCGTCCCGCCCATGCCCTATTGGGTGCCGGAGCTGCTGGATGAAACCATGCGCATGCACCACAAGGTGCTGGCCGGCAACGCGCCCCGGGATGGTTTCGAGATCCAGTTCCGCCGCCGCTCGGGCGAGGTGTTCTGGGCCTTGATCTATGAGGCGCCGCTGATCGATGCGGACGGACAGCACACCGGCTGGATGGCCTCGGTGGTGGACATCACCGAACGCAAGGCGGCGGAGGAACTGGCCCATCAGCAGCAGGAAAAGCTGCAACGCACCTCGCGCCTGATCACCATGGGCGAGATGGCCTCGACCCTGGCGCATGAGTTGAACCAGCCGCTGTCGGCCATCGCCTCTTACGCCACCGGCTGCCTCAATCGGCTGGGGGCGGCGGGGTTCAGTGCCGAGGAATTGCGGGCGCCGCTTTCCAAGCTGGTGGCCCAGGCCCTGCGCGCCGGCCAGATCATCCGCCGCGTCCACGATTTCGTCCGCAAGTCGGAACCGCAATTGCGCCGCTGCTCGCTGCAAGAGCTGCTGACCGAATCGGTGGCCTTCATCGAACTGGACGCCAAGAAAAACGGCGTCGGCATCGCCCTTGACCTGCCGGTGGGTGAACTCGAGGTGGATGGCGACAAGGTGTTGCTGGAGCAAGTGGTGATGAACCTGGCCCGTAACGGCATCGAGGCGATGAACCAGATGAAGGGCGGCAAGCGCCGGCTGGACGTGACCTTGCAGGAAGAGGATGGCCAAGCCATGGTCCGCATCCGCGATTTCGGCACCGGCATCGCTGACGAGGTCGAGGCCAGCCTGTTCCAGCCCTTCTTCACCACCAAGGAAGAGGGCATGGGCATGGGCCTCAACATCTGCCGCTCCATCATCGAATTTCATCGCGGTCGCCTGTGGTTCGAGCCGCATCCGCAAGGCGGCAGCATCTTCGTCTTCTCGTTGCCACTAAGGAATCAGTCGTGAAAAAGTACACTGAGCGAGGCGAGGGACTTTTTCCCGAGCGACGGGGGAGCGCGGCATGAATATCGATAGCGTCTTTATCGTCGATGACGACGAAGCCATCCGCGACGCCCTGTCGTGGTTGTTCCAGTCGCGTGGCGTGCCGGTGCGGGCCTTCGATTCGGCCGAGGCCTTCCTGACCCATTGGCGGGCCGGCATGTCGGGCTGCCTGCTCTTGGATATCCGCATGGGCGGCATGAGCGGGCTGGATCTGTTCGACCGCCTGCGCGACGCGCAAGCGTCGTTGCAGGTGATCTTCCTGACCGGCCATGGCGACGTGCCCATGGCGGTGTCGGCCCTGAAGAAAGGGGCGCTGGATTTCGTCGAGAAGCCGTTCAACGACAACGAATTGGTCGACCGGGTGATCGAGGCGCTGGCGGTGGCGGCGCAGCGGCGCGAGCGCGAGGCGGACAGTGCCGGCATCGCCAGCCGTCTGGTCAGCCTGACCGCGCGCGAACGCCAGGTGATGGATCTGGTCCTGGCCGGCAAGCTCAACAAGGTGATCGCCGACGATCTGGGCATCACCATGCGCACGGTCGAGGTTCATCGCGCCCATGTGTTCGAGAAAATGGGGGTGAAGACGGCGGTGGAACTGGCGCAAATGCTGTCGTCCTTCCGGGCGGAACGCTGAAAAATTCATGATCTTCGGATATCCGACATTTCCTGTCGGCTGATACGTACCTATCTGAGGGGCGGCCCTTGGCCCAAGCACCAGTAAGACGAGGACGGATGAGCCAGGAAAAAAAGACTCACGATGCCGCCGCCGGGGGCGGCATGCAGGCGGCGCTGCAAGCTTTCCTGCGGCTGGAATCCGCTGGCGGCATCATTCTGGTGACAACCATGCTGCTGGCCCTGGTGGCGGTCAACTCGCCGTTGGCCGTGTTGTATCAGGGTTTTCTCGACGCCCGGGTGGTGATCGGCATCGGCCCGTTGGTCATCGACAAGGCGTTGCTGCTTTGGATCAACGACGGATTGATGGCGGTGTTCTTCCTGCTGGTGGCGCTGGAAATCAAGCGCGAGGTGCTGGAAGGCGAATTGTCGACGCCGCAACAGATCGCCCTGCCGGCCTTCGCCGCCATGGGCGGCATGGCGGTGCCGGCCATCCTCTATGCCGGCTTCACCTGGCATGATCCGCTGTCCTTGCGCGGCTGGGCCATCCCCTCGGCCACCGACATCGCCTTTTCCCTGGGCGTGTTGTCGCTGCTGGGCCGCCGGGTGCCGCTGTCCTTGCGCATCTTTCTCACCGCCCTGGCCATCATCGATGATCTGGGCGCCATCCTGATCATCGCCTTCTTCTATTCCCACGATCTGTCGTTGGCCGCCTTGGGCGGCGGGGGCGCGGCGTTGGCGGTGCTGATCCTGTTCAACACCTCTCGCGTGGTCAGGCTGGCGCCCTATCTGCTGGTCGGTGCCGTACTGTGGGTCTGCCTGCTGAAATCGGGTATCCATGCCACCATCGCCGGTGTCCTGGTCGGCCTGTGCATCCCCTTGCGCGGCCCCGGGGCGCCGTTGCACCGGCTCGAGCACGGGCTGCATCCGTGGGTCGCCTATGGCATCCTGCCGGTCTTCGCCTTCGCCAATTCCGGCTTGTCCTTCGCCGGCATGGGTGTGGCCGCCTTGGTCGATCCGGTATTTCTGGGCATTGCCGTCGGCCTGTTCGTGGGCAAGCAGGTGGGGGTGTTCGGCCTGTCATGGCTGGTCATCCGGCTGCGTCTGGGGGCAATGCCGACAGGTGCCACGTGGCGGCAATTGTACGGCGTGTGCATTCTGACCGGTATCGGCTTCACCATGAGCCTGTTCATCGGCGGCTTGGCCTTTCCCGATGGAAATGCCATGGTGGAAACAAAATTGGGGGTGATCGTCGGTTCGGTGGCTTCGGCCCTGGCCGGCTGGGCCTTGCTGGCCGCCGCCCCCGCCAAGGACAACCAAACATGACAGGGCAAGGAGCATGGCCATGAGTTGCCAAGCCATCATTTCAAATCCGCCGGCGATCTTGGAGAAATCCACCACCGTGGCCGAGGCTTTGGCCATCCTGCAGGAAAAGGGGGTCAACGCCTTGCCGGTGACCGATGCCAAGGGGCATTTCCTCGGGGTGTTCGGTCTGCGCGAACTGATCGTGCTGCTGCTGCCCCGCGCCGTCCGCCTGGGGGTGGAAATGGGTGAACTGGGCTTCGTCTCCGATACGCTTGACGACCTGCGTCATCGTTTGGGCGCCTTCGCCAAGGACAGCATCGGCAAGCACATGGCGCCGCACCGGGCGGTCAGGGCGGAAACACCGCTGGTCGAGGCGCTGATGCTGCTGTACCGGGGCGATTCTTATCTGCCGGTGGTCGATAGCGCCGGCAAGCTGATCGGCATTGTGACCGCCAACGACGCCATGGCCCGAGTGGTGGAGGGGATCTGATGCACGGTGAAGCGCAAGCCTGGGTGCCCCAGGTGCTGTTCGGTCTGAACGCCATGTGGGTGTCCACCCTGGTGCTGGTGGCCACCTATGCGGTGATCATGAGCGAGAAGCTCAATCGCGCCATCGCCGCCCTGCTGGGGGCGGGCGCGATGATCTTGCTGGGCGTGCTGAACCAGGAAGCCGCCATCCGCGGCGTCGATTTCAACACCATCGCGCTTTTGATCGGCATGATGGTGGTGGTGGCGGTCACCCGTCGCTCCGGCGTGTTCCAATACGTGGCCATCTGGGCGGCCAAGAAGGTCCATGCCAATCCCGCCGGCATCCTGTTCACGCTGCAAATGGTCACCGCCTTGTTCTCGGCGCTGCTCGACAACGTCACCACCGTGCTGCTGGTGGTGCCGGTCACCCTGGTGATCACGGAAGAATTGAAGCTGAAGCCGTGGCCGTTCCTGGTCGCCCTGATCTTCGCCTCCAATATCGGCGGCACCTCGACCTTGATCGGCGACCCGCCCAACATCCTGATCGGTTCGGCCACCGGCCTGACCTTCAATCAATTCGTCTTCAATCTGGCCCCGGTGGTGGTGGTCATCCAATTGCTGACCGCTGGGCTGTTCCATCTGATGTGGGGGCGTAAGCTGCATGCCGCCGCCGAGGACCGTGCCCGGGTCATGGGCTTTTCCGAAGCCGAGGCCATCACCGATGTTCGTCTGCTCAAGCAATCCCTGGGCGTGCTGGTGCTGATCATCGGCAGCTTCATCGGCGCCCATTTCCTGGGACTGGAGCCGGGCACCATCGCCATGTTCGGTGCGGCTTTGCTGCTGCTGCTTTACTGCCTGGACAAGAATGCCGAGGAGCAGTCGCACGAAGTCCATCACCTGTTCGGCGAAGTGGAATGGGTGACCATCTTCTTCTTCGTCGGCCTGTTCATCGTCGTTTCCGGCGTGGAAAAGGCCGGGGTGTTGGGCATGCTGGCGGAAATGCTGGTGTCCATGACCGGCGGCGACCTGAAGGTGACGGCCATCGCCATCTTGTGGGCCTCGGCCATCCTGTCGGCGGTGGTCGACAACATTCCCTTCGTCGCCACCATGATCCCGCTGATCAAGAGCATGGCTCCGGTCTTCGGCGGCGAACAGGCCATCGAGCCCCTGTGGTGGGCCTTGTCCCTGGGCGCCTGCCTGGGCGGCAACGGCACCTTGGTCGGCGCCTCCGCCAACCTGACGGTGGCGGGACTGGCCGAGCGGGCCGGTCACCCCATCCGCTTCATTCCGTTCATGAAGGTGGCCTTCGGCCTGATGCTGCTGTCCATCGTCATCTCCAACATCTATCTGGTGCTGCGCTATCTGTGATCAGGTGTCCGACCAAGGAAAGCCGCCCCTGACCGGGCGGCTTTTCGTTTTCGCCTCGGCCAAAAGGAAACGCCGCCCATGAAGAGCGGCGTTTCCCTGCGGGGGGGTGGGGATGGGCGGGAAGGCCCCCCCGACAAATTGCCATCTGGAGCCGAAGTCTCGTCCCCGTTTGACGAAGTGAAATATAGCAACAAATCTTCTTTGGGAAAACGGTAAATATCCGTCCATTGGTATTATGAATACTTAGTTATAACTCTATGTGTTTTGTCGATAAAACTCCCTAAAATTTTAGCCAAAATCCCCCTGGCGCCTGCCGGCAAACGGCGGCACCATTATCGCCGTCCGCTCAAAGGGGGCTTTCATGCCGCGCGTGTTCCATGGTTTGATGCTGTTATTGGTCCTGCTCGTGGCCCAGCCCATGGGCGCCGCCTTGGCCCAGGTGCAGTTTCCGCAAACGCCGTTGCAGGTTCTCGCCGCCGATGGCCGTCGGCACGATTTCACCGTCGAGGTGGCGTCATCCGCCGATCAACTGGCCCAGGGGCTGATGTACCGGTCCAAGCTGGCCGCCAATGCCGGCATGTTGTTCGATTTCGGCGCGCCGCGTTCCGTCGCCATGTGGATGAAGAACACCCTGATCCCGCTGGACATGCTGTTCATCACCCCCGATGGCCGCATCGCCGGCATCAGTCAACGGACGGTGCCCCATTCCACCGTCACCATTTCATCGCCCGGTGACGTCAAGGCGGTGCTGGAACTGAACGGCGGCACCGCCTCGCGTCTGGGGATCACGGTGGGTGACCGGGTGGTTCACCCTATTTTTGCCGGGAATTAATCATCCTCGTACCAGCCTCGGTCGGCGCCCACATGGCAGGCCGGACAATTGGATTTGGTCACCACCTTGGGGTCTTTCCACACCCGCTCGGGCAGTTGGTGCTTGCGGAGGAAGTCGGGGTTTTCGGTGATCCGTTGCGGCGCATCACCGCCGGAGATGTGACGCATGTATTTGCGCGCCCGGCCCTGGTTGACCACGTCGCCGGCATTTTGAGTGAGATAGGCGCGGATGGCGGCCACCTTGTCGGCGGGCAGGCTGGCATCCTCGCCGAAATGATCGGCCAGAGTGTCCATCATCTTGTTCCACGACCGCGCCGGCAGAAAGGCCGGTTGAAAGGCCATGTGGCAGGCGCCGCATTCCTTCTTCACCAGGGGATCGGTGACCGGCGGCACCCAATCGTCGCCGGCCCGGGCCGGAGCGGTGAAGGGCAGGGAAAGCACGGCGGCCAGCAAAAGCGTGCGCAGGGTCATGGTCATTGTCCCATCATGAAGGTGATGTAATCGCCTTTTTCACGGGCGGTGCATTCCCGTCCCAGGACGTTCTTGCAGTCGCGGGTGAATTGTTTTTCCACTTCGCCGGCATCGGTGAAACGCTTGGCATTGACCGAAACCGCCACCGGATCGATGGGCCGCCCGGTCTTGGCGTTGCGGCCCGGCTGGCGTGGATTGTCGGTGTGGCAGGCGGTGCACGACGGCGTGCGCTCGTCGCCGCCTTTCCATTGGGTGCGGAACAGGGTCTCGCCGCGCTGGGCGGAAAAGCCCGCATGGCCGGTATCTGCCTTGGCGTAATCGGCGATGATGGCATCACGGCGGGAATCGCCGGCAAAGGCCGGATTGGGGGCCAGCAGCAAGGCGACGCCAAGGATCACAGGGCGGATCATGGTGTTTTCTCCTTCAGCAAAGGCAAGGTGTTGAGAAACCGCTTGCCGCCGAACAGATAAAGGACGAAGCCCACATGGGCGAAGATCACCCAAAGCGTCAGTTCCGACGCCGCCTCGTGCGGGTCTTCCATCCACGTGGCGACATCGGCCACCGCCCCGGTCAGCGCCGCCAGACCGACACCCGCCAGCAAGGCCGCGGCGAACCACGCCAGCAACGGGTTGCGGCCCTTGGCCGATAGGGTGAGGCGGGGGCGCGGCAGCCGCCACGGGCTGCCCTTGGGCGCCAGCAGCGCCGCCAGCAGCCGGACGGTGATGGCGGCCAGCACGGCATAGCCGGCGAATTGATGCATGGCGTAGGTATCCTCGTCGGCGGTGATCCAGGCGACGACGAAGCCGCCGGACAGCCATGCGTGCCACGCCCGCAGCAAGGTGAATTGCAGTTTGGGGGCGATCACGACAGCAATCCTTGGAATAGGCCGGCGCCCGACCCGATGAGCACGGCCGCCAGCAGCGCATGAACCAGCATTTTTCTCAACATGACCGTTCTCCTTGGCTTTCCATGACTGCTATCTTGGCAGTCCTTGGCTGAACCAGGACTGACCGGCTTGTTCATTCTGGGTTCAGCCTGCGGGGCTTAAACTGCTGCCATGATCTGGAAAACCGCATTCCTTGCGACCGTGTTGGCCCTGTCCTTTCCCGCCCGGGCGGATGAGGCCGACCACGACCGCGCCCGCCGCGCCCTGGAAGAGGGGCGCATCCTGCCGCTTGGCCAAATTCTGGCCCGGGCCGAGGCTGCCTATCCCGGCCAGTTGATCGAGGCCGAGTTGGAAGACGAACACGGCAGGCTGGTCTATGAGTTGAAGCTGCTGGCCAAGGATGGCCGGTTGCTGAAGCTTTATTACGACGCGGCCAGCGGCGAGGTGCTGAAGGTGCGACGGAAATGAGAATTCTGATCGTCGAGGATGAGCCGGCTTTGGCCTTCCGCCTGCAACAGGCGCTGGAAGCGGCGGGCTTCGCCGTCGATACCGCCTATGACGGCGAGAGCGGTTGGCATCTGGGCGACACCGAGCCCTACGACGCGGCGGTGCTGGATTTGGGCCTGCCCAAGCTGGACGGCATCAGCGTGCTGTCGCGTTGGCGCGAGGCCGGACGTGATCTGCCGGTGCTGATCCTGACCGCGCGCGGGCGCTGGTCGGAAAAGATGCAGGGCTTCAACGCCGGCGCCGATGATTACGTCACCAAGCCGTTCGAGATGGACGAGATCATCTATCGCCTGCGGGCGCTGATCCGCCGGGCCGCGGGCCACGCCCAGCCGGAACTGGTCTGTGGCCCGGTGCGGCTGGACAGCAATGGCGGGCGGGTCAGTCTGGACGGCCAACCGTTGCAACTGACGGCGCAGGAATTCCGTATCCTGTCCTATCTCATGCATCACCCCGGCAAGGTGGTCAGCCGTACGGAACTGATGGAGCATGTCTATGACCGAAATTTCGACAGCGATTCCAATGTTCTGGAAGTGATGATCGGGCGTCTTCGCAAGAAGATCGGGGCCGAGCTGATCCAGACCGTGCGCGGCCAGGGCTACGTCCTGTCCGCTCCGGACGCGCCATGAGCCGCTTGCCGCCCAGCCTGTCGGGGCGTCTGGTGGCGGCGGCGCTGCTTTGGATGCTGGCCTTGCTGCTGATCGGTGGCGGCGTCCTGGCCTGGGCCTTCCGCGACAGTGTCGAGCGCGCATTCGGCCAGCGCCTGGACGCCATGCTGCGGGCGATCATCGCCGGCACCGAGGTGATGCCCGATGGCGTCCTGGTGGTCAACCGGCCCCTGGGCGATCCGCGCTTCGACCAGATTTATTCGGGCTGGTACTGGCAGGTTTCGCCGCCGGGCGGACGGCTTTTGCGCTCGCGCTCGCTGTGGGATCAGACCCTGACCACCATGCCCGGCGGCGACGAGGTGTTGTTCCACCAGTATCCCGGTCCCAAGGGGCAAAGCCTGCTGGTGGCCGAACGCGATTTTCTGTTGCCCGACGGAGAGGGCCGCGTCCATGTGCTGATCGCTGCCGATCTGGCCGAGGTGGCGGCGGGGGCGCGGCGCTTCAACCTGCTGCTGGTCTCGGCCTTGGGGCTGTTGGGGCTGGGCATGGCGGTGGCGGTGCTGATCCAGGTGCGTTACGGCCTGGAGCCGCTGCGGCGGATGCGGGCCGATCTGGACGCGGTGGGGCAGGGCGAGCGCCCGCGCCTGTCGGGGGAGTATCCGCGCGAGGTGGCGCCGTTGGCGGCGGCCATGAACGCGGTGCTGGACAAGGACGCTGAGTTGATCGAACGCGCCCGCACCCATGTGGGCAATCTGGCCCATGGGCTGAAGACGCCCTTGGCGGTGATCGGCGCCGAAATGGCCGCCACCCCCGATGCCGGGGTGATCAAGACTCAACTGGATGCCATGCGCCGGCTGATCGAGCATCATCTGGGCCGGGCGGCGGCGGTGGCCGGGGTCGGTCGCAGCCCGGGCGAAAGAGTGGCGGTGGCGCCGGTGGTCAATGATATCGCCAGGGCTTTGGCCAAGATATTCGCCGAGCGCGGCCTGGATGTGCAGGTGGCGGTGCCCGATGCCGCCTGTTTCCACGGACACGCCGAGGATCTGGCCGAGATGCTGGGCAACCTGATGGAAAACGCCTGCAAATGGGCGCGGCTGCGGGTCCGGGTCTCGGCCCATGGCGCTGGCGAGGACGTGGTGATCGTGGTCGAGGATGACGGCCCCGGCCTGTCGCCGCAACAGGCCATGGCAGCGGCGGGGCGGGGAAAACGCCTGGACGAGATGACCGAGGGCTGGGGCCTGGGCCTGTCCATCGTCGCCGATCTGGTGGCGGTGAACGGCGGGGCCATGGAATTCGGCACCTCGGATTTGGGCGGGCTGGCGGTTCGTCTGCACTTGCCTTGACGGGAGAAAACCCTTAGAACCAGCGCACTCGGGGTGTAGCTCAGCCTGGTAGAGCGCGTGCTTTGGGAGCATGAGGCCGGAGGTTCGAATCCTCTCTCCCCGACCAAAACGGATTGGACCAGAAATCCCAAGGAGACACGTCCATGCAGGTTCGCATCTATCGTCCGGCCAAGACCGCCATGCAATCGGGCAAGGGCAACACCAAGGCCTGGGTGCTGGAATATGAACCGGCGGCGCGCAAGGACGCCGATCCGCTGATGGGCTGGCTGGGGTCCGACGACACCGCCCAGCAGGTGCGCATCATGTTCGCCTCCAAGGACGAGGCGGTGGCCTATGCCAAGCGCAAGGGCCTGGACTTCCAGGTCTTCGCCGAAGCCACCAAGAAGCCGGTCGGCGCCAAGAATTATTCCGACAATTTCCGCTTCGACAAGCTGGAATTCGGTCGCTTCTAAGCCCCCGCGCACGGGCGCCCTTAGCTCAGTTGGATAGAGCAGCCGCCTTCTAAGCGGCAGGTCGCTGGTTCGAGCCCAGCAGGGCGCGCCAAGAATTCTAATGGATCGGGGAAAACGGACGTGACGGGAACACCGCTTACCCTTGACGCACTTCGGTTTGAAGCGGCTGCTTTTGCCGAGGAAGAAAGCCGATACGGAGAGCCCACATTGTTCGGTGTGACCGACGGCAAGGCCGTTGGAACCTATCTGGAGCATAAGTTCACATCACATCTGATGGCACGGTATTCGTTCAGTCAGGGTAATTCAGCCAGTGGTATTGATATCCCCAGTCTGGGGGTTGATATCAAAGTCACGAGCGTAAGGCAGCCGCAATCCTCCTGTCCGTTCAAGTCGGCCCGTCAGAAGATATACGGCCTTGGCTATCATCTCATCGTTTTCGTTTACGAGAAGATCGACGATGCCATCAGTCGAACCGGGCGATTGGACATGATGCATGCGATTTTCGTAGATGATAGCCGAACTGCCGACTTCCAGATGACGAGCGGGCTTCTCCAAATCATCAATAATGCTGGTAATGCGGAAGATATCGTTGCGTTCCTTCAAGATAGGAACTTGCCAGTCGATGAGGTCGAGGCATGGAGCATTGCGGAAATGGTGCTGAAGAATCCTCCTCAGCAGGGATACCTGACCATCTCGAATGCACTCCAGTGGCGTCTCCAATACGGTCGCGTGATTGCCCAAGCTGGGATGGTTGAGGGCATTGATCGGGTTCGATAATGGCTGAGCATAAAGACCGCGATGTTTTGCAGTACGGGGATTTTCAGACCCCGCCCGAGTTGGCGTCGGAGGTTTGCACGTTGCTCGCCCGTTTGGGTGTAAATGCACCGGCTATTCTGGAGCCGACCTGTGGCCGGGGCGCTTTTCTCGCCGCAGCAATAGATGCATTCCCCTCCGCCCGAATCATCTTGGGCGTCGAGATCAATGCCGATTATGTCTCTGAGGCGCAAAAGCGTGTTGGGCCGTGGGCTCAGTTGGAGCAGGGCGACTTTTTTTTGACTGATTGGGCGGGGGTTCTTGGTCGTGATTGCGGGCCATGGCTCATCCTGGGAAATCCGCCTTGGGTGACCAATGCAGCACTCGGTGTGCTAAAGAGCGCCAATCTGCCGACCAAGAGCAATTTTCAAAGGCTTCAGGGACTGGAGGCGATCACCGGAAAAGCAAACTTCGACATCTCGGAGTGGATGCTCCTGCGGCAGTTGGATTGGCTGAAGAAGAGCTCTGGCTGGATCGCGATGCTTGTAAAGACCTCTGTTGCGCGGAAGGTGCTTCGGCAAGCATGGAGGCAATGCGACCCGGTAGGGCGCGCGGCAATCTACAAGGTTGATGCCATGTTCCACTTCGGAGCATCAGTCGATGCGTGCCTGTTTGTATTGCCGGTGAATGTTGGTCGCACGTCTTTTGAATGTGACGTATTTGATGCGCTTAAGGCTGATAGTCCATCCGGAGCTATTGGCTTTCATGATGATATGCTGGTTTCGGATGTTGCCTCGTTTTTTCGACATCGGCATCTCGTTGGTCATAATGATGATTACGTCTGGCGGTCGGGGGTGAAGCACGACTGTTCCAAAGTGATGGAACTCGTCAAAGGCGCGGATGGAAGGGTCTTGAATGGCCTGAAAGAACGTGTCGAGATCGAACATACGTTCGTCTTCCCCATGCTGAAAAGTTCCGATGTTGCGAGGGGGCGTGTCCGGAACGACCGTTTTATGATCGTTACACAAAAAGAGGTCGGTGAGGATACTGCTGGAGTCGCCTTGTGTGCCCCTTCCACGTGGCGATATCTCATTGAGCATGGGCAATTCTTGGATGCTCGGGGGAGCATTATCTATAAGAACAAGCCGCGCTTTTCAATTTTTGGAGTTGGGGCTTACAGCTTCGCACCTTGGAAAGTAGCCATTTCCGGGTTTTATAAAGAGTTGAATTTCATGAAGGTCGGGCCGGTGGGGGGAAAGCCCGTCATTCTTGATGATACGATTTACTTTATTTCTTGCAGAACGGAGGATGAGGCGGATTTCGTCTTGTCGCTTGTCCGGTCGCCGCCCTATTTAGAGTTGATCTCTGCAATGATTTTTAATGATGATAAGCGATCGATAACAGCAGACCTTCTTAAACGTATTTCGCTTAAGTTAGTCGCCGAGGAACTGCGGTTGTCGGATCGCTACTCAAGCTATGCCAAGCAGGGAGAAACGGGGCAGTTCAGTTTGGCTCTGGGTGCCTGAGTTGGATTGAATTCGTCGATGGAAAGCTATTTCCCTCGCGCAATGACGGAAAACCACAAGCTCTTGCAATCCGCACATGCCTCCGATGCATTGGCGGTGGTGGTCGGACCATTGCACTTCCCTGTATGCTGCGCCGCAACAATCTGGAGGTTGTTGCATTATGTTGGAAGAATGGATTCATAACCTGTCCCTGGAAGAGCTGCGCAATATCGCCGGCGACGCCAAGGCGGAAGGCAGCCGCATCTGGCATTTGGCCGTGGTCGAACTGCTGTCGCGTCAAAATCAGGCGGCCCTGGCCGCGTAAGCTCTGTGCCGCTCTTTACAGCGGTTTTGATCAAGGAAAACGGGGTCGCGCCGTCGACCCCGTCCTTGGTTCGGTCGTCCCGACCTGCTCCCCCCCCCATTCGCTTCCTACTCTCCCCGACCGCCAGCACCTTCCTTGCCGGGGTGCTCTGGTAATGACGGTGCCGCCTCCCTACCTGTAATGAAACTTGCACGGTCATGGTGATACCACCTGGACCTTCGCCGTTTTCCGGCTTAGCCTGTTTCATCCATCAGTCAATGGGGGAGAACCTATGAAAGCGTTCAAGGCATGTGCCATCGCCGCCGCTCTGGCCGTTACCTCGATGCCCGCCTGGGCCGGTCCGACCGTGGACGCGGTCAAGGCCAAGGGTTTCGTGCAATGCGGTGTGAATCTGGGTCTGTACGGCTTCTCCGCCCCTGACGACAAGGGCAATTGGAGCGGGCTGGACGTTGACGCCTGTCGCGCCGTCGCCGCGGCATTGTTCGGCGATGCATCCAAGGTCAAGTACACGCCGCTGTCGGCCCAGCAACGCCTGCCGGCGCTGCAATCGGGTGAAATCGACCTGCTGGCCCGCAATACCACCTGGACCCTGTCGCGCGACACCGCCAACGGGCTCAATTTCACCGTCACCAATTATTATGACGGCCAGGGCTTCATGGTTCCCACCAAGCTGGGGGTCAAGGCGGCCAAGGACCTGAACGGCGCCACCGTCTGCGTGCTGCCCGGCACCACCACCGAGCAGAATCTGGCCGACTGGTTCCGCGCCAACAAGATGACCTACAAGCCGGTGGTCATCGAAAAGAACGAGGAACTGGCCTCGGCCTTCATCGCCGGGCGCTGCGACGTCTATACGTCCGACGCCTCGCAATTGGCGGCCATCCGCGCCAACGAAATGCCCAATCCCGCCGATTACGTCATCTTGCCGGAACTGATCTCGAAGGAGCCGCTGGCGGTGGCCGTGCGCCATGGCGACGACCAGTGGTTGGATGTGGTGCGCTGGTCCCTCTATGCCATGATCGCCGCCGAGGAAAAGGGCGTGACCATGGCCAATGTCGACCAGATGGCGGCGTCGTCGCCCGACCCGGAAATCAAGCGCCTGCTGGGCGTGACCGCCGGTAACGGCAAGGCCTTGGGCCTGGACGAGGCCTGGGCCAAGACCATCATCAAGCAGGTGGGCAATTACGGCGAAAGCTTTGACCGCAATGTCGGTCAGGGCTCGAAGCTGAAGATCGCCCGCGGTCAGAACGCCCTTTATACCCAGGGCGGCCTGATGTACGCCCCGCCGTTCAAGTAAGGCGGGGGCGTGTGTTGAGCGGGCGGCAGGTGAAACAGCCGGCCACATTGCGGGCGCTGGTCTACAGCGCCCGCTTTCGCGGCATCGTCTATCAGGTGGCGGTGGTGGTCGGGGTGCTGGCCTTGGGCTGGTATCTGGTGCACAACACCTTGGCCAATCTGGCGGCCCGTGGCATCGCCACCGGCTTCGGCTTCATGGGGCAAGAGGCCGGCTTCGATATCGGCGAGGGTTTGATCGCCTATTCCGCCGCCGACACCTATTTGCGCGCCTTGGTCGTCGGCGTGCTCAACACCTTGAAAGTGGCGGTTCTGGGCATTGCCCTGGCCTCGCTGCTGGGATTGGTGGTGGGCATCGCCCGGCTGTCGCGCAACTGGCTGGTCGCCCGCCTCGCCACCTTTTATGTGGAGACGGTGCGCAACGTTCCCCTGCTTTTGCAATTGTTCGTCTGGTACGGCATCGTCACCGCCTTGCCGGGACCGCGCCAAGCCTTGGACTTGGGCTTGGGCGTGTTCATCTCCAATCGCGGCCTGAAGGTGCCGGTGCCGGAATGGCATGACAGCTATTGGCCGGTCCTGGTGCTGTTGGCGGCGGCTTTCATCGGCCTGTTCGTGCTGCGGCGCTGGGCCATCAACCGTCTGTACCGCACCGGACGTCCGTTTCCCTGGCTGTCGGTGGGACTGGCCGGGCTGGTGGTCCTGCCCTGGCTGGGCCTCGTGCTGGTGGGGGCTCCCCTGGTGTGGAGCATCCCCGAGCTCAAGGGCTTCAATTTCCAAGGCGGCGCCGATCTGTCGCCGGAATTCGCCGCCCTGCTGGCCGGCCTGACCGTCTATACCGCCAGCTTCATCGCCGAAATCGTCCGCTCCGGCATTCTGGCGGTGCCGCATGGCCAGACCGAGGCGGCCTTGTCCCTGGGTCTGTCGCGGGCCAAGACCCTGCGGCTGGTGGTCTTGCCCCAGGCGCTCAGGGTGATCGTGCCGCCGCTCACCAGCCAGTATCTCAACCTGCTGAAGAATTCCTCGCTGGCGGTGGCCATCGGCTATCCCGATCTGGTCAGCGTCGCCAACACCGCCATCAACCAGACCGGTCAGGCGGTGGAAGGCGTGGCCCTGACCATGGCGGTGTTCCTGGTCATTTCCCTGGCGCTGTCCCTGCTGATGAACTGGTACAACGCGAAAGTGGCGCTGGTGAGCCGATGATCAAGCCCGAAGACGACATCCATAACGCCCTTGCCGCCGCCGACGTGGAAGAACCGTCGCAGGCGGTGGCGCCGGCCAATTCAGTGTGGAAACCGCTGTCTTGGGCCAAAAGCAATCTGTTCGACAGCGTGCCCAACGCCCTCCTCACCCTGCTGGCCCTGCTGCTGCTGTGGGAAACGGTGCCGCCCTTGCTGTCCTGGGGGCTGTTCAACGCCACCTGGAGCGTGGCCGACGGCACCGCCGCCGCCTGCCGCGACGGTACCGGCGCCTGCTGGGCGCTGATGGGGGAAAAGAACCGGCTGATGCTGTTCGGGGTCTATCCCTATGACCAGCATTGGCGGCCGTTGCTGGCCACGGCCATCGTCATCGCCATGCTGGCCACCAGTGCGCTCCGGCGCTTTTGGCTGCCGGCCCTGGGCTATGCCTGGCTGGGCGCCGTGGTGGTGGTGGCGTGGCTGATGTGGGGCGGCTTTCTCGGCCTGACCTATGTGGAAACGGCGCAATGGGGGGGCTTGCCGCTGACCCTGGGGCTGGCGCTTCTGGGCATCGTCCTGGCCTTCCCGCTGTCCATCGTGCTGGCCTTGGGCCGACGCTCGAACCTGCCGGCGATCAAGGCCATCTGTACCGGCTATATCGAGCTGGTGCGCGGCGTGCCGCTGGTCAGCGTGCTGTTCATGGCCTCCGTCATGTTCCCGCTGTTTTTGCCCGAGGGCGTGACCATCGACAAGCTGCTGCGCGCCCTGGCCGGCATGACCCTGTTCACCGCCGCCTATCTGGCGGAAGCGGTGCGCGGCGGTCTTCAGGCCATTCCGCGTGGCCAGGAAGAGGCCGCCGACGCCCTGGGGCTGTCGTATTGGCGCAAGATGCGGCTGATCGTGCTGCCGCAGGCGCTGCGGCTGGTGATTCCGCCCATCGTCAACCAGTTCATTTCCTGCTTCAAGGACACCTCGCTGGTGACCATCGTCGGCCTGTATGACCTGCTGGCGGCGACCAAGGCGGCCTTGGCCGATCCGGAATGGCGCCCGTTCTTCGTCGAGGGCTATGTGGCCGCCGCCCTGGTCTATTGGTGTTTTTGCTTCTTCATGTCCCGTTACAGCCAGTGGCTCGAGCGCGAGCTTGCCACCGGCACCCGCCGATAGGAGCCCTTATGTCCGAAGCCCCCCTGTCCGAAGCGCCCGTAGTGGAATTGATCGATGTGCAGAAATGGTATGGCGCCTTTCATGTGCTGAAGGATGTCAACCTGTCGGTACGGAAGGGCGAGAAGGTGGTGGTGTGCGGGCCGTCTGGCTCGGGCAAGTCGACCATGATCCGCTGCGTCAACCGGCTGGAGGAACATCAGGGCGGGCGCATCGTCGTCGGCGGCATCGAACTGGCCGATGATCTGAAAGCCATCGAGGCCATCCGCAAGGATGTCGGCATGGTGTTTCAAAGCTTCAACCTGTTTCCGCATCTGACCGTGCTGGAAAACCTGACCCTGGCGCCATTGTGGGTGAAGCATATCCCCAAGGCCGAGGCCGAGGATCTGGCCATGCAATTGCTGAAGCGGGTGCGCATCCCCGATCAGGCGAAGAAATATCCCGGCCAATTGTCGGGCGGCCAGCAGCAGCGCGTGGCCATCGCCCGCGCCTTGGCCATGAAACCCAGCATCATGCTGTTCGACGAGCCGACCAGTGCGCTTGACCCGGAAATGGTCAAGGAAGTCCTCGACGTGATGATCGAACTGGCCGGCGAGGGCATGACCATGATCTGCGTCACCCATGAAATGGGCTTCGCCCGCGCCGTCGCCGACACCATGGTGTTCATGGCCGAGGGCCGGGTGATCGAAACCGCACCGCCGCAGCAATTCTTCTCCGACCCCAAAAGCGAGCGCACCCGCCAGTTTCTGGGGCAGATCATCGGGCATTAAAGCCCTGTTTTCGCATCGGGCGGCATGCTAGGTTGCGCCATGGCTTGGCAGGACTACATACCCGAGGATATTCGTGACCTGTACGAGGTTCACGACTACCACCATGCTGCGGCGGTCCTCGCCAATGAGTTTCCTCAGGAATTCGGCCAAATCCTTCAGGCACTCCGGCAATTTCGCATCAGTGTCGCCGATATTGTCAGTGCCGGCGGCAACGAGAGCAACATACCCAAGATCGTTTCCGGGATTTTGCGTCCCTTGGGGTGGCGCGAGGAGAAGTTGCAGGCGGAACTGGTGGTCGATGGTCAGCCGGTCCGGAGTGATACTCACTGGGTGGATTACGTTAAAGGGCGGGTGGCCTTCGATCTGGAGTGGAACAGCAAGGATCAGACCTTTGATCGGGATCTGTTCGCTTTTCGCAATTTCCACGAATATGGAAAGATTTCCGCCGGAATTCTGCTGACTCGCAGCGCGGCCTTGAACGATGTGTTCGGTCAGCTTGGGGTTAAGGCCAAATACGGGGCCTCGACCACTTGGATGGGCAAGCTGTTGCCGCGACTGAGTGCGGGCCGGGGCGGGGGGTGCCCGATCCTGGTGTTTGGGATCACGCCCATGCTGATACACGATCTGAATGAAAGGCCCGCCGAATGAAGACGGCGAATCAGGACCTGCTGCATCGGGTCGGGACGGCCAAGTTCAAGACCATCCTGGCCGATCCGCCATGGCGGTTCCAGAACCAGACCGGCAAGGTCGCCCCGGAGCACCGGCGCCTTAACCGCTACGGCACCATGACCTTGGACGATATCATGGCATTGCCGGTCCAAGAGGTGACGGAAGACACGGCGCACCTGTATCTCTGGGTGCCGAACGCGTTGCTTCCCGAAGGGCTGGCGGTACTGCGGGCCTGGGGGTTCGAGTACAAGACCAACTTGATCTGGCACAAGGTGCGTAAGGATGGTGGGCCGGACGGACGCGGTGTCGGTTTCTATTTCCGCAACACCACGGAACTGATTTTGTTCGGCGTGCGGGGTAAGAATGCCCGAACCCTGGCTCCTGGGCGTCGGCAAGTGAACATCATCAAGTCCATGAAGCGCGAACATTCGCGCAAGCCGGACGAGATGTACGAATTGGTCGAGGCTTGCTCTCCCGGCCCGTTCCTGGAGATGTTCGCGCGCGGCTCGCGCCCCGGTTGGACCAGTTGGGGAAACCAAGCCGACGAGTACTATCCGACCTGGGACACCTATGCCAACCACAGTCAGACCGACAGGGATGATGTGGTGGCGATCGCCGAATAAGCTGGTCGTGGGTTTTCAGCCATGAATCTCTCCGTCATCGAAGTCGGCAGCGGCGCACCGCTGGTTATCCTGCATGGGTTGCTGGGCTCGGCCCGCAATTGGGGCGGCATCGCCACCAAATTGGGCGAAAGTCATCGGGTCATGGTCATCGACATGCCCAATCACGGCGCCTCGCCGTGGTCGGAAAGCATGGATTATCCGTTCATGGCCCGTCAGATCGCCGCCTTCATCAAGGCACAGTGCGGCGGGCGGGCGGCGGTGATCGGCCATTCCATGGGCGGCAAGGCAGCGATGATGCTGGCGTTGACCCAGCCGCAAATGGTCGAGCGGCTGGTGGTGGTCGACATCGCCCCGGTCAAGTACACCCACACCTTCGCCCCCTATATCAAGGCCATGCGCGCCGCCCCCATCGCCACCGCCCTGCGGCGCGGCGACGTGGAACTGGCCATGCATGGGGTGATCGATGATCCCCGCGTGCGCGCGTTCCTGATGCAGAATCTGGACGGTCAGCCCGGCTCATATCGCTGGCGGCCCAATCTGGCGGTCCTGGGCGCGGCCATGGACGATATCCTGGGCTTTCCCCATGTGGCCGACGGCATCCATTATGACGGCCCGGCCCTGTTCCTGCACGGGGCGCAATCGGATTATGTGCTGCCCAGCCATGAGGACGTCATCCGTGGCTTCTTCCCCCGGGCCACATGGCAAGCGGTGGAGGGGGCGGGGCATTGGGTCCATGCCGACAAGCCGGCGGAATTCACCCAGGCGGTATTGGACTTCCTCGGTCTTCCGTGAAGATGCTCTACCCCCTCAGCCAGGCATCGATCATCCGCCGGGCGATGGAGCCGGGGCGGGCCAGATAGGGCCGGTCGCTGCCGTCGTCGCGGTGGCCATCGCTGAAGTGGGCGGCGATGTCGGCGCGGCTGAACCAGCGGGCGTCTTCCAGTTCATGCGGGTCGGGGCGCAGGGTGCCGCCGGTGGCCCTGGCGGTGAAGCCGACCATCAGGGATGACGGAAACGGCCAGGGCTGGCTGCCGGCATAGGCGATGTCGTCGATCTCGATGCCGGTTTCTTCCCAGGTTTCACGCTTTACCGCGTGTTCCAGCGTCTCCCCCGGCTCGACGAAGCCGGCCAGGATCGACCACATGCCCGCCGGCCAAGCCGGCTGGCGATGCAGCAAGATGCGGTCGTCCTCGGTGACCTGCATGATGACGGCGTTGTCGGTGCGCGGATAATGCTGGGCGCCGCAGGTGCTATCCAGGCAGACGCGCAGATGGCCGCCTTCGCGCGATTCGGTGGGGCCGCCGCAGCGCCCGCAGAATTTGGCGCTGCGGTGCCAGTTCACCAAGGCGCGTCCGGTGGCCAGGATGGCCCCGTCCTCGGGGGTCAGGCCGCGACCGATGGCCCGCAACTCGCCCCAGGATGTGTCGCTTTCCCATTGCGGCGGTCCGCCATGGGCTTCGCCTTGCATCTTGCCCAGATCGGCGGCGAAGACCGCTTTGCCGTCCAGCAGGCCGAGAAAGACGGCTTCGGTGGACAGTTCCAGCAGATGGGCTGCTTCGGTGCCGTGGGCCAGCAGGGCATGGCCGTGACGCAACAGCGACAGGTCGCGCCAGAAGCCGGCGACCAGGGCGTCGGGGCCGGCTTGCAGATGGGCCAAGGCCAGGGGATCGCGGCGCAGATGGGCGGCGCGGTCAAGGATGGGGGCGGTGAACAGAAGATGATCCATGGATAAAGCATGCACCAGAGAGCAAGCTGTCTCAAGCGGACAGTGGGTCATTCAACGCATATGGCGATTGCGCTTTTTTCGCACATGGTGAAAATGGGCGGCCACGAGGGGGGACGATGATCGAACGTAATCCGGTTCTGGACGCCATCATGGAAAACATCCGCGACGCCGTCGTCGTCGCCGGTTCCGATCGCGTGCCCGTTCGTGTCAACAAAGCGTTCGAGACCCTGACCGGTCATGCCGGCGAGACCTTCTTGCGGCAGACGTCGTCCGATGCCTGCGTCGCCCATTCTCAATTGGTTCAGGCCATCGGCCAGGGCGGCGACGAGCCGTGGCAAGGCGAAATCCGCCGTGCCGACGGTTCCGGTCTGCCGTCCGAGGTTGTGGTCACCGCCATCGATGACGGCAACCATTATCTGGCATTGCTGCGTCCGACGGGCGAGGGGGACGGCCAGAAATTCGGCCATGACGTCCTGACCGGCTTGCCCAACCGCGACATCTTCGCCGACCGTGTCGATCGCGCGGTGTTGCAGGTCAACCGGGCCGGCGGTTCCATCGCGCTGTTGATGATGGGACTGGACCGTTTCACCATGGTCAACGATGCCTTGGGCCACAGTGCCGGCGACCGCTTGTTGACCGAGGTGGCCCGCCGCCTGCGTCACTGCATCCGTGAGACCGACACGGCGGTGCGGTTGGAGGGCGACAAATTCGCCCTGCTGATGACCATCGCCGACGTCGACGACAGCGTCGCCGAGAAGGTGCTGGCCGCCATCAAGGAACCCTTCGCCATCGCCGGGCAGGACGTGGTCGTCACTTTTTCCATCGGCATCGCCCTTTATCCGCAGGATAGCCAAACCGCCGAGGGTTTGATCAAACAGGCGGAAAACGCCCTGCACCACGCCAAGATATCCGGGCGCAGCCAATACCAGTTCTTTTCCAAGGACATGAACAACAAGGCCCGCTCGCGCCTGGACCTGGAATCGCGCATGCGCCGCGCGTTGGTCAACGAGGAATTCGTCGTCTTCTATCAGCCCAAGGTGTCGGCGGAAAACAATCGCATCGTCGGCGCCGAGGCGCTGATCCGCTGGATCGATCCCGACAAGGGCATGATCAATCCCGGCGAGTTCATTCCGGTGGCCGAGGAGACCGGCCTGATCGAACAGATCGGCACCTGGGTGTTGCGCCGCTCGTGCCAACAGGTGTGCGAATGGCAGGGGATGGGGCTGGAGACGGTCAAGGTCTCGGTCAACGTTTCCGCCCGTCAGTTCAAGTCGCGCGCCCTGTTGGACATCGTCACCGGCGTGCTGGCGGAAACCGGCCTGGCCCCCAAATGGCTGGAACTGGAAATCACCGAAAGCATGCTGATGAACGACGTCGAGGCGGCGGTCAAGAAGATGACGGCGCTGCGTGATCTCGGCCTGGGTCTGTCCATCGACGATTTCGGCACCGGCTATTCATCCTTGTCCTATCTGGGCCGCTTCCCCATCACCACGCTGAAGATCGACCGTGCCTTCATCGCCGATGTGGATCACAACCCCAAGACCGCCGAGATCGCCCGCGCCATCATCGGCCTGAGCCGCGGCCTCAATCTGGAAGTGGTGGCCGAGGGCTGCGAGATCGCCGCCCATATCCAGTTCCTCAAGGATAATGGCTGCGATACGGTGCAGGGATTCTTCTATTCCCGACCGGTGCCGGCAGTGCAGTTCCAGGCCATGCTGGCCGATGGTTTCCTGCGCGGCCAAGCCTGAGCGGCTACACAACAAATCACTGATATTTGAATAACCAAGTAACGGGGTCGGAAAAGACCCTGCATACTGTGTGGTCTTCTTGACCAAAATCAAATGCGATTCGGACGGATGGGTACACTCTGGCGTTGCCGGCTCTTCCGTTCGGGAAGGCCTGCGATCACGGGGCCGTTATGATGTCGCACAGCCTTAGCCGCCGCGCCTTGTTCGGGCGCACTCCCCCCCAGTCACCGCCGCCCGCGCCTGCGCGGATGGTGGCCGTACTGGGCGGCACCTGCATCGCCACCCAAGGGGTGGCCTGCGGCACCTGCGCCGATCCCTGCGACCCCCGCGCCATCAAGATCCGTCCCCTGCTGGGGGGCCGCGCCATCCCTTTGATCGATGCCGCCGCCTGCACCGGCTGCGGCGACTGTCTCAACGTCTGTCCGGTGGGAGCGCTGGTCCTGGCGCCCGCCGGATCGGGAGAAAGCAAGCCATGCGCCTAGGCACTTTTGTCGCGCGGGAGCACGAAGCCCCCCGCATATCGGTGGAAAACATCTGTGGCGTACTGGTTCACGCGGTGCCGCGCGACCGCAATCGCATCAAGGCGGCGCTGGAAGCGCTGCCCGGTGTCGCGGTGCATACCATGACCGACGACGGCAGGCTGGTTGTCATCGTCGAGGATGCCGAAGGCCAGTGGGCCGGGGCCACCATCACCAGTTTCCATGACATCGAGGGCGTCTTGTCGGTCGCCCTCGTCTATCACCATTTCGACCAGGATTTGGAAGGGGAGATCGTTCCATGAGCCTCAACCGGCGCGACTTCATCAAGGCCAACGCCGCCGCCGCCACTGCCGCGGCGGCCGGCATTTCCCTGCCGACGGCGGCGATTGCGCAGCCGGCCAAGGCCAATATTCGGTGGGACAAGGGCGTGTGCCGCTTTTGCGGCACCGGCTGCGGCGTGCTCGTCGGCGTCCAGGACGGCCGCGTGGTCGCCACCCAGGGCGATCCCGACGCCCCCGTCAACCGCGGCCTGAACTGCATCAAGGGCTATTTCCTGTCCAAGATCATGTACGGCCAGGACCGTCTGACCAAGCCGCTGTTGCGCATGAAGAACGGCAAGTTCGACAAGAACGGCGACTTCGCCCCCATCAGTTGGGACCAAGCCTTCGACATCATGGCCGAGAAGTGGAAGGAACAGCTGAAGAAGCCCGATGGCGTCACCCGCATCGGCATGTTCGGGTCCGGCCAGTGGACCATCTGGGAAGGCTATGCCGCCGCCAAGCTGATGAAGGCCGGTTTCCGCTCCAACAACCTCGATCCCAATGCGCGCCATTGCATGGCCTCGGCGGTCACCGGCTTCATGCGCACGTTCAACATGGACGAGCCCATGGGCTGCTATGACGACATCGAGCATGCCGACGCCTTCGTGCTGTGGGGCAGCAACATGGCGGAAATGCACCCGATCCTGTGGTCGCGCCTGACCGACCGGCGCCTGACCCACGACGGCTGCAAGGTCGCGGTGCTGTCCACTTACGAGCACAAAAGCTTCGATCTGGCCGATAACGGCATGGTCTTCGTCCCCAACACCGACTTGGCCATCCTGAACTTCATCTGCAATTACATCATCCAGAACGGCGCGGTGAACAAGGCGTTCGTCGACAAGGCGGTGACCTTCAAGAAGGGCGTCACCGATATCGGTTTCGGCCTGCGTCCCACCCACAAGCTGGAACAAGAGCCGCAGAACAACGGCTATAACGGCAAGGGCGATCCCAACAAGATGGACAATTCGTCGTTTGACGAATTCAAGGCCATCGTCGCCGAATACACCGTGGAAAAGGTGTCGAAGCTGTCCGGCGTCCCCGCCGACAAGCTGATCGAGCTGGCCAAGCTGTACGCCGATCCGACCAGGAAGGTGGTGTCGTTCTGGACCATGGGCTTCAACCAGCACACCCGTGGCACCTGGGTCAACAACATGATCTATAACGTCCACCTGCTGGTGGGCAAGATCTCGGAACCGGGCAACGGCCCGTTCTCGCTGACCGGCCAGCCCTCGGCCTGCGGCACCGCGCGTGAGGTGGGGACCTTCGCCCATCGTCTGCCCGCCGACATGGTGGTGATGAACGACAAGCACCGCGAAGCGGCCGAACAGATCTGGAAGCTGCCGCCCGGCACCATTAATCCCAAGGTCGGCTATCATGCGGTGTTGCAGCATCGCATGCTGAAGGATGGCAAGCTCAATGCCTATTGGGTGCAGTGCACCAACAATATGCAGACGGCGCCCAACATGAACGAGGAAGGTTATCCCGGCTATCGCAACCCGGAAGCCTTCGTCGTGGTATCGGACCCCTATCCCACCGTCACCGCCTTGTCCGCCGATCTGATCCTGCCCACCGCCATGTGGATGGAAAAGGAAGGCGCCTATGGCAATGCCGAGCGCCGCACCCAGTTCTGGCGCCAGCAGGTCAAGGCCCCGGGCGAGGCCCGGTCCGACATGTGGCAGGTGATGGAATTCTCCAAGCGCTTCAAGATGGAGGAGGTGTGGCCGGCGGAACTGTTGGACAAGGCGCCCCAGTACAAGGGCAAGACCATGTTCGACGTGCTCTATGGCAACGGCGCCGTCAACAAGTTCCCGCTGTCGGACATCGAGGCCGGCTTCGACAACGACGAAAGCAAGGCGTTCGGCTTCTACGTGCAAAAGGGCCTGTTCGAGGAATACGCCCAGTTCGGTCGCGGCCATGCCCACGATCTGGCGCCGTTCGACATGTACCACAAGTCGCGCGGCCTGCGTTGGCCGGTGGTCGATGGCAAGGAAACCCTGTGGCGCTACCGCGAGGGTTATGACCCCTATGTCAAGGCGGGCGAGGGCGTGCGCTTCTATGGCCGTCCCGATGGTCGCGCCTTCATCATCGGTCTGCCCTATCAGGACCCGCCGGAAATGCCCGATGCCGAATACGATCTGTGGCTGTGCACCGGTCGCGTGCTGGAGCATTGGCACTCGGGTTCCATGACCCGGCGCGTGCCGGAACTGCACAAGGCGGTACCCAACGCGGTGTGCTTCATGCATCCCAACGATGCCAAGAAGCGCAATCTCAGGAACGGCGACGTCATCAAGGTGGCCAGCCGGCGCGGCGAAATCAGCCTGCGTCTGGACACCCGCGGTCGCAACAAGCCGCCGGAAGGGCTGGTCTTCGTGCCGTTCTTCGATGAAACCATCCTGGTCAACAAGCTGACCCTTGACGCCACTTGCCCGATCTCGAAAGAGACCGATTACAAGAAGTGCGCGGTCAAGGTCGCCAAGGCCTGAGCGGAGTAAACGCGGTGGAACGCCGGCAAAGCCCCCCCATCAACCGTCGTGCCTTGCTGTCCGGAGCTTTCCGGGCAGCCTGCGGCGCCGGGCTGGTGGCGGCCTTGCTGGCGGTGCCAGCGCGGCAGCGGGCGCAAGCCGTGCCCTTGCGTCCGCCCGGCGCCATCGACGATGCCGATTTTCTCTCGGCCTGCGTGCGCTGTGGCCTATGCGTGCGCGACTGTCCCTATGACACGCTGAAACTGGCCGAAAGCGGCGACGGCCAACCGGTGGGCACGCCGTTCTTCACCGCCCGCACGGTGCCGTGCGAAATGTGCGAGGACATCCCCTGCGTCGTCGCCTGCCCGACCGGGGCGCTGGACAAGACCCTGACCGACATCAACCAGGCCCATATGGGCATCGCCGTGCTGGTCGGCCAGGAAACCTGCCTGAATTTCCTGGGCTTGCGCTGCGACGTCTGTTACCGCGTCTGCCCGCGCATCGACGTGGCCATCACCTTGGAGCGTCATCACAACGAACGCACCGGCAAGCATGCTTTGTTCATCCCCACCGTGCACACCGACAAATGCACCGGCTGCGGCAAATGCGAGAAAGCCTGCGTGCTGGACGAAGCCGCCATCAAGGTGCTGCCGCCGGCCTTGGCCGTGGGCGTGCTGGGCGCGCATTACCGCCTGGGCTGGGAGGAAAAGGACAAGGCCGGCAAATCGCTGATCGACGGCATCATCGATCTGCCCGACCGCATGCCGGAAGCGCCTGCCACCATGCCGGCCCCCGAGCGCCTGCCCGGCGGCGGCTTCAAGGAATTCAAGCCATGAGCGCGCGTGAACCACGCCGCCCCGGCCTCGACCGTTGGCGCCGCGACGGCTGGCTGGCGGCGCATAAATGGCTGATCCTGCGCCGTCTGGCCCAGGCCGGGTTCCTGGCCGTGTTCCTGACCGGCCCGCTTTGGGGCTTTTGGATCACCAAGGGGTCTCTGGCCGCCAGCCTGACGTTCGACGTGCTGCCCTTGACCGATCCGCTGATGGCCGTGCAGGCCCTGCTGGCCGGTCATGTGCTGGAAGTATCGGGTTTGGTCGGGGCTGGACTGGTCATCGCGGCCTATGCCCTGATCGGCGGTCGGGCCTTTTGCGGCTGGGTCTGCCCGGTCAACGTCATCACCGATTTCGCCGCCTGGCTGCGCACCCGGCTGGGGCTGAAGGAAGCCTATCCGCTCGACCGCCGCCTGCGGCTGGCCATTCTGGCCGGCTTGCTGGTGGGTTCGGCGGTGACCGGCACCATCGTCTGGGAATTCGTCAATCCGGTGACCATGCTGCATCGCGGATTGGTCTATGGCTCGCTGTTCAGTGCCGGCGCCGCCTTGTGGATCAGCATCGCCGTCCTGCTGCTGGACGTGGGGGTGGCATCGCGGGCGTGGTGCGGGCATTTGTGCCCGGTCGGCGCCTTCTATGCCCTGATCGGGGCCAAGGGGCTGGTGCGGGTATCCGCCGTCAACCGCGATGCCTGCGACAATTGCATGGATTGCTTCACCGTTTGCCCGGAACGCCAGGTCATCACGCCGGCGTTGCGCGGGGCCAAGAACAAGGTCGGTCCGCTGATTTTGTCGCGTGACTGTTCCAATTGCGGGCGCTGCATCGATGTGTGCGCCAAGGACGTCTTCATATTCACCACTCGTTTCCACGATGGCGCGGGCATGGCCGCCCAAAGCCCGCGTGACGGAGTTCTGCAAGGGGAGAAAATGCTGTGAAACACAAGATCATGGCCATGGCCGTCGCCCTGGGTCTTGCCCTGGGTACGGTAGCCGGAATGGGCGGTGCCATCGCCGCCGATGTCAAAGCCTTGCGCGACACGCCGGTGAATGCCGCCGACAAGGCGCCGGATACCTATAAGGTGCAAGACGGCGTCAAGCACGAGCGTGCCTATCGCCAGCAACCGCCGCTGGTGCCGCACGACACCGCCAAATACGAAATCGACCTGAAGGTCAACCAGTGCCTGCGCTGCCATGAATGGCCCTATTCCGACCAGGAAAAGGCACCGAAGATTTCCGATCTGCACTACCTCGACCGCAACGGCGTGCGCCAGGACACGGTGAACGGCAACCGCTATTTCTGCACCCAATGCCATGTGCCGCAGGTGGATGCCAAGCCGCTGGTGGAAAACCAGTTCAAGCCCGCCGTCACCGGCCGGTGAGGAAAGGATCTGGGCCATGACCAACGAAAATCAAACGCCTGAGGCCCAAACCCCCGCGGTTAAGCCGAAATCGATCCTGGCCGAAATCTGGGGGCTGTTGCGCCGTCCCACCGCCCGCTGGTCGTTGGGGGCCATCCTGATTGTCGGTTTCTCCTCCGGCATCATGTTCTGGGGCGGCTTCAACTGGGCCATGGAAATGACCAACACCGAGACGTTCTGCATCTCGTGTCACGAGATGGAAGCCAACGTCTATCGGGAATATCGCGGCACCATCCACGATCAGAACCGCTCGGGCGTGCGCGCCACCTGCCCCGATTGCCACGTGCCCAAGCCGTGGATCTACAAGATCAAGCGCAAGATCCAGGCGTCGAACGAAGTCTTGCACAAGGTTCTGGGCACCATCGACACGCGTGAGAAGTTCGAGGCCAAGCGTCTGCAACTGGCCAAGAACGTGTGGACCTCCATGAAGGAAACCGATTCGCGCGAATGCCGCAACTGCCACACCTTCTCGGCCTTCGACCTGTCGCGCCAGCAAAAGCGCGCCCAGGCCCGGCATGATGAGGCCATGGAAGAGGGCAAGACCTGTATCGACTGCCACAAGGGTGTCGCCCACAAGCTGCCCGAAGGCGCCTTCAACGCCGAACGCGAGTTGAACGAAACCTGGAACGCCGTCCATCGCAAGTAAGGATGGTAGGTCTGAATGTGGAAGAAGCCCTCGCCCTCGGCGGGGGCTTTTTCATGGTCTCTGGTCGTCTGTGGTCAAGGCCGCGTGCGGCAGCCAACGACCAACCGCAACACGGATGGAGGCTGCTCACAAGCGACGGCTTTGCCAAGGGTGAAAAACAAACCCCGCCGGCAGGCGACGGCGGGGTTTGTCAAAGCGATGATGATCGATGCTTCAGGCGAAGGCCTTGAAGGCGATCAGGGTAAAGGTGTCCTTGACCCCGGGAATGACCTGCAAGGTATCGACGACGAACTGGCCGATATCCTGCGCCTCATCCAGATAGCATTTCAGCATCAGATCGTACTGGCCGGAAATGGAATGCACTTCCGACACCCGCTCGATGTCCACCGCCTGGTCGGCCACGTCGTAGGCGCGTCCCAGTTCGCATTTCACCATGACGAAGATGGTCTTCATGCTTGGTCTCCCTGACGGGGACGGTGACGCGGCCTATTCCTCGACCGCGTCGTCGTCCTTGGCCGATACGGCCTTGCTGATTTGCGGCACCGCCCGGGTCATGAAATCGGGCATGTGATCGCCAAAGCCGATGACGTTGTCGGGGTGCAGCATCTCGCCGATTCCCAATTCGTCGATGCGGCCCCGGCGGCGTCCGCCACGATCATCACGGCGGCCCCGGTCGTTGTTGCGGTCGCGCTCGCCACGGTCGCGACCGCTGCGATATTCACCGCGCTCCCGCTGCTCGGGACGTTCGGTCCGTTCCCGCTCGGGGCGTTCGGTCCGCTCCCGCTCGGGGCGTTCGGTCCGCTCCCGCTCGGGACGGTCGGTCCGTTCCCTCTCGGGACGGTCACGCCGTTGTTCTTCACGCGGTTGCGGCACGGCGGCGGCTTCCTCGGTCTCGGCGACGATCTCGGTGCTGACCACCGTTTCGCCGCGGTCATTATTGCCGCCACGGCGGCTGCGACCGCGAGTGCTGCCGTCCTTGTCCGCGGTCGGGCGCCTTTCGACACCCCGACCCGGGCCACGACCCCGGCGCGCGCTCATGTCCAAATCCAACGGCGGCACGCCTTCCACTTCCATGCGCGGCAGCCCTTGGCCGATCAGGCTTTCGATGGCGGCGACGAAGCGGCCATCCTCGGGCGAGGCGATGGTGAAGGCCTTGCCGGTCTCGCCGGCACGGCCGGTGCGACCGATACGGTGGACGTAATCCTCGGCGTGGATGGGCACGTCGAAATTGAAGACGTGGCTGACCGCCTTGATATCGATGCCACGGGCGACGACGTCGGAACACACCAGCAGACGGGCTTCCCCCGACTTGAACTTGGCCAGCGATTCCAGTCGCGCCGGCTGGCTCATGTCGCCATGCATCTGCACCACGTCGAAGCCGTGCTTCTGCAGCGACTTGAACAAGATGTCCACGTCGCGCTTGCGGTTGCAGAAGATGAAGGCGTTCTTCAAATTCTCGATGCGGATGATATGGCGCAGGGTCTCGCGCTTGTCGATATGATCGACCACCGCCAGGAACTGTTCCACCGTGACCGCCGTCGACGACTGGGCGCTGACGGAGATCTCCTTGGGGTTCATCAGGAATTCGTCGGCCAGTTTGCGGATTTCCGGGCCCAAGGTGGCCGAGAAGAACAAGGTCTGACGCATTTTCGGCAGCATCGAGACGATGCGCTGGACATCGGGGATGAACCCCATGTCCAACATGCGATCGGCTTCGTCGATGACCAGAACCTTGACGTCGTTCAACAAGATGCGACCGCGGTCGAACATGTCGAGCAAACGCCCGGGCGTGGCGATCAGGACATCGACGCCGCGATCCAGGATGGCGATTTGGTCGCTCATGGATTCGCCGCCGATGATCAGCGCCTTGTTAAGCTTGTGGTATTTGCCGTATTTGTCGAAATTCTCGGCGACCTGGGCCGCCAATTCGCGGGTGGGCGCCAGGATCAAGGATCGCGGCATGCGCGCCTTGGCCCGGCCCGCGGCGAGGATCTCGATCATCGGCAAGGTGAAGCTGGCAGTCTTGCCGGTGCCGGTCTGGGCACAGCCCAAGACGTCACGGCCCATCAAGACGACGGGGATGGCCTGTTGCTGAATGGGAGTCGGGGTGGTGTACCCGGATTCCTCGACCGCTTGCAGGAGTTCGGGGCTAAGGCCCAGGTCAGCGAAGCTCATTGGGTGCGGATAGCCGTCCATGCGGCGATTTTGAGAGAGTGTTTCATATGTGGCGCGATAATAGAAGCTCGCGCGGCTATGTCAATGAAAGACCGTGCTTTCTTGCTTTGACTGGCGAGTATGTGGCCTTTGGGCTACGCTTCCCTGGTCATACCGCGAAGGAAAACGACCATGTTGATGGATGCCGCCCGTTCGTCCCTGCTGATCGTCGACGTCCAGGAGAACCTGGGGCCGGTGATGGCCGAGCCGCGTCAGGTCTACCGCAATTGCGTCAGGCTGCTGAGCGGCGCCGCCCGTCTGGCGGTGCCGGTGACCATCTCCGAGCAATATCCCAAGGGCATCGGCCCGACCATGGGCGAGGTTCTGGCCGAGGCCCCGGAAGGCGCGGTTTTCGAGAAACTGCATTTTTCCTGCGCCGCCGAGCCGGCCATCCTCAGCCGTCTCCAGGCGTTCCAGCGGCCTCAGGTGGTGGTGGCCGGCATCGAAGCCCATGTCTGCGTGCTGCAATCGGCCATCGGCCTTAAAATGGCCGGGTTCGACGTCTTCGTCGTCGCCGATGCCTGCTCGTCCCGCGTCGCCGCCAATCATCAATTGGCGCTCGAGCGCATGGCAGCCGCCGGGGTGACGGTGGTGTCCACCGAGATGGTGCTGTTCGAGTGGCTGCACGTGGCCGGCACGCCGGCATTCAAGGACGTGATCAAGCTGATCAAGTAAGGATTTCACCATGACCGATCTGATCCTGCTGCCCGGACTGCTCAACGACGAAAGATTGTGGGCGGCGCAATGCGCCGATCTGGCCGATCTGGCCCGCGTCCGGGTGATCCCCACTTATTCCCACGACAGCATCGCCGATCTGGCCCGGGCGGTGCTGGATCAGGCGCCGCCGCGCTTTGCCCTGGCCGGGCTGTCCATGGGCGGCTACGTCTCCATGGAAATCCTGCGCCGGGCGCCGGAACGGGTCGAGCGGGTGGCTTTGGTCAGCACCACCGCCCGGCCCGACCTGCCGGAACAGACCGAACGGCGCCGGGTGTTGATGGAGATGGCCGGGGCGGGCGGCTTTCCCCGCATCCTGCCCACAGTACTGGCCAGCATGGTGCCGCCCGGTCATGCCCAGGGGCGGGTGGCCGATCTGTTCCATGCCATGGCCGAAGCCGTCGGTGTCGAGGGATTCCTGCGGCAACAAAACGCCATCATCGGTCGCATGGATTCGCGCCCAGGTCTTGCCCATATAGGCTGCCCCGCCCTGGTGGTGGTCGGACGAGACGACACCCTGACCCCACCCGATCGGGCCGAGGAGATGGCCGATCTGATCCCCGGCGCCAAGTTGGTGCGCATCGCCGATTGCGGCCATCTGTCGGCCATCGAGCAGCCCCAGGCGGTCACCGCCGCCCTTAGTCTTTGGTTGCAAGGATAAGGTGGCGGAACGCTGACAAATTCAGAAAATCCCCTATTTCTCCGGGGATTTTTATTTGTTGGTTGTTAACCCCCTGTCTTTTATCCTGGGCAGGGATTGAGAAAAGGGTCGAACATGGGTTCGCGCGGGCCGCGCTTGTTGCGGCGGACAACCAATCACGTGCTCGATGCTCTGTTGCAGGCGGCCCAAGGGGCGTGGCAAGGCCATCCCAAGGAGCTGACGGCCTTGCGTGACATCATCGTGGCGCTGGAGGCCTCGGCCCAGTTCGACGATTTCTATCGGCGCTCCTATCGCGAATTGCTGGACGTGGTCGAGCAGGAAAAGATGGAGCAGCGCCGGACCAACGCCTTTGGCCGGCTGATGGTGCATCACTTGGGGGAATTGTTCGAGGACGGCACCTTGGACCGTGCCTTCCTGCCCAACATCTTTTCCTTTTTCCATCTGGTGCTGGGCGACGATGCCGGCTTCTATGGCGAACAGTGCCTGCGTCTGGTGGCCGACCTGAAGGCGGAACTGGGCGAGGATTTCACCTGGGATGCCTATTACGACGCCCCGTCGGCCAAGTTGATCTTGTGGCACACGCTGACCCGCATCGCCGGATCGTTCAAGCGCTGGGATTTGCGCAAGGACTGGTTCATGAAGCTGATGCAGTACACGCCGACCACGGTCAGCCTGGGCTCCAACGCTTTCGTCACCCGCGAAGTGGATCACGACGAACCGCATGTGTTCGGCAATCACCAGTTCTGCGCCTTTTTCCAGGCACTGTTCTCGCCGCTGACGGAAATGAAGATGGCCGATGAGGCCGCCTTCAAGAAGGAATTCGGCACCGACCCGCATCACCTGATCGGGCCGTTCCTGGTTCATCTCGCCACCTGCGAGATCTGAGCCCATGTCCCGCTGATCGTGACCGATCACCGGCGCCCTCAATCGGCGGGCGCATCCCTCCGGCATGCTTGCCTCCCGCGGCATAAGCCGCGCGGCGCTTTGCGCCTAACCAAATCCCGATGAGTCGAACTCACCGGGATTTGGTATGAGCCATAAACGAAAACGCTCTCCGCCCAGCTGGGGCGGAGAGCGTTTGACAAGATTAAGACCGATGGCCGAACCTTAATGGCGGAAGTGGCGCATGCCGGTGAACACCATGGCCAAGCCCTTCTCATTGGCGGCATCGATCACTTCCTGATCGCGCATGGAGCCGCCCGGCTGGATGATGGCGGTGGCCCCCGCCGCCGCCGCCGCCAGCAGACCGTCGGCGAAGGGGAAGAAGGCGTCGGACGCCACCACCGAACCGACCGTGCCGGCCTGGGCCAGACCGGCGGCATCGGCGGCTTCCTTCGACTTCCAGGCGGCGATGCGGCTGGAATCGACGCGGCTCATTTGCCCGGCACCGATGCCCACCGTGCAGCCATCCTTCACGTAGATGATGGCGTTGGACTTGACGTGCTTGCAGACGCGGAAGGCGAACAGCATATCCTGCAGTTCCCGGTCGGTCGGTGCCCGCTTGGTCACCACCTTCAGCCCGTCCAGGCGGACGCGGCCATTGTCCTTGGATTGCAGCAGATAACCGCCCGAAACGTTGCGCAGCGTCATCGCCGCCGCGGCCGGGTCGGGCATGCCGCCGGTAACAAGCAGGCGCAGGTTCTTCTTGGCGGCGAAGGCGGCGACAGCGGCTTCGTCGGCTTCGGGGGCGATCACCACCTCGGTGAACAGCTTGCAGATTTCCTCGGCGGTGGCGCCGTCGAGCTTGCGGTTGATGGCGATGATGCCGCCGAAGGCCGACACCGGATCACAGGCCAAGGCCGCCTTGTAGGCGCTGACGATATCGGCGCCGCTGGCGACGCCGCAGGGATTGGCGTGCTTGATGATGGCGACGGTGGGGTCGTCGAATTCAGCCGCCAGCTCGAAAGCGGCGTCGGTGTCGTTCAAATTGTTGTAGGATAGTTCCTTGCCCTGCACCTGGCGCGCGGTGGCGATGCCCGGACGCTGAACGCCGTTGACGTAGAACGCCGCCTGCTGGTGCGGGTTTTCGCCGTAGCGCAAAGTCTGCTTCAATTCGCCGGCGACCACCACGCGACGGGGGAAGGTGTCGCCCAATTCCTTGGCGAACCACTGGGAAATGGCCGCGTCATAGGCACCGGTGCGGGCATAGGCGGTGGCCGCCAGATGCTTGCGCAGGGAAAGCGTGGTGGCGCCGCTATGGGCGCTCATTTCTTCCATCACCCGACCGTAATCCTCGACGTCCACCACCACGGTGACGGCATCGTGGTTCTTGGAGGCGGCGCGGATCATGGCCGGACCGCCGATATCGATGTTTTCCACGCATTCGTCATAGCCCGCGCCCTTGGCGACGGTGGCTTCGAACGGATAGAGATTGACCACCAGCAGGTCGATGGGGGTGATGCCGTGCTCGACCATGGCCGCCTCGTGCTCGGCATTGCCGCGAATGCCCAACAGGCCGCCATGCACCTTGGGATGCAGGGTCTTGACCCGGCCATCCAGCATTTCCGGGAAGCCGGTATGGTCGGCCACCTCCACCACCGTCAGGCCGGCGTCGCGGATGGCTTTGCAGGTGCCGCCGGTGGACAGCAATTCCACATTGCGCTCGGCCAGGAAGCGGGCGAACTCGATCAGCCCGGTCTTGTCGGAAACCGAAAGCAGGGCGCGGCGGATGAGGCGAAGGTCGGACATTTGTAAAGCTCCGATGGTCATTCAGCGGAAAGAATTTCAGCGGGGTATAACGCCGCCACCGCCCCGAGGGAAGGCCAAACTGCCTTTGGTGGCACCAGGGCTGAAAATGGGGTATGTGTCGGCGCCACACCAATTGCCGGAACCTGATTCCCATGTGCGGTCTTGCCGCCATCTTCGCCCATGATTCCGCCGCCGCGCCCGTCGATCCCGGCGAGTTGCGCCGAATACGCGATGCCATGGCCGCCCGTGGGCCCGATGGCGCCGGGCAATGGCTGGCGCCGTCGGCTCGGGTCGGGCTGGCGCATCGTCGATTGTCCATTCTGGATCTGTCCGATGCCGGCACGCAGCCCATGACCAGTGGGGATGGCCGTCTGGTCATCGTCTTCAACGGTGAAATCTATAATTTCCAGGCCCTGCGCGCTGAACTGGAGCAGGCGGGGGTGGTGTTCCGCTCGCACGGCGACACCGAGGTGGTGCTGGAGCTTTATGCCCGCCACGGTATCGAGGGCTTATCCCGCCTGCGCGGCATGTTCGCCATTGCCCTGTGGGATCACGCCCGCCACGGTTTGCTGTTGGCCCGCGACGGCTATAGCATCAAGCCGCTTTATTACGCCGACCAGGGCGGCACCGTCCGTGCCGCCTCGCAGGTCAAGGCCTTGCTAGCCGGCGGGGCCATTGATAAAGCCGCCGATCCCGCCGGCCATGTGGGCTTTCTGCTGTGGGGTCACGTCCCCGAACCGCATACCCTGTACCGCCATATCCGTGCCGTTGCGCCCGGCGGCTGGATGTGGTGGGGGGAAGACGGCAACCATTCCCAGGGACGGTTCTTCGACCTGACCCGGACCATCGCCGCCGCCCCGGCCGATGCCAGTGTCGATCTGGGCGTCGCCCTGGCCGATTCGGTCCGCCATCATCTGATCGCCGATGTGCCGGTGGGGGTGTTCCTGTCGGCGGGGCTGGACTCCACCACCATCGCTGCCCTGGCGGCCCAGGCCATGCCGGCGGAGCGACTGAAGACCATCACCCTGGCATTCGACGAATTGGCCGGTACCGCTGGCGATGAAGCGCCGCTGGCCGAGCAGGTCGCCGCCCATTACGGCGCAGACCACACCACCTGCCGCATTCCTGCCGGTGATTTCGCCGCCGCGCGCGGGCAAATCCTGGCCGACATGGACCAGCCTTCCATCGATGGCGTCAATGTCTGGTTCGTTGCCCGCGCCGCCCGCCAGCGCGGGCTGAAGGTGGCCCTGTCCGGCCTGGGTGGTGACGAGATCTTCGCCGGCTATGATTCCTTCCGCCAATTACCGCATCTGGTCGGGCGGTTGAAGGCGTTCGGTCGGGCGCCGTGGCTGGGGCAAGGCTTCCGCGCGGTCAGTGCGCCTTGGTTGTCCCGCTTCACCTCGCCCAAATGGGCGGGGCTGCTGGAATATGGCACCAATCTGTCCGATTGCTATCTGTTGCGGCGTGGTCTGTTCATGCCGTGGGAACTGCCCCAAGTGATGGACCCCGAGATGGCACGGGCCGGCTGGCGCGATTTGCAGCCGCGCTTGGCCCTGGCTGAGACCATCGCCGGCATTCACGATCCGCGTCTGGCGGTCAGCGCCCTGGAAAGCGCCTTCTATATGCGCAATCAGTTGCTGCGCGACGCCGATTGGGCCGGCATGGCCCATTCGCTGGAAATCCGGGTGCCACTGGTGGATACCGTGTTGCTGTCGCAAGTGGTGGGTCTGGTCAAGGCCGGCAGGGTGCCGTCGAAACTGGACATGGCGGCTTGTGCCCGCCCGGCCCTGCCCGATGCGGTGCTGGCGCGGCGCAAGACCGGCTTTTTCATCCCCATCGCCCAATGGATGGGCCAGCCGCATTTGCGTGGTTGGGCCAGAACGGTGTTGGCCGGGTTTTAGAACTTGCGGGCCGCCACCAGCGTCGGGTCCATGCGGGCTTGGCGCAGATACTGGGCCAGGACGTGCATCAGGCTTTGGTGGACATCCTCGATGACACCGTAATTGTCACCCTGAACATGCAAGTTGACGTCGGCCAAGGCGGCCGAACGCCCGCCGGCAAAGCCGGTGATGGCGATGCTGGCGATCCCGTTTTCCTTGGCATGCTGGATGGCGCGGACCACGTTCTCCGAATCACCCGAGGACGAAATGGTGATCAACAGATCCCCGGGGCGTCCAGCCAAAGCCAATTGATGGGCGAAGATTTCGGCATAAGCCACGTCGTTGGCGATGGCGGTCAGGATTTCCACATTGCAAGACAGGCTGTGGATGCGCGGGCGCAAGCCGGTATCGGCGGCAACGCCGCGCGAATGATCGCACACCAGATGGTTGGCGATGGCCGCCGAGCCGCCGTTGCCGCAGGAATAGACGACACCGTCGGCGGCCACGGTGCGGGCGAGCAGCGTACCCGCCCTGTCCAGGGCCGCGTCATCGACGGAAGCCGCCGCCGTCGCCAATTGTTGGCGATAATCGCGGTAGAAGCCGGCGATGGAATCATATTGATGAAACGGGAACGTCATCGGGCCAACCTATGCTGTCGAACGGCGAACCAATAACCGAAGCGAGCCAAGCTTACAACATCCGTGCGTCCCGTCGGCTGCTTGTGTTATGCAAGGGCATGTCCGATCTTCGTTCCCTGATCGCTCCGGTTTGGTTGGCCGCGTGGCGCGGCGTGCGTGCCGTGGTCCCGCCGGCGGGCTATCGCACGCTTTTGTTTCACGACGTGCCGCCGCCGCAGCGCCCTGCCTTCGCCGCGCTGGTACGGCGTCTGCATGCCGATGGCCGGCTGATCACTCCGGCCCAGGCCGCCGCCGCGCCCCGGCCCGGCGGCGTCCTTCTCAGCTTCGATGACGGCTTTCAGTCCAATCTGGGGGTGGCCGAGACCATTCTGGCGCCTTTGGGAATCCAGGCGCTGTTCTTCATCTGCCCCGGCCTGACCCAATTGTCGGGCGCGGCCCAGGCCGCGGCCATCGCCGCCAACGTTTTCGACGGCAAGCGGGCGGCGGGCGATTTGCGCATCCTGGATTGGGACGGGGTCGAGCGGTTGAAGGCCTTGGGCCAGGAGATCGGCAGCCATACCCTGGACCACAAGCGCCTGACCACCTTAAGTCCCGATGCCCGGGCGGAACAGATCGAGGGCGCGGCCCAGGCGTTTCGCCAGCGTTTGGGGGCGGTGCCCGACTGGTTCGCTTATACTTTCGGCGATGCCTGGTCGGTGGACGCGCCGTCCCTGGCTGCCATCGCCGCTTTGCACCGGTTTTGCCGCAGCGGTGTCCGCGGGGCCAACCATGACGGTGTCAGCCCCCACGCCCTGCGCGCCGATCATGTGGAGTTGGGCGGTGGTGATGCCTGGCGTTGGCTGGCGGTGGAAGGTGGGCTTGATCCGCTGTACCGCAAGGCCCGTGCCCATCTGGATGGTCTGGCCGCTGGCCTACAGGCTTAGGAACTCGCCGGCCAGACGGTATTCCTCGCCCTTCATGCCGCGTTTGAAGGCGGCGATGCCGGGGGTCAATTCAGCGTCGATGCCCCCCAGGTCCAGCCACAGGCAGCCTTGTGCCTTCAGTGCCACCACCGCCTGCCACAGCAGGAAGTTGTTGGCCTTCAGCTTGCGGCCCATATCGCCGTTCCAGCCCACCAGATAGGTGGCGCTGGCGCCATGACGGGCCAGCAGGATACCGCCCACCGGCTCGCCGTCGGGGGCGAGGGCGCGAATGACCGTCAAGTCCTCGGGCCGATACAGGGATTGGGCCAGGGCGGCGATCTGCGCCGGCGGCATGCCGGTGAAATGCTTGTCGCGCATCAGCGCCGCATAATGCCCCATCAGCCATCGCCGGGATTCGGAGCTGGCCGAGACATCCGCCGACAGACCGGCTTTTTCCGCCCCCACCAGCATGTTGCGCCATTTGCCGTCCAACCGCTTGCGCAGGGCCTCCAACGGCTGCGCCAGATCGATCCAGGCCGAGCCCCAACACGGTGCCTTGCGGCGGATCAGGCCAAGGCAGGGCGCCTGATCTTGCGGCAGTTCGGGGGCGATGAACAAAGCCGCCGCCCGCCACAGCCGCCACGGACGGCGTAAGGCGGTGATGATCGCCAGTTGGTCTTGGAGCGCAAGCGGGCCAAGCCACACCGGGCCGCGATTGAGCCGGGCGATACGCGCCAATTCGGCCACGCGCTTTTCCAGTACCTGGGCCAGGGCCAGCGGCTGGCCGTCTTGGCGGATGAGCACGCGACGAGGGGTCCAGCCCTCGGTCCGCTTGGCCTCGCCGTAGGCCCAGCTTTGCACCAGGGCGGATTGTCCGGCTTGGGTGAACAAATCCTCCCACTGGGGGCGGGTCAGGCTGTCGAAAGTGATGTCAAGCATGGACCAGGGCCTTGGCGTAAAGCTGTTCATATCCTGGCGGCAGCGCGCCATGGACCGGCAGCAGGATCACCGACCGGCGCAGGCCGATGGCGTTGCTGTCATCGACTTCCGGCGGCAGGTCGGGCCAGCTTTCCACCGGCAGATGGGCCTGCCGCAAGGCGGCATAGCGGGCCATGGCGATGTCGGTGTCGTCGCAACGCAAGGCTAGGCGGTAAGGAGCCGGGCCGTCATCGGCGAACAAGGGATGCCAGCCGGCCAGCCCGTCGACGGCGTGGCGCAAGGCTGCGGCATTGCGCCGCCGCCGGGCGGCCTCGGCGGTGAGATCGGCGGCGGCCATCAGCCGCAACGATAAGGCCGACGGCGCGCATAAGCGGGGCATGGCGGCGGCGGCGGGATCATCCAGGAAGGTGTTTTGCCCCCCTTGTGGTATCCGCGGGCGCGATCGGTCGGGAAGTGCCCATTGCAGCAGCCGCCGCCCCAACCAGCGGGTCACGCCATCGCTCGATTGTCCCCCGCCGCTGGGCAGGGGGCGGTTGCGGGCGATGATCACCGCGCCATCGGGCTGGGCCAGCACCTTATGCGGACTGTACAGCACATAATCGCCGGTTTCGCCGATACCGGGGGCGGGGGCCAGGGCGTGGGCGGCGTCTTCCACCAAAATGGCGCCGGTCCGGGCGCAGGCGGCGCAGGCGCTTTCCAGCGGGACCGGGCGGCCAAAGGTATGCACCGCCACCACCATGTCGGCTTGGCTCAGGCTGTCCCAATCGGCCCAGCCGTTTTCATCGACAGGGACGAAAACAAGATCCGCCCCCATGGCCCGCAGCGGCAGCAGCGAGGCGTTGCAGAACCAGGACGGCAGGGCGATCTTGGGTCTTGGCCCCAACATTCCCGCCAGCAAGGCCAGCGACCAACAGGACCGCGCCAGCACCAGCGATTGGTCGCCGGCACGGCGCCAGCCCATGGCGGCGGCCTGGGCAGGGGGCTGTCGGACCCAGGCGGCGAGGATCTTCCATGGATCAATCAGGGGGGCAGTGGTGATCATGGCGGCATAATCGGTCCGCTTGGCGGCGGGTGCAACCCCTATGCCTTGGCTTCCGCGCGCAGGATCAGGGCCGCCAGCACGATGAAAGCCCCGGCATAGGCTACGGATAGCGCGATGCCCATATGGGTGGCGTCCACGGTTTGCCCCAAGAGCAGGGGCCATAACGGGATCAGCAGGCCGCCATATTGGGTCAGACGGGCGACCAACAGCCACCGCACCCGCTTGGACGCCACCACTTCCGACCGCAAGGTTTCAAACAGAGGCAGGAACAGGATCATGCCGGCCAGCGCCGCCAGGGTCGGCGCCGCCGGTGCCCAAGGCGCGCCAAAGATCCACGGCACCACCGGGTCGGCCAAGGCCCAGGCGAGAATGGCGGCCAGCAGCAAAGGCGGGGCGGCGACCAGCAGGAGGCGCCGACGCATCAGGCGGCGCTGTCCGCTGCATTCGGTTTGTCCGAACCAGGCGGCGGCCACCCGTCCGCTGATCGGTTGCAGGAATTGCTGCGGCACCAGGGCCAGACGTTGCGCCTGAAAGAACAGGCCGGCGCCATTCAGGCCGGTGCCGGCATTGACCAGCAACAGAGTCAGGCGGGAAAAGCTGTTTTCCAGCATGGCATCCAGCCAGACGCCGCGCCCGTCCCGCAAGATTGCCCGCCATTGCGACCAGCCGACCCAGTGGAATCGATAAAAAGATATGGCACCGATGCCAATCAAGGCGGCCAATCCGGCCAGGGAGAAAAACAATTCGCGCACATACAGGCTTCCCGCCCCGATGCCGGTCAGGACCAAGACCACGGCCAAGCCATGCCCGCTGATCTGGACCATGGTTTCAATGACGGCCAAGCCGCCAAAGCGCAAGCCGCGTTCAAAGAAAGCCCGGTTCTGGTTGGTCCAATGACCGATCAGCAGGGCCAGGATCAGACACCAATCGGTCCACTCGGTGTTACCGGCGCTCACCATCAGCGCCGTGATCAGCAGCGCCGCCAAAATGGTCTCCCAGCCGATGACGGAAAACAGCAGATCGCGGCGCGGTGTATCCATTTCAGCTTCAAGGGTACGGATAATCAGGGTGTTGGTTCGGATGGACAGAATTGACAGCACCAGGGCGGCCGAGGCTTGGACCACGGCGAAGCGACCGAACTGGGCCGGATCGAGGTGGCGGACCATGATCAGGTTGGCGCCGAAAGCGATCACCGCCTGGGCCACGGCGCCGGCCACCAGGATCAAGCCGGAGAGGGCGACCCGTGGGGTTCTTGTCATGGGGATCAGCCAAGTTTCCGTTGGGCGGTGTTGGACAGGATTTCCATCAGCCGCTCCACATGCTGCTCCCAAGTATAGGAGGACAACACCCGCTTGCGTCCCTTCTCCACCAGTTCGGCGCGTAATTGCGAATCGGCGTCCAGGCGGTCGATGCCGGCAAGCAGCGACGACAGCGACAGCGGATCGAAATAAAGCGCGGCGTCGCCGCAGACTTCGCGGTTGACCGGGGTGTCGGCGGCGAGGACGGGAATGCCGCTGCTCATGGCCTCGGCCATGGGGTGGCCGAAGGTTTCGGAAATGGACGGGAAGATGAAGATATCGTGGTTCTGATAAAGCTCGGGCAAGGCTTCATAAGGCTGTCGGCCCAAGGTCACCGTCTGCGCCTCGATGGCCTTATCGACCAAGATGCGATCATGGGCACTGCCCTGGAAGTCGTCGAGTTCCCGCCGGGTCATGGTGATGGTGGCATGGGCTTGGCTGCCCCGGGCGATCAGCGCCTCGACCGCCTGGCAGACCAGGCCGGGGCGCTTATGCGGATAATATACCGACACGTAAAGCAGCCGCAGGGTGCCGTCGGCCTTCCAGTGCCGGGGCGCTTCGGTCGCCGGGACGAAGGAATGGCTCATGGTGCCATAGGGATTGACGGTGATCTTGGGTTCCAGGTCGGGGGCCCACAGCGACAACAGGTCGCGCATGGCCGCGGTCGGTGTCATCACCTGATCGGCGCTCCGGGCCGAAGCGATGATCAGGCGCCGGCGGGCCTTGCGCTGCAAGGCCGACCACACCCCCTGTTCGGGCGAGACATTGGCCAGATAGAACGGATCGAACAACCCGCCTTCGCGCACCAGCAAAACCTGGGGCACCGGGCAGGCCAGCAGGCCGAAATTGGCCGATGAAAACAAGACGTCGGGGTGGCGGCGGCTGACGATCCGGCGCCATTGCGTCTGTTCCCAGATCAAGCGCAGGGCCGGGCGCAGATCACTGGCGGCGACGCGCAGCATGTTGGGTCGGTCGGCACCGGGAAAGCGTTGGGACACGGCGAATTCGGCGGTGCCGTTATGCTCCGCCAGACTGTCCATGAGATTGCGGGTATAGGTGACGATACCGCCCATGCGGGCGGAAATGGCGTTGATCAGGATTTTCATGGTGTATTGGATTCCCCGAACAGCCGGTTCAGGATGCCATGCAAGCGGGCATCGTGGCTATGGCCACGTTCAATCATTGCCCGTGCCGCTGCTCGTGCCGCCTTGATCCGCGCCGTGTCGTCGGCGAGCCAGCGTTTCGCCTGGATCACCAGATCAGGGTCATCGCGGAAAAATCCGGCCTCGGCCTCGGGGTGGACCAAGCCGGCGGCTTCGTCGGAATATTCGTGCAGCATGAAGCCGCCGCAGGCGGGAATCTCCACCGTGCGGCAGGTTTGCCGGTCGCGGTTGCCCTTGCGCAGAAAGCCCAGGCTGATCTTGGCCGCACCGATCACCTTGGCATAATCGCGGTCATAGACCGGGCGGTTCTCGATGCGCAGATTGGGGTGACGATCCGTCCAGGCGGCCCAGCCATTGCCCCATACCCGGACGGCGATGCCGGCTTCGGCCAGTCGCAGCAGGCTGGCGGCGCGCGGGGTTTCAAAAGTACCGATGAAGGCCACATCGGTCTGCAAATCATGACGTTCGGTTTCGCCGAGCGGTGTCGGGTGATGCAAGGCGGGATCGAAGCTGTTGTTGACGAACAGCATCCGACGCACGCCCCAAGACGGCACTTCATCCATGTTCAGGTTGAACGATTTGGTGGTCAGCCACCAGTCGAAGGCCGGCATGGCCCGTTCCAGCCAACGCGACCGATGGATGGGGTTCATCATGTCGTCTTCGGAATACCAGGCCAGCAGCGCCTTGGGCGCCACTTGGTGCAATCGGCGCAAGGTGGCGGCACGGATCATGGGCGCCGCTTCGATCCACACCAGATCGCAATCCCGATCGACAGCCGTCAAGACCGCGTCGTTGCATCCGGCCGGATCGGCGGGCAGGCGCAGGCGATAGCGCAACCGGTCCATCAGGCTGGGACGATCCTCATAGGTGGCGCCGTCGCGGTTGATGGGCACCACCCGGACCCGGTGGCCCAGCCGCTGCAATGCCGCCACCCGTTGCGGGGTCCGGCTGCCGGCGATGGTCTGGCCGACGACGACGATGGAAAGCGGCTTATCCAAGGACATGGGCCACCGCCTTGTGCAACCCGGCCAGATCGGCGCGGAAATCCCAGGTGGCGATGCGGGACGCCGCCGCTTGCCCACGGATTTGGCTTTGTTCGAGAACCCGGACCAAACTGGTGGTCAAGGCGGCGGTATCGCCGGCGGCGAACACCGCGCCGGTGCTGTCATCGACCAGATCGAAGGCGGCGCCGACCTGATCGCTGACCACCACGGCGGTACCGCAGGCCATGGCCTCGTTCACCGCCAAGCCCCAGGGCTCGTGTTCCGACGGCAGCACGAAGACGTCGGCCAGGGCATAAAAGGCCGGCAATTGGGTCTGGTTGCGGAACCCGGCGAAGATCATCCCCGGTTCGGCCATGGCTTCCAATTGGGCGCGCATTTCGCCGTTGCCGACCATCAGCAATGCCGGGCGCGGTTGGGGCAGGGATTTCCAGGCGGCGACCACCTGTTCGGGGTGCTTGCGCCGCTGGAACTTGCCCGCATACAGAATGACCTGTTGTTCCGGTTCGATGCCCAGCGCGTGGCGCAAGGACGCGGTATCGGCCCGGGCCGCCTGGGCGGCGAAGAAATCGTTGTCCACCGCATAGGGCACGGCGAAGATGCGGTCGTCATTGATGCCGAAACGCCGGTAATAGGCGCCATTGGCCGATCCGATGGCCAGGAACCCCCGGCAGCGGGCGAAGATCCAGCGCAGGTAAAGCCGCTTCAGCCAGCCGCGCGGGCCGATGCCGTCGGGCATGGCGCCATCCCAGTTTTCCGCCCGCATCAGCACCGGCTTACCTAAGCGTGCCGCCAGCCGCAAGGTCCGGCGCATGGTCGGGCTGGCCCAGCCGTGCAGCCAGATCACATCGGCGGCGGCGATTTCGGCGGCAAGATCGGTCTCCGCCAGGGCGGTGCTGTCGTAGCCGTCGCGCAAGGGCACGTCCCAGCGCACATGGGTGCCGAAGCCGGGATCATGATAGCCGGCCACGGTATCGACCCGTTCGAATAAGACCCGCAGACGCAGGCCGGAATCGGCGGCGATCAGGCGCAACAGCGGCGCTTGGTATTGGATGGGGTGACTGACCAGATAGAGCAGGCGCGGGATCATGGACGTTCCCCCCAGACGGCGTGCCAGTTTTCCTCGAGGGCCTTGCGGAAGCGGGCGGGGGAATAACGGGTTTCCGCCAGGTGCCGGGCGGCGCTGCCCAGGCGGCGGCGCAAGGCACGGTCGGCGACCAGACGCAACAGGGCTTCGGCCATGGCCTGGACGGTGGAATCCACCAGGAAGCCGGTCTCACCGTCTTGCACATAATCCTGCGGGCCGCCGCAGCGGGTGGATACCACCGGCACGCCGCAGGCCATGGCCTCGATGCCGACGATGCCGAATCCTTCCTGCGCCGATGGCAGGGCGAAAACGTCCAGGCCAGCGTAAAAGCCGGGCAGATCCCGGCGCGGCAGCACCCCTTGCCATTGCACCAACGCTTCGGCGCCGAGGGATCGGATCATGGCGGCGGTGGAGGGATCGGGCTGTCCGGTCAGGCGCAGACGGATGTGCGGATCGCGATCGTGGGCGATGACGATGGCGCCGACCAGCAGCCCGAGATTCTTGCGCGGATCGTTGGGCCGTCCGGCGAAGCCGATGATGCCGGCCTCCGCCTCGGTCGTGGCGGGATGGTAAAGATCGGGATCGGTGGGGATGGGCATGATCCCCGCCGTCTCCATGGCGAAACCCAGGCGGCGGAACATGGTGCGCGCATGCTGGCCGACGGTGACGATGTGACCGTTTCCAGCCAGGATGCGCCGCTCCATGGCCGCCTGGACCGGACCGATCACGGCGCGGTCGATCAGGCGGCGCGGCCACGCCATGGCCCGGCGGCGGTCCAGCCGATCGCCCAGCATGTCGCTGGCGCACCACACCAGATGCGGCACTTTGGCGGCTCGCAGGGGATTTGATACCAAAACGGTACCGCCCACCGCCACGTGACGGTCATGGGCATCGATCAACGCCCGCCAGCGCGGCGAATCCAGATAATAGGGAAATTCCAGTTCGGCCCAGCGGCAGCCCACGGCGATGGCGGCGCATTCATCGTCGAAGCATCGCCCGGATTCCGTCCGCGGGCGGCGCAGGCTCCAGGGCGGCGGGCTGAGATGACGGTGGCCGGACAGCGGCGCGTAATAGGCGATGGTGATCTGGTGTCCGCGCGCGGCCAGTTCCTGCGCCAGCAACCGGGTCTTGGCCGGAACCCCGCCGTCGAACGGGGGCAAAGTGATGATCAGGGTGCGCTGGGCCATGGCGGTGGATCAGTTCCGCCGTGCGGCATCGACCAGAACATCGGCGGTCTTGGCCGCCGTCTGTTTCCAGGAATACAGATGTGCCCGTTCCAGGCCGCGGCGGCTGAGTTCGGCCCGGGCCGCCGGATCGTCCAGCAAGCCGCTGATGGCCTCGGCCATGGCCTGGGTATCGAGCGGGTCGAACAGGCGGGCGGCGTCGCCCACCACTTCCGGCATGGCCGAGGTGTTGGAACTGGCGATGGGGGCGCCGCAGGCCATGGCCTCGACCAGCGGATTGCCGAAGGTTTCGATGGTCGAGGGGAAGACGAACACGGTGCAGCTTCGATAAAGCTCGATCAGGCGTTCCTGCGAACAGCCGCCCAGGAAGGTGATCACGTTCCCCATGTTCAAGTGCTCGATCTGTCGCAGCAACTCGCCATGATAATCGGGGTCGATGATACGACCGGCGATCAGCAGGCGGGCCGAAGGCTGACGGGCTTGCAGCAAAGCCATGGCCTTGATCAGGGTGTGCAGGTTTTTCTGCACATAGATGTCGCAGACCGCCAGCAAGGTGTTTTGTTCGCGGCGGACCGAAGCATCCGGGGTGAAGGCCGGGGCGATGCCGTGATGGATGATTTCGACGCGTTTGACGATGGCGGCGGGCAGGCCGAAACTGAGGGAACGGCGGGCGTAATCGGACACGGCGATGGCCCGGCGGCAGGTGATCAGCGACAGGGCGGTGGCCAAAGCCAGCATACCCCAATAGATGCGCTTGTTCAGGCGCTTGTCCCGTTGCACCACGGCCAGCGAATTGCGCAGCAGAATTACCGGATTGGGGGCGGCGAAGGGGCCGTAATTGGCGGGGGAAAAGGTCACCACCGCCAGCATTTCGCGGGCCAGGATCGGCAGAGCCAGCTGTTCCCACAACAACAGCCGCAGGAAACCGGTCTTGAATTGCAGCAGATGCAGGCGCACGCCTTCCGGCGGTTCACCGAACAAGGCGTATTGGTCCTGGTGCAGCAGCAAATGGATCTGAAGCCGACGATCATCGGCCAGATCGCCCAGGATGTTGCGCAAATAGGTGACGCCACCGCCACTTTTGGCATGCAGGCCGTTGATCAGCACCGGCAGACGGTCATGGGGCGCCTTGGGACCGTGCGGGATCAGGCTCAACAGCATGGCGGCCCAATTTCGCGGCGCCAGCGGCCATTGACGCAGCGATCTGGCGAAAAACCGGCGGGCTTTGATCTGATCGCCGGCTTCCTGATAAAGCCGCCCGGCTCCGTATTGCAGGCTTGCCAGGCGCCGGCGTAAGCGCAGGGCATCGCGCCACGAACGGTTGGGCAGGCAATCATAATGCTTGCGCACCGCCAGTTCCGACGCTTCCATATGCCGTTCCGCCGATTTGCTTTGCTGACCGGGATGGAGGCGATATTTGCTGAGCACCAGGGGAAGAAAGCGGATGCGCGCCCCGACCTTGACCAGCTTCAGCTGTAATTCGTAATCCTCGGCGCTGCGCAGGGCGGCATCCTCGCTGACACCGCCGACCTGTTGCAGCAGCGAATGGCGGATGATGGTCGCCGACGGCGACATGGCCGAGCCCTCGAACAACAGATTGCGCAATTGCGCCCGCCGTTCCGGTCCCGGCAGCCAATCGCGCAGAATGCGGTTGCCGTCCCAGAAATGCACCCCGTGGGTGACGATATCGGTGTCGGCGGTCAGATGCGGCAAGCAGGTTTCCAGCTTGTCGGCGTGCCAGACATCGTCGGAATCGAGAAACGCCACCCATTCGCCCCGGGCTTCGGTGATGCCGATATTGCGCGAGGCGGCGATGATACCGTGATTGGCGAAGTTGATCAGACGGATGCGCGGATCATTGATTTCCGCCACCACGCTTTCGGTATGGTCGGCGGAATGATTGTTGATGACGATGGCTTCCCAACCATCCACCCGTTGGGCCAGCACCGAATGCAGGGCCTCGCGCAGCCAGTCGGCCTGATTGTAGGTGGGAATGACGATGGTGATCAGGGGCGTGGCGTTGGTCATGACATAGCCTTGGCCTGGGCCAGACAGAAATCAAGGGTTTCGTCGATGGCTGCCGCCAGATCGGCTTGCGGGGTGAAACCGCAGGCGCGCAGCTTGTCGATTCGGTACTCCAGCGGTGCCGTCGTTTCACCGGGGGCGGGGGCCGGTCGCTGCAAGACGACGTCGAGGCCGCGGGCGCGGGCGCGGGCCAGCACCAGATCGGCCATGGCCGCCACGCTCTTGCCTTGTCCGCTACCCAAATTCATCAGGCCGTCGCCCCAGGCGCTGAGTGGAACCGCCAGCAGATGAACCAAGGCGTTTTCCACATCGGCCAGGGGGATGAAATCGCGGCTGACCAAGCCGGCGGTCCGCATCACCAACGGTCCGCCCACCGCCGCCGCCCGGCACAAATCGTTGACCAGCAAGCCCCAGCGGTCGATGTCGGCATGGACGGGGGCGCCGATGGCGTTGGACAGGCGCAGGGCCAAGCCGCCGATGCGGCCCTGGGCGTGGGCGGTCAAGACGAAATCCTCGGCCACCCGGTTGCTGATGCCGTAAGGATGGCGGGGCAGCGGCAGCGCGGTTTCATCCACCACGCCATGCAGCCGGGCGCCATAGACATGGGCGGTGGAAAACAGGACGAAGCGCGGGCAGCCGGCGGCGATGGCCGCTTCCAGCAGACGGACGGTGTATTCACCGTTGACGCGCAGGGCTTGGACCGGGTCACGGGCACATTCGGCATCGGACAAGCCGGCCAGATGGACCACGGCCCGGCAGCCGGCGCACGCCGCCGCCACACTGGCCGGATCGTCCCAATCAAGCACGATGGTTCGGGCGTCCTTGGCCCAGATGGGTGAAAGCGGGCGACGGCTGGCCAGACGGATTTCATCGCCCCGTGTCAGCAGGTGACGGACCAGACGCCCCCCCACATAGCCGCTGCCGCCGGTGACCAGAATGGCGGTCATGGCCTCTCCCGCCAGATATAGGGGATGGCCGGGTCGTCATGGTCCTTGCGCTCGGCCTCGCTCGGGTCATGGGCAAGGGTGGCGCAATTGGCGACCATGGCGGTTTCCTGGCCGACGCATTGAAAGCCGGTCCACAGGCCCGGCGGGACGCTGACCAGGGCATAATCGTCACCGCCCACGGCGATTTCCTGCACCTGACCATGGGTGGGGCTGTGCGGGCGAGGGTCGAACAGGACGAAATTGATGCGCCCCACCGGCACCGCATAGTTCAAGCCCATGCGGTGGTGGTAGTGCCAAGCCTTGATCTTGCCGGGATGGACCGAGGAAAAGTAAATCTCGCCGAATTGCCGGAAAACCGGCGAATCGGCGCGCAACATATGCATGACCGCGCCCCGGTCGTCGGCGATACGGCGCAACGGGGTGACGACGACGCCGTCGATCACGGGTTTTTGCCCATGTAATCGTTGATCTGGTTCTGGCAGACGGCGCGGGGCGAGGCGTTTTCGCGGATGACCCGACGATACCAGCCGATGGTGCGGTCGATGGTTTCGTCCACGCCCCAGCGCGACCGCCAAGCCAGATCGACAGCGGCGCGGTCGGTGTTCAACTGCAACAGCCGGGCTTCGTGCGGGGCGTTGGCCTCGGGCGAGAGCTGGAACGACCCTTCGCCCCAGACCTTGACCGCCTCGGCCACCAATTCGCCGACGGTACGGACCGAACCGACGGGCGGGCCGAAATTCCAGGCACCGCCGAATTTCTTCGGCTGTCGCAGCAGATGGGCGGCGACGGACAGATAGCCCGACAGCGGCTCCAGCACGTGCTGCCACGGGCGGGTGGCGTGGGGGTTGCGCACCGGCACCGGCAGGCTGTCTTCCAGGGCGCGGATGCAGTCGGGGATGATGCGGTCGCGGGCCCAGTCACCGCCGCCGATGACGTTGCCGGCCCGGGTGCTGGCGATGCCGAAGCCGGGGCGGGAGTCGAAATAGCTGGAGCAATAGGCGGAAAAAATGATTTCCGCCGCCGCTTTCGATGCCGAATAGGGATCACGCCCGCCCAGTTCGTCGGTTTCGCGGTAGCCCCACACCCATTCCTTGTTTTCGTAGCACTTGTCCGAGGTGATGTAGACCGCCGCCCGCACCGAATCACTGGCGCGCAGGCATTCCAGCAGGTTCAGCGATCCGCCCACATTGGTGTCGATGGTCTGCTTGGGCTGTTCATAGGACAACCGCACCAAGGCCTGTGCTGCCAGATGGATGACCACTTCGGGTTGGGTTTCGGCGAAGACCTGGGACATATGATCGAGATCACGGACGTCGCCGTCCACATGGCGCATGTACTGACGCAGGCCCAACAGGTCGAACAGCGGACGCTCGCCTTCCGGCGGCAGGGCATAGCCGGTGACCTCGGCTCCCAGTTCGGTCAGCCACAGACACAGCCACGATCCCTTGAAGCCGGTGTCGCCGGTGACCAGTACCCGCTTGCCCTTGAAGGCGGTGAACAGTTTTTCCATCACCAGCATCTCCACGGGGCCCGGCCGGCGTTCCACAGGTCGTTCAGCAGCGAGTAGTCGCGATAGGTGTCCATGCATTGCCAAAAGCCGTCATGGCGATAGACCATCAACTGGCCGTCGGCCACCACCTTGCGCATGGGATCTTGTTCCAGCATGACGTTGTCGTCGCCGATGTAATCCAGCATTTTGCGATTGCAGACGAAATAGCCGCCGGAGATGCAGCCGTCGGTGGCTTGGGGCTTTTCGTTGAACTCGCGCACGCCGCCGTCGGCCTCGATCCCCAATTCGCCGAAGCGACCGGGTGGGCGCACACCGGTGACGGTGACCAGCTTGCCGTGGCCGCGATGAAAATCGACCAGGGCTTTGATGTCGATGTCGGCGACGCCGTCGGCATAGGTGAGCAGGAAGTCCTCATCGTCGCCCAGATATTTGGCGATGCGCTTGACCCGGGTGCCGGTCAGCGAGTCGAGGCCGGTTTCGGCCAAGGTGATCTTCCAGCCGCTTTCGTCGTGGTCGCCGTGATAGTCGATGGCCTTCTCGCGCCCGAGCGTCAGGGTGAAGTCGCTGGTGAAGGCCTGATAGTTCAGGAAGAATTCCTTGATGGTGTGGCTTTTATAGCCCAGGCACAGCACGAACTCGGTGAAGCCGTGGGCGGCATAGGATTTCATCACATGCCACAGGATGGGCGCCGGCCCGACCGGGATCATCGGCTTGGGGATATTGTCGGCGACATCGCGGATGCGCGTGCCCTGACCGCCGCAAAGAATGACGACTTTCACTGACTTTCCCCCACTGTGCTTAATCGGGTGCTGGCCGGAAAAGCGCCTTATACCCCCACTCGACGCTACGGGCCATCACATAAAGTACCGCGATCAGCAAGACGATGTTGCCACAGGTCAGGCTGATATTGGATTCCTGGTTGATCAACGGAAACAGTACGCTGCTGCCGATGACCATATTCAACGGCTGGCCCGAGAGGGAATTGAGCAAGGCGTTGAGACCGGCCAACGTCAAGCCGACGACGGACATGGTCGCCAGCATCCCCCAAAGACCGAAATTCGCATAGGCTTCAACCAGCCAGGGCAGATTGACGGCCATGTTCATGTTATCGGCGGGGATGAAGACGTAACGGCGACCGAATTCGTTGCCCAGCCGCTCCTCGGGCTTTTGCGCATAGAGGAAACGGGGGATGAAACTGGTCAGCAGCGGTCGCAATGTCTCACCGTGCCAATAAGGCACGGTGTCGGGCGAGAGCGCATGCACCTGGGCGAACAGCACCGCGGCGTTGACCCGCTTTGCGGTTTCGCGCAAGGAACCGAGAAAAGGCGAGCGCGGGGCATCGACGACCGCCGCCTCGAGTTGCATGGGGGCAGAGAAAGTGAGGTTGAGGCCGAACTTCATCGATGCCAGATAATCGGCAGGGTGAAGGGTTTTCCCGGACAGCTTTGAAAACCAGACATGATCGCGGAAATCCCGGAATGGGCGATAGCCGACGGCCCCCACCACCAGGATGATGGTCAGCAAGACCACGGCTTGACGACGATTCAGCGCCAGATACAAGAAAACCAGAAAGGCCGGCAACATCAGGACCTTGATGAAATTGCCGCTTTCCATTCCCATGACGATCTTCAACGGCAGCAGGACGCCGAGCAGGGGGATCAACCACCACCGTTTGATTTGATTGCTGCCGGCCAGGAAAACCGGAATACCGAAGCCTACGAACGCCAACGGATTGGCGAGCTGTTCCACCGAGGAAATACCGAGCCGGCTGGAAACCAGCATACCGCCGAAATGCCCGGTCAGGGCCAGAACGGCCAAGCCGATGGACAGCCGGACAGAGGGTTGGCCGACGAAGCGGACGGGACGAATCCGCTGGTTCAGCCACCGGGCGGTCCCCATCAGGACGATCATCAGCATGGCGATGCCGCCGGCCATGGCGACCATGGCATCCGTGCCGAGCTGGTTGCCGGGTAAGGCCATGCCGTCCCGGTAAAGCCGGATCGCGCCGTCGCGCCAGATGAAATCGGTCAGGAATGGCTGGCAGACGAACCAGATCAGATAAAATAGGCCGATGGCGGCAATGAACGGCATGGATCGGTCATGGCCTCTCCACCACTGGATCAGCGGCCATAGGCAAAGAGGGACGGTCAACGCGACGCAGACCGCTCCCCCCCATTCCACCCGCGCCGGCCTGACGGCAATCAGGGCGACCGCCAGCATGAGCAGGACGAGCAGGGGATAAGCTGATCCCTTGTACTGTGGAATAGTGATCTTCACGGCAGGCAATGATCTTCCAATCCCTTGATTGCCGCCATGCCCATGGCCAGGACCGCTTCTTCGGCGCTGCCGCCGATATGCGGCAGGGCCAGGAAATTGGGCAGATGCAGCAATTCCAGGTCGTCAGGGGGTTCGTCATGAAAGACGTCGAAGGCTGCCGCGGCCAGGCGCCCCTGGCTCAGCATCGCCTTGAGCGCCGGCTCATCGACCAGGCCGCCGCGGGCCGCATTGATCAGGATGGCCCGCGGCGACAACAGGGCCAAGCGTTCGGCGTTCAGGATGTTGCGGGTCGAGGGACCGGCGGGCAGGTGCAAGGTAACGATGTCCGACGTGGTCAACAAGGTTTCGAGATCGACCGCCGTCACCTTGTGGGCGGCATAGAATTCGGGGAAATCCAGGATATCGTTGGCCAGGACGGTACAGCCAAAGGCGTTCAGCAATCCGGCCAGATCCTTGCCGATATGGCCGCAACCGACGATGCCCACGGTTTTTCCGGTCAGTTGCCGTCCCATCAACTGACGCCATTGACCGGCGCGTACCTCGGCATTGGCTTGCGGCACGTGGCGCAACAGGGCGATGGCGCAGGCGATGACCAACTCGGAGACCGAACGCTTGTTGACGCCGCCGGTCCAGCCAAGGCGCACGTCATGCCGCCGCATGGATTCCAGGTCGATCATGTCCAGGCCGACGCCATATTTGCCGATGACGCGCAATTCCGGCAAGGCGGTGAAAAAAGCATCGTCCAGTTTTTCCAGGGCGGTAATGGCCTTGTCGTGGCCACGGACGAAATCGATCAAGGCCTGGCCCGACAGGCTTAGCCCGGCGTCGTTGAAGGTGACGGACCGACCATAGCGCGCGGTCAGTTCGGCGCGCAGGATGGGGTGTTTGGAAAACGAGCGGGAACAGACGGCGATGCGGGTCATGCGGCCTCCGTGCGGACGGCATTGAGAAACTGCCGGCATAGCTGACGGAAGGCGTCGTCATCGGCATGGATGCCTCGGGCGATGGTGCCTTGGTGGTCGGGCAGGATCAGGGTCACCGTGCCGGTCCCCACGTTCTTTTTGTCCTTGCCCAAGGCGGCGAAGAACCGGTCTTCATCCACGGGGGTGAGGGCATAGCCGCGATAATTGGCGACGTAAAGCGGGTGAAAGCGCTGGAAATAGGTGGTGTCGCCCACCTTCAGCCCGGCGGCGACAAAATTGGCCATGTCCATGCCCATGCTGACGGCAATGCCGTGAGGGATGGCGAAATCCGTCGCCGTTTCCAGGGCATGGCCAAAGGAGTGACCGTAATTGAAGACGTTGCGGATGCCGCGATCGAATTCGTCGGCTTCGATCAAGCGTCTCTTGATCTCGAGCGAAGCGCGGATGCGCCGTTGCATGGTTTCGGTATCGGTGAAGAGTGCGGCGTAATCGGTGTGGAAGCCGGCCAGGGCGTCGGGGCCGGCGACGGCATGGGCCTTCAACATTTCACCGACGCCGGACAGCACCTCGCGGTGATCCAGGGTTTCGAGGAAACGGGCATCCACCAGCACCCGGCGCGGCGGCGTGAAGGTGCCCAGAATATTTTTCACCTCGCCGCAATTGATCGAACTTTTCGAGCCGATGCACGAATCGGTCTGGGCCAGCAAGGTGGTGGGGACGAAGCGCCATTCCACCCCGCGCAGCAAGGTGGCGGCGAGAAAGCAGGTGATGTCCTGGGTGATGCCGCCGCCGATGGCGATCAGCACATGGTCGCGGCGTATCTTGCGATCGACCAGATGGGCGACATAGTCGGGAAAGCGGTCAAGCGACTTGGCATCCTCGGTGGCATCGATCAGCAGGACCGAGCCGTGGGCGAGGATGGACAGCATGCGCTGGCCATGCAGTTGGGCGACCCGACGGTCGATGATGAAATGGGCATCGGCGGGGAAGTCGCGGTCCAGAGCGCTAACCCCGTCCCATTGGAAATCCACCCGGTAGGGGCCTGTGTGCGACTGGATGATCAGGCTGTCAGACACGGGTGAATCCTCCGTCGATACAAATATTCTGGCCGCTGATGAACGTGTTTTCCGGTCCGGCGAGCCAGACGACGAAGGCGGCGATCTCTTCGGGGCGGCCCAGGCGGCGGGCCGGGACTTGGGCGACCAGATCGCGAATGCCCTCCTCGCCCAGAACCTGACGGGTCAGTTCGGTGTCGATGAATCCGGGGGCGACGCAATTGCACAGGACGTCGTCGGCGGCGGCTTCCGCCGCCAGCGCCGCATTCATGCCGTCGACGGCGAATTTGCTGGCGGAATAGGAGGCCCGACCGGCCTTGCTGATCCGACCCCAGATGGAACTGATGGTGACGATGCGTCCCCAACGGCGTTGGCGCATGGCCGGCAGGACCGCCTGGGCCAGACGGAAGGGGGCGACGACGTTGACCTGTTGAATCCGCATGAAATCGTCGGGATCGATCTCGGCAAAGGGGGCGACCTTGTTGATGCCGGCGTTGTTGATCAGGATGTCGGGGGACAGCTGGCGCACCTGCGACACCGCCAGATCCAGTCCGGTGGTGGTGGTGAAATCGGCCTGCAGATAGGTCATGCCGTCGGCGGCGCGTCCGTCGCTGCGGGTTCCGGTCACCGTCACCCGGGCGCCCTCGGCGGCCAGACCCCCGGGTTCCTCCGGTCACCAGGGCCGAACGACCGGCGAGTTTCCCGTTCATTGCTGTTTTCCGCCGCAATCAAGGTTCCAACGGTTCTGCCAGTCGGCGTCGGCGCAATAGATGCGATAGACCAATTGCATGGTCTTCAACGCTTCGGCGGACGAGCCGTTTTCCACCGGCGTGCCCCGCATGACGGCGTCGACGAACTCCACCACTTCATCGTTCCAGGACGGATCGGTGTTGTAGCGGGTGGTCTGTTCCTTGGGGTCGCCGGAATCATTTTCCGTTTTCCAGGCCACGGTAATGGTCTCGGCGCCGTAGCTTTTCGACCCGGTCAGCAGACCGCCAAGCACGATGCTGCCGCGATCGAACGACATTTCCAGGCGAAAGCGATGCCGCCATTCGGTGGCGGTGGAATGCAGCATGGCGACGGCGCCGTCGGCGGTTCGCATCAGCGCATAGACATTGTCCTCGACGCTGTGCTGCCAATAATTATTGGAGACGATGGAGTGGACGTCCACGAACTCACCGGCAAACAGGCGCATCAGATCGACCATGTGGATGCCCTGATCCAGCAGGATGCCGCCGCCGGCCACTTCGCGCTTGGTCCGCCAATGGGTGGGCGATCGGTAATCGATGATCGCCGATTTGCCATAGACGCCGCGCATGTTGATCAGCCGTCCCATCTCGCCCGAGCGGATCAGGGCCAGCCCCTCACGGACGGAATCGTGGAAGCGGTGATTGAATCCGTATTTCAAGATCAGGCCGGGATGGCGCTTTTCACAGGCGATGACCCGCTCGATATCGGCGACATCGCGGCCCGGCGGCTTTTCGCAAAAGACATGCAGCCCTTTTTCCAGGCCGGCGATGGTGACATCGGCAGCGACGTCGTTGCTCAGGCAAACGAACAGAATATCCAGGGATTCGTCCGCCAGCATGGTCTGGGCATCGTGATAATGACGGATTCCGTCCGCCAAAGCGCCGTTGCCGTCGAATGACCGGTCACAAACCGCGGCCATGATCAGATGGGGGTGGTCATCGACCACTTGGCGCCGCCGCCGTCCCACCACGCCATAGCCGGCGATTCCAACCTTGAGGCGGGCACTCATGCCGGCAGATCCATGTATTGCGCGGTCACCGGATCGCTTCGCAGCATGTGCTCGCCGCGCAGCAAATCGGCGGGGGTATCGACGCCGACGGTTTCGACGTCGACGGTGACGATTTGAATGGGATAGCCGTGTTCCAGCGTGCGCAACATGTCGATCTGCTCGATCATCTCCAACGGCGTGCGGCTCAGTGTGCCGAAGGTTTGCAGGAAATGGTGGGAAAAGCCGATGATGCCGGTCTGCTGATACGCGGGCACCGGCCCGTTGGCGCGCCAGCGTGACGGGATGGCCGCGCGCGAGAAGAACAAGGCCCGGCCATCGGGGGCGGCACAGACCTTGACGCAATTCGGATCGTCGTGGTCGGCTTCGTTCTGGATGACCGAGGCCAGATTGACCACGGGAGAGCGGGTGCGGGCGTGGACCTGGACCATGTCCTCGATCATGGCCGGCGTGACCATGACTTCGTCGCCTTGCACCATCAACACCAGCGCGTCGTCGGCCAGCGACAGCCCCAGATTGGCGATGGCTTCCACCGTGCGGTCGACGCAGCCGGGATGGGTATCGGCGGTCATCACCGCTTCTCCCCCCAGCTTTTCGACGGCATCCTTGATCACCTGGTCGCAGGTGGCGACGACGACCCGGCCCAAAGACGGCGCCATCCGGCATCGGTGCCAGACATGGCCGATCAGCGGCAGGCCCAACATGGGCTCAAGCGGCTTTCCCGGATAGCGGGTCGATGCCATCCGCGCGGGAATGATGCAAATGGGCTTGGCAGACACGATGGTTACGATCCTTGCACTAAAGAAAGCGGGCGGCCCAAGGCGGCGCGCATGGCCACCATGTCGGTGGCATAGGCGATGAAGCGATAGCCGTCCTTTATCCGGGCTTGCAAGGCCTGCGGATCCGGGGCGACCTGATGCAGGCCCGGGGCTTTGCCATGTCGGAAACAGGCATCCAGAACCTGCGACATGGCCGTCTGCATCTGGGGGGTGTCGAATTGCCCGGGGGTGCCGAGATCGGCTGACAGATCGTAAGGACCGATGAACAGGGCATCGACGCAATCCAGGCTGGCAATGGCATCCACATCGGCAATGCCGGCGCGGCTTTCGATCTGCGGCACCAGGACCGGCTGGAAGTCGCGGTTATAGGCGTCGAATTGATCGCCCCAGCCGTTGGCGCGCGACAGACAGGCGCCGCGTCGGCCAAGGGGGGCATAGAAGCAATGCTGGGCGAAATCGCGGAAGGCGGCGGCGCTGTCGACCACCGGTACGATCAGCCCGGCGGCGCCGCTGTCCAGATAACGGCGTCCCAGATAGGGGTCGGCGCACGGCAGGCGGACGAACGGGGCGACGCCATGGCGTTCCGCCGCCAGGAAAATGGCCAGCACGTCGGCGCTGTCGATGGCGGAATGTTCCAGATCGACGGCCAGCCAATGAAAGCCGCAGGCGGCCATGGCTTCGGCGACGGCGGGGGCGGGGACGGTGCTCCAGGCGCCGATACAGGGCAGGCCTTGCCGCAAGCGGGTTTTGACTGAGCAGTTCACGTGAGTTGTCCGCGCCAGAAATCCATGTCGGGGGGAGAAAATATATCGCTCCAGCGCAATGGCGGGGGTTGCCGGGCGGTTAGGACCGTCTCCACCAAAGCCGCGGAATCCGCCGTCGGAATGCGCAACGAGTTTGGCAGAATGTCCACGGCCACGCAACCAGAGGGGATGAAGCGAATCACCGGCAATCCGGCCAGCAACGCCTCGAGCCCGACGGTGGTGGCGGCATACACCACGGCCCGGAGACCGGCGCTGGACTGCAATGGTCCCGGCGCCCGGCGCAAGGTTTCGGTGGCGGTGAAATCCACGGGAAACAGCGGATGGTCGCGGACCAGCACGGTGATGCCGCTTTCGCTCAATGGCCGGGCGGCTTCGATCATCTGGGCCGCCACCCGACGGTCGAACGGCATGGCCAGGAACACCGGACCGGCAGGGTCATGATTTTGCCCGGCGGAGGGGGTGAAGCGCAAACTGCCGGCGATCACCAGCCGGTCGGCCGGAATGTCGCGTTCCAGCAATTGCCGGTAGGCTGATGGCCCATTGGTGGCGATCAGGTCGGGCAACAGGTCCGGGGCGATGTTGCTCATGTTGAATTGCTGGCCGACCACCGAATGCTGGCATCCGATGGTACGAAGACCCAGACTGCGGGCCTGGCGGACCAGGGCGCGTTCCCAGCCATGATTTTCCCAGGGCCATGTCACCACCTTCGGTCGGGCGGCGCGAAGCCAGCGCGCCTGGCAATGAATTTGCCAGGCGATGGCCGCCGCCTGCGCGGTGCCGCCTTCCAGGGCGGCGGCGCGGCGGATCAGCCAGCCCCACGCACCGCGTGAAACGGCGGCCGAGGGCCGCCATTTGGCGAAAGGCAGGCAGAACAAGGCGTAAAACGGCGATCCCCAGGCATGCAGGCTGACGCTGCCGTGCAGCCGCCGGCCGGCGCTGGCCGGGGCATCCACATGCAGGGCGCGATAAAGGCCGGGAACATGATTGAGCAATGGGCCGAAATAGGCATCGTGCCCCGCCGCCGTACTGGCCGGATGGTCGTAGACCAGCATCGCCGCGGCATTTTCCACCTTGGTCGCCTGCCCTTGTCGGCAGGCCAAGGCGGTGCGCCAGGCGAAACGCAGACGGGCGGCATAGCCCCGCAGCCACAACCCGAGCGACAAGCGCCAGAATCCGGGTCTGGAGCCGGTTGCCTGGACCTGGGGAAGGCCGGAAAAATGTCGGAAAAGCCAGGGATCCGGGCAGTTGATTTCGGCGTTTGCCTGCTCCGGCACCGGCTGACCCTGGATCAGCCGAGTCCATGCCATCATCACCCCCAGGTCGGAATTGTTGGGGGCGGCGGACGGCGCATGGGCGAGAACGGCGGAAGCATCGTCATTCATGGCTTTGGCGGCGTGGCGCCAAACCGGTCCAATCTGGTCGAAGGCATGGTCGAACTGGGATGGGGTGATCCAGCTGAGGCGGAGATCAGGCCCCGAGCAATTCAACGCGATGGTCATGACGCTGGTGCCGGATCATCCAACCGGCCCAGTTCCACCATGCGGCGGAAATCAGGCTGACGTTGGCATAACGCATCGAAGCTGCCGGCATCGACGATGACACCTTGGTCCATCAGGATGATGGTGTGGCAATGACGCACGGTGCTCAGGCGGTGGGCGATGATCAGCAGAGCCTTGTTTGCGCGGACGTTTTCCAGGGCACGGGATATCTTGTGCTCGGTTTCATTGTCCAAAGCCGAGGTTGCTTCATCCAGAACCAGCAGATCGGGGTCATGATAAAAAGCGCGGGCCAGCCCCACACGCTGGCGTTGACCACCGGACAACCGCGATCCACCTTCCCCTAGACGGGTGTCCAGGCCTTGCGGCAGGGCGGCGACGATATCGTCAAGTTCGGCCAGACGAAGGGCGGAGGCCAGCCGATCGGTATTGATGTCGCCATCCTGCACGCCGAAGGCGATGTTGCGGCGCAAGGAATCGTCAAGGATGAAAATGGATTGCGGCACAAAGCCGACCCGTAGGCGCAGGGACTGAACCGCCTGTGGGTCGGCCTGTCCATTGATCTGCACCTGTCCCGATTGCGGCTCCAGCAGGCCCAGGACCACGTCGGCCAGAGTGGTCTTTCCCGCCCCCGACCGACCGACCAGGGCGACGGTCTGGCCCCAGCGCAAATCCAGATCAATCGCCGACAAGGCCGGCTTGTCGCGCCCCGGATAGGTATAGCCCACCTTGGTCAGGCGCAGACTTTCGATGCGCGGCACCACCGATGGCGGCGCAACGCGGCTTTGACGGGCACCGGTGATGGTGCTCCAGTCGGTGTGCAGGGCGGCGACGGCGGCGACGCCTGACTTGATGGTGCTGTGCAGGTTGAGCAGGCGGTTGGCCGACGGCATCAAGCGGATGGCGGCGGCGCCGAACACCCCGACCACAGCCAGCAAATCCCCGGGATGGCGCTGGCTGAGCACCACCACCGCGGCCAGGATGGCCAGCACCATCAGGGTTTCCACATAAAGCCGGGGGGCGAAGGTGGACAGGCTTTGAAAGCTGCGATAGCGGGCGGTGTTCAGCAAGAGGCGGCGGAAATTGCCGACGAAATGCTCTTCGCATTGCAAGATCTTGATGTCCTTGATCGCCCCGACCGCTTCGCGGACGTTTTGCAGGACCATTTGCGACCTGTCGTTGACGACCACACCCCAGCGGACCAGACGCGGCCCCAGGACCAATTGATAGGCGACGATCAGGCCGCCGAGAAATCCGCCCATGGCCACGGTCAGCAGCGGTTCCAGCGACAGCAGGAAACCCAGCAGGGCAAGGATGACCAGCATTTCCAGCAGCAGGTTAAGCAGTTGCAGCAGGCCGTTGACGAAGACCTGAATGGCCGATTCCGTCAGGTTGCGCTGGATTTCGGCGCTGTTGCGCGAGGACAGGAAAACATAGCCGCCCTCGAGATAGGTGGCGAACAGGCCGGCGGTGAACAAGGCGTGCTTGCGATAGGCGAAGGCCGACTGAAAATAGCCGAGTAAAAACAAGGTGGCGTTCTTGAACAGAAAGAACAGCGCCAAGGCTAATCCACCCAATGGTATCAACCGGGCGTGATCCAGCCCGGCCAGGAGCGGCAGGCGCGAAAACCAATTCGGCAAGGGGAGGGCCGGATTGGTGATCATCTGCAACCACGTGAACAGCATGCCTACCCCGAGTGTCTCCAGGGCGGCGATGACCCCCATGGCGATGAAGAGGGGAAGCAGTTGCCAGCGGGTGCGGCGGTCGAGAAACGACCAGATCCGTTTCACGTGATCGGACAGGCCGGACCGCAGAGCTTTTGGTGGTGGGGGCGTGATGGCGTTCACCTCAGACCGGGGAAGTTGCGGTAATACATGGCACGCAAGGTGGGGTCGACATCAAAGACAAAAGTCTTGAGACCGAAGCTAGGGCTTCGACCGTCGTACTGAAGCCCGACGTCAACGCATAGGATGCCGCCAGCATCAATTCATAAGTGTCGTCCGTGGCGATGGTCGGATTGGCCGATGCACCCGCCAAGATTTCAGTAAAGAGGGCGTTATCCTCTTGCGAACGACCGTGCTTCATCTTGACAAAGACGCGCCGCTCCTGGAAATGGGCGGCAACATCACAAACGACGCGGCGTGTCTTTAGCATTTTGACAGCGGCCATGGCCAGAAAGATAATGTCCTTGCACCGCTGCTGCACGCTGCCGATACGTTGTCGCACGTCATGGGGCCGGAACGGCCCGGTGGGGATGATCTTCATGCCTGGGGCCCAACTGTTGGCGTAATAGCGGGTCAGATCGCGACCAAAGGTGAAATAAACGTCGAAATCCACCTCGCGCCACATATGAACATAGGTGTTGATGGGCAAACCATGGGCCATGCCGATGCACCGGCGGCCGGGTTTGCACAATTCAAGGTTGTGAACGGTGTGCTCGGATGAATAGTCGCCGCGGTGCCGGATGATCTGATTGACGGCGTTGGACAGCGCCAGGAACTTGCGGTCGGGAGTAAACGGCGGCAAGGGTGGGGCCAGGATATCGGCCAGTTCCTGCAATAACGGTGGGGCGCCGATCAGTCTCCAACTATCGGCTGGGCGGTTTTCGCTCAACCATTCGACCGTCAGGTAAATGGGGGTGAGCGAGCCGACGGTGCCGGTCGTGGCCTTACGGAAGGCATAGGAATATTGCGCCGCCAGCGGGTCATCGGCGGGCAGATCGAAGCGCCGCCACAATTCGCTTTCGGCACGGTGATGGACGTCGTTGTAGAAACCACCGCGACCGGGCATCCGTTCGTGCCAGGGCAAGCCGGGAATCTCGGCAATGTCATCGACCCAGGCCAAGCGGACCAGAAGGGCGGCCAGTCGGTTGAGCACGGGGGCGAACAGACGCAATCTGGCCCAGACGCCCAAAATGGTGACCGGACGGCGACGCACCACATCGGCCAGCAATGGCCAGATGGAAAGCTCGCTCAGCACATAGACATTCATGCGGATCAAGTGTTGTAGGTCTCCGGCTTGTAACGTCTCAGATTGTCGGCTTGGCGGAACCATTCGACGGTTTCCGCCATGCCGCGGTGAAAACCGTCCAGCCCACCATAGGCGGGGGTCCAGCCGATCAGTTCGGCGGCTTTGGCGTTGCATGCCCACAGCCGATCGACTTCGCTGCCGGCGGGGCGGAAGCGGGCTTCGTCGGTTTCGATTTCCAACGGCAGGCCGATGATGTCGGCAATGGTGCGGGCGGCATCGCCGACGGAAATCTCGAAATTGCTGCCGATATTGATCACTTCACCGATGGCCCGCTCGCTTTCCGCCATGGCGATGAAGCCGCGGACCACGTCCTTGACGTAATTGAAGTCCCGGGTCGGGGTCAGGGCGCCCAGCCTGATGCGGCAGATGCCGGACAGCATCTGGGTGATGATGGTGGGCAGAACCGCACGGGCCGACTGGCGGGGGCCATAGGTATTGAAGGGTCTGATCACCGAAACCGGGGTGGCAAATGACCGGTGGAAGGCAATGGCCATCTGGTCGGCGCCGATCTTGCTGGCGGAATAGGGCGACTGTCCGTGCAGCGGGTGGCTTTCGGTGATGGGGACGAATTGGGCGGTACCATACACTTCGCTGGTCGAGGTATGGACGATGCGCGCCACGCCGGCATCGCGACCGGCCTGAAGCACGTTCAAGGTGCCGACGATGTTGGTGTCCACATAGGAATGCGGGGCCTGATAGGAATAAGGAATGGCGATGAGGGCGGCCAGATGCAGCACCCAATCGCATCCCGCCACCGCCCGGCGGACGCATTCCCCATCCCGGATGTCGCCGGCGACGACGTCGAGATCGGCTTTGATCCGGGCGTCGCTGTTGTCCAGCCAGCCCCACGAATTGAGCGAGTTGTATTGCACCAGGGCGCGAACCTGAAAGCCGCGGCGGACCAGTTCCTCGGTTAGGTGGGAACCAATGAAGCCGTCGGCGCCGGTGACGAGGACGCGTTTGTTCATGGGGAATTCCTTGCGTTGGTCAAAGTCTGGCGCACCACGGTCAGATAATCGCGTGCCGCCGCCACATCGTCAGCCTGGCGGGCCGCTTGAAGAATGAAGTCGCCCGCATACCCCGCGGTCAACAGCAGGCGGAACACGTCGTCAAGGCGGGTTTCGCCACTGCCCAGCGGGACCGAGTAATCCTTGCGGGTGCAGTCCTTGACATGGACATTGCCGATCCAGTGCGCATAGACGGGGATTTCATCCTCGGGTTCATAGCCGAACCAGGTGCTGTTGCCGGAATCGTAATTGATGCCGAAGCGGGGGTGGTCCACCCGCTCGAGAAAGCGTCGGATGTCGGCGGGGGGGACATCCACTTCCAGCAGAATAAGGATGCCAAGCTGGTCCGCCAGGGGCAACAAATGATCGAGTACGGCGGCCATGCGGTCATAGGCGCCGTCATGGCGCAACGAATTTTCCCCCATCATCGGCAACTCGACCATGGGCAGCCCGGCTTCCGCCGAGGCCCGGATCAGCGCCATGGTGGTTTCCAAGGCGCTGGCCCGCTTGTGTTCGTCGGGACCGATCAGTGGGGTTTCCATGACGGTGTCGCAGCACAAGCCGGCCAAGTGTATGCCCGCCGCCGCCGCTGTATCGCGGATCTGGCGGCGCCCTTGCGGCGACAGCAGCGGATGGGTCTCCAGGCTGGCATTCTCGATGGTCAGTTCCATGGCCTCATAGCCCAACTCCGCCGCCAGGGTGAACTCGGTCGGCCAAAGCGGTCCGGGAAAAGCCTGCACCCGATCGCCGACCCGAGGCAGCAGCCGGCCTTGCATGATACCGATTCTATGGGTCGGACGCGTTTCCATCAGAATTCCACCAAAGTACGGGTTTGCAGGGATTGGGCCATGGCCAAAGCGATGCGCTGGCCGCCGGCGACCTTGTCCAAGGCGGTCTCGGCCCGGATTTCGCCCCGGACCACGGCCAGGAAATGGGACATTTCCTCGATAAACATGGTGTTGCGTTCAAAGCTCGGGGCGGCAAAGCAATCGCGGGTGCCCGACCGGCAATCATCGATGCTCAGGCTGTTGTCCAACAGGTTCCAGGTGATGGCGCCACCTTCGCATTTGACGACGATGCCGAATTTGACCGGGCGCTGGACGAAGGATATGGCCAGGGTCACCGGCACCGGGCGCCCCTCCATCCGGTATTCCATCAAGGCGGTGGCGCCGTCTTCCACATCCAGCGGATAGGACGACAGGTGCCCGCCAACGGTCCACAGCCGGAGCGGCAGCCCGAACATGGCGTCGAGCAGGTCGCACAGATGAACCTCGGTCAGAATGGCGCCGCCGCCAAGATCCTTGCGTCCGGCGTAAAAGCCGTTGACCGGTTCATAGGGGTGCCAGGACGGCATGAAGGAATTGGCGGTCAGTTCCACCGCTTGCACCGGTCCCAATACCCGATCCGCCACCGCCTGGCGCAACCGCGCCACCGAAGGGTTGAAGCGCAGCATATAAGCAACCACCACCGGCGTTGCCGTCGCCGCTGTGGCCGCCAGCAATTGGTCCAGTTCGGCCCTGGTGACGCAGACCGGCTTTTCCAGCAAGGTGGGCACGCCGGCGGCGATCAGGTCCATGGTCTGGGCGGCATGGCAGGCGGTGGGCGAGGCGACGACGGCCAGATCGGGGCGGAAGTCGCGCAATGCCGTCGCCACGTCGGGAAACTGGCTGATCGCGTATTTCGCCGTGATGTCGACCGTGTAATCGGGTTTGAGATCCGGCCCGATCTCGAAAGCCCGCCCGACCGACCGAACGGCGGCGACGGCACAATCCGGAACCAAGTGACGGAGGTTGCGCAAGTGGCGTTGGCCGACGCCACCCAGGCCGAGAAACAGGGCTTTCATGCTTCAGCACTCCCTCAAGGCAGCGTTCAACACCAGATCCCACAAGGGCGCATCGGGTGAAACGGAGCGTTTGACGTAATCTTCCCTGTACTGGCGTTGGGAAACCGCATCCACGTCCAGTATCCCCTGCAAATCAACCGTCTCCGGTTCATCGAACATGACCAACGGACGTCCCAGCGCCTGGGTGAAGGCCAGATAGGCGCGATGGTTGACCCAATGTCGGAACAATTGGTCGAGTGAACACAGAAAAACCGGCAGGCCGGCCATCACGGCATAGCCGACGGCGGTGGAACGATGGGCGATGACCAGACTGGCCCGGGCGACCAATGCCGCCGTGTTGCCGTGCTCGACCCGACGATTGCCGAACAATCCCATCCGTTTGTCGCGTTCGGCCCGGGGGTTGGCGGCAATCACCACGGTCAAGCCGGTGGCGGCCTCGATGCGTTCAAACAGGCGGCACAGTTTGGGATAATATTGGTCTGGCGTGATCCAGTCGTCGATCTTCAGGTCGCGTAAATCCTGCTGAAAGCACATGTTTTCGTCGATGAAGACGGCGATGGCCTGCCGGGGCGGGACGGTGTCGGCCGTGGCCCGGAAAAATTCGTAATCATTGGAATGCGCCCAGATTTTCCGGGTCGAGGCGGCACAAGGATACATGCGTCGCCCCGCCGCCGATCGCCTACCGCCCAGAACGATGAAATCAACCGGACGAATGCCCAGCCAGCCATGGGGCAGGCGCGCGATCAGGGATCGCAGCGGATTGACGCGCAAGGCCAGCAGACGGCGCCATAATTCCACCAAGCGCCCGGCGCCCGGGCGTGTCGGCGCCGCCCCCGGATAAGCGTTATGGGCGAAAACCATGACCGGAGTGCCGGCTTTGGCCAAGGCGCGATAAACCCTAAGCCGACTGAGGTCGCCGGTGAATCCCACATGCAGCATGACCAGATCGCAGGCGGCGGCGGCCTGGCGCAGGGCCGGCAATTGATCCGACCGCTCAATGCGGACCACGTCGGCGGCGGGGGTGGTCGGGGCGGTAAACGCAACATGCGGGCGGGTCAGCCCCGACACGTCGTAGAAGGTGACCTCCAGGCCCTTTTGCCGACAGGCCTCCGCCCCCAACCGGGCGCGGTCGCGCTGATCCGGCGGGGCTTCGACGACGATGGCGATGCGTTTGGTCCGGTTCAAGGCATCACCAGCAGGTTCTGCCCCCATCCATCACCAGATTGTGGCCGGTCATGAACGAAGAGGCATCCGAGGCGAGAAAGGCGATGGCGCCTTTGTATTCGTTGATGGCGGCCATGCGCCCCATGGGGATGCATGCGGCCAGTTTCTTGACGAAAGCGGGGTCGTGATTGCGATAGACGCCGGCCGGCGAAAAGGCATTGACCCGCACGCCGCGCTTGGCCCACAGCGTCGCCAGATAGCGGGTCAGGTGAATGACGCCGGCCTTGGTCACCGCATAGAAGGCGGGCGTGTTGAATTCCTGGCCGGGATAGCCGTATTCGTCCGGTTCATAGATGCGGTGGTCGGGGCTGATGACGCCGACATCGGAGCCGATATTGATGATCGAGCCCTTGCCCTGGCGCAGCATCACCGGGGCGATGACCTGACAGGCCAGGGCCACCCCGGTCAGATTGACCTTCAATCCCGCCTCCCAGACTTCGGCGTCGCTGTTTTCAAAGGCGGCGAAAAAGCGGTCGGGGGGGGCGCTACAGGTATAGCGGGTCAGGCCGGCGGCATTGACCAGGATGTCGATATGGCCATGCTTGGCGACGACGGCATCGGTGGCGGCCTGCAAGGCGGCTTTGTCGGTGATGTCCAGCGCATGGGCATCGCATTGGCCGAACTGGGCGGAAACCTGGGCGACGGCCTTGTCCATGGCGTCGCCGCCCACGTCGAACAGGACGGGGAAGGCGCCCATTTCGGCCAGGGCCTCGGCGAATTGAACCCCCAGGAAGCCGCAGCCACCGGTAATCACGGCGACCCGACCGGACAGGTCCAACTGGGTTTTGACGGAAGGGGAGACGGAGGTTTCGGGCTGCATGGCAAGGCCTCGGGCAAGGGAAGTCGGGAAAATCAGTCCAGCATGTCGTCGCTGATCGGTGTATCGGCGGCCACCGCCACCTTCAGGCGCCGGCCGGCGACCTGATGGAAGCGGTCGGGACTGATGCCGGCACCGCCGGTGCGTTTGATGGCGGCGGTGGTCAGGTCGATGACGTCGCCGGGAACCAGATCACGGGCGGCCAGCAGATGCTTGCGCAGCTTGGTCCGGTTTTCCACTTCGCAGGGCAGCACCCGCTTCATGCCGTCGCCCAGGCAGGATTCGACCTCGCGGATGGCGGCGATCAACGCCGCCAACTCGTCCGGTTCCAGGGACGCCCGATGGTCCGGACCGGGCAACGAGCGGTCCAGGGTGAAATGCTTTTCATAGGCCTGGGCTCCCAGCGCCGTCGCCGCCAGGGCGGCGGAAAAGCCCGGAATATGATCGGAATATCCCACCGCGACGCCGCAGGCTTCGGCGATGGTGCGCATGGCCCGCAAATTGGCCTGATCAGCCGGGGCGGGATAGGATCCGGTACATTGCATGACCAGCAGATCCTTGCAGCCGGCGGCGCGGATGGCGGCGACGCTGGCCTTGACCTCGTCCAGCGTGCACATGGCGGTGGACAGGATCATGGGGCGCCCGGTGCGGGCCATGATCTCCAGGAACGGGATGTTGTTGGCGTCGGTGGAGGCCACCTTCAACAGATCCACATCCAGCGAATCCAGCAGTTCGACGCTTTCCACGTCGTAAGGGGTCGACAGGAACATGATGCCGCGCTGGCGGCAGCGTTGGATCAAGGCCCGGTGCATGTCCGCGGTGAGTTCCTGGGTTTTCAGCAACTGGAACCAGGTCTGCTCTTCGTCTCCACCGGTGGTTTCCACGTGGTAACGGGCCTTGGGGGCCGAGCGGGTGATGATGTTCTCGGCCTTGAAGGTCTGGAATTTGACCGCATCGGCGCCGGCGTCGGCGGCCACGTCCACCAGCCTGAGCGCCATATCCAGGTCGCCGTTATGATTGACGCCGGCTTCGGCGATGACGAAGACGGGGTGCCCTGGGCCGATGCTGCGGTCCTTAAGACGAATGCCGGTCATGACGGTTCCTGCGATGATGCGGTGAAGGGAAGGGAGGCGGCGGCGCGGACCAGGGCGATGCTGTCGGCCACTTGCGCCCGGGTGGCGTCACGGAATTCCAGAATGGCCGGAATTCGTTCCGGCAGCTTTGCCAAGGCGGCCAGCATCGGACTGTCCGCCACCAGGGGTAAATGTTGATCCTGCCGACCGTCATTGTGACTGAGTTCGACCGCCGACAAAGCGGGAAGCAGCAGTTGGATCAGTCCCTCAAGGGTGAAACCGTGGACCGAGGCCGACAGGCTGGAATGAGCGACGTTCAGGTTGATCCTGAGCTGGGGCAGCAAAGCCAGCAGCCGCTGATATTCATCCGGGCGCTCCATGAGCAGGACGCCTTGCTTGGTGACCGATCCCTCGGTTTCGATGGCCAGGCCGATACCGGCGCGGGCGGCATGTTCCGCCAATTGGCGCAAGGATTCCACCATGGTTTGGAACGCCTGCTCGTAGCTGCCGGCAGGGGCGGCAAAGGTGAAGTCGAAGGCCCCGTCCGCCCGTGTCGTCGCCGCGCTCATGGGCTCGGCCAGAAAACCGGGATGCACGGTATAAAGCTCGGCGCCGATGGCGGCGGCGGCATCGATACAGGCATGGGCATGGGTGCGGGAGGCAAGCAGGATATCCGCATCCGCCGAGGCCAGATTGATGATCAGATCGTCGCGCGCCGGCGGAAAATAATTGTGGGTGAAGATCCGGCACCGCAGCCGTTTGGCCACCGCCTGCAGGTCGGGCCGCCAGCGATGGGTCGAGCCCAGTTCCACCCCATCCACGGGCAAGCCGTCCAGCAGGTCCAGCACCTCGGCCAATTCCGTCGGTTCGTTGCCGAAGAAGGTGGTGGAGACGAAAACCGGTCGGGTCATGGGTTTTGCTCCAGCCATCGCGCCGGTACGCCGACCCAGCGACCGGGCCGGGACAACGGGCGGATCACCGCCGCGCCGGCACCGATGACGGCATCGTCGCAGATTTCAAGGCGCTCGATGATGGTGGCGCCAATGCCGACGATGACCCGTTCGCCCAACCGGGTCCGGCCCCCCAGGCTACAGCCCGGTCCCAGATTGGTGAAGGCGCCGATTTCGGTTTCATGGCCGATGGTGACGTTGGAATTGATCAGGACGCCTTGGCCCAAACGTACGGCGGCATGAAGGGTGCTGTTGGGATAGATCAGGCTGCCCGCCCCGATGCCGGCGGAGGGGGCGACCCAGGCGGCGGGATGAACGAAGCTGGCGATCCGGCGGCCCAGCCCTTCGGCGGTGCGCAGCAAATTTTGACGCAGGCCGGGATTGCCGGCGGCGACCAGCACGGCACTTTCAGGGTCGGCATCGGCCAGCACATGGTCTTCGCCCAGCCACGGCGCCGGCAAAGCGCAATCGGGTGCCGGGCCGGTAAAGCCGGTGACGACGCCACCGGCGGCCATCAACAGTGCCGACAGTTCCAGGGCGAAGCCGCCGGTGCCCATGATGATGACCCGTCTTGGCACCAACGCGGTCATGACCGCGCCATCCATGATTGCAGCCCCTTGCGGTCGAACATCAGCGGGCTGACGGTCAGCCCGTGCTGACGCAGGGCGGCGACCACGTCGTAACGGCGAAACGGTTTGACGAAGAACAGGAAGTAACCACCGCCGCCGGTTCCCAAAAGCCGCCCGCCTTCCGCGCCATTGTCCATGGCCAGTTGATAGATGTCGTCAAGCGGCCCCGAGCTGACCAGCGGATTTATGCGCTTCTTCAATTGCCACGTCGCATCCAGCATGGCGCCGAAATCGTTGAGATTGCCGCGCAGCAGATGCGCCTTCATCTCCAGGGCAATGGCCTTGATCTCGGCGGCATAGCCCAGTTTTTCCGGGTCGCCGGCCTTGGGTTGGCGGTTTTCGCTTTGTATTTTCTCGCCCAAATGTTCCGCGCCGGAATAACAAAGCAGGAAGCGTTCCTCCAATTCCTGCAAGGTTCCCGGTTGCAGTCGCAACGGCGTGACGGTGTTGTGCTTGTCATCGAATTCGATGAAGTTGAAGCCACCGAAGACGGTGGAATACTGGTCCTGCCAACCGCCGGAAATATCCAGTTCGATGCGTTCCGCCTCGAAGGCGTGTTCGGCGATGGAATAACTGTCCAGCTTGTCATCGCGCATTTCATTGAAAGCGCCGATGACCCCGGCCAAGACCGAGGCCGAGCCGCCAAGCCCGGAACCGGGCAGAAAGTCGTTATCGACCCATAAATCGAAGCCGAAATCGGGCTTCATCACCCTGATGCCGGCTTTCAGCAGATCGCCGTCGCCGTCATAGACGAGCGATGACAGATTGTCGGCTTCGATCAACCGGCTGCCGACTTGCGAGAAGATGCGGATACGGGTGTCGGCGCGTTTGCGCAGTTCCACATGGCTGTAAAGACTGATGCTGGCGGTCAGGGACACACCGCCATGCTCCATGAAGTAATGGGTGAAATCCGTCCCGCCGCCGGCCAGACTGACGCGGACGGGGGCTTTGGCGCGGGCATAGGTTTCGCGCTGCGGTTCAAGATAGCCGGTGGTGACCAAGCCGACCGGCTGGCCGTCGCCGTCAAGGACGGGAATGGCGCGGATGCGGCTGTCCAGCAGTTTCAGCGTCTCTTCCTTGCGGGCGCCCTCGCGGACCGAGACGAATCCCCGATTCATGTGGTTTCGCACCGGCGATTGCAGCGTTCCCCCATCCATCAGGGCATTGCGGATATCGCCGTCGGTCAGAATCCCCAGGGCTCGTCCGTTTCCATCTTGGACGATGGTAATGCCGCGTCCCGATGCGCGAAGCGACCGCATGGCGTCTTCCATGGTCGCGCCACAGGGAATCAGCAGTTTTTCCAGACCATCCATCGGCTGGCTCCTAGGCGTCGTTGCGCTCGACCCAGTCGATCACCAGATCGCAGATCCGAGCAATGTCTTCGGCGGACAGGCCGATGGCGGAAGGCAGGTGCAGTGAACGATGGGAAATCGAGCGGCTGACCGGGAAATCGTTTGGATCATTGCCGTGGCGATAGGGTTTGGCCTCATGCACGGGAAAGATCATCGGTCGCGGTTCAACCCCGTTCCGGCGCAGATAATCGCTCAAGGGTGTTCGCAATTCGGCCCGGCGCAGCGTGATGGTGGTCAGCCAATGAACCGGGGCACACCATGCGGCCACCGGTCGGAAGCTCAGCTTGGCACAGCCGGACAACTGGCGGCGGTAAGTCTCGCACTGGATCAGGCGGCGGGCCTGGGTGTCGTCGAGGCGTTCCAATTGGGCTAGGGCAACCGCGGCCTGCATGTTGGTCATGCGGTAATTGGTGCCGATGACATCGTGAACATAGCGCTGCTGACGTGACATGCCGTGGTCGCGGAGGATGCGCAGATTCTCCGCCAAATCGGCGTCGTGACACAGGATCATCCCGCCTTCGCCGCAGGTCATGATCTTGTTGGCGAAGAACGAATAACAGGATGCGTCGCCAAAGGTGCCGACCCGCTGGCGGCTGCCGTCGGTCGGATCGATCCACTGGGCGTCCGGCGCTTCGGCCACGTCTTCGATGACCTTGAGGCCGTGACGACGGGCAATGGCCATGATCGGCCCCATGTTCGCGGCATGACCAAAGGCATGAACGACGATGACCGCCTTGGTCCGGGGGGTGATCCGGGCTTCCAGGCATTGGGGATCGATTCCCCAACCGATCGGCTCCACATCCACCAGGACCGGGGTAGCGCCGGTCATGGCGATCATGTTGGCCGGGGCGATGAAGGTGAGGTCGGGACAGATGACCTCGTCGCCCGCTCCGATACCCAGGCCCAGCAAAGCCAGGTGCAAGGCGGTGGTGCAGTTGGAGGTGGCGATGCCGTGGGGCATGCCGGTGTGCCGGGCGTAAGCCTGCTCGAAATCGGTGATGAACCGCCCTTGCGAGGAAATCCATCCGGTGTCGATGCACTCAAGCAGATATTCCCGTTCCTTGGCGGTAAATTCAGGTTCAAAAATGGGAATCATGATTGGTGCCGATTTCCTTGACAGGGATTCCTTGCCGCCACGGCGATAGTGCCGGCGCGGACGCCCGGGTGGGGCATTCTAGGGGTGGCCGGTTCGCCGTCAATAGTCGAGGCCTGTCCGGTCATGGGCTCGGCGTATCGACAGGAATGCGGCGGCGCAAATGCTGCATCATGGACGGCACCAAGATCCGATGGTCGTCGTAGTGAAGGTGCAGTTGCTCGAACACTTCCGGCAGTTTCCACATGGCGGTGACGATGACGGCGTCGATGCTGTCGTCAACGGGCGGCGAGGCGGCGCACGGCACGCCCAGATAGTCGGTGCGATTGGCGCCAGGGTCGATCATCAAGATGGGTTCGATTCCGGCGGCCTTGGCGCATAACAGGGCGACGTCGCTCATTTCGCTGAGGCCGTAGAAGGCGATTCTCGTCCAATTCCGCGCTTTGCAGTTTTGCAGCAAGGTATCGTATTCGTCGCGGGCTTCACGAAACAGGCTGAAGGATTGCGACAGGTATTCCGACGTCAGCTTGGCTTTTTCCATGAAGCCCCGCGGCGTCAGCATGTAGCTCACGCTGGTGGGGTGGACCTGGCTGGCCTTCAGCCATCCCTTGGCGATACAGCGTTTGACATAGGCATTCACCAAACCCACGGCCACACCCAGATTCCGCGCCATGGCCCGTTGCCCGACATTGCCATCCTCGCCGATGAAACGCAGCAACCCCAGTGTCAACCGGGTCTCGGCGGCGATGGATTTCGGGTGGGGATCATCTTGGGTCATGGGGGAAACTATGCACCGTTCACGGCGTGAGCGTCAATGCTCCCGTTCACGCGGTGAACGACGGGGGCGGTGGTGCCGTATTGGCGGCATTGATTGCTTTGGCGAAAAATCGTATAGCTCTGGTATTAGAGCCGGCGAAATATTGAGGTTCAGGGGGTAGGCTGTGGAATATCTTGAAAAATATCTGTTCCAGGCCAGTGAGATCTGCCGCCTGATTGATCGTGACGCTTATCGCCGCCTTGTGGATGAGCTGACGGCGCTGAAGCGCCGCAACGGTCGGCTGTTCATTCTCGGCGTCGGCGGCAGCGCCGCCAATTGCGGTCACGCGGTCAATGATTTTCGCAAGCTTTGCGGCATCGAAGCCTATGCGCCCACCGACAACGTCGCCGAACTGACCGCGCGGACCAACGACGAGGGCTGGGATACGGTTTTTGCCGCCTATCTGCGCACCAGCAAGGCCAATGGCGACGACGCCATCCTGGTTTTGTCGGTGGGGGGCGGTAATGCCGAGCTGAATGTTTCCCCCAATATCGTTCGTGCCGTCGACGAGGCGCTGGAGCGCGACATGCGCATTCTGGGCATCGTCGGTCGGGATGGCGGCTATACCGGGCGTAAGGGCCATGCGGTCGTCATCATCCCCACGGTGGATGCCGATGCGATCACGCCCCATTCCGAGGCTTTCCAGGCGGTGGTCTGGCATGGCCTCGTGTGCCATCCCGAACTGAAGGCCCAGGAAAACAAGTGGGAAGGGTTGAAGGTTCAGGCATGAGGCGGGCGGTTTTTCTTGATCGGGATGGTGTCGTGCTGCGTTCCATCGAACGCGACGGCAAGCCGTTCGCCCCGACCAAGGCCGACCAGTTCGAGATTTTGCCCGGCGTCGAGCAAGCGGTCGCCCGCCTGAAGCAGGCCGGTTTCGTCACCGTTCTGGTCACCAATCAGCCCGATGTGGGCCGCGGCACCTTGGATCAGGCCATTGTCGAGGGCATGCATGATCGCTTGCAGGCGGTGCTGGCCTTGGACGAGGTCAAGGTCAGCTATACCGCCAGCGACGACGAAGGCTGTCAGCGGCGGAAGCCGGCGCCCGGCATGCTGTTGGAAGCCGCACGGCGATTCGACATCGATCTTGGCCGCAGCTATATGGTCGGGGACCGGTGGCGGGATGTGGAGGCCGGCAAGGCCGCCGGCTGCGTCACCATCTTCATCGATCACGGCTATCAGGAACGTCAGCCGAGCGATTTTGATCTCAAGGTTTCGGATCTGCCCGAGGCCGTCAGTTTCATTCTTGCCAACTAAGGAAATCACGATGACCGGCACCAGCGCGCCTTCTCCTAAAGTCAGGATTTTTGCCGATGGGGCGGATCTTGACGGTGTGCGGGCCTTGGCCGCCAATCCGGTCATCTGCGGCTTCACCACCAATCCCACGCTGATGCGTAAGGCTGGAATCAGCGATTATCAGGCCTTTGCCCGCGACATGCTGGCCATCGTCGGTGAGCGTTCGGTCAGCTTCGAGGTGTTCGCCGATGATTTCGCCGAAATCGAGCGCCAGGCCCGGATCATCGCCGGTTGGGGCAGCAATGTGTATGTGAAGATTCCCATCACCAACACCAAGGGCGAAAGTGCTGCCCCGACCATTCGGCGGCTGTCCGATGCCGGGGTCAAGCTGAACGTGACCGCCATCCTGACCGTGGCGCAGGTGCGGCGGACGGTTGAGGCCCTCAATGCCGAGGTGCCGGCGATCATTTCGGTTTTTGCCGGCCGTATCGCCGATACCGGTCGCGATCCGGTACCGGTGATGGCGCAATGTCGTCAGGAAATGGCGTCCCGGCCCAAAGCCGAGTTGCTGTGGGCCAGCACCCGCGAGCTTTACAATATTTTCCAGGCCGAGGTCTCGGGCTGCGACATCATCACCGCCACCCCGGACATTCTGGGCAAGTTGGGCGGTGTCGGGCGCGACCTGGACGAGCTTAGCCTGGATACCGTCAAAATGTTCTATCGTGATGCCTTGAGCGCCGGCTATCAGCTGTAAACGCAGGTTTTGAGAAACGGGAGGCATCATGAAGATCGTTCGCGCCCCATTGCGCATCACTCTTGGCGGTGGCGGCACCGATCTGCCCGGCTGGTATCGCGAGCATGGCGGCTTTCTGGTTTCCGCGGCCATCGACAAGCATATTTACCTGACCGGTTCGCGCCGTGTTTACGATGAGAATATTTGGCTCAGCTATTCCAAGGTCGAGGTTTGTCGCGACGTTTCGGAAGTCAGCCACGAATTGTTCAAGGCCTGCCTGAAGCGCTTTGATTTCCCCCGCGGCTACGAGATCCACTCGATTTCCGAATTGCCGGGCAATACCGGATTGGGATCGTCGGGCGCTTTCCTGGTCGCCACCATCAAGCTGCTGGCCGAGGTGGAAAAGCGGGCGATGAGCGAACAGGACATCGCCGAGATGGCCTGCCAGATCGAGATGGAGGAATTGGGGCGCAATTCCGGCAAGCAAGATCCCTATGCGGCGGCTTTTGGCGGCATCATCGCCCTGAATATCGATAAGAGCGGGCATGTGGAGGTGGAGCCGGTCAAATTGTCGGGTCGCACCATCCGTGAAATGACCAGCACCATCCGGCTGTATTCCACCGGGATCACCCGCAATTCCGAGGAAGTGCTGAGCCATCAGAATCAGAATCTCGGGGCCAAGCAACGTTCGGCGGTCGAGGCGATGACCCGTATCCAGGAAATCGGCTATGAATCGCGCGACTGCCTGCTGGCCGGGGATGTGGAAGGCTTTGGCCGCCTGATGCACGAGCATTGGCAGGTGAAGAAATCCATGAGCGCCAAGATGTCGGCCCCCGAGATCGACGCGCTTTATAACTTTGCCATTGCCCAGGGGGCTTTGGGCGGCAAGATCATCGGCGCCGGTGGCGGCGGTTTCCTGATGGTTTATGTGCCGCCGGCCAAGCTGGCCGATTTTGACGAAGCCATGAGCAATCTGGGGTGCCAGGAAATGGATTGGCGCTTCTCGGATGCCGGCGTCACCTCGCTTTATTCCATCTGACCGGGAGAAATGATGTGCGGCGGTCCGTTGGTATCATCGGGGGCGGTATCTTTGGCCTGACAGCCGCCGTCAATCTGAGCGACACGCATGACGTCACGGTTTTCGAGCAGTCTCCGGACATTCTGACCGGAGCCACCTGGGCCAATCACAACCGCCATCATTACGGCTATCATTATCCGCGCAGTCCGGAAACCGCGCAGCAATGTCTGGAAAGCCGGGAATTGTTCGAGGGCACCTATGGCGATTGCTGCAACCGCTCTTTCGCCAATTATTATTGTGTGGCCAAGGAAGACACCAAGACCACGCCCGAGGATTATGTCCGGTTTTGCGATCAGGTCGGGTTGGGCTGGCGGGAAGAATGGCCGCAGGGCGATATCCTTGACCGCTCCCGCATCGCCTTGAGCCTGCGGACGGAAGAGGGCGTTTATGATTTCGCCACGCTGAAGCGGTTGATCGGCGAACGTCTGGGGCGCAGCCGCGACGTGACGCTGCATCTTCGCCACCGGGTGATTGACGCCAGCATCGCCGCGGGCGGGGAAAAGCGGCTGGTTGTCGAAGATCCCGACGGCGGACGCCGTGAAATGCAGTTCGATTATCTGATCAATGCCATGTACGCCAATTATAATCGCTTCTGCGGTTGGCTGGGCTTTGAACAGAAACTGTTTCAGTACAATCTTCAGGAATTGTGCGTCATCGATCTGCCGGTGAACGACCCGGTGGGGATCACTATTCAAGACGGGCCCTTTCCGTCCTTTCTGCCGTTGGGCTTTTCCAGAAACCGCTGTCTGTTCGCCCATGTCGAGGCGTCACAGCTTGTCCGCGATGTTTCCAATGGCCGGACGCCGTTGCTTAATCGGGTTCTCAACATCCAGTCCAACTGGTCCGGGGTCCGCGATGTCAGCGCCCCGCTGATCCCGATCATCAACCGGGCCCAATACGTTCGCTCGATCTTCGTTGATCGTGTCGTCGATGCGACCAAGGCCGCCTCGGATGCGCGGCTGACGGATGTCACCGATCATGGCCAAGGATGCTGGTCGATTTTCGCGGCCAAGATCATCACCTGTGAAGCCAATGCCCGCCGTATCGCCGGTGCCATTGCCGTGGGCTGATCCGATAACCGGTATTGGGGTGAGGTGGGGCGGATGATGTGGTTTTTTCCGGCGACCATCGTCAATTCGGCAACGTCGCAGACGCTGGCCGTCATCGTTTTCGCCGTTTGCCTATGGCTTTTCATCCGCCGGGCCCAGCGGCTGGAAAACCTTGCCGTCGGGCCGTTCTTCGCCGCATGGGCCGCCATCTGGCTGTTCGAGTACGTTTATCTCGGCCAGAATTCCTATGTCTATCCCGACGATGAAGGCAATTGGGTCATACCCTTCATCAAGCTGGCGGCGGCCAATGGTGGCAACCAGCTCTCGCATCTGATCGCCGCCGATCATGAAACCGGGGCTTCGTTTCTGACCGGCGGGGCCGTCCTGACCTTTGACGGCCTGTTGCTCAGCCACCTGCCCGCATGGATCGCCATTGCCGTGCATAAGCTGGCCGTGGTCACCTTGCCGTTTTGGGGAATTTATCTGCTGGCGGTTCGCGGCCTTGGCTGCCGGCGGGCCATCGCCATCGCCTTCGCCGCCCTGATCACCGTCAGTACCCATCATATGATGCTGGTCACCTATGCCACCGGTCTGAGCCGGGCGCTGATCCCGTTGGCATGCTGGTTTGCGGTCGCCCGCCTGGGTCGGCCCGGTTACTGGCTGGGGGTGACCCTGTATTCCGGGGTCATCGCCCTGTGCATGGTCCCGGTCGAGGGTTTGCTGCCGCTGGGGGCATCCGTTTTGGCGGTGACCTTGTTGTTGGGACGGACGTCATGGCGTGATTTGCTGACCGTGGCACTGGCGATTGCCGTGTTGGTTGTGCCGCTGATCATCAATTGGGCCGATTCCCTGTACGGCATGATGCAATTGGCGCCCCTCTCCCCTTATGCCAGAAATGCCGTCGATCGGGCCGAATGGGGCTATCGTCTGGGGCAGATCGGCAATGCCCTGTGGCAATTATGGCCGCATAGCGTCAACGGCCTGCCCCAAAGCCTGGCCCTGTCATCCTTGGTCGTGTTGTTCGTCGGCGCCCGGCCCGAGCGCTGGCGCGCCCTGGGCACCCTGCTGATGCCGATCTTGATTTTCGCCGCCATCATTTTGTTCCCCTGGGAAAGGCTTGGTTTGGCCGCCATCCGTGGCGCCACGCTTGAATATTGCCTGGAAGCGGGAGTGATCACCGCCCCCTTGCTGGGGGCGCTGGCGGCCGAAGCGTTGTTTGCACGCTGGCCGAAAGCGGTCCTGGCCGGATCATTCGCCGTTGCGGTGATGCTGCTGGCCTGGGTAAAGGCCCATAATCTGCTCCTGCATTATGACCATGGCGGGCAAAGCGCCTATCGCGCCGAAAACCTTGTGGATGCGGCCTGGGCCCCGGCGGAACCGTTCCGGGTCATCACCTTGTGGCACAAATACCTGACCCCCGAGCAGAACGTGCCCAGCGGTTTCAACGGATTGGCCGCCTTTGACCAATATCTGAACATCTCGTTCGCCAACCATCAGGATTATTGGTCTTACGGCATCATGCGGAGCACGCCGCGCCGCGACCTGGATTTACAGTGGCATTACTGGAATGGTCAGGCATACGAATTGGACCGCCAAGCCTCTTCCGCCTTGCTGGGCTTGGCCAATGTGCGCTTCATCATCAGTCCGGTGCCGCTGGTCGGAGAATCGCTGCGGTTCGTCGATGGCCCCAAGGACTTGCCCAAGGACCGTGCGATCCTGAAAATGCGCCGGCTGAACGATGGCGACAACAGTTGGAAGCGCCGCATCGCCGATAGTGTCGATGAGACCCGCTGGCATTTCGAGCGGATGTTTGAATACGGCAAGCTCTATATCTACGAAATCGCGCAATCCAAGCCGCGGGCCTATGGCGCTCGCCAAATCATCGAGGTGGCTGACCATATGCCGCCCAAGGAATTCCATGGGTTAATCGAGCGTCATGCCGCCGAAAACGCGGCGGTGCTGCGCCATCGGGATCGACCGGCTTTGCCCTCTGCCGGGCAGGTGACCGTGACCGGGCTGTCTTTGCTGCCGGATGGATATGATCTATCCGTGTCGGCGCCGACGGATGGATTGGTGTTGGTCAATATCAGCTTCAGTCCATTTCTATCGGCGCAATGTGCTGATCAAGCTTTGACTTTGTCCGCCGCTAACGGCGTACAGACGGCTGTAGTAGTTCCGGCCGGATGTTCCGATGTCAGACTGCGCTACTACCGTCCGACAGCCTGGGAAGCCCTTGCTAAATTGTGGATTCGGCACTGAGGTGTTTGCATTGGCCGATGGCATAGCGGTGTGCTATAGGTCCAGCTTGATTTTGTGGCGCTGCGATCAAAGTTAAAAGGAAGCGATCGTGAAGGTGGATCTGTCGATCATCATTCCCGCTTATAACGAGGAGCGGCGGTTGCCGCCGACCATCGAAAAGGTGCTTGAGTGGGCTGATGACAGTGTCGTCTTCAATATCGAACTGATCATTGTCGATGATGGCAGCCAGGATGATACCCGTGCCATGGTGCGCACATTCGCCGAGCGGGACGCGCGGGTGCGGTTGATCGAGGAAACCCATGTCGGCGCCATGCACGCCATCATGTCCGGGTTCCGCGCCGCGCGCTATGAACTGGTCGGCAACATGGACGCCGATTGCGCGGTTCATCCGCGCGAATATGAACGGCTTTTGCCGTTTGTCAGTGCAACCGGCATTGCTCAAGGCTCTCGGGTGCTGCGTGATGGCTTGCCTTCGGTGGAAAACAAATCGCTGCCCCGCCGCGTGCTGTCCTTCTTCATGTATCGTCTGTTCATTGGCCTGTTTCCCATCGGTGTTCATGACCCGCAGATTGGATTTCGCCTGTTCAATCGTTCGGCGGTCTTGCGCATCATTCCGCTGATGCGGCTGCCGCACGACGGCATCAAGCACGCCGAGGTGGTGGTGCGCGGTTTCGGCCTGGGTATGGCGATTACGGAAATTCCGGTGCCCTATATTCATGACGAAGATTCCAGGTGTGTGCCCAAATCGCCGGTGAAGATGGCGACGACGGCTTTGGCGGCGGCATGGGCGGTTCTGACGATGTGGGGGCAGGTTGCCGTCGATTACCACCGTGGCATTCTGTCGCGGTGTCCGGTGAGATTGGCGGCGATCTTTCGACCGTTCGCCGGTTGCCGCGGCACCGGTCCCGAGCGTGGTGGCGTCTGAGGCGCGGAAGTGGATTGGAGAGACACCGTGACCCTGTCCAGCTCATCCCGCTGCGTTGCTTTGGTCCGTGGGCCCATCGTCACCGCCGCCGGGGCGGTCAATAACGAAGCGACGCCGGCCATCGCCTTGGCCTACATCGCCGCGACAATTCGCAAGGGCGGTTACGAGCCGGTTTTGGTCGACGCCATCGCCGACGGTCTCAACCGCATCTGGCATCTCGACAAATATCCCGGGTTTGGTTGTCAGGGCCTGACCTTCGCCGAAATCATCGAACAAATCCCCGCCGATGTCCGGGTCATCGGTGTTTCCGGCATGTTTTCCAGTGAATGGCCGGTCATGCGTGACCTCATCACTGAAATTCGGGCGCAGTTCCCGCACGCTCTGCTGGTGGCCGGGGGCGAGCATGTCACCGCCCTGACCGAGTACAGCCTGCGGGATTGTCCGGCTTTGGATGTCTGCGTGCGGGGAGAAGGGGAGCGGACGTTCCTGGCTCTGCTTGACGCCTGGTACGAATCCGGCACTTACGAGGGTGTGCCCTCGTTGGGCTATCTCGATGCGGCGGGGGTTTATCGGGAAAGCTCGGGTGTCGCCCGTATTCGCGACGTGGATTCGCTGCCGTGGCCGGAATGGCCGGAAGGGTATCTGGAAAAATTCTGGGCCGCCGGCAAGTCTTTTGGCATCGGCACGGCCCGCGACATGCCGTTCATGCTGTCGCGCGGATGTCCCTATCGCTGCACGTTCTGTTCAAACGAGCGCATGTGGACGACCCGATATATTTTGCGTGAGATCGATGATGTAATCGCCGAACTCAAGCATTACATCGAACGTTACGACATTACCTCCGTACAGCTTTACGACCTGACGGCCATCGTCAACCGCAACTGGCTGTTGGAATTCGCCGCGCGCATCCAAGCTGAAGGAATTGCCATTCAATGGTCGACTCCGTCGGGCACGCGCAGTGAAGCCCTGGATCAGCAGGGGCTGGCGGCGTTGCGCCAGATCGGCTGTCAATACTTGGTTTACGCGCCGGAAAGCGGCTCGGCCGAGACCTTGAAGCGCATTCAAAAGCGCATTGATCTCAACAAGCTGACCGCCTCGGTCCTGGAGGCCAAGCGCCAGGGCTATACCATCCGCATCAATTTGATTCTGGCGTTTCCCGAAGATACCTGGATGGATTTGATCAAGACCATCTTCTATGGCCTTAAAATGGCCGCGCGCGGCGTGGACGAGGTTCCGTTCTACATTTTCAGCCCCTATCCCGGCACCGCGATTTTCGAGACGTTACGCGACGACCAGCGCTTGGCGCTGAATGATTCGTTCTTTTTCCGGCTGTCGGCGTTGAACAGCGCTTATCTATCCGCCGATGTTTTGTCGTTCAATCCACGCATGAATCCCCGGGTGCTCGGGATGATCCGCCTGGGTGGGCTGCTGACCACGTATGCGGTTGGTTATCTGCTGTACCCGAAGCGTATCGTGCGCACTCTCAAGGCGGTTTTCGGTAGCGAACATCGCTCGTTTACGGTCTTCGAACATCGTCTCAAGGACATGATGGCGCGCAGGCGTGCCGTTGTCGGCGATGATCGCCCTTCAAGCTGACGAGGCCCCATGGCAGACATTTTCCTCAGCGTTATCATTCCTACTTTCGGTCGCAGTGCTGATCTGGTGGGGTTGTTGCGGTCCCTCACGCCGGGGCAAGAGGGGCGGGAGGTCGTCGTCATCGACGATTGCTCGCCTGATCCCAGCCAATTCGACGGCTTGAAGCAGGACTTTCCCGCCGTTCGCTTCGTCCACCTGGACCAGAACGGCGGCCCCGGTCGGGCGCGCAACCTTGGCGCCCTTGAGGCGGCGGGCGAGGTCTGCCTGTTCCTTGATTCCGATACCGAATTGCTGGCCGGGGGCTTGGATGAGGTCGAGCGGTTCTTCCGCGAGAACCCCAACCGCAACATGGTGGCCGGCTGGGATGCGGCGGTGCCGTTGAATGCGGGTTTCTTCCCCCGCTTCAAGGCGCTGTCCATGGTGGTGGGCGCTCCCGCGGTGGATGCCGAAGTGCCGTTCCTGCCGGGGCGCTGCTTTGCCGTCCGCCGTCAGGTCATGATCGACAGCGGTGGTTTCGACACCACCTACAAAGGCGCCGATGTCGAGGATTTTGAACTTGGCTATCGTTTGCGCAAAAGCTATGGCCCGATCACCTATCTGACCAAGCTGCGGGTGCATCACCGCTATCCGGATCTGATGAAGCAGTTCCGCCTTTATTGGCGGCGGGTGCGGATGTGGATGGATTTGCGGGCCACGGCCGGGGCCTTCGACGCCGGCTTCGGCATGAGCGGCAATGACGCCCTGATTCAATTGTTGAGCGGCTTGTGGCCGTGGGCTTTTCTCCTGCTGCTGCCCTTCGGCTGGTGGCTGCCGGGTGTGGCGGTATTGGCGGCGGCCATTTATGCCAATCGGCGCTTCCTGGGGCTGTGCCAGCGCGAGGAAGGCCTGCTTTTCACCGCTAAAGCGATCATGTGCCAAAGCTTCTTGGCTCAGGCCATTTTGGCCGGTGCCGGATCGGTGGTGCTGACCAAGCCGTCGGTGCTGGTCCATTTCGGCGGCGGCAAGATCGTGCGGCTGGCGCGGCGTCTGGTGCGTCTGGCCGATCATGGCCGCGTCTATCTGCGCACCTTGTTGTCCGATGGGCCGACGTATCTGATCTTTTTCGTCACCGGGCGCTGCAATCTGCGCTGTGCCCATTGCTTCTATATCGAAGAGATCGAGCACGCCGATAAATCCCGCGAGCTGACCCTGGCGGAGATCGAGTCCATCGCCCGCAAGGCGCCCGCGCTCTATCACATCACCTTTACCGGCGGAGAGACATTCTTGCGCGACGATATCGCCGATATCGTCGAAATGTTCTATCGCCATGCCAGCACCCGCTCGGTGACCCTGACCACCAACGGCACGGTGCCCGAGTTGATCGCCCGGGCGGTGGAACGCATCGCCATCGCCTGCCCCAACATGGTGGTCCGGGTGCCCCTGTCGGTGGACGGCACCGAGCCCGTGCATGACAAAAGCCGCGGTATGCAGGGCGCATGGAAGAAGGCCATGCGCACCTACGAAATGTTGCGCCAGGTGGCCGACCGTCACGACAATGTGAAGCTGGATCTGACCAGTGTGTTGACCCAGCTCAACGGCGACGACATCGAAAAGCTGGCCGAATACGTCAAGGCCAACATGAAGGTGGATAACCACGCCATCAATCTGGCGCGCGGCGCTATCCGTGACCCCGAGTCCATTCGCCCGGCCGAAGGCATTTACGAACGCATCATCGAGCGCACCCGCGGCGACCGTACCCGCAGCAAATACCGTTTCCCGTTGCTGTCGCGCATCCTGATCGCCATGCGCAACATGACCGAACAGACGATCCAGTGGGTGCAGGCCAATGGCCGCATGCCGTTCGTCTGTGAAGCCGGGACCCGGCTGATCGAGATGAATGAATATGGCGAGCTGTTTCCGTGCGAAATTCTGGATACGCTGATCGCCAATGGTGAAACCCTGGCACCGGCGCCATTTGAAAAGTCGTGGATGGGCAATGTCCGGGCGCATGAATACGATCTGCGCGCGGTACTGGCCAGTGATCAGGCCAAGGCGGTCAGCCGCTTCATCCGCGACGGTGGCTGTGCCTGTACCTTTGAATGCGCTATCGGTGCCAGCTTGGTGTTCCGCCCGGTGAACATCTTTAAATCCCTGATGTTGTACGGGAAGAAATGAGCGGATCGGTCTTTTCCGTCGCCGCCCCATGGCTGGGGGCGGGGATCGGTTTGATCGTTTTTGCCGGTATGGCGCGGGCTGTGGGCAAACGGGGCGGTTTGGTCGATGACCGCCGCGTCGTCCCTGCCGTCGCCGTTGTCGCCCTGATCAGTTTATCCATTTTCTGGAGTCTTGGTCCGAACTCGTATGTGACCTTTGGCGACGAAGGGGAATACGTCATTCCCTTTGTCCATTGGCTGGCGACCTATCATGACGGCGGACGCTTTGCCCACGCCCTGTTGGGGGGCGTTGACGTTTACGCCCTGGAAATCGCCGGCTTACAGTATTTTTACCCGGAACGCCTGTTGATGACGGTGCTTCCGGTGTGGGGGGTGCTCGCCCTGCATAAGACGGCCTTGTTTCTTCTCGGCTATTCCGGAACCTATTTGTTGTGCCGGAGGTTGGGGGCGACGCGTCTGTGGTCCGCTGCCCTCGCCCTGTTTTATCTGAGTACGCCGTTGCGCGGCGACGACACCTTCTCCCAAGGAATGGTTTCCTTCGTATTGCCCTATGTGCTGCTGGTGTTCACGCAGCTCATTCAATCGCGCTGGTTTTTCGCCGCGGTGGCGCTGGTCGCGGTACCGGCATGCACCTTGGCGCCGGTGCACACCTTTCCTGCCGTTCCGATCACCGCCCTTGCCGGCTGGGTGATGCTGTCCCGACAGCGACCGGGGCGGCTGTTGGCCGGTCTGTCGGCCATGGTGGCGGTCGAGGCGGTGAACTGGTCGGAAATTCTTTACGCCAGTATCGTCTTGGCGCCGCATTCATTGCGGGGTGCGGCGCAGGACCAAGGCCAAGGGTCCCTGTGGGCGCATTTGGATTATATCCGGGCGACCGTGACGACGATTTTTGCCCCGACCTGGTCGATGGTCGTCGTGTGGCTGTGCGGTCTGGGTTTGTTGATCTGGAAACGGACCCACTCCCTGGTCTGGGTCCTGGTCGCGCTTCTGGTCGGGGTCACGCTTCCGCTGCTGCCGGTTTTACCCCCCTGGGACATGGTCGGGCTGGGATTCCTGACCCGAATCAGTTGGGGCAATTGCGTGATCTATGGGCCGGCCCTGGCTTTGCCGGTCTTGACCTTGGCCTATCAGCAATGGGCGGATTCATGGGGCGCCTACCCGCTCCGTCGGGCCTTGCCGGCGGTGGCGGTGTTGGCCCTGGCGGTGGGAAGTCTTGCCGGGCAAAGGGTGGCGCAGTTGGGCACCCTGGTCCATTTCGGCGGTCAAAGCCAATACCATGCCGTCGCCAATCTGCGGCAGCCATCATGGCAGGATGCGCAACCCATGCGCGCCGTCACGGTTATCGGCGGTGCTCCCGCCCGCAACGTCGCTGCGGGGTTTTACGGCTTCGATAGCTTCGACGGCATGTTTACGCTGTATCCACGGGCCATATCGGAACTCTATGGCTTCGGCATTCAAAAAACCGGTCGGCCCAATTTCACCCCCGAGATTTATTGGGATGCGGCGTATTGGGATTGGAACAGTCTGAGCCTTGATTTCGACGCTGTGGTTGATACGACCTTTTTGCGTATCGCCAATGTGGGTTATGTTTTCAGTTCCACCCGGTTGAACGGCGTCGAACTGGACTTGTTGTCGGGGCCGCCGACGGTCGAGCGGGTGTGGTCGACGCAAAGCAATGCGCAGGAAAAGCTGGCTTACTACCAGCACCGTTGGCGCAGTATCTTCGTCCCCCAGGACGCCTTTGTTTACGCCCTCAAGGATCCGTTGCCCCGGATTTACGCTGCGACCGCGATTCATTGGCTGAAAGAGTCCGGCTCGCCGCGTGCGGCCATGGCGGAAATTCGCCAGCACGCCCCGGCGCGGCGGGCGGTGTTGGACCCGCGCTATCGCTCGGATCTGGCTTCGCTCGGTGATGGCGTGCCGACGGTCACCGGCTTCACCTTGGTGCGCGACGGCATTGACATTGAACTTCAGGCCCCCAAGGGCGGATTGGTGGTGGTCAATACCCCCTTCATGCCGTTCTGGCAGGGATGGGCGGATGCCGGCGGGGTAACGTTGGTGCCCGCCAATCATGTGGCCATGGCGGTGGCGGTGCCGCCCGGGACGCGCCGGGTGGCGTTGCGTTATTGCCGACCTTTGTTGCGAGAACAAATCGCCGCATGGGCGTTCAAGGCTGACCCGGTGTGTACGCGGTCACCGTTTCCGCTTTCGTCAGTCGATACCGGAGTCACGAAATGAAGGCTGTTATTCTTGCTGCCGGGAAAGGCGAACGGTTGGGCGCCATCACTGCCGTCCGCCCCAAACCGATGATCGAGATTGCCGGCAAGCCGGTGATCCAGTGGAATGTGGAATTGTGCCGCCAGCACGGCGTCGATGAAATCTTCATCAACCTGCATCACCTGGCTGAAATCATCATCGACCACCTGGGCGACGGATCACGTTTTGGTGTCGCCATTACTTATGCCCAAGAGGCCAGTTTGTTGGGGACCGCGGGCGGCGTCAAACAATTCGCGCAAAGCCTTGGTGACGAGCCGTTCCTGGTCGTCTACGGCGATAACTATTCCGATTACGATCTGTCGGCCTTGTTGGCGTTTCATCGTGAGAAGCGGGCAGATATGTCCATCGCCCTGTTTCACCTGGACGACGTGCGTCTGAGTGGGGTGGCTTTATTGGAAAGTGACGGACGAATCGCCGGCTTCGTCGAGAAGCCGATCCAATCGCCGCCGCCAAGCCACTGGGTGAATGCCGGGATTTACGTTGTATCGCCCACAATTCTGGCGAGCATTGGTGAAGGGGAGTGGGATTTCGGTCGCCAGATCATCCCACACCTGATCGAGGCTGGCCGCGCCGTGTACGGGATGGTTTTTCCGCGCAAGGTCATCGCCATCGATACTCCCGCCTTGCTGGAGAAATCACAACAAGGCCTGTGATACCGGTCGGTATGATCGCCTCTTGGCGTCGGTCAGGGCCGTGGATCGGCGCAGGATATGACGGTGCCCTGAAGCAGGGATTCCAACATGGCCGCGGCCAGGGTTTGCCCACCGATCACCTTGTCCAAGGACAGCACGCTTGGCTGTCGCTGCTGGACCATGTCCAAGAAGACCTGCATTTGCAGCGGATAAAGCGATGCCAGGGTAACGGATGAGGCGTCGAAGAGACGATCGCCGCCCGGACCGCAAAATCTGGTCTGGCCGGATAAGGGATCGCAACTCAGACAGCCCTCATCCCCATGGATGGTCAACAACCGTTTGACCGGACGTTCGACCATCGACACATGCAGGCTGACCGGAAAACCATAATCCAGCAGGGCGCTGGCCGTGTCTTCCACGTCACAGGCATGGCGTCCCAATTGTCCGCCCCGGCACCATAGGGCGCGCGGCAGCCCGAAAGCCGCATGAACCAGGTCTATGGTGTGGGTTTCCGACAAGATGGCGCCGCCGCCCAGATCGCGCCGGCCCAGATAAAATTCCGTCCACGGCTCATAGGAATGGTTGTGCGGCAGATGATTGTGGCAAATGGCTTGCGCCGATGAAATCCGCCCGACCATTCCTTGCTGCAACCAGTCGAGCATGGTCTGAACCGCCGGATGAAGGCGCAAGGTAAAGGCGACCATGATCGGCGTCCCGGTGTGGCGTGCCGTCGCCAGCAGGGACTGGGCGCCGGCCGCATCGCAGGCGATGGGCTTTTCCAGCAGAACCGGAATGCCGGCGGCGAGCAAAGGCTGCGCCGTGGCGACGTGCAGGCTTGATGGATTGGCGACGATGGCCAGATCCGGAATCCAGGCCAAGGCCTGATCCATGTCGCTGAGACAGGTGATGCCGTATTTGTCGATGATGTCGACACTGTGGTCGGGGCGTAAATCGTCGCCGATCTCGAAACTCCGGCCACGGACCCGGATGGCCGCGATTTCGGCGTCGGGGTGCAGGGCCCGCAGATTGCGCAAGTGACGCTGGCCGATACCGCCCAAGCCGATGAACAGGGCTTTCATTCGGGTGACGGACCGATACGCTGATCCGCCGGCAGTGCGTGCCACCAGACGGCATAGTCTTCGGGGTAGCGATGCGCCCATTCCTGCACATCCGACATCTCATCCAGTTCGATCAGGCGCTCAGCCTGGGCGCTGGTGTAGTAGATCGGTGTGGTGTCCGGTCCCAGCAGGTTACCGTTGACGCTGTCCAAGGCGTCGGCGCGAATACAATAGATGTAATGGTGGTTGGCCCAGGCATCGGGAAAGTCCTGGCGGCTGACTTTCTCGGAATCACAGAATTTGAACATCTTGCCGGTGACTTTATCCTGTCCCCAGCAGCGGAACGGATGCGTTGCGGCGGGTACGAAGGTGCTGATCGAGCTGGGCCGTTGCTGATCGATGATGGCCTTGGCGGCATGGAAATCGGCGGCGTCGCGGAAGACGAAAGGAATATAGAACAGCCAAAGATAGGCGTCCGCCGGCAAGCCCAGGGCGGACGTCATGGTTTCGAACGCCGGCTTGATCGGTGCCGTCGATACGGCGGTCTCATCGGGACGGATATGGACGCGGCACTTGCGCCGAGCGGCCATCGCGGCCACCTGCTCGTCATTGGTGGTGACAACGATCTCGTCAAAAAATCCCAAGGATTCGATGAAATCGATCGTACGGTCGAACAGCAGCGGGTTCTTGTTGGGAATGCCTTTGCTGCCCTTGCGAGCCGGGACCACGGCAATGAATTGCGGCATAGAGGCTGCTCCGTTAGGATCGATCGAGAAATTCAGGGTCCTGCTGTAATCTGCGTACGGCAAGATCAACGGCGGGCCGTAGTGTCAGCAGGGTGAAGCGGTAATCATCCAGCCAAGTCTCACGCAGGCATCCGGCAGCAATGAAGTCCTGCCGCAATGTCTCGAAATTATGGGCCAAACCGGGATATTTGCGCAAACGCTCGAAACGCCGACCGTTTTCGTCCTCGACCAGGATGGTGACCTGCCGCTGGGTGACGAAGTGATCGCCGGCCATAAATTCCGCGAGATGAAGGGCGGTGCAGGCGGCCAGGCCGGTGTTCATGAACAGGACGTGGCCGTCGGCCAGATACAGCTTGTGTACGGGGCTGCCGATCCCCAGCATTTCATGCAAGGGGTGGTCTTGGGTGTAATATTGGGCCTTGGCACCGATGGCGGCGATGGACGCGATGGGGTGGTGGCTGCGCCGCATTTGCGGGTAGGACAAAAAGGTTTCCACCAGCATTCCGCGATTGCGGGCCGGCGTGCGATGCGGATCGAAGGGCGCCATGTTGGCGCGGATCACATCTTGCCAAGCCGGCGGAACAGGGGGATTTTTCCATTCGGCGGGATCGGTCAGATGACCCGATTGCGCCGGCACCAACATGGTGCCGTCCGACCCCAGCACATCGAGCATGGCATCGATGGCGTCGTGGGCGCCGTTGACCAGATAGCCCAATCGGCCAAGGGCGGAATGGACCATCACATCCATGCCGGCGTCAATACCCGCCGTCACGAACAGACCGGCCATATCCATCCGGGTCAGAACCCGTGGCCATAATTGGTCAGTTCTCACCATGTGCTCTTTCAATACCTTATCGTTTCAATAAAGATACGGCTCAATGATCATAAAGACCGCATTGGTCAATGCCGAATAACTTTTGCAGCTTGGCAATTTTCCCAGCGGTTTTTTTGCCTTGTTCTGTCAGGGTATATTTATCGTCTTCTTGTCGTACCAGTCCACCATCCAGCATGACATCGATTCTGTTGGTAAAGCAGGGCAAGACAATGTCTGTCGCCACACGGTCTAGGCTCATTCGATGTCCCTGTGCGGAATATATCTGTTGCAGGATCAACAAGGAAATGGACTTATAGAACGCTCCGAAAGCGAACAGATAAGCCATGAAGCCGAACCAGTAGATCGTCGCGCCGTGCCAATAGGACAAGCCCGGGTAAATCCAGGCACCGCCGGCCATTGCCCCAAGATGAATGAACAAGGCGGTGAGGAAATAAACCATCACCGGCGAAGCTGTGGTCAGGCGGGTGAGGATCTGGACCGCAATCAGGAAGGCGGCTAAAGCAATCAGCCCCGACAGCATGGAGGTAATGATCATGGAATCCGCCTTATGCCATACCAAGCCGAAGCCAACAGGCCGATACGAGCCATCATCCGGCCCATGCCCGGGGTGATGCCGACCATGCCCTCCTCCTCGCGGACCAAGTTCATATTGGTGAGAATGGTTAGGCGATTGCGGCTGAACAGATGGTAGGTTCCACCGGATTGAGCGGCGATCCATTGGTCCCGCGACAGCGGCTTTTGCTGACGATGGGCCGCCATCAGCATGGACAGCATGAAGCCCCAGGCCAGCAGGCCCCAGATATTGAAGGAAATCATGGTGGCGGTGAGCATGATGAGCCCCCCCGCCAAGTAATCCCAAGGATCGAACGAACCGACGATGGTAAAGAGGATCGCCCACCCCATCCAGGCGACGGCCAGGGCCAAGCGATAGCGCCGGCCCAGTTGCGGGCGCCACGAGGTCCACTGGCTGACAATCAAGGTGACGGGAATAAGAAAGCTCGCGGCCAGTGCCGCGGCGATGGGACCCGAGGGAATAAAGTCGATCATACCGCGTTTCTCCGGCCCCCCGCGTTGCCCCGGACGCTCAACGCCGCAGCAACAGACGGATGACCACGTCGAATAAAGCCATCAGCGTCCGCAGGCTGACCGTACGGGCGTGGCCTTGGCGCTGGGGCGTCAAGGCGATCGGTACTTCAATCACGCTGATATTGTGCAGGAACAGCTTGACTAGGCATTCCAGTTGAAAGGCCACGCCGTCAGCCTGGATATCAAGTTCCCGGACGCGCCCGGTGGGATAAAGGTTCAGGCTATGGATGTCGATCAGCCGCAGATTGAACAATCGGGTCATGATCGCTTTATACAGACGATTGAGGATATAGCGGAGCGGCGAGCGCGCCTGCTTCTGATTGGTCCGGTAGCTGACCACCAATTCGGCTTTGCCGGCGGCGGCGAACAGAGTCCGAAGGCCGTCCGGTTCAAACGCCCGGTCGCTTGGAATCAGAGTGAAAGAAGGAAAGCGGGCGCGTTCCAATCCCAAGCGGAAGGCATGAGACAGCCCCTTGGGCTGATCATGGTGGACCAGTTCGATACGGGAGTCGAGCAGGGCCAATTGCTGCATCAGCGGCCACGTCGCATCGGTGCTGCCGTCATCAACCAGGATGAACTGGAAATCGTCCAACTCGCTGCGGGCGATCCCGAGCAACTCGCCGACCGTCTTGGCGACCAGCTTTTCCTCGTTAAGACCCGGTACGACGACGGTTATGGCCTTGACCTGGGCTTCCGTGGTCATGGTTGCCAGGTGTCCAGTGCCGCCAAGGCCTGATGAATGTCCTTGGGCGAGAACAAGGTGACGCAGATGGTCCGATCCGGCGACAAGTTCATGACCTTTTGCATGACCTTGTCTTCGCTTTCATTGTTTACCGCCAGAAGGCAGACAAGTGGGCGGCGGTCATCGGCAAGAACGGCGGAGGGCTTGATCTCCAATCGGCTTCCCGGCATGAACATGCCCTGGCGTTCCGGCTGGTCATCGACGGCGAAATCAATGCAATCCTTGAGGTCAAGGGCATTGACCACGGTGCAGGCGCGGCAGCCGACGCCATAAAGCACCACCCGGGCTCCTTGCGCGCGTCGGGCTTCCAGGCTGGTGCGCAGATGGGCGGCATAGTCAGCCGAGCGGGCGGCGAAACCCTGGGCGGTGTGCACGATGGCCGTCACGTCAGAGTTGGCCATGGCCGGCGCCTCGGCGCGGCGCGCCTTGACGGCAATGGTACCACCGGAAAAATCGTATTTGCGGACCGTTTCCACCAGGAAGCCGTTCCGGGCAAAGGCGGCCAGCAGTACGGGTTCCGTGAAGTAACTGACGTGCTCTTCCCACAACACCGACACGTCGCCGTTGTCGAAGGAGGGCTGGAAATCCGGCAGATCGACGAACAGGAAGCCATCGGCCTTCAGCAGTTTGGCGGCGCAGGCAAAGAAGTTGTCGATATCCAGCAAATGCTCGAACACTTGGCGCGACACCACCACGTCGAACTGACCATGGGCGTGGACGATGTCCGTGACTAGGTCCGGCCCCAGCATCCCCTGATGGACGTGATGTCCGCGGTCGCGGGCAATGGAACCGGAGACCGGGTTGGGTTCGATGCCGACCCGAAGGGCGACGCCGCGTTGTTGCAATTCACTGAGGAAACGACCGTCATTGCAACCGATTTCGGCAACGGCCCCAGGGGCGCCACCGGCACAGATCAGATCCAATTCATCGGGAAGATGGGGTTCTGGCTTCCACGAACTGAAATTGTAATTGTAACGGTCGTACAAAATGCCGGGATCGACGGGATCCACGATCTGGATCAAACCGCAGCTCTGGCAAACATGCACCTGGAAGGGGAAGACTTCTTCGGTTTGGTCCCTGCGCTCGAGCAGGCGGTGGGCGATGGGCAGGGATCCCAGGTCGATCACCAAGGAAAGGTCATGGCCCCGACAAAGACGACAAGCATGGCTCATAGCAGCGACTTCAGCCTTTCCAAATAGGCGGAGGCGATAGCGGCATCGCTTCCATCCGGGGCCCAGGGGGCGAAAAGAGAATCGCCCGGTCCCATGAACGGTCCTGGCCTACTTTCACGGCGGACGACGGTAGGTGTCAACAGGACGAGGGTGTGGTACTGGGCATTGCCGACCCGGTAAAGGAAATTTTCATCGGGACTTAAAATTTGAGCATCGGTCACTGCGCCGTCTTTATCAAAGACGAAAACACCCGCACGCCCATGCAGCATGTGCCAAGTCTCGTCCTTGTCCATATGGCGGTGGGGCCGGTAATAACCACCGCCGTGCTGGACGATGATCATGTCGTGGAAGTTTTCTTCAGGCCCTTGATGAAGGCATAGACGCAGATCGCCGCCGCTGGTTTCCGCCCGTACAATCAGGTCGGCGACCACGGCGTGATTCAAGGTGATGGGCTTGCCCTGGCAGAACAGGGCAGGAGTGCGCCCAGAGTTACACTCAAGAACGCGTTCGCTGTCGTCAAGGCGGATCAGGCTCATGTGGTTCTTCCAAAATGTGCGATGGCCCGTGTATCCAGAGGCGGAAGCGCCCCATCAAGAAAGGCGGAAAAAGCGAATTGACGGTCACGGGTCTGCCAATAAGGGGAACGCTTGAGCTTTTCAATCGCCTTACTTTTTGCGGCCTGAGTAGCGGCTGTGTCATTCTGTCGATGATGTAGGTATGACTGGACGCAATCAATGGCAGGATTGTCTTCGTAGGCGGTCCCCAAGGCGGTCAGCCAGCGGATTGCGTTACGCACGCGTTGTTCACTGTCCGTGGTCGCTGCGGGTATCCGCAGGAAGTTGGCCAAATAGTTGAACGTGAACCAGATTTCCTTGAGCTGTTCCGGGCCGGGTAGTGACATCGGATCAAGATCAAAAACGTGATAGCCGCTAGCCAAATCGGCCCGCTCATCAAGGCGTTGGATGCTGCCGTCCCGGACGGGGTTGAAATTCATGGTGGTGCCGCGCTGGCGAACATCTTCATCGGCACGACCGTCATCCATGCCGCCATAGGCCAGATAGGCATCGGTGTTTTTGAGCGGTCGGAAGGTGAAGAAATTATTCCAATCCAGGGCCGCTCGGGTCGAGACGGCAAAGGAGTCAAGCATCTGTCCGAAGGTTTCATTCGGCAGGCCGAGAATGAAATTCACTAGGTATTGCAGGCGCGGATAATTTTTCGACAAATCGGCAAATTCGAAAAACGTCTTGATGGTGGCCGGCTTGCGGATACTGCGCAGCAACTCAGGGTTGCCGGTTTCCAGGCCGACGCCAAATCCGATGCAGCCGGAATTCTGCATGGCTTCAAGCAAGGCCGGAGTAACGGCGGCGGCAATCAGGCCATTATGAGCACCCCACGTAATGTCGGGTAGGCGATGACCGATTTCCTGAAACAGTTCATGGGCGGCGTCGTGATTGTAAAGCAGGTCGTCGTCAAGCCAGTCGAAATGACGGACGCCATGAACATCATGCAGATGCACCATTTCATCGACCACGTTGGCGGTCTGACGAATGCGCACGTTTTTACCGTTGAAATTCCGAACAGCGCAAAACGTACATTTTGCCCGACAGCCACGGCGTGAAATCACGGTGGCGTAAGGAACGTCAATTCCGCGCATACGCGAGAAATTATTGAGTGAACCGATTTCGTGGTAACGGGCTATGGGCAGTTTTGAATATTGCTGCCGGATGTCCAGATCCACCTCGCCGCCGGTGGTGACGGAGGTGGAAATCAGGTCGCCGTTATCGTTCAGAAGGCTCAGGTTGGGCGGCGGCGGCGCGGCATTGCGCAGGAAATCGTAGAATGCCGCCAGGGGGCGCTCCCCTTCGTTGGAAAACACGCAATCGGCCTTGCCGTGGCGCAACACGCGTTCAGGATCGGCGGTGGCGGCGACGCCGCCCACGGCCACGCAGCTTTGCGGCCATTTGCCCTTGATGTATTCGACCACCGACAATAATTGCGGATAGGTGGGGTCAAACATGAATGAGACGCAGACGAAGGGCTGCTGAAACCGATCCATGGCCGCATCGATGGCTTGTTCCCAGGCAAGGCGCGGATCAAGGTCGCGGCACGCGGCATCAAGGGCGATGTAATTGAGATCAAGCAAGGCATTGGGTACGTCCAATTGATCAAAGACAGCACCAAGATAAAATAGCGATTGCGGCGGATAGGCGAAATAGCCCCGGTTTCGCGCGATCTTGCTTTCCATCAGATGCGGCGGCACCTGGGGAATCTGAATGATCAGCGCGCCGTCCTCGAAATTGAAATGCAGCAGCCGGTCGGCCACGACACGGCCAATTTCCGCCATCGTCGGTGACGCGGCGGAAACAACGGCGGCATTGATCTCGGTCATGCGGGACGGGCCTCTTGTTTTTTCAACTGGACCAACAGAGACCTTGGTCGAGGTGTTGGCGGTCGTTAGCGTCGATACGCAGCTAACTCTTCAGCTCGGACGACAACGGACGTGCGGCTTATATCAGTTTGAAGTCACCAACTCAAACCTATTGTCCCTAAGGGATTGTCGTCTGCGAGGCCGGTTGCGGCTGGCGCACCGAAAGCCACAGCAATCCGCCCGGCAGCGCCATCACCGTCGCCAGCAGGCCGATACTGACCGACAACAGCATGGAGGACTCGCTGGAAACCCCTGCCAAACCCAGAGCGACGACCATCGCTCCCTCGCGCACACCCCAGCCGGAAATGGAAACCGGGAGCAAGGTGACCAGAACCACCAAGGGCCAAAGCACCAAACAATCAATCACCGTCAGCGGAATGTTGAAGGCTTGCGCCAAGGCGTACAAAGCCATTGAAAGATTGATCTGCCCCAACACACCCATGCCGACCGAGCCCACGTTGTAGGGCCAAGAGAGCAAGACGGCACGGACATTGCGGGACAGCCGCGCCAAGGCGGAAAACAGCCGCATTTCCTGGATTTGCGCGGGCAGCCGATCCAGCAGCATCAAGATGGTGGTGCCGCCAATGGTTCCGGTGACGATGCCGGCCACCACCAGGGCGACCATATCCGCCTGTTCCATGGATGGCAGCAACCACTGCGTGACGGCGATGGTCAGCACTAGGCCGAGAACGGCCACCAGACGGTCCAGCAGCACCGAGCTGGCCGCGTTCATGGCGGTCATGCCGCTTTTCCAGATCATCCAGCCACGGATGGCGTCGCCGCCGACCGTCGATGGCAGGATGAGATTGAAGAACTGACCGATATAGACAAGCCGCCAGGCCTGGCCGAAACCAAGTCGTCCGCCGATGGCGGCGATCACCACCTGCCAGCGCCATGTGGCGATAATCATCTGCGCCAAGGTGAAAAAGGCGGCGGCGGCGATCCAGCCCGGATTGCCGTCGCGGGCGCGGCTCAGGGTGCCGGACAGGTCGATGTTCCAGGCAAGAGCGGCGATGATGGCGACCGAGACGGTCAGCTTCACCAGAAGGGGGAGAAACCGCCTCATCCGCCGATCCCGCGGGCCAGCGTGACGAAATCGGCGCAGGCCTGCCCGATGGAGCGGGGGGACCACGACAGGTCGGTCACCAATTTGGTGTTGTTCAGGGAAACGTCCTTGGGCCGCCCCTCCAGCGTCGGAAAATCATCGATGCTGCAGCCGACCGCCTGTGCCGGCAAGGGGGTGCCGGCTTTGGCGAACGCCTCCAGCAGGGCCTGGAACATGGCCAGACGGCTGACCGGAGCGGGGCCTCCCAAATGGTAAAGCCCCGATAGGTTGCGCTGACAGGCGCCCAAGAAGGCATCGACGACGTCGTCCACATGGACGACGGAACTGATGAAATCGGCGGCGCAGCGGATAGCCCCGCCGGCTTGCGCCTGACGATACCAGCCATCCAGCAAGGATCCATCGCCCGGGCTTGTCCCGTAAACCTTGGCTAGGCGAAAAATCGCCGCTTGCGGCCAATGGGCGGTCAGGTGCTGTTCGACGGCGACTTTCTGCTGGCCGTAGACGAGCATGGCCGCCGTCGGATCGGTTTCCACATAGCCGCCGGCTTTGCCGTCGAAGACGACCTCGGTCGAGGCGAAGGTGCAGTGGATACCCCGCTGGCCGAGGGCATCGCAGGCCTGGAGGACGCATTCGATGTTCAAGCGATCCGAGGCGTGGCGGTCGCGGGCGCAGGAATCCGGGTTGGTGTTGCCCAGCAAGATGATGGCGTGACTAACCCCGTTCAGCGGCAGAGTGTCGATTCCGTTCCGGGTCGCATCAAAATGGTGCCAGCCCGGAACCGCGCGGCTGTTCCAGGTGGCGACGGCGCGTTCACCCAGCCGTTGGGCCAAGGCCCGGCCAATGAATCCGGATGCGCCCAAAATCAGAATTTTGTCCGGGCTCATTTTGTTACTCGAAATAGATGAAGCCGATGTCACCGGTATATCCGGCCTGAGTGGCCAGCCATTCCCAGCTGTCGGGATCATGGAAGCTTTGGCAGGTCAATTGCCAGTACAGCAGGTTGGCTTTTTCGCGCTCATCGCGGAACGATTCGATCATGACGTATTTGCCGCCGCGGCCGACGCGTTCGATTTCACGAAAAGCGGCGCTGGCGGCGGGCAGGGCCAGGTTGTGCAGCGTGCCCAAGGAGACGACGAAGTCGAATTCGCCGGCTTCAAACGGCAGCCGGTCCGCCGATCCCTGTACCAGAAAGGGGCGAACCTCTTCCTTGGCGTTGTCGATACCGTATTGAGAAATGTCCAGACCGGCGACGATCAGGCCGGGGACGACCTGGGTGAGCTCGTGGAGCAGAAAGCCCTTGCCACAGCCCACATCCAGCACCTTCATGCCGGGCTTCAGACCATAATGAGCGGCCATTTCCGCCGCGATGGGATTCCAACGGCCATCATAGCGATAGCCGCCATAGCCGTATTGACGCTCACCGTCCCAATAATCGCGGCCGAATTGGCGGGCAATGGTCGCGCATTCCGCCTTGTCGTGTTCGACCACGCGCTGAACGTAGTTGCGCGATGTCTTGGTATGAAGCTTCTGAATGAAATCGATGCGTGCCATGTCAAACAAACATCCCATGATCCGGGTCGATGGCCAGGAATTCCTGAATGGCCAGGTTCTTCGCATGGGTCACGCAATGGTGTCCACATGAAACACTGGGGTCGAAGCTGAACAGCTTTTTGCGGTTTTCCTCGGAAAACCAGAACTGACGGAAGCCTTGTTCCTTGATCGACCCCAGCAGGCCGGCGGCATTATAGGCTTTGTCCTGACAGGTGTAGACGCATTGGTCGGCGCCGATGACGGTCAGGAACTGAAGGAAGGCACAGGTCTTGTATTCCTTTTGGAAGCGTTCTTCCAAATCGTGGTAGTGGTTCAGAACGGTGAAAGACCCATCTTCAAGTCGTTTGGCCGCATTGATCTGCGCGGCGACTTCCGCCTGAATTTCCGCATGGTACAGATTGTTGCCGGCGGCTTCGTTATCGACGACCGCACCGGAAATCTTCATGTGATTGACGCCGGCTTCTTTCAGCATGCCTGCCACTTCGGCGATATGGTCGAAGTTGTTTTTGCCGACAATGAAGCTGATTCCCAAGACGCATTGGCTGTTGCGGGCGGAGAAATCGGCAAGATTTCTCATCAGGCGGGGAAACCCACCGACCGGCGCGCCGCGGCTTTGCTGATAGCTTTGGTCATCCCATGCATCCATGGAAACGCGCAGCCATGTGCCATGCTCGGCGAAGGCATCGGCCATGCGTCCACGAAGATTGGCCCCGTTACTGAGGGCGGCGACCTTGATGCCGGCTCCGGCCAGACGGTCGATGACGTCGGGCAGGGCCTTGTACAAAAGCGGTTCGCCACCGCCGGAAAAGGTCACGGCCTTGACCCCCATGGCGATGATGTCGTCAGTGATCTGCATCATCTTGTCGACGGGGATCTCATCCTCCAGATCCATGCCGTCGCCCAATTGCAGGTTGTCGACGCGATAGGCGCAATACCAGCAATTATGGTTGCAGCGATTGGTCGGCTTGATCCGGATATGAACCGGCGCCACCACCTTTTGGTCGCGAAGGGCGTTCAGATGGTCCTGAAAGCGAAGAAATTTGAGCTGACTGTAAAGGATGGCCATGTTTTTTGGCGCTTTCCGAGGTGATGCAGGCTGGGCGAGACTATGACCCCGCTGGTGCTTGATTCAAGCAATTCCGACTTGATGCAGATAGGTTTTCACCAAGATCAAATCTTCCGCTCTGGCGATGTCGTCGGCATCGGCGATGATCATGTCTTCAAGCGCGGCGTGGAATCGCGCGTTACAAGCGAGCATACGGTCCCAAAACAGCCGGCGGCGGGCCGCATCAACCGGCAGCATGAACAGGCTGTAGGCGACGATTCCTTCCAGGCACGGCATTTCGGCCACGATATCTTCCAGCATCATATAGCAAGCCGGCATGGTGTATTCCACCGCACCCAGCAGGTAATACAGGCCATGACGGCGGCAATGATCGCGGATCACGATATTCTGGACGTGTTGCGCCGTTCTTTGCCCCAGGATGGGACGGCTGGCGACGTAACCGCGCCAGCCCTTGCGATCACTCTTCATCAAAACCCTCCGGCAGGCGATAGGTCATGCCCAGACGGGTGGCGGGACGCAGGGTGATCGGCTCGAAAAACTCGCCCAGCTTCTTGTCGGCATAGGGGGACATGATGCTCTTGAAACGGCAATTCATCGACCAGCGGGTTTCGCCGGTGGTGTTCAGGCGGTTGCCATGCATCAGATTCTGGTTGAACAGCAGGACATGGCCATACGGGATATCCAGAAACCGCACCTGATCCTGATAATGGCTGAAGGCCCGTTCAACGCTGCCGTGACTGGCGAGCCGCGCCTGGATTTCCGCGTCGATGGCGGGTGGCGCGAGGAACATGGATTTGGTTCCGGCGCAATCGACCAAGGGAATCCACAGCACCACTTCAAACGGAGAATCGCCTGACCACACATCGGCATGGGAGGCCAGGACGGAACTTTCGTCGCCGGGCAACTGCACGCTGAGATTGACGCGGCGTTGCATGCATAATTCGTTGCCGACGATGGTTTCGATCGTGCGGCGGGCGGTGGTGAAATAGGCATGCCGCAGCCAAGCCTGGCTGTTCATGCCTTGAATCACATGCAGGCGCAGATCATTGACCCGATCCGCCGTGACCTTTTGATGCACATGGTCCAGGAACACACGGCAATCGCCGCTGGGCGGTTCTCCCAGAAAATCGCCGGCCAAATCGGCAATCAGGGTCTGAATGCGATCAAGCGACGACGGATCATCCGCCGCTTGGATGACATAGCCGTCACGCAGGAATTGTTCGGCCAGTTTGGCCTCGGCTTCGTTCCAAAAGCCGCTCATGGCCGAAAGGCCCGCACCTGTTCCGCCACATAGGCGATGTCGTCCGGTTCCAGATATTGGTGGACCGGGAGAGTCAGAATGCGGGGGGCTTGGCTCTCACAGACCGGGAACGCGCCGGGACCATGGCCCAAGGTCAGCGCCGCCGGTTGCAGGTGGATGGGAACCGGGTAATGGATGGCGGTTCCGATACCACGCTCGCCCAGAAAGGCCTGCAACGCATCGCGCTGGTCCACCTGAATGACGAAGGTGTGAAAGGTGTTGAATTCGGTGTCACCGCAAGGCGGCATGAAAACCGGCGCATCGGCCAGCAAACGCCGGTAAAGCGCCGCGTTGGCGCGCCGGCGTTCGATCACCCATGGCAGCCGGGCCAGCCGCAGGCGCAGGATTTCCGCCTGGAGCGTATCCAGGCGCGACACCGTGCCCCAGCATTCCACCGTGTTGCGGTCAACCAGGCCATGATTGCGGTACAAGCGCACTTTACCGGCGATGTCGCCGTCGGCGGTGGTCAGAAAGCCGGCATCGCCGGCGGCATTCAGGTTCTTCAGCGGATGGGCGGAAAAAGCGCCCACATGGCCGATGCTGCCACTCAGGCGTCCGTCGTAACGAGAGCCGATGGATTGCGCCGCATCCTCGATGACCACCAGACCATGGCGTTCCGCCAGATCCATGATTTCATCCATGCGGGCCATGCGTCCGGTCAGATGAACCGGCATTATCGCCTTGGTGCGCGCGGTGATGGCGGCGGCCACCGCCTTGGGCGACATGTTCTGATCGGGCAGGACGTCGGCGAAAACCGGCGTGGCGCCGACGGCGACGATGGCGGCGGTGGAGGCGACAAAGGAATTGGGCGGGGTGATGACTTCATCCCCCGGACCAATGCCCAAGGCGCGCAAGCCGAAAATCAGCGCGTCGGTGCCCGAGGCCAGCGCAACCACGTGTTCGACGCCCAAAAAGGCGGCCAGTTCGCTTTCCAGCTTTTCCACCGCGGCCCCGCCGACGTAATCGGCGCGGGCCAGGGCGGCCTCGATGACCGGCATCATTTCGTCGCGTTCGGCGGCGAACTGGCGTTGCAGGTCAACATAGGGGACGTTGCGCATGCCGGAATGCTCCTAACGCTTGGCGTAAAAGCCGCGCACGGTATCGATGACGTAGTCCAGCTGCCACTTTTCCACATGCTGATCGACGGGGAAGCTGATGACATCGGCGGCGTGGCGGTCGGTCACCGGGAAGGTGCCGGGGGCATAGCCCAGATGCTTGAGGCCATCTTGCTGGTACAGCGGAATCGGATAATGCACCTTGGCCTCGACACCCTGATCCAGGCAATACTGGTACAAGGCGTCGCGGTCTTCGGCGAACACCATGTACAGGTGGAAGACCCGCTTGTGATTGGCGGGGCGGTTCGGCACCCGGATACCGTCGATATCGCACAGGCCCGCATCATAATAGGCACCGGTGGCGATCCGCTTTTCGGTGATGTCGTGGGTCTGGCCGATCAGCCAATTGCCGACGACGGCCTGCACGCTGTCCAGGCGGGAATTGTGGCCCAGGATCTCGATTTCGTCGCGGTTGCGCATGCCGTGATTGCGCAGCAGGCGCAGCTTGCGGTCCATTTCGTCGTCATTGGTGACGATGACGCCGGCATCGCCCCAGACATTGAGATTCTTGAGCGGATGCAGGGAGAAGCCGCCGGCCGCACCCCAGGTGCCCGAACGTTTGCCGTCACATTCCGAGAAAATGCCCTGGCAGGAATCTTCCACCACCGGCAGGCCGTGCTTTTCGGCAATGGCCATCAGGGCCGGCATCTCGACCACTTCACCGGTGATCTGCACCGGCATGATCGCCTTGGTGCGCGGGGTGATCGCCGCTTCCACCTTGCTGACGTCCATGCAGAAGGTATCCGGGTCGCAATCGACCAGGACCGGGGTCGCGCCGGTTTCAGCGATGGCGCCGACGGTGGCGATAAAGGTATTGGCCGCAGTGATGACCTCGTCGCCGTGGCCGATGCCCAAGGCGCGCAACGGCAGTTTCAGCGCGTCGGTTCCCGATCCGACGCCGATGGCGTGTTTGACGCCGATCATGTCGGCGAAGCGGCGCTCGAATTCGGCGACGGGCTTGCCCAAGGTGAAATCACCGGTGGGCACCAGGCGGCGCAGTTCTTGAAAGATGGGCTCCGGGTCGGCGAATTGCTGGGGCAGATAGGAATAACGCACCTTGAACATGGACGAGCCTTTCTTTCACAGCCGATTGAGCGCAGCACGAATATCGGCGGCAACACTGTCGGCATCAAGCCGGTAATGGGCCAGCAAAGCGTTCTGCGAACCGTAATGGTGGGTAAACTTGTCGGGGATGCCCAGACGCAGGCCGGGGCGCAGCACGCCGTTGTCTTGCAGCGTTTCAAACACCGCGCTGCCCAGGCCGCCGTTGCGGCTATGCTCTTCCAGGGTCACCACCAGACGAGCGGGAGCGGCCAGTTCGACCAAAGCGGTCTCGTCCAGCGGCTTGATGGTATGCAGGTTGACGACACCGCAGGCAATGCCATCCGCCGCCAGATTGGCGGCCACCTTCAAGGCCCGTTCGACCATGACGCCGCAGGCGAAAATCACCGCATCGCCCGGCGGGGCCATGACGATGGGCTTGCCCAGGGTAAAGCCCAGTTCCGGGCGCGAGACAACGGTGTCGCCGCCCTTGGCCAGACGGATATACATGGGGCCGGGCCAGTTCAGGGTCTGCGGCATCATCCGGGCCATTTCCTCGGCATCGGTGACCACCACGACGGCCATGTTGGGCAGGGACCGCATCAGGGCGATGTCCTCGATGGCGGTGTGGGTCGGCCCCAGCGGGGCATAAACGAAGCCGCCGCCATTGCCGATCAGTCGGACCGGAAGGTTGTGCAGGCACAGGTCGATGGCGACTTGTTCAAAACAGCGGCGGGTCAGGAAGGTGGAGATGGTGTTCACGTAAGGAATAAAGCCTTCCATGGCCAAGCCGGCGGCCATGCCGACCACATTGGCCTCGGCGATGCCTTCGATCAGATGGCGCTGGGGAAATTCCTTGCGCATGGCGTCCAAGGTGCCGGGGCCGGGATCGGACCCCAGATACAGCACGCGTTCATCCTGGCGAGCCAGTTCGTGCACCATGTTCAGACAGACTTTGCGCATCTCAGGCGGCTCCCAGGGCGGACTCGATGGCCGCCATTTCGGCAGGGGACAGTTTGTTCTTGTGGTGCCAGTCGGGGTTGTTTTCGGCTGCGGGAATACCGCGCCCCTTGACGGTATGGCAGATGACCGCGCTGGGCTTGCCGACGGCCACCGGTAAGGCGGTGAAGGACTGGCGCAAGGCGGCGACGTCGTGGCCGTTCACTTCCGTGACGGCGAAGCCGAAGCTGCGCCACTTGTCGGCCAGCGGCTCCATGTCCTGGACCTGGGCGGTCGGGCCATAGGATTGCAATTTATTGTAATCGATGATGGCGGTCAGATTGTCCAGCCCGTGTTTACCGGCGGCCATGGCCGCTTCCCACACCGAACCTTCGTTGATTTCGCCGTCACCCATGGCGACGAAGACGCGGGCATCCTGATTTTTGATGCGCTGGGCCAAGGCCATGCCCAAGCCGATGGACAAGCCGTGGCCCAAGGCGCCGGTCGAGGCTTCGACACCGGGAATGATGCCGTATTCAGGATGGCCGCCCAAAATGCTGTCGAAAGCGCAGAAGGTCTTCAACGTAGCGGTCGGGAAAAAGCCGTGATCGGCCAAGACGGCGTACAGGGCCAAGCAGCCGTGCCCCTTGGACAGGATGAAGCGGTCACGCCCGTTCCAACCCGGTTCGGCGGGACGGAAGCGCATGACGTCGTCATAAAGTACCCGGATGATTTCGATCAGCGACAATGCCGGCCCCGGATGGCCGCGGCCGGCGGCGATGAGCGCATCGAACACCAGGCGGCGCAAATGCTTAGAACGGTCGTCCAGGGCGCCGTCAGCGGGCAATGATGTGATGCTCATGAAGTCCTTCTATCCAATCGAGCAAAGAAGCGGCCTTTTTCAATTGCCGGTCCTGCTCCGCTTTCTGGTCGTCACGACCTCCGGCCATGACCCGGCGCGCCCATCGCTCGGGCAGGAACTCGTTGAGCAGGATCAGGCACCATATCAAACCATAGACCGGTAACAACATATGGAATCGCGTGACGAAATCCGGGTCGGTCGCCGCCATGTGCGGCAGCATGGCCGCGACGAAGTCCTGTCGGCATACGTCATCGAAGGCGCTGCCCGGATGCAAGATGACATCAGCGATGGCCTTGACCGGGTCATCCCAGCCGAAATACTCGAAATCGACGAACGCCAAGGTTCCGTCAGGCTGGCGCAGGGCATTATGCAGGCCGAAATCCGATGGCGAAAGCAGCATGCGTTGCGGCGGCAACGCGCGCTCGCCAACGATCCCGGCCTGGTTCAGGCCGTTGGCGGCGGCGGCGAAGAACCGGGCGCAGGCGGGGTCGAATCGGGTGCGCAGGAATACCGACAGACCGGGGTGGTCACTGTCGATCGCCTGCAACCGGTTCCGACGGGCCTGCAATTGACCGAAAGCGTCCATCGGCGCCGGGCAAGCGGCCGAGGCCAAGGGCAGGTCTTGTGCGTCCGGCAGTCGGCCCAAGGGGGCAAGGCTGGTCAAAAAGCCAGCCAACCGGCTGGTATCGGCCCAAGTGCCGCTCCCCGGCGGGCAGGCTTGTCCCTCGATCCAACTGTAAAGCGCCAGATTATGACCGGGGTCACAGGCGATCGGTTTGGGCAAGCCGGTGATGCCGTTCTTGGCCAAAAACGACAGGGCCCTCCATTCCGTTCCCAACCGATCGCGCGGATCGGCCTGTTGCGACGGATAGAGCTTCAACGCCAAGGGGCCGTCCGGGGTTTGAGCACGGAAAATGCGGTTGTTGCCCCCCGCCCGGACCGAGCTTAGGGCATGGACCGGCAGTCTTGCCAAGGCGCTGGCCAATTGACGCAATTCTGCGTCAGTCACCGAAAATCTCCTGCCCGATTTCTTTCCACGTGCGGCATCGGCGATAGCAGCCTTCGACGGTTTGGCCGGCGGGGTCGAAAAGAAGGCGTTGAACCCGGGCCGGGAAGGCAGGGTGGTCGAGAACTTCGCTCAGGTCATCGACGAAATGGCTGAAGTCCATGGCGGCGATGCGGGCCACCTTTTCATCACGCGTGGTCTCGAAATGCACCGATTGGCGCGCCATGGCGAAGCCGTCGGCGTTGAAAAATCCGTTGTTGTCCAGCCAGTCCATGGCCGCGTGGCGCAGATTGACGCGGGCCGGATCAAAGTGACCGTATTCGGTTTTATGGCTGACGATGGCCACGGCAATACCGCGCTGTCGGCATCGGCTCAGAAAGTCGCCGGCCCCCTCCATCAGCGTCGCCAATGGCATCAAACGCCCATAAACCTGACCTTGCAGGCTTTGCCACAGGGTTTCACCGCCAAAGCGGCGGGCGGCTTCCCGGACCTGCGTCTTGTCAGTGGTATCGGCAAGAGCCGGAACCCCCATTTCGCGGGCGGCAGCGACAAAAACCCGATCATAACAGACCAAGGTGTTGTCAAGATCGAGTCCGATACGCATGGGGGCGTTCAACGTGTCCACCTGGAAGACGGGCGTCTTGAGGGCACACCGAGGCAGTGATTGCATCAATGTGCTTTTATCCGCACTCGAACAATCTGGCGGAAGCTTTCCAGATGAAGCTTCCGCCAGACTTCCTCAAACTATCGTAGTTCTTCCTGCTGCATCAACTTGATATTGAAATAGCTGGGATTGTTCAATGGATCGGTCAGGCGACCATCCTTGAAGGCGGCGGCCAATTCGCGCACCGCATCCTCGATCGTGTATTTCAGCTCGAAGCCGATATCGTCGCGAATCTTCTTTCCCGACACATGATAGGAGCGGGGGTCGTTGGTGGGGACGAACTCGATTTCCACATGCTCACCCACCACGGATTTGACGATCTGCGCCAATTCGCCGATGGGAAAGTTGGTGTCGCCCGCGTTCCAGATTTTGCCGTCGATCTTTTCGTCCGCCTGTTGCAGGACGTGCAAATAGACCCGGCACATATCCTGGATGTGGATATTGGGACGCTTCTGCGGTCCGCCGGTGACGCGAATCTTGCCCAGATTGACCGCATGGTTGGTGAAGATGTTGACCACCACGTCCAGCCGCTGGCGCGGCGCATAGCCGCAAACGGTGGACGGGCGAATGGTGCAGGTGATGAAACCGGGGGCGCGCTCTTCTTCCAGTTCCTGCTCGCACAAGGCCTTGAACTTGGAATAATCGGTCAGGGGCTCCAGCGACAGGTCCTCGGTAACCTCGGCTTCGTCCTTGATGCCGTAAACCGACGAGGACGACGCATAGATGAAACGCTTCACGCCGGCGGCCTTGGCGGCCCGGACCAAGGGGCGGAAGGCGTCGTAATTGATGGACTTGCCCAAGGCGGGGTCCAACTCGAAGCTGGGGTCGTTGGAAATACAGGCCAGATGGATGACGGCGTCACAGCCGGTCAAGGCATCCTTGACCACCGCCTGATCGCGCAGATCGCCTTTGACCTGGCGCAGGCGCGGATGGTCCTTCAGCGGCGCGAACACGTCATCGCCGTAAAGATAAAGGTCCAGAACGGTGACGCCGTGTCCGGCGGCCAAAAGTTCGGGCACCAGGGCGCTACCGACATAGCCGGCGCCGCCGGTCACCAAAATATTCCAAGTCTTCGTGGTCATGGCGGAGCCTATTTCAAAAGCGTGGTGATGAACTTGATCAGCGGGGCCTTTTCCACCGACCGGCGATGGCCGACGATCCCCACCTTGATGGCCCCGGCGGCGTTGCCGATAAAGCCGACATGATCCATGCGTCCGCCCGCCGCCACCAGGGGCGAGGTGACCGCGAGGAAGGCGTCGCCGGCGCCAACGGTATCGACCACGGTCTTGGTGAAGGCCGGAACCCGATGGGCGCCGCGTTCGGTTTGCCAAGTCACGCAGCCATGCTTACCATGGGTCAGGATGATGCGGTTGCTCTTGATCAGGCGCGGCAGGATATCGCCGGCAATGATCGACAGGTCTTCCGACTTGCTGCCCACCGCCATACGCGCTTCGGGGGCGTCGATACAGATGTAATCGGCCCGGGAATACCGGGTGATCAGGTTGAAGCCCATGTTGGCGCTGTTGCTTTGGGCGTTGACCGCCAGGAAACGGGCTTCGCTGGCCAGGATGCGGATGGTTTCCGGTTGGATCAGGCCGTGGCCGAAATCCGTGACCAGGACCACGTCGTAATTCTTGGCCACGTCAACGATACGCGAGTTGAAGTCATCGGCCAGGGATTCGCGCAGCGGCGAATCGTCCATGTGATAGACTTCAAAAAGTTTCCGCATATAGGTCGGCTCGATGAACCGGCATTTACGGGTCGTCGGCGCGCCGGCGCGGCGCAGCGCCGTCAACCCCACATTGGGCTTCAGGCTTTGGCGGATCACCGCCTCGTGCGGGTCGGCCTCGCCGATCACGGTCAGCACGTCGACCTTGGCGCAGAATTCCGCCACATGGTTGGCCGCGGCGATCACGCCACCGGCGAACAGCTCTTTGCTCTCGAACAAAGTGGCGATCATGTTTTCCTTGGGCGATTTGCCCAAGGTGGTGACGTACTGATATTCGTCGATGATGGTGTCGCCGACCAGCAACACCTTCATGTCCTTGACGCGTTCAATCAGGTCCAGGATCTGCGGCAGCGAATTTTCTTCGCGCATCTGCTCAAGAAAATCGCGCAGCGGCGGATCATAGACGTCGAAATACTTGTTGATCAGATTGGACGAACTGAAGGTGATGTCCTTGGTGAAGACCAGTCGACCGCCATGGGCTTCCACCGCGTCCCGTTCGGACTGGATCTTGCCGGTGACGTCGTCTTCGGGATTTTCGTAATCGGAGCCCTTGACGTAAATATCGGGGCGAACGGTATTGAGAACCACCTCGGCCGAACTGGCCTGGTTGATCCCGACCCAATCCACATAGGACAAGGCGGCCAACATTTCGGCCCGCATATGCTCGGGGAAAATCGGGCGGCCCGGGCCTTTGTTGACGAAGCCGTCACCGGTGGTGGTGACGATCAGCATGTCGCCCTCGCGCCGGGCGCCCTCCAGATGGCGGACATGGCCCATGTGCAACAGGTCGAACACCCCGTGGCACAGCACCACCTTGCGTCCTTCGTCCTGGGCTTGTTTGGCGATCTCGGCCAATTCCTGGAGTGACTGGATCTTGCTCCGCACGCTGGTGTGCGAGGCGGGATTGGCCGTCTCGTTGCCCATCTGATTTTCCTTACCCTGGCTGCTTGCCGAGAAACTTGAACCAATCCGCGGTGGCGGTCTTAATGCTGTCGGGATCCCAGACCGGGGCCTCTCGCCAATAATCGATGTGGCGCAGCATCTCCGCCACGCCCTGTTCCAGCGAAACCTTCGGCTTCCACCCCAGGCGTTGGGTGATGCGGGTGGTGTCGGCGAAGGTACAGTCGGGTTCGCCCGGCCGCTTGGGGATATAGGTGACCGGCCCCTCGAGCAATTGCACCAGACGGTTGACGGAATAGGTGTTGCCGGAGCCGACGTTCATGACCTCGCCGCTCAGGCTGGAGGCGGCGGCCATGGCGAAGGCATCGACCACATCGGTGACGAAGGTGAAATCGCGGGTCTGCGTGCCGTCGCCGACGACGGTGAAAGGCTTGCCCGCCAGCTTCTGCGCCAGAAACACGCCGAAGACGGCGCCATAGGTGCCCGATGTGCGGGACCGTGGGCCATAGACGTTGAACAGACGCAGGGCCACCGACGGGATATCATAGGTCTGGCACCAATGCAGGACGTACTGCTCGGCCACCCATTTGGTCAGGGCATAGGGGTACATGGGCCGTGCTTGGGCCGTTTCCGGTGTCGGATAAGCATCGGGAACGCCATAACAGGACGACGACGCGGCATAGACCAGCCGCTGCACCCCGACCGCCCGCGCGGCTTCCAGCAACGCGCAGGTGCCGTCCACATTGGCGTTGTGATAGGCCGTCGGCTGCTGGATCGAAGGAACGATATCGGCCAGGGCGGCCAGATGGAACAGCCACTGGCAGCCGGCCAGGATGGCCTTCAGGTCATCGCATTGCTCGATGGTCCGCTGGAACAGGGAAAGATTGGGGTGATCCTTCAGGTGCTGCAGATTTTCCGGCCGACCGGTGGAAAAATTGTCGATCACGGCAACCCGGTGGCCATCATTGAGCAAGCGCTCGACCAAATGACTGCCGATAAAACCGGCGCCTCCGGTGACCACACATTTTTTGCCAGCTGAAGAAGCGCTCATGCGTTGGATCGTTTCCCGTATGCGCCGAGCCCCCCGCAAGGGTGTTTTACGGCGAGTTTGCATCTTATCCTGTTCAGGAAGGGTGTTATTTACCCTTACGTTTGAACCGGCGCAAGTTTTTCGGGGAGAGCCGCCAACAAGCCTTGAGCAAAGGCCTCGAAGCCTCTGGCATTGAGGTGCAATCCGTCGAATCGCATGTCCCCGCCAAGATCCGCATCGGTATCGGGACCGGGCAAAACATTGGCCGTGGATGAAATCACCGCGTTTTGCGCGGCGATGATCTGCGGCCCGTCGATGTCGCGCAAGCGCGCGGCCCGGCAGACGATCATCGGCGCATCGACGCCGGCATGGCGGACCTGGTCGATGATGGCGCGCAACGACCGCTCATAGACCGCCTGTGCCGTGCCGTATTGGGCGTCGGATTCGCCTTGGTGCCAAAAAACATGGGTGAAGCGCAGCCCCAGGGCGTGGGTCTGGCGGATGGCGTCCGGGATGCGCCGGCACAGCTCGCCCCCGGGGGGCCAATGGGCGATGCGGGTGCCGCCGATGGCCACCGGGACCAGAATCACCGTCTGATACAGTCCCGACTCGAGGACGCGGCGGCCAAAGCGCAGCCAGACGCTGCCCCCCTGGCCCGAAGCCCCCAGCAGCGGGTCGCGGGCGACGTAGCAGCGGCCCCGATACAGATTGTAGACACCGGGGACGGCATCCATGGGATCCGTTCCGGCATTGGCGGCGTTGCTTTGCCCGGCCAGCAAGGCAACCATGGTTCGCCCCGATGCCACCTGGGGCAACGGCACTTCCTCGGGGTTTTGCTGATGGTCGTCCGGTTCGCCGCACACCGGCTTCAGCACGCCGGCGCGGACCAGGCGGCCACGCAGGCCCATGTCGATCAAAAGGTCGCCGAGACGTGCCATGTCCTCAATCCTTGCGCATGAGCCGCCGGTGTATGGTGGGGCGGCGGTACTCCAGGTGCACGGTCGCGGTTCCGGGCGGAACGGCAACAGCCATTTGCACCATGTTGACCGGGACGATTTCGCTCGCCCGACCATCGATATGGGCCGTCCAGAACGGGGTCCAGGGTATGTTGATGACGGCGATGCCGCCCGTGGCCGAGCTGGTGCCGATGGTGACGCGATCGCCGCCTTGGGCGACGCCGGTGATCATCAGGTCCGTTTGCGGGCGTGCCGCCGGGATCGGGCCATCGGCGACGACGATGCGGTGCAAGGCGTTGCTGCGGATGGCGGCGATTTTGTCGGTGACGCTCAGGGCCGAACCGTCAATCACGCCGTTTGCCGCATAGACGCGCGGCAGGTGCCGCCCCAGACGGTAAACCCGGATTTCCGGCGGCGAAAAGATTTCGTTGAAATAGCCTTTGATCCGTTGCGGCAACGGCTGCGACCGGCGCGTCGGCGCCGGTCCTTGCGGCCCGCTCACCTGTTCCAAGCCCTCCAGCGGAAGGGTCGAGAGGACGAAGCCCACATTGGCGGCGCGCAAGAGGTCAAGATCGACATATTTGCCAAGATCGTAGGACTGGCAGCATTTCAGATCAAAGGCGGATTGGCCGAAGGTGATGAAGCCTGACGACAAATCCTTTGACGGGTCATCGGGCAACAGGCCCTTGTCCCAGTACTGCGCCACGGCGCTGAGAACCAGATTATAATAACCGTCCAGAGTTTCGATACCCGCCGGCCACAGCATATTGGGGCTGAGGCGATAGGGAACGACCACAACCCGGACCGGCCCATCCTGGCGCAACACCGAGGTGTCCAGACGCTCGACGGTGCTCAGCCCGGCCATGCCGCCCTCGGACAGCAGGACCGAGGCATAGGCGGCCTTGTAATAGGCCATGTTGCCCACGGCGAAAGCCATCAGGCCCAGAGCCAACCAGCGCGGCGTCGCATCGCGGTTGGCGCAGGCCAGGGCGATGGCCAGCGGCGCCAAGGCGATGGCGGTGAAATTGATATTGTTGAGGTTAAGTCCGGCCAGCAAAGCCAGACCGGGGATGGAGCGCCAGGGAACTTCCACCAGGACGGCGCCCGAACAAAGGGACAAAGCCAAAGCCAAAGCCACCCAGAGCAGGCGCTGCCGGTTCCGGGTCCACGACAACAGCAGGGCCAGGGCGGTCAGCGGCCATAAGATCAGGGAGGTGTTGTTCAGGGCTATGTTCCACAGCATCTTGACCGTGTCGCCGGTGGCCCAGGAATAGCCGGTGCCGCGCAGGGTATAGGGCGCGATCAGCGCCTTGGCGAAAAACGATTCATGCCAATTCAGGGCGATGGCGGCCAGCAACACCAGCATGGCCGGCAGCGCCCGAAGCATTCCGCGCCGGCCCATCATCAAGCCGGCCAGGGGAATGGCGGGCAAGGCGGCCAAACCCGCGTGGGTCGGCAGGCAACTGGCCGAGTAAAGCAGGCTGGCACCAAGGATGCCGGGCCAATAATGGCGACGCCCCAGACGACCGACCGCGGCCCAGATTAACAGAGGAATGCCGGCATAGCCCAGACCGTGCGACCATGTCGGACCGATGATGAATTCGTGGCCGAAAACGAACGATGCCGCCAGTGTGGCGGCGATCTGACGGTTGGTCCCGACGCAACGGGCCATGCGATAGGTGCCGAAGAATGCGATGCCGGAAACCAGCAGCTTATGGACGATCACGGCCGGCCAGAGCGGTAGAAACCACAGAAGCAGCCGTTCCAGCGACACATATTGGCCGGTAAAGGCGATCAGCCCGTCCACGTCGTTGCCGCCGGCAGCGGCAAAGCTGAATTGCTGTCCGGCCAGGGCCGCCGCATGCAGATGGGTCGGAATGGCGGTGCCGATATTGACCGGCACATCCGAATACGACCACAACCCCATCCCCCAAAACTCGATGGTCGCGGCGATCACCCAGCACAGGCCGAACAGGATCACCGTTTTGCGGCTTTGCGGTAGCCAGGGGCGCCACCACAAGACCATCAACGCCAGGGCTGTCACGGTCCACCGCAGGGCGATCAGGCTGCTCAGATAATCCATGGGTCGCGGTCTCTCGATCCGGCATGACGGGAACGCGCACAGCAAGGGTGCCGAGGCGCGTGGACGATGGATTAATCGAGTTTGCCCCCAGGCGCAATCGCTCAGTGGGGGAGCGGGAAAACCGGGGTTCCCGCGAGGCCGTTTACCTTGTATCCGGCGGCTGATACCATGCGGCGCGCAAGGAAGGGCATCATCACGTCCCCAATCCGGTCACGGCAAGGAGTATGGATTTCATGAGCAAGGGCTTCAACATTCTGGTGACCGGTGGTGCCGGATATCTCGGCTCCATCATGGTGCCGGCGTTGCTGGCGGCTGGACATCGGGTGACCGTGCTCGACAATTTCATGTTCAAGCAAAGCTCGCTCAACCATTGCTGTGCCGATCCCAATTTTGCCGTGGTGAAGGGTGATTGCCGCGATGAAGCCTTGATGCGCAAGCTGTCGGCTGCGGTCGACGTGGTGATTCCCCTGGCCGCCCTGGTGGGGGCGCCCATGTGCAAAGCGGACCCGGTCGGTGCCGAGACCACCAATTTGCAGGCGCAATTGATGTTGCTGAAAATTCTCAGCCCCGATCAGCGCGTGTTGATGCCGATCACCAATTCCGGCTACGGCGTCGGCGAAAGCGGCAAATTCTGTACCGAGGAAACGCCGTTGCGGCCGCTTTCCCTGTATGGCATCCATAAGGTCGAAGTGGAAAAGGCCCTGCTGGATCGCGGTAATGCCATTTCTTTCCGTTTGGCCACGGTTTTCGGCATGGCGCCGCGCATGCGCATCGACCTGCTGGTCAACGATTTCGTCTATCGCGCCGTGTATGACCGCTTCGTCGTGCTGTTTGAAAGCCACTTCAAGCGCAATTACATCCATGTGCGCGATGTTACGGGCGCCTTCATGCATGGTCTGGATAATTTCGACACCATGAAGAACGAACCCTATAATGTCGGACTGTCCGACGCCAATTTGTCGAAGTATGAATTGTGTCAGCGCATTCAGCGGCATATTCCTGATTTCGTCTTTCTCGAGGCCCCCGTCGGCGAAGATCCGGATAAGCGCGATTACATCGTTTCCAACGAAAAAATCGAACGGACCGGTTTCGAGCAGGCCCATGGGCTCGATTTCGGCATCGCCGAACTGATCAAGGGCTACACCATGATCAAGAACACCGTTTACGGAAACATCTGACGCCATGTCCGTGCCGGCGGGTTTGCAAGGGATCAACGTGGCGGTTCTGGCCGGTGGCCTGGGGACGCGGGTCGCCGGTATTCTGGGGGAGACCCCCAAGGTTCTGGCGCCGGTGGGGGGTCGGACCTTCCTGGACCATCTGCTGGATCACCTCGCCCATCTGGGGGCGGGACGGGTGATCTTGTGTCTGGGGCATCTGGCGGACGCGGTGATCGAGCACCTGCAAGCCCATCCGGCCCCGCTTCCGCTGCAATGGGTGGTCGAGTCCGAGCCGTTGGGAACGGCGGGGGCATTGGCGCTCGCGCGCCCCTTGTTCGATAGCGATCCGGTGCTGGTGGTGAATGGTGACACTTGGCTGGCCGCCGATTTCGCCGCCTTCCTGGTGCGCCATCACTCCCAACCGGTGGCCGCCACCTTGCTGTGCGTACCGGTGCCGGACATCGCCCGTTATGGCGCCGTCGAGATCGACGACCAGGGCCATGTCCTGGCTTTTTCCGAGAAGGGCGGCAATGGTCCCGGATGGATCAATGGCGGGGCCATGCTTCTGTCCAAGACCATACTTGACGGTTTGCCGGGGCGCGGTTCGCTGGAACGCGATGTGTTGGCCGTTCTACCGCCGGGGCAATTGGGCGGATTTGCCGCCGACGGGGCCAAATTCATCGATATCGGCACGCCTGAAACTTTGCGGTTGGCGGATACGGTGGTTGGCCAAGCTTGAGCCGGCGCGCCCCTCAACCTGACGGACAAGGATAGCATCTTTGGGTATCTCCTGGTCTTTGGGCGCCTGGCGCCCGGTGTTGCGGCACGTTGGTGACGTGCGCGCGGTGGCCATCACCATCGACGACGCCCCCACCCCCGAAACCATGCCGGCCATGCTCGACCTGCTGGACCATTACCAGGCCAAGGCCACGTTCTTCATGTCCGGCTGCCGGGCGGTGGCGCATGAGGCCCTGGTCGCCGACACCGTGGCCCGCGGCCATGCCGTCTATGCCCATGGCTGGGACCATATCCGCCTGGACCGCGTCGGTTCCGACCGTCTGATCGCCGACATGGAAAAATGCGAGGCTCTGCTGGCGCGGCACCGCCCCACCCCCAGCCCCTATCTGGTGCGTTTGCCCTATAACGGCGGCTATCGCAACGCCAAGGTGCATCGGGCGCTGCAACGGTGGCAGCCCGGCTGCCAGATCGCCCATTGGGGCCCCAGCACCGAGGACCACCTGATTTCCACCCGCTGCCAAAACGACGCCGATATCGGCCCGCATTGCGCCGCCGAAGTCGATCGCATCCTGGCCGATCCCCGCCTGCCCGGCGCCATCATCCTGATGCACGACCAGCCCATCAACGAACGGCCCGGCGCCCAGTTCAAGGCCGCCGTCACGGTGGAATTGCTGCGCCAGTTGCTCGATCGCTTGAGCGGCGCCGGCTATGCCTGCGTCACCATTCCCCCCGCGCCCTCCGCCCCCTGGTGGTCGCGCTACGCCCTGGTTTGAACCATGAGAATTCTGCACACCATACCCGGTCGCAATTGGGGCGGCATGGAACACCGGACCATCGAACAGGTGCGTTGGCTGGTCGCCCACGACCATCCGGTCTGGCTGGCCGCCCCCGTCGACGGCGAGCCCTTCGCCCGCGCCCAGGCCCTGGGCCTGCCGGTCATCGCCTTCAATTTCGACCGGCCCTGGCGGCTGCCGACCATGACCGCCCTGCGCGCCATCGTCAGACAGCACCGCATCGACATCATCGACACCCATGTCACCCGGGATGCCAAGGCGGCCATGGGCTGCATGGATCTGTGCGCGGTGGTGCGTTCGCGCCATGTCAACCAACCGCTGAAGCCGTCGCTGGTGCGTCGGCTGCAATGGCGCATGGGCGCCGATCACATCATCACCGTGGCCCAATGCACCCGCGACCATCTGCGCGACATCGGTCTGGCCGATCCGGCCCGCAGCACCGCCATCGGCGGCTGGGCCGACGAAAAATTCTTCGAACTGCCCGACCCGGTGGCCACCCGCGCCCAGGTGCGCGACGAATGGGGGGTGGGCGCCGACGATTACGTCATCGTCTGCGTCGGCATGATCCGCCCCGACAAGGGGCAGGACCATCTGATCGGCGCCTTGGGCCTGATGAAACAACAGGGACTGACCCCCCGATTGGTCATCGTCGGCAGCGCCACCGCCGAGGCGGTTGAGTACGAACGCGCCCTGTCCACCCAAGCGCACGCTCTGGGGGTGGATGGTCAGATCAGCTTCACCGGCTATCGCGACGATGTCGCCCGCATGATGATCGCCGGCGATCTGGTGGTCATTCCATCCCTGACCGAGGCCCAGCCCCGCGTCGCCGTCCAGGCCTTCGCCACCGCCCGACCGGTGGTGGCCAGCGCGGTCGGCGGCGTGCCGGAAATCGTGGTGGATGGCGAGACCGGCTGGCTGGTGCCGCCCGCCGACCGCCCGGCCCTGGCCGCCGCCATCACCAAGGTGATGAACGACCCCGCCGGCGCCGGCGCCATGGCCGCCGGGGCCCGCGCTTTGGCCGAGAATTCCATGCGCTTCGATCATCGCATGGCCGAAACCCTGGCGACCTACCAGACCGCCATCACCCGGGCCAAGGCCCGGCTGGTGCCGCCGTTCCGGGGCCTGCCATGACCAACCCGCCCCCCCGTCTGTCGGCCCTGGTGGTTGCCCATAACGAGGAAAAGCGGCTGCAAGCCTGTCTCGAACGGCTGACCTTCGCCGACGAAATCGTCGTGCTGCTGGACAAGTGCACCGACGGCAGCAAGGCCATCGCCGCCCGTTTCACCGATCGCTTGCTGGAAGGCCGCTGGGATATGGAAGGCGAGCGCCGCAACACCGGCATCGCCTTTTGTACCGGCGACTGGGTGCTGGAAGTGGACGCGGACGAGCACGTCACCCCGGAGCTGGCGGTGGAAATCCGTGCCACCATCAACGCCACCGCCTTCGACTGGCACGAAATCCCGGTGGACAATTACATCGGCGACCGTCTGGTCCGCCATGGCTGGGGCGGGTCCTTCGGCAAAGCCGCTTATCCCGGCCTGTTCCGCAAAGACGCCAAGACCTGGGGGAAGGACCGCGTTCACCCCAGTCTGATCTGGCGCGGGCGCAAGGGGCCGATGCTGACGCACCGGGTCAACCATTACGTTGATCGCAATATCTCGGACATGATCCGCCGCCTGGACAGCTATTCCAGCGCCAAGGCGCGTGATTTGCGCGAGCGCGGCGAAACCTGGGGCTCGACCGCCAGCAACGTGCGGCGCATGGTGTCGCGGTTCTGGAAATGCTACGTCTCGCGCAAGGGATACCGCGAGGGCGGCTATGGCTTCATCATCGCCGTCTGCGCCGCGCTTTATCCCATGTTGTCGCACCTGAAAGCCCGGCTGGAGAAAGAATGATGGCCCATATCGTCATGGCCGACGACGGCATCGTCTTCGATGGCCGCACCTTGGACGAACGCCCCTTGGGCGGGGCTGAAACCTCGTTCATCGAGATGGCCAACGCCCTGGCGGCGCGTGGCCATGACGTCCACGTCTATAACAAGTGTACCGAGGCGGTGACCCATCGCAGCGTCCACTGGCACCCCATCGCCGAAGGCCTGCCGCCCCATGCCGACCTTTACATCGCCAATCGCGGCGACAAGCTGATCCGTCAGGTGCCGGGGGCGAAGAAGACCATCTTCTGGATTCACAATCCCGCCGGCTATCTGCTGAAATGGCGCTATCAATGGAAACTGGCGCTAAGGCGCCCGACCATCGTCTTTTCCGGCGCCAGCCACGCCGGCACCTATCCGGCCTGGGCCTGCGCCGGTGGGCGTGAAATCGTGCTGTACGGCCTGACCGATCTGTTTTGCCATGCGACGGAACGCCCGGCGCCGCCGCCGCGCGCGGTTTTCACCTCGAATCCGCTGCGGTCCCTGGATTGGCTGCTGGATATCTGGGAAAGCAAGGTGCATCCGGCACTGCCCGCCGCCCAGTTGCACATCTTCGCCGGCATGGCCACCTATGGCGCCGCCGGTCTGGCCAAGGCGGGCAAGATGGGGCCGGTTCTGGGCCGTGCCGCCGGATTGGCCGACAAAGGCGTAGTGCTGCGTGGTCCGGTGCCCAAGGCGCAATTGGTCGACGAACTGGCCCAAGCCCGCCTGCTGATGTATCGCGGCGATATGGGCGAGACGTTCTGTTCGGCGGTGGCCGAGGCCCAGGCCATGGGTGTGCCGGCGGTGCTGGAAGACATCGCCTGCATGAAGGAACGGCTGATCCAGGGCCAGACCGGCTTCATCACCCGTGGCGGCCCGGATTTCGCCGATCATTCCCTCAGGCTGTTGGCCGACGACGTCTTGTGGACCAGCCAGCACCGCGCCTGCCTTGCGCAACAGCGACGCTGGCGGTGGGATGATGCCGCTCGCGCATTCGAGCGTATCGCCGGCTGGTGACCGGCGACGTCGCTGATCACCGGCCCTTGCGCATGGGCTCCATGGCTGGATCGTCGGTCGGCAGGGGGGGCAATTCCTTGTCGACGATCTTGCGCAGCGAACGATAGCCGAACCGGAAACGCCAGCCCTGACTCTTGATCAGGTAACCGCCATACGCGACCGCCTCGGACAATGCGCGCCGCGGCCCCCAGGCCTTGACCAAGCGCAGGAAAATGACCGCCCATTGCAATCCGCGCAGCCGCCAGGAGAAGACCGGATAGCAGGCTTGCGCCAAGCCGAACTTGCCTTGCCGCAACAGGGTCAGCAGCGGCGGCGGTTCAGCCATGCGGGTATTGGCGATTTCGCGGTCCATCATTCGTTTGGGATCGTTGAAGAAGCCGATCTCGGCCATCTTCGCTTCATGGCCGGCATAAAGGATTTGGCGCAGGTAATGTTCGCGCCCGAACTTCTTCACATAGGCCAGGGCCACGCGCAAATTGATGTAGGGGCGCCAGCTTTCCCATTCGATTCGCGGAGCGTCGGTAAAATTGATGCTGGTGGTGGTGTCGTAAGCGTCGCGGTCGGAGATCCGCAGCAGATAGTGTTCCTCCCCTTCGGGGGTGCCGTCGATGCGACCGGTCTTGCGACCGAATTCGTACAAGGGCGTGCCCGGCAAGGCTTGGGCGTAATTGATCGACAGCGCCCCGGGCCGCGACTGACGCGACAAGGTCAGGGCATAGGCGGCGAATTCCGCCGTTTCCCGCACGGTTTCGCGTGTTTCACCGGGCATGCCCATGATCAACTGCACCACGGTCCACAAACCGGCTTCGGTGGTCCATTTCATCGCATTCATGTTTTCTTCGACGGTGGTTTTCTTCTCCATCACGTCAAGAATACGCTGGCTGCCGGATTCCATGCCGTAGATGATGGCGACGCATCCGGAATCCTTCATCATCTGGATATAATGGGGGTCGACGCAGTTGACGCGCATGCCGCCAACGGACCACAACACCCCCAGGGGCTTGATCTTTTCGCAAAGCTCGGTCAGCCAGCGCTTGTCCGTCCCGAAATTTTCATCGGTAAAGCGCAAAAAGCCGACGTTGTATTTTTCCATCACCTCGATGACGCGGCTGATCAAAATGTCAACAGGCACATAGCGGATGCCCTTCTGTAGCCTGTGGCAGAATGTGCAGCGAGCAACACACCCTCGTGAAGAAACCAGAGTTCCGACCCTCTTATTGGCCTGAACCAGGGCTTCTGAACGAGGATCGGAGAGGAAGTTTTCGCACTTGCCAGGATTCTCGGTGACACTGGCAAAATACCAGTTGATATCGGCCGTTGCTTCCAGGTCCGCCCAGTCGATGTCATAAAGTTGATCGGCTGGCAATTGCGGCACAAACCCAGTGATGAGCAACCGGTCTTCGTCATCAAGCAATGCCAACCCGCCGATATCCCTAAACTCAGTAGGATTACGAGTGGTTTCGGCGCGACGGCAAATATCGACCATGGGTTGCTCACCCTCGCCGATCACGCATATGTCTGCACCGGCGCGCCGCAGCAAGACTTCTGCGCTGGCCACCATGGCACCACCAACGACGATCAGGGACTGGAGCCCTGCCGCCTTGATTCCTCGGAGCAACTCTTTGACATAGGCATAAGAAGTCGACACAACGGCGCTGATACCGATGACATCGGGACTTTCTGCAATAATCTGCTTTATCGCTTCCGATGGCGACGGCCTGGAAAAATCAAAATTCAGTAATTTTGTATCTTGGAACCCATTTTTACGAAGGTATTTCATCACACACAGACTGCCGAACGGCGGAAATATTTCCGGTTCTCCACGCAATGGAATTGTCACAAAGACGATTTTCATGATAACCCGATTCACTCGAGATTGACGAGGTGCAGCTTATGCGAGCTATGCTTCAAGGCGTAGTTAAATGACGCTCACCAAGGCGTCAGGACGCACCTGAAATCAAATACCTTTTCCTGAGGCCACCATTAGCAGATATGCTTTGTTGCCTTCAACCCGATTGATGATCAGGAAATTGTCCATGGCTGCGCTGACCTCGCACCCCTTATTCCATGACGGCCATGCCGGTTTCGACACTGCCCTGGATTCTGAGCAGCAAATCTTGGTCAGAGATTTCAATGCCAAAGCCAAGGCGGGAGAAATCAACTTCCAGCATGAGCCCTGCATCATCTGCGGCAGCCAAGATGGAGACCTAATCTCCACCTACGATCGCTATCGGGTCTGGCAACCCATGATATTGTGCAAGGGTTGTGGTTTGGTTCGCTGCACACCGCGCATGGCCGACGACATCTTGACTTGGTTCTATGGCAGCGATTTCTACCGGAAGCTAACTGGTGGCAACAATATTCTGCCCCATGACCGCCAGAAGTTCATGGTGTTGGCCAATAGAATGGCGCGGCGGCATGCAACCATTACCTCTTTGGTTCCCAAGGTGCGGTCGGTGGCAGAAATCGGCTGTGGCGCAGGATGGAACCTGTGGCCCTTCCACTTGCAGGGCTGCAAGGTCGTCGGGTGCGATTACGGTCCGGCGCTGACTTCTTTCGGCAGGGACGAGATGGGGATGGATCTTCGTACCGGGTCCACCGAGATGCTGGACAGTGAACGCTTTGACGTCATCATCCTGTCCCACGTGCTGGAACACATGCCTGATCCTGCCGCCGAGATCAGCCGCCTGTTACCGCACCTTGCCGATGACGGTATTTTTTACGTCGAGGTTCCCGACGCCCGTGGGATCTGTCACGGCGCCTTGCACAGTGCCCATCTCTATTATTTTACTCCGACCCACATGAGGGCGTTGCTGGCCAAGTGCGGTCTAGAGGCCATCGCTGAACATACTCATGATGGTAACGTACATTTTTCCTTGGTCGCCCGTCGATCCAGCACCCCGGTTACTATTGATTTGTCGATGGAATACCAACGCCAGCGGCACGCCATCCGTCGCATCGACCAGCGCATGCGGTTGAAATCCGCATTGGAGCGACTGGGAATCCTGGACTTGGTCAAGCGTCTTATCCGACGTTAAACCCGTTTCAACTCCACCGGAAACAAGTCTAGACGTGAAGTCTCAGGAGGTTGCCCATTCTATCCTCCTTGGATAACTAAAGTCTCGCAACGTCAGCTTCCTCGGTTCAGATCGAGTGGGCAACCTCCTGAGACTTCACGTCTAGACTTTCGGCTTGGCCCGTACCGGGCCGCTCAGCAACTGTCTTATCAGGCTGTCTGTTCAGCCGGCCAGGGCTTGCCGTCTCGGACGATTGCATTGAGGATGGTGACCAGTTTCCGGACGCAGGCAATGATGGCGACCTTCTTTGGCTTCCCTTTGGCGACAAGGGTGTCCTTGAAGGTGCGCAGGATTTTGTTGTGGGTCATGGCGACCAGGGCCGCCATGTAGAGCACCATTCTGACCTGTGGTCGACCTCCGGCGATGGCGCGGTGGCCTTTGATGCCGCCGCTGTCGCGGTTGAAGGGGGCGACGCCGACCAACGCGGCGATCTGCCTGCGGGTCAGGCACCCCCGTTCCGGCAGGTTGGCGAGAAGGGTGATGGCGGAGATCGGTCCCACCCCTGGAACGCTGCAAATCAGGGCAAATAAGCCCTTCAGGCGGCCGGAAGCGTTGACGGTCGCCATCATGCTGGCCTCGATCTTCTCAAGGTCTGCCGTGATCGCCTTGAGGCGGCTGGCGGCCGATCGCCGAACCAGGGCGTCGCGGAAATGCGGCATCTGGTTGGTCAGGCGCGTGCGTTCGTCGATCAGTTGGCGCCGGTAGAGCAGGAGCTCCGACAGGCGGCTTTCCTCGGCTGGCGGCACCGGGGTCGGCGCGGGCTGACGGACACGGCCAAACTCGGCCAGCATCGCGGCGTCGATGGCGTCGGTCTTGGCCCGCTTGCCCATCGCCCGGATGAACTGGCGCACCTCGACGGGGTTGACCACCGAAGTCGGAAACGCCGCCCGGGTCAGGGTTTCGTGGGCCAAGCGTTCATAGCCGCCGGTGGCCTCCATGATGACGTGAGCATGGGGAACATTCCGAAGCTGGCGCGCCAGGCCCGTACGGGTGTTGGCGATCGTCAGGGTGTCGCCGGTGCCTGGGATAAAGACCTCGATCTGGGCTTTGCCAATGTCGAGGCCGATGAATTGCGTCGTCTGGTCCATCGTCCGTCCCTGTCTCGTGATTTCAGCCTCTTGCGCCGGACAACTGTTCGGGCTTACGAGATGGGGCGAGACGGGAACCACACTGAGCGACGGGAATGCTGGCCCTAAACGCCTTCGGTCTCCGCCTCGCCGAACGCAGGGGGATGGCCATCCCCCCGCGTTCATCCTTTCGGACGGACTATTCTTATCGGATTTTCAAGACACGAGACGCCGCTTTGACTTATCGCGTTTTCACGCTCGGCATGAACGCTTGTTCCGCGATCACCCTCTCCATGGCGCGGCAAACGCTACCCACCGTCTCGGCCGCCATCTGCGGCAACAACGGCAAGGTCAGGCTTTGCCGCTGGGCTATCCAGGCATGCGGACAATCTCCCGGAGCATGACCGAAACGGGCAAAGGCGGGATGAGCGTGCTGGGCATAGGTGCCCAAAGTGGTCTCAACGCCCTGGGCACGCATTGCGCCCACCACGTGGTCCCGGTCGATGCCGTCATCGAGCAGGATGACGAAGGATTGAAAGGTGCCGCTGCCCGGGATGTCGAATTGCGGCAGGGTGATGCCGGCCATCCCTGCCAGTTCTTGGCGGTACAGCCGGGCGGTGCGGCGGCGGTCCTCCAAGATGGCGTCCAGCCTTTTCATCTGGGCGAGACCCAGGACCGCCTGGATTTCCGACATACGGTAGTTAAATCCGTTCTCGACAAACTCCAGCCCGACCTTGGGGCCGGTACGCCCGCCATGGCTGCGCAACAGGCGCAACCGCAGGGCCAGGGCGTCGTCATCAGTGGTAACCGCGCCGCCCTCACCGGTGGTGATCAGCTTGCGCGGATGGAAGCTGAAGCACCCCACCCCCGGTCCGCCGCCGCAACGGATGCCGTCGCGTTCGGCGCCGATGGCGCAGGCGGCGTCCTCGACCACGAACAGGCCGTGCTTTTCGGCCAGAGCGACGATGGCCTTGATGTCGGCAGGCATGCCGAAAGGATGGACCGGCATGATCGCCTTGGTCCGCGCCGTCACCTTGCCGGCGGCATCCGCCACATCCAGATCGAATCCACCGGGACGGCAATCGACGAAGACGGGGACGGCACCGGTCTGGATGATGGCGTTGGCACTGGCCGGAAACGAGAAATCCGAGACCAGCACCTCGTCACCGGCACCGATGCCCTTGGCCGCCAGGACCAGATGCAGGGCGGTGGTGGCCGAGGTGGTGGCGACGGCATGCTTGACGCCGACGGTGGCGGCGATCTGGTTCTCGAATTCCACCACCTTGCCACCGCAAGTCAGCTGGCCCGATTCGATCACTTTCCGCAAATCATCGGCCACTTCATCGAAGCTCAGATCAGGGCGGATGATCGGAATCACGATGGCCGCCCCCGGTACCAGGCGATGGTCTTCTTCAGGCCCTCTTCCAGGCCGGTGGGGGCGACCGGCCCGATCAGAGCGGTGGCGGCGTCAACGCCAGCCCAATGGCGGCGCACGTCGGCGGCCCGCGCCGGCTGCCAGTCGATGCCGCCGGTGTAGCCCACCTCGGCGCTGATGCCATCGATGATGGCCTTGATGCTGGTTTCGCGGCCCGAACCCAGATTGAGCACCCGGCCCTTGATATCGTCGCGCAACGCCAGCTTCAGCGTCGATTCCACCGTATCGCCGACATAGATGAAGTCCCGCGTTTGCAGGCCATCGCCCTGGATCATCGGCTGGCCGCCCTCGCGGATTTTGCGCAAGGTCAGCGGGATGATGGCTGCCAATTGGCCGTCATTCTGGCGCGGGCCATAATTATTGAACGGGCGGATCAGGCTGATATCGGCACCGAACATGTTGACGTAGGACACCAGCAGCAGGTCACCGGCGGCCTTGCCGGCGGCATAGGAGGTTTCCGCCAGCAGCGGGTGATTTTCGTCCATGGGCACTCTTTGGGCGCTGCCATAGACTTCCGAAGAGGAGAAATGCACCAGCCGACCATAGGCTCCCTGGCGTTGCAGCTCGGCCAGGGCGATGGCGATGTCCAGATTGACCCGACAGGCGCCGGCCGGATTGAAAAAGGAATAGAGCAGCGCCTTGGTGGCCAGGTTGAAGACCAGATCGGGCTTGATCTTGTCCATCACCGCCGCCATGGCGGTCAATTCGCCGGCATCCTCGCGCAGCACCGACAGGTGGTCGCCGTGCCGGCGGCGGGACTCGTCCAGGTTTTCTTCCTTGCCCAGGAAGAACGTATCCACCACCGCCACATGGGCGGCGCCCTCATCCAGCAGGGCATCGACCAGATGGCTGCCGATGAAGCCGGCACCGCCGGTGACGACGATCCGTTTGCCGATGAAACGTGCGCTCATATCTCAGGCACCCGCCTTCAGGGCGTCCTGGATGGCCCAGGCCAGACGCAGCGAGCGCAAGGCGCTGGCGCCATCGGTCTTGGGCGTGCCGCCCTTCTTGACCACGTCGACGAAGTGGCTGATCTCACGCACCAGCGGTTCGGAATGGCGCACATAGACGCGGTCCATGGCCAAGTCCATGACATAGCCGCCGGCCGAGCCGGTGGGCAGGTCGGAGGCGCGGCTTTGCCGGTAGATCATCATTTCCTGACGCAGGTAATCGGCCTCGACGAAGCCGATATCGGCGGTGATGTGCAATTGGCGGATCTTGTTCTGGGTGATGCGGCTGGCGGTGAAGCTGGCCACCGTGCCGCCGGCATAGCGGACCAAAGCGGTGACGAAATCGTGGCCAAAGCCCTGCACATCGATGCCCTGGGCCTGGACGCTGACGATGTCGTCGGTGATCAGGCCGTTGGCGACGTCGAGATCATGGATCATCAGATCCATCACCACGTCCACGTCGGTAATGCGCGACGACACCGCGCTCATGCGGCGGGCATCCAGTGCGAACACTTTGTGGCCACCGGCCAGGAACTGGCCCAATTGCTCGACTGCCGGGTTGAAGCGCTCGATATGGCCGACCATCAGTACCGCGCCGCTTTTTTCCGCCGCACCGATCAGGCTTTGGCATTGTTCTTCGCTCACCGCCAGCGGCTTTTCCACCAGGCAATGAATGCCGTTGGCCAGAAGCTGCGTCCCGATTTCGCCATGGGTCACCGACGGGCTGGCGATGGTGACGGCATCAACCTTGCCGATCAGATCCTCGACACGTTCGAACGCCTGACAATTGTATTGCTTGGCCAGAGCCTCGGCCCGGGTACGATCGGGATCGACCAGACCGACCAGTTCCGGGCCTTGCAATTGGCTGTACACCCGCAAATGGTTTGACCCCATATTGCCGGTACCGACCACGGCGACGCGCATCAGACAACCCTCCGAATTAGGACGCAACTTTGTTTCATGGAGGGCGGGCCGGGTCAAGGATGATGGTGATCACGACGGGATGGGCAGGCGGGCAAAGGCGTTTCCGGCGGGCGCTTGGGGATCAACAGCAGGGATGGTCCCCACGATATTGCCGACTGTATCCACGGCGCCTGCTCGATATCGGTGAAATCGTCGGCAAAATGGTGCCAGAGATCTAAATTATAGCGGGAATATAGCGGCAGACGACCGTAGCTCAGGTAAATGCTGGGATATCCCAGGCGCTGGATCAGGTCTTCCAGATTGGCGCTGTCGGCCGCCTGTTGTTGGACGGTTGGCCCCCAGAAATCATAGTCACAGAACATCGACCCGCCGACGTAATAGCGCAGGGCTAGGCCGGGTTCGTAATGCAGGTACAAAATCGGGCGCTGGGCGAAATCACGAACCGCGTCCTCGCCCCGGGTTTCACGCAGGAGACGGGCGACGTTGAGGTCGGTATTGTGGTCCCGATAGAGGGTGAAGACGCTGTCCAGGAGCGCCGTCGGTCCCTGGTCGACGGGAAGATTAGCCCTTTTGGCACCAAGGCCGACAACGACCAGAAGGGTGGAGAGCAACACCGTGCCCCCAGCCAGGAGCCAGCGCGGCGACCACGAGCGCCAGCCGAGCCGGTCGGCGGCGATGCCGGCGGCGAACGCCGGATACCAGGCGAAGACGTGCAGGGCAATGATGGTGGTCTTACTGTAATCCGGACTGGAGCGGTATTGCAGGGCGTGTTGCAGTACCTGCGGCAGAATTAACAAGCCCAGCGGCGCCAACCGACGGGAGAGGGACAATTCCCGTTTCCGCCACCAAAGCGCCAGCACGGCGGCAACAGCCAGCAGATACAGATTGCGCGGGGCGATAAGCCAGGGGGCCGGCTTGTCGCCCGTCAGCAGGCCCAGATCGTTCAAGGTTCCGATCCATAACAGACTGGCCGGCGGTGCCGCCACGTCAAGCAGCTTGGCGCCGGGGTAATAGGGGCTGGGGGGCTGAAGGACGCAGGCGATTTCACGGGCGGACAGAATAAGCAGCGTCACTCCCAGCAAAATCCACGGCTTCAGCGAGCCGTCGCGGCCAATGCGCCAACTGGCCAGATAGCCGACGATCATGATCACGCCCGCATAAAAGGCACCGTAATGCCGTGATGTCACCAGGAAGATGGCCGCCGCGGCACTCCACAGGGCCGCGTTGCGCACACCCTTGAGCGTCGATACCGTCGTCAGGATGATGGTGCCGCCCAGATACAGCAACGCATCACCCCAATTGCGGGCCAAAGTCGTGCGGTACAAGTAGTCGGTCGCCAGCAAGGCCAGAACCATCAGGCCGTAAACCACTAGGCCGGTACGCGAGGACCGCAGGCTTTCAGCCACAATAGCGACACTCAGCAGGGCCGCCAGGGTCGATCCGGCACTGTAGGCCTGCCAAGCGGAGAACGGTCCCAGCCACTTTCCCAGCGCGACCATGCCCATCAGGTCAAGGTTATAGAAGATGCTGGCCAGATAGCCGTTGCCGAAGGCGAAGTCCTCGACCCGGGCGAAGCGGCCCAGTTCGAAGGAACCTTCGATGTAAAGGGGATACCAGCCGTGATGCGAGGACAGGCTGGCCGAAGGGTACAGTTGGATGATTCGCAAGGTCCAAAGGACCAGGACCAGAACCAGGATCGTTCCGACCAACCACAGCCGATTGGCGGGGGCGGGTGGAGCGGGAAGCGGCGGCAAAGCCTGCCGCAACAGCAGGGTCAGCGCCCCGACCAACCCGGCGGATGCCGGCCCGAACCACGTGATGTCCAATCCGGTCTGGCGGAAAACCAGAAGGGCAAGGGATGTCCCCGCCGCCAGAATCATGAAGCCGAAGGCCGACGCCAGCACGCCGTGTGCATTGAGATTGCGCCCGATCCCCCAGGACAAAGCCATGAACGTGGCGACGCACAGAAGTATTCGCCACTGTTCCGGGGCGAAGAACAATAAATCCAGCACGGTCATGGAGCGGTCCGCTTCGGAATGATCAGCACGGCGGAGCCGTGGCGAATAATGTGTTCGGCCCAGCCCGGAATTCGGTGCACCAAGTGCTCTATCTCGGGAGCAAGTCTCAAGGTGTGATCATAACCCGTCGTGTGAGCGTGGGGAACGCTGAATCCATAGGAAAAATAAAGGCTCGGCCAGCCCAGCTCGGCCAAAGTGTGCGCAAGGTCGCCACCTTGGGCCGCGGCAGCCACCCGATCACTGTAGAAATCGTAATCGTTGCTCATGTCCCCGCCGAGGAAATAACGCAGGGTCAGGCCAGGCTCATGGTAAAAATACAATACGCGATGGTCGCGGACATTTGCGCTGATGTCGCTGCCCGCTGCCAGGATTTTCCTGGCTATCTGTAGATCGGTGTTGTTGTCGCGATAGCTTTCCACCGCGGCCAGGGGGCCATAACGCAGCAGCCAAGCCGACGGGGCCGCCACGGCGACCACCAGCATTGTCACCACGATCGTCGGTGACAAACGCGGCGACAAAGGCCACGCGGCGTGCCCAATGTGCGGATTCCAGGCCAAAAGCCGGGCCGGCAACCAGGGAAACAGCAATAATCCCAGGATATACAACTTGGAAAATTGCACCGACATGCGATAGCCGGTGACCACCTCTACCAGCAAGGGAGCGGTCAGGCACAGCAAGGGGCTTGCGACGATCGACACGCTCTGCCGATGCCAGCGGTTTCGACGTGTCCAGGCCAACCAGACACCAGCGATGATCGCCGGCCACAGGGCGCCCAAGGGCAGGCCCAAAAGGGCCGGTTCGGGCAGGATGCCCCAGTCGTGCAGGGTGCCGATGACCGTTTGTCCCCAGTCCCGTTCTTTTCCGGCCATGCGCGAGGCGACGGGAAAGAACAGGCCATGATTCCAGACCTGCAGCACTTCCTTGGCGGCAAACACGGTGAGAACGGCGCCCAGGCCGAACCAGACCGGAAACGGACGACAGCGGCAATAAAGAAAGCCGGCCAGCAGGACGACCGCCGCATAGGCCGCGCCGAAATTGCGGCTGAAGACCAGGAAGGTGGCGGCGAAGCCCATCCACAAGGCGGCGCGCTGGCGTCCAGGCATGGCCGTGGCAAAGGCGGCGATGGCGGTTCCGCCGGTCACGAGGCCGATGTCACCCCAATTATTGCCCATCACCAGGCGGAAGAAGTGACCGTAACGATAAAACACCAGCCCCATCACCAGGTAAACGATTAGTCCAGGCCAGCTGTGGCGTACGGTCCAGGCCATGGCCGCCAATGCCGCCATGCATCCGGCGATGACCGCACCATTGTAGGCGGCATAAGCATCCAGAGGCAGGAGTACGGCGCCCAGAATGGCCATGCCTTGAACATCCAAGGCGTAATAGAGGGCGCTGCTGAGATAGCTGACGCCCAGGTTCATGTCTTCCGGCATGGGGAAAAAGCCGAGATTCAGCGCCGCCCGGGCGTAAAGCGGCGTCCAGCCCTGATAGATGGCGTAGCCGGCGGAAGGATCGGGGGTCAGGACGGCCATGAGCCAGCACGACCAGCACAGGATGACGATGACCGGAACATAAAGGAAATGGCAGCGTTTGCTGTCCGGAGCGGGGGCGGGCAGGGCGAGACGGGCGAAAAGGGCGATGGCGACGATGGCGGCCAAGGCCAGCAGTGGAAACAGCCAGAGGGGCGTGGCCAAAGCCCGGCTCAGATAAAGAGCCAGATCGGTGCCGCCCATCAGCGTCAGGAAGCCCATGAGGAGTGCCGGGGGACCGCCGAGGCGCATGATCCGTCCGCTGATCAGGGCCGCCGACAAAAACAGCGCCGTCCAGGCCAGGGTATCCGCTTGCGGTCGCCCAAGGGCCAGGACCGACAGTAATTCCGTCATCGGCCCGCCTCCCCTGTATCGGGTAGGGCCAGATGCGACCACAGATAACGGGCGGCCATGTCGTGGCCGTCGGCGTTCCAATGGCCGTCGGTCTGGTAATATCCGGTTTGCAGCAAGCCGGGAGCCTGCGCCAGGTCGATGAAATCCATGCCGTTCAGTCGCGCGGCTTCCCCCAGGTTGCCAATGACCGCCGGGGCGTTTGGTTCCTCGCCCGGCATGGGGATGCGGACCAGAACCACCCGAGCGGTTCCCGCCGCCTTTTTCAATCGCGCCAGCCAGTGCCGGGTCGCCGCCCAACCCTGTTGGCAGGCGCCATCAAGGCGGCAGGCCAGATGATCGAAACGCCGCGAAACGTTGACACCCATGCGGAACAGGACGAAAGCCGGATCGCTGATCAGATATTCGACCAAGCTGCCCAAGGCGGGAAGAGGCAGGCGGCGCATGGGTCCGGTGGCGGTGGGGCTGAAGCGGAATTCCTCCGAATTGGCGAGGACGTCGTTTAGGACGAAGCCGACCAGGACGATCTGGGGACGCAAGGTCTGGCCCCGGTTTTCCAGAACCATGGTTTCGCGGCGGGTGTCATAGCCGGGAACGCCGGCGTTGACGACCGACAGGCGGCCTTGCGACAGCCTTTGCAGGCGATGGGGCAGAGCCTGTTCGCCATTGACGCCATGGCCGAAAACGAACGAATCACCCAGAAACAACACGCGTGTGCCGTGGGGAATCGCTTCCGGCAGGCGAAAGCCATCGGCATCGGTGCGGATACGAGTGGAAAATTCGGGCGTGTTGAAGGCGATATCCAAATGCGGTTGGAATTCGTATTCATTGGCCGCTGAATAACGATAGGCCGTGGTGATCGGCCAGAACGTCGCCAGAAGCATCTCGACGGTCGCCAAGCCCGTCGCCAATAGGACCACCATCATCGCCAAAGCGGTCAGACGGACCAGGACGGAATAAGGCCGGGTTCTCCCGTCAGTCATTCAGGGACCATTCGCCACCACCATGCCGCAACGACGCCACCCGCAGCATGTCGCCCAAAGTCCCCAGCCCCACCAGCAACGACCCCACCGCCCCGGTTGCGAACCAGTAAAGGGCAATAGCCGAAAGACCGGCCAGATGCAGCAAAATGGCGGGAAGAGTGAACGCCACCAGCAATCCGATGACCAGCATCAGATAGAACTTCAGGGGATTAAAAAAGGTGATGCCCTGCAAGACCAGTTGCAGCATGCGGATGGAATCGCGTCCGTGACGAACCTTGCTCTTGCCGGTCCTGGGGAAATACTGCAACGGCACATAGGCGACGAAGTGGCGTTGCCCCAAGGCGAACACCGTGATGCTGGTGGTGAACGAAAAGGTGTTGCACAGAAAGGGGAAGAACCGTTCCGCCAGGCTTTTCTTGAAGATGCGAAAGCCGCTGTTGGGATCGATGATGCTGGCGCCGATCACCAGATTGAGAAAGCCGATCAAGGTGCGGCGCGCCAGCCGCTTGATCGGCTTGTCCATGCTCAGGACGTTCTTGCGGGCGGCGACGGCCATATCGAAGCCGTCATTCATTTTCTCGACCAACCGCGACAATTCTTCAATTTCATAGGTGCCGTCGGCATCGACAATGCCGACCCAGTGATAGCGGGCGGCACGGATACCGCTTTTGATGGCGCTGCCATAGCCGATATTGACGGGATGCGAAACGACTCTGACACCTTCGACGCTTTCCGCCTGGGTGCGGGTCGCATCGCGCGAACCATCGTTGACGACGATGATTTCCCACTTCATATCCAGGCCGGACAGAGCGGCGCGCAGACGCTGGAGGGTCGAGACGATCGCCCCTTCCTCATTATAGGCGGGGACGACCCAGCTGAGGCCCGGAGATGCGGTTAACTCGGACACGGCCAATTCCCATCGCGGCGATAGTGGAAATAATTGTCGAACCAAAAGCCGAGGGCGGTCAAGGCGAAGCCCTTATAGGTGATGTCCTCGGCCTTATCGTCCAGACGGAACTCTTGCCGGAAAATTCCGTTGGGATCAAGTCCGGGAAGGATTGGGGTGGCAATCTGACGGGTGGGTGAACCAAAACCTTGTTTGCGCCGCCGCAGGATCGTGGGGGGCAGCAGCGGCGCCATGGTATCGCGCAACACCACCTTTTGCCGGCGTCCGGCCATCTTCGCCTTGGCTTCCAGCCGGGTGACGAACTCCACCAGTCGGTGGTCGAGAAAAGGCGAGCGGACTTCCAAGCCCCAGGCCATGCTCATGCGATCGGCTTTGACCAGGATGTCGTCCTGCAACCAGGTTTTGGCATCCACATAAAGGGCGCGATCCAGGAAGCCAGCCCCCTTCACCGCCTGGAAATGGTCATGGAAAGTGTCATAGGGATCATAGCCGTCCAGGGCGGCGACGGCATCGGCGGAAAAAATCCGCCGCTTTTCCGGCTCCGAGAACACCACCCGCCACCAATAATGGGCGCGCTCCGGCGACAGCCCCCGCCCCGCCAGGAACTGACGCAGCTTGTAATCGAAGGAAAGCTTGCGATAGCTGGGCCGCAACAGCCGCCGGGCCGCCCCGTCCAGGCCGGCCTGAACCCAGGCGGGAAGCCGGGCATAGCGCCCATACAGCACATCGGCGCGGTGGGTGGGATAGCCGGCCAGGATCTCATCGGCGCCGTCCCCGCTCAGCGCCACCGTCACCGCCCCCCTGGCCACTTGGTTGAGGCGGAAGGTGGGAAGCAGCGAGGTGTCGGCGAAGGGTTCGCCGCAATGCCAAAGCGCCCGCGCCAGATCACCGTCATTGGCGGGATCGACCATCAATTCACCGATCCGGATGCCCAGATGGGCGGCGGTCTGATGGGCAAAGGCGCGTTCATCGAAACTGGATTGACGGAATCCGGCGACGAACGCTTGTTGCGACGCCCCGGCACGGGCGGCGGTGGCCGCCACCGCCGACGAATCCAGCCCTCCCGACAGGAAGGTGCCCAACGGGACATCGGCTTCCAGTCGGCAACTGACCGCCTGATGCAGCAAATGGGCGAATTCCTCACGCGCCTTGGCGTCGTACTCGATGCGCGGGGCCAGGGCGTGCTGGGCCAAATCCCAATATTGCCATGATCGCCACTGGCCGCTATCCACGTCGAAACTGGCGGCGTGGCCGGCGGGCAGGCGGCTGATATTGGCGAAGATGCTCTTGGGGGTCTGAATATAGCCCAAGGACAGGAAGTCGCTGAGGCTGCGCAGATCGATGTCGGCACCGCGTCTGATCGGGTCCAGCGGCAACAGCGCGGTCGGTTCCGAGGCGAACGCCAGAAACCGATCCTGGCGGTGAATATAGAGCGGCTTCTTACCCAATCGATCGCGGGCCAGGAACAGCCGGTGCCGCGATGGCTGCCAGATGGCGAAGGCGAACATGCCGACCAGATGATCCAGGCAGTCATCCCCCCAATGCTCGAAGGCGGCCAGCAACACCTCGGTGTCCGAGCGGGTCTGGAAAACCCGGCCATGGCCTTGCAATACGTGGCGCAACTGCGCGTGGTTGTAGATCTCGCCGTTGAAAACCACCACCGCCCCCGACGGACCGGTCATGGGCTGGGCGGCGGCATCGGTCAAATCAATCACCGCCAGGCGGCGATGGGCCAGATGGATGCCGATTTGATCGTCATGCCACAGCCCCTGGCCGTCGGGACCGCGATGGGCCAGGGCGGCGGCCATGGCGGCAAGGACCGGACGGGGGGCGGCGACCCGCTGACCGGAATCGGCGAAGCCGGCAATCCCGCACATCAGCTGGTTTTCTCGGCCCTGGTCAAAAACCGGGTGGCCCAACGGTACAGACGGTATTCGATCAGGCCGAAGCTGATGCTGTGCCGCAGGCGGAACAGGGCGAACGGGCGATACAGCCGATTGGCCAACCGCGCCAGTTTGAAGAAGGTGGTCTTGCCGGTGGTCAGGCGCGCGACCTTGTTGTCGATGAAATAAGAGGCGATCAGCATCAGATTGAACATGCGCTCGACGCCGGGTTCATACCAACCGGCCTTGGCGCTGGCCTCGACCTCGATATTGGCCCATTCGGACAGGGTTCCGGGCATCTGGTAGCCCCATTGCTTGGACGCCACCTCGTGCAGTTCCGTTCCCGGCAGCGGGCGGAACTTGTTGGGCGGGAAGATGATGCAATTGGGGTGGTCCTTGACCAATTGCAGCATCAATTGCCCGGTCTGCTTGAGCTCGGCCAGGGTTTCGGTGGGGACGCCCATGATGAAGTTGTAGGCGGCGGTGATCTGCGGGTGACGGGCCAGCTTTCGGTTGACCTCGATGATGTCCTGAACGGTGCAATCCTTGCGGATCAGTTGCAGGATGCGATCCGACCCGCATTCCGCCCCGATATGCAAGATATCGGTGCCGGCGGCGGCCAGCTTGTCGAGAAAGCCGTCGGTCATCCGTTTCAACTCGTTGATACGGGCGCCGCGGAACCCCAGCTTCACCGGCAATCCACGCCGGGTGATCTCGTCGATGATGTTTTCCACATGCGACAGCTTGGGGAAACTGTCGTCGTCGATGAAATAGATGAAATTGGCGCTGTAGGTCTCGACCACATACTGGATATGGTCGACCACGTCCTTGGCATCCAGCGGCACCCATTTCTTGCCCTTGATCGATGAGTACTGGGCGGGAGAGCTGCAGAACGAGCATTTATAGGGACAGCCCAGGGCGCTATACATGGAGAAAATCCGCTGATCGGATTCCAGTTGCCCATAGACCGAATAATCCTCGATCAGATGATAGGGGATGTCGCGGTAATCGATGTATTCAAACTGGGTTTCAACGGCGACATTGCGTCTGATGGCACCGTCCTGGCGCCAGGAAATGCCGGGGATTTCCGTGGGTGGGACGCCCTCGGCCAGACAGTGGACCAAGGCGTCGAAGCTTTCGGCGGCATAGCCGGACACCACGTAATCGCAGCTCCACTCATCACCCAGGATGCTTTCAGGATAGAAAGTGGCGTGCGGACCACCCCAAACCACCGGCATGGCCGGGTCCAGCGATTTGGCGAAACGTCCGATTTCAATGGCATGGCTGATGGGGCGACCGGACATGACGCTGATGCCCAGGCAGAAGATGCCGGTTTCCGTGCTGATGGCCGTCAGCCGCTCGCGCCAATCCTCGTGCACGCGGGTATCGACGACGCGCACGTCCCAGCCGGATTTGATCACTTCAGAGGCGACGTAAAGCAGCGACAGGGGCATGTGTCGGACGTAATTTCCGGAAAAACCCTGTTGCGGATACACAAGAACGATGGTTCGCCGCTGTTCCATGAATAACCAGCCGATCCTGTCTCGGTTCATGACGTGACGATTGAAGCATTAGCGCAAGCGCGCCTTTGATGCCAAGCGTGGAATGGAATGCGTGCATATTTTGTGGTTATTATGCGCGATCACTCGTCCTTCCCGTCACGCCCGCATTTGGTCAAGATTGTTGCATTCCCCTGATCATCGCGGTTAAGTCTGGCAAGAATTCTCGTGGATTTGGCCAATGAATTATTTCAATAACCATGGCGTTGCCGCTCTGCTGCGCCATGCCGCCTCCGTCGCCGCGGTTTTCCCGCTGCGGGCCTGGACGGCACAGCCCGGTGTGATCTTGCGCCATGATGTGGATTTGGACGTTCAGGCCGCCTACGCGTTTTCGCGGTTGGTGGCGGAATGCGGAATTCGCTCCACCTTCTTCTTTCTGGTCACCGCCGAGACTTACAACGTCAACGCCGCGCCGGCGCGGCGGATGTTGCGGGCCATGGCCGATGATGGTTTTGAAGTGGCCCTGCATTTCGATCCCCAGGTCTACCCGGAAGCCGATGCGGCCCTGTTGGCGCGTCATGCCAGGACGGAAGGCGACATTCTGGCCGACATCATCGGTGGGCCGGTGACATCAATCAGTCTGCATAATCCGTCGGTGCACGGCAGTTTCATGCTGCTGGACGGCTGGAACAATGCCTACGATCCGGCCATTTTTGGCCCCGACCGCTATCTGTCGGATTCGCGCATGCGGTTTCGGTCCGATCCTTTGGCTTTCGTCGCCCAGGGGGCGGAGCGGATCGTCCAGTTGCTGCTGCATCCGCTGCATTACAGCCAAAGCGGCGGACCTTATCCGCTGCCCATGCTGAACTACCTGGAACGCCAGACCCGCATGGTCGATACCATGTTCCGCGTCAATTCCGAATATCAGGACCGTGTTGGGGACCGTTTGTTGGGTGCCTTGACCGATGCCGTACCGCACTGGAAGCTTTAAGCCGATGAAACTGTCCATCGTCACCCCCGCCTTCCGCGAGGCGCGTAATCTGCCGGTGATGTACGACCGCCTGAAGGCGGTGTGCGACGGCGCCGGCCTGGATTGGGAATGGGTGATCGTCGATGACCATTCCCCCGACGACACTTTCGCCGTCACCCACGAACTGGCCGAGCGTGATCCGCGCGTGCGCGGCATGCGCCTGTCGCGCAATTTCGGCAGTCACGCCGCCATTTCCTGCGGTTTGGCGGCGTCATTGGGCGATGCGGCGGTGATCATGGCCGGCGATCTGCAAGATCCGCCCGAGACCATTCCCCAATTGCTGGAACAATGGCGGCAGGGCAACCAGATCGTCTGGGCGGTACGGGCCGGCCACGCCGATCAAAGCTCGACCCGGTTGTTTCCACGGCTTTATTGGTGGCTGATGCGCCATGTGGCCGGGCTGAAGGATACGCCGGCCATGGGAGCGGATTTTTTCCTGATGGATCGGGTGGCGGTGGATGCCTTCGCCCAGTTCGGCGAACGCAATGTCAGCATCCTGGCGCTGGTGCAGTGGATGGGGTTTCGGCAAACCCACATCGAATACGTCAAGGAAGCCCGTCTGCATGGCGTTTCGGGCTGGAGCCTCTCCAAGAAGATAAAGCTGGTCATCGATTCCATGACCTCGTTCTCGTATGTGCCGATCCGGGCCATGTCGACCATCGGCATCGGTGTGGCCCTGATCGGTTTTTTCTATGCCCTGTACATCTTGGCGGCGGCCTTGGTCGAGCGTTCGGTGCCGGGCTATCCGTCGTTGATGGTGGCGCTGTTGATCCTCAGCGGCTTGCAGATGGTCATGCTGGGGGTTTTGGGCGAATACATGTGGCGCAGCTATGACGAATCGCGCCGCCGTCCCCGCTGGCTTGTCGAGCGTGCGGTCGGGCGTCTGCCCGATTCCGGCACGCCGCCTCAGGGCTGAATACGGGCCGGCGCGCCCCAGGCCCGCGCCCCGGCGGGAATGTCGCGGTTGACCAGGGACATGGCCCCGATCACCGCCTTGCCGCCGATGCTCACCCCTTTGGACACCACGCTGTTGGGGCCGATATAGACGCCCGAGCCGATGCACACCGGGGCCGTGTCGATGGGATCCACTCCCAGGCTGGTGTTGCGCCGCACGGTGTCGTGGGTATAAAGCTGGACGCCGGCACTGATGGAACACCAGTCGCCGATGATCAGCGGGCCGCCGCTGCCGTCCAAGATGCAGTTGGGGCCGATCCAGGTGTTTTCACCCACCCGCACGTCGCCCAGGATCAACACGTTGTCATAGCACGACGATCCGGCGCCGAAGCCGTAGGAACGGGCAATCTCCCAGCGATCGGTCAGCAGATCGCCCAACGGCACCCGGCGGTCGTATTTCGACCGCATCTCGGCACTCAGCCGTCGATAAAGCGCCTGAAGGGTGGACAGCAGGTCCACGACCTTATCCGGCCAATGCGTCGGCGGAAGGCGGAGATTGGCTCATATCCCAATCCATGCGCTTGCCCGATTTGCTGACGTAATCCACCAGCTTGGCCGGATTGCCCATGACCAGACCGTGGGCGGGGACGTCCTTGGTCACCACCGCACCGGCGCCGACCATGGCGTAATCGCCCAAGGTGATGCCGCAGCGGATGGTGGCGTTGGCACCGATGGAGGCGCCGGTGCCGACCCGGGTTTCGGTGATCTTCCACTCGGTATTGAAGGCGCGCGGCACCAGATCGTTGGTGAACACCGCATTGGGGCCGACGAAGACGTCGTCGCCGATGGTGACGCCGTGATAGACCGACACGCCGTTCTGGATCTTGCAGCGGTCGCCGATTACCGCGCCGATATCGATATAGCAGGACTGGCCGATATTGCAGCCGGCCCCGATCACCGATTTCTCGCGCACCTTCGACCAGTCCCAGATGCGGGTACCCGGTCCGATGGCGGCCTCGTCATGGACCACGGCGCTGGGGTGGACGAAAACGTCGGTGCGGCTCATGCGCAGGTCTCCACCGCCTGACGCAAGGCGGCGACGATGCGATCCTGGGTGGCCTCGTCCATGTAGGGGTGCATGGGCAGGCTGAACACATGGCCCATCTTGTCCTCGGTCACCGCCATGCCGGCGGGATCGCGCGGAAAGGCCGCATAGGGGCCTTGCAGGTGCAACGGCGTCGGATAATAGATTCCGGTGGGCACGCCGGCGGCATTCAGCGCCTTGATGACGGCATCGCGGTTGGCGGTGGTCATGGTGTATTGCGCCCACACCGAGGTGCCGCCGGCGATCACCACCGGGGTGGCGACCACATCGGCCAGCAAGTGGGTGTAGCGGTTGGCGATGCGGTCGCGGGCCTGGATCTCGTCGGCGAAGATGGCCAGCTTTTCCAGCAAGATGGCCGCCTGCATGGTGTCGAGCCGGCCATTGACGCCGATGCGGGCGTGTTCATAGCGGTCGCGGCCTTGGCCGTGATTGCGGATCGAGCGCAGGATTTCGATCAATTCGTCGTCATCGGTCAGCACCGCGCCGCCATCGCCATAGCAGCCCAAGGGCTTGGCCGGGAAGAAGCTGGTGGTGGTCATTTCCGCCAGGGCGCCCACCGGCGTGCCGTGCAGGGCGGCCCCGAAGCTTTGCGCCGCGTCGGCGATCATGGTCAGCCCATGCTTGGCGGCGATGGCCCCGAGGGTGACGTAATCGGCGGGCTGGCCGAACAGATCCACCGGCATCACCGCCTTGGGCTCCAGATGCGGCGGGCAGGCATCGATGCAGCGTTGCAGGCTGGCCGGGTCCATGGTCAAGAGGTCGGGCAGGATATCGACGAAGACCGGGGTGGCACCGACCAGGACGGCGGCCTCGGCGGTGGCGACGAAGGTGAAGGACGGCACGAAGACGGCGTGGCCGGGGCCGATGCCTTTGGCCATCAGGGCCAGGACCAGGGCGTCGGTACCGCTGGCGCAGGCCAGGGCGTGCTTGACCCCACCCCATTGCGCCAATTGCTTTTCCAACGTGATGATTTCCGGCCCCATGACGAAGGCGCCGTGTTCCAGCACCTTCTTCAGCGCCGCTTCCACCTTGTCGGCGATGCGCAGGCGCTGGGTTTTCAGATCGATGAAGGCGATGGGCGAGGGGATGGCAGTCACGGCGAAAACCCGCACAGTCAAAGGGATGGCAGGTTTTATGGACCTTTTCCCCAGGCCGATCAAGGTTGATCGGCGCCAATACTCTTGACCGGGCGCGTGCTAACCAGTAGCCCTAACAACGGATATTGCCGGCATGGGGGTCAAGGATGACGGGACTGTCTTCGGATATGAGCACGCACGATCCGGTGCCCTTGCGCGCCAGCCTGGAGCGAGACGGCTATGCCATCGGCAAGGCCATGGTGCCGGTGGAATTGATCGCGGCCGTCCGCGCATTCTGGCACCAGGAACTGTCCACGCCGCGTCCCGACAGCGCGCTGATCTGGGGGCCGTATTTCGGCGAACCCAACAAGGTCATCCGCGACAGCGCCACCACCCACACCATGGTGCGGGCCTTCGACATGCTATGGAATCCGCCCATGCATGCGCCGACGCGGGAATTGTGCCTGACGCTCAGCCGCTTCCGCAATGAAGTGGCCGGTATTTTCTCCCATGACAGCGAATTGATGACGCCGGAACGCTATGGCGCCTATGTCACCGCGACCCTGTATCCGCCGGGGGAAGGCTGGCTGGTCGAGCACGAGGACGGGGTGCCCAATCGCCGGCACTGGCATTTCCTGGTGCCTCTGACCTTCCGTGGCCCCGACTTCAAGGACGGCGGCCTGTTCATGATCGACCGTCACGGCACCCGCATCGATGTCGAAGAGCATGTGCAGGCCGGCGACGTGCTGTTTTTCGACGCCAATCTGCGCCACGGCGTCGATCGTATCATCGGTCATGACGGCAGCGATGTCGGGCGGATGCAGTGTTTCTCGATCCCGACCATTTTGGAATTGCCGCACACCAATGATCGCCTGCTGGAACTGATTTCCACCAAGCGCTTCGTCAAATCGCGCCTGCGCATGATCCGTGACCGCCTGTTCGGCAAGCCGACCAATCCCCATCGCGGTTTCTACACCTATCGTAAGTGAGGTTCCGGTGCGTCTGTTGCTGAACCGGCTGGTGGACAAATTGTGCGTTCGCTTGGCTGATATCTTGTTGGACAAGATGCAGGCCCGTCTGTTGCACCCCCATGCCCTGTTGCTGGCCGAGGCGCAGCGCGACAGCGCCGATTATGCCCGCGCACACATGGCCGGGGCCTTGGTGTTCAAGGATCGCGACGACCTGCTGCGGCTGGCGGCGGCGCGGGCACCGGCGGGCGGATCGGTGTTGGAATTCGGCGTCGGCGGCGGCGATTCCATCCGTCTGCTGGCCCAGGTGCTGCCGGGGCGGACCATTCACGGCTTCGACAGTTTCGAAGGCCTGCCCGAGGATTGGCCGGGCCGGCACGAGGCCAAGGGCCATTACGCCCAGGCGACCTTGCCGGTGGTGCCGGGCAACGTCACCTTGCACAAGGGCTGGTTCGACCAGACTTTGCCGCCTTATCTGATGGCGGATACCCAACCGGTGGCGCTGCTGCACCTGGATGCCGACCTTTATTCCTCCACCCGCACGGTGTTGGGGTTGCTGGCGGCGCGCTTGCGGGCGGGGACGGTCATCGTTTTCGACGAATATTTCAATCACGTCGGCTGGCGCGACAACGAGTTCAAGGCGTTTCATGAATTCGTCGCTGAACAGGGGCTGACATACCGCTATCTGGGCTGGAGCTATCAGCAGGCGGCAGCGGTGATCGAGGCGGTAAACCCGCAAAATAATTAAGATTGTTTCCGTCAGCGCTCTTCCCGCAAGATGCCACCTGACGGGAACCAAGGATTTTCAGGTATGGGCCAGTGCTATCGCGATTCGGGCTTTGATGCGTTGGGGCTGTTGCGCCGCATGCATGAAGAAGGACCGTTGTCGGCACCGGTGCGTCAGCCCAAGGTGGTCCATATCTCGCTTTACTGCTTCAAGTCGTTTGCGCTCAGGCTGTTTCACAACCTGACCAACAATTGCGGCGTCGAATCCCACTGCATTTTCCTGAAAGATACGCTGACCAACCGCCACACCCCCATCTCTGCGGTGGAGATGACGGCGACCTTGGATTTGATCCGTCGTATCGATCCCGATCTGATCACCCTGAGCGTGATGGCGCCCTATGTGGTGGCGGCGCGCGATCTGACCGCGCGCATCCGGGCCGTGACCGATGCCCCGGTGATGATCGGCGGCAAGTTCGCGACCATTTCGCCGGCGGAAGCATTGGACTTCACCGACTATGCCTGCAAGGGCGAGGGCGAACTGGCCCTGATCGAGGCCTATGACCGGCTGAAAAGCGGCAATCGCGACCTGCGCGGCATTGTCGGCCTGTGGTTCAAGGGTGATGACGGTATCGTCATTGACATGGGCCAGCAGCGGCTGATCGAGGATTTGGACGTGCTGCCGTTCCAGGCCTTGGGCGAGCCCAACATGCACTTCATCGAATACGACCGTTGCACCACCGACGATCCCGAAATCGACAATGACGAAATCTGGGTGATGGCCGGGCGTGGCTGCGTTTACCTGTGTTCCTATTGCGTCAATTCGCTGCTGATCCCCATGAATCGGGGCAATGGCCGTTTCGTCCGCCTGCGATCGCCCGACAGCGCCATCGCCGAGATCAAGCATCTGTGGTCGCGTCAGCCCAAGGCCCATTCGGTGTCGTTCAACGACGAGGTGTTCGGCGTTTTCGACGAATGGACCGACGAGTTCGCCAGGAAATACAAGGAACAGGTGGGCCTGCCGTTCCATTGCGAGCTGGTGCCCAAGCTGATCAAGGAAGACAACGTCCGCAAGCTGGCCGATGCCGGCCTGAACGAGCTGCATTTCGGCATCCAATCGGGCTCGGACGAAATTCGCCGTGACGTGTTGAAGCGACCGGGCAAGAACCCGGAACTGGTGGAAAAGGCGCATCTGCTGGCCCGCATCGGCGTGGTGCCGCAATTCGACATCATCCTGGGCAGTCCCTTCGACACCGTCGAGGTGATGGAGGAAACCGTGGACATGATGCTGCTACTGCCGGCGCCCATGAAGCTGAACACCTATCAGATGCAGTATTTCCCCCATTATCCGCTCACCAATCAGGCGCTGGAACGTGGTTTCATCACGCCGGCCGATCTGACCTATGAGGTGCTGGCCGAACGGGTGATGAAGAACATGGTGTTCATCCCCAAGATTTCCCGCAACCGCAAGGACCAATTGGAGGCAGCGGTCTATCTGTTGCCCTGGCACAGTACCGTGCTGCGCGCCTTGACCGCGCAATTGCGGCGCAAGCCCAACGATTGGCTTGGAATGGCCTTGGGATGGATCGCCCTGATGCGGTATCACCATGACTTTCTCGCCAATCCGGCCTTGATCATGGTGGGCCGGGTGGTGCGCGCCGCCCGCATGATCGGACGGGGCGAGTTCAGCCGGTTGGCGGGGAAGATTCTTGGCCGTCTGCCGGTGCTGTCGGCACGCTGACCTTAGAGTCTTTTCACGCGAAGCGTGGACATGCGATAGGCCCGCGCGGCGCGTGAGCGGGCCCGTCACGGGCCACTTTTGCAACCTGGACCAGTTTCCGCTTCAGCTGAAACTGGTCTAGCTGAAACAGGGCCAAGGACGGCAATCAGCGCGACGCTCAGCCATAGGGTGCCCTGCCACCAGCTCTGCCAGATGCCGTAACTGACGCAGGCGATGATGAAGCCCGCGATCACCGCCGGGCCGGTGTGGGCGGCGATCCGTCCCGACTGTCCGCCCACCATCCAGAACACCCGGCCCATGACGGCAGCGGCGAGCAGGGCGCCGACCAGGCCCAGTTCCAGCCAGATTTGCACCGGAGCGGAGTGGGGGTGGAGCGGCAATTGCGCTTCCGGAACGGGCGCCCGTTGATTGCCGTTGACGATGATATCGTAGAAAACCTCGTCATCGGCACCGGGAATGACCCGCGACGCGTCCAAAGCCCAGCCGAGAAACGGCTTTTCCAGGGTTTTATGGGCGGAAAACCGCCAAATGGTCAGGCGGTGGTGCGATGACGGCGATAGCCAGCGGGCGTTGTCATAGGCTTGTTGCGACGGCGGGATCTGCAAGGCCAGCGGAAACGCGGCGAGGATTATGGCGGCGGTACTGATGGCGCACAGGCCGGCGGTCAGACGCGGGCGCCACCAGAACAGCAGGGCAAGCATGGTGGAAACCGGCAGAACCAGCTTCGAGGCCAGGGAATGGCTGGCGGCAATGGCCACGGTGCCGCCCAGCCACAACAGCACCGCCCATGGGCGCAGACGCTGGTGCCACAGGGCTAGGCTGGTCGGTACCAGCAATAGGGCCATCAGGGTTATGCCGCGTGACAGCGACGACAGGCGGCTGTCGTGGAGTTGTGCGGTTATGGCGCCGCTGCCGGCCAGGGCCGATAGGCCCGGCGTCAGATGTTCAAGCAGCAAGACGGCGATGGAAAGCGATAGGCCCACGGCCAAGGCGCGCAGCACCCGCCCCCGCCAGTGCGGCAACAGCACGGAGGTAGCCGCCAGCAGGCACAGCCCGCCCAGGAATTCACCCCCCAGCACCAGGCTGGTTTTCAGGGTTTGCGTCTTGTCGATGGCCCAGACCGTCGAGAGGAGGCCGAACAGCATTGCGGCGGCGAAAAGGGCGGCCAAGCGGCGATCGATGCGCGACCATAGGCGCCCGCGCCAGCAATCATGCAAGCCGGCCAAGGCGATCAGGATGAACAACGGCGCCATGCCGAGCGGGGCGAACAGGGCAAGAAGCGGCCCCAGCAATCCGACCATGCACAAGGCCGGCGCGGTCAGGCCGGTGGCGGGGATCGTTTTCATAATGCTTGGATCATGGCGGCGACGATGCGATCAGAGGCGTGACCGTCCCAGAATTCCGGCACCCGCCCGCGCTTGCCGCCGGTTTCCATGATCGTCCGGGCGGCGGCTAGAATGGCGTCGGAATCCCGACCGATGAGGGTATTGGTGCCCTCGCTGATGGTGATGGGGCGCTCGGTGTTGTCGCGCAGGGTCAGGCAGGGCACGCCCAAGGCGGTGGTTTCTTCCTGGATGCCGCCCGAATCGGTCAATACCAATCGGGCTTGGGCCATCAATCCCAGCATGGTCAGATAACTGGCCGGCCCCAAGGGCAGGATGGTGTGGCCGTCAAGGAAATGGTCAAGACCGGCGGCCTGGATGCGGCCCTTGGTGCGCGGATGCAACGGCAGGACCACCGGTAGGCTTTGGCCGATGATGCGCAGGCTTTCGAGCAGGCGGCGCAGGATGTCGGGCTCATCGACGTTGGCGGGGCGGTGCAAGGTGGCGACGGCGAAGGCCGGCGGCGGGGCGAAGCCATGGGCGGCCAGGGTTTGCGCCGGCGGCACCGCCCGGGGCAGATTGGCCCGCAAGCTGTCGATCATGACATTGCCGACGAAATGGACGCGGGCGGCGGCGATGCCTTCGCGGGTCAGGTTGTCGAGGGCAGTGCGTTCGGTGGTGAACAGCATGTCCGACATCTGGTCGGTGAGGATGCGGTTGATCTCTTCCGGCATGGTGCGGTCGCCCGAGCGCAGCCCCGCTTCCACATGCAGCACGGGGACGCCCTTCTTCACCGCCACCAGGGCGCAGGCCAGGGTCGAGTTGACATCCCCCACCACCAGGACCACCGGGTCGGCGGTCTGGTCGAGGACGGGTTCGAAACGGCGCATCACTTCGGCGGTCTGCACCGCGTGGCTAGCGGACCCCACGTCCAGATTCACATCGGGGGCGGGCATGCCGAGCTCGCGGAAAAAAGCGTCGTTCATTTCCGCATCGTAATGTTGCCCGGTATGAATCAAGGCCGGGTGAAAGCGGCCACTGGCGGCCAAGGCGGCGTGGATGGGGGCCACCTTCATGTAATTGGGCCGAGCACCGACGATGCACAGAACGTTTTTTTGGGATTTAGGCATGCTTGAGCGGCTCTGCGACTGAATTTTCGTGCGACCATACAGGACCGGCCGGTTGGGTAAAAGGCTCTTCGCCGCGCCGGTTTTCCTTTTGCCGTTTGCCGACACTTGACAGTATATAGCCGATGATTTTCCGAAGGCGGTCATGAAACAGGTTATCCAAAGCGCCCGCACGGGCAAGCTGTCGCTGAAGCCGGTGCCCGAGCCCAAAGTGCGCGGTGGCACATTGCTGGTGCGGACCGAGGCGTCGCTGATTTCGGCGGGGACCGAGCGCATGGTCATCGACTTCGCCAAGAAGTCGCTGGCCGGCAAGGCCAAGGAACGCCCGGATCTGGTCAAGAAGGTGCTCGACAAGGCCCGTCGTGATGGCTTGATGGCCACCTTCAAGGCGGTGATGGCCCGGCTCGACGAGCCGCTGCCCCTGGGCTATTCCGCCGCCGGTCGGGTGGTGGCCATCGGCGCCGGGCTGGAAGGTGCCTTCCACATCGGCCAGCGCGTGGCCATGGCCGGGGCCGGTCTGGCCAACCATGCCGAGCTGAACGTGGTGCCGCGCAATCTGGTCGCCGCCATTCCCGATGATGTCAGCGACGATGAAGCCTGTTTCGGTACCCTGGCTTCCATCGCCATGGCCGGTGTACGCAATCTGGCGCCGCAATTGGGCGACGTGGTGGCGGTTCTCGGCGTCGGTCTGGTCGGACAATTGGCGGCGCAGTTGCTGGCTTTGTCCGGTGCGCGGGTCATCGCCATCGACGTTGATGCCCAGCGTCTGGCCCTGGCCAAGGCCAACGGCGCCGAGCTGACCTGGGTCTTGGGTCAGGCCGGGCTGCCGGAAGCGGTGGCCGCCCTGACCGGGGGGGTGGGCTGTGATGGCGTGCTGATCGCCGCCGCCACCGATTCGTCCGAGCCGTTGGAACTGGCGGCTGAATTGGCGCGGGACCGCGCCGCCTTGGTCATGGTCGGCAAGACCGGGACCGAATTCCCCTATGCCGCCTTCATGAAGAAGGAACTGCGCATCATGGTGTCGCGGTCCTATGGCCCGGGCCGCTATGACGACGATTTCGAGGGCCGCGGCGTCAAATATCCGGTGGGCTGGGTGCGCTGGACCGAATCCGACAATCTGCGCGAATGCGTGCGGCTGATGAGCCCCAGCTTGCGTCAGCGTTTGGACGTGGGCTCGCTCGTCACCCATCGCTTCGCCTTCGACAAGGCGGAAGACGCCTATGATCTGGTCACCACCCGGCGCGAGCCCAGCATGGGCGTGGTACTTAAATACGATAGCGAAACAAAGCCCGCCGTGGCGCCGGTATTCAATCAGGCGCGTCCCGCCGCCGGGGCGTGCGTGCTGGGGGTCATCGGTGCCGGCGCCTTTGCCCGCACCGTGCTGCTGCCGGAACTGAAGCGCCTGCCCGGCATCACCTTCCAGACCATCTGCACCACCCGCGGTCAGACCGCCGATCATGCCGCCCAGGCTTTCGGCTTTGGCCGCGCCACCACCGAAATCGACGACGTGCTCAAGGATCCGGCCATCAACGCCGTGCTGGTGGCCACCCGGCACTCCAATCATGCCGAGCTGACCGCCCGCTGTCTGGCGGCGGGCAAGTCGGTGATCGTGGAAAAGCCGTTGGCGTTGGACCACGCCCAGGTCAATCAGGTGATCGCCGCGCGCGAGACCTCGTCCGGCTTCTTCACCGTCGGCTTCAACCGTCGTTTCGCCCCCATGATCGTCGAGGCCGCCTCGCTGCTGGCCCGCCACCAGGGGGCGAAAATGCTGGTGCTGCGCGTCAATGCCGGGGCGCTGCCGGCGGAAAGCTGGGTCAACGCGGCGTCTGGCCCGCGCCCTGGCGGCATCGCCCATCCTCAGCGTCCAGGCCGATGCCGCCCAGGTCAGCCATGGCGGCTGCGACGATCTGACCGTGACCCTGGCGTTCCGGGATGGTTCGTTGGCCACCATCGTCTACACCGCCCAGGGGGATTCGGCCTTCTCCAAGGAACGCTTCGAGTGTTTCGCTGGCGGAACCGTTGTGGCCATCGACAATTTCCTGACCCTGTCGGTGACCGAGAATGGCCGCACGCGGGTGGAAAAGGCCAAGATGGGGCAGGATAAGGGTCATCGGGCCGAACTGGCCGCCTTTGCCGCCGCCGTGGCTGCCGGCGGTCCGGCCCCGGTGGACGAGGCCGAACTGGTGGAAACGGCGCGGGCCACCATTGCCGTGCTCGAGTCCTTGCGTGAAGGACGGCGGATCGTTCTGGGGGATTGATGGACCTCTTGGTGCAGATGGGGGGTGGCTTGGCCCTGGCCGCCTTTGCCCTGACGGTGCTGGCGACGCGGCGGGTGCTGGCCTATTTGCGCCAACGGCAAATCCTGGATTTGCCCAACGAACGCTCCAGCCATAGCTTGCCGACGCCGCGCGGCGGCGGTTTGGCGACGACGCCGGTGATGGTGCTGGCCCTGCTGGCCCTGCCCGATTTCCGCTGGCTCGCGGTCGGTGCGGTGGGGCTGCTGATCATATCCTGGGTCGATGACCGCAAGGGTTTGCCGCCCTTGCCGCGCTTCGCCGCCCAGGCGGTGGCGGTTGCCGTCTTCTTGGTGCTGTTGCCGGCGGAAAGTCTGGTGTTTCAGGGTGTGCTGCCGGTTTGGGCCGATCACCTGCTGGCCGGGCTGTGCTGGCTGTGGTTCGTCAATCTGTACAATTTCATGGACGGTATCGACGGTATCACCGGGATCGAAACGATTTCGCTGGGATTGGGTGTCGCCCTGGTCGGCGGGGTGGCGGTGGCGGCGCCCGGCTTGACCGTGGCGGCTGTCGCCGCCGGTTTCCTGTTGTTCAACTGGCATCCGGCCAAATTATTTTTGGGCGATTCCGGCTCGGTGCCGTTCGGGTATGTGCTGGGCGGATTGCTGATTCTGCTGGCGGTTCAGGGCCAATTGGCCGCGGCCCTGATCCTGCCCGCTTATTATCTGGCCGATGCCACCATCACCATCACCCGCCGCGCCCTGGCCGGTGAGAAAATCTGGCAGCCGCACCGTCAGCATTTTTATCAACGGGCGGTGCAAGGCGGTAAGCGCCACGATCAGGTGGCTCTGGCCATCGCCATCGGCAACGCGGCTTTGGTCGGCTGCGCCGTGCTGGCCACCGGCAATCAGGTCGCACTCGGCGGCGGGCTGGCGGTTGTGACGGTGGGGGTTTTACTGACGGTGCTGCAATGGTGGTCGCGGGGGGCACGGGCATGAAAATTCTGGTCACCGGGGCCAGCGGTTTCGTCGGAGCGCGGCTGGTGGCGGAATTGCTGCGCCGGGGGCATCAAGTGGTGGCGCCCATGCGGTCGCCTCGGCCCTGGGCCGGGGTGGACACCCCGGCCATCGGCGATCTGGGGCCGGATACCGATTGGTCGGCGGCTTTGTCCGGTTGCGAGGCGGTGGTCCACAGTGCCGCCCGCGCCCATGTCCTTGATGATAAATCCGCCGATCCGTTGGCGTTGTTCCGTCGGGTCAACCGCGACGGCACCCTGCATCTGGCCCAACAGGCGCGGCAGGCCGGAATCAGGCATTTCGTGTTCATCAGCACCATCAAGGTCAACGGCGAAAGCACGCCGCCCGATCGCCCGTTTCGGGCGGAAGACGCGATCAATCCGCAAGATGCTTACGGCATGGCCAAGGCCGAGGCGGAAGCGGGTCTGCGCGCCCTGGACGGCATGGTCCTGACCATCCTGCGCCCGCCCTTGGTGCATGGGCCGGGGGCCAAGGGCAATCTGGCGGTGTTGATCAAGGCCATCGCCAAGGGAATACCCCTGCCGTTGGCGCTGGTGCGCAACCGGCGTTCCATGGTCGGCGTCGATAATCTGGCCGATGCGGTGGCTTTCTTGGTCGATCATCGTCCGGCGGGAACGTTTCTGATCCGAGACGAGGGCGATGTGTCCACCGCCCACCTGATTAGGACCCTGGCCTCGGCCATGGGGCGGACGCCGCTTCTGCTGCCGGTGCCGCCGTTTCTGCTGACCCTGGCCGCCCGGGTGCTGGGCCGCCGGGCCATGGCCGAGCGGGTGTTGGGCTCGTTGCTGGTGGACGACACCCCCTTGCGCGCCTTAGGCTGGACGCCGCCACTTTCCTTGCCGGCGGGCTTGGCCCGCATGATCCGGGACGACAGATGAACCAATATCCAGATACCCTGATTCCCGTCATTCTGTCCGGCGGTGCCGGCACCCGGCTGTGGCCGTTGTCGCGTGAGCTGCGGCCCAAGCAATTGCTGAAGCTGAATTCAGACCAGAGCCTGTTGCAGGAAACGGCGGGACGCCTGGGCGGGCGGCCCATGGTGGTGTGTAACCAGGAACATCGTTTCATCGTCGCCGAGCAATTGCGCGAGTTGGAGATGGAGCCACGCGCGATCGTCATCGAGCCGGTGGGACGCAACACGGCGCCGGCGGTGGCGGTCACCGCCTTGCTGGCCGCGCCCGAAGCCCTGCTGCTGGTGATGCCGTCCGACCATCAGGTGCGCGATGTCGATGCCTTTCGCCGGGCGGTGGGCCAAGCGGTCCCCTTGGCCCAAGCCGGCCAGTTGGTGACCTTCGGCATCCAGCCGACCGAGGCCAATACCGGTTATGGCTATATCAAGCGCGGGGATGGTTTCGCTGTCGAAAAGTTTGTCGAAAAGCCCGACCGGGCGACGGCGGAAGCCTATCTCGCCTCGGGCGATTATCTGTGGAATGCCGGCATCTTCCTGTTTCAGGCCAAGATCTATCTGGAGGAATTGGCCGCCCACCACCCGGCCATGGTCACGCAATGCCGTGCCGCCCTGGATCAGGGGGGATCGGATCTGTTCTTTTTCCGGCTGGCGGAAGAACCTTTTGCCGCCATCAGCGGCGAAAGCATCGACTATGCGGTGATGGAAAACACCAGCCGCGCCGCCGTGGTGCCGGTGGACATGGGGTGGTCGGATATCGGCTCGTGGTCGGCGCTGTGGCAGGAAAGTCCGCGCGACGGCAATGGCAATGTGCTGTTGGGCGACGTCATCGCCGAAGGTGTGGATAATTGTTATGTGCGCGCCGACGATCGACTGGTTGCCGCCATCGGCGTGCGCGACCTGATCGTGGTGGCCACCGATGATGCCGTGTTGGTGGCCGACAAGGCCCATGACCAGGATGTGAAGAAGATCGTGGAGCGGCTGAAGGCGGCGGGGCGGTCCGAGGCCAGCCAAGGCAGCCGTACCTGGCGGCCCTGGGGCTGGTTTCAGACCATCGACGACGGCCACCGCTATCGGGTCAAGCACATCCAGGTCAATCCGGGGGCGAAATTATCCCTGCAAAAGCATTGGCACCGTTCGGAACATTGGGTGGTGGTCACCGGCACCGCCCTGGTCACCTGCGGCGACAACATTTTCACCTTGCGGGAAAACGAATCCACCTTCATTCCCGCCGGCACCGTGCATCGCCTGGAAAACCCCGGCAAGCTGCCGCTCAGGATGATCGAGGTGCAGTCGGGCGAATATGTCGGCGAGGACGACATCGTCCGCATCGATGATGATTATGGGCGCACGGCGTGAAGACCGCTGATCAATCCAGCTCGAAGGCGTTCTTGTAATCCAGTTTCAAAGCCGGATCCTGCTCTTCCTTCTTCAGGAAGCAATTGCCCACGGTCAGCACCTCGATCTCGCTGCCCATGAAGCAACGGAAGGCGTCTTCCGGGGTGCAGACGATGGGCTCGCCGCGGACGTTGAAGCTGGTGTTGACCACTACCGGGCAGCCGGTCTTGCCCTTGAACGCCGAAATCAGCGCGTGATAGCGCGGATTGGTGTCAGCGTGCACCGTCTGGATGCGGGCGGAATAATCCACATGGGTGACGGCCGGCAAGGACGACCGCGGCACGTTCAGTTTATCGATGCCGAACAGGGCGTTCTCTTCCGCCGTCATCTGCCGGCGATGCTGTTCCGCCACCGGGGCGACCAGCAGCATGTAAGGGGAATCGCCGTCGATCTCGAACCACTCGGCCACGTCTTCCCGCAGCACGGAGGGGGCGAAGGGGCGGAAGCTTTCGCGGTACTTCACCTTGAGGTTAAGCATCTTCTGCATGGTGGGTGAGCGCGGGTCGCCCAGGATCGAGCGTCCCCCCAGGGCGCGCGGGCCGAATTCCATGCGGCCCTGCATCCAGCCCACCGCCTTCTCGTCGGCCAAAGCCTGGGCGGTCTGTTCGATCAGCGCGTCGTCGGACAGCACGGAGAACACCGCGCCGGCGGCCTTCAGCCGCGCTTCGATGTCGTCTTGCCGCCACACCGGCCCCAGATACGAGCCCTGCATGGCATCCTTGCCGCCGCCGGTAATGGTGCGGGGTTGGTTCTTGTGGATGTGATAGCCGGCCAGGGCGGCGCCCAGGGCACCGCCGGCATCGCCGGCCGCCGGCTGAATGCGACGCAATTGAGCGCGACGCCGCCGGCCAGACACAGATTGCGGGCGCCGGTTTCCTGGCGGATGGAGCGGGCCAGCTTCAGCACGATATGTTCGGTCACCGCCTGGATCGACGCCGCCATGTCCATGTGGAACTGGGTCAGCGGATCCTTGTCGGCCTGACGGACCGGTTGACCGAAGACGTCGGCGAACGTGTCGTTGGTCATGGTCAGGCCGGTGCAATAATCGAAGTAGCTCTGGTCCAGGTGGAACGAGCCGTCCGCTTTCACGTCAACGATCTTGTCCAGGATAAGGCCAGCGTATTTGGGCTCGCCATAAGGCGCCAGCCCCATCACCTTGTATTCGCCGGAATTGACTTTGAAGCCGGTGTAATAGGTGACGGCGGAATAAAGCAGGCCGAGGGAATGGGGGAAATGCAGTTCCTTGTGGATTTCCAGGGAATTGCCCGCGCCCATGGCCAAGGAGGTGGTGGTCCACTCGCCCACCCCGTCCATGGTGAGCACGGCAGCGTCTTGGAACGGCGACGGGAAAAAGGCCGAGGCGGCATGGGACAGATGGTGTTCGGTGAACAACATCTTGCCCATCCAGTCGAAATCCTTGGCGAATTTCTTGAATTCCTTGGCCAGCAGATCCTTCTGGAACAGCTTTTCCTTCAACCACACCGGAATGGCGGTCTTGAACGAGGAAAACCCCCGAGGCGCGAACGACATATAGGTTTCGAGCAGGCGCTCGAATTTGAGGAACGGCTTGTCGTAGAAGACGACGAAGTCGATGTCGTTGAGGCCGCAGCCGGCCTCGGCCAGGCAATATTCGATGGCCAGCCGGGGAAAAGCCGCGTCGTGCTTCTTGCGGGTGAAGCGTTCTTCCTGGGCGGCGGCAATGATGCGGCCATCCTCGATCAGCGCGGCGGCGCTGTCATGATAGAGCGCCGAAAGGCCAAGAATCTTCACCCGCAACCTCTTATTTTAGAACAGCGTATAGATGAACGGCGCCACGGCGGAACCCTGGCTCAAGATGATCAGGCCGCCGAACAACACCATCATCACCAGGATGGGCAGCAGCCAGTATTTCTTGCGAGCACGCAGGAAAGCCCACAATTCAAGCAGGAAAGCCATGGTTCACACCCTTTAGAATTGATTCTTCATGGAATCCGGCTGCGGGCCGGGCGGATCGCGGCTGATCCAATAGCTGGTGGCGGCTGGGTCGCGCTTCAGGCGCATGGGGTCCTTGCCGGTGGCCCGCATCAGCATTCCCACCGGGGTGACCGTCAGGAAGAACAGCAGCCCCATGATCAGCGGCGTCATGATCTTGTGCAAAAGCAGCCCGAACTTGAACCACACCAAATTCAAGGGCTTCAGGAGCTTGGGCGCGACAAAGGCAGCCACCAGGAACAAAACGGCCAAGCCTAGAGCCCACAGGCGCAGATCGCCGCCAGCCTTCAGCGGCCACAGGCCGATAAGGACGAACACCACGGCGAAGACGATGCCAAACGAGCGTTCGGACCCCATCTGCACCGGGCCGGAATGACCGTGGGCTTCAAGAACCGGAGACGATTTGCTGCTCATGCCGATCATACCGCCATGCAATAATGGGTTCTCATAACATGAGGGGATGGCGGGTTCAAACGCTAACACCCGGACGCAGGCGCTGTTCCAGGACGTCGCACAAGGCGTGGCCGATCAGGATATGCATTTCCTGGATACGGGCGGTGACCTTGGATGGCACCACGATCAAGGGGTCGGCCAGACCGACCAGCTTGCCGCCATCGCGCCCGGACAGACCGGCGGCGACGCAGCCCACCCGGCGGGCCGCTTCCAGCGCCTTCAGCACGTTCGGGCTGCTGCCCGAGGTGGTGATGCCGATGGCCACGTCGCCGGGACGGGCCAGGGCCTCGACCTGGCGGGAAAAAATATCGTCATAGGAATAATCATTGGCGCAGGCGGTCAGGGTCGAGGTGTCGGTGGTCAGGGCCAGGGCGGCCAGGGCGCGACCATTGACGCGATAGCGCACGACCAGTTCAGCGGCCAGATGCTGGGCGTCGGCGGCGGAGCCGCCATTGCCGAACAGCAGGATTTTTCCGCCGCTTTCCAGGCTGTTCGTGCAGGCATCAGCCAACCGGGCGAAATCTTCGGACACGACGGACCGGGTATCGGTGACGGTCTTTTCATGTTCGGCGAATTGCTCGGCCAGGAATTGGCGCGGATCCATGCGGTACTCTCCCTCCTGAAATGACTGGTCTTAGCTAATGCAATGGCGGTCCCGGTTCAACCTCCATCGGCCAAAGTCTTCAGTTGTCGATTGGCCACCACCAGCATGGACAGGTCCAAGTGCGGGGCGGCACGCAGTTCGGCCAGCAGCGAATCGGCGCGGGCGACGTCGCCGCCATGGGTCTGGCTCCAGTCTTCCAGGGATTGCGCCCGGTTCAGGACCGAATGGGTGATGGCGCGCTGATGGGCGTGCAGATCCTCGGTGGCGGCGTTGACCGCCAGTTTCTGCCAATGGCCGCCGCTGACCAGTTTCTGCGCCGAGGCCCGCAGCCAGCCCAGACCGAAGCGTTGGCCGACCTGGAAATACAATTGTCCGACCCGATCCACCGGTTGATCATGCTGTTGCGCCAACCGCACGATATCGGCGGCGGAAGCCAGCACGATCATGCCGCCGACACGGTTGGCCAGGGCGTCCGGCGCGCCTTGGGCGCCGTAATCCCGGCTGCGCGCAGTGACCGCTTCGGCCAGATCGGCGGGCAGGATGGCGGGGCCGGCGGTTTCCAGGGCGGTGATGCCCGGTTGCAGCGACCCGATGGCGGCACCGATGTCGAACGGCGCCGGCACGGTGCGCAGCACCCAGCCGGTGGCCCGTTCCAGCAGGCGGTTGGCCTCGGTCAGCATGGTGATTTGCAAACTGGCCGGGATGGTGCCGTCCAGGGCTTCGATCTCCTGCCACAAGGACCGCAGGCCATAGGCGTCGCGGGCGACGATATAGGCCCGGGCGATCTCGGCCGGGCCGAAGCCGGTGCGGTCCATCATGTCGAGGACGAAACCCACCCCCACCCGGTTGATCATGGAATTGGTGATTGCGGTGGCGACGATTTCGCGCCGCAACCGGTGTTGGCCGATCTGGGCAGAGAAGCGCTGCTGCAAGGCGGTGGGAAAATAGCGGGCCAGGTCGCGGGTCATGAAGGCATCGCCCGGCAGGTCGGATGCCATCACCGCATCGTGCAGCCAGATCTTGGCATAGGCCAGCAGCACCGACAGTTCCGGGCGGGTCAGGCCGCGACGGTGGGCGGCGCGCTCCACCAGGATGTCATCGGGGGGCAGATATTCGATGGCGCGGTCCAGGCGACCGGCTTTTTCCAGCAGGCGCATGAAACGGCTCTGGCCATCGAGCAGTTCGACACCGCCGGCTTCCATTACCGACAGCGCCTGGGTTTGCAGATAATTGTCCCGCAACACCAGGGCGGCCACTTCGTCGGTCATCGAGGCCAGCAACTGGTCGCGTTGCTTTTGCGTCAGGTCGCCACTGTCCACCACCTCGTTCAGCAGGATCTTGATGTTGACCTCGTGGTCCGAGGTATCGACGCCGGCGGAATTGTCGATGGCGTCGGTGTTGAGGCGGATGCCGTTCTGGGCCATCTCCACCCGTCCGCGCTGGGTCACCCCCAGATTGGCGCCTTCGCCCACCACCTTGGCGCGGATGGCGCGGCCATCGAGGCGGATGGCATCGTTGGCGCGGTCGCCGACCTCGGCGTGGCTTTCGTCATGGGCCTTGATATAGGTGCCGATACCGCCGAAGAACAGCAGATCGACCGGGGTGGCCAGCAGAACGCGGATCAACTCGGTCGGTGTCAGGCTGGGCTTGTCGATGCCGAGGCGCGCGGCCATTTCGGCACTGATGGCGATGGCCTTGGCCGACCGGGCGAAGATTCCGCCGCCTTGCGAGATCAGCGCCGGGTCATAGTCGCCCCAGGCCTTGACCGCCTTGAACAGGCGTTGACGCTCGGTGTGGGCGCGGGGATCGGGATGGGGGTCGATGAAGATATGCGCGTGGTTGAAGGCGGCGATCAGGCGGGTATGGGGCGAGCACAGCATGGCATTGCCGAAGACGTCGCCGGACATGTCGCCGATACCGATGGCCGTGAAAGGGGTGGTTTGGGTGTCGATGCCGATTTCGCGGAAATGACGTTTCACCGCCTCCCAGGCGCCGCGCGCGGTGATGCCCATGACCTTGTGGTCATAGCCCTTGGACCCGCCCGAAGCGAAGGCGTCGCCCAGCCAGAAGCCGTATTCCAAGGACAGCGCGTTGGCGATATCGGAAAACGTGGCGGTGCCCTTGTCGGCGGCGACCACCAGATAGGGGTCGTCGCCGTCGCGCCGGACGATGCCCGCCGGCGGTACCACCTCGCCGCTTTGCAGGTTGTCGGTCAGGTCGAGCAGGCCGCGCATCATGGTCTGGTAGCAGGCGATGCCCTCGGCCAGCAGGGCCTCGCGTCCGCCATCCGTCGGTGGGCGTTTGACGACGAAACCGCCCTTGGCCCCCACCGGGACGATGACGGCGTTCTTGACCATCTGCGCCTTCATCAGGCCCAGGATCTCGGTGCGGAAATCGTCACGGCGGTCGGACCAACGGATGCCGCCGCGCGCCACCTTGCCGCCGCGCAGATGCACCGCCTCGACCCGGGGGGAATAGACGAAGATTTCCACCTTGGGCCGGGGGAGCGGCAGATCGTCAATGGCGGTGGAGTCCAGCTTGAACGACATATAGTCGCGGCCCTGGAACCAGTTGGTGCGCAAGGTGGCGCCAATCAGGTTGAAGAAGCGGCGCAAGATGCGGTCGTCGTCGGCATTGGCCACCTGATCGAGCAAGGCCCTGGTCTGGCCTTCGACGAAACAGGCGTCGCCGCATCGGTGGTCGGGGTCGAACAAGGCCTTGAACCAGGCGACCAGGGCCGCCGCCTGGGCCGGATTGTCGAACAGCGCCCGCTCCACATAGCTTTGCGACAGGGTCGATCCGGCCTGACGCAGATATTTGGCGTAGGCGCGCAGGATCACTACCTCGCGCCAGGGCAGGGCCGCGGCCAGCACCAGCCGGTTGAAGCCGTCGCTTTCGGCATTGCCGCGCCAGATGGCGGCCAGGGCGGCCTCGAACACCGCGGCCCGCTGATCCAGGGCGATGGCGCTGCCATTGGCCGAATGGACCTGGAAATCGTGCAGCCAGAAGGATTGATCCAGGCCGGCGGCGCGGATTTCATGGGGGACTTCGGCGATGACCCGAAGCCCCATGGCCTCCAGAATGGGTAGAACGTCGGACAGCGCCACGGTATCGCCCCGGCGCAGCAGCTTCAGCCGCGCTTCATGCGCGGGGGCTTCCACCGGGCGGTAGAGGTTGAGGCAAATGTCTTCGTCGGCGGCGACGCGTTCCAGCCGCTCGACGTCGCCCAATGCCGCCAGCGGCATGTGGCGTTCGCGGTAGGCGGCGGGAAAGCCGTCGCGCCAGCGTCGGGCCAGGGTCAGGCCGCGCCCCTCGCCCAGTTCGTGGATCAAAATGTCCTGGAGGTGATCGCCCCACGAGCGGGTGGCGAGGGCGATGCGGTTTTCCAACTCGCCCACATCCACGGGACTGGCAGAGCCCCCCCGGGTTCGCACCAGCAGGTGCAGCCGGGCCAGCGGTCCGTCGGCGACCTGGGTGTAATAGGCGTCCAGACTGCCGTCATAGGCCTGTTCGAGGATGCGGGTGACGGTCAGACGCATGGGGGTGTCGTAGCGGTCGCGCGGCAGATAGACCAGGCACGAGACGAAGCGGGAAAAATCGTCGTGGCGGACGAACAGGGCGACGCGCGGACGATCCTGGATGCGCAAGATGCCCAAGGCGATGCGGTACAGCAAATCCTCGGAAATCTGGAACAATTCGTCGCGCGGATAGGTTTCCAGGATGTTGGTCAGCGCCTTGGCATCGTGGCTGTGGCGGGGGAAGTCGGCGCGGGCTTCGACCCGGCTGACTTTTTGCCGCAAAAGCGGGATCGCCGCCGGATTGCGGGTATAGGCGACCGAGGTGAACAGGCCGACAAAGGCATGCAGGGCCACCACCCGTCCTTGATCGTCGCAATATTTGACGCCGATGACGTCCATGTGGGCGGGACGGTGGACGCGGGACGGGTTGACCGATTTGGTCACCAGCAACAGCCCCGACGCATTGAGGAAGGCGCGGATCTCGTCGGGCATGGCCGCCAGGGCGATGGAATCGTCGAACACCATGACACTGTCGTCGCGCAGGATGCCCAGGCTTTCGCCGCCCTCGGCGACCACCGGCGCCTGTTGCGGCCCCGACAGAATGAAATGGCGATAGCCCAGGAAGGTGAAATGGTCGTCATGCAGCCAGTCGAGAAAGGCGACGTCTTCGGCGACGTCGTCGGTGGCGGTGGTGCCGGCATGGGCGGGCAGGCCGGTGGCCACGGTCTTGATGCAGTCGCGCATGGCGCGCCAATCGACGACGGTGTTGCGCACTTCGGCCAGGATTGCGGTCAGTTGCCGGCAAATCTCGGCGTGCCGGACCGCATCCTGGCGGTCCACCTGGATATGCATGATCGATTCGGCCCGGCCATCGCCCAGACCGGTCAACCGACCGTCCCCGTCGCGGCCCACCAGCAGGATCGGATGGATCAACTGGTGGATGCCGATAGTGTTCGCCGCCAGCCGCATGGCGATGGAATCGAGCAGGAACGGCATGTCGTCGTTGATGATCTCGATGACCGAGTGGGACGAGGTCCAGCCGTGGCTTTCCAGGTCGGGATTGTACATGCGGATGGCGGCGGTGCCAGGGGGGCGCTGTTGCATGAAGCTCAACAGGCCAATGGTGATGGCGAAGAACTGGTGGCCGTCCTGCGCTTCCAGATCGGCGGCGGGCAGGCCCGCCAACAAAGCCTGGGCCAGGGCCCGGCTGTGGATGGCGCGTTCGCCTTCCAGATGCTTATGGATAATGGCGGCGATATCGTCGGCCAAGGTCGAGCGCAAATAATCAGAACTGTGATTCATGGACGCCATCCCCTGGTCAGGCCTTTTCCATTAGGTGGCTTTTGCCAGGGGATTTCAACAGGGGGGTAACCTCTTATTTACCGCGGCCCGCCGCCCGGCACAGGGCCATGATGGCGCGGGAACATATTTCCTCTGCCGGCATGCCGGTGCTTTTGCAGTCCATTTCCGCTTCGATCAGTCGTTCCAATGCCTGTCCGGCCCGTTCGGCCGACCAGCGTGACAATTGACGGCGGAAGCGGTCGGCGGCCTTGAAGATCACCGGCGGTTTCAGCGCGCTCATGGCCTGATCGGCGGATTTTCCCTGGGCCATGGTGCCCGCGGCCAGATGCAGGCGCTGGAAATGGCGCGACAACGCGCGCAGCACCGCCACCGGGTTGGTGCCCTCGCGGGTGAGGCGGTCCAGCACCCGCTGGGCGGTGGCGTGGTCACCGTCGGCGGTGGCCAGCGACAGGTCGTCCATGGACAAGGCGGCGGTGTCGCCGATGCAATTGATGGCATCCTCCAGGCCGATACGGCCCGGCCCGCCCATGTACAGCGCCAGTTTCTGCAATTCTGCCCTGGTCAGCCGGCGGTCGCCGCCCAGATGATCCATCAAGAACGACATGGCATCGGCTTCAGCGGTCAGGCCGTTGGCTTTCAGTTCCTCGGCGATGACCTGTTGCAGGCTGGCCCCTTCATCGCCGTAACTGGCCAGGGCTACGGCATTGGCGGCGCCCTCGAACAGCTTGCGCAAACTGGAGCGCGGCCCCAATTCGCCAGCCTCGACGATGACCATGGCATCGCCGATGGGATGGTCGAGGAAGCTTTGGAACAAGGATGACAGGGTGTCGCTGGCGTCGCGTACCATCACCACCCGGCGTCCGCCGGTCAGGGCCATGGCCGCCGCCTCGTCGGCCAAGCGGGCCGGGTCGTCCTTGAGGGCGGCGGCGGTTAACTCGGCGACGCGGAAGGGATCGTTGAGGTCGGGCAGAACCGTCTTGGCCAGTTTGACCGCGCGTTCGCGCACCAGACCGTTATCGGGGCCGAACGCCAAGATGGCCCGCATGGCCGGATCGGGGACACGGAGGAAAGCCTCGGCTTTCTGGCCCGACAGCTTCACGGATCAACCTTGCGCGGGATCTTGCCGTTGGCGAAATAGGTGGCGATCTGGGTGCGGATATCCTCGGCCAGATCGGTCAATGCGCGGTTTTCGGCGTCGCGTTCCACCGCCGTGCTGCCATAGGTGGGGCCGAGCAGGCGATAACTGACGATGCTGCGGCTGTTGCCGGAAAAAGACGACTTGTCGTTGTTGAGACCGGCCAGTTGGAAGGTCGCGGTGATGAACAGGCGGCCCAGGGATGCCTTGCCGTCGCTGCGTTCCGCCATGTTTTCCTGGCTGGAGGTGAGCTTGACCTCAAGCACATGAGTGCTGCGTCCCGGCTCGCCCAGCGGGTTCAGGCGGCTGACCAGGGCGTTGCGCAGAATCTGGCCCTGGCGGTCCTCGATTCCGGCGATACGGATTCCGGCCAGTTCCTCGGCTACCGCGCTGGTCTGGGCGCCACGCTTGGCATACATGGGCTCGAAGCCGCAGCCCGCCAGGCCCAGCGTCAAGATACCCGCCATCAGAACACTCTTAGACCACCACATTGACGATCCGGTTCGCTACCACCACCACCTTGCGCGGCGGCTTGCCTGACATTGCCGTGATCACGGCCTCTTGCGCAAGCGCTGTTTCCTCGGCCAGCGTGGCGTCGCAATCCTTGGGCAGCTCAATGGTGGCGCGCAGCTTGCCATTGACCTGGACGGCGATGGTGACGCTGTCCTCCACCAAAAGCGCCGCTTCCGCCAGCGGCCAGGCCGTGTCGACCACCGGCTGGGGGTGGCCCAGTTCCTGCCAGATTTCCTCGGCCAGATGCGGCATCATCGGCGCGACCAGCAGGGCCGCGCTTTCCAGGCCTTCGCGCAATACCCAGCCATCGCCGGCGCTTTCCGTCTTGAAATCGCCGAGCGCATTGGTCAACTCGCGGATGCGGGCCACCGCCTTGTTGAAATGGAAGCGATCGAGATCGTCGGAAACGGCGGCGATGGTCTTGTGAATCTGACGGCGCAGTTTGGTTGCCGCCTCGCCCAGATCGGGCATGATGGTGCCGGCTTCGGGCAGCGAATCCACCGCCAGCGCGGTCAGCCGCCACAGGCGGTTGACATAGCGCCAAGCGCCGTCGATACCGGCCTCGGTCCATTCCAGGTCGCGTTCCGGCGGGCTGTCCGACAGCATGAACAGCCGCGCGGTATCGGCGCCATAGGTGGCGATGATATGGGCGGGATCGACCACGTTGCGCTTGGACTTGGACATCTTTTCCGAGCGGCCCAAGGCGACGGTCTTGCCGGTCTGGGCATGGAGCAGACCACCGCCCTCACCCTTGACCACCTCGTCCGGATAGAGCCAGGCGCCGGCCTCGTCCTTGTAGGTCTCGTGGCAGACCATGCCCTGGGTCAAGAGGCCGGCGAAAGGTTCCTTGACCCCGAGATAGCCGCAGGTCTTGAGCGCACGGGTGAAGAAGCGTGAGTACAAAAGATGCAGCACCGCGTGTTCGATGCCGCCGATATATTGGTCCACCGACATCCAGTAATCGGCCGCCGCGCGGTCGAAGGCGACGTCGGCGCGATTGGGAGAGCAATAGCGGGCGAAATACCACGACGATTCGAAGAAGGTGTCGAAGGTGTCGGTCTCGCGCCGCGCCGGCTTGCCGCAACAGGGGCAGGCGACGTTCTTCCAGGTCGGGTGGTGGTCCAGCGGGTTGCCGGGCTTGTCGAAGCTGACATCCTCGGGCAGGCGCACCGGCAGGTCGGCCTCGGGCACCGGCACCGGGCCGCAGCCGTCGCAATGGATGATGGGGATCGGGCAGCCCCAATAACGCTGGCGCGACACGCCCCAGTCGCGCAGGCGCCAGTTGACGGTCTTTTCACCGATCTTGCCGCCTTCGATGCGGGCGATGGCGGCGGCCTTGGCGGCGGGCACGTCCAATCCGTCGAGGAAGTCCGAATTGAACAACGTTCCGTCACCGCAATAAGCCTCGTCGCCCACTTGGTAGCTGGCGGCATCGGCCTCGGCGGGCAGCACCACCGGCGTGACCGTCAGGCCGTATTTACGGGCGAAATCCAGATCGCGCTGGTCGTGGGCGGGGCAGCCGAAAATGGCGCCCGAGCCGTATTCCATCAAGACGAAATTGGCGACATAGACGGGAAGTTCCCACCCCGGAACGAAAGGGTGCAAGGCCTTGAGGCCGGTATCCATGCCCCTTTTTTCCGCCGCTTCCACCACCGCTTCCGAGGTGCCCATGCGGTTGCATTCGGCGATGAACCCGGCCAAAGCCGGGTTGTGGGCGGCCAGTTCGGCGGCCAGCGGATGATTGGGGGAAATGGCCAGGAAGGCGGCGCCGAACAAGGTGTCGGGACGGGTGGTGAAGATGTCCAGGCGGTCGTCGCGGCCCAACAGGGTCCAGCTCAGCCGTGCGCCTTCGCTGCGACCGATCCAGTTTTCCTGCATGATGCGCACGCGCTCGGGCCAGCGGTCCAGGGTCTGCAAGCTGTCCAGCAGATCGTCGGCGAAGGCGGTGATCTTCAGGAACCATTGCGACAGCAGCCGCTTTTCCACCAAGGCGCCGGAGCGCCAGCCGCGGCCGTCGATGACCTGCTCATTGGCCAGCACGGTGTTTTCCACCGGATCCCAATTGACCCAGGATTCCTTGCGATAGACCAGCCCGGCTTTCAGGAAATCCAGGAACATCTTTTGTTCGTGGCGGTAATAGTCCGGCTCGCAGGTGGCCAGCTCGCGGCTCCAGTCATAGGACAGGCCCATGGACTTCAATTGCTCGCGCATGGCGGCGATGTTCTCGCGCGTCCACTTGGCCGGATGCACGCCGCGTTCGATGGCGGCGTTTTCCGCCGGCAGGCCGAAGGCGTCCCAGCCCATGGGGTGCAGCACGTTGAAGCCGCGGGCGCGCTTGTAGCGGGCCACCACGTCGCCCAGGGCGTAATTGCGCACATGGCCCATATGGATGCGGCCCGACGGATAGGGAAACATCTCGAGGACGAAATATTTCGGGCGCGACGGATCTTCGGTGGCCAGGAAGGACTGGCGGTCCTCCCACGTCTTCTGCCACTTGGCCTCGGTTTCCTTGACGTTATAACGCTCGTCGGTGCGCGACATGGCGGCCGGCCTATACTCTAGCTGAAATGAAAAGGTGAAGGGGGCGGACGCGCCGGCCCTATTCGGTGGAAACGATGCGCAATTGCCGCGCCCGGGTCAGGATGGCGTTTTCCATGTCGGTGGCCATCTTGGGCTCGACCCGGATATCCACCCACTGGCCCATGGAATCGCGGGCCTGCTTGAACACCGAGACCTTGACGCCGTCGGCGCGCAGCGCGCGGTCAAGGATGAAGACGTTCAGCTTGAAGCGCTCGTTGGGCGATTCGGGCAATTGGTACCAATCGGTGATGATGGTGCCGCCGAAAGGATCGGCCGAGGCGATGGGCATGAAGCCCAAGGTATCGAGCGAGGCGCGCCACAGGAAGGAATTGACGCCGATGCCGTCGCCGGTGCCTTCCCCCTTCTTCTTGTCGCCGAACATGCCCTCGGGGCCGAAGATGGTTTCCCGCTTTTCGTTGCCCATGCGGGGGGTGGTGTCGCCCTTTTGTCGGGTGGGGTAGACGGCCTGGCCACCCTCGCAAGCGCCAAGCGCAACCAAGGAGAACGCCAGGGCCACGGCCGAGCTCGCCAAGCGGAAAGTTTTCATTGTCGAATATACCCTAGTCATGCGCGCCAACCGCGCCGAAAGTCCGGCGCGGTTGGCAGAATGCACCCATGGCAGGGGCGGCGGCAAGTCGCGTTTTTGAATCTCACGCCTTGGGGCGTTGCGAACAGGTCAACATGGCGTCGCGTTCGGCGTTCCACAGATCGGCATAGCCGCAATCGCGGTAATCGTCGAAATAAGGGCCGCCGATGGTGTAATGGATCAGCGACAGCTGGTCGACCGGCACTTCCGCGTCGTAATCGACCAGATGGCCCCAGCGGTGCGGCAATTCGCCGATCAGAGTGTCGTCGCCCAGCCACTTGAACTGGTGCAGATCCAGGCCGCTGGCGGTGTTGACGTAGTCCGGCGTCAGCGCCGCGCACTTGGCGTTGTTGAACAGCACGACGCTGGACCAGTTCTTCTTTTCGTACTTGGTCTGCACCGCGCCCAGGAATTTTTCGTCCTCGACCGGGCGGTGATCGTGCTTGATGACCTGGACGGCATATTTGTCATCGGCCAGGGCGAACAGGTTGGCCACGTCGTCCAGCACCAGCATGTCGCAATCGATGAACAGCGACCAGCCCTCATAATTGGACAGATGCGGGGTGAGGAAGCGGGAAAAGGAGAAATCGGTGGATTGCAGGGGGTTGCGCTCGCGCCACATCTTGCCACCCAACTGGTTCAAGGTCAGCGGGATCACCGCCGTCGGCTGGCTGGCGCGACGCAGGATCGAGTATTGCAGGACGTTATAGGCGACCGCTTCGCGCGGGTCGAAGCCGATGAAAATGCGCAGCATGGGAATCCCCCTCCCGGTAAGTCCATAACCGTGGCCGGCATCTAACTCCATCGTATGGCCCGGTACAAGGCGAAAGCGGCAAGTTGCAACGATTCCAGGGCTCTTGTAGTGTGCCCACGGCTTTTTGAGCGGGGCGGGCGGCATGGACGGCAATGACCTATATCAGGCGGCGTTGACCTGCCGGCACCAGGGACGGATGGACGAAGCCGTCAAGCTGGCCCGCCGGGTGTTGTCGCAGCAGCGGGCCCATCCGGGGGCGCTGAGCATCCTGGGCGACGACGCCTTGGCACGGGGCGACAATGCCGCCGCCATCCGTCATTTCACCCAGGCGGTGAAGATCGATCCCGGCGCCAAGGTGCTGTTCAATAATCTGGGCGTGGCGCAAAGCCGGATCGCCCTTTTCAGTGCCGCCCGCGACAATTTCGATAACGCGCTTGCCCTTGATCCCGGCTATGCCGAGGCACGCCAGAATCTGGCGGCGGTCCTGCTGCGCCTGGGCGAGTGGCAGCGCGGCTTCCAGGAATATGAGGGCCGCTGGGGGGTGGAGCCGGCGACCCGGTTCTGGCGTCCATTCGCCGCGCGCGAAAGGCTGTGGGCCATGGGTGATGCGGTCCCGCCCCGCTTGCGACTGTGGGGCGAACAGGGCATCGGCGACGAGATATTGCATCTGGGCGGGCTGCCGGCATTGCTGCGCACCGGCACTGAGGTGGTGGTGGAATGCGATCCGCGTCTGGTCGCCCCGCTGGCCCGGGCGATGCCCAATCTGGTGGTCTGCCCGCGCGCCGATCCGCCCGATGCCCGCCTGATCGATGAAGATTGCCCGCATTTGCCGGTGGCCGGTTTGCCCGGTCGCCTGTGGGCGCTGGGCCTGGGGACGGACCGTCCTCTCCGCTATCTCGCTCCCGATCCGCACCGGGTGGCCGATTTCCGCCGCCAGCTTCAGGCCTTGGGGTCGGGACCCTATGTCGGCCTGTCCTGGCGCAGCAAGCATGCGACGCTGGGGCCGGTCAAGTCCTTGCCATTGGACCAGTGGGGCGAGGTCTTGCGCCACAAGGGCGTCACCTTCGTCAATCTGCAATATGGCGACACCGACGCCGACATCGCCACCGCCCACGCGCGCCATGGCGCCACCCTCCATTCGCTGCCGGGACTGGATCGCTTCAATGACATGGACGGCATGCTGGCTTTGGTCGATGCGCTGGATTTGACCTTGTCCACCTCCAATATCACCGCGCATCTGGCGGGCGCCTTGGGCAAGGAATGCTGGCTGCTGCTGCACCATGTGCCGTTCTGGTATTGGGGCTGGACCGCCGCCGCCGCACCCTTCTATCCGTCGATCACGCCCTTCCGCCAGGGTGCCGGCGGGGCTTGGCGCGGCGTCATGCAGGCGGTGGGGCGGCGGTTCGCCACGTTTGCCGCGCCGGCGGCAGGCTGAAGCTTTCGCATCCGCGAACAAAACTGTTGCACGGAAAGCACAGTGCGGAGGGAACGGCACAGCCCCGGCTTGTTGTCCTTGACGGTCGGGGGGGCAGCATGGCCCTATCCGTCATGTTCGTTCATATGGAATGTCGTGGCCGGTCGCGGCCGGTTCCACGGATACCTAGAGAGGAGTTCACATGAAGAAGATTCTTATTGCCAGCACCGCGCTGGTTGCCGCTGGCATGATCACCGCCGGTTCGGCGGCTGCCTCGGAAAAGATCAAGCTGAACCTGGGCGGCTACTCCAAGTGGTGGGTCGTCGGCGCTTGGCAGGACGACAGCTTCAAAGACAGCCAGGGCACCACTGGCCAGGGCGATGCCAACAGCGTCGACGTCAAGGGCGAAAACGAAGTCTGGTTCGGTGGTTCGACCACCCTGGACAACGGCCTGAAGGTCGGCGTCGACATGCAGCTGCGCGCTGGCGGCACCGTTGACACCGCCGGTGGCCAGGACACCTCGGGCGACGTCATCGACGAATCCTATGTCTGGATCCAGGGCGGCTTCGGTAAGGTCATCGTCGGCACCGAAAACAACGGCACCTACCTGCTGCACGTCACCGCTCCGGATGCCGCTGGCAACTGGAACGAAGGCGGCATCATGATGGGTGATCTGGCCATCGCCCGTCCGACCAACGTCACCCAGGTTCCGGGCGGCAACACCACCGCCATCCTGACCGACGGCGACGCCGACAAGCTCACCTATGTCGCGCCGACCTTCTACGGCTTGACCCTGGGCGCCACCTACGTCCCCAACGCCGGTGAAGACAACCAGCGCGTCTACGGCGGTGCCGTTTCCTCCGGCGCCGCTGGCGTCCAGGCCAACGAAATCTACGGCGTCGGCGCCCTGTACGCCGAAACCTTCGGTGGCGTCGGCGTCAAGGTGTCGGCCGGTTGGGTGACCTACGACATCGCCCAGGCGACCTCGCAGTCGAACGAACTCGCCTTCGGTACCCAGCTGTCCTACGCTGGCTTCACCCTGGGTGGTTCTTACCGCAACGTGAACCAGAACGCCGCGGGCGGCACCAACAACGTTGCCAACGCCAACACCGCCTCGGGCTACGCCTGGGATCTGGGTCTGCAGTACGCCACCGGCCCGTACGCCGTGTCGCTGGCTTACTTCAACTCGAAGGTCAACGGCGCCACCGCCACCGTCGGCGATGACGAAATCACCGCCTACCAGTTGTCCGGTAAGTACAACATGGGCGCTGGTGTCGACCTCCTGGCCTCGGCCGGTTACATCGAATACGACGATGAATCCGCCAAGGCTTCGACCGCTGACGCCAACCACAACGAAGGTTGGACCGTCATGACCGGTCTGTCGCTGTCCTTCTAATCGGATTGCGATTTGAGGCGGTTTCGACCGCTTCAACCGAGACGGAAAGCCCCTGCCGCAAGGCGGGGGCTTTTTCGTGTTCTGGGGGTGTTGCGCATTTGCCACAATGGCGGATGAGATTGTCGATGCCCGATTCCTGGAATTGACCCTGCCGGTGCGCTGCAATAGCATGCCTTGAAATTAGGCGGCTGAAGGCCTGCTTATATTTCGGTCATACTGAAAGATTGAGGGACAAGCATGAAGAAGATTCTCGTCGCCAGCACCGCGCTGGTTGCCGCTGGCATGATCACCGCCGGTTCGGCTTCTGCCTCTGAAAAGATCAAGCTGAGCCTGGGTGGCTATTCCAAGTGGTGGGTTGTCGGCGCTTGGCAGGACGACAGCTTCGAAGCCAGCCAGGGCACCACTGGCCAGGGCGACGCCAACAGCGTTGACGTCAAGGGCGACAACGAGATTTGGTTCTCGGGCTCGACCAAGCTGGACAACGGCCTGGAAGTCGGCATCAACATCGAACTGGAAGCCGGCGGCAACACCGAAACCGCCGGTGGTCAGAACACCACTGGTGACGTTATCGACAAGTCCTACGTCTATATCTCGGGCGGCTTCGGTAAGGTCATCGTCGGCACCGAATCCAACGGTACCGTGCTGCTGCACACCATGGCTCCGGAAGCCGCTGGCAATTCCGGCGCCGACGGCATCCTGACCGGCGGTCTGGCCATCGCCCAGCCCACCAATGTGGGCACCAAGGTGACCACCGAAATCGACACCGACGCCGAAGCCGACAAGATCACCTATGTCGCTCCGACCTTCTACGGCTTGACCGTGGGCGCCACCTATGTCCCCAACGCCGGTGAAGACAACCAGCGTGTGTACGGCGGTGCTGCCTCGGCCGGTGCTGCCGGTGTGCAGGCCAATGAAATCTACGGCGTCGGCGCCATGTATGCCAACACCTTCGGTGGTGTCGGTGTCAAGGCCTCGGCCGGTTGGGTGACCTACGACATCGCTCAGGCCACCTCGCGTTCCAACGAATACGCTTTCGGTACCCAGCTGTCCTATGCTGGCTTCACCCTGGGTGGTTCGTACCGCATGATCCGTGAAAACGCTGCCGGTGGCGTCAACAACGTCGCCAACGCCAACAACGCCTCGGGCGATACCTGGGACATTGGTCTGACCTATGAAACCGGCCCGTGGACCGTTGGCGCCTTCTACCTGAACTCCCAGGCCAATGGCGACATGACTGTCCAGGGCGATGACGAGTTCACCGTCTACCAGATCTCGGGCAAGTACAACATGGGCGCCGGCGTCGATCTGCTGGCCACCATCGGCCACGCCGAATACGACGACGAGTCGGCCAAGGCCGCCAATGCCGATGCCAACCACAACGAAGGTTGGGCCGTCATGACCGGTCTGTCCCTGCAGTTCTAATCGAACCGCAAGGATTTGTTTTGGGAAGGGGCGGCCCCATGGGCCGCCCTTTTTCATTTGGGTGGGCAAAGCCCGTCGATGGCGGCCCAGCCCCGGGCGCAGGATTTGGGCAGGCGGCGCCAGGACTGGTGGTTGACGCCGCCCAGGGCGATGATCGGCAACCGGCTGCGTCGGGCCAGGATAGCGAAGCGCAGGGGGCCAAGGGCGGGCCTGCCGGGATGCGAGCGGCTGGGAAAGGCCTGCGACAGCAGGGCGAAATCGGCGCCAAGACGGGCCGCTTGGCCCAGCGCCAAGGCTGAATGGGCCGCCACCGACAGCAAGGCGCCATGGCGTCGGCGCCACAGCCGACAGGACGCGGTCAGGCCATGGCGGGCCAGCCCCTCGGCCAGATGGACGCCGTCGGCGCCGATTTCAGCCGCCAGCCGCCAGTCATTGGCCACCAGCAGGATCAGCCGTCTTTGCCGGCACAGACGGGCGACGGCGCGGGCCAGTTGGCGCCGCTCTGGCCAATCGTGATGGCGGAGGATGACGCCGCTGCCGGTGGGCAAGCGGGCGATGGCCGGCAACGGGTCGGGCAGGCGCCGGTCGTCGGTCAGCAGGATCAGCCGCGGCATGCGGCGGGCGGCTGAATTGTGATGCTGGCGCGGCTCTGCTAGGGTCATGGCCTTGAGTGTACAGGAGATTGCCGCCATGTCCGATGCCCCCCGCACCATTGCCGTTCTGCGCGCCGCCATGGATCAGGCGGAACGCGAGGCCGGGCGGGTGCCCGGCTCGGTGACCTTGGTGGCGGTGTCGAAAACCCATGATTCCGACACCATCCGCCCCTTCCTGCATGCGGGTTTGCGGGTGTTCGGCGAAAACCGGGTGCAGGAGGCCAAGACCAAGTGGCCGGGGCTGAAGCAGGATTTTCCCGACACCGAACTGCATCTGATCGGGCCGTTGCAGACCAACAAGGTGCGCGACGCGGTGGCTTTGTTCGACGTCGTCGAAACCATCGACCGGCCCAAACTGGCCCGGGTGGTCGCCGATGAAATCCAGCGTCTGGGCCATGGCCCGCGCTGTCTGGTTCAGGTCAATATCGGGCGCGAAAGCCAAAAAGCCGGCATCGATCCCGAGCAGACGGCGGCCTTGGTCGATCTGTGCCGGCGTGAATATGGCCTGACCATCAGCGGCCTGATGTGCATCCCGCCGGCGGAAGGCGACCCGGTGCCGCATTTCCGCCGGCTGGCGGAACTGGCCAAATCCTTGGGCCTGGCCGAGATCAGCATGGGCATGAGCGGCGATTTCCCCGCCGCCATCGCCTGCGGCGCCACCCATGTGCGGGTGGGGTCAGCCTTGTTCGGGCAGCGCGACCACCACTAAACGATCACCGGGACGGCAGTTTTTCAGCATCTTCAACAGATCGGGCAGGGCCAGGGCGACACAGCCTTGGGTCGGCTTGCCGTCGGGATCGGCCACATGCAGGAAGATGGCGCTGCCCAGGTCGGCGACGGGGGGCGCATCGTTGTGACCCAGCACGACGACGACATCATACAGAGGATCGTCACGCCACATTTTCTCGCACGAGGCCGGATGCGGCAGCCGAACCGGGCGGTTGTAGTCGGCATGGGCGGGGTCGTCGCACCAGCCATCGTCGACGGTGATGGGGCGCACCGGCAAGGCGGTTTCCGGCCGTGCCACCCGGTCGGGGCGATAGAGTACGGCGCGCAGGGGCCAGATACCGATGGGGGTGGCGCCATCGCCTTCACGCTTGTCGAGGAGCAAGCCGGAGCGGCCCAGCCGGCACGCATAATCCTGGCCATCCCAGATCAGGCGGCCATGGCCGTGCACCATGATGTCCATATTTTATTGCACCATGACCGGCTTTTCCTGGCGTGCCGCCAGGTTGCCGGCCTTTTCGTACTTGTTCAGCGCCTGATTCATGGCCTGGACCCAGTCGGTGCTGCTGCCCGCGGGCGAAGAGGGGGCCAGCGGAACCGGCGACGGCGCCCCGCCCAGCATGGGATGGGCGGTGCCGCTGGCGATGCCCTGCTGGCTCATGGCCTTTTGCACCGCCACCGGATCGGGGCCGCGCCCGGCCAAGGGATCGCGCCCGGTCACCGGGACGTTGGAGCGGTTGCTGCCGTTGGACACCGGCACGGTCACCGGCGGCGGTCCCTGTTCGGCCGGATGGGTGGTGCGGTTGGGGGTGGGCATGTAGCGGGACTGGCTGTTGGCGGCGTTCAGGGGCAAAGGTTTGGCCACGGCGGCAGCCGTATTGATCGGGGTGGCGGCAGCCGTATTCACTGAAGTCGCGGCTGGCGGCGCCACCAGCCCGTCGGCGTTGAACATCATGGGCGCGGCGGCACTTTGCGGCGGCGCCGTTGCGGTGGTCTCGGGCAGGGTGATCGCCGGCAGGGCGGCGGCGGTCTGGGCGGTGGCAGCCTTGGTTTCATCCGCCGTGGCCTTGGCCGGGGGCGCGGCGGGGGATTGCGCGGCCAGTTGCGGCGCCGTTTCTTCGTCCTTGAACAGGGCCATGACGTGGCCGCCGATATCGTCGCCGGTTTCTTCCTCGATGATGCAGCCGATGGCCGAGGCGACCAGACCGATGGCGCCGCCGAACAAGGTGCCGCCGGCCAGACGCGCCCCCACCCCGATCTTGTCGCCGGTCAGTTCCTGATAAAGGGTGTTGACCACCGGGATATGCTGCAACGGGTTGATGACGTCCAGCAGATCCCAGAAACTCGGTTCGTCGTCGCTTTCGGCAAACACGGTCAGGTGCTTGGCGTCTTTCTGCTTCTGCTCGGTCGCCCGCGTCGCGTTCTCACTGGCGAAAGTGGGAACGAACTGGTTGGGGTCGGTATATCCCGAACTGGCGGCGGAAACGGACATGGCGCACCTCTGAATTGGCCTGACTTTAACTGCAAGGCGAATGCCAATTCAAAGAGCATTGAAAGTATTGAGTTTTATTCTTTGCGGGAAAGTCCGACCGGGCAGTTTCTGCCCAGGGCCTAGAACATATGGCCGCTACGGGTGGCCTTGGTGTGCAGATAATTCTGGTTGTGGCCGTTGGACGGAAAGATGTGCGGCACCCGCTCCGCCACCACCACGCCATGGGCGGCCAGGGCGTCGACCTTGCGCGGGTTGTTGGTCAGCAGTCGTACCGACTTGACCCCCAGCAGGGCCAGCATGCGGGCGGCGGGATGATAGATGCGCTCGTCGTCGTCGAAACCCAATTGCAGATTGGCGTCCAGGGTGTCGAAGCCACCGTCCTGCAATTCATAGGCCCGCAATTTGTTGACCAGGCCGATGCCGCGGCCTTCCTGCGACAGATAGAGCAGGATGCCCGAGCCGGCCTGACCGATCTCGGCGATGGCGCCGCGCAACTGGTCGCCGCAATCACAGCGCAACGACCCCAGCAGATCGCCGGTGAAACATTCGGAATGCAGCCGCGTCAGCACCGGCTGGTCGCCATCGGGATCGCCGATGATGATGGCCAGATGCTCGATGCCGCCATCGGCGGGGCGGAACGAGGCGATGCGGGCGTTTTCCGCCCCCTGCAACGGCACCCGCGCCTGCGACACCAGCCGCAGCGAGCGGGCGGCGGTGAGCGGATAGGCGGCGATATCGGCGGCCTCGACCACCAGGACCCCTTGCAGCAGCAAGGCGCCGGCGGGCGGCTGGGCGACCAATGTGGCGGGCAGCAGCCGGGCCAGCTTGGCCAGCGCCACCGAGGCGGCGGCGGCGCTTTCATCGGCCAGCGGTGTCAAGGTCAGGGCATCGGTGTCGGGGCGGGCGACATCGCGCACCACCGGGTCGGCCAGCCAGGCGCAGGCCTCGGGCGTCAGGCCGCCGGCCATGTCCAGGCGCATGGCGCCGGGCTGTGCCGGGGCCAGATCCAGCACGCCGACGCGGCGCCCGGTCAGCACCAGGAACGGCTTGGCCCCGGCCAGGGTGGTCAGATTGGCCAGGGAATCGGGGGTCGCCGCCTCGGCCGCCAGCACATAGACCACGCGGCGATCGGCACCGCGCACGGCGACGACGGCACCCCGACGCAACTCGGCCACCGCACGATCAACGGCGATCAGCGGGGCGGGGGCCGGTTGGGCCGGGCCGGGAGTGGTGTCCAGCGGAGTGGTCATGCTTTCCGAATTCCAGGGCCACGGAGTGGGGTGGCACCATAGCCCTTTTCCCGTTCAGGCAAAAGAGTTGGCGAACCGCCATTTCCCAGGCCGGTGCATCTGTATTATAGATGGCTCTGCTTTGCCGTGCCGCAATGGAAACCGCGTTGCCTTCCCGCCCCCGCATCCTGGTCATCGACGACGATCCCGCCATCCGCCAGATTCTGGCCGAGTTGCTGGAACAGGCCGGCTACGCTGTCGGCGATCAGGGCGATATGGCGGATTTTCAAGTGGTTCTGACCAGCGCGCCGCTGTCCGATTGCCCCTTGCCGCAAGTGACCTTGACCAAGCCGGTACGCTTGGCGGCGCTGGCGGCGGCCATTGCCCTGGCCCTGGCCCAGGCGGTGGCGCCCGCCCAGATCGGCCCCTGGCGCTTCGACCAGGCGGCGCGCCTGTTGGAAAAAGACGGCGACAAGGTGCGGCTGACCGACAAGGAAGCCGCCATTTTGGCCCATCTTCTGGCCGCGGCCAACGTGGTCGGGCGCGATGAATTGCTGGCCCGGGTGTGGGGCTATGGCAGCGACATCACCACCCATACGCTGGAAACCCATATCTATCGCCTGCGCCAGAAGATCGAGGCCGATCCATCCCAGGCCTGTCTGCTGTTGACCGAAGCCGGCGGCTATCGCCTGAACCCGGAGTCCTGATCCATGTGCGGCATCGCCGGTTCCACCCGCACCACGCCCGACCTGCTGCGCGCCATGAACGCCGCCATGGCCCATCGCGGCCCCGACGCCCAGGCGATCTGGCATGAAAACGGGGTCGGGCTGGCCCATGCCCGTCTGGCCATCATCGACCTCAGCCCCGGCGGCGCCCAACCCATGACCAGCCCGTGCGGGCGCTGGGTCATCGCCTTCAACGGCGAGATTTACAATCACCACACCTTGCGGGCGGCGCTCGAGGCGGTGGGCGAGCACTTCACCTCGACCAGCGACACCGAGGTGTTGCTGCGGCTGCTGATGCGTGACGGCAAGCGGGGACTGGACAAGCTGATCGGCATGTTCGCCCTGGCCCTGTGGGACCGCCATGACCGGTCACTGCTGCTGGTGCGCGACCGGCTGGGGGTCAAGCCGCTGGTCTGGGCCGGCCTGCCCGATGGCGGCATCGCTTTCGCCTCCGAAATCGATACCCTGCGCCGCCAGCCCGGCCTGGATCTGGGCCTGGACCGCCAGGCCTTGTCGGACTATCTGGCCTGCCTGTACGTGCCGGCGCCGCGGACCATGCATGCCGGCATCGGCAAATTGCCGCCCGGCCATTGGCTGGAATGGAAGGACGGCGCCATCACCACCGGCAGCTATTGGGCGCCGGCCTATACCGGCGAGCGGGCCATTTCCTTGGACGAGGCGGCGGAAGAGGTGCTGCCGCTTCTGGATAGCGCCGTGCGCCTGCGCATGGTCGCCGATGTCGAGGTCGGGTGTTTTCTGTCGGGCGGCATCGATTCGTCGGTGATCGCGGCGCTGATGAGCCGCGCCGCCCAGGAGAACGGCGCGCCGCCGGTGCGCAGTTTCACCATGACCTTCGACGAGCCGGCCTATGACGAACGCGCCGCCGCCCGCGCGGTGGCCGACCATGTGGGCACCATCCATACGGAATTGCCGGCGCGGCCCGGCGTTACCGATCTGCTGGACGACATGGTCCGCGCCTTCGGCGAACCGTTCGGCAATCCCACTGCGCTGTTGATCCACGATCTGTCCACCAGTGCGCGGCAGCACCTGAAGGTGGCCCTGGTCGGCGATGGCGGCGACGAGGTCTTCGCCGGCTATCCCCGCCATCACGGCGGCCTGCTGGCCGAACGCTATCGCCGGCTGGTGCCCGCCCCGCTCAGGGCTTTGGCCGGCAAGGCGGCGCACCTGATCCCGGAAAGCACGTCGGGCCGCCATGGCTGGCGGCGGGCGCGGGAGTTCCTGTCCGCCGGCACCTTGCCCGCCGACCAGATGTATGCCTCCTGGGTGGAATATTTCGATCCCGAAGAACGCCAGGCCTTGCTGGGGCTCGACACGCTGCCCACGCGGCCGATCGCCGATCTGTACCGGCAGGCGCCCTCGGCCCTGGCCCTGGATGCCATGCAGCAGACCGATCTACAATCGTTCCTGCCCGGCAATCTGCTGTCCTACGGCGATGCCATGAGCATGGCGGTGGCCCTCGAACTGCGCCACCCCTTCCTTGATCATCGCCTGATCGACTGTGTCGGCCGCATGGCGGCGGCGACCCGCTTTTCCGGCGGCAAGAAGGCGATCCTGAAGCAGGTGGCCCGGCGGTTGCTGCCCGGCCACATCGTCGACCGGCCCAAGCTCGGGTTCAATCCGCCCATGGGGGTGTGGTTGAAGACCGATCTGGCCACCCTGGTGGCGGAGCGGCTGACCCGTGCCCGCATGAGCGAATTGGGCCTGGACTGGGCTTCCATCGCCCGATTACTGGCCGAACACCAGGGCGGGCGGCGCGATCATGCCTTGAAGGTGTGGGCGTTGCTGGTGCTGGAAGCGTGGGAACGTGGCCAGAGGAACGCGGCATAAATCAAAAACCACGGGCGGTCTCAGGGCAGCAACGCCAGCAAATCCGCCGCCGCCTGGATGTCGCGCTGCACTTCGGCGCGGCGGTCGGCGGCTTCGTAATCGTCGCCCCATTGGGCCACCTGATAGGCTTCGTCCAGAGTGGACACGGTGAAGCATTCCGCCCCGCTCAACCGGCCCTCGATCAGGGCCAGGGCCAGGACCAGCGAACCCGAGGCGGAACACGCCGCCTGCGCCGCCGTCAGCCGCCACACATCATAGCCGTCCAGGCGGGCGCGCAAGGCAGCCAAGGCGGCTGCCGGTTGCTCGATGGCGATCACCCCGCTGGTGACGGTCAGGACAGCATCCAACTGGGTCAGGCACCAATCCAGCAAGGGCTGCCAGGTACGGGTCTGCAAGGCGACCAGATCCGAGGGTGATTGGGCCCGATAGCACAGCAGATCGGTGGCGGCATAGGCGACCATCTGATCGGTGATGACGGCGCGTTCCGGTCCCACCCGGTCCAGCGCCGTGGTGGCCAACTGGGTCAGCGGCATGGTGGTGGGCTTGATCACCTCGGCTTGCGCGTCCCATTCGCCGGCGATGGCCAGGGCCAGCCTTTCGCTGGGCACTTCCAGCTTGCGCCCCACCGGCGTCTTGATTCCGCGTCCGTCCAACTGGACGGCGAAACCGCCGTCAACGGCGGCAATCCCCGCCTGCTTGTGGAAACGCTTCATGGTCTTGCCCAGCATGGCCTGCATCCCGCGAGTGGAAAGTCGTCGCCCACATACGGCAAAATCAGCGCCCGAACAAGCTTTCCAGCAAACCATTGCCCCTCTTGCCCGCCGGCGCGGCGCTGCCCATGGCCAGGGCGGTGCGGCAGGGATTGGTATCGGCCATCACCTTGTCCAGCAGCAATTCACCCAGCAGCGACAAGCCGGCGGTGGCGGTGGCCGCCCCCACCGACAAGGCCGCGCGGGCGCTCCCCATTTCGTCCACCGACAGGGACGGCGCCGCCAAGGTGCCGCGCAGGCGGGTCAGGCCCGAGAACTGACTGCCCAGCGACAGGCCCAGCCCTTCCTTGGCCCGCGGGGTGAAGCCCAGGTCAAGCGCCTCGGTGCGCAGATCGATGGTGCCGGCGCCGACCACATCGACGCCGTCGGCCTGCACCGCCAAGCCCTTGTCGGTGAAGGCCACGCCGTCCTTGAGGCGGAAATGGGCCACCGCACAGGCCATCTCGGTGGTCTCGCGGCTGTGCGCCAGCGGATTGACGGCGGAGAGGATGACGCTGATCAGGTCGCCGCCGGCCAGGGAAAAGGCCCGGTTATGCACCCGTCCCGGCCCCAGCGACAGCAAAGCGCTGCCATTGGCATGGGCGGCCAAGGTCCGCAGGTCGCCGCCCCGGCTTTTCAACGCAAACTTCAAACTGCCGATGCCGCCGCTCAACAGAGTGCTGCCGGCATCCTGGCTCAGGCGACCGAAATCCACCCCTTCGCTGGCCAGCCGCACATCCACCAGCGCCTGATCGGGGCGGGCATCCACGGACAAGGCGCCGTCCAGATGACCACCGGCCACCATCCCCTTCAGCCCCGGTATGGACAGTACCCCGCCCTGCAAGCGGGCCCCGGCGGCAAAGCCGGCGATGGTCAGGCCGGACAGCAGCAGCTTTTCCGCCTTGAGCGACGCGTCCACATCCAGACCGCGCAGGCTTTCCGGCGACAGGCCCAGCGCCGGAATCAACCGGCCATCGGTGGGGGCCGGAGCCGGTGGCGCCTTGCTGGAAAAGTCGGCCACATCCAAACGGCCCGCGGTCAAATGCGCAGTCAATCGCCCGCTGGGATACAGGTTCGCCTCGCCGGCCAGATCGCTGCCGCCCACATGCGCCTTGAGGTCCGAGACTTGCCAGATCCCCCCCTTGATGTCACGTAAGTCGGCGCTAGCGCGCACCGGTCCCAGCGCTGGCAATTCATGGCCCAACAACCGGCCCACCGGGGCCAGATTGTCGGTTTCCGCCTGGACCACCACCTCGATCCCCGATGGAACCCGCAGATTCCTGACCGCGCCCTTGACGCTGACGAACATGACGTCACGTTTCCCGGCGCTGACATCCAGGTCGTCCAGCGCCAGGATGCCGGCGCTGTCGTGCAGTCGCGCCGCCAGCCGCATGGGCCCCAGCGCCCCGTTGCCGCGACCATTGCCGAAACCAGCCATGCGCAAGGCATCCGCCACTTCGTCGGTCTGGAAGCTGACCTTGAAATCCAGTCCGGTGAAGGCGCCCAGATTGCCGACGACACCATCCACGGCGACGATGGTGCCGGTGGTCGCCCCCTTCAGACTGACCGCCCACGGCTTGCCGGCCAGGGCCGCGCCCAGATTGCCGACCTTGCCGGTGAACTCGAACATGCGGCCCTGGCTGTCGCCGACCACGGTGACGCCCAGGCCGGCGCCGTGTTCCGGCAGCAGCACCAACTTGTGCAGCGCCACCAGGTTCTGCCGCCCGTCTCCACCCCGCCAACTGACCTTGGCGTTCTTCACCTTCAATTCGCGCAGGTCGAAACGGGTGGGTGTCCCATCGCTTTGTTTGCCGCCCGCCGCCGGAATCAGGTTCCAATTACCGTTTTCCAAGATGATCTCGGGCGACGACACGATCAGGCGCTGGATCAGGATTTCCTTGCGCAGCAAAGCCGGCAGCGCCACTTCCGCCTCGACCCGCTGGATGCGGATCATCGGGCCGGGGGCGCCATCGGGGGGATTGGACAAGGTGATATTGTCGGCGATCAGCGACGGCACCAGCCCCAGGCGCAATTTCACCGGGCCACCGAAAGTCAGCTTGCGTCCGGTCTCGGCCTCGACCAGATCGGCCACATAACCTTTGTAGCGCTCGAAATCGATGGCCTTGGTGGCGGCGATCAGGGCGACGGTCACGGCAACCGCCACCGCCGCCACTATTTTTACGGCGAGACTCAGGCGCATGGGATATCCCCGATCAGGGTGGCGGCGATGTCGGTCAGCGTGTCGAAACTGTCCACCACCTGAAGGGCGCCGGCATCATGCAATTCCTGCAAGCCGTGATAACCCCACGACACCCCCAGCCCGGCCACCTTGGCCGCTTTGGCCATCTGCATGTCATAGGCGGTGTCACCGATCATGACCATGCGGGCCGGATCCACCCCGGTCTCGGCGGCGGCCCGGCGCAGCATGGTCGGGTCGGGCTTGCCCGGATTGTCGTCGGCGGTCTGGATAGTGATGAAGCGGCCATGCAGATCGTGGCTGTCGAGCATGGACTGGACGCCGCGGTGCGACTTGCCGGTGGCCAGTCCCAGCAGCCAGCCGGCGGCCCCCAACTCGTCCAGCGCCTCGCGCACGCCGGGGAACAAGGGTTCCTCGCGTTCCGGCAACAGACGCAGGGCGCGAAAGGCTTGCTTGTAGGATTCGGCCACGGCGCGATGCAGGTTGCCCGGCGCCCATGGCAACAGCACCTGACAGGCTTCCACCAGCGACAGGCCGATGATGCGGCGCACATCCGCCGGCTCGGGCACGCCCAGGTCCATATGGGCCCAGGCCTCGGTCATGGCGGCAATGATATTGTGTTCGGAATCGATCAAGGTTCCGTCCACGTCGAAGACGACCAGGCGCAGTTCGCTCATGGGATTCGCATCTTCCGGGGCAACGACCACGCAGCTTACAGGATATTTTGCACCGCCGCACCGGTTGGAGTAAGGTCCGCCATCGTCTTAGTTGGAGTCCCCGCGACCATGCGTTTCGGTTTCATCGCCCTTGCCGCCACCTTGGCGGTCACGGCCCCCGCCTTCGCCCAGAACGCCCCGCAACCGGCCCCTGCCGCCCAGCCGCAAAATCCGGCGCAGCGCTTCGAGGCCTACGCCACCTCGGAAGGCTATAAAAAGGCCATCGGTCAGTTGGCCGTCATGGGCGCCACCATTTCCGCTCCCGAATGCAAGGAGCACAAGGCGGTCAAGCGCGCCTCCATCACCATCTATGCCGGCCCGCAATTCGCCGAGGGCGTGCATCCGGTGGCCGGTCTGTGGCTGGACCGCGTGCTGATGGACCGCTGCGGCAAGCCCGGCTATCAGAACATCCTGGTCCAGGCCGTTCCCGGCGCCACCCCCAAGGCGGCGCTGAAGATGCCGGGCCAGACCTTCGCCAACCCGCCCATGCAAGATGTGGTGATGCGCGACATCATCGGCGCCCTGGCCGGCAAGAAGTGTACCGACCCGGCCCAGATCATTCCCGTCGACACCGTGCCGGGCAAGGAGACCAAGGCGCGCAAGATCGACCAGAAGGGCATGCTGGTGGAAGGCGTGTGGAAGGAAACCTGGACGCTGAGGGCCTGTGGCAAGCAGGTCAGCGCCACGGTGGATTTCACCGCCGACGGCAAGGGCGGCATGACCCATAAGGTCAAGCTGTAAGCTTGGGCGGCAAACGTTAAGAAGGGGGGCGAAAGCCCCCCTTTTTCTTTCAGTCCTGCTCGAAGGCGTCGAACGGCTTGCCGGCACTTTGGAGGTCGAAGCCGAAGAACTCGAACGACCTCTCCATGTGCTCGGGCAAGGGCGCCACCACCACCAGTTCCTTACCGGTGCGCGGATGGGGAATGCGCACGGCGCGGGCATGCAGGTGCATCTTGCGCGACACTCCGGTGCCGGAGATGAACGCCTCGGTGCCGCCATACTTGCCGTCACCCATGATCGGCGTGCCCATCAGCGCCGTATGGGCGCGCAATTGGTGGGTGCGACCGGTGCGCGGCTCCATCTCCAGCCACGCCGCCTTCCTGAGCGCGCTGTCCACCACCCGATACCAGGTGACGGCGCGCTTGCCCTCGTCCTCGTCCACCGCCATCTTTTCACCGGCGCGACCGGGCAACTTGGCCAGGGCGGCATCGATGCGGCCCTGCCGCAGCTTCGGCACGCCGACCACCAAGGCCCAATAGCATTTGCGCGCCGCCCGGCTTTTGAAGGCGGCGGCCAGTTTGGCGGCGGCATTGGCGGACCGCCCCAGCAGCAGCACGCCCGAAGTGTCCTTGTCCAGGCGATGAACCAGACGCGGGCGGTCGTCGCGGTCGAACATCAGGGCATCGAGCCAAGCGTCGATATGCTTGTCGCCGGTGCCGGTGCCGCCCTGGACGGCGATACCCGCCGGCTTGTTGAGCGCGATGACGTCGTCGTCCATGTAAAGCACGGCGTCGCGCAGCATGCGCGCGATCTTTTCATCGACCACCGGACGGCGGCTTTCCGGATTGGGCTTGGGGGCCTCGCCCTCGGGCAGCGGTGGCACGCGGACGTGCTGGCCGGGACTCAGGCGCTGATTGGCCTTGGCCCGTTTGCCATCGACGCGGACCTGTCCGGTACGCAGCCATTTTTCCAGCAGGCCGTGGCCAACATTGGGGTAATGCCGCTTGAACCAACGGTCCAGGCGGATATCGGCATCGTCTGCGGCGACGGCCAGGATTTGTACGCTATTCATGGCCGGAAGCTACACCAGGTTGCGCACCAAAGCCATGGCGGCGAACAGGGCGCCGACCGAGGCCAGCACCGATACCGCCACATAAAGAGCGGCGACGGCCCAGTCGTGCCGCTCGACCAGCAGGGCGACATCCAGGGAAAAGGTGGAAAAGGTGGTGAAGCCGCCCAGAATGCCGGTCATCAGGAACAGCTTGATGTCCTGGCTGGGCTGCCAAGCCAGGGCCCCCAACTCGGCCAGCACCCCCATGACGAAGCTGCCGACGATGTTGACGAACAAGGTACCCCAGGGAAACCCAGTCCCCAGCCACTGTCCCAGCAGCACCATGGACAGGTAGCGGGCGACGGAGCCCAGGGCTCCGCCCGTCGCCACCCACAGCAATGCGGTCAGGGTTTGACTGGTGTTCATCCTCCCTTGCTGGCATGGGACGGGGCCTTTGGCAAGGATTTCATGCCAAGGGCCGCAAGGTCACCGGGGCGCGGCCCAGATGACGCATGCCCAAGCGGTCCGCCGCCGCCGGCGACAGATCGATGCCGCACCGGCCACAACGGTCGTTGATGCGCACCATCACCACTTTGCGGCCGTGCCGCACCTCGACCACGCTGCCCAGGGGCAGGCTGGGATGGGCGGCGGTCATGGCCCGCACGTCGAATTTCTCGCCGCTGGCGGTGCGCTTGCCGTGATATTTATGGCCGTACCACGATGCCTCGACCTTTTGTTCTGCCATAGCAGGGATCGTGTAAAGAGAAGAAGAGGCGATGATGATGACGGCGATCAGTCGCAGCATTGACGGTGTTCCTGAATAAGAGCCCAAATCGACACTAAATTTTTACATATCATCAATCAAATATTTTTATTATCGTCTTTTTTAAGTAAAATTTTAATGATAAGCGCACAGGAATGACCATGTCTGACTGCAAGCATATCTTGATCACGGGCCGGGTCCAGGGGGTTTGGTATCGCGGCTGGACGGTTCAGCAGGCCCGGGCCTTGAACTTGGCCGGATGGGTCCGAAATCTGTCGGATGGCCGTGTCGAGGCGGTTTTCCATGGCCCGCCCGAGCGGGTGCGGGCGATGATCGAGGCCTGCCGTCAAGGCCCGCCCGCCGCGCGCATCGACCGCATGGACATCGATCAGTGGACGGAAACTCCGCCCCCTGGCTTTCACCAGCGCCCCACCTTGTAGGGGATGACAAAGGACACGTTTGGGATGAAACTGAAGAGACGTGAATTCCTCGCCGGAGCCGCCGCCATGGCCGTAACCCCCGCTTTCGCCGCCCTGCCGTCGCCAAAGACCTTCCCCAAGGACTTTCTGTGGGGGGCATCGACCTCCGCCTATCAGATCGAAGGCGCGCTCGACGTGGATGGGCGCGGTCCCGATATCTGGGATACCTATACCAAGCAGGGCCGTATCACCGACGGCACTTCGGCGGCGCGGGCGTGCGAGCATTACACTCGCTACCCCGAAGACGTGGCGCTGATGAAGGCCGCCCATTTCAACGCCTATCGCTTTTCCATCGCCTGGCCGCGCATCGTCCCCGCCGGCACCGGCGCCATCAATGCCAAGGGCCTGGATTTCTATGACCGGCTGGTGGACGAGATCCTCAAGGCCGGCATCAGGCCCATGGCCTGTCTGTACCATTGGGACTTGCCGCAGCCGTTGCAGGATAAGGGCGGTTGGCAGGGGCGCGAGGTGGTCGGCCCCTTCGCCGAATACGCCCGCATCATCACCAAGCGCCTGGGCGACCGGGTCAAGGATTGGATGATGCTGAACGAACCCAATGTGGTGTCCATCTTCGGCTATGGCCTGACCGATCAGGCGCCCGGTCTCAATCTGGGTGAAATGGGTGTGCTGAAGGCGCTGCATCACCAGAATCTGGCCCAGGGCGCGGCGCTCAGGGCCATCCGCGCCGAACATGCCGATCTGCGTCTGGGCACGGTGACCAACATCCAGCCCTGCCGCCCCGATACCGATTCGGATGCCGACCGCGCCGCCGCCATCCGCTGGGACGCGGTGTGGAACCGGGTCACCGTCGACGGTCTGCTGCGCGGCCAGATCCCCGACGTGCTGGCGGAAAAGATGGCCCCCATCGTCCAGGCCGGCGATCTGGAAAACATCAAGTTCCCCATCGACCTGCTGGGCATCAATTATTACAGCCGCTGCACCATGAAATACGACCCCGACCACATGTTCCAGGTGTGGTGGGGCGACCCCAAGGCCGAGCGTTACACCTTCATGGGTTGGCCGGTGCAGCCCGACGGGCTTTATGACCTGCTGATGGAATTCAAGAATTTGTACGGCAACCCGGCCACCTTCATCGCCGAGAACGGCGCCGCCTATGACGACGTGGTCAGCCCCGACGGTCAGGTGCACGACGTCGAACGCACCCGGTTCCTGCAAGAGCACATCGCCCAGGTGGGGCGCGCCTTGGGCGACGGCGCCAATATCAAGGGCTATCTGGCATGGTCGCTGTTGGACAATTTTGAATGGTCGTTCGGCCTGTCCAAGCGCTTCGGCATGATCCGCGTCGATTACGACACGCAAAAGCGCACGCCCAAGGACAGCTACAAATGGTACGCTGACTTCATCAAGCAGGCGCGCGGGCTGTAGACCCGTTTCCGCTAAAGCGGAAACGGGTCTACAGCTTGTGAATGGCCCGTGGCGGCCCGTTCAGGCGCCGCTCGGGCTCTAAATACCCAACCCTTTCAGGGGGTTCGGCTTAGTTATCAGGCTTGTGGAAAACTTTGTGGACGGAAGCCTCTTCCGTCCACATTTTTGTCTGTGGATAGGTGGGATAAGTCGCCGTGGCCTTGGGAAATCAAGCACTTGACTTGTGGAAACAAAAATAGAACAATCCACCTTGACGATTCCCTGCCCAAAGCCCTAGACTGCCGCCCGAATGCCGCCTAAACGGCGGTTTTTCCATAAAATTCAATCTGTTTCCAAGGCATCGGCAGCCTTGGCCGCAGCAGGCGTGGAGAGTCCGGTATGACGCAGGTGGCCAGCATTTCCCAACAGATCTGGGACATGAAGTATCGGCTGAAGGATGCCGACGGCACCCCTGTGGACAAAACCATTGAAGAGACCTGGGGCCGCATCGCCAAGGCCTTGGCCCAGGTGGAAAAAGACCCCGCCTTGTGGGAAGCCCGCTTCGCCGACGCGTTGACCGATTTCAAGTTCCTGCCGGCGGGGCGCATCATCTCGGGCGCCGGCACCGACCGCCGCGTCACCATGTTCAATTGCTTCGTCATGGGCGACATCCCCGACGACATGGCCGGCATCTTCGAGCATCTGAAGGAAGCCGCGCTGACCATGCAGCAGGGCGGCGGCATCGGCTATGACTTCTCGACCCTGCGGCCCAAGGGCGCCCCGGTCAAGGGGGTGGGCGCCGACGCCTCGGGGCCGTTGTCGTTCATGGATGTGTGGGACGCCATGTGCCGCACCATCATGAGCGCCGGCTCGCGCCGTGGCGCCATGATGGCGACCATGCGTTGCGACCACCCGGATATCGAGGCCTTCATCGACGCCAAGCATGAAGCCGGGCGCCTGCGCATGTTCAACCTGTCGGTGCTGATCACCGATCCGTTCATGGAGGCGGTCAAGCACGACCAGGGGTGGGAGCTGGTGTTCGGCGGCGTGGTCTACAAATCCCTGCCGGCCCGCGCCCTGTGGGACAAGATCATGCACGCCACCTATGCCTATGCCGAGCCGGGCGTCATCTTCATCGACCGCATCAACCGCCTGAACAACCTGCATTATTGCGAGACCATCCACGCCACCAATCCTTGCGGCGAACAGCCGTTGCCCCCTTACGGCGTCTGCCTGCTGGGCTCGGTCAATCTGGCCAAGCTGGTGGCCGATCCGTTCGAGGCCCGGGCGCGGCTGGACATGGACAAATTGCGCGAACTGGTGCGTGTCGCCGTACGCATGATGGACAACGTCATCGATGTGTCGCGCTTCCCGCTCGACCGTCATGAAGACGAGGCCAAGAGCAAACGCCGCATCGGCCTGGGCGTCACCGGTCTGGCCGATGCGCTGATCCTGTGCAACGCCCGTTACGGCGGCACGGACGCCCTGCTTCTCACCGAGGAATGGATGGGCGCGGTCCGGCGCGAGGCCTATCTGGCCTCGGTCGAGCTGGCCCGGGAAAAGGGCGCCTTCCCGCTTTATGAAAAGGAACCTTACCTGGCCGGTGAGACCATCCAGGCGCTGGATGCCGACGTGCAGGCGGCCATCGCCGCACACGGTATCCGCAATGCGCTTTTGACCTCGATCGCACCCACCGGCACCATTTCGCTGTTCGCCGACAATGTCTCGTCCGGGCTGGAGCCGGTGTTCAGCTTCACCTATACCCGCGCCGTGCTGCAAAAAGATGGGACACGGCGCGAGGAAGAGGTCAGCGATTACGCCTATCGTCTGTTCCGGCTGTTGAAGGGCGAAAACGCCCCGCTGCCGCCCGCCTTCGTCGATGCCCAGCGGCTTTCGCCGACGGAACATGTGGTCATGCAGGCCGCCGTGCAGAAATACATCGATTCGTCCATTTCCAAGACCATCAACGTCCCCGAAAGCATCTCGTTCGAGGATTTCCGCCACGTCTATGAACAGGCCTATGCCAGCGGCTGCAAGGGCTGCACCACCTATCGCCCCAACGACATCACCGGTTCGGTGCTGACGGTGAAGAAGGAGGAGCCCAAGGCCGAGGACATCGATCAGCCGCAATTGCCCCTGGGCCGGCCGGCCGCGCGCCCCGAGGATTTTCTGGAAGCCGGCGGCGTCATCCACCTGACCCAGCCCTTGGACCGGCCCGAGGCGCTGCCCGGCGCCACCTACAAGGTGCGCTGGCCGGACAGCGACCACGCCATGTACATCACCATCAACGACATCATCGAGAACAGCCGCCGCCGTCCGTTCGAGGTGTTCATCAACTCGAAGAACATGGAGCATTACGCCTGGACGGTGGCGCTGACCCGGATGATCTCCGCCGTGTTCCGCCGCGGCGGCGACATCGCCTTCGTCGTCGAGGAATTGAAGGCGGTGTTCGACCCGCGCGGCGGCCAGTGGATGGGCGGCAAATACGTACCCTCGCTGTTGGCGGCCATCGGCGAGGTGATCGAACGCCACATGATCGCCATCGGTTTCGTCACCGACGAAAGGGCCGATGACGATTTGCCGGAAGACGTCGACCAGCGCAAGGTGGTCAACCTGAGCGGGGCGCGGCTGCGCCATTGCCCCAAATGCGGCCAGCCGGCGCTGTTGCGCCAGGAAGGCTGCGACACCTGCACCTCGTGCGGCTATAGCAAGTGCGGCTGAGCTTCTGATTTCACGGGCGGGGTCAGGAACCAAGTTTCCGGCGGATCATTTATCCCGCCTGATCCGCCGCCAATGCCGCCTCCAGTTCGTCACCATCGACGGTGAAGATCTGTTGCGAGCCGTCATCCTGGCCCAGGGCGGGGGTGAACAACATGGTTGCCACCCGACGCCAAGCCGGAAAGGACAGGCCTTGCAGCATTTCCTCATCGACGATCAGCCGGTAGATCCCCGCCGGCAGGGGCTCGCCGACCGCACGTAAGGTGAAGGGGTGGCGGAAGGTGATTTCGCTTTCGCTGCTGCGTTCCATGGTCGTGATCCTTGGTGAAAAACAAAAGCCCCGCGGCCTTGCGGCCTGCGGGGCAATCGTTTCAAGCATCAGCCTGCACGTCAAAAGACGTGATCAGCCGACCAGCTTGAGGTTGTCGGCGGACATCTTGCCGCTGCGACGGTCAGCGACCAGCTCGTAGCCGATCTTCTGACCTTCGCGCAGGTCACCAATGCCCGAACGCTCAACGGCGCTGATGTGCACGAAAGCATCGTTGCTGCCATCATCGGGAGCAATGAAACCAAAGCCCTTTTGGGCATTAAACCACTTAACGGTTCCCGTAGCCATGGGATAGCCTTTTCACAAAAAGAAGTCGCTTGCCAGTCGATCGACCGGCAATTTTTGGTGTAATTTTACGGAAGATTTTTAGAGTGGTGCCGAACAAGCCGGCACAAGACCAAGACGTCTGGCCATCAAATTACCCGCGCACCATGCGCCTTTTGACCGCATAAAGCAAGGATAATGGGAAATTATTTTCATGCGCATCGATAAATGGCTGTTCTTCACCCGTCTGATCAAAACCCGCAGTCAGGCGGCGGCTTTGGTCGATTCCGGCGCGGTGCGGCTGAACGGCGCCATTGTCACCAAGCCGGCGCAAACGGTGAAGGTGGGGGACGAACTGATCTTCCCCACCGGCAAGCGGTTGCGCCGGGTGGTGGTGTTGGCCCCGGGCGGTCGGCGTGGCCCGGCACCCGAGGCCCGGGCCTTGTATCAGGAACAAGAAGCCCCCGCGCGGGATCCGTGGTTTGATTAGAATGCCTATGCCTCAGCCGCCGCTGACTCCGGCTTCGGCGAAGGTGGCCATGCCGGTGTGACAGGCGAGGGCGGCGCGCACCACGCCCACCGCCAGGGCGGCGCCCGAGGCCTCGCCCAGGCGCATGCCCAGATCGAACAGCGGCTGCTTGCCCAGTTCCGCCATCAACCGGCGGTGGCCCGGTTCCGCCGAGGCATGGGCGACGACGCAATGGTCGAGGGCGCCGGGGAATTCCGCCTGCAACGGTGCCACCGCGGCGGTGCACACATAGCCGTCCAGCAGCACCGGCACCCGCTTGAGCCGCGCCGCCACCACCGCCCCGGCCATGGCCGCCAGCTCACGCCCGCCCAGGCAGCGCAGGATATCCAACCCCTGCTGTCCGCCATGACGGGCGATGCCGGCGGCCACCACCTGGGTCTTGCGGTCGAGGGCGGCACCATCGATGCCGGTGCCGCGTCCGGTCCACAACCCGGCCTCGCCGCCATAAAGGGCGCAGGGAATGGCTGCTGCCGTGGTGGTGTTGGCGATGCCCATCTCACCGACGCACAACAGATCGGCATCCGCCGGCACGGCGTCCATGCCGGCCTGGAACGCCTGGAGGAACTCGGCCTCATTCATGGCCGGGCCTTGGGTGAAATCGGCGGTGGGGCGGTCGAGGTCCAGTTCGATCACCTCTAACTGGGTACCGAAGGTATTGCACAACTGGTTGATGGCGGCACCGCCATGGCGGAAATTGGCGACCATCTGCACCGTCACTTCCGGTGGAAAGGCCGACACGCCCAAGGCGGCGATGCCGTGATTGCCGGCGAAGACGCGGGCAATCACCTTGTCCAGGCGCGGCGGATGTCGTCCTTGCCACGCCGCCAGCCAGCGCGCCAGATCCTCAAGCCGGCCCAACGCGCCCGGCGGCTTGGTCAATTGCGGCTCGCGCGCGGTCCAGGCGGCCACCGCGTCATCATCCTCGCCCGGCAACGCCGCCAGAATTTCCCGGAGCTGCGATACACTAGAAATGGACGTATTCAAGGGTATTCTCCACAACATATTGCGCGGGCGCGGTACCTCGTCCTATAACCCATCCATTCTGCGGCGTCATCAAAGATGAATGAAGTGACCGAATTTCCTCCCCCGCTTGCCGGCTGGCGCGGCCTTGTCGCCGACGCCCATCTGGCCCTGGCCTTCCTGACCCGGCTGCCGCTGCCCGATCCCGGTGTCTATGTGCCCGGTGCCCTGGCCCGGTCCATGCGCCTGTTCCCGTTGGCGGGGGCGGTGATCGGCCTGATCGGCGGCCTCGTCTTCGCCATCGGCCACGCCGTGCTGCCGCCGCTGCTGGCGGCTTTGCTGGCCTTGCTGGCCACCCTTGTCGTCACCGGCGCCCTGCATGAAGACGGCCTGGCCGACACCGCCGATGGCCTGGGCGCCCGTGGCGGGCGGGAAAAGCGGCTGGAGGTGATGCGCGATTCGCGCTCGGGCGCCTATGGCGTCGCCGCCCTGATCTTTTCCGTCGCCCTGCGCGCCGCTGCCCTTGCCGCCGCCCCCTCGGCCCTGGCCGGGCTGGGGGCGATGATCACGGCGGCGGCGCTGTCACGGGCGACGGTGCCGGCGCTCATGCAGATTCTGCCGCCGGCCCGTACCGACGGCCTGGGCGCCGGTGCCGGCCTGCCCCATGCCGGCATCGCCGCCACCGCCCTGGTGCTGGG
>VBWB01000029.1 GCA_006218045.1 Stygiobacter sp.
ACCACCATCCCCACCCGCAAGAGCCAGGTGTTCTCCACCGCCGAGGACAACCAGACCGCGGTGACCATCCGCGTGTTCCAGGGCGAGCGTGAAATGGCCGCCGACAACAAGATCCTGGGTCAATTCGACCTGATGGGCATTCCGCCGGCGCCGCGCGGCGTGCCCCAGGTGGAGGTGACCTTCGACATCGACGCCAACGGTATCGTCAACGTGCAGGCCAAGGACAAGGCCACCAACAAGGAACAGCAGATCCGCATCCAGGCCTCGGGCGGTCTGGCCGATGCCGACATCGAACGCATGGTGCGCGAAGCCGAGGCCCATGCCGCCGAGGACAAGAAACGCAAGGAAACGGTGGAAGCCCGCAACCATGCCGACGGCCTGATCCATTCCACCGAAAAGTCGTTGAAGGAATTCGGCGACAAGGCGGAAGCGTCGTTGAAGGCGGAAATCGAGGGTGCCATCGCGTCCTTGCGCGGTGTCATGGACGGCGACGATGCCGAAGCCATCAAGGCCAAGACCGAAGCCCTGATGCAATCGTCCATGAAGCTGGGTGAAGCCATGTACAAGGCGCAGGAAGCCGGCGGCGGCGCCGATGCCGGTGCCGCGCAGGCCGGCGGTGACGACAAGGTGGTCGACGCCGATTTCGAGGAAGTCGACGGCGACAAGAAGGGCAAGTAAGCCCGACAGCCAAGCCGCCCGCCCCTGGTCTTCGGATTGAAGGGGCGGGCGTTTCGCCCCATAAAGAAACGGTATTGGTATGAGCAAGCGCGACTATTACGAAGTCCTGGGCGCGGAACGCGGAGCCTCGGCCGACGAGCTGAAAAAGGCCTATCGCAAGCTGGCCATGCAGTACCACCCCGACCGCAACCCCGACAGCCCGGACGCGGCGGACAAGTTCAAGGAATTGAACGAAGCCTACGACGTCCTCAAGGACGACCAGAAGCGCGCCGCCTATGACCGCTTCGGCCATGCCGCCTTTGAAAACGGCATGGGCGGCGGACGCGGGCCAAGCGGCGGTTTCTCCGATTTCGGCGGCGGCGGCGGTTTCTCCGACCTGTTCGAGGAAATGTTCGGCGATTTCATGGGCGGTGGGCGCCGGGGCCAAGCCACCGGGCGCGGCAGTGACCTGCGCTTCAACATGGATATCAGCCTGGAAGACGCCTTCGCCGGCAAGAGCACCACCATCACCGTGCCGTCCTCGGCCCCGTGTGAAGCGTGCAAGGGCAGCGGTTCCAAGGACGGCGCCCAGCCGACCACCTGCGGCACCTGTCACGGTCACGGCAAGGTCCGGGCTCAGCAGGGCTTCTTCACCATCGAACGCACCTGCCCCACCTGCCAGGGCATGGGCAAGGTGATCAAGGACCCCTGCCGGGTGTGCGGCGGTCAGGGCAAGGTGCGCAAGGACAAGACGCTTCAGGTCACCATCCCCGCCGGCGTCGAGGAAGGCACCCGCATTCGTCTGGCCGGCGAGGGCGAGGCGGGAACGCGCGGTGCCCCTGCCGGCGATCTCTACATCTTCCTGTCGATCAAACCGCACCGCCTGTTCCAGCGTGACGGCGCCAATATCTATTGCCGGGTGCCCATCCCCATGACCACCGCCGCTTTGGGCGGCGCCATCGACGTGCCCACCATCGAGGGCGCCATGACCAAGGTGACCATTCCGCCCGGCACCCAATCGGGCAACCAGTTCCGGCTGAAATCCAAGGGCATGAGTGTGCTGCGCTCTCCGGCCCGTGGCGACATGTTCATCCAGGCCATGGTCGAGACCCCGGTCAACCTGACCGCCCGTCAGCAGGAATTGTTGAAGGAATTCGAGACCGCCGGCGACAAGGACACCAAGCACAATCCGGAAAGCGAAGGCTTTTTCGCCAAGGTCAAGGAATTGTGGAAGGATTTGACCGAGTAGGGGATTGAACCCGCATGCCTGATGCGCATATCATCTGCGCATCAGGCGTGGAGCAATGCCATGAACGTGGTCCCAAAGAAGTCCTGCAATCTCAGCATCAATGCCGAGCTGCTGCGCGAGGCCAAGGGTTTGGGCATCAACCTGAGCCAGACCCTGGAAGCCGAGCTGGAAAAGCTGGTGCGCCAGGCCCGCGCCAAGGCCTGGGCCGAGGAAAACCGCGAAGCCATCGAAAGCCAGAACCGCTGGATCGAGAAGCATGGCTTGTTTTCAGATCATTTCCGGTTCTTCTGATGGCCCAGTTCGACGTTTACGCCAATCCGGTCGCAGGTATGGAAGGTGGCGCCCCTTTCGTCGTCGATGTGCAATCCGACCATCTGGCCGGCCTGCCCACCCGCATGATCGTGCCCCTGGCCGTCCCCGATGATTTCCAGCCCATTCGTCACCTCAACCCGCCGATGGAGGTGGGTGACGAACGCTTTGTCCTGATGACCCAGTTCATGGCCGCTCTCCCCCGTCAGGTGCTGGGCACCCCGGTGGGCAGCCTCGCCGACCGGCGCGCAACCATCCTCGCCGCCCTGGATTTCCTGTTCACCGGCATCTGAGTTACGGAGCAACACACATGAAGATCGGTATCGTCGGCTGCGCCGGCCGCATGGGACGGATGTTGATGAACGCGGTGGCCGATGCCGACGGCTGCCAGCTTTCCGGCGGCACCGAACGCCCCGGCTCGGCCCTGATCGGCAAGGATGTGGGCGACGTACTGGGGCGCGACGCCCTCGGCGCTTTCATCGGTGAAAATCCGTCATCCTTGTTCGCGGCCTCCGACGCCGTCATCGACTTCACCGCGCCCGCCGCCACCGTGGCGCATGCTGGCTTGGCCGCCGAGATGGGCAAGATCCTGATCGTCGGCACCACTGGGCTTTCCCAGGACGACGAGGCCAAGCTGGCCGAAGCGGCCCAGAAGACCAGCATCGTCTATGCCCCCAATTTCAGCATTGGCGTCAATTTGCTGATGGCCCTGACCGAGCGCGCGGCGGCCATTCTCGGGGATGATTACGATATCGAAATCGTCGAGATGCACCACCGCCACAAGGTCGACGCCCCCAGCGGCACCGCCTTGGGTCTGGGCCGCGCCGCCGCCAAGGGCCGCGCCGTGGCGCTGGACAGCGTGTGGTGCAAGGCCCGCGACGGCCATCCCGGTGCCCGGCCCAAGGGCGAGATCGGCTTCGCCACCCTCCGCGGCGGCGACGTGGTCGGCGATCATACGGTGATGTTCGCCGCCGAGGGCGAGCGGATGGAACTGAGCCACAAGGCGTCAAGCCGCGCCGTCTTCGCCAAGGGCGCGGTGCGCGCTGCCCGGTGGGCCAAGGACCAGGGACCGGGGCTTTATTCCATGCGCGACGTTTTGGGGCTGTAAATCAGCTTCCACACCGTGCGCCCGGCATCGTCGGCGACGTAAAGCGCGCCATCCGCTCCGGCGGCCACCCCCACCGGTCGCCCCCACACCGCGTGGGGGCCGGCCATGAAGCCGGTGGCGAAGGCCTCGTAATACCCCACCGGCTTGCCGTCCTTGAACGGCACCCGGGCGACCATGTAGCCGATGGGGTCCGAGCGGTTCCACGATCCGTGCAGACCGACAAAGGCGTCACCATGGGCGAAGGCCAGCCCCAACGGGGCCGAATGAGCCCGGAACAGAATGTCGGGCACACGCGCCGCCACCACCTTGTCGGCGGCCTTATGGCCCAGACCGGGCTGCGGATGAGCGCCCAAATAGGCATAAGGCCAGCCGTAGAAGCCGCTCTCCACCACCCGGGTCAGGTAATCGGGCACCAATTCGTCGCCCAGACCGTCGCGTTCGTTGACCACCGCCCATAATTCAGTGCTGCCGGGGCGAAAGGCCATCCCCACCGGATTGCGCAAACCGCTGGCGAAACTGCGCCCGCCCGATCCGTCCATGTCGAACGCGCGCACGGTAGCGCGCGGCTCGGCCTCTTCCGCCACGTTCCCGCGTGAGCCGATGCCCACGTAAAAGCGGCTTCCATCGGGATGGATGGTGAGCGAACGGGTGGAATGGCCGCGATCGTCGCCCAGGGCGCCGTCGGGGGTCACTTGCCGGCGGCGCCCCGCCTTATCCTCACCGGGCCGCCACGGCAAGGCCCACACCGCCTTGGTATCGGCCACCCAGACTTCACCATCCCGCTCGGCCAGACCGAAGGGTTCATCGAAACCGGCGGCCAGGGTGGTATGACTGTCGGCTATTCCGTCGCCATCGCCATCCACCAGCCGGGTCAGTCTGTCGAAGCGCTGCTCGGCCACCAACACCGAGTTGTCGGACAGCACCAGCAGATTGCGCGGATGATCCAATCCAGTCGCGAACAGCGTTGCCCGCCAGCCCGGCGGCAGGTTGAGCCCGGCCCCCGGCGGTCGCGCCACCACATCGGCGGGATTGGCCACCGACGGGGTGGCGAAGGGGGCGGGCAGACCAGAGACATCGACGCGAAAACGGGTGCCGGGGGCCGGATCGGCGGCCAGGGCCGGTACGGCCATAACCAGCAACAGCGGAATGAAGCGTTTCATCATTCGGGCCTCTCATGAAAAAGGCCCGCTGTTTCCGGCGGGCCTTTCATCTTCACGCGCTGGTATCGACCTGTTCGCCCGGCGGCGTCTTCGGGCCGCCCTTGGCGACGGCGACCAGGGCCGGACGCAGCAGGCGTTCATGCAATTGATAGCCCTGCTGCATGACCATCACCACCGTGCCTTCCGGCTGGCTGGCATCTTCCATCTCCATCATCGCCTGATGCAGATTGGGGTCGAAACGCTGGCCCAGGGCCTGGATCAGGCGGATACCATAGCGTTCCAGCGCCGCCAGCATCTCGCGTTCGGTCAGTTCCACCCCTACCGTCAGGGTGTTGGCGATATCGTTGCCTTCCCGCGCGGTCGGCGGCACCGCATCAAGGGCGCGGCGCAGGTTGTCGGCCACCGACAGCACGTCCTTGGCGAAATTGGACACCGCGAACTTGCCGCGATCCTCGGCCTGCTGTTCCAGCCGGCGGCGGACGTTCTCGGTATCGGCGCGGGCGTAAAGAACCTCGCTTTTCAGCTTGGCCACTTCCGCTTCCAGCTCGGCGATGCGGGCCTCGGGGGCGACGACCTCGGCCGGGGCCGGGGTTTCCGGGGCGGGCGCTTCCGCGCTTTGTTCGGTGGTCTGTTCCTCGCTCATGCCTGTTCTTCCGTTCAAAGTTAACCGATCAAGCGGCCGACCACCTTGGCGGTGTAATCGACCATGGGGATGATACGGGCGAAATTCAGCCGCTGCGGGCCGATGACGCCGATGGCGCCGACGATCTGTTCCCGCGCGTCGCGATAGGGGGCGACGATCATGGAACAGCCGGTGACGCCGAACAGCTCGTTTTCCGAGCCGATGAAAATCTGCACACCCTCGGCCATGTTGGCCAGATCCAACAAGCGCAGGAATTGTTCCGAGGTTTCCAGCGCCTCGAACAGTCCGCGGATGCTTTCCAAATCCTCGACGGCGGTGACGTCGTCAAGCAAATGCGACTGACCGCGCACGATCAGCGAGGACTTGGCGCCATCGCCCGACCAGGTGGCGAGGCCGGCTTCCACCACCCGGGTGGTCAGCTCGTCCAGTTGATGACGTTGGTGGTCCAGTTCCAACTGCACCAGTTCGCGCACGTCGTCGAGCGTGCGCCCGGCCAGACGGTCGTTGAGGAAATTGGCCGCCTCTACCAGGGCGCTGGGCTGCACTTCGGGCGGCAGGTCGAGCAGGCGGTTTTCCACCATGCCATCCTGGGTCACCAGCACCACCAGGGCGCGACCTTGACCCAGCCAGACGAAATCGATCTGCTTGAGCGCCCGCTGGATCTTGGGCGCCACCACCATGCCGGCGCAGCGCGACAGGCCGGACAGGGCGCCGATGGCCTCGGCCAGCACCTGTTCCATGCTTTTGCCCATGGCCTGACAGCGGGTGTCGATGGCCGAACGCTCGTCCTCGGGCAGGCCACCCACTTCCAACAGGCCGTTGACGAACAGACGCATGCCGGCCTGGGTCGGCAACCGCCCGGCCGAGCTGTGGCGGGCATAAAGCAGGCCGGCATCTTCCAGATCGGCCATGACGTTGCGGATGGTCGCCGGCGACAGCGACACCCCCAGCCGCCGCGACAATGTGCGCGAGCCGATGGGCTCGCCGGTGTGCACATAGGCCTCGACGATTTGGCGGAATATCTCGCGCGAGCGGGTGTTGAGCTCGGTTATGACGGGGCTTTTGCCGCGCATGCTGACCATGATCCTTTACTTGTGCCGGGAATCTAGTGAGGGATGACCATCCCGTCAACGTGAGGGGTTCCACACGGGGCGATGAATCGTTAGGGTTCGGGCAAATTCCGCCCCTGAACCTCAAGGAAGCCTCATGTCCCATCGCCCCTCTGGCCGCGCTTTCGACCAATTGCGCGTCATCCGTCTGGAAACCGGCTTTTCCCGCCATGCCGAAGGGTCGTGCCTGGCCAAGTTCGGCGATACCCACGTCTTGTGCACCGCCTCGGTGGAAGAGCGGGTGCCGCCCTTCCTGCGCAATACCGGCAAGGGCTGGGTCACCGCCGAATACGGCATGCTGCCCAGGTCCACCCACACCCGCACCGACCGTGAAGCGGCCAAGGGCAAGCAATCGGGCCGCACCCATGAAATCCAGCGCCTGATCGGCCGCAGCTTGCGCGCCGTCACCGATCTGACCGCCATGGGCGAAATGCAGATCAAGCTCGATTGCGACGTGTTGCAGGCCGATGGCGGCACCCGCACCGCGTCGATCACCGGCGCCTGGGTGGCCCTGCATCTGGCCTTCCAGAAACTGGTCGAGGCCGGCAAGCTGTCGGCTGTGCCGCTGATCGATCAGGTCGCCGCCATTTCCTGCGGCATCTACGAGGGCCAGGCGGTGCTGGATCTGGATTATCCCGAGGATTCCTCGGCCCAGGCCGATGCCAATTTCGTCCTGACCGGCACCGGCGGCATCGTCGAGGTGCAGGGCACCGCCGAGGAACGCCCGTTCAGCCGCGACCAGTTCAGCCAATTGCTGGAACTGGCGGAAAAGGGTGTGACCGAGCTGGCCCTGTTGCAGAAAAAGGCGGTGGGGCTGGCATGAGCCGGAAATTCACCGCAGGCCCGCTGGTCATCGCCAGCCACAATGCCGGCAAGGTCCGCGAAATCGGTGAACTGCTTGGGCGTTTCGACGCCCAGGTGGTCTCCGCCGGTAGTCTGGGCCTGGACGAGCCCGAGGAAACCGGCACCACCTTTGCCGCCAATGCCGAGCTGAAAGCGCTGGCGGCGGCCAAGGCCGCCAATCTGCCGGCTTTAGCCGACGATTCCGGTCTGGCGGTGAATGCCCTGGGCGGCGATCCCGGTATTTACTCCGCCCGCTGGGCCGGTCCTGCCAAGGATTTCGGCGCCGCCATGAAGCTGGTGCACGACAAGATGGACGACGGCCCGGACCGGGGCGCGCGCTTCGTCTGCGCCCTGGCCCTGGCCTGGCCCGACGGCCACGTCGATACCTTTGAAGGCGTGGTCGAGGGCGACATCGTCTGGCCGCCGCGCGGGGCCAACGGTTTCGGCTATGATCCGTTCTTTCTGCCCAAGGGCGGCAGCCTGACCTTCGGCGAAATGGAAGCGGCGGCCAAGCACGCCATCAGCCACCGGGCCGATGCTTTCGCCAAGCTGGTGGCGGCGTGCTTCCAGTAGCCCCCACGCCCGGGTTCGGGGTTTATGTGCACTGGCCGTTCTGCCTGTCCAAATGCCCCTATTGCGATTTCAACAGCCATGCCGGCAACGGCATCGACCAGGATCGCTGGCGCCGCGCCTTGCTGGCCGAACTTGAACATTTCGCCGCCCGCAAACCGGAGGCGGAGGTTACCTCGATCTTTTTCGGCGGCGGCACCCCCAGCCTGATGGACCCGGCCTCCATTGCCGCCCTGATCGACCGTATCCATCAGCTTTGGCCCTGTGATTCCGTGATCGAAATCACCCTGGAGGCTAATCCATCGACGGTGGAGGCCCAGCGTTTCCGCGATTTCCGCGCCGCCGGCATCACTCGCCTGTCCTTGGGCGTGCAGGCGCTGAACGATGCCGATCTGCATTTCCTCGGACGCCGCCACGACGCCGCCGAAGCCCTGGCGGCGTTGGAGGTGGCTGCCGCCACCTTCGAGCGTTTCAGTTTCGACCTGATTTACGCCCGCCCCGGCCAAACCATGGCAGCGTGGCAAGCCGAGCTTGGCCGGGCGCTTACTCTGACCGGCGGCCATCTGTCGGCCTATCAGCTGACCATCGAGGAAGGCACCGCCTTTTATCCCCTCCATGCGCGCGGTGAATTCCAACTGCCCGACGAGGATTTGGCCGCCGACCTGTTCGCCCTGACCCGGTCGATGACGGCGGAAGCCGGAATGCCCGCCTATGAGATTTCCAACCACGCCCGCCCCGGCCAGGAAAGCCGTCACAACCTGACCTATTGGCGCGGCGGCGATTATGTCGGCATCGGCCCCGGCGCCCATGGCCGGCTAAACCACACCGCCACCCGCCAGCACCGCGCCCCCGATGTGTGGCTGCGCCGAGTGGAAGCCCACGGCCATGCCTGCCAGGGCGAGGAAGCCTTGGACCCGCGCACCCGCGCGGAAGAACTGGTGATGATGGGGTTGCGGCTGAAGGAAGGCATCCACGCCGGCTATTTCCGCGACCAATGCGGCCTGGATTTATCCCGGGTCGTCGATCCTCAGGCTTGTGCGCAACTGGAACAAGACGGTTTACTGATGCGCACAGCCCACGGCATCGCCGCCACCGAGGCCGGATTATTGGTGCTGAATTCCCTGACCGGGGCCTTGCTGCGGGCTTGATTCCCCCCGCTTTCTCACATCCCCGGCGGGGCGAAGCTGGCGGGGGCGGGGGCGACGTCGCGGATACCGGCCTTGGCGATTTCCCGCACCGCCAGCCCGCGTTCAGAGGTGCCATCACTGCGCAGGCGGAACAAACCGTCCATGCCGGCGAAGCCGCCGCTATTGGTCAGCGTCGCCGCCGAATAATCCAGGTTCTGCCGCACCAGCGCCGCCGCCAGGGCGGTGGCGTCATAGGCCAGCGACGCCCGCAAGGTGCCGGCCCGCGGCGGACGTGAGCCGAAAGCGGCGGCGTAACGGCGTTCAAATTCGGCATAGGCCTCGGCGGCGGGGGCGGCGAACCAGGCGCCTTGCAGCGACGGCTCGGGCGCCAGACGCGGATCGTCCCACAACATGGTGCCCAGCAGCGGCACCTTGTCGATATCCACCTCGTAATAGGTCACCAGCGACGACACCGTGCGCAGGCGGGTACCCTCATCGGCGATCAGCACGGCGTCGAAGGGCGGCGGCGGGATGGCGCCCACCTCCTTGCGGTCGCGGCCACGGGTGCGGGCATCGAATTCGGTGAAGTGCTTGATAATGGGGCTGACGTCCTTGGCCTGGGGATCGTAGAACTCCACCTTGACCACCTGACCGCCTTGTTGCGGCACCACATTGCGGAAGGCCTCGGCCACCGCCTGACCGTAATCGTCGGCCCGCGCCAACAGGGCAAACCGCTGCTTGCCCTGAGCACGGGCATGGGCGATCACCCGCTGGACCTGCGATTCCGGCAGAAAGCCCAGGGTATAGATGCCCTGACCCAGCACCGAGCGATCGGTGGTGAAGCTGACCAGCGGTATGCCCCAGGCCCGCGCCTGTGGCGCCACCGCCTTGACCTCGGGCGAGAAGACCGGCCCCAGAATGATGTCGGCACCTTGCATGCGGGCCTGTTCCACCGCCGCCACCGCCCCGTCCGGCGTACCCTTGGTATCCAGCGGGATCAGATTCAACCGTTCATCGGCCACGTCGAACAAGGCCATCTGGGCGGCATTGGACATGGCCTGACCCCAGGCGGCATACGTGCCCGACAGCGGCACCAGCAAGGCGGCGCGCACTTCCTCGCGTCCCTGGAAGCCGGCCCCGGCCATGGGCGTGGGGACCGGGGCGGGGGCCAGGGGTTCCGAGCGGACCGGCGGCGGGGCGGGGGCGGGCACGGGAGCGGGCAATTGCACCTGCGGCCGTTGACCGGCAGGGGCCTGGACCGGCGGCGGCTCAACCCGGCTTTGCGGTGCGGACTTGGTTCCGCCCAGCCACGGTGGTACTTCTGTTTGGCTACAACCGCTCAACAGCAGGGCCGACAGCAATGGGAAGGCAACAAAAAGGCGACGCAACGGACCTCTCCCCGACGGCCAACGACGGCACGGGCGAGGGTAGACATTTGCGCGTCCGAAGTAAACCGGCGCCGGGGCTGTATCTGGTCGCCACCCCCATCGGCAACATGGGCGACATCACCTATCGCGCCGTGGAAGTGCTGGGAATCGCCGACGTGGTGGCGTGCGAGGACACCCGCGTCACCGGCAAGCTGATGAACCGGCTGGGGCTGGACCGTCCGATGATTCCCTATCACGAACACAACGCCGAACGGGCCGGGCCCGAGTTGATCGAACGGCTGAAGCAGGGCCAGATCGTCGCCCTGGTGTCCGATGCCGGCACGCCCCTGGTGTCCGATCCCGGCTATCGGCTGGTCAAGGCCTGTGTCGCCGAGGGATTGACGGTCACCGCCCTGCCCGGCGCCTCCGCCGTCGTCACCGCCTTGCAATTGTCGGGGCTGCCCAACGACCGCTTCCTGTTCGCCGGCTTCCTGCCGACCAAGGCCGCCGCCCGGCGCACGGCCTTGCGCGAGGTGGCCAAGGTGCCGGCCACCCTCATGTTCTATGAATCGCCCAACCGCCTGGGCGAATCGCTGGCCGACATGGCGGCAATCCTCGGCCTCCGCGAAGCGGCGGTGGCGCGCGAACTGACCAAACTGCACGAGGAAGTGGCGCGCGGCGATCTGTTCGCGCTGGCCAATCGCTATGCCGACAATCCACCCAAGGGCGAGGTGGTGGTGGTGGTGGCGCCGCCCTCCGATGTCCTGCCGCCGGATGAAGAGGAACTGGATCAGCGCCTGAAGGCCGCGGTCGATGGCGGCGCCTCGGTCAAGGACGCCGCCGCCCTGATCGCCGCCGAAACCGGCTTTCCCCGCCGCGACATCTATGCCCGGGCGCTCAGGCTGTTCCGCGGCGACGTCCCCAATTGAACGGCAAGCCCGAGATGAGCGCCTGGCGCACCGGCAAGCGGGCGGAAACCCTGGCCGTCTGGTGGCTGCGGCTGAAGGGCTATGCCATCCTGGCCCAAGGCCAACGCTGCGGACGCGGCACCGGGGCCGGCGAAGTCGACATCATCGCCCGCCGCGGTCGCACCATCGCCTTCGTCGAGGTCAAGGCCCGCGCCAGTCTGGACGATGCCGCCCGCGCCATCAGTCCGCGGCAGCGGCGGCGCATCGCCCGGGCGGCGGCGGCGTTCATGGCCGCCAATCCACGTCTTGGCGACTGCAATCCACGCTTCGACGCCATTCTTTTCGCTCCCGGCAAACTGCCTCGCCACATTTCCGACGCATGGCGGATGGATGCTTGAGGGCATCGGCCAGCGCCGTTAAGGTCATGCAACGAGAGATGAAGAAGGAATGAAACCGTGACGATCCACCGTTCCCTCGCCCTGGTCGCCCTGCTGGCCACCGCGCTGTCCCTGTCGGGCTGCGTCGGCATGGTCATCGGCGCCGGCGCCACCGCCGGGGTGGCCGCCTCGGAGGAACGCGGCCTCGAAGGCGCCGCCCAGGATGCCAGAATCCGCGTCGAGATCAATGAAGCCTGGTTCCGCCACAACGTCGACATGTATTCCAAGGTCACCCTGGCCATCAGCGAAGGCCGGGTGTTGCTGACCGGCACCGTGCCGACCGAGCCGGTGCGCGAGGACGCGGTGCGCCTGACCTGGCAGGTAGCCGGCGTGCGCGAGGTTTATAACGAGTTGCTGGTCAGCGAAAGTTCCGGGGTGATCGACGGCGCCCGCGACCTGCGCATCCAGCAGGAAATCAAAAGCCGCATGCTGTTCGACAAGCAGATCAGCAATATCAACTACACCGTCGACGTCACCGACGGCACCGTCTATCTGCTGGGCCTCGCCCAATCCGAGGCCGAGCTCGACCGGGTCATCGGCCATGCGCGCGAGGTTTCGGCGGTCAGGAACGTCATCAATTATGTGCGGCTGAAGACCGATCCGCGGCGTCACGGCGGCTGATGGGCGTCGAGACCGAAATCCTGGCCGATCTCAGCCAGTTCACCGATGATGCGGTCTCGGTGCTGGAGGCGGCCCTGGCCCTGGCCGCCCTGCATCGTCCGGGCAGCGACGTGGCAGGGGCGCGGGCCAAGATCGGGGATCTGGTCGCGCAGGTGCGCCGCACCTTGCCGATCAAGCCCCATGCCATCCAGATGGCGGCGATCCTGGCTGATATCCTGGTTCATCGCCATCGTTTCGGCCCCGGCGGCGACGAGGCCGACGGCCATGAAGTGCCGCAATTGCTGGAACACGGCCGCGCCGGCCATGACACCATCGCCATATTGTGGCTGAGTGTCGCCGCCGCCGCCGGGCTGGATTGCGAGATGCTGGCCTTTCCCATGCACGCCCTGATCCGTCTGGTCGACCATGCCGGCGGGCGGGTGATCGTGGAATGCGCCGATGGGCGCCTGCTCGATTCCCCCGCTCTACGCGTATTGCACAAGCTCGATGCCGGCCCCGGCGCCGAACTGGACCCCGATTTCTTTACCCCGCTTTCCGCCCGTCAGGCGTTGTTGCGCTGGCGCCAAAGCCTGAAAATGCACCACCTGCGCCAAGGCCGCGTGCAAGCCGCCCTGGCCATGGTGGAAAGCTGCCTGCTGTTCGCGCCCACCAAGGCCAGCCTGTGGCGTGAAGCCGGGCTGATGCGCTTGCGCCTGGACGATCTGGCCGGGGCGGCGGCGGCGCTGGAACAATTCGTCCAGCGCGAGGATAATGCCTTGGCACGCGGACGCGGCAAGCAATTGCTGGCCGAGATCCGCTCCCGCATGAATTGATGGAGGATAGGGTGAGCCTTGCCGTAGCGATCCAGATGGACCCCATGGATGCCATCAATATCAACGCCGATTCCACCTTCGTCCTGGCTTTGGAAGGGCAAAGACGCGGCCATGCCTTGTTTCATTACCTGCCCACCGACCTGGCCCTGAGGAACGGGCGGGTGATGGCCTGGGTCCGTCCCTTGCAGGTACGCCGGGAAATGGGCAACCATTTCACCCTGGGCGAGGCGCAGCTGGTCGATCTGGCCACCATGGACGTGGTGCTGATGCGCCAGGATCCGCCCTTCGACATGGCCTATATCACCGCCACCCATCTGCTGGAACACATCCACCCGGCGACGCTGGTGGTCAATGATCCGGTGCATGTGCGCAACGCCCCCGAGAAATTGCTGGTGACCCACTTTCCCGGTCTGATGCCGCCGACCCTGATCACCACCGATCGCCGGCAGATCATGGAGTTCCGCAAGGAATTCAAGGATCTGGTCATCAAGCCCTTGTTCGGCAACGGCGGCGCCGGAGTGTTCCACGTCAAGCCCGACGACGAAAACCTGAACAGCCTGTTGGAAATGTTCACCCAGCTTTACCGCGAACCGGTGATGGTGCAGCAATATCTGCCGGCGGTGCGCCAGGGCGACAAGCGCATCATCCTGGTGGACGGTCACGCGGCGGGGGCGGTCAATCGGGTGCCGCAGGCGGGCGAGGCCCGCTCCAATCTGCATGTGGGCGGCACCGCCATGAAGGCGGAGCTGACCGCGCGCGACCGCGAGATTTGCGATGCCATCGGCCCGACGCTGCGTGCGCGTGGTCTGGTTTTCGTCGGTATCGACGTCATTGGCACCTACCTGACCGAGATCAACGTCACCTCGCCCACCGGCATTCAGGAAATCAACCGCTTCGACGACGTCTGTGTCGAGGCGCAAATCTGGGACGCCATCGAGTTGCGGCGCGCCACCACCACCCAGGTGCCAACGGCATAAATGATTATAAATCAAAGAGCTGTGTTATCTTTCTAAGCGGGTGATGGAAGCCTGCGCGGCGACCATCACCCGCTAACTTTATCTGTAGTTGGGAAGCAACTACGATTTCAGTTTTCACGCCATTGCTGTTGCGGCATAGAAACGTCCCCAGGCTTGGCCTCGACCCCGGCATCGGCCAGGGTGAAGCGGAACACCGAACCCTGGGGCGGATTGTCCTCGACCCACAGGCGCCCGCCATGGCGCTCGACGATCTTCTTGGCGATGGCCAGGCCAACGCCGGTGCCGGGGATCGAGGCATGGCTATGAAGTCGTTGAAATATCTGAAAAATACGCTCGCGCGCGGCTTCGGGGATGCCGATGCCGTTATCGGCCACCGACACCAGCCAGCGGCCATCCTGGGCCACCGCCTCGATGCTGATCCGAGGCGCACGGTCGGCGGCGCGGTATTTCAGCGCATTGCCCAGCAGATTCTGGAGCAGCCGCACCAGCATGGGTGCCTCGCCCAACACCACCGGCAACTGGGCCGGACGGATGATCTCGCCGCCGCTTTCCGCCAGAGCCGCGGTCAGATTGGCCAGGGCGGCATCCAGGACCATGTCCAGTTGGGTGGGCTGCAACGCCGGCTCGCCCCGGCTGACGCGGGAATAGGTCAGCAGGTCGTCGATCATCCGCTTCATGCGCTGGGCGCCATCGGTCATGTAGCCCAGAAATTCCCGCCCATCGGCATCCAGGGCCGGGCCATAGCGCTTATCCACCAATTGGGCGTAGGAACCGATCATGCGCAACGGTTCCTGCAAATCATGCGACGCCGCATAGGCGAAATTTTCCAACTCGGCATTGGAGCGGGCCAGGTCATCGATGGCGCGGCGTAATTCCCCCGTGCGGGCGGCGACCATGGCCTCCTGTTCCGTCTTGGCCTCGGCCAATTGGCGCCAGCCGGCGCGCAGCCAGGTCAAAAAGGCCAGCGTCGCCCCGGCCAGCAGCAGATAACCGAAGAGGTGCAAGACGATGGTTTGTTGCTTTTGCGGGTTGATCTCGGCCAGCACCTGGACAGCGTCGATGGTGACGCTGATGCCGCCGCGCACATCCCCGGTTTGATAGCCCTGATTGGCATGGCATTGCAGACAGGCATCCTCGACCAGCAAGCGTCCCAGATAACGAAACGAATCGGTGCCGCCCAGTTCGACCCGATCCAGGACTTCCTTTTCGCCCAGTTGGAAATTTCGCAGCGCCCGTTCTTCCCACGGATCGGGGGCATTGCCGGGCCGTACCGGCTTCAGGCTGGTCAGGCGGAACGACAGCCCACCCTGGCCGGCCATCAATTCCGACACCTGCCGGGTCATATAGGCGGGATTGATCTTGGTATAGGCGCGGCCATTGATGAAGACGTCACGCTGATCGTCCACCAGCCACTCATTGGGCGGCGACTTTTCCGTCACCGGGGCGTAGACGCCGCCGTGATAGGCGTTCCACAACCGGGTGGTTTCGAGAATGGAAAACAGCATGCGGGCGCGGGCGAAGGCCACCTCGCGGCCTTGGGCGTCAAGCAGGGCGAGGTTGTGCCACAGCGACGCCGCCACCAGCCCGGCCCACAGGGTCAGGGAGCCCAATTCCAACACATAACCGGGGAAGCGCATGCCGTCCGTCCATCAAGCCGCCGACATCCGGCCCCACCCGGGATGTATGAACCGAGGATATATCAGCCCGGCCAGGAATTCACCCTTATTGGCAGGTAGACAAAATCCTTGCACCCGGCCCGCAAGCGGGTACACCTAAAACACTTTTCAAACGCGGTGCACGCCCTTTTTATGATTACCCACGCCCCTACCATTGCCTTGAGCCTACGGGCCGATGATCTCCTTGAGCTCAGGGCCATCAAGGGTCAGGAACCGGCAAAACGGACTTTGAAGGTGGTCACCGGAATTTCTGATGCGGGGGCCTATTACGCTTGGCTCCTGGCTCGCCACAGCTTCGGATCCCGGTTGCTGTGAAAGCAGGCGAAAATATGAATTTCAGACGCATCAACCCGGAAGAACAGTGCATATGGAAATCGATGCAGTCGGGCCCGCCGCACGTCGCGCAGGATGGCGGGAAATTGCAGGGGGTTGGCGGCAATGCTGGTCACCGTGGCATTGATCTCGGCAACAAAGCGATCGCCCAAGCTTGGGGCGTGCGCATCATATCAGTCGATGGCTTCCAGCATCTCGACCCGAGCGGCAGGGCCGAAAACGACGGCGCGCTTCACCGACGCCGCTGCCGAAGCTCGTCCTTCAGTTCCTCCCAGGTCACGGTCATATCGCGGTCTTCGGCCAGCGAAGCGAGACGGCGCTCAAGCTCCGCTTGTTGCGCGGTGGTAACGGCCAAATCGGTATCGTCAAGGCTATCCCAAAGCTGTCCGATCAGGGCGAGGCGTTCCTGCGGCGACAGGCGATCAACATGGGCGTTCGACATGACACCAATCTCCAAAGTATATCTGAAAGAGTGGTGGATCAGGCCATGCGCGTCAATATCTTGCCTCTGAATCAGACCCCCAGTCATAAGGAAGCAGAGATGCGCTATATCATAAAGACGCGATTCTTCCATATACATCAGGGAGATGTGGTTAGCCGAAATACGGGCGACTTTCTTGCCACACTGGTCGCAGAGCCAAGATGACCACCCACGCCCCCACAATCGCCTTTTCCGGCATCGACTGCCTGGACATCGACGTCCAGGTCCGTCAAACGCATATTCAATGGGCTGCGGTCATCGCTTCAAACATCGTTGCTTTGGACGATGGTCATGCTCTGCCCGATCTCCGCCACAGCCGCAGACCTGTTGCCGCTCAAACGCGGCTATTTCGTGGACGACAGCGTTCCCTGTACCAAGGCATCCAACGCCACTTTGAAGCTGTTCACCGGCGCCTCTTTCGGGGCCAACTGCGTGGTGAAATCCGTGCAAAAGTCAGGGCGATCCCACCGCATCACACAGACCTGCACGATCAAGAACGACGAGGCCGACTGGACGTTTCTGTACACGGTGCTGAACGCCAAGGAATTTCTTCTGCGGAACGATGAACGCGAGTTCCATTTTCGCTACTGCGAACAGAAGTACCTCCCCAATCCATGGTCGACGGTCGATCTGAGCGATCTTACGGACAAAGCCCCATGACAACCCACGCCCCCACAATCGCCTTTTCCGGCATCGACTGCCTGGACATCGACGTCCAGGTGGTGCAGATCGCCAACGGCCTGCCGGCCTTCACCATCGTCGGCCTGCCCGACAAGGCGGTGGGGGAAAGCCGCGAGCGGGTGCGGGCCGCCTTCAACTCCCTCGGCCTGTCGCTGCCGCCGAAACGAATCACCGTCAACCTCGCCCCCGCCGATCTGCTCAAGGAGGGTAGCCATTTCGACCTGCCCATCGCCCTGGGCCTGTTGGCGGCCATGGGGGTATTGCCGGCGGATGAAGTGGCCGGCTATGTGTCGTTGGGGGAATTGGGTCTGGACGGATCCTTGGCCCCGGTGGCCGGAGTGCTGCCAGCGGCCATCGCCGCCAATGCTGCCGGCAAGGGCCTGATCTGCCCCGGCAGCCAGGGATCGGAAGCCGCCTGGGCCGGTGATGTCGAGGTGCTGGCCCCGGCCGGCCTGCTGGCGCTGATCAATCATTTCAAGGGCACCCAGGTTTTGCCCCGGCCCCGGCCCCTGCTGGCCGAGGATGATCCCGACCCTCTCGACCTCAGGGACATCAAGGGCCAGGAATCGGCCAAACGCGCCCTCGAAGTCACCGCCGCCGGCGGTCATAACCTGCTGATGATCGGCCCGCCGGGATCGGGGAAATCCATGCTGGCCGCCCGCCTGCCCGGATTGCTGCCACCGCTGGAACCGGCCGAGGCGCTGGAAGTCAGCATGATCCATTCCATCGGCGGCCACTTGGCCGAGGGCAAGCTGCTGCGCCGCCGTCCGTTCCGCGACCCCCATCATTCCGCCTCGGTCCCGTCCCTGGTCGGCGGCGGCTCACGGGCCAAGCCGGGCGAGGTGTCTTTGGCCCATAACGGCGTGTTGTTCCTGGACGAATTGCCGGAATTCCAGCGCGCCGCCCTGGAAGCCCTGCGCCAGCCGCTGGAATCGGGCCGGGTCAGCGTGGCGCGAGCCAACGCCCATGTGGTCTATCCCTCGCGCATCCAGTTGGTGGCGGCCATGAATCCGTGCCGCTGCGGCTATCTGGGCGATGCTGGTCTGGCCTGCACCAAGGCGCCCAAATGCGGGGCCGAGTACCAGAACAAGATTTCCGGGCCGTTGTTCGACCGTATCGACCTGCATGTGGAAGTGCCGGCAATCAGCCCCGCCGATCTGTCGCTGCCGCCGCCGGCGGAAGGATCGGCGCAAGTCGCCGCCCGTGTCGCCGCCGCCCGCGCCATCCAAGCCGAACGCGGGGCCGAACTGGGCATCCGCAGCAATGCCTTGCTCGATGGCGAGGTCCTGGAAAAGCTGGCCGCCCCCGATGCCCCTGGCCGCGCCTTGCTGACCGAGGCGGCGGAGCGCATGCGCCTGTCGGCGCGCGGCTATCACCGGGTGTTGCGGGTGGCCCGCACCTTGGCCGATCTGCAAGGCGGCGGTGGCGTCAGCCGCCTGCATGTGGCCGAGGCCCTGTCATACCGACGGCTGATGCCGGGACGGTCATAAACTCCAGACCTTCGTCCAGTTGCGCACAGGCGGAAAGCTGAGCACAGTCTGTGGGTATGGATCAGACGCCCTGCGCCAACAACCGTGCCTGTCATGCCATTTCCAGCGTGGTGCTGGACGTGGTCCAGGCGTTGTTGCGCGAGCGGTCGGTCAACGGCAAGGTGGATCTGGCCGACGTCGACCGACTGATCGCGCTGGTCCGCCGCGGCCCCATGAGCCTGGATCCCGCCTATGCCGTGCAGGAAGAACGCTGCCGCGCCCAGCACTCCAAGCCCAAGGGCAATGTGGGGGCACGGTCCAATCCATTCCAACGGCTGATGGTCCGTCCACTGGAGCCCTTGCTGGGTCAGGTGCTGCCGCGCCCTCTGTTGACGCATTATTTCGCCTTCATCGACGTTGCCTTGGGGCCGGCGGCGCGCGACGAGCTGGAGCGCGATTGCCGCGCCCTGATCCAGGCGTTGCTGGTGGTCCATGGCAACAACCTGACCTGGGATCATTTCTACGCCGATTCGCGTTCCACCGTCATTTTGCGTCGGGCCTTGGCCATCATCACCAGTATCCTGAAGCAACCCCACGGCCCGGCCATGTGGCGCAACCATATGGGCCGCCCCCAGGGCGACACCCCGGCCCCCCAGGCCGAGCAGTTGAAGATTATCCTCGATTGTCTGCTGCAAACCCATCACGGCCTGGCCGCTTGAGCTTCCCTTGACCAAAGTCGGGGCGCTGAACCGCGCCTTGGGTTACACCAGACCCGAACTGGCAAGGAGCGGCACGGGTGAAACAGCACATCGCAATCTGGGGGCCAAGGATCGTGCTGGCCGCCGAACTGGCTCTGTTCGCCGTGGTGATCGGCCATCTCGATGCCGGCCTGAAGACGGAAATGGCCGACGGCCAGCCCTTCGGTCACTGTTCCCAGGCTCAATTCGAGGCCATCGGCCTAGCTTGGCTGGGCATGACTTCGCTGGCCTTCATCGGCACCCTATGGTCGGTGTTCCGCCGCGGCAAGTGGCTGGGGCTGGCCTTGTTCGTGCTGCCGGTGATCATCGCCACCACCATGGCCAAATACCAGGAAGACCGCTATCCGCCGTGCTGGGATCGCCCGGTGGAACAAAGCCGGCCGTAGACAGGCTGCGGAAAACTCTGTTTGCCACCCTCTGATCCGTCGCGGCCCGCTTTCGATTGAACGAAATCGGCTCTAGGGCGCCATGCGCAGCCTGCACTTCTCATTATTTGCCAATGCCAGCATATTAGCGACATCGAATAACAAGCGGAGTTTTCTCTGATGAGCACCCAGGACTGGCCCGAACTGGCCAAGGATTTGTCGGCGTTGGTTGGACAGGTGCGTGGCGGCATCCCCGAGGTGATGAAGGGCTTTTCCGCCATGGCCAAGGCCGCCTGCGCCGATGGGGCCCTGGACGCCAAGACCAAGGAACTGGTGGCCCTGGGCATCGCCATCGCCGCCCGCTGTGACGGCTGCATCACCTTTCACACCCGCACCGCCCGCGACCTCGGCACCAGCCGCGAGGAACTGATGGAAGTGATCGGCATGGCCGTCTACATGGGCGGCGGACCGTCCCTGATGTATGGCGGTATGGCGGTCGAGGCCTTCGATCAGCACGTGGCCGACAAAGCCGCGGAATAATCGCTTTCGCCAAGGAATGACCCGTCGGGTCATTCCTTGGCCGGGCGATTTGATCGCCGTCAAGGCAGACAGGATGGTTTTGTGCTGTCACCATGATCAGGCATTGGACGGAGAATGGCGATGAGAGTGTTGATCTTTCCCCTTCTGGCCGTGCTGATACTGACGGCTCCGGCCCAGGCAGAGCAGCCCGAGGCGATTTTCGACCGGGCCTGCGGGGCTTGCCATTTCAAGCAGCGCGACCCGGCGCGGCGCGATGAAATGATTGCGCCGCCCATGGACATGATGGCGGCGCATCTGCGGCAGGTGACTGGCCCTGACCGTGCCGTCTTTGTCGCCCGCGTGCTGGATTTCATCAAGGCCCCGGCCGAGGCCAAGGCCGTGGACGCCATGGCGGTGCAGCGCTTTGGCCTGATGCCGCCCATCGGCGACACCTTCCCCGAACTGACCGATGGGGAATTGCAAGCGGTCGCCAATTGGGTTTTCGATAGTTTCGCCACCGCGCAATTACCATCCCAAGGCCAGCGCGGACGGATGGCTCCCTGATCGCCCCCCAATTTCATCAATAGGGGGGCATTGATGGAAACGGCGGTCCTTCGCGCTCTTGTTACAAATCGGGAATGATGATGTCAACACTCTCCCGTCTTTGTGTCGTGACGCTGTATCTTGCCGTCGGCTCGGCTCAGGCCAGTGATCTGCACGCCCTGTGGGATGGTCAATGCGGCGGCTGCCATGGTCACGCCGCCGATTTCGCCCGTCAGGCGCTGGATTTGCGCGACGGCGTCGTCTTTGGGCGGGCCAGCGGGCAAAAGCTGGATGATTTTCTCGTCCGCCATAATGGCGGCTATTCCCCGGCGCAGATCGCCGCCTTGGCTGACATGCTGGTCGGCCAGATGGGGCGCGGCCCGGAATTTCGCACCCATTGCGGCGGCTGCCATGATACCGCCGCCCAATTGGTGCGCGACTGGGTGGTGCGTCGCGACGGCGTGCTGGTCGGCCTGGGCTCGGGTCAACCCCTGACCGATTTTCTGCGCCGACATGGTGGTGCCGATGAAACCGGCCGGGCGCAGATCATCGAATCCTTGAACCGCATCGAAACCGAAATAAATCATCGTTAGAGGTTTGCGCACAGTCACGGCATGATGCTTGCAGGGTAATAGGCGAACGGCCAAGACCGAAGGCGATGAACAGCACCCTGTCCCAGGACCCAAAAGGCTATTACGCCATCCTAGGCCTTGCCCCCGGCGCCGATCTGGTGGCGATCAAGGCGGCCTATCGCGCGCGCGCCAAGAAGGTCCATCCCGACCGCAACCCGACGGACGCCGCTCGCCTTGAATTTCAAAGGCTTGTCGAGGCTTATCGGGTCTTGCAGGACGTGTTGCGGCGGGCCGAATACGATGCCACCGGGGTGCACCCGCTGACCGAGGACGGCGACGATTACCCCTCGTCGCCGTTTGCCTGTTCGCGCTGCGGCAAGGTCACCGCCCAGCCGCGCTATGTCATTTTCCACCGGGTAAAAAGTTACCTGGTGTGGGCGCATTGGAGCCATGACGAGGGAATTTTTTGCCGGGACTGCGCCGATCTTGCGGCGGCCAGGGCCAGTACCCAGACCTGGGCCTGGGGCTGGTGGTCGCCCATGGGGCTGCTGTTGACGCCGCTGGCTTTGTTTCGCAATCTGTTCGGCGGCACCAAGCCCCGGCACCAGAATGCCCGGCTGCTGATCCGTCAGGCCCGCGCTTTTCTCGATCTGGAGGAAACCGATCTGGCCCGCGGCCTGACCGAGCAGGCGGCGCGATTCGCCCGGCTGTCGGTGCACAAGCGGCAGGTGGCGGTGTTGCGCCAAGCGACGCAAGATTCCAGCCGCCGCCTGCGCGGGCGGTGGGCGCCGTGGAAAGGCGCGGTATTCGCCGCCCAGGGCCTGCCCTTGGCCGCCTTGCCGGTGGCTTTGGGGCTGTTGGGTTTCGGTCTGACCCGGCCCTGGGATCAGCCGGTGGCCAGTTCCGCCGGCATCACCGTACAGGCCGCCCTGGTCGGCGATATCCGCCACGTGGCGGTGGCCGATCTGAAATTGCGCCAAGCCCCGTTGGAAGGGGCGCCGGTGCTGACCCTGCTTGACCGTTTCACCACCGTACAGATTTTGGATTCGCCTGATCCGGAATGGGCGCAGGTGCGGACGCCGTCGGGCGTCATCGGCTGGGTGTCGCGGCGCGGCCTTTATGCCGGGGCCGGTACGCGCCACAAACAGGATTGGTGCGAGGCCAACAAAGGCGCCAAGACCGAACCGGGCGAGGTGCTGATGCGCCGGGCCAGCGGCGAGCACCGGTTGATGATCCACAACGAGGGCCGCTTCGACGCCGTGGTCAAGCTGAAGACGGCCAGCGGCACCACCGTGCTCTCCTATTTTATTCCGGCAGCATATCATCTGGCGGTGGGCAGCATCCCCGAGGGCACCTACCGCATGGAATTCGCCACCGGCAGCTTTTATTCCCGGGGCTGCGGGCTGTTCACCAAGGACATGGAAGCGGGCCTGCTGCCGTTCACCCTGACCTTCCGCACCCTGGCGGCGACCAGGACGTCGTCGATGATGACCTTGCCGGAAATCACCCTGGCGCCGCCGGGCAAGGATGTCAGCGGCCCGCAAAGCCTGGATATCGACCGTTTCGTCGAGGACGATTAATCTTTGGTTGAAATCGGGGAAAAGTACACCGAGGCGAAGCCGAGGGACTTTTTCACGGGATGCTAATTCACGTAAAATTGCCAGCCGAACCAGCGCCAGCGCCCGTCCAGGGTGGGGATGGTACAGTTGATGCGCCCGCGCCCGGCGGGAAACGGCTTGGTCATGCGCACTTCGACCCGCGGCCCCAGGGTTTCGGTCTTTACCTTGCCCTCGTGCGAGGCGTAGCAGCCCAGCAATTCCATCCCCGGCACCTCCTGCGCCAGGGTGAAGCCGAACAGCGGCGGATTGACCTTCAGCGTCGGGTCGGGGGGGCTGACCTCGACCACCGGCAGGGCGATGGTGCGCGCCGCCAGCCGGAAGCGCTCGATTTCGCCATAGGTTTCATTAAGGGCGAAACGGGGCAGGAAGAAAGGGGGCGCGCCGAACCAGGCCGGGCCGGAATGCTGGCCGAAGGCGGCTTCATAGCCGGCGGCGCGCACTGCCCGTTCGGCGTCATTGCTCATTTCCCCGAACGGCCAGGCGAACAGCTTGGGCACCACGCCCAATTCCGCTTGAAAGCGCTGGGCGGCGCGGGCCAGATCGTCGGCGACGCCGGCTTGGCTCAGGGCCGGCATGTGGGGATGGCCGGCGCCCTGGCTGCCGATGGTCACCAGCCCCGAGGCCGCCAATTCGCGGATTTGGTCCCAACTCATGTATTCGCCGCCGCCGCGATCGGTCTCGTCGGTGACCACGAACAGGGTAAAGGGCAGATTGGCCGCCTTCAGGCGCGGCCAAGCGTTGCGGTGGACGGTCATCCAGGCGTCGTCGATGGACAGCGCCACCGTTTTTTCCGGCAGAGCCTGCCCGCTTTTCAGGGCGGCGACGATGCGCGGCAGCGACCACACCGTGTAGCCGCCGCTTTGCAACTCGGCGATATGGGCGTCCAACTGGTCGATGCGGGTGTTGGCGGTGGGAAAACGCGAATCGTCGAAGCGGTGGTACATGAACACCACCGCCGAATCCGCCGCCCAAGCCGCCGAACCGGTCAGCAGCATGGCAACGCCCGCGATCAGTCCCAAAAATTTACGCATCGCTCTCTAGGTTCCCCGCCCCCATCGGGGGTAAGGTAAGTCCAAGCTAAAACAACACTTCATGTTGTACGACAGGAGACGGTCCATGACCACCCCGCAACTGGAACAAATGTTCAACCTGGGCCGCACCCATTCCCATTGGCGGGATCGTCCGGTGGATGCGGACCTGTTGCGCCAAGCCTGGGATCTGGCGGTGCTGGGGCCGACTTCCGCCAATTGTCTGCCCATGCGCGTGGTTTTCGTCGTGGGGGCCGAGGCCAAGGCCAAACTGCGCCCGGCCTTGGCCGCCGGCAATGTGGACAAGACCATGGCGGCCCCGGTCACCGCCATCATCGGCCAGGACCTGGATTTCCCCGAAACCTTGCCCCGGCTTTATCCCCACGCCGATGCACGGTCGTGGTTCGTCGGCAACGACGCCCTGATCCAGTCCACGGCGTTTCGCAATTCCAGCTTGCAAGCCGGTTATTTCATCCTGGCGCTGCGTGCCCTGGGGCTGGATTGCGGCCCCATGAGCGGCTTCGACGCCGATCAGGTCGACCAGGCCTTTTTCACCGGCACCAAGGTGCGGGCCAATCTGCTCGTCAATATCGGTTACGGAGATGCAACAAAATTGCATCCGCGCAATCCCCGCCTGTCCTTCGATGAAGGCTGCCGCATCTTATAATTTAGGCCGGTCTTATAATTTGGGTCGGGGCAGATGCGACAGATCGATGCCGGCGGCCCAGCCGCCGACGATGGTGATGACGGCGACAATGGCGATTTCCGTCACTGATCCGGTGCGACACAGATTAAGGCTGAAGCGGCGTTTGTGCGGCCACAGCAGCGGCACCCCCGAGGGCGTCAGGCCATCGGCGAGCAGGTGCGACAGATAGCCCACCACCACCGGCGCCGCCAGCCAGCCGGTGCCCATGATCGCCAGCAAGACGGCACCGGCGAGGACCGCCAGGGCCGAATGGGTAAGGCCGCGATGGCCCAGCAGCAAAGATAATGGTACCGAAATAAAGCGGACCTTGCGCCCGGCCCAGGAATGCGGATGGTCGATGTCGGGCAACAGCGCCCCCAGGGCCGCTGCCGCCAGGGATTGGGGGTCAACCGCTTCCAGTCCCGACAGACGGGCGGTCACCGCCCACAGCGCCGCACCGACGGCGATGTGTGATCCGGCCATCATGCTGTGCGTCCTCCGTCAACCCTACCGCTTTTGGGTGTGGTGGTTCGGGTCACTCGATTATTGGAATTGCTCATGAGCCTCGGGTAAACTCCGTATGGGAAAGGGCGGGACGGAAAAGGTCTCGGGGGTGAGCCATGACCATTGCCTGGCGTGAAGCCATGAATACCGGAGATCCGACCATCGACGCCGATCATCGGCATCTGGTCGATCTGATCAATGCCTTTGAAGCGGCCCTGGCTGAGGGCGGTGCCATCGAGCATAAGCGCATCGCCCGGGTGCTGCTGGGACTGGTGGAATATACCGGCGAGCATTTCAAACGCGAGGAAGATATTCAGCTGGCGGTGCGCTATCCCTATCACGACAGCCATCGGCGATCGCATCGGGACGTGCTGAAGAAGCTGTCGACCATCGTCGGCGATTACACCAAGACCCCCGACGGCCCCGAGCGCGACCGCATGGTGCGCGATCTGGGGGCGTTTTTGAAGGAATGGCTGGTGGATCACATCATTCAGTCGGATCTGCGCATGAAGCCTTATATCCAGCAGATGCAGCAGCAAAAGGTGCTGGCCGACAAGCGGCGGCGCGAGGCGGTGGCGGCCTCGGAGCGCATGGCGGCGGAAAAAGCCCTGGCGGAAAAGCTGGCGGCGGAAAAACTGTGAGCCCGACGCCCCGCCGCCTTCGGCCTTGACCATAATCATTGCGACGGTAAGTTTCCTCTTGCCGCATCGCAGCGATATCCTCATTCTGCTGCCCCATCATTGCGAGCGGAGAGCTTTTATGCGGTCGGTGTCGATCCTGGCGGTCCTGGGTCTGTTCGTGGCCTTTTTCCTGGATCTCGCCCCCGCAGACGCCTTGTCGCCTTCCGCCGATAACGGCGCCGAGGTGGTCGCCCGCTGGTGTGCCGATTGCCATATGAGCCAGCGGGCCGACACCCCCAGCTTCCAGACCATTTCCGCCCGCCGTTCGGCGGCGGATATCAGCACCGCCCTGGCCAAGCCCCATGCCCGGCCCATGGGCGGCATCCGTCTGAACCAGCGCGAGATCGACGACGTTACCGCCTATATCAAAGGCTTGGGACATTAGTTTTTCTAACTAAAGACGGTTATGGTTTCTCGTTTGCGCCGCCTTTGCCAGCGGGCATAGAGTCACGCTGACCTATCCCCGCTTATGAAAGTGCCGCCCATGCGCCGCCCCGTCTGGCTGACTCCCGCCGTTCTCACCATCTTCCTGTCGGGAGCGGCGATGATGAGCGTATCCATGGGCTCGCGCCAGTCGCAAGGCCTGCTGATCGGGCCGCTGTCGCTGGACCGCGATTGGCCGTTGGCCACCTTTTCCCTGGCGGTGGCGGTCCACAACCTGATGTGGGGATTTTTCCAGCCCTTCGCCGGGGCCGCCGCCGATCGTTGGGGGGCGGCCCGCGTCGCCGCCCTGGGTGCCCTGGCCTTCGGCATCGGCATGATGATGACCGCCAGCGGCGGTGCGCTGATCACCACCATCGGCCTGGGGGTGGTGTCCGGTTTCGGCTTGGCCGCCACCAGCTTCGCCGTCGTCGTCGGCCCGGTCAGCCGCGCCGTCAGCCCGCAACACCGCACGGTGGCCATGGGCGCCGGTCAGGCCTTGGGCTCGTTCGGCATGATGGCGATGATTCCGTTATCGCAATGGATGATCGGTAGCTATGGGGCCACCCAGACCATCTGGATTTTGGCCACGTTCTCGCTGGCCTCGATCCCGCTGGCCTTTATCCTCAACCGCGGTGAAAAGGCGTCGCGCCCGCCGCTCACCGTGGTCGGCGATCTGACCATGAAGGAAGCCCTGCGCGAGGCTTGGCGCCATCCCGGCTATCGCCTGCTGGCCGCCGGTTTCTTCGTCTGCGGCTTTCAGGTCACCTTCATCGGCGTCCATCTGCCCGGCTATCTGGCCCTGTGCGGCATGAGCCAGGGGGCGGGGGCTACCGCGCTCTTGGTCATCGGCGCCTTCAACGTCCTGGGCACCTGGGGCATGGGCCACCTGTCGCAGAAATACCGGCCCAAGCACGTGCTGTCGCTCATCTATCTGGGCCGGGCCATCGCCACCATCGCTTTCGTCATGGGGCCGAAGAACGAAATCACCTTGTTGGCTTTCGCCGCGTCCATGGGCTTGCTGTGGCTGTCCACCGTGCCGCCGACCTCGGGCCTGATCGCCACCGTGTTCGGTCCGCGTTATCTGGGCATGCTGTTCGGATTGGTGTTCTTCACCCATCAGGTCGGCAGCTTCCTGGGGTCGTGGCTGGGCGGCATCATCTATGACGCCACCCTGTCCTATGACGTCATGTGGATGGGCACCGCCATCCTGGGCGTGGTCGCCGCCATCCTGCACCTGCCCATCAACGACCGTTCGTTGCGGGTGGCGCAGCCGGCCTAACGCTTGAGCGGTTCGGAATAGACCGGCGACATCAAAACCGGGGCTGGTGTCGCCGGCGCCGGCGCATAAGAAGACGAAGACGGTGCGGTGGCCCCGGTGCCCACCCGCTGGGCCACGGTGACGCGCACGGTGGCGCCCCACATGGTTCCGGCTTCCACCTGGACGGTGGCGGCGCGATCGCCGCGCACATAGGACATGACGCTGGTCCCCGAGGTGGCGGCCATGATCGGTTCCCAATTGAAGGCCGGCATCTGCTGCAGATAGAAAGCGGTGGCTTCGGACGAGGATTTCCACAGCTTCATCACCACCCGACCGGTCCAGCGGTCCTTGTCACCCAGGATGAGTGAGCGTTCGTTGTCCATGGTGGCGCCGGACGGGATGGGGATATCGGTCAGCAAGCCGAAATCGATCTGTTGCTGCGGGTCGCCGGATTGGGTTTGCGGTAATGACGTGGTGTTGCCGCACCCGGCGAGAAGCAGGGCGGCAAGAGCGGGGATTGCGAGACGGGCCATGGTCTTCATGGCGCCAAAGGTACAGAAAACACCCGAAGCCGACAAGTATCAGTGGTCGAGGAAATATTCGGCCAGGGCTTCGTACTCCGCCCCCTCGCCGCCCAGATGGCTGCGGTACAGGGTAAAGCCGGTGACCGGCAGCAGGGCGACGAAGGGCGAATGATGGGCGAGGAAGGCGGCGATACGCTCGGGCGGGGCCGCTTTCAGCCAGGCCAAGGTGACATGGGGGGTGAATTTTCGGGTCTCGGCCGCCAACCCCACGTCACGTGCCGCCTGTTCGATCCGGATCTGCAACGAGTCAAGTTCGGCATGGGCGGCGATTCCGGCCCACAACGCCCGCGGCTTGCCTCCGCCGAAAGTGCCGAAGCCGTCCAGGCGCAAATCGAAAGCCGGCCCGTGGATCGCGCGCAGGCGGTGATGCAGATCCTCGGCCATGCCTTCGTCCACCGCGCCGATGAAACGCAAGGTGACGTGCAGGTTGTGCGCCGCCACCCAGCGCGCGCCGGGAATGCCGCCGGCCAAGGCCGCCAGCCGTGCCGCCAGATCGGACGGCAGGGCCAGGCCGACGAACAGGCGGATCACGGCACCGTTCCGGTCAGTACGGTCAACACCCCGGTATAGCCGTACAGGCGTTGGCCGCTGATCTCGCCATTGGCGAAATAGCCGATCAGCGGCACCGCCGGTCCCAGCGCCTGCCGCACCTGGGCCAGTTCCGCCCCCGGCTCGCCGAACATGTGCTCACCCCGCGCCGTGCAGGTGACATAAAGGGCGGCCAGTGGCAGCCGGCCTTGCAGGCGTCCGCACACATCGTCGAGCATGCGGGCCAGATCGGCCTGGGCGGCGATGGGGTCGCGCCGCACCAGCATCAGCCTTTGCCCCACATGGATCTCATCGGCCACCGCCAGCCAGCCCTGGGCCTGATCCAGACCCATCAGCGTGCGCACCACGTAATCACCCTGGTCCGAGCCCTCCACCGGCAGGGCGGCATGGATGTAGCCGGCGGCGCGGCGGAGATCGCGGGCCAGCAATTCCCCCACTTCCGCCTTGAACACCTCAAGCGCTGATTTACCATCCAGGCTGGCGACCACATTGGCCCAGCCCTCGGTCACCGCATGGACCGGCCCGATGGGGGTACAGCCCTGGGTCAGGCCGACCACCGCCTGGATCGGCTCGGCCAGCAGTACCCCGGAGAGCGCCCCGGGCAGGACGCTGCCGGCCAGATGCGACGGGTGATCGCTCGTCGCCACCAGCCCGCCGGTCAAAAAGCCGATGCCGTCGGCCAGGGATTCGATCAGGGCCGGCAGGCCGGCATGACGGGGGTCGCCATGGACCAGGGCGATGGACGGCGTGTTGGCAGTGGCCCAAAGCCCCAGCCGGGCGGTGAAATCGGCGGCGTCGGTGCTGGAAAACAGCTTGAAGGCGCCTTCCGGCACCTGGCCCAGCATTACCGCCATGGCACCGCCGTCGCGGATTTCCTGGTTGCCGACGCAAAGACCGGACACCGCCGCCCCCACCCAGTGTTCCACCCGGGTGGTCTCGCGCAGGAAAGTCAGGATCGACGGCAGGTCGGCGGCAAAGGCCTCGGTCGTGTACAAGATGCCCAGATTGGCCCGGCCCACCGCCGCCGACACCCGCTCCAGGCAGGCCTTGGCCGCCAGCCCCCAATGATCGGCCAGGGCATGGGCGGCGACGAAAAGCGGTCTCATGGCCGCACCTGATCCAGCAGCTTTTCCACCATCGGCACCATGTGGCCGACCATCACCGCCACCCCGGCCCCGGTGGGATGCAGGCCGTCTTTCTGGTTCAGCGCCGGATTGGCGGCGACACCGTCGAGAAAGAACGGATAGAGTGCCACGCCGCGATCCTTGGCCACCTGGGTATAAGCGGCGCGGAAGGCTTGGCCGTATTCGGGGCCGAGATTGGGTGGTGCTTCCATGCCGGCCAGCAGCACTTTCACCCCGGCGCCTTGCAGCTTGGCGACGATGGCATCCAGATTGGCGCGCAGGCGGCTGGTGTCCAACCCGCGCAGGCCATCATTGGCGCCCAGGGCGACGACGGCCGCCTGCGGTTTGTCGGCCAAGGCCCAGTCCAGCCGCGCCAGACCGCCGGCGGAGGTATCGCCCGATACCCCGGCATTGACGACGTGGACATCGCGGCCCTTGGCTTTCAGCGCCGCCTCCAACTGCACGGGAAAGGCTTCCGCCGCCGGCAAGCCGTAGCCGGCGGTGAGCGAATCACCCAAGGCCAGGAGGGTGATCGGCGCCGCCTGGGCGGCGGTCACGTTGACAATGATGGCCAGCGCGCCATATGCGACCAATGATTTCACGATGAAAGACCTGCGCCGCATGTCCAGTTCCCATAGCCAGCCGCTGATCCGATTGCGCGGCGTCACCCTCAACTTGGCGAGCTTGGCCGGTCAGGTCAACGTCTTGCGTGGCATCGACCTCGAGGTGAATGATGGCGAGACCATCGGCATCGTCGGTCCGTCGGGCTCGGGCAAGTCGTCGCTGCTGATGGTGCTGGGCGGGCTGGAACGGGCCAGCGCCGGTCAAGTGCTGGTGGCCGGCCACGATCTGACCGCCATGAGCGAGGACCAGTTGGCCCGGCTGCGCCGCGACCATGTGGGCATCGTCTTCCAGTCGTTTCAGCTGATTCCGACCATGACCGCCCTGGAAAACGTCGCCGTGCCGCTGGAACTGGCCGGGGCGCCCGATGCCCTGGACCGGGCCGAGGCCGAATTGCGGGCGGTGGGTCTGGGCCATCGGCTGGATCATTATCCCGGCCAGATGTCCGGCGGCGAGCAGCAGCGCGTCGCCCTGGCCCGCGCCGTCATCGCCCGCCCGCGCCTGTTGCTGGCCGACGAACCCACCGGCAATCTGGACGGCGCCACCGGCGCCGATATCACCGGCTTGATGTTCGATCTGCACCAGCGCCATGGCTCGACCCTGGTGCTGGTCACCCACGACCCGGCCCTGGCGGCACGCTGCGGCAAGGTGGTGCGTCTGGCCGATGGTCGGGTGGCGGCATGATCGCTATCGCCGTGCGTTTCGCCCGCCGGGAATTGCGCGGCGGGCTCAAGGGTTTTCGCATCCTGGTCGCCTGTCTGGCCCTGGGGGTGGCGGCCATCGCCGCCTCGGGTTCGCTGAAGGCGTCGTTCCAGCAGGCGCTGTCCGAGGATGCCCGCGCCCTGTTGGGCGGCGACATCGAATTGCGCCAATCCTATGTGCCGATCACCCCCGAGCAGCGGGCCTTCCTGTCCCGTTTCGCCACCGTATCGGAAGTGTCCGACATGCGGGCCATGGCGCGGGCCGGCGATGCCCGCCGGCTGGTCGAGTTGAAGGGCGTCGATGATCTTTATCCGCTGGCCGGTACCCTGGTCACCCGGCCGCCCCTGGCCCTGACCGGGATGCTGGGACGACGAGACGGTGTCTGGGGCGCCGCCGCCGATGCGCATCTGCTGGACGCCCTGGGCATCGCCATCGGCCAGCAGGTGCAGGTGGGCGCCATCCGCGTCGAGATCCGCGCCATCCTCACCGCCGAGCCCGACCGCGTCGCCAATGCCCTGTCCTTCGGTCCGCGTCTGTTGGTATCCAATCAGGCGGTGACGGAAACCGGACTGATCCAGCCGGGCAGCCTGATCCGCTGGGGGGCGCGGCTGGCCCTTTCCCCCGGCAGCGATGCCACCCGGCTGAAAGCCGATCTGGCGCGGGCTTTTCCCGACGCGCCGTGGAGCTGGCGCGACCTGACCGAGGCAGCCCCCGGCCTCGACCGTCTGCTCGACAATCTGGCCGCCTTCCTCACCCTGGTCGGGTTGACCGCCCTGTTGGTCGGCGGCATCGGCATCGCCAACGCGGTCAAGGCCTATCTCGACGGCAAGCTGGCCCATATCGCCATCTTCAAGGCCCTGGGCGCCCCCAGTCGTCAGATCGGCCTGATCTATGGCCTTCTGGTCGGCGGTCTGTCCGCCCTGGGCATTCTGATCGGTTTGATATTGGGTGGGGCGATGCCGTGGTTGCTGGTTCAGGCGGCCGGCGATGCCCTGCCCCTGGCCGCGCGGGTCGGGCTTTATCCGCTGCCCTTGGCCATCGCCGCCGTCTTCGGCGCCCTGACGGCGCTGACCTTCGCCCTGTGGCCGTTGGCCCAGGCCGCCCGCGTGCCGGCCACCGCCTTGTTCCGTCAGGCGGCCAGTCCGCTTGCCGCCCGCCCGCAAGGCCGGCTGCTGCTGGTGCTGGTGATCACCGCCACCACCTTGGCAGCGCTTGCGATCATCGCCGCCGACCGCCGTGACATCGCCGCCATTTTCGTCGCCGCCGCCATCGCCTTGCTGGGCCTGTTCCGCCTGCTGGCCCGGGCCTTGTCGCGTGGCGCCGCCCTGGCGGCCAAGCGTCGTCGCGGTCTGATGGCCCGGCCCACCGCCCGCGTTGCCCTGGCCAATCTGCACCGTCCCGGCTCGGCGGTGGTGTCCATGGTGCTGTCGCTGGGCCTGGGCCTGACCGTGCTGGTGACCATCGCCCTGATCGAGGGCAATCTGGCCCGCCAGTTCGGCCAGACCCTGCCGGCGCGCGCGCCCAGCTTCTATTTCATCGACCTGCAACCGGATCAAAGCGAGCAATTCGACGCAATCATCACCGCCACGGCCCCTACCGCCAGCGTCGAAAAAGCCCCGATGGTGCGCGGACGCATCACCCGGGTGAACGGCCAAGCCATCGACGCCGCCCAAGTGGCGCCCGAGGTGCAATGGGCCTTGCGCGGTGATCGTGGTCTGACCGCCGCCGCCAACCAGCCGCCGCACACCTTGTTGCAGGCCGGCTCCTGGTGGTCCGCCGATTATGCCGGCCCGCCGCTGGTTTCTTTGGATGCCGGCCTGGCCATGGGGCTGGGGCTGAAGCTGGGCGACAGCCTGGGCCTGAACATCCTGGGGCGGGAACTGACCTTGACGGTATCCAGCCTGCGCCAGGTGGAATGGACCAGCCTCAACATGAATTTCGCCCTGATCCTGTCGCCCACCGCCCTAGCCGGCGCCCCCTTCATCCACATCGCCACCGTTCATGCCGATGAAGCCGACGAGGCACGGGTGGAGAAAGCGGTCAGCGACGCCTTGCCCAACGTCTCGGCCATCCGGGTCAAGGAGGCGCTGACCCAGGTCCGCGCCATGATCGCCCATGCCGATCTGGCGGTACGGCTGGCCGGTCTGGTCACCCTGGCCGCCGGCGCCCTGGTGCTGGCCGGGGCGGTGATGGCGGGGCATCGACGGCGGGTGCGCGAAGCGGTGATCCTGAAGGTGCTGGGGGCCACCCGGGGCGAGCTGTGGCGGGCGTGGATGCTGGAATTCTCGCTGATCGGCACCGCCACCGGCCTGTCGGCGGCTTTGTTCGGCAGTGTGGCGTCGTGGGCGATCATCGTCCACGTCATGCGCGGCGAATGGGTGTTCCTGCCCGGTCTGACCTTGGCCACCTTGGCCATCTGCATCACCGCTGCCCTGGCCGCCGGTTTCGCCGGGGCTTTCGCCGCGCTCCGCCTGCCCGCCGCGCCGGCCTTGCGGCAGGAATGATACCAACGGTCGAAAGTCAGGACTTGCGACCGTTGGTCCAGCCGCCATTGTGTCGCTTCGCGCACGTCTTTGACTCGCGGCGGCGGCCAAGGGCGCGGACGCGCCTGCCCGGCGAGGGGCGAATACAGCGGTCAATGAAATTGGCCGCTGGTATGATTTACCGAATCTTGACGGGGCGGGAATATCATCCAACATAGGATATCAAGGCGGTGCCGTTTTCCCCTGACGGGGAGGGGCCGCCGAAATGGGCGCCGATGAAGGGTCCAGATTTCCGCACTCTCTCGCTCACCCCAGAGGAGGAGACACAATGAGCCGCATGTCCGCCTTCAACAGCCCGCTCTTGTTGGGTTTCGACCATTTCGAGCGCGTGCTCGACCGCGTCGCCAAAAGCCAGGGCGAAGGCTATCCCCCCTATAACATCGAACAGATCGGCGAAAACGGCCTGCGCATCACCTTGGCGGTGGCCGGCTTTTCCATGGATGATCTGGCGGTGGGTCTGGAAGACAATCAGTTGATCATCCGCGGCCGTCAGGCCGAGGACGATCCCTCGCGTATTTTTCTGCATCGCGGCATCGCCGCCCGTCAGTTTCAACGCGCCTTCGTGCTGGCCGAGGGTATCGAGGTGCAATCCGCCACCTTGGACAACGGCCTGCTGCACATCGACCTGTACCGGCCCCGCCCTGAACCCAGGGTGAAGACCATCCCCATCAACGGCGCCAATGTGGGCGGTGACCGGGTCGCCGGTCCCCGCACCATCGACGTGGCGGACGAAGATGTCCGCTCCGTGCGCTCCCGGCCAAGAACCGGCCAATAGGAGGTACGACCATGCAAGACCTCTCCACCCTGCTCTATCCCATGAGCGCTGCCGATTTCGCGTCCTGGGGCATGCCTGAACTGGCTTTCGTCAAGCGCGTGGTCGAAAACAGCCAGGTCAGTTGGACCATCCATTCCGCCGACGGCACCGCCATCGGCGTCGCCCCCAGCCGCGATCTGGCTTTCGCCGCCATCATCCAGCACGAGTTGGAGCCGGTCAGCGTGCATTGACCGGGCTCCGCCCGCACCCGCAAAGGGATTTAATCCCTTTGATCCCCTTCATGGAAGGAATGGGGTCCAGGGACATGTCCCTGGCGGGTCAGGGCAGAGCCCTGAAGGCGACTATTTCCCCGCCCCGGCCTTGATCACCGCGGCGAAAACGTCGCGCGTGGCGTCGAAAGCCGGCGGTGGCAGGCTGTCCAGTTGCGCCAGCCGGTCGGCGTAGCGCCGCACCATCCAAGGCGTGGCGCCGCCACCGAAGCTTTGGCGGTACTCGTCCTCGCCCAACTCGGCATAGGCCACGTACAGGAAGGTGACGAACAGGCGGATGTCGTCGCCCAGCACCGGCATGATGGCGGCGATGGCCTCGGTGGAGGTGCCGGCGATGTGGGCCAGAACCCGGCGCAGCCGACCATTGTCGCCGCCGGGAAACAGCCGGCCCAAATCCATCTGGGTGCACACCTTCCACAGGATTTCGCCGTCGATGGTGTCGCCCGACGATTTGATCAGGCGGCTGGCATTGCCCAGCAACAAGGGCTGGCCGCCGCCGGCCATGTTGGCGCGTTCCTCACGGCTGGCCAGGGCGCGCAGTTCCGCCGGCTCGCGGATATCCAGGATGCGCGGCCCCAGTTTCACCACCATGGCCGGTTCCAACGGGGTGTAATGGGGGATCAGGCGGGCCTGCCAGTCGAAGCGCAGATAATCGCGGATGACCGCGAACAGGGAATCACCCGCCCCGGTGATGGTGCGGACCACATCGGGCGGCGGCTCGATCAGCCCCATGGCCACCAGCAGCTTGCGCCAGGGCGGCAATTTGTCGATCCGGGTTTCGCGCACCCGCCGGCTGGCGCCGAGCTTGCGGCGGAAATGCCGCCGGGCCGAGGCGCGCACGATCAGCGCCACCGCCTCGCCCAAGGTGCGACCGCACCACAAAAGACCGTCCAGCTCGCGCACCGGCTGGCGCTGGACATCGGTCACCGAATCGGTGAACAGGTCGGGGCGGGTGCGAAACAGGGCGAAACACGAATCGAGGATTTCAGGATCGTTCATGGCCGCTTCATAGATGCCGGGGCCGGCATCGAGCTTGGCCAAAGCCGGAATCTCGCGCCGGAAAATTGCCGACATCTCGCCCTTCAAGGCGTCAACGATCTGATCCGTGGGCCGGGACGGCGCCATGGCATCGGTTAAAGCAGCGACCATGCGCCACCCTTTCACAACCAGTCCACGCCCATACCCAGCTACGGTATTATCATCCCGATAAATAAAATTGCAGCGTCGAATTGTGATATTTTGCGTTGCAACAACACGTGTGGCGGGCAGAACAACGGGGCGGACGATTGCCTGCCCCGTTGTTCAATCAGGGATATTATTACAGGCCGTATTGAGCGGCCATCACCGGATCCTTGGCGGCGACGACGCGGGCCAAGTCGACGATGACCTTGGCCTGCTTCCAGGTGGCGTCGTCCTGCATCTTGCCGTCGATCATCACCGCGCCGGTGCCGTCGGGCATGGCATCCAGAATCTTCTTGGCGAACAGCACTTCGCTGGCTTCGGGGCTGAACACCTTCTTGGCGATGTCGATCTGGTTGGGGTGCAGGCTCCAGGCGCCGGCGCAACCCAACAGGAAGGCGTTGCGGAACTGGGCCTCGCAGGCCGGGCTGTCCGAGAAATCGCCGAACGGGCCATAGAAGGCCTTGATGCCGGCGGATTGGCAGGCGTCAACCATCTTGGCCACGGTGTAATGCCACAGATCCTGCTGGAACAAGGTGCGCGGCGCATCATTCTTGGCATCTTCAAGCACGCCATAGAACGGATGACCGCCGCCGACACGGGTGGTCTTCATGCCGCGCGACGCCGCCAGATCGGCCGGCCCCAGGCTCATGCCGTGCATGCGCGGGGAGGCTTGGGCGATGGCGGCGACGTTTTCCACCCCCAACGCGGTTTCCAGGATGGCGTGGATCATGATCGGCTTGGCGATGGCGTGCTTGGCTTCCAACTGGGCCAGCAACTGGTCGAGATAATGGATGTCCCACGGCCCTTCCACCTTGGGCAGCATGATCACGTCCAGCTTGTTGCCGGCCTCGGCCACCAAGGTGGTGACGTCGTCCAGGAACCAGGGCGAGTTCAGGCAATTGACGCGGGTCCACAGACCGGTGCCGCAGGCCGGGTCCCAAGCCTTGGCCACCTCGACGAAGCCGGCGCGGGCCGCTTCCTTGGCATCGGCGGGGATGGCGTCTTCCAGATTGCCGAGCAGAACGTCGACGTTCTTGGCCATGTCACCGGCTTTGGCCCGCATCTTTTCCACATGCGGCGGAAAGAAATGGATCATGCGTTCCAGCCGCACCGGCAATTCGCGATAGGGCGCAGGGGCGCCGATGGCCAACGGCTCGAAGAACTTCCTGGGCGGTTTGATGCTCATGATGCGCAATCCTCTTGCGGGGAAACCGGGATGGGGCGCAATAATGATGCGTGATACCGCGCTGCACAAGGGATTTGTTGCGCGTTACGACCAGCGTCGATAGCTGTCATGGGGGCCGACATCGACAGCGACGAAAACTTCCTTCTCTTGCTCCATTTCAAGGCGGAGCAATATCCGATACTTCAGATTAACGCGTATGGTCCAATAGACCTCGGTTCCCTTGATTCGTTCGAGATTCAAGGATGGCCGTGGCGGATTTTCCTGAAGCTTCAGCAGTGCTTTGTCCGTTGCTTTTTGTAAGTCTTTTGGCAAATCGCCATAAGCCTGGGCAAAAAGATTATCAAGCCGGACCCATGCCATTATCGACGCAGAGCCTTTAGCTGTTTCGCCAAATCCGCCGCCTGATCGGTGGCCGGTAATGTCCCTCCCCTGCCAACCTCAGCCCTGATCGTCATGAACTGCCACCGTGCATCCCGGATTTGCTCAAGCATCAGATACATAGCCGCGATTTCACGCTTAAGGACGGGCACCAGGCCAGCCGTGACCAGCATCTCGTCTTTCAGGGCCTTAGCCAGAAATCGTTCGGAATGCTGGATTCTGGGAATCAGTTGATCGGCGTACTCCCGCTCGATCGATAAGAGTTCACTGATAATCTGATCCAGGTTTTCCGGACCACCATCACTGATTTCATCCCGCGCAGCCGTGACCAGCCGCTCATACGCTTGCCCCGCGGACAGCACGTCCTGGTAAAGGGCATCAACCTCCCGCCCCATCCGACCGACCCGGGCCAACATGCCATCGATTTTCCGCAACAACTCATCGTTCGGCGCAAGCACGTCGAAACGTTGCACACTGACATGCGTCTCCAGCAGAAAACTGCTCAAATCGATAGCCAAGCCCATGACGACCTCCTCATGGGAAGATAATGCCTGCAATACGCTTATGTAAGCCACAAATTCGAATTACCAGCCCCGCTTGAGGCCATGGGCGATGGCCGCGTAATCGGGCTCGCTGTCCGGGCACAACACGCCGTGACGGATGAGGAAATCCAGGATGACCAGATTGACGTTGGCCTTGAAATCCTGGGTGTCGCGGATGCGGGCCATCACCTCGTCCACCTCCATCAGGGCGAAGCTTTCCACCTCGCCATCGGTGTTGCGCGGGGTGAAGTCCGCGGGCAATTCCAGGTCATAGCAGAACATGACGTCGGGCTTCAGTCCCCATTGGTCCTCGACGCAATAGGAGATCACCCCCACCGGGCGGGCGGTCTGGGCCAGGGCCGCCGGCACGGTGGCTTCTTCCGCCGCTTCCTTGATCAGATTGTCGCGCAACGACAAATGGGCGGGCTGGCCGCCAGCGATCAGATTGTCCAGCTTGCCGGGCGCCACCGTGCGGTCCGCCGCCCGCTTGGCCACCCACAGCTTCAGCCTTTGGCCATCGCGGACGAAGCCGTTGACGTGAACGCCGAAGGCGCGCACCCCGAACAGGCTGACCACGCCGCGATCCATGGTCATCACCGGTTCTTCCCCCCAGGCGCGGGCGACACGGTAACGTTCGCCGCGCAAGGGGGGCGTCTGCCATTTGGCGTTCAAGGCCCGGCACACCTGATCCACCGCCTGCGAGCGCGCCTCCGACTCGCTCAGGTGACGCTGAAGGTGGACGGCATCGGGGGTGACGGCGAAAACCGTCTCGTATTGCTCCAGATGCCAGGCGATGTCGCCGCGTACCCAGCCCACCTGCCGACCGCCGACGATAAAGGGGCGGAAGCGGTTGAGATCGTGACGATTACAGGTCTCTATGTGATCAAGAAAAGCCATGGCCCCTGATGGAAGCGCAAAGCCCACCCCCAGGTCAAGCACGGCATGGCCCCAGCCCAACCGGAAGGGCTGGTGGCAAAGCGGCAGTCCAAGACCGAATTACCGATTTTTCGAGTGCGATTTCATGGCCCTAGTTGATTGTCCGGTAATGGACTAAACCTTATGGCGGGGCTATACTCCGGCCCTCTCGGGGTTGAGATCATAAGGTTTCTGGAGGAAAAGATGACCGAGTTCGCGAAAAAGACCCTCGCCGATTGGGATGCCCTGGCGTCCAAGGATTTGAAGGGCAAGTCGCCGGAAACCCTGACCTGGGACACCCCCGAGGGCATCAAGGTCAAGCCGCTTTACACCGCCGCCGATCTGGAAGGCCTGGAAGCGCTGGACACCCTGCCCGGTTTCCCCCCCTTCCTGCGCGGGCCGCGCGCCACCATGTACGCGGCCAAGCCGTGGACGGTGCGCCAGTATGCCGGCTTCTCCACCGCCGAGGATTCCAACAGGTTCTACCGCGCCAATCTGGCCGCCGGTCAGAAGGGTCTGTCGGTGGCCTTCGACCTGGCCACCCATCGCGGCTATGACAGCGACCATCCGCGCGTGGTCGGCGATGTGGGCAAGGCCGGTGTCGCCATCGATTCGGTCGAGGACATGAAGATCCTGTTCGACGGCATCCCGCTGGACGAAATGTCGGTGTCCATGACCATGAACGGCGCCGTGCTGCCGGTGCTGGCCGGCTATATCGTCGCCGCCGAGGAACAGGGCGTCAGCCAGGACAAGCTGTCGGGCACCATTCAGAACGACATCCTGAAGGAGTTCATGGTCCGCAACACCTATATCTATCCGCCCATCGCCGACATCATCGAGTACACCTCGAAGAACATGCCCAAGTTCAATTCCATTTCCATTTCCGGCTATCACATGCAGGAAGCCGGCGCCACCGCCGTGCAGGAACTGGCCTTCACCCTGGCCGACGGTCTGGAATATGTGCGCGCCGCCCAGGGCCGTGGCCTGAAGATCGACGATTTCGCCGGTCGGCTGTCGTTCTTTTGGGCCATCGGCATGAATTTCTTCATGGAAATCGCCAAGATGCGCGCCGGTCGCCTGTTGTGGGCGCGCATGATCAAGCAATTCGATCCGCAAAAGCCCGGCTCCATGGCGTTGCGCACCCATTGCCAGACCTCGGGCGTGTCGCTGACGGAAAAGGATGCCTATAACAACGTCATCCGCACCACCATCGAAGCCATGGCCGCCGTCCTCGGCGGCACCCAGTCGCTGCACACCAACGCGCTCGATGAAGCCATCGCCCTGCCGACGCCGTTCTCGGCCCGCATCGCCCGCAATACCCAGCTGATCATCCAGGAAGAGACCGGCATCCCCAACGTGATCGACCCGCTGGCCGGCTCCTATTACGTGGAAAGCCTGACCCACGCTTTGGCCGAGGAAGCCTGGAAGCTGATCCAGGAAGTGGAGGAACTGGGCGGCATGACCAAGGCGGTCGAATCCGGCATGCCCAAGATGAAGATCGAGGAAGCCGCCGCCCGTCGTCAGGCCCGCATCGATCGCGGCGACGAAGTGGTGGTCGGCGTCAACAAGTACCAGCCCAAGGAAGAGACGGCGATCGAGATTCTCGACGTCGACAACGCCATGGTGCGCGACGCGCAAATCTCCCGGCTCAAGCAGATCAAGGCCAGCCGCGATCAGGCCAAGGTCGATGCCGCCCTCGCCGCCCTGACCCGGGCCGCCGAAACCGGTGAAGGCAATCTGCTGGAACTGGCCGTCATCGCCACTCGGGCGCGGGCCACCGTCGGCGAAATTTCGGATTCCATGGAAAAGGCCTTCACCCGTCACCGCGCCGTCAACCGCACCATTTCCGGCGTCTATGGCGGCGTCTACAAGGATGATGACGGTTTCGCCAAACTGAAGGCCGATATCGACGCTTTTGCCCGTGAAGAAGGCCGCCGCCCGCGCATGCTGGTGGTCAAGATGGGCCAGGACGGCCACGACCGTGGCGCCAAGGTGATCGCCACCGCTTTCGCCGATATCGGTTTCGACGTCGATGTCGGCCCGCTGTTCCAGACTCCGGACGAGGCCGCCCGCCAAGCCATCGAGAATGACGTGCACATCGTCGCCGCCTCCAGCCTGGCCGCCGGCCATAAGACCCTGGTGCCGCAATTGATCAGCGCGTTGAAGGCGCAGGGCGCCGGCGACATCATGGTCGTCACCGGCGGCGTCATCCCGCAGCAGGATTATGACTTCCTGTTCCAAGCGGGCGTTGCCGCCGTCTATGGCCCGGGGACCAACATCCCCAAAGCCGCCGGCGAAATCCTGGAACTGCTGAAAAAGAAGAAGAACGCCGCCTGATCAATCGGTCGGTGACTGAACAAAAGGCCATTCGGGGCAGCCCGGATGGCCTTTTTGCCGTTCAGGGTCCATGATGATTTCGGGATGGTCATCAGACGGGGGTCCAAAGTGATGAAGCGCAGTCTTCTTGTTATGGCGATGCTGTTGGTTCCGTTTGCCCTTCCCGCTGCCGAAACCGGCTCGGTGACGATGGTGCCGCCATCGGTGGACGGCTCGGCCATCGTCCAAGTGGCGGGTAGGTCCCTGTCCCTGTCCGATATTGAAAAGCTGCCCTTGCGACAATCGCGCATGGCCAACCCATGGTCGCCCGATGGCGCGGTTTGGATGGGGGTGCGGCTGGCGGACGTCCTGGCGGCTCAGGGTCTGGCGGGGCGCGAGGTCGCCTTGCGGGCGCGCGACGATTACACCATCCGCCTGAAGCCGACCGACATCACTGGCGATGAACCGTTGCTGGCCACTCGCAGGGACGGCAAGCCGCTGGACCCGGCCACCACCGGGCCGCTGATGCTGGTCTGGCCGGCCCAAGCGGAAAAGGTGATGGCCAAGACGGCACCTGACGCCAACTGGATATGGGGCATCGTCGAGATCAAGGCGGTGCCTTAAACCTCTGATTAGACCAGTTTCAGCTAAAGCGGAAACTGGTCTAACTCTTACAAATGGCCCGTGACGGAGGCTTATCGCATATCCACGCTTTGCGTGAAAATGCTCTAACTGTCAGTCAGTGAAGATGGGTAAGGGAGAGAGTATTCCGCGCTCGATGGCGATGTTGTACAAAGCCATCACGGTGGAAAGCAGCACAGCCATCATCGAATATGGTTCAGGGATATCTGGAATCAGTTGCAGGATCAGGAAGAATTCCTCGTGGGTCAGGCTGTTCTTATTGATCAGGCTGATGACGGCGCCGATGATGTTGATGATCAAAATCGGCTTGGCGAAGACGGAATGCAGGCCGGCGACAAAGACCAGACTGAAAAGGCCCAGGGTCGAGAAAAATACCCCTATCGCCTGAAAGCCGAATATCTGGCGATTAATGTCTTGTGCCGAGAACACAAAAGCCGCCGATAGTAGAAATATGAAAACCAGGAACTTAAAAAAATTAAGGTCTCCGTTCAATTTCAAGAATGCAATCTTGATGAATTGAAAGGCGACATAAGACATTATCGCCAGAATGAATAATTTAACGACACCCTCCTCGCTGATGGCCGATATGGCTTCGATGCTTTGAAAGGCTTCGTCCAGCAAGGTGTACTGGCCGCTTAGGACGAAAGCCAGAGCCGCACTGCCAAGGATCGTCACGATATCCTTGCGTAAATTGGCGCGGATGGCCGTGGAATCCGATGCGGTTCGGATGATCCCCGAAACGATGGCATAGGGCAGCATTAAGATCACAAACAGCAGACCCGCCATGAAAATAACCAGCAGTAGTATTTTTCATCAAAAATATACTATAACGAGTGCTGGGCCGAAAGACCACACAAAAAACCCCCGCCAGCGGTGCCGGCGGGGGTTTCATCGTCAGGCGAAGAAAGCAAGCTTACTTCTTCTTCTTTTCCGCCTTCTTGATGCCGGTTTCGATGATGGCGGCGGCGTCTTCCGGTCCCTTCCAGCCCAGGCACTTGACCCACTTGTCCTTTTCCAGGTCCTTGTAGTGGGTGAAGAAGTGCTCGATCTGCTCGATCAGGGTGGTGGGCAGATCGGTATAGCTGACCACGTTGTCGTAATAGGGGTGCAGCTTGGGATGCGGCACCGCCAGGATCTTTTCGTCCTGGCCGCTTTCGTCTTCCATCAGCAGCACGCCGATGGGGCGGCAGCGCATGACCGAGCCGACGGCGACGCCGTGCTTGCCGACCACCATCACGTCCACCGGGTCACCGTCTTCCGACAGGGTGTGGGGGATGAAACCGTAATTGGTCGGATAGAACATGGCGGTGTGCAGGAAACGGTCCACGAACATGGCGCCGGATTCCTTGTCGATTTCGTACTTCACCGGATCGCCGCGCAGCGGGATCTCGATGATGACGTTGATGTCGTTGGGCGGGTTCTTGCCGATCGGGATCTTCTTGATGTCCATTTTATTGTCCTTGTTGCCTTGTCAAAGCGGCCTCGGGGTCCAAATACTCCAAACCGAGGTCGCGCGCCACAGCCTCGTGCGTGACATTTCCACTGTGGATGTTCAATCCCGCCTTCAAATGCGGGTCTTCGGCCAATGCCCTGGCCCACCCCTTGTCGGCCAAGGCCAGGACAAAGGGAAGCGTGGCATGCCCAAGCGCGAAAGCCGAGGTGCGGGCGACGGCGCCGGGCATGTTGGTGACACAATAATGCACCACGCCCGCATGCACATAGGTGGGTTGGGCGTGGCTGGTGGGACGCGCGGTGGCGATGCAGCCGCCCTGGTCGATGGCGACGTCGACGATGACCGAGCCGGGGCGCATGGAAGCGACCATTTCCGCCGACACCAGACGCGGCGCGGCGGCACCGGGGATCAGCACGGCGCCGACCAGCAGATCGGCCTGGGGCACCAGGGTTTCCAGGGCGTCCAAGGTGGCGTAGCGGGTCAGGATGCGGCCGCCGAAGGCTTCATCCAGATGACGCAGGCGGGGAAGCGATTTGTCGATGATGGTCACCCGCGCCCCCAGGCCCATGGCCAGACGCGCCGCATTGGTGCCGACCACGCCGCCGCCCAGGACCACCACCCGGGCCGGTGCCACGCCGGGCACGCCGCCCAGCAGGATACCGGCGCCGCCTTGTTCCTTTTCCAGGCAATGGGCGCCCACCTGGGCGGCCATGCGCCCGGCCACCTCGCTCATGGGGGCCAAAAGCGGCAGGCCGCCTTGGCCATCGGTCACCGTTTCATAGGCGATGGCGGTACAGCCGGACTCGAGCAAGGCCCGTGTCTGCACCGGATCGGGGGCCAGATGCAGATAAGTGAACAACACCTGACCGGGGCGCAGCAGGGGATATTCCGCCGCTTGCGGCTCCTTGACCTTGACGATCATCTGGGCGGCGGCGAACACCCGGGCGGCATCATCGGCGATGTCGGCCCCGGCCTGGATATAAGCATGGTCGCCGCAGCCGATACCGGCCCCGGCCCCGGTTTCCACCAACACCCGATGGCCGTGGGCGACCAGTTCACGCACCGCCGCCGGCACCAGACCGACGCGGTATTCATGGGTCTTGATCTCTTTGGGGACGCCGACGAGCATGAAGGTGCCTTTCATTTTGGTCCAGGATGAACCCAAGTTCGACCGGGTTCAACCCGAGCCTTGCGCATCATCCATAGCAACAACAGCAGCCCCGGCAGTGCCACCAATGTGGACAGCAGGAAGAAATCGACCCAGCCCAGGCGCTCGGCCAGTAATCCGGTGGTCGAGGCGATCAGGGTACGGCCCACCGCCGCCAGCGACGACAGTAGCGCATATTGCGTGCCGGTATAGCTCAGGCTGCACAGACCCGACATATAAGCGACGAAAGCGGCGGACCCCAGCCCGCCGGTGAAGTTCTCCACCGCGATGGTCAGGGTCAGGGCCAGGATGTCGTGACCCATCACCGCCTGCCAGGCGAACATCAGGTTCGAGCCCATCTGCAACACCCCGCACAGCAGCAGGCTTTTGAACAGGCCGAAACGGGCCACCAGCACGCCGCCGACGAAGGTGCCGGCCAAGGTGGCGGTGAAGCCGAACAGCTTGGACACCGAGGCGATCTCGTTCTTGGAAAAGCCCATGCGCACGTAGAACGGATTGGCCATCATTCCGGCGAAGGCGTCGCCCAGCTTGTAAAGCAGGATGAAGGCCAGCACGCCCAGGATCATCCAGCCCTGGCGCCGGGCCATGTCCATGAACGGGTCGGCCACCGCGTGCCTGAGCCAGCCGGTCATGCCGGGCGGCGGCGGCGGCAGATCGGCCACCGGCTCGGCATTGGCCAGCACCGTCGCCATGCCCACCAGCACCAGCGCCGCCATCACCGCGTAGGTCAGGCTCCACGAGCCGCTGAACTGGGCCAGATACAAGGCCCCGGCCCCGGTGGTCAGCATGGCGATGCGGTATCCCGCCTGCACCGCCGCCGCACCGGCGCCGTATTGCTCGGCATCCAGGATTTCGACGCGATAGGCGTCGATGACGATGTCCTGGCTGGCCGAGCAAAAGGCCACCACCACCGCCAGCAGCGCCGTCAGTTCCGGTCGTGCCGCCGGGTCGTTGAAACCCAGGCCGAGCAAGGCGGCGATCAACAGGGTCTGGGTCGCCAGCATCCAGGCACGGCGGCGCCCGAACAGCCGGGTCAGCAGCGGCAGGCGCACCTGGTCGATCAACGGCGCCCAGGCGAATTTGAAGATATAAGGTGTGCCCACCAGCGAGAAATAGCCGATGGTGGCCAGCGATACCTGGGCCTCGGTCAGCCACAGGGCCAGGGTCGAGCCGGTCAGGGCCAGGGGCAGGCCGCTGGAGAAGCCCAGCAGCAACACGGTCAGGATGCGGCGGTCGCCATAGACCGCCAACGCCTTGGCCAATTTATCCATGATGCGTCCCGACCAGACAGAAGGAAGACCAGCATTGTCCGGCCAAGGGTTAAAGCCGCGCTAAAACTGATCCAGTTCCGTATCCCAATACAGGAAATCACCCCAGGATTGATGCAGGAAATTGGGGGGAAAGCTGCGTCCGTTTTCCTGAAGCAGGAAATTGCTGGGTTCCTTCGGCCAGTTCAGCAGCCGCATGCCGGCCTGGGCCACCAGCTTGTGCCCCTTCTTGACATTGCAGGGCGAGCAGGCGGCGACCACGTTGGTCCAAGTGGTGCGCCCGCCCAAGGCGCGCGGGATGACATGGTCGAAGGTCAGATCGTGGGTGGCGAAATCCTGACCGCAATACTGACAGGTGAAGCGATCGCGCAGAAAAACGTTGAAGCGGGTGAAGGCCGGGCGGTTGGGCGCCGGCACGTATTGCTTCAACGAAATCACGCTGGGCAGGCGCATGCGCGACGAGGGCGAGCGGATTTCGCGCTCGTATTCCGACACCACGTTGACGCGATCGGAGACGACTGCCTTCACTGCCTCCTGCCACGACCACAGGGACAGCGGAAAATAGCTGAGCGGGCGGAAATCCGCGTTCAGCACCAAGACAGGATAGCCTGAGCCTACACTCAATAGACCCTCCACCGGCAGCTGCCACAAGATAGAGGTTTTGCCGGACCAAATCCATCCCCGACCTGATGACGACTTGGTGAAACTATTGCGGCAACGGCAAGCCGAAAGCCTGACGCAGGAAGGCGGTGGCCAGGGCCAAGCCGGGGCCGTCGATGGAATGATCGAGATCGGGGCGCAATTCGATCAGCACCGGAATGCCCACGGTCGCCAATACCCGTTCCGCCGTGGCCAGACTGGCCGGGTTGACCACCGGGTCGGCATCGCCATGCACCAGCAGCACGCGCGGACGTGACCGCACCTCATCGGCCAGGGTTTCGCCGGCGACCACCGCGCCGGAAAAGCCGACGATGCCGGCGCAGGTCTTGGCCCGGCGCGGCGCCACATGCAGCGCCATCATGGTGCCCTGGCTGAAGCCGATCACGGCCAGATCGCTGTCGTCGAGGCCATATTCGGCCAGTTTGGCGTCGATGAAGGCGTCAAGCAGCGGGGCGGTAGCGCGGATACCCGCGGCCAGGGCCGGACCGGATCGATCCTGCAACGAAAACCATTGCCGCCCGAACGGGGCCATGTCATAGGCGAAAGGGGCGTCGGGGGAGATAAAGACCGCATCGGGCAGCATGGGCGCCACATAGGGCACCAGCCCGAACAAATCGGCGCCATCCGCCCCCACCCCGTGCAGCAGGATGACCACTTGGCGGGCAATGCCGCCCGAGACGGGCGGAGCGACATGGGCGTGCAGGGTCATGATGCTTCCTTGGCAGGGATTCGCGCGAGTGATGATTATGGTATGATTACGGCCATGAACCAAGCCTCCGTGATCACCCGCTTCGCCCCCAGTCCGACCGGATTCCTGCATCTGGGCCATGCTTTTTCCGCCTTGTTCGCCGAAAGCCGGGCGCGGGCGGCGGGCGGACGCTTCCTGCTGCGGTTGGAAGACATCGATACCACGCGCTGCCGGCCCGAATGGGCCGAGGCCATCCTCACCGATCTGCGCTGGTTGGGTCTGAACTGGGATGGCCCGGTGCGCCGGCAATCAGAGCATTTGGACGATTACCGACCGGCTCTGGATCGCCTGGATCAACGCGGCCTGCTTTACCCGTGCTTTTGCACCCGGGCGGAGATCGCGGCGGAAATCGCCCGCTCGGGCCACGCTCCGCACGGCCCCGACGGCGCGCTCTATCCGGGCACCTGCCGCAGCCTCGGGCCGCAGGAACGGCAAGACCGCCTGGCGGGCGGCCAGCCTTATGCCCTGCGCCTGGACATGCGGGCGGCCATTACCCAGGCCGGGCCGCTGAGCTGGCGCGACCTGGACGCCGGCCTCCAGACCGCGCGGCCGGACATCTTCGGCGACGTGGTGCTGGCGCGCAAGGACACCCCCACCAGCTATCATCTGGCGGTGGTGTGGGACGATGCCGTGCAGGGGATTACCCTGGTGACGCGTGGCAACGATCTGTTCGAGGCCAGCCACGTGCACCGTTTGTTGCAGGCGCTGCTGGCCCTGCCGGTGCCCGATTATCACCATCATTGCTTGCGGACCGATGCCGAGGGTCGCCGTTACGCCAAGCGCGACAAGGCGTTGACCATCGCCAGCCTGCGCCAAAGCGGCCTGCTTCCGGCACAGATACGGGAACTGGCCGGATTCATTCCGTTTGCGAGGTGAAGTGAAGGGTGGTGATCAAACCCAGCCAGGTGGCCCCGGCCACCACCGCGCCCAGGACGACGATCCAATATTCGGTGCTGGGCACCTTGGCGATGACGCCAAGCGTCGCCATGACGGCGACACCGACGACGACGGTGATGATGGACGAAATGAAAAGCAGACTCTTGGCGTTCATTCTTGCCTCCCCTTATATGCGGCAAGTCTACATTAAAAGACGCCCTCTTGCATCAGCCCAACCGCTTGCGTCAGCATGGCGGCCCCGCTTTTTAGGATAGAGCCATGACCGAGGAAGATCCGACCCAGCGCCACAAGGACAAGATGGCCAAGAAAAAGGCCAGCCGCGACAAGCTGATGGCGAAGAAGCAGGGCGAGAAGGGTCTGCTGATCGTCCATACCGGCGCCGGCAAGGGCAAGTCCAGCGCCGCTTTCGGCATGGCCATCCGCTGCGTCGGCCACGGCTTCAAGGTTGGCATCGTCCAGTTCATCAAGGGCGCCTGGGACACCGCCGAACGCCGGGTGCTGGAAGGTTTCCCCGATCTGGTCACCTTCAAGGCCATGGGCGAGGGCTTCACCTGGGAAACCCAGGACCGCGAACGCGACATCGCCGCCGCCGCCCGCGCCTGGGAGGTGGCGCGCGAGATGCTGGAAGACGACGGCATCCGCATGGTCATCCTGGACGAGATCAATATCGCCTTGCGCTATGATTATTTGGCCCTTGATCCGGTCCTGGCCGCCATCACTGCAAGGCCCGAGGGCCAGCACGTGGTGATGACCGGGCGCAACGCCCTGCCGCCGGTGATCGAAGCGGCCGATCTGGTCACCGAGATGACCCTGGTCAAACACCCGTTCCGGTCCGGCATCAAAGCCCAGCCCGGGGTCGAGTTCTGAAAGAGGGAGGATGGTCATGCTGTCGCGTCTGATCTCCGTGCTGGTGGTGCTGTTGACCGCTTTGCCGATGGTTCTGTCGAGTACCGCGCCGGCTGGGGCCGATGCCGTCACCGACCAGACCATGCTGGTGGCCAAGGCCGCCAATACGGTGGAGCGCCTGCGCCGTGACACTGGCCTGCAACGCGACCTGGAAAACCGCCTGAGCCGGGCCCGCGCCGTGCTCATCGTCCCCGATCTGGTCAAGGGCGGTTTCATTTTGGGAGCGGAATGGGGAACCGGCGTGCTGCTGACCCGCGACGCCACCGGCCAGTGGTCGGGACCGGCCTTCTATTCGGTCGCCTCGGGCTCGGTCGGCTTGCAGCTGGGGGTACAGGACGCCGAGGCCATCTTCGTCATCATGAGTGATGCCGGCTTGCGCGCGATCATGGAAAACCGCTTCAAGGCCGGCGCCGATGCCGGCATCGCCGTCGCCCATGTGGGGGCGGGGGCGGAAGCGTCCACCACCAGCAATACCGGTGCCGACATCTACGCCTTCAACAAGGCCATGGGCGCCTATGGCGGCGCCAGCCTGGAAGGATCGGGCATCCTGCCCCGGCATTCGTGGAACGCCGCCTATTACGGCGGCAACCCGACGCCCGAGGACATCGTCATCGCCCGCCGCCTCGACAGCCCTCAAGCCGCCCGCCCCCAAATCGCCCGTCTGCGTGATGTCCTTGGCCGCTGACCGTCGCTTCGCCGCCCTGATGTTTCAGGGCACCGGCTCCGACGTCGGCAAGTCGCTGATGGTCGCAGGCCTCGCCCGCGCGCTGACCTTGCGCGGGCTGAAGATCCGCCCGTTCAAGCCGCAGAACATGTCCAACAACGCCGCCGTGACCGCCGATGGCGGCGAGATCGGTCGGGCTCAGGCCTTGCAGGCCCGCGCCTGCTTCATCCCCCCCAGCCGCCACATGAACCCGGTGCTGTTGAAGCCGCAAAGCGAGACCGGCGCCCAGGTGGTGGTGCAAGGTCAGGTGCTGACCACTGCCGGGGCGCGCGATTATTACCGCCTGAAGCCCAGCCTGCTGCCCAAGGTGCTGGAAAGCTTCGCCCTCATCGGCGTTGGCGCCGACATGGTGCTGGTGGAAGGCGCCGGTAGCGCGGCGGAAGTGAATTTGCGCGCAGCCGACATCGCCAATATGGGCTTTGCCGAGGCGGCTGACCTGCCCGTCATCCTGGTCGCCGATATCGATCGCGGCGGTGTCATCGCCAGCATCGTCGGCACCTGGATCATCCTGCCGGCGCAGGAACGCGCCCGCATCAAGGGCTATGTCATCAACAAGTTCAGGGGCGATGCGTCCTTGTTCTCCCCGGCCATCGACTTCATCCGCGACCAGACCGGCCTGCCGTGCCTGGGGGTGGTGCCGTTCTTCGCCGAGGCAGGGCTGTTGCCGCCGGAAGATTCGGCCTCATTGCGCAACCAAAACAAGGATGGAATCCTCAAGATCGTCCTCCCGCAACTGCCGCGCATCGCCAATTTCGACGATTTCGATCCGCTGGCGGCGGAGACGGATGTGGATGTGCGCTTCATCCCCCCCGGCCAAGCCTTGCCCGGTGATGCCGACCTGATCATTCTGCCCGGCTCCAAATCCACCATCGGCGATCTGGATTTCCTGCGCGCCCAGGGCTGGGATGTGGATATTCACGCCCATATCCGCCGCGGTGGCACGGTGTTGGGCATCTGCGCCGGCTTTCAGATGCTGGGGCTCTCGGTCAGCGACCCCTTGGGCGTCGAAGGCCCGGCGGGGGGGCGGGCCGAGGGCCTGGGCTGGCTGGTGGTGGACACCGAAATGGCTGGCGACAAGGTGTTGACCCTGATCGAGGGCCATGATGCCCAGGGCCTGCCGGTGCGCGGCTATGAAATGCATATGGGCCGCACTGTGGGCGCCGATTGTGCCCGCCCATTCCTGACCTTGGCCGGCCAGCCCGACGGCGCCATCAGCGCCGATGGCCGGATCATGGGCTGTTATCTGCACGGCTTGTTCGCCTCCGATGCCTTCCGCGCCGGTTTCCTGGCACGCTTGCGCCCCGGACGCGGCGCCGGCATCGCCTATGACGCCCAAGTCGACGCGGTGCTGGACAAGTTGGCCGCTCATCTGGCCGCCCATATGGATTTGGATCAACTGCTCAGACTTGCAGCCACCACACCAGGATAACCAGACCGGCATCCATCAGGCAGGCGGCGGAAAACAGGTGCAGCGCCCGGTCGATATCGGTGAAGGCGGCGCGCGCCCGGCCTTTGCCGATCCATTTTTCATCCACCACCAGGCCGGGATATTTGCGCGGCCCGCCCAGGGCCAGACCGAGGGCGCCGGCCATGGCCGCCTCGGGCCAGCCGGAATTGGGGGATTTGTGGTGGCGGGCATCACGAAACATGGTGGTGACGGCGCGAAACGGATTGCCGCGTGCCGCCACCAATGCCGCCAAGGCGATGATCAGCCCGGCCAGCCGCGCCGGGATCAGATTAAGGACATCGTCCAGCCGGGCCGAGGCCCAGCCGAAGGCCCGGTATTTTTCGTTTCGATAGCCGACCATGCTGTCCAGGGTATTGACGGTCTTGTAGACCAGGATGCCGGGCAGGCCGAACAGCACGTACCAGAACACCGGGGCGACCACCGCGTCGGAAAAATTCTCGGCCAGGGATTCGATGGCGGCGCGGCAGACGCCGTGTTCATCCAGGCTTTGCGGATCGCGTCCGACGATGCGCGACACGGCGTAGCGCCCGGCCTCCAACCCTTTGTGCTGAAGGGCGCGGGCGACGTCGTCCACATGCTCGAACAGGCCGCGCTGGGCTAGAAGTGTGGCGACGACGAAGACCTCGATGATCCAGGCATGGGGGAGGATTCGGGCGATAAAGGAAACCACCGCACCGATCAGCGCCGCTAGGCTCACCAGCAGGACGACCATGACGACACCACGGCGTCGGCGTTCGGCCTGGCTCCGTTCGGGCTTGTTCAGGCGGCGGTCCAAAGCAGCGATGGCGCGACCGATCATCACCACCGGATGCGGAATCAGGCGGAACAGCCAGGACATCTCGCCCAGCACGGCATCCAACCCCAGGGCGAGGAACAGCAGGAACAAGCCGTCGGGGGCGTGGCCGAATTGCGTGAACAACGGCAGCATGGCCCGCACCATAGCGAAGTCATGAAACACTTACAAATCGTCAGCGTTGTGCCTATAGTCCGCCTCGCCCGGCCGGAGGCACGGACCAGCCGGACCATCAGGGAAAACCGCTCGAAGGCAAGGACCAAGCGATGAGTGACAAGATCGGTGTGATGATTTGCGGCCATGGCAGCCGCGACGTGGAAGCCACCCGGGAATTCGATTCCCTGGCCGGCCATTTGCGCCGGCGCCTGCCGCAATATCCGGTGGAATCCGGCTATCTGGAATTCGCCCGCCCGATCATCAAGGACGGCCTGGAGGCGTTGAAGGCCCAGGGCGTCAACCATGTCTTGGCCGTGCCCGGCATGCTGTTCGCCGCCGGCCATGTCAAAAACGACCTGCCGTGGGAAATCAATTCCTTCGCCGCCGACAATCCGGGACTCAAGGTGCAGTTCGGGCGTGAACTGGCCATCGACCCCAAGATGCTGGCCGCCGCCGCCGCCCGCATCGAGGAAGCGCTTGCCGCCGCCACCGGCGCGGTCGAGCGCAAGGACACCTTGTTGCTGGTGGTCGGGCGCGGCACCAACGACCCCGACGCCAATTCCAACGTCGCCAAGGTGGCGCGCATGCTGTGGGAAGGCATGGGCTTCGGCTGGGCCGAGGTGGCTTTTTCCGGCGTCGCTTTTCCGCTGGTCAATCAGGCGTTGGAACGGGTGGTCCGCTTGGGCTATGCCCGTATCGTCGTCTTCCCCTATTTCCTGTTCACCGGCATCCTGGTCAAGCGCATCTATCAATGGGCGGACGAGGCCCAGGCGGCAAATCCATCCGTCCAGATCGTCACTGCCCCCTACCTCAACGACCATCCGCTGGTCATCGACAGCTTCGTCGAGCGGGTCGAGGAAATCCTGGCCGGCCAGACCCACATGAACTGCACCCTCTGCAAGTACCGCGCCCAGGTGGTGGGCTATGAGGGTCAGGTCGGCGCCGTCCAGGCCGGCCATCACCACCATGTGCGCGGCATCGGCACCGATGATGATGATGATGATGATCATAGCCATGGGCATCATCACGGGCACCACCATGACCACCACCACCATGATCATGATCACCATGCCCACCCGCATCCGCACGATCACGACCACTGAGGCATTGTCATGCTGACCGACGCCCCGGTCTTCGACGCCTATGTCATGGTGGATTGGAGCGCTGAATCACGCCCCAAGACCGGGGCCGACAGTATCTGGATCGCGGTGCTGGAAAGCGGCAAGGCGGAGCGGCTGGAAAACCCGGCCACCCGCGACGCCGCCGTCGCCGTGCTGGCCGATATCCTGTCGGATTTGGCAGCGCGCGGCCTGCACGTTTTGGCCGGCTTCGATTTCGCCCTCGGCCTGCCGCGCGGGTCGCTGGCGCGTCTGGGCCTCAAGAACTGGCGCGATCTGTGGCGCTATCTGGGGCCGCTGGTGGACGACCGCACCGACAATGCCAACAACCGCTTTGCCGCCGCTGCCCAGCTCAACCAAAGCCTGGGCGGTGGACCCGGCCCGTTCTGGGGCTGTCCGGCCAGCGCCGCCGGGCCGCATCTGGCCCCCACCAAGGGCGATTTGGTCGGTCTGCCGGAACGCCGTTTGGCGGAACAACGTCTGCCCACGACCAAATCGGTGTGGCAGTTGTTTTATAACGGCAGCGTCGGCGGTCAGTCGCTGACCGGCATGGTCCGGCTGGAACAATTGCGCCGCCATCCCTGGCTGGCCCATATCACCCGCGTGTGGCCGTTCGAGACCGGCTTGAAGCCAGTGGCCAAAAACTCCGACTGGCGCATCCTGATGGCGGAAGTTTATCCGTCGCTGCGGGCGGTCAATCCTGCCCCCGGTCAGGTCAAGGATCAGGCCCAGGTGATCGCCCTGGCCCGCCATTTCGCCCATCTCGACCACGAGGGCCGGCTGGCCGCATTGTTCGGCGGCGATGACCGCCTGAACCCAGAGGAACGTTTAACCATCGAAACAGAGGAAGGCTGGATCTTGGGGGCCTCCGATCCGCAAAAAATCGACATCCACGACTGGATCAAGGATCCGGACGAAATCTATCGCCGGTCGTTCGCCACCATCGCCGGTGAAGCCGATCTGGAAAGCCTGCCCGACGATCTGCGCGACATCGCCACCCGCATCGTCCATGCCTGCGGGATGACCGACATCGTCGCCGATCTGGCTTTTTCCCCCGGTGCCGGCACCGCCGGCACCCGGGCCCTGGCCAAGGGTGCGCCCATCCTGGTGGATGCGGAAATGGTGTCGCACGGCATCATCCGCCGCCGCCTGCCCAAGGCCAACACGGTGCTCTGCACCCTCAACGACCCAGCGGTGCCGGCCACCGCCAAGGCGCTGGGCACCACCCGTTCGGCCATGGCGGTGGATTTGTGGCTGCCGCACCTGGACGGCGCCGTCATCGCCATCGGCAATGCGCCCACCGCCTTGTTCCGCCTGCTCGAACTGATCGAGCAAGGGGCGCCGCGCCCGGCTTTGGTGCTGGGCTTCGCCGTCGGCTTCGTCGGTGCCGCCGAAAGCAAGGAGGCGCTGATCCAGTCGGGCCTGCCGTTCATCGCCTTGCGCGGGCGTCGCGGCGGCTCGGCCATGGCCGCCGCTGCGGTCAACGCCCTGGCCGGAGGCTTGGCATGATCAGCGTCATCGGCATCGGCGAGGATGGGCTGGACGGCATCAGTGCCGCCGCCCGCGGCCTGATCGCGGGCGCTGATGTGGTGGTTGGCGGCGAGCGTCATCTGGCCATGGTGGAAGCCGCCGACAAGCGCCCGTGGCCCAGCCCGTTTGCCGATGGCAAGGATGTGCTGGATTCGTTGCGCCATAAAAACGTTGTCGTCCTCGCCTCGGGCGACCCCATGCATTACGGCATCGGCGCCACGCTTGCCCGCTGGTTCCCCGGTGAAGAGCTGCTGGTGCTGCCCCATCCCGGCGCCTTTTCCCTGGCCGCCGCCGCCTTGGGCTGGCCATTGCAGGATTGCTTGACCCTGACCGTGCATGGCCGCCCGCTGGAGGCCTTGCATCTGCATCTGGCGCCGGGGCGCAAGCTGCTGGTGCTGGCGGAAGACGGCCAAAGCCCGGCGGCGGTCGCCCGTTTGCTGGAAAAGGCCGGGTTCGGCCCCTCGGACATGGTGGTGCTGGAGCATCTGGGCGGGCCGCGCCAGAACATCCGCCGTTCCAGCGCTGCCACTTGGGTGGGCGAGGCGGCGGACCTCAACCTCATCGCCATCGCCTGCCGGGCGGAAGCGGGCGCCAAAATCCTGTCCACCATCCCCGGTCTGCCCGACGATGCCTTCGCCCATGACGGCCAGTTGACCAAGCGGGAAATCCGGGCGCTGACCCTGTCGACCCTGGCGCCGCTGCCGGGGGAAATGCTGTGGGATGTGGGCGCCGGCTGCGGTTCCGTCGCCATCGAGTGGATGCGGGCCGGCGGTATGGCCACCGCCATCGAATCCCATGCGGGGCGGGCCGGCTTCATCGCCGCCAACGCCGCGCGGCTGGGCGTGCCCGGCCTGAAAGTGGTGCGCGGCCACGCCCCCGATGCCCTGCCCTATAGCGATCCCGACGCCATCTTCATCGGCGGCGGCGTTTCCGCCCCCGGCCTGCTCGATGCCTGCTGGGCGGCGCTGAAACCGGGGGGACGGCTGGTGGTCAACGCCGTCACCGCCGAGGGCGAGGCGGCGCTTTTGGCCTTTCATGCCCGCCACGGCGGCACCATGACCCGGTTATCGGTGGCACGACTGGCCCCGGTCGGCGGCTTCCACACCTGGCATGCGGCCATGCCGGTGACCCAATACAAGGGCATCAAGGCATGAGCGGCACCCTGTGGGGCATCGGCATCGGCCCCGGCGACCCGGACTTGCTGACCGTCAAGGCCATCCGCCTGCTGGCGGAACTGCCGGTGCTGGCCTGGCCGGCACCGCTGGACGGCGACGGCATGGCGCGGACCATCGCCAGTCCGTATATCCCTGCCGGCAAGATCGAGATCCCTATCCGGCTGTCGTTCCGCCCGGACCGCGACGACACCGATCAGGCCTATGGAAACGCAGCCGAAACGATTGCCGGACACCTGCACGCGGGGCGCGATGTCGGCGTGTTGTGCGAGGGCGACCCGTTGTTCTTCGGTTCGTTCATTTATGTGCTCGACCGGCTGCGCCGGCGTTTCCCGGTCCAGGTGGTGCCCGGCATCTCCTCGCCCATGGCCGCCGCCGCCATGGCGGTCAAGCCGTTGTCGCTGCTGGACGATGCCGTGGCGATCATCCCCGCCACCCGCAATGACGAGCAGATCCGGGCCATGCTGGAGCCCGCCGATTCGGCGGTGATCATGAAGGTGGGCCGCCACCTGCCCCGGGTCAAAGCTCTGCTCGAGCAATTAGGGCTGCTGGAGGGCGCGGTGGCGGTGGAACGCGCCACCATGACCGACCAGCGCATCCTGAGCCTGACCGAAGCCAGCGCGCTTTCCTATTTCTCGTTGATATTGGTGCATAAATGATCGCTGTTCTCTGCGTCACCCCCGCTGCCCTGGCCACCGCCCGCAGGATCGTCAGCCTGTTGCCCGAGGCCGAATTGCACGGTCTGAGCGGCCGCATCGACGACGCCTCGGTTGTGTTCAGCGACACCAAGGCCCATATCGCCCAATTGTTCAAGGATGGCCACCCCATCATTGGCGTTTGCGCCGCCGGCATCCTGATCCGGGCCATCGGCCCGCATCTGCTCGACAAGCAGGCGGAGCCGGCGGTGGTCGCCGTCGCCCCCGATGGCTCCAGCGCCGTGCCCTTGCTGGGTGGCCATCATGGCGCCAACGATTTGGCGCGGCGTTTGGCGGTGCTGCTGGGTGGTCACGCCGCCATCACCACCGCCGGTGACCTCAAACTGGGCGTTGCCCTGGATGAGCCGCCGCCGGGCTGGCACGTGGCCAATCCCGACGCCGCCAAGCCGGTGGCCGCGGCGCTGCTGGCGGGCGAGCCGGTGCGACTGGAAATCGAGGCCGGCGACGCCGATTGGCTGTCGCATCTGTCCTTCGCCGAAGATGCCGAGCCGTCGGTGAGGGTCACCGACCATGCGGTGATGGCGGAAGACCGGGAATTGCTGCTCAACCCGCCGGTCCTGGCCGTGGGCGTCGGCTGCGAGCGCGATTGCGACCCGGCGGAACTGGCCGCTCTGGTGCGCGACACCCTGGAGGCCGAGGCCCTGGCGCCGGGCGCCATCGCCTGCATCGCCTCGGTCGATCTCAAGATCGATGAGCGGGCGGTGCTGGATCTGGCGCGATCCTTGGGCGTGCCCGCCCGCTTCTTCACCGCTGCCCGTCTGAACGAGGAAACGCCGCGCCTGAAAAATCCTTCCGATATCGTATTGAAGGAAATCGGCTGCCCCGGCGTCGCCGAGGGCGCGGCTTTGGCCGCTGCTGGACCTGAGGCCGAACTGGTGGTGCCCAAGATCAAAAGCAAGCGGGCGACCGTGGCCATCGCTCGGGCGCCGCATGCCATCGACCCCGCCCGCATCGGCCGCGCGCCGGGCCGGCTGTTCGTGGTCGGCATCGGTCCCGGCACGGCGCAATGGCGGACGCCGCAAGCCAGTGCCGCCATCGCCGCCGCCAGCGATCTGGTCGGCTATGGCCTCTATCTCGACCTGCTGGGCGAGGCCGCCGCCGGCAAGACCCGCCATCAAAGCGATCTGGGGGCCGAGGCCGACCGTGCCCGCATGGCCCTGGATCTGGCTGGTCAGGGCAAGAGCGTCGCCCTGGTCTGTTCCGGCGATGCCGGCATCTATGCCCTGGCCACCTTGGTGTTCGAGCTGATCGAGCGCGAGGCCAATCCATCGTGGCGCGGCACCGACATCCTGGTCATCCCCGGCGTTTCCGCCTTGCAGGCGGCGGCGGCGCGGGCCGGCGCTCCGGTCAACCACGATTTCTGCACCATTTCCCTGTCCGATCTGCTGACGCCGTGGGAAACCATCGAAAAGCGCCTGCACGCCGCCGCCGAGGCCGATTTCGTCGTCTGCTTCTATAATCCGGTATCGAAACGACGCCGCGACCAGCTGACGCGGGCCCGCGATATCCTGTTGACGGGCCGCCCGGCTGAAACCCCGGTGATCCTGGCCCGGCAATTGGGCCGCCCGGAAGAACACATCCGCATCATCGCCCTGGGTGATTTGACCGCCGACGATGCCGATATGTTGACCATGGTGGTGGTCGGCTCCAGCGAAAGCCGACGCATCGCCTTCAATGGCCGCGACTGGGTCTATACCCCGCGCGGCTATGCCAAGAAGCTGTGAGGTGAAGTCATGACCGTCCATTTCATCGGCGCCGGCCCCGGAGCCCCCGACCTGATCACCGTGCGCGGCCTCAACCTGATCCGCAAATGCCCGGTCTGCCTGTATGCCGGTTCCTTGGTTCCGGCCGAGGTGGTGGCCGAGGCGCCAACCCGTGCCCGCGTGCTCGACACCGCAGCCATGAATTTGGACGAGATCATCGCCGAGATCGAAGAGGCCGACGACAAGGGCCTGGACGTGGCCCGCGTCCATTCCGGCGACCCCAGCATCTATGGCGCCATCGCCGAGCAGATGCGCCGGCTCGACCAATTGGGCATCGCCTATGACGTCACCCCCGGCGTGCCGGCCTTCGCCGCCGCGGCGGCCGCTTTGGGCTCGGAACTGACGCTCCCCGATGTCAGCCAGACCATCATCCTGACGCGGACCGCCGTACGCTCCAGTTCCATGCCGGCGGGCGAGGATCTGACCAGTTTGGGCAAAAGCGGCGCCACCTTGGCCATCCATCTGTCCATCGCCAATCTGGCCCATGTGGTCAAGGAACTGACCCCGCTTTACGGCGCCGATTGTCCGGTGGCCATCGCCTATCGGGTCAGCTGGCCCGATCAGGCCTTCATCAAGGGCACGCTGGGCGACATCCGCGCCAAGGTCAAGGATGCCGGGCTGACCCGCACCGCCCTGATCCTGGTGGGTCGGGTGCTGGGCGGGGCCGAATTCACCGATTCGCGCCTTTATGCCCCTGATCACACCCATGTGTTGCGTCCGGCCAAGTCTTGACAAAAGGCAGGGCATGAAATTTCAAGCCGGGCTATGATCGCCGCCATGAAGGCTGAACTTCCCCCTCTGCTGCCCGGCAGCGTCTGGTTGGTCGGTGCCGGTCCCGGTGACCCCGGCCTGCTGACCCTGCTGGCAGCCCATGCCTTGGATCAGGCCGATCATGTGGTGCATGACGCTTTGGTCGATGCCCGCATCATTGCCCGCATCCCTGTCGGCGTGGTGGTCGAGTCCATGGGCAAGCGCGGCGGCGCTGCCAGTCCGCATCAGACCGAGATCACCGCCCGTCTGATCGATCTGGCCCGGGCCGGCAAAAGGGTGGTGCGGCTGAAGGGCGGCGACCCCTTCGTCTTCGGGCGTGGGGCGGAAGAGGCGCTGGCTTTGGCCGACGCGGCCATCCCCTTTCGCATCGTGCCGGGGATCAGCGCCGGCATCGGCGGGTTGGCCTATGCCGGCATTCCCGCCACCGCCAAACAGTGCAATTCCACCTTGGCCTTCGTCACCGGCCACGACCAGGACGGCGACGTGCCCGACGGCTTCGACTGGAATGCCCTGGCCCAGGGCGCCCAGGTCATCGTTTTCTATATGGGACTGCGCAAGGTCGATACCCTGGTCGCCCGCCTGCTGGCCGCCGGGCGCAAGCCCGACGAGTTGATGGCGGTGGTGTCGCGCGCGGCCACCTTGGACCAGAAGGTGCTGGAAACCACCCTGGGCCGGCTGGAGGCCGATCTGGCCGCCACCCCCTTGGCCGCGCCGGCCTTGCTGGTGCTGGGCGGGGTGGTGGCCTTGCGGGCCAGACTGGATTGGTGGCGGCCATGAACGACGCCTTGTTCGGTCTGCAAGCGGGTCTGGCGGTGTGCCGGGTGACGGTGGAAACCCATTCCAACCTGCTGGTCGGGCTGTTTCTCACCGGATTGGTCGGCTCGGTCAGTCATTGTGCCGGCATGTGCGGCCCCTTCGTGCTGTCGCAGGTGGCGGCAAGGCTGGAGGCCATGCCGGTCGCGGGTCTGAGCGAATTTTCCCGCCTCAAAGGAGCCGCCCTGATTCCCTATCATCTGGGCCGTACGATCACCTATGCCGTGCTGGGCGCCGCCGCCGGCTGGGCGGCGGGCAATGTGGCCGGGTTGGCTGGATTCCATTATGTGGCGGCGGGTCTGCTGGTGCTGGCGGCGCTGTTCCTGCTGATGATGGCGGTGCCGCGCCTGAAGACGGTGCTGGGCGCCGGCAGTGGTGAAAACTGGTGGAGCCGTCATGTCGCTGTCCTGGCCAAGCCGCTGTTCGCCACCCCCAGCGGCTGGCGCGGTCTGGCCTTGGGCGTGGCCTTGGGTTTCATCCCCTGCGGTCTGCTGTATGCCGCCCTGGCGGCGGCGGCGGCCAGCGGCGATGCCCTGGCGGCGGCCTTCGCCATGCTGGCCTTCGCTGGCGGTACAGTGCCCATGCTGCTGGTGGTGGGGCTGGCCGGGCATTTCGCCATCCATCAATGGCGCGGCGCCTTTTTGAAATGGGCGCCGCTGCTGCTGGCCGCCAATGCCGGTATGCTGGGCTACATGGCTTGGGCGCTGGTGGCATGAGGAGGGGTTGATGAAAAAGAAATCATCCGTATGGGCGCTGATCGCCGTGCTGGCGGTCATCGGCATCGCCGTCGGCAGCCGTCTGCTGGTGTGGTCGGGCGACGGCCATGCCGCCATCGGCGGACCGTTCACCCTGACCGACCACCATGGCCGCACGGTAACGGAAAAAAGCTTCGCCGGGCGCTTCATGCTGATCTATTTCGGCTATACCTATTGCCCCGACGTCTGCCCGACGGCGCTGGGCATCACCTCGGTGGCGCTGGATGGCCTGAGCCCGACCGAACGGGCCAAACTGGCTCCCCTCTTCATCACCGTCGATCCCGATCGGGATACCAAGGACGTGATGAAGGATTACGTCACCGCCTTCGCCCCCGACATGATCGGGCTGAGGGGCACGCCCGAGCAGACGGTGGCAGCGAAAAAAGCCTTCAAGGTCTATGCGGAAAAGGCCAAGGGTGGCGATGGCGAAAATTATACCGTCGATCATTCCTCCATTCTGTATTTGATGGGGCCGGACGGTCGCTTCATCCAGCATTTCCCCCACGGCACCAGCGCCGACGATCTGTTGGCCGGCCTGAAAAAGCACTTGAAGTGATATGAACCCGCCCGGATTGATCCTGGCCGCGCCGTCCTCCGGCAGCGGCAAGACCCTGGTCACCCTGGGCCTGCTGGCCCATCTGACGCAGTCGGGGTTGCGTGTCGGCTCGGCCAAGGTCGGTCCCGATTACATCGATCCCGCCTTTCATGCCGCCGCCACCGGGCGGCCCTGCCTCAACCTGGATTCCTGGGCCATGCGCCCGGCCACGCTGGCCGGTCTGGTGCAAACCACCGGTGCCGATGCCGAGTTGGTCATCTGCGAAGGGGTGATGGGCCTGTTCGACGGCGCCGACGTGGCCGCGGGCCAGTCCGACGGCTGCACGGCGGAAATCGCCGCGCTGACCGGCTGGCCGGTGGTGCTGGTCATCGATTCCCGCCGTATGGCCGGATCGGCGGCGGCGGTGCTGGCCGGCTTCGCCCGTCTGCGCCCCGATGTCAGCGTCGCCGGGGTGATCTTCAATCAGGTGTCCAGCGACAAGCACCGCCGCATGATCACCGCCGCCTGTGCCCGCCATTGCCCCGAGGTGGAATTGCTGGGCTTCATGCCCGCCATCACCGATCTGGTGGTGCCCAGCCGCCATCTGGGGCTGGTCCAGGCCTGCGAGCATCCCGATCTGCCGGCGTTTTTCGCCGCCGCCGCCAGCGCGGTCGGGCAATACGTGGCCATCGACCGTCTGCGCGCCATCGCCCGGCCCAGCCGGCTGGACGGCCCGCCCACCTGCCCGCTGCCGCCCTTGGGCCAGCGCATCGCCATCGCCCGCGATCAGGCTTTCGCCTTCGCTTATGCCGGCCTCTTGGACGGCTGGCGCCGGGCCGGGGCCGAACTCAGTTTTTTTTCACCACTGGCCGATCAGGCACCCGATGGTGACAGTGTCTATCTGCCCGGCGGTTACCCGGAATTGCATGCCGGCATCTTGGCCGGCAACCGGGTCTTTCTGGACGGTTTGCGCCATATCGCCTGCCAGGGCGGCGCCGTCTTCGGCGAATGCGGCGGCTATATGGTGTTGGGCGACAGTCTGGAGGATGGCGACGGCCTAACGCATGCCATGGCCGGGCTGTTGCCGCTTGCCACCAGTCTGGCCAAGCGGCGGCTGCATCTGGGTTATCGCCGCGCCATCTTGCGCAGTGACACGCCGTTGGGAAAAGCGGGGACGGCCTTTCGCGGCCACGAATTCCACTTCGCCACCATCATCGATGAAAACGGCTCGGCCCTGTTCGACGCCGCCGATGCCGCCGGCAACGGCCTGGATTCCTGCGGTTTGCAGGCCGGGTCGGTCTGCGCCTCGTTCCTGCATCTGATCGACGGCGATCATTGACCCCTTGACTTTGGCCCCCCACGCCCCCTCATATTGCAATGCACAATAGTGATCATGGATGTTGGTAATTAAAATAATTTAATTGCCTAGCATGTCATTTTTAGGTAACAAAACTATCCTTCGGTACTGTGGGCAGGGGCGGAACTTATGCTTTATCACCTCCATGAGTTGCAGCACGTCACTTTGGCTCCGCTCCGTCTGTTCGCCGAGGCGGTTCAGACCATGTACAGTCATCCGATGATGCCGCTGTCCTATACCAGCATGGGCCGGGCCATGGCCGCCGGGGCCGAATTGCTGGAACGCACGACCCGACGCTATCCCAAGCCGCAATTCAACCTGCCGACCACCCGCATCGACGGCCACGAAGTGACCGTGCGCGAATTGGTGGTGTACGAGAAGCCGTTCTGTCAGTTGCTGCACTTCCAGCGCCAGACCGACCGCCGCGATCCGCGCGTGCTGGTGGTGGCGCCCATGTCCGGCCACTATGCCACCTTGCTGCGCGGCACGGTCGAGACCCTGCTGCCGGATCACGACGTCTACATCACCGACTGGATCGACGCCCGCGACGTGCCGTTGGATGCCGGCCCCTTCGCGCTCGACGATTACATCGATTATATCCGCGAGCTTCTGCACTTCCTGGGCGCCGACACCCATGTGCTGGGGGTGTGTCAGCCGTCGGTGCCGGTGTTGGCGGCGGTGGCCATGATGGCCGAGGACAACGATCCGCGCCAGCCCAGCTCCATGGTGCTGATGGGCGGCCCCATCGACACCCGCATCAGCCCGACCAAGGTCAACAAGCTGGCCACCGACAAGCCGCTGTCGTGGTTTGAAAGCCACGTCATCAACACCGTGCCTTACGTCCATACCGGTCGCGGCCGCCGGGTCTATCCGGGCTTCCTGCAATTGCAGGGTTTCATGAGCCTGAACCCCGAGCGCCATGTGGGCGAACACATCAACCTGTTCCACAACATGGTGCGCAACGACGGCGATTCGGCGGAAAAGCACCGCGAATTCTACGACGAGTATCTGGCGGTGATGGATTTGCCGGCGGAATATTACCTCAACACCATCCAAAAGGTGTTCATCGAGCACCAATTGCCGGAAGGCAAGTTCCATCACCGTGAGCGTCTGGTGAAGCCCGAATTGATCCAGCACACGGCGTTGATGACGATCGAGGGTGAAAAGGACGATATTACCGGTATCGGCCAGACCGAGGCCGCCCACAAGCTGTGCTCGGGCCTGACCGATGATCTGCGCATCCACCACGTGGCCGCCAAGGTCGGCCATTATGGCGTGTTCAACGGTCGCCGCTGGCGCGAGGAGATTTACCCCCATGTCCGCGACTTCATCCGGACCCACGACAAGCTTACCGTTCTGGCGGACAAAGGCCATGAACGCGTTGAGCCGGGACGAGTGGGAAAGTCTGTGTGACGGCTGCGGCAAATGCTGCCTGCACAAGCTTGAGGACGAAGACAGCGGCGAAATCCACTTCACCAATGTGGCCTGCCGCCTGCTGAACGTGGTCACCTGCGCCTGCAAGGATTATCCCAACCGGCGTGACCACGTGCCCGATTGCGTGCAATTGGACCCGGCCAAGGCGGCTGAATTACGCTGGTTGCCGTCCACCTGCGCCTATCGGCTGGTGGCGGAAAACAAGCCGCTGCCGTGGTGGCACCCTTTGGTCTCGGGTAATGCCAATTCGGTGCACGAAGCCGGCGCCTCGGTGCGCGGTCGGGCCATCAGCGAAAACCGGGCCGGGCCCTTGGATCGTCATATCGTCACATGGCCGGGCTAGACGCCTTGATTTTGGACATCAACGGGCAGCGGGCCGAAGTGACGGTGCGCCGTTCACCCTTGGCGCGGTCCATGTCGCTGCGTGTCGATGCGGTGCGTGGTGTCGTTCTGGTGTTGCCGTCGCGCGCGCGCCAAGCCGATGCCCTGCGCTTCCTGCATTCCCATGCTGACTGGCTGGCCGAACGGCTGCAAAGGCTGCCGCAAGCCCTGGTGTTGTGCGACGGGGTCCGTGTGCCGCTGTTGGGCCGTGACCATCTGATCCGTCATCACCCCGAAGCCCGGCGCGGCGTCTGGGTCGAAAACGGGGAAATCCATGTCAGCGGTCGGGCCGACCATGTGGGCCGGCGCGTCGGTGATTTCCTGAAAGTCGAGGCCAAGCGGCGGATGACCGCCAAGGCCCACGATCTGGCCGCCCGCATCGGCAAAAAACCCAGCCGCATCACCATCAAGGACACGGTGTCGCGCTGGGGCTCGTGTTCGGCCCAAGGCGCCATCGCCCTGTCCTGGCGGCTGGTGATGGCGCCCGAGACGGTGATGGACTATGTGGTCGGGCACGAAGTGGCGCATCTGGCCGAGCTCAATCATTCCCCAGCCTTTTGGGCCATTGTCGCCGGGCTGGGGGTGGACCACCATGGCGGGCGCCGCTGGCTGAAGGTGCAGGGGGCGCTTTTGCACCGCTACCAGCCGGGCTGAGCGATTTTTGTTCCATATTTCATAATCTATTTTGTATATTGTAATCAGCGCTGCCGCCGGAAAGCCCGTTCCATGTCCGAAATAAAGTCCCGCCCCGCCGCCAACAGCCTGAAAGTGACCGTGTTGCTGACCGGGCTGGTGGCCTTTGGTCCGGTCTCCACCGATCTTTATCTGGCATCGCTGCCCGACATGGGCCGCTATTTCTCCACCAGCGTCGAGATGGTGCAGATGACCCTGTCGGTGTTCCTGCTGGGTTTCGCCGTCTCCATGCTGATTTACGGGCCGCTGTCCGACCGCTTCGGCCGCCGTCCGGTCATCCTGGGCGGGGTGGTCATCTATGTCATCGGCTCGGTCGCCTGCCTGTTCGCCCCCACCATCGAGGTGCTGATCGCCAGCCGCTTCCTGCAAGCCCTGGGCGCCTGCTGCGGCCCGGTGGTGGCCCGCGCCGTGGTCCGCGATGTCTATCCGCGCGAGCAGGCGGCCAAGGTGATGTCCTACATGGCCTCGGCCATGGCCTTGGCCCCGTTCGTCGCTCCCATCCTGGGCGGCTGGTTCCATACCTTGTTCGGCTGGCGCTCCAATTTCATCCTGCTTGGGGTGTTCGGCTTGATCCTGCTGGCCGGCACCTGGTTCTGGCTGACGGAAACCAACCAGCACAAGGATCCCCGCGCCCTGTCGCCGCGCGGCATGGTGGGCAATTACCGGACCTTGCTGACCGACCGTCAGGTGTTGGGGTATGTGGCAGTGGTCTCGGCCACCTTCGCCGGCATGTTCAGCTTCATTTCGGCCTCGTCCTTCGTCCTCATCGACGTGCTGGCCTTGCCGCCATCCCTGTTCGGCTTCGGCTTCGCCGTGGTGGTGTCGGGCTATATCGCCGGCGGCTTCATCGCCGGCAAATGGACCGGGCGAGTCGGCCTGGATCGCATGATCGGCATCGGCACGGCGGGGGCCGCCTTGTTCGGCGTCACCGCCGCCATCCTGGCCTGGAGCGGGGTGCAGACCCTGCCGGCGGTGCTGCTACCGCTGATGGGCTTCTTCCTGTGCGGGGCCATGGTCATCCCCAATGGCAGCGCCGGGGCCATCGCGCCGCATGCGCGCATGGCCGGGGCGGCCTCGGCCTGTCTGGGTTTCATCCAGATGGTCGTGGGCGCCAGCGCCGGCTGGCTGCATTCGGCCAGCTTCGATCATTCCAGTCGTCCGCTGGCCACCTTGGTCGGGGTGCTGGGCTTGGCCGCTCTGGCCGGCTATCTGCTGCTGGTGCGCAGGAAAACTAGCTCGTAAATCTCTCCCGCGGGGCCGGCATGACCATGGCCGGGCGAACCACGTCCTTCATCAGGCCGGGGCCGTTGACCATGTGGAAACCGCCGGAAACCACGCTGCCCACCACCTTGCGCCGGCGCGCGCTCCAGACATAACAGCCCAGTCCGGCTTGATCGGCGCTGTCTTGCAGCATGTCCAAGACCCCCAGCAGGCGGTCGTCGGCCATGCGTTCATTCGCACGCAATTCCGACAGGTCCAGGCCGATTTCCGCCCCCTCCACCTCGTCCACCCGCGCGAGCAAGGGGGAGGACAGCCGCAAACGCAGCAACACCCCGCCGCACAAGCCGTGTAAGGCCTGGATCACCCGGTTGATGGTTTCCAGGTCGGCATCGTCGGGGATGCGGCAGATTTCCACCCGGACCCGGCCTTGGCGGATATCCGCCGCGACATCGGCGAAAGGTGCCACCAGTTCCCCCCGGTGCTCGCCACAGAGCGACGACCATGTCAGCGGCACGATGACCACACAGCCATGATCGCCGCCGCGACGCAGATTGCGCATGGCGGCGGCGGCGACGAAGCGATCCAGCGCCAGGGCGCTGGAATCGTCATGGGGGGGATAGGCCATGGATCCTTCCAGCGGTGGATCGCCGGGACGGTCCAGGCGGGCCACCCGGGCGCAATAGGCGGCGATGGCCTCGCTGTCGGCGACCCAGGTGGGGCGCCACAACAGCGACAAGCGGGAATCGCCGGGCAGGGGGGCGATGCCTTGCCACGGCTCATCTGGTTCGGTATCGAAATGTTCCATGATGATCGGCGTCCAGTCGATGGCGCCGGCATGACGCGGGCGCAACGGCGGCGCGTCGAGGCGGATGCCGCACGCGGTGATGGTCGCCGGGACGCAGGGCGCCGGATGATCGAACAGGGCGCGCGATTGTTCGACGGCGTGGCGGATACCCCTGGCGTGCAGGCAGCCGTTTTCATCCACCGCCTCGGCCACATTCAGATGGGCGGCCACCGCCAGCGGTCTTTCACCGCCGACGCAACGTTCACCCAGCAAATGGCGGCTGATGTCCTGGGCGACGGCGACGGCGATGTCGCGGGCCTGGGCTGGGGTGATGCGGGGAAACAGTAACAGCCAGGTCTGGTCGTCGACGCGGCGGAACAGATTGCCGGCACCCAGGCGGCGGCGGATCAATTGTTCGGCGATCATCGCCACCTTGTCGGCCAGGCGCGGCCATTTGTCGCCCACCGCTTGGCGGAAATCGGCCAGAGAGACCGCCCGCAGTCGACCGGCACCGCCATCGGGGCGGCGGCGAAGCTCGTCCAGCATCTGATCGAATTCGTGCCGTGCCGCGTTCATGGCAGCCACCCGCAAGACGGGTCGGCGGGCCGGCACGATCAGGGCTGGCCTGTGCCATAAAGCGCGGAACCATCGGCCAAGGTCCAGCATGACGGGCACCCCTATGCCAACAGCCTATGCTGGTTGAGGTGGGAGGCCGTCATCGCCCCTGCAAGGTCACCGCCCGAAGATACTGCCCAACAGGTCGTCGATGGCGTTGCCGATGGACCGCACCGGATCGGCGCCGCCACTGCCACCCACCACCATGCCGCCGGCGGTGCCTTCGGTATCGGCCAGAACCGGCGGCGTCAGATCGGGGGTGGGCAGGGCATGGACCGGCAGGCCCTGATGGGCGGCCAGCATCACGCTTTTCCACAATTGGGCCGGTAGACCGCCGCCGGTGACCTTCTTCATCTCGTTGCGCTGGTCGTCATTGCCCAGCCATACGCCGGTGACGTAATCGGCGGTGAAGCCCATGAACCAGGCATCGCGGTAATCCTGGGTGGTGCCGGTCCGCCTTGCCGGTGCCTTCGCTCAACACCGCCGCCATCATCTCATGCATGTGGGCCAGGGCCTGATCGGACATCACCTTGCCCACACCGCCGCCCTGGCGGTTCCATAGCACTTGGCCTTCGGCGGTGGCGATGCTCTCGATGCCGTGGGCGATGATGCCGTTGCCGCCATTGGCGAAGGGGGCATAGGCCTGGGTCAGTTCCAACAGCGTGGTTTCGCTGGTGCCCAGGGCCAAGGACGCATCGCGGCCCAGATCGGCGGTGATGCCCAGCTTGTGGGCGGTGGCCACCACCCGGCCCGGCCCCACATCCTCGATCAGCCGTACCGCAACCGTGTTGGTGGAATTGGCGAAGGCGTGGCGCAGGGTGACCTGACCCTCGAAGCGACCGTTGTAATTGCCCGGCGACCAATTGCCCAATTTCACCGGGGCGTCGTCATAGACGTCCTGGGGGGCCAGCCCCCGTTCCATGGCGGTCAGGTAGACGAAGGGCTTGAAGGCGGAGCCGGGCTGGCGCAACGCCTGGGTGGCGCGGTTGAACTGGCTGTCGTCGTAATCCTTGCCGCCGGTCAGCGCCCGGATGGCGCCGTCGGGGGTCAGCACCACCACCGCGCCCTGGGAGACGTTGGCCTTGGCGCCGGGGCCGCTCAACAGCGCCTGGATCTGGGCTTCGACCTTGCGTTGCAGGCCCAGATCCAAGGTGGTGCGCACCACCACGTCGCGGCCCGCCACCTCGCTGATATCATCCAGCCGGCTCAACGCCCAATCGGCGAAATAGCGCCCGGTCGGGGCCGGTCGCTTCACCGCTTGGGCGGCACCGCCCAAGGCGGCCATCTCGGCGCTGCGCTGGTCGAGATAGCCGGCCTCGACCATGTTGCCCAACACCTCGACGGCGCGCTTGTGGCTGGCCTCCGCGTCGTTAAGCGGTGAATAGCGGCTGGGCGCCTTCAGCAGGCCGGCGATCACCGCCGCCTGATAGGGGCTGACCCGGCGGGCGGAAACGTCGAAATAGCGTTTCGCCGCCGCATCGACGCCGTAAGCGCCCGAGCCCAGGTAAACCCGGTTGAGGTAAAGGGTCAGCAATTGCTGTTTGCTGAAGCGTCGTTCCAGCCACAGCGCCATCAGCACTTCCTGGACCTTGCGCTTCAGGGTGCGGTCGGGGGTCAGAAACAGGTTCTTGGCCAATTGCTGGGTGATGGTGGAGCCGCCCTGCACCACATGGCCGGCGCGCAGATTGGCCCAGACAGCCCGGGCCAGGCCAAAAATATCGATACCGAAATGACTGAAGAAGCGGCGGTCCTCGGTGGCCAGCACGGCTTGGGCGATGGCGGGGGCGATCTCGGGCAGGTCCAGGGATTCGCCGTAAAGGTCGCCGAAGGCGGCGAAGACCTGACCGTCGGCGGCGACGAACTGGATACTGGGCCGCCGGGTCGGCGCCGTCACCTTGTCGATATCGGGCAGATCGTGGGCGTAATAAGCGATCAAACCGGCTACGGCGATACCGACCCATATCGCCAAGGTGGCGCCCCACATCAAGAGCCGCTTGCCCCACCCCGATTGCTTGTCGGTCGTCTTGCGCTTGGATGGGCGCGGCGGCGGATTGGGCTTTGGCGTCTTGGGCTTTGGTGCTGCGGGCCGGCGCGGCGGCGGCGCGGCCTCGCTGCTGAAACGCAGGCGATCGGCGGGATCGACGGTCAGTTCGGGGGGGCGCTTAGTGGTCATGGCGATTTCTACCACGGCCCATGCCGGTCTCGAAACTGGCATGTGGGCGTCGTTGCCTGTATGCTGCCGCCATCCGGGCGATGTCGCCGCAAACGAAGGAAGTGTTCATGCAGACCCTGTCCGTCACCTTGTCCGCCGCGCTTAAGGACCGGCTGGAGGCACTGGCGGTCGAGACCGGCAAGACCGTGGATGAATGCCTGACCCTGGCAGTGTCGGAATTTGTCGACAATTGGGAAATCCACATGAGCGACCTGCACCAGATCGACGACAACGAGGCCCGCACCGTGCTCAATGCCGGCAAGGAATAGGCTCTTATCGCCGTCGATTGTGGCATATTAAGGGACGGGATCTGCTTCCCACGGGAACACCAGCCACACATGCTGTTCCAGGGGACGCAGAGAAGTATCGGCTAGGTCGGCCCCCTCCGGCTTGGCGTAAAGGGTGGCGTAGTGGCAACCGGGCAGCATGGCCCGAACCACCTTGGCGGTGGCGCCCGAATCGACCAGATCGTCCACCACCAGCCAGCGTTTGCCGTCCTCGGCCAGGGTTTTCAGAATTTCCATCTCGCCTTGTGACCGGTGGTCGTAACTGGAGATGCACACCGTCTCCACCAGTTTGATGTCCAGTTCGCGCGCCAGGATCGCCGCTGGCACCAACCCGCCGCGGGCGATGGCGACGATGCCGTCGAAGACGCCCTTATGGCGCAGCAGGACGGCCAGGGCGCAGGCGTCGCGGTGCATGTCCTGCCAGCTCAGGTTCAGGGTTTCGGCCTGACGGTAATCGTGGCTCATGGCGGCGGCTCCGGCAAAAAGGACGGTCATTACACACTGATCAGCGGGCCATTGCCAAGCCCGCTTGCGCCAACACTGGACGGGACAGCAAGGTTGACGCAAAATCACCGGATCGATGACGTGAATGGATGGGACATGCTGAACACCCCCATGGCACAGCGGGGCATGATCACCGCGCCGCACCACCTTGCCTCGCAGGCCGGCTTGGCGGTGCTGCGCGAGGGCGGCAACGCCATCGAGGCGGCCATCGCCGCCGCCGCCGCCTTGGGCGTGGTCTATCCGCACATGAACGGCCTGGGCGGCGACGGGTTCTGGCTGATCGCCGAACCGGGCAAGCCGCCGGTCTCCATCGACGGCTCGGGCGCGGCGGGGGCCAAGGTCGACATCGACCTGTTTCGCGCCGCCAAGCTGAAGGCCATGCCGGCCAAGGGGGCACTGGCCGCCAATACCGTCGCCGGCTCGGTGTCGGGCTGGCAGGCGGCGCTCGACATCTCCGCCCATTGGGGCGGCGGCATGCCGCTGGAACGCCTGTTCGAGGACGCCATCCATTACGCCCGTCAGGGCTTCGCCATCAGCAGCCATCAGGCGGCGTGCACCGCCCGCAATCTGGCGGCTTTGCGCAAGGCGCCGGGCTTCGCCGACCTGTTCCTGAACCGCAACAAGGTTCCCGCCGCCGGCTCGCTGATGACCTTGCCGGCCCTGGCCGACACCTTGGAGCGGCTGGCCAGTGCCGGCCTGGACGATTTTTACCGGGGCGAGGTGGCGCGCGCCATCACCGACGACCTCAAGGCGGCGGGTTCGCCGTTGCGGGCCGAGGATTTGGCCCGTCATCGCGGCATGCGCCGCCGCCCGCTATCCCTGGGCCTGCCGGCGGGGACGCTGTTCAACACGGCGCCGCCGACCCAAGGGCTGGCCAGCCTGATCCTGCTGGGCGTGTTCCAGCGCCTGGGCGTGGAACGGGCCGACGCTTTCGCCTGGGTTCATGGTCTGGTCGAGGCGACCAAGAAGGCCTATCGGGTGCGGGATGCCCATGTCACCGACCCGCATCGCATGTCGGTGCATGCCACCACCTATCTGACCGACCCCATGCTTGATGCCCTGGCCGAGGAAATCGACCCGGCTCTGGCCGCCCCCTGGCCGCAGCGGGGCATGGACGGCGACACCGTGTGGCTGGGGGTGATCGATGGCCAGGGCCGCGCCGTCAGCTATATCCAAAGCCTGTTCCACACCTTCGGCTCGGGGGTGACTTTGCCCTCCACCGGGCTGGTCTGGCACAATCGCGGCTTTTCCTTCTCGCTCGACCCGGCCCATCGCAATGCGCTGGAACCAAGGCGCAAGCCGTTTCATACCCTGTCGCCGGCTCTGGCCCGGTTGAAGGATGGGCGTACCATGGTGTGGGGCAGCATGGGGGGCGACAGTCAGCCGCAGATCCAGGCGCAATTGTTCACCCGCACGGTTTTGTTCGGGCAAGGCGCCCAGGCGGCGGTCAGCGCCCCGCGCTTCGCCTTGGGCCGTGGCCTCGACGGCGCCCCGCCCGGCGGGCTGCTGCTGGAAAACCGCTTCGATCCGGCCTTGGTGAAAGAATTAAGCAAGGCCGGTCATGATATCCAGATGACCGGGGATTTCGATGCGGCCCTGGGGCATGCCGGCATGGTTATCCGCCGTGCCGACGGCACCTTGGAAGGCGCCGCCGATCCCCGCGCCGACGGCTGCGTCGCCGCTTGGTAAGAAATCTTGTTTGCCCGAGGATAGCTTAAATGATCGAACGCATGATGATCCCCATCCAGGAATACCAGATCGAGGGGCGCACGGTCTTCAACACCGGGGTGTCCACGGTGGGCAAGGGCGGCGACGACTATTTCTGTGGTCATTGCGGGCGCAAAATGATTCATAACATGGATCTGGCTCGCATCGAGGCGCCGATGGTGTACCAGTGCGGCGGCTGCCAAGGCTATAACCTGCCGCCCGAGCTTGAGGCCGAGGCCGGCAGCGACGGCGCCGCTAGCGAGGCCTGAGTCTTGCCGCCGGGCAGGTAGACCGAGAATACCGAGCCCTGGCCGAGGGTGGATTCCACCATCAGGGCGCCGCGATGGCGGTTGACGATGTGTTTGACGATGGCCAGCCCCAGGCCGGTTCCGCCCAAGGTGCGCGACCGCGCGGTGTCGACACGGTAAAAGCGCTCGGTCAGACGCGGCAGATGTTCCTTGCCGATGCCGTCGCCGTGATCGCGCACGCTGAACACCACCGCTTTGCCGCTGCGCAGGGCCGTTCCCGCCGATTTCGGCAGGCTGGTGGCCGACCGCAGCGAGACTTCCACCGCGGTGCCGTCACGTCCGTACTTGACCGCATTGTCCATCAGGTTCTGGGCCAGTTGCGCCAGTTCGTCGGCCTGACCGATGACCATGCGGGCATTTTCGTCGATATCGACCCGCACCTGCATATGGCGCGGATGCACCAAAGGTAACAGCGCGTCGGCCCCGGCCTGGATGATACGACCGAAATCGACGCTTTCTCCGGGCGGAGTGTGTTCGTTCAACTCGATACGCGACAGCGACAGCAGATCGTTGACCAGCCGCGCCATGCGCGAGCCCTGGTCGTACATGATGCCCAGGAACTTGTCGCGGGCCTCGACATCGTCCCGCGCCGGGCCGCGCAGGGTCTCGATGAAGCCCAGCAACGTCGCCAGCGGCGTGCGCAATTCATGGCTGGCATTGGCGACGAAATCGGCGCGCATCTGTTCCATGCGCTTGACCGTGGTCAGGTCGTTGAGCGCCAGCACCGCCACCGCGTCACTGGCCGGCGATGGCCCCAGCCGCTCGATGCGGAACTGGAACGAACGCGGCACCGGCACCGGCAGATCAAAGGCGCCATCGCGGGCCTGGGCGCCGGCCAGCACCGCATCGGCGGCTTCCAGCACATTGGGATTGCGCAACACCACCGACAGATCCCGCCCGTTGATGTCGCGGGCGAATACGGTCAGCGCACTTTGATTGAACTTGACCACCCGCCGCTCGGGGTTCAGCAAAATCAGCGGATCGGGCAAATTCTCGAACAGGCTTTCATTCCACTTGGCCAACAGCGCCAGTTCGTTCTGACGTTCCTGCCAGGCGCGGCGCAATTGCGCCACCGACGAGGCGATTTCCTCGATGGGGGTGTCGGGGGTGACCGGCGGCGGGCTGTTTTCACCGCCGGCGGCCAGATTGCGCGCCCACAGGGCGACGCGGGCGGCGTCGACCATGCCCGGACGGATCAGCCATACCAAGGCCAGCACGATCCAGCCCCATAGAGCCAGGGCGGTCAAAGCGTGCATGTCACGGGTGATGACCAGACCCGCCAAGACAAGGAAGCTGGGCAGGGAAAGCACCATGGCCCGGCGGATCAGACGCGGTGGAGTGAAACGTCGGCTCATAAGTCCTTCCAACAAAAACGAACGGCCAACATAGCAGGCGGTCCGCGCCGGGCTCGGTTAACTTCTCATGGCATCGTCACAGGCCAATACCGCCATGTTGACGATGTCGTTGACGGTGGCGTCCATGGAGGTGATCTGGATGGGCTGGTCCAGCCCCATGAGAATGGGGCCGATGACGGTGCCGCCGCCCAGTTTCTGCATCAGCTTGGCGCTGATATTGGCCGAATGCAGGCCGGGCATGACCAGCACATTGGCCGGCCCCGACAGGCGGCAGAACGGATAAAGCTTCAAGAGCGCCGGGTCCAGGGCCACGTCGGCGGCCATTTCGCCATCGTATTCAAAATCGACACGGCGTGAATCCAAGATGGCCACCGCCTCGCGCACCCGTTCCGACGGGTTGGAGGCCGGATTGCCGAAATTGGAATAAGACAGCAAGGCGACGCGGGGCTCGTGCCCCATTTGCCGGGCCTTGGCCGCGCTTTGCTGGGCGATGTCGGCCAGTTGCTCGGGGCTGGGGGTTTCATGCACGGTGGTATCGGCCAGAAACACCGTGTGGCCGCGCGCGACCAGCATGGTCAGGCCCAGCAGCACCTCGCCCCGGGCGGGGTCGACCACCCGCTTGATCTCGTCGAAGGCCTGCCAGTAATTGCGGGTCAGGCCGGTGACCATGGCATCGGCGTCACCCTCGGTCACCATCAACGCGCCGAAGATGTTGCGTTCCTGGTTGACCAGACGCTGCACGTCGCGCATCAGCAGACCCTGACGTTGCAGGCGCCGGTACAAGACCTCGGTGTAATGCTCGCGTCGGTCGGACAGGCGGGCATTGACGATTTCCATGCCGTCCAGGCCGGGCAGGCCGCTGGCCTTCACCGTTTCGTGGATCTGTTCCTCGCGCCCCAGCAACAGCGGCGTGCCGTAGCCGGCATTGCGGAAGGCCAGGGCGGCGCGGATGGTCTTTTCCTCCTCGCCCTCGGCGAAGACGACGCGCTGGGGATGGGCGCGGACCTTCTCGGAAATGGTTTGCAGGCTGGCCGCCATGGGGTCGAGACGGGCGGAAAGCTGCTTGCCATAGGCTTCCATGTCGATGATCGGCTTTTGCGCCACCCCGGATTCCATGGCCGCCTTGGCCACCGCCGGCGGGATGGTGGCGATCAGACGCGGGTCGAACGGCACCGGGATGATATATTCGGGACCGAAACGAAGCCGGCGCCCGGCATAGGCCGCGTCGACCTCGTCGGGCACGTCCTCGCGCGCCAATTGGGCGATGGCGCGGGCCGCCGCCACCTTCATGGCTTCGTTGATGGTCCGCGCGCGGACGTCCAAGGCGCCGCGGAAGATGTAGGGGAAGCCCAGCACATTGTTGATCTGGTTGGGATAATCGGACCGCCCGGTGGCGACGATGGCATCATTGCGCACCTGGCGCACTTCCTCCGGGGTGATTTCCGGGTCGGGATTGGCCATGGCGAAGATGATCGGACGCGCCGCCATGGAGGCCACCATCTCGGGCGTCACCGCGCCCTTGGCCGACAGGCCCATGAACACGTCGGCGCCGACCATGGCCTGTTCCAGGGTGCGGGCGTCGGTGGGCACCGCATGCGCCGATTTCCACTGATTCATGCCTTGGGTCCGGCCCTGGAAGATGACGCCCTTGGTATCGCACAACAGCACGTTTTCATGGCGGATGCCCATGGCCTTGATCAGCTCGACACAGGCGATGGCCGCCGCCCCGGCGCCGTTGACCACAATCTTGGTGTCAGAGAGCGCCCGCCCGGTCAGGTCGAGCGCATTCATCAGGCCGGCGGCGGCGATGATGGCGGTGCCGTGCTGGTCGTCATGGAAGACCGGAATATCCATGATCTCGCGCAGCCGGCTTTCGATGATGAAGCATTCCGGCGCCTTGATGTCTTCCAGGTTGATGCCGCCGAAGGTCGGCCCGAGGAAACGGACGCAATTGACGAATTCGTCGACGTCGCGGGTGTCGACCTCGAGGTCGATGGCGTCGACATCGGCGAAACGCTTGAAAAGCACCGCCTTGCCTTCCATCACCGGCTTGCCGGCCAACGCCCCCAGATCGCCCAGGCCCAAAACGGCGGTGCCGTTGGAGATCACCGCCACCAGATTGCCCTTGGCCGTGTAATCATAGGCCAGCGACGGGTCGCGGGCGATATGCAGGCAAGGAAAGGCGACACCGGGTGAATAGGCCAGCGACAGATCGCGCTGGGTGGTCATCGGCTTGGTCGGCACCACCTCGATCTTGCCGGGACGGCCCGAGGCGTGCATCAGCAGGGTTTCGCGTTCCAGCGTCGATTGGGCGCTGGATTCATTACGGTTGGCGGGCGAATCGGTCATGATGGCTGGGCGTTCCCGACGACGGATAAGGGGCCTGTTCAGCGGCCCTTGCGGTTGAAGACGTGGATATTGGCGCCCCCGGTCTCGGCCAGGGCGCGCCAGGCTTTTTCCTCGGCCAGTTGGTCGATGGCGACAACCCACAAGATGACGGCGCCGGCGGTCAGGGCGCGCTCGAAATCTTCCGAATCGGGCAGGGCCGAGACTTCGTCCAGCACTTCCTTGAGGGCGATGCCGCCCACACCGGCGGCGATCAGGCCGGCGATGGCCACGCCCACCGGACCCGAGGCCAGGGCGATCAGCCCGGCGGCGACCAGAGGGCCTTCATACTTGATGTCGCCGGCGACGGCGATCAGGGCATCCTTCCACTTGGTCGGCGGCTGGGCCGCGTCCAGGGAATGATGCGACGACAGCACCGACAGATCGGCGCGGTTGAAACCGTCGGTCAGCAAGCGGTCGACAGCGGCCTGGAAGTGGGCGCGGTCGGCAAAGGTAGCCACCACTTCGCGGGCGATTGGGGCATGGGTGTCGGTGGCGGTCAAAGACCCCTCCTGATCAGCATTGGGGGCAACCATTCTGCGCCATCGCCACGCGCTTGCATAGGGGGCAGGGCCCCGACCGGGACGACAACAAAAACAGGGCAAGCGGCGTCTGCCGCTTGCCCTGGCTTGCGCACCGGCACCAGCATGCTACCTTGCCCGATCCGCCGCCCGACCGGACCCGCATGCCGTGACCGAACCGACCATCCCCGCCGATGCCACGCCGATGATGGCCCAATACTTGGCCATCAAGCACGCCCATCCCGATTGCCTGCTGTTCTATCGCATGGGCGATTTCTACGAATTGTTCTTCGACGACGCGGTCAAGGCGTCGGCGGCCTTGGATATCGCGCTCACCAAGCGCGGCAAACATCTGGGCGAGGACATCGCCATGTGCGGCGTGCCGGTGCGGTCATACGAGGCCTATCTGTCGCGGCTGGTGCGCGCCGGCTACAAGGTGGCCATCGGTGAACAGACCGAAGACCCGGCGGAAGCGAAGAAGCGCGGCGCCAAATCGGTGGTGTCGCGCGACGTGGTCCGCGTCGTCACCGCCGGCACCCTGACCGAGGACAATCTGCTCGATGCGCGGTCGCACAATTATCTGGCCGCCCTGGCCGAGGCGGGCGGCGGGTTGGGTCTGGCCTGGGTCGATGTCTCCACCGGCGATTTCGCCATGCAGCCCTTGACCACGCCCTTGCTGTCCGCCGCCCTGGCCCGGCTTGATCCGGGCGAATTGCTGGTGCCCGAGCGCCTGCTCAACCAGTCGGATCTGCTTGAGGTGTGGGGCGAGTGGAAAACCGTGCTGACGCCGCTGCCCAGCGTCCGTTTCGATTCCGAAAACTCCCGCAGGCGGCTTGAAGCCCTGTACGAGGTCGGTGCCCTTGACGGTTTCGGCGCCTTCGGTCGGGCCGAGTTGGCCGCCGGCGGCGCCCTGGTCGATTACATCGAGCTGACGCAAAAGGGCAAGCTGCCGCGCCTCAATCCGCCGCAGCGTCTGGCCCAGGGCGCGGTGATGGAAATCGACGGCGCCACCCGCCGCAACCTGGAACTGGTGGAAACCCTGACCGGCGAGCGCAAGGGATCATTGCTGGCGACCATCGATCGCACGGTGACCGGGGCGGGGGCGCGGCTGCTGGCGGCGCATCTGGCCGCACCCCTGACCGATCCGGCGGCCATCGAATACCGCCTGGACGCGGTGGCCTTTTTCGTCGAGCACGACGACGTGCGTGAGACCGTGCGCGCCGCCTTGAAGCGCTGCCCCGACATCGAACGCGCCCTGTCGCGCCTGAGCCTGGGGCGCGGCGGGCCGCGCGATCTGGCCGCCATCCGCGACGCCCTGGCGGAAATCCCGTCCCTGCGCGGCCTGATCGCGCGCCCGGCCCTGGACGCGCCGCCGGCCGCCATCGCCCAATCCACCCGGGGCCTGGGCGAGCATTCCACCCTGGTGGACATCCTGACCCGCGCCCTGGCCGAGGAACTGCCGCTTCTGGCCCGCGACGGCGGCTTCATCCGCCCCGAATTCCATGCGGGCCTGGACGAGTTGAAAAGCCTGAAGGCCGAGGGCAATGCCCATCTGATGCGGCTGGAGCGGCGCTATGCCGAGGAAACCGGCATCCAATCCCTGAAAATCCGCCACAACAACATCATCGGCCACCATATCGAGGTGCCGGCCAAGCAGGCGGACAAGCTGGATGAGAGCTTCATCCATCGCCAGACCATGGCCAATGGGGCGCGCTACACCACCACCGAGCTGATCGAACTGGCCGGCAAGCTGAGCGGTGCCGCCGATCGCGCCTTGGCCATGGAACAGCAATTGTTCGCCCAATTGGTGGGCGAGGTCACCGGTCGCGCCCATGACATCGCGGCCGCCGCCGCCAGTCTGGCCGCCCTCGACGTGGCCGCTGGCCTGGCCGAACTGGCGTCATCCGAAAACTGGGCGCGCCCCGTGGTCGATGACGGTCACGCCTTCGTCATCGACGGCGGGCGCCATCCGGTGGTGGAAGCCGCCTTGCGCGCGGTCAACGACAGCGGCTTCGTCGCCAATGATTGCGACCTGTCGGCGGGCAACCGCCTGTGGCTGATCACCGGCCCCAACATGGCCGGTAAATCCACCTTCCTGCGCCAGAACGCGGTGATCGTCCTCCTGGCCCAGATGGGCGCCTTCGTCCCCGCCCGCCATGCCCGCATCGGCGTCGTCGACCGTCTGTTTTCCCGTGTCGGCGCCGCCGACGATCTGGCCCGGGGCCGCTCCACCTTCATGGTGGAAATGGTGGAAACCGCCGCCATCCTCAACCAGTCCGGCCCGCGCGCTTTGGTCATCCTGGACGAGATCGGGCGCGGCACCGCCACCTTCGACGGACTAAGCATCGCCTGGTCGGTGGTCGAGCATCTGCACGAGGTCAACAGGTGCCGCGCCCTGTTCGCCACCCATTACCACGAACTGACCAGCCTGTCGGGACGGCTGAAGGATCTGTCATGCCGGCAGATGCGGGTGAAGGAATGGCAAGGCGACGTGGTCTTCCTGCATGAAGTGGCGCAAGGCGCCGCCGACCGCTCGTACGGCATCCATGTGGGGCGCTTGGCCGGGCTGCCGCCAGCGGTCGTTGCGAGGGCGGAAGAAGTATTGCAGGCCTTGGAAAAGGGTGAACAAGGCAGCGCCGTGGCCAAACTGGCCGACGATCTGCCGCTGTTCGCCGCCCTGGCCAAACCCAAGCCCAAGGAGAGTGTCGTGCCGGAGCCGTCGCCTTTGGCGGAAAAGTTGAAGGGAATCAATCCTGATGAGCTGAGTCCGCGCCAGGCCCTGGACCTGCTTTATGACCTGAAACGGTTGCTGTGATGGGGCAATATCTGCTGATCGGCCTGGAAATCGGCATTCCCGCATTGTTGCTGTGGCTGATCCTGCGAAACTTGCGTAACTCATAGGCACGGCCTGCCCAAGCGGGCGGCACTGGCGAAACGTCTGGAAAGCCTTGCTTTGCCGCGCCTATACTCCGCATCCCGCTTCCCCGGTTCCGGTACCCGTTCATGACCAAAATCCACCGCCAACGCGATATCATCGACCGCCGCGCCATCATGGCCCGGCTGACCGCGCTGGCGGAATCCGACCTCAACAAGATGAAGCGCCGGACCGGCATTCTGGGCGTGTTCAAGGAGGCGCTCGCCTTGGGCCGGGTCGAGGTGCGCCGCCGCTTCGACCAGCATGGCGACGGCACCCAGACGGTGCGGGAAAACTGCTTCCTCATCGACCAGTTGGTGCGCATCGTCCACGACTTTGCCGCCGGACATGAATTGCCGCAAAACATCCGCACCAGCGGCGAAGCCATGAGTCTGGTTGCCGTCGGCGGCTATGGCCGGGGCGAGCTTTCGCCGCAATCGGACATCGACCTTTTATTCCTGACCCCCTACAAGCGCACGCCCTGGCACGAGCAGGTGGTGGAATACGTCCTTTACATGCTGTGGGACATGGGGTTGAAGGTGGGGCAAAGCACCCGCTCGGCCGATGAATGCATCCGTATGGCCAAAGCCGACCTGACCATCCGCACGGCGCTGTTGGAAATGCGCTGGCTGTGGGGTGATCAGGAGCTGTATTTCGACCTGAAGAACCGTTACGCTGCTGAAATCATTGCCGGCACCGGCGAGGAATTCGTCGAGGCCAAACTGGCCGAACGCGACAGCCGCCATTCCAACATGGGCGACACCCGTTATGTGCTCGAGCCCAACGTCAAGGAAGGCAAGGGCGGCCTGCGTGACCTGCACACGCTTTACTGGCTGGCGCGTTATCTCTATCGGGTCGACGGCATCGATGATCTGGTCGACCAGGGCATCATCTCCAAGGAGGCGTGCAAGCGTTTCGCCAAGGCCCAGGCCTTTTTGTGGACGGTGCGCTGCCACCTGCACTACGTCACCGAACGGGCCGAGGACCGCCTGACCTTCGACGTACAGCCGGAAATCGCCAGCCGCATGAATTATACCGACCACGCCGGCAGCCGTGGCGTCGAACGCTTCATGAAGCATTTCTTTTTGGTGGCCAAGGATGTGGGCGATCTGACCCGTTTGTTCTGTTCGCTGGCCGAGGAACAGCAAAAGCGCAAGCCGCGCCTGCGCCTGGGCAAACTTTTGTTTCTGAAGCGATCCAATGTCGCCGGCTTCATCGTCGACGGCGACCGCCTGAATGCGTCGGCGCCCGACCAGTTCACCAAGGATCCGGTAGCGATGATCCGCCTGTTCCATACCTCGCTGGAGCACGGGATCGACATCCACCCCCACGCCCTTGATCTGGTCCACCGCAATCTCAAGCACGTGGCGTCGTTGCGCAAGGACAAGGCGGCCAACGCCTTGTTCCTGTCCATCCTGACCAGCAAGAAGAACCCGGAAGTGGCACTCCGGCACATGAACGAGGCCGGGGTGTTGAGCCGCTTCATCCCCGATTTCGGCCGCGTCGTCGCCCAGATGCAATACGACATGTACCATGTCTATACGGTGGACGAGCACACCATCCAGGCCATCGGCATCCTGCACGCCATCGAGCAGGGCATCCTGGTCGAGGAAGCGCCGCTCTCCACCCAGATCATCCATAAGATTTCGTCCAGGACGGCGCTGTATCTGGCCGTGCTGCTGCACGACATCGCCAAGGGCAGGGGCGGCGACCATTCGGTGTTGGGCGCCGACGTGGCCATGAAGCTGGGGCCGCGCTTCGGTCTGACCGACGAGGAAACCGAGACGGTGGCCTGGCTGGTGCGCGAGCACCTGACCATGAGCCGGGTCGCCTTCAAGCGCGACATCGAAGACCCGCAGACCATCACCGATTTCGTCACCAAGGTGCAAAGCCCGGAACGCCTGCGTCTGCTGCTGGTCCTCACCGTCGCCGATATCCGCGCCGTCGGCCCCAATGTGTGGAACGGCTGGAAAGGCGGGCTGCTGCGCGAACTTTACCAGCGCTCGGAAGAGCTGATGCTGGGCGGTATGGCCGTGGCCCGCGACCACCGGGTCAAGGCGGCGCAGGCGGCGGTGGCGCGCGAACTGGTCGCCAGCGGCTGGCCCCAGACCGATATCGATGCCCATCTGGCCCGTGGCTATCCCACCTATTGGACCAGTTTCGACACCCGGACCCATATCCATCACGCCCGGCTGGTGCGCGACGCCGAGCAGCGCCATGCGCCGCTGACGGTGGACTCCCGTATCGATACATTCCGTTCGGTTACGGAAATCAATGTCTATACCAGCGACCATCCCGGCCTGTTCTCGCAGATCGCCGGGGCCATGGCGGTATCGGGGGCCAATATCGTCGACGCCAAGATCGTCACCTTGGCCAATGGCATGGCGCTGGACAGTTTCTGGATCCAGGAAAGCGACGGCGCCGCTTTCGATACGCCATCGAAACTGGCCAAGCTGTCGACGGTGATCGAACAGGTCTTGTCGGGGCGCATGCGCCTGGACAAGGAACTGGCGGCGCGCAAGGGCAAGCTGCCGGCCCGCGCCCATGTGTTCAAGGTGCCGCCGCGCGTCATCATCGACAACAAGGCGTCGTCGTCGCATACCCTGATCGAGGTCAATGGCCGCGACCGTCCCGGCCTGCTCTACGATCTGACCGCGGCCATGACCCAATTGGGCTTGCAGATCGCCTCGGCCCATATTTCCACCTATGGCGAGCGGGTGGTCGACGTCTTTTACGTCAAGGACATCTTCGGACTGAAGGTCCAGCACGAGCGCAAACTGGAACAAATTCGCGACGGGGTGCTGAAAGCCCTGCGCGATCCGGCGGATAGCGAAGCGGCGGCGGCGCAGTAAATCCATGAACCTGATCCGGTCCATCGCCACCATCGGCGGCTTCACCTTGGGCAGCCGCATCACCGGCTTCGCCCGCGACATCCTGATCGCCAATTATCTGGGCGCCGGGCTGGTGGCCGATTGCTTTTTCGTCGCCTTCAAATTCCCCAATCTATTCCGCCGGCTGTTCGCCGAGGGCGCCTTCAACGCGGCTTTCGTGCCCTTGTTCGCCGGCAAGCTGGAACAAGAGGGCGAGCAAGCGGCCAAGCGTTTCGCCGAGAACGCCCTGGCGGTGCTGGCCGCCGCCCTGGCGGCTTTCGTCGCCCTGATGGAAATCATCATGCCCTGGGCCATCTATGTGCTGGCGCCGGGCTTCGACGCCGTGCCGGGCAAGATGGAACTGGCGGCCGAGCTGTCGCGTCTCACCTTCCCCTATCTTCTGTTCATTTCGCTGGTGTCGCTGCAATCGGGGGTGCTGAACTCGGTCGGGCGCTTCGCCGCCGCCGCCGCCACCCCCATCTTGCTCAACCTGACGCTGATGGCGGCGCTGATCGGCCTGACACCGCTGACCCCCACCTCGGGCCATGCCTTGGCCATCGGCACCACCATCGCCGGTATCCTGCAATTCCTGTGGCTGGTTTATTCGCTCAAAAGCCAGGGCTGGCTGCTGTCGTGGCGCCGTCCGCATCTGGACGGCGACGTCGTTTTGCTGATGAAACGGATTGTCCCCGGCGCCATGGGTGCCGGCATCTATCAGGTCAACCTGCTGGTCGACACCATGATCGCCTCCATGGTGGCCGAAGGGGCGGTGTCTTACCTGTATTACGCCGACCGCATCAATCAATTGCCCCTGGGCGTGGTCGGCATCGCCGTCGGCACCGCGCTTTTACCCATCCTGTCGCGCCAGATCCGCGCCGGCAATGACGAGGCCGCCCATCACAGCCAGAACCGCGCCTTGGAATTCTCGCTGCTGCTGACGGTGCCGGCCATGGCCGCCATCGCCGTGTTGGCGGTGCCTTTGGTCATGGTGCTGTTCGAGCGCGGCGCCTTCGGACCTGTGGAAACCCAGGCCACCGCCGGGGCGCTGGCAGCGTTTTCCCTGGGTCTGCCCGCCTATGTGCTGGCCAAGTGCCTGACCCCGGCCTTTTTCGCCCGCCACGACACCGCCACCCCGGTCAAGCTGGCCGCCGCCGCCATGATCGCCAATATCGCGCTCAATCTGGCGCTGTGGCCGTTGGGGCTGGCCCAGGTCGGCATCGCCCTGGCCACCGCCTTGTCGGCCTGGCTCAATGTCGGCCTGCTGGCCTGGGTGCTGAAAAAGCGCGGTTACTTTCATCTGGATGACCGCCTGCGGGCCAAGGCGCCGCGCATCATCGCCGCCGCCGCCCTGATGGCGGCGATTGTCGGTGCCGCCGGCTGGTGGGCGGAACCGCTGATGGCCGCCTCGGGCCAAGGCCCGCGCGCCCTGTGGCTGGCTGGCCTGGTGGGCGGCGGCGTGGCCGTGTTCGCGCTGCTGGCGCAACTGACCGGCGCGGCGCGCTTGGGCGAGATCAAGGCCATGGTCAAACGCCAGCAACCTTGACAATCACTCGTGAAAAAGTCCTTCGCTTCGCTTAAGGGGACTTTTTCCCGTTGATTTAAAAGGAGAAAAATAGGCTTGGGGCGGCCCTGCGCCTATTTTTCGCTTTTACGCCTTTGCCAAGCAAAGGCGGGAGAAAGACTGAAACCCGCGTGGAAAGCTTGCTTGAGCACGGGTTTACGCCATGGCGATCGGGGAAAAGTACACCGAGGCAAAGCCTGCGGACTTTTTCACGGTCGACTTGACAGAACGGTGTCTTCGGGCATAGCTGAACCCTTCAAGGGTCCAAACCTGGAGCACATCCCCCATGCAGCGCATTTTTTCCGGCGTTCAGCCGACCGGAAACCTTCACCTCGGCAATTATCTCGGTGCCATCCGGAACTGGGTCCGCTTGCAGGACCAGTATGAATGCATCTTCTGCATGGTCGACCAGCATGCCATCACCGTGTGGCAAGACCCCAAGGAACTGACCCGCAACACCCGCGAAGTGGCCGCCGGCATGATCGCCGCCGGCATCGACCCGGCCAGGAACGTGTTGTTCAACCAATCCACCGTGCCGGCACATGCGCAATTGGCCTGGGTGTTCAACTGCGTCGCCCGCATGGGCTGGTTGAACCGCATGACCCAGTTCAAGGAAAAGGCCGGCAAGCACAAGGAAAACGCGTCCGTCGGCCTGTTCGCCTATCCCAACCTGATGAGCGCCGACATCCTGATCTACAAGGCCACCCACGTGCCGGTGGGCGAGGATCAGAAGCAGCATCTGGAACTGGCCCGCGACACCGCGCAAAAGTTCAACAACGATTACGGCGTCGATTTCTTCCCGCTGCCCGAGCCGCTGATCTTCGGCGCCGCCACCCGGGTCATGTCCTTGCGCGACGGCGCCAAGAAGATGTCCAAATCGGACGAAAGCGATTATTCGCGCATCAACATGACCGACGATGCCGACACCATCGCCCTCAAGGTGCGGAAGGCCAAGACCGATCTGTTCCCCATGCCCCATTCGGTCGAGGGGTTGGAGGAACGGCCCGAGGCGTCCAATCTGTTGGGCATTTACGCTGCCCTCTCCGACCGCGACAAGACCGAGGTGATCCATCACTTCGCCGATCGCCAGTTCAGCGAATTCAAGTCCGAACTGGTCGATCTGGCGGTGTCGGTGCTGGGGCCGATCAATGCCGAGATGAAACGGCTGATGGACGATCCCGGCCATATCGATGCGGTGCTGCGCCAAGGGGCCGAACGGGCCAACGCCATCGCCGCGCCGATCCTGAAGGATGTCTACGACATCGTCGGTTTCCTCAGACCCTAGTGTCCTGCCCCAGAAATTCGCATGGCGAAATTCTGGGATGAGCAGGCCACTAATTTGTTAAATTATGTGGTGATTTCGATGTCCACATGATGGTGCGAACTTCGGAATCACCACACTAGGAGCAGGGCGATGCGCGAAGGTTCCGGCATTCGTTGGGCTTGGTGGCTGTTGCCGGTGCTACCGGTGCTGCTGCTGCTTTATTACGGCATCGGCATGGGGCTGGCGCACAAGATCGACGCTGATCCCACCTATGGTCCCGGCCCCGTCGCCGCCCAGCAAAGCCGTGCGGTGGCCATGGCGGCGCGGCTGATCCTGCGCGAGGTGGATGAAAACAAATGGGTGGCCAACGACCCGTTCTTCAATCCGTCGTCGCTGTTGGACAACATGCCGGCCTATCAGACCGGCCTCATCGCTGCCATCGCCCGCTTCAGCGCGCATCTGAACGCCCTGGCCGGCGAGGCCGGACGGGAAGATCTCGAGCTGTCTCGCGCCGCCGGCTTCCTCAAATATCCCGGCACGGTGTGGAAATTCGATTCGCGCACCTCATGGGCGCCGACGGCGTCGTCGGAAAAGCAATATCGCTCGGCCGCGCGCAATCTGCTGGTGTTCAACGACCATCTGACCACCGGCGACGCGGTGTTTACCCGCGACCGCGCCAGCTTGGCCAGGCTGTTGACCCTGGTCGGCGCCGATATGGATGCTGCGGCCGACCATCTGGACAACCACTTGGCCCAGGGTCATTGGACCTTGTTGGATGGCGGTGCCGACGATCTGTATTTCGACACCAAGGGCCGGCTCTATGCCCAATCAATGATCCTGCGCGAGTTGGGCTGGGATTTCGCCCAGATCCTGGCGGCGGCCGATCTGGGCGATCAGTGGCAGGCCATGCTGGCCTCCTTGAACCGGGCGGCGGCGTTGCAGCCGGCGCTGGTGCTGGCCGGCGACGAGGATTCCGCCTTGTTGCCCAATCATCTGGCCAATCAGGGTTTTCGGCTGTTGCAGGCGCGTTCGCGGCTGGCCGGACTGGCGGCGGCCCTGGCCGTCGATGACGAACATTAGAAAAACATGAAATTCTTGTTGCCATTGGCCCGGCAAAAGACGACAAGGGATTAACGAAGCACGCCAAAAGACGCGTGCACGCCTGTCTTTGATGAGGGGCGGGGAGGCCATGCAGATATATCTTCCGATCGCGGAAATGTCCGTGAACGTATTCCTGATTCTGGGGCTCGGCGGTGGTGTCGGCTTCATGTCGGGGCTTTTTGGTGTCGGCGGCGGCTTTCTGATGACGCCGCTGCTGATCTTCTTGGGCATTCCACCGGCGGTGGCGGTGGGGACCGAAGCGGCGCAGATCGTCGCCTCGTCGGTGTCCGGCGTGCTCGCCCATTGGCGGCGCGGCAATGTCGACCTCAAGATGGGGCTGATCCTGACCATGGGCGGCTTCGTCGGTTCGTTCGGCGGCGTCGAGCTGTTCAAATGGCTGCGCGGCATGGGCCAGGTCGATCTGGTGATCGCGCTTTGCTATGTCGTCTTCCTGGGCATCGTCGGCGGCATGATGTTCATCGAAAGCATCCAGTCGCTGGTGCAAAGTCACCGTGCCGGTGAAGCCGGGGTGGCGCGCAAGAAGCTGCACCAGCATACCTGGATTCACGGCCTGCCGTTCAAGATCCGCTTTCGCCGCTCGAAACTTTACATCAGCGCCGTCCTGCCCCTGAGCCTGGGTCTGCTGGTCGGCGTGCTGGCGGCGATCATGGGTGTCGGCGGCGGCTTCATCATGGTTCCGGCCATGATCTATCTGTTGGGCATGCCGACCTCGGTGGTGGTGGGGACATCCTTGTTCCAGATCATCTTCGTCACCGCCAATTCCACCTTCCTGCATGCCACCCGCAATTTCACCGTCGACGTGGTGCTGGCCCTTTTGTTGCTGCTGGGCGGCGTCATCGGTGCCCAGATCGGCGCCAAGATGTCGGTGCGGATGAAGGGCGAGCAATTGCGCGTGCTGCTGGCTTTGATCGTCTTGCTGGTCTGCGTCAAACTGGGCATCGACCTGATCACCACGCCGACGGAAATGTTCACCCTGGGCGCCGGAGGAAAGCACTGATGAAGCGGCTTATCCTGATCATCGCCCTGCTGATGGGCAATCTGGGCGCGGCACGGGCCAATGAACCGCTGGTGGCCGATCTGTCCAAGCATCTGGTGGCCATCACCACCGGCTTCGCCGGCACCGACGTGCTGCTGTTCGGTGCCGTCGACGGCGAGGGCGAGGTGGTGGTGGTGGTGCGCGGTCCGGCCAAGGCGGAAATCGTCCGCCGCAAGGATCGTCAGGCCGGCATCTGGATCAACACCGGCAGTGCCCAGGTGGAAAGCGCTCCCAGTTTCTATCGGGTCGCCAGCACCAAGCCGTTGGCCGAGATCGCTCCGGTGGCCGTGCTCGACCGTCATCAGATCGGGCTGGACCACCTGGACCTGTCCATCGACACCAAGGATAGCGGTGCCGACGGCACGGCCTATCGCGACGCCCTGATCCGGCTGAAGCAGAAAAAGGGCTTGTACGGTGACGTGGTGCAGCAGATCGGCTTCATGAGTCACCGGCTGTTCCGCACCGAAATCCACTTTCCCGCCAATGTGCCGGTGGGAACCTATCTGGTCGAGGTTTACCTGATCCAGGGTGGCGACGTCATCAGCGCCCAGACCACGCCCCTGGTGATCTCGAAAATCGGCGTCGGCGCCGATCTGTTCGATTTCGCCCATCAGCAGGCGGCGGCCTATGGCCTGATCGCCATCATGCTGGCGGCGGCGTCGGGCTGGCTGGCGGCGGCCGCGTTCAAGAAATAATCAACGGGAGGATAGCCATGTCAGATCCGAAAACCGGCTCAGGCCGCGTCTTCCTGGTGGTGGTGGACGACACCGAGGAAATGCGCGCCGCCTTGATGTTTTCCTGTCGCCGTGCCCGCCATACCGGCGGTCGCGTCGCCTTGCTGCGCGTGATCGAGCCCACCGAGTTCCAGCATTTCGCTTCCATCGGCAAATTGATGCGCGAAGAAGCCCGCCAGGATGCCGAGGCCTTGTTGCAGCGCCTGGCCGCCGAGGTCAATCAATTGTCCGGTCAATTGCCGGTGCTTTACGTGCGTGAGGGCAATCCACGCGAGGAAGTCATTCAACTGATCAATGAAGACCCGTTGATTTCGGTCCTCACCTTGGCCGCCGACACCGGATCGGGTGGTCCCGGCCCGCTGGTCAGCGCCCTTTCCGGCAAGTTCATCGGCAGGCTTCGGGTGCCGCTGACCATCATTCCCGGCAATCTGACCGCCGAGCAGATCGAGGCGATCACCTGATGCCGGCAATCCCCCAGTAATTCAGTTGGGTTTGGCGGCTTGACAGGGACGGTTCAGGGGTCCATTTAGGCTGATATGAACCTCGTGTCCTGCCCCAGAAGTTCGCAGGCGAATTTCTGGGATAAGCAGGCCACTCATTTGTTCAATTGTGTGGTGATTCCGATGCCCGCACTCTGCTGCGTGCATCGGAATCACCACACGGGCTCGTCTCTTGCGAGGATTTGATGTTCATTCAGACTGAAAACACCCCCAATCCGTCGACCCTGAAATTCCTGCCCGGGCGTGACGTGATGCCCGCCGGCACCGCCGATTTCGGTTCCGCCGAAGCCGCTACCCGTTCGCCGCTGGCGGCCAAGCTGTTCACCGTCGACGGCGTCGCCTCGGTGTTCCTGGGCGGCGATTTCATCACCGTCGGCAAGACCGAAGCCGCCACCTGGGGCACTCTGAAGCCTTTGTTGCTGTCGGCGATCATGGATTTCTTCACCGCTGCCCTGCTGCCGGTGATCAATGAAGGGACCGAGGCGGTCAGCGACGGCGAGGAAACCGACATCGTCCGCCAGATCAAGGAATTGCTGGACACCCGCGTGCGTCCGGCGGTGGCCCAGGATGGCGGCGACATCATTTTCCGCTCCTTCGACGACGGCATCGTCTATGTGCACCTGCAAGGCGCCTGCTCGGGCTGCCCCAGCTCGACCGCGACCTTGAAGCACGGCATCGAGAACATGCTGAAGTACTACGTGCCGGAAGTGGTGGCGGTACAGGCGGTCGACTGACCCTCGTTTCGTCCCGTCCCGCCATGACGGAACCGCCGAACGCCAAATCCTCGGCTTTCACCCTGCTGCTGCCGATCCTGGCGGTGGCGGGGCTTTACCTGCTGGTGGCGCTGGGGACCGAATCGCCCCTGTGGCGCTGGCTGGTGCGCGGCGAGCCGGTGGGGCTGGAAATGGCGCTGTCCGAGGATGAATGCAATCAGGCCGTCCGTCTGGAGGCCGCCTTCACCCGCATGAATTATCGTCTGGACCGTATCGCTGCCGGCCACAGGGTGCCGCCCCTGTTTCTGCCCAGCCTGCCCGGCGATCTGGACAGCCTGGACCAGATCGACACCAAGAAGCAGGTGTTCCTGCGGCTGATGTTGCCGCTGGTGCTGGTGATCAACGAGGAAATAGCCGAGGACCGCGCCCGTCTCGAGGCCATGCACCAGGGCAAGGCCGCCCGCGACGACGGCTGGCTGGCCGATCTGGCCCAGCGTTATCAGGCGCCCGGTACCGATATGGCCGGTTTGCTGCGGCGGGTCGACGTGGTGCCGCCGTCGCTGGCCCTGGCCCAGGCGGTGGAGGAATCGGGCTGGGGCACCTCGCGCTTTGTCCGCGAGGGCAACAATCTATTCGGCCAGGTGGGTGGTGACATCGTCCCCGAAGGCGACCAAAGCGGGCCGGCCATGGCCAGCTTCACCTCCCTGCACGCGGCGGTGCGGGCCTATGCGCAAAACCTCAACAGCCACCCCGCCTACGAACCCTTGCGCCGCATCCGCGCCCAGATCCGGGCGCGTGGCGGTTCTCCCGACGGCCATTCCCTGGCCGGGGCCTTGACCGCCTATTCGGAACGGGGCCATGCCTATGTGGATAGTATCCGCGCCCTGATCCGCCACAACAACCTGTTGCGCTACGATCATGCCCGGTTGGGACGGCAGGGACTTCTCAGCTGATCACAGAAGAGCGTCACGAGCGACTTACGACATGGGCGCGGCGCGCCCGCGTCCGGTCAGTTCGTCGAAACAGCCGCGCTCGTCCAGGGGCTGGGTGCCACGCATGGCATAATGGGCCACCACCTGATGGCTGCCATCGTCATAAAGGAACAGATCCAAGGTGCAGACCCGGCTCCGGTACTGCCAGATTTCCGCCGGGGCATCGCGGCGGGTGAAGCCGGGACGGCCCAGGACCGACTTGATCTGCGTGGTATTGAGCCCCTTCAGCCGCGACGGTTCGGACAGGCCACCGGGAATTGCCGCCAGCTGGTCGCCGTTTTTTGTTGCGGAGGCGGAAGAATCCGTGCCGGAAAAACCGCCGGCGACATGGGGACCGGATGCGGTTTGCGGATTACCGCCGCAGGCAACCAGCAACAGCAAGGGCGACAGCAACGCAAGACGGCTCGGGCGCATGGGGACCACCGGGGCGAGGGGATTGCGGGATTATACTGTATTTGCTCGCATACGCAACGTTTCCGCCACGTGAGTCATGAAAGCGGCGGCGATGACCGGCGCCGCCAGATTGAGCAGTGGCACCGAGAACAGAAAGGCGATGATCACCCCGGCCAGCCACACCTGGCCCAGGCGGGCCTTGAACAAGGCCCGCACCATGGCCGGCTCCAGCCGGCGGAGCGCCGCCATCTCGAAATATTCCCGTCCCAGCAGATAGCCGTTGATGGCGGTGGCCAGGACGACGGTCAGGCCGGTGAACAGCAAGAGGCCGTAAACCGGCAGGGCCGCCAGGTTGATGACCACGGTCAGCGCCAGGAAGCGCAAGGTGCCGAGGATGACTTCCGCTACCGGCTGCGGGCGGGCGGCGGCAAGGTGCGGATAGTGGCGGGCCTCGACGGCATCGGCGACGCCGTCCAGCATGGGGCCCATGATGGTGGTGGCCAGGGCCGGAAAAAACAGTATGGGCAGCACCAGGGCCAGGGCGCCGATGGCCAGATCGCTGCTCCAATCGGCCCAGGCATTGGTGAACAGGCTGACATTGGCCAGCACCGTCCAGATGATCACGACCAGGGTCACATAGGCGGCCAAGGCCCCCAATATCCCCAATTTCAGTACCCGCGCCAGACGCGGGTCGGATAATTGCGCCAGCGCCTTCCACAAAGCACCGATCATGCTCATCGCTCCTTATTCTCGGTGACGTTGCCGTGACCGTAGCGTTTTTTATTGTTCCAAACGCGCGCACCGTTATACTGCGCCGCCAAACGGGTCGGCCGGACGCGGTCCCTTTGACCCATATCGCGCGCTATAGCAAGAGATCAAGAGAATGGCGGATACTCGCTTCCACGTGGCCGGCATCGGCAACGCGATTGTCGACGTGCTGGTGCATGCCGACGACGCCCTGCTGTCGCGGCTCGACCTGACCAAGGGGGTGATGACCCTGATCGATTCGGCCACCGCCGAGTCCATCTACGAGCGTCTGCCCCCCGGCATCGAATGCTCGGGCGGGTCTGCTGCCAATACCATCGTCGGCATCGCCTCGCTGGGCGGGTCTGCCGCCTATGTGGGCAAGGTCAAGAACGATCAGTTGGGCCAGGTGTTCCGCCACGACATCCGCAATGCCGGCGTTGCCTTCGACACCGCCCCGGCCGCGGACGGCAATTCCACCGCGCGCTGCTTCGTCCTGGTCACCCCCGACGCTCAGCGCACCATGCTCACTTACTTGGGCGCCTGCGTCGAGCTGACCCCCGACGACGTGGACGAGGCGGTGATCGCCGCTTCCGCCGTCACCTATCTGGAAGGCTATCTGTACGATCCGCCGGCGGCCAAGCGCGCCTTCCTGGCCGCCGCCTCGGTCGCCCACGGCGCCGGTCGCATGGTGTCGCTGTCGCTGTCCGATCCGTTCTGCGTCGATCGTCACCGCGCCGATTTCGCCGATCTGGTGGCCAATCACGTGGATATCCTGTTCGCCAACGAAGCCGAATTGTGCTCGTTGTACCAGACCGACAATTTCGACGACGCCATCCGCGCCTCACGCGGGCATTGCCGGGTTGCCGCCATTACCCGTGGCGCCAAGGGCTCGGTGGTGATCGCCGGCGAAGACGCCATCGTCGTCGGTGCCGCGCCGGTGGCCCAGGTGATCGACACCACCGGGGCCGGCGACCTTTATGCCGCCGGCTTCCTGCACGGCTTCACCCAAGGCCGCGATCTGGCCACCTGTGCCCTGCTCGGCGGCATCGCCGCCGGCGAGGTGATTTCCCATTTCGGCGCCCGTCCCGAGCGTCCGCTTGCCCAATTGGCGGCGGAAACGCTTGGCCTTCCCTCCCTCTGATCCGGTTATTGAACGACATCCCCATGGAACTCAGGAACATCGCAATCATCGCCCACGTCGACCACGGCAAAACCACCCTGGTCGACGCCATGCTCAAGCAATCCGGCACTTTCCGCGAAAACCAGCAGGTCGCGGACCGGGTCATGGATTCCAATGACCTGGAAAAGGAGCGCGGCATCACCATTTTGGCCAAGTGCACCTCGGTGGACTGGAAGGGCGTGCGCATCAACATCGTCGACACCCCCGGCCACGCCGATTTCGGCGGTGAAGTCGAACGCATCCTGTCCATGGTCGATGGCGTGGTCGTGCTGGTCGACGCCGCCGAAGGCCCGATGCCGCAAACCAAGTTCGTCACCGGCAAGGCCCTGGGCCTGGGCCTGCGCCCCATCGTCATCGTCAACAAGGTTGACCGTGGCGACGCCCGCGCCCACGAAGTGCACGACGAATGCTTCGACCTGTTCTCGGCGCTGGACGCCACCGACGAACAGCTGGACTTCCCCACCCTGTTCGCCGTCGGTCGCGACGGCTGGGCCGCGGAAGCGCCGGAAGGCCCCAAGGATGCCGGGCTGGAGCCGCTGTTCGACCTGATCCTGCGCCACGTGCCGGCGCCCTCGCGCGATCTGGAGAAGCCGTTCTCCATGCTGGCCACCACCTTGGAAGCCGACCCTTATCTGGGTCGCATCCTCACCGGCCGCATCGAAACCGGCATCCTGAAGCTGAACCAGTCGGTCAAGGGCATCAATAAGGATGGCTTGGTCGAACAGTTCCGCGCCAGCAAGATCCTGTCCTTCCGCGGCATCGAGCGCGTGCCGGTGGAAAGCGCCGAGGCCGGCGACATCGTCTGTCTGGCCGGCATGACCAAGGTCACCGTCGCCGATACCATCTGCGCCGCCGAAGTGGACGAGCCGTTGAAGGCCCAGCCCATCGACCCGCCGACCCTGGCCATGATCTTCTCGGTCAACGATTCCCCGTTGGCCGGCACCGAAGGCGACAAGGTCACCAGCCGCGTCATCGGCGCCCGCCTGATGCGCGAAGCCGAATCCAACGTCGCCATCCGCATCACCGAGCAGGATTCCCGCGACGCCTTTGAAGTGGCCGGCCGTGGCGAACTGCAATTGGGCGTGCTGATCGAAACCATGCGCCGTGAAGGCTTCGAGCTGTCGGTGTCGCGTCCGCGCGTGCTGTTCCAGACCGAAAACGGCAAGCGCATGGAACCGATCGAGGAAGTGTTCGTCGACGTCGACGACGAATTCTCGGGCGCGGTGGTGGAAAAGATGACGCTGCGCAAGGCCGAGCTGACCGGCATGCGCCCCACCGGCGGCGGCAAGACCCGGATCACCTTTCTGGCGCCTTCGCGCGGCCTGATCGGCTATCACGGCGAATTCCTCACCGACACCCGCGGTACCGGCCTGATGAACCGCGTGTTCCACGGCTATGCCGAATACAAGGGGCCGATCGAAGGCCGCCGCGCCGGCGTGCTGATCGCCAATGCCTCGGGCGAGGCGGTGGCCTATGCCCTGTGGAACCTGGAAGACCGTGGGCCGATGTTCATCCCCGCCGGCGTCAAGGTCTATGAAGGCATGATCATCGGCGAGCACAACCGCAGCAACGACCTGGAAGTCAACCCGCTCAAGGCCAAGCAGCTGACCAACGTCCGCGCCTCGGGCAAGGACGAGGCGGTGCGCCTGACCACGCCTAGGAAGATGAGCCTGGAACAGGCCATCGCCTACATTCAGGACGACGAACTGGTGGAAGTGACGCCCAAGTCCATCCGCCTGCGTAAGCGCCTGCGCGACCCGAACGAACGCAAGAAGGCCAGCCGTTCGATCGAGGATTGATCGCGGTCGGCATAAAAGGATAGGGGGCTTGCCCCTCACGCTCCAAACCCCCGGCGGCAACGCCGGGGGTTTTTGGTTGTTCGGGGTCAGCGTCCGGCGGGGATGTCCATGTGCGATGGCAACTGGCCGTCATAGACCAGTTCGTCGATGGTCCGGGCCAGGATGTCGCGGGCCAGCCGGTTGCCGCCCACCGACAGCGCCATGCCCAGATGAGCGTCCAGCAAGTCGTGGATGCCGACCCGTTCCAGATATTCCCCCGGCTGACGGCGCCGTGGCGGCGCCACCCGGTTGATCTGTTCGAGCGCCATCTCCTGCACCGCATTCTTCAACAGGGTTTCCGTGGTGTTTTTTTCCAGCAATTGCTGGTACTCGCGTGAATCGCGCTCGGCCTGGGCCCAATTGGGCGGCGGCGGTGCTTCCGTCGGCGGTGGGGCGGTGCCGTCCAATTGGGCGATGGATTTGGCCACCATGCGCGCCGCCACCAGTTCCTCGTCGGGCGAGGCGCCGTTGGCGACGGTCCGCGCCATCAATGCCCGCAATCGGTGCAGCAGGCGATCGCGGACACTGTCCTTTATGGTCGAGGAAGCCGACACGGGCAAAACTCCGTACGAATTGTTGCCAGTCTAGGCCGGTATGGGCGCTACTGTCGATGGCACCGAAGAATTAATCCATCGTCAGGGGGTGACAAGGACAGCATCTGTGCCTAATCTTAAACCCATAGTGGGTCATGGGGGCTTCCATGGAAAAAGGTAAAGTCCTGGAACGCAAAGTTTTTTATGCGGGCCAGAAGGTTTTCAGCGAGGGCGATTCCGGTGATCGCGCCTATTTGATCCAGGAAGGCTCGGTCGAGATTTCCAAGCACGGTCTGGTGCTGGCGACGCTGGGCAAGGGGGAATTGTTCGGTGAGATGGCCCTGGTCGACGACCAGCCGCGCATGGCCACCGCCAAGGCTTTGTCCGACGTCTCCGTCGTCATCATCGGTCGCGATTCCTTTCGCGAGAAGCTGGCCAAGGCCGACCCCTTCATCCGCGGCCTGCTCAATATCTTTGTCCGCAATATCCGCAACCTGACCCGCTGACCATGGCCTTGAGCGGTCGGTTCCGCGTGGATTTTACGCACCTGACCGCGCGACAATTATTCGACATCGCCGCCGACATCGAAAGCTATCCCCGTTTCATCCCCTGGTGCCGTGCGGCGCGGGTGGTCGACCGGGATGGCGACACCACGACGGTGGAAAATCATTTCGGCGCCGGTCCCGTCGATCTGCGCTTCATCACCCGGGCCGTGGCCCAAGCGCCCGAGCACCTGATCATCACCGGCGATGATGGCCCGTTCAAGGCCTTTCGCCTGGAATGGACCTTCAGCGACGGCCATGTTAAAGCCCAATACGAGATCACCTTGGCGTCCCCCTTGCTGCAAGGCCTTGCCGCTTTTGCCATGCCCGAGGTAGAACGCCGCATCGTCAGCCAGTTCCGCCAGCGGGCCAATGCCCTGTACGGCGCCTGACCACCGGAGAAGATCATGTCCGACAAGCCGCTCCCCGAATGTCCCGACGCGCCGACGCGTGAAAGCGCCGCCACCTTCCGTCCGGTGGCCGAGGGCATGGAAGGCCATGTCAACGTCTATCACCCGGTACTGGATCACGGCTTCATCGCCGTCAAGGACTACATGGGCGACGATGTCTCGATCCTGCAAATGGCGCGGATGAGCTATGGCAAGGGCACCAAGGGGGTGTCCGACGACCGGGCGCTGTTGCGCTATCTGATGCGCCATCTGCATACCAGCCCGTTCGAGGGCTGCGTCATCAAGCTGCACGTCAAGCTGCCCATTTTCGTCATGCGCCAATGGGTGCGCCACCGCACCGCCAGCTTGAACGAATATTCCGCCCGCTATTCCATCCTGCCGGATGAATTCTACATGCCCGAGCCGCACCTGCTGGCGGTGCAGTCCAAGGACAACAAGCAAGGCCGTGGCGACGCCCTGACCGCCGAACAGGCGGGCGAGGTGCTGCGCCTCCTGAAAGACGACGCCCAACGCAATTTCAGCACCTATCATACGCTGCTCAATGCCGATGAAGACGGCAACACCATCGACGATGATCGCGACGGCATCGCCCGCGAATTGGCCCGCATCGGCCTGCCTTTGTCCACCTATACCCAGATGTACTGGCAGACCAACCTGCACAACCTTATGCACTTCCTGCGTCTGCGCGCCGATCCGCATGCCCAATACGAGATCCGCGTCTATGCGGAAAAGATGTTGGCGATCATGGCCGATTGGGTGCCGGTGACCACCGAGGCCTTCCGTGATTATCAGTTGGAGGCCGGGCGGTTGTCGCGCATGGAGCTCAATCTGGTGCGCGACCTGCTGGCCGGCAAGGCGAGCATGGCCGATGGCGAACGCTATGGCCTGACCAAGCGCGAGATCCGCGAGTTCAAGGAGCGCTTCGGCTGCTAGTTTATACCAAATCCCGATGAAATCGACTCATCGGGATGTGGTTAGGCCCAAGGGGCCGCGCGGCTAATGCTGCCAGAGGCAAGGGTTGCGGAGCAACCCGCCCGCCGCATGAGGACGCCGGTGATCGGTTCCGATCACCGGGACATGGTGTTAATCAGGCGCCCTTGGTCACATGCAAGGGGGCCACCGTGCCGGCATCCACGGTGCCGCGGTCGGCTTCCGGCGCACTCAGCGGTTCGCAGGCGCGCATGGTGGTCAGGCTGCGGACGGCAAGGCGCTGGTATTCCGCCGTGCCCGCCGACTTCCAGGCGATTTCCTCGTCCTTCAACGCCCGCATCACCTTGGCCGGAATGCCGCCGATCAGCGAGCGCGCCGGCAGGATGGCGCCGGCACGCACGAAGGATTGGGCGGCGACGATGGAGCTTTCCCCCACCACCGCGCCATCCATGACCACGCTGTTCATGCCGACCAGGGCGTTTTTGCCCACCACGCAGCCATGCAGGATGGCGCCATGGCCGATATGGCCATCCTCCTCGACCACCGCGTCCTGACCGGGGAAAGCGTGCATGACGCAGCAATCCTGCACATTGGCGCCGTCATTGATGCGAATGGCGCCGAAATCGCCGCGCAAACTGGCCAGCGGCCCGATATAGCAGCGCGCCCCGATGATGACGTCGCCGATCAGCACGGCAGTAGGATGGACAAAGGCGGTGGGGTGCACCACCGGGATGATTCCATCGATGGCATAGACGGTGGGACGCATGGGGCGCTCCTAAAATGGCCCCCCGGGACCAGCCCGGGGGGGGCGGCTGACTGTGATTATGCCGAATGCCGGCGCACCTGGACCACGCGGAAGCGTTCGGCGACGAAGGCCGAATCGCACAAGGACGCATTGGCCGCCGGATTGGCCCCGGACCCGTGATAATCCGAGAATGCCGCCGACTGGTTGACGAAAACGCCGCCGGTCAGGTTTTCCGACAGGGCGACGCCGGCATCGATGCACAGATCCTCGGCCTTGGCCAGGAAGGCCGGGTCGGTGGAATAGACGCTGGCGGTCAGCGCGCCGTGTTGCTTGGCGGTGGCGGTGGCCAGCTCCAGCGCCGCTTCACCCGAATCGGCGGCGATGACGAACGAGATGGGACCGAACAATTCCTGGGTGAAGGCGCCAGAATCCTTGGCATCCACCGTCAGCATCAACGGCGTGCGCACGCGGGCTTGGGGGAAAGCCGGATGGGTCAGGGTCCGGCTTTCCAGCAGGACCTTGCCCAGGGAACGGGCCTGGTCCAGACGGTCGCAGGTGGCCTGGGACTGCACCGCGCCCAGCACTTCCACCGCGCGTTCGGGATCAGCGTTGAACTTGGCCACGGCGCCGGCGATGGCGCCGGCCACCTCGTCGAAGGACAGATGGCCGTCACCGGCCTTGATGCCGCCCCTGGGGACGAAGATGTTTTGCGGCGTCGTGCACATCTGGCCGGAATACAGGGACAGCGAGAAGGCCAGATTACGGGTCACCGCCTTGATGTCGTCCACCGAGTCGATGACGATGAAATTGACGCCGGCCTTTTCCGCGTAGGTACGGGCTTGGCGGGCGTTTTGTTCCAGCCAGGTGCCGAAGGCGGACGAGCCGGTGAAGTCGATGATCTTGATTTCGGGCCTGAGCGCCAGATCCTTGGCCAGGGGCGCTTCCGCCGTGTCGGCGGCCAGCAGCACTAAATCTTCGGGCAGGCCGGCCTCGGCCAGCACTTCGCGGGCGATTTCCACCGTGATGGCCAAGGGCAGAATGGCGCCCGGATGGGGCTTGACCACCACCGCATTGCCGGTGACCAGGCTGGCGAACAGACCGGGATAGCCGTTCCAGGTGGGGAAGGTGGAGCAGCCGATCATCAGCGCCACGCCCTGGCCGACGATGTGATAATCCTTGTCCATGCGCAAGGGGTCGGCCTTGCCCTGCGGCTTTTCCCAATATGTATGCGGGGGCACCTCGGCCATGGCGCGATAGCCATAGGCCACCGCCTCCAGGCCGCGATCCTGGGCATGGGGGCCGCCGGCCTGGAAGGCCATGATGAAGGCCTGACCGGTGGTGTGTTGCACCGCCTGGGCGATCTCGAACGAGCGGCGGTTGAGGCGATGCAGGATTTCCAGGCACACACCGGCGCGGGCCTGCGGACCAGCCCGGCGCCAAGCCGGCAAGGCCGCCTGGGCCGCCGCCATCAGGCCGTCGACGTCCGGGGACGGATAGGTGATGCCGAGCGGAAAGCCGAAGGGCGAGACTTCCGCGCCCACCATGGATTTGGTCGCCGGCTGAGTGAGGGCAAAGGGCTTGTCCAGGCGGGCCTTGAAGGCGGCCTCGCCGTCGGCGGCGGCGGTTTCGCCATAGAGGCGACCGCTGGGGGCTTCCGGGTACGGGGTCCAGAAACCGCGTTTGGCGATGGCCTCAACGGCGTTGTTCAGCGTCGCCTGATGCGCGGTGAAGAAATCCTGGCTCATGCTCTACCTTCCCTGAAATCGCTGTTTTTTAGCCATTCGCGACGTTTCGTCTCCATGGCGCTTGATTTTTGATACCAGATTTGGAGAATGAAGTCCAATTTTGTATCTCTTCCAAATCTGGAAAGCCGTGCAACCCCACAGGGGACCTAGCGGTTTCATCCACCGGCGGAAGCGAGGACGGGGCGGCAAACGCCTCCAAACATAATTCAATAATACCTGGGTAGCGACGCAAACTCGTATCGCTTTATCCGGGACAGGGACGAAGAAGGCGACCAGCCAATGAGCGAGTTTTCGGACATCCGGGCCGAAAAGGTGGGCGCGCATCTCTTGCGCATCACCCTTGACCGCCCGCAATTGCGTAACGCTTTGCGCACCCAGACACTGGCGGAAATCGCCCGGGCGTTGGACGCGGCCGAGACCGATGCGGCCATCCGCGCCGTCATTTTGACCGGCGGCCCCACCGTGTTCGCCGCCGGGGCCGACATCAACGAGCTGGCTGCCCATGACGCGGTCAGCATCCTGACCGATGCCCGACCCAAATACTGGGCGGCGATCCGTCGTTTTCCCAAACCCGTCATCGCCGCGGTGAACGGCTTTTGTCTGGGCGGCGGCTGTGAATTGGCCATGCATGCCGACATCATCATCGCCGGCGAAGACTCCCGCTTCGGCCAGCCGGAAATCAATCTCGGCATCATCCCCGGCGCCGGTGGCACCCAGCGCCTGACCTGGGCGGTGGGGAAATCGCTGGCCATGCGCATGGTGCTGACCGGCGAGATGATCGACGCCCGCACCGCCTTGGCCCATTCCCTGGTCGCCGAAGTCTGTCAACCGGAATTGACGCAAGAGCGCGCCCAGGCCGTCGCCGAGATCATCGCCGGCAAACCGCCTTTGGCGGTGCGCGCGGCCAAGGAGGCGGTGCTGAAAAGTTTCGAGGCCGGGCTGGAAGCCGGCCTTGCCCACGAACGCAAATGTTTCGCCGCCCTGTTCGCCACCGCCGACTTCCGCGAAGGCGTTGCCGCTTTCCGCGACAAGCGCCGCGCCCAATTCCAAGGAATGTAAGCCCATGACCACCATCTTGCTCCAGATCGAAAACGGCGTCGCCACTCTCACCCTGAACCGTCCCGACCGCCTGAACAGCTTCAACACCGAGATGCACGCCCAATTGAAGGACGCGCTCAAGCAGGTGCAAGACCCCGCCAACAAGGTGCGCTGCCTGCTGATCACCGGCGCCGGGCGCGGCTTTTGCGCCGGCCAGGATCTGTCCGACCGCGCGGTGGCGCCGGGGAATGAGGCGCCTGATCTGGGCGAATCCATCGACAAGCGCTACAACCCGCTGATCCGCACCTTGCGTGCCCTGGAGATGCCGGTGATCTGCGCCGTCAACGGCGTTGCCGCCGGGGCCGGGGCCAATCTGGCTTTCGCCTGCGACATCGTCTTGGCGGCACGCTCGGCCAGCTTCATCCAGGCCTTTTGCAAGATCGGTCTGGTCCCCGATTCGGGCGGCACCTGGACCCTGCCGCGTCTGGTCGGCCAAGCCCGCGCCGTGGCTTTGTCCATGCTGGGCGACAAGGTCTCGGCCGAGCAGGCGGAAGCCTGGGGCATGATCTGGAAATGCGTCGACGACGACCAATTGCAGGCGGAAGCGGCCAAGCTGGCGGCGCATCTGGCCACCCAGCCGACCAAGGGTCTGGCGTTGATCAAGCGCGCCTTGGCCGCCAGTTCCACCAATACCTTGGACCAGCAACTGGATCTGGAGCGCGACCTGCAACGTCTGGCCGGGCGCACCCGCGACTACCAGGAAGGCGTCGCCGCCTTCATGGAAAAGCGCGTCCCCACTTTCCAGGGGATGTGAGATGGCCGCACTCCCCCCTACCGCCATCATCGGCATCGTCGGTGCCGGGGCCATGGGCGCCGGCATCGCCCAGGTGGCGGCCCAGTCCGGCCATGAAGTGCGGCTCTATGATGCCTTCGACGGCGCTGCGGCCAAGGGCAAGGCGGGCATCGTCGCTGCCTTGGGCAAACTGACAGCCAAGGGTAAGCTGGCGCCCGAGGACGCCACCGCCATCACCGATCGCATCACGATCTGCACCCAATTGGAGCACTTGGCGCCGACAGCACTGATCATCGAGGCCATCGTCGAGAAGCTGGAGATCAAGCACGATCTGTTCCGCTGTCTGGAAGCCATCGTCGGCCCCGAATGCATCTTGTCGTCCAACACCTCGTCGCTGTCCTTGACCGCCCTGGCCTCGGTACTGAAGAACCCGGCCCGTATGGTCGGCATGCACTTCTTCAACCCCGCCCCGCTCATGGCCCTGGTGGAAGTGGTCAAGGGGCTGGCGACGGCGGAGGCGGTGGCCCAAACCATCACCGACACCGCCGCCGCCTGGGGCAAGGCGCCGGTCTTGTGCAAATCGACGCCGGGCTTCATCGTCAACCGCGTCGCCCGCCCGTTTTATGCCGAGGGCATGCGTCTGGCCCAGGAAGGGGCCGCCCATATCGCCACCATCGATGCGGTGCTGCGCGAGGCCGGCCAGTTCCGCATGGGGCCGTTCGAGCTGACCGACATGATCGGCCACGACGTCAATTTCGCCGTTACCCGCTCGGTCCATGCCGCCACTTTCAACGATCCGCGCTTTTTGCCCAGCCTGTTGCAGCAGGATCTGGTCGATGCCGGCTGGCTGGGGCGCAAGAGCGGGCGCGGTTTTTATGATTACGGTGCCGATGCCGTCAAGCCGGAACCGCAAACCGCCCCGCCCTGTACCGCGCCCAAGGCCTTGGACGTGTTGGGCGATCTTGGTCCGGCCTCGGCCCTGGCCGATTTGGCGGCCAAGGCCGGCATGACCCTGGCCCGCATGGGCGGCGCCGGCATGATCGACCTGCACGGTGTCACCATGGCGCTGACCGATGGCCGCAGCGCCAGCGAACGCGCCGCCCAATTGGGTATCAATGATCTGGTGGTGTTCGATCTGGCGCTCGATTGGTGCACGGCCAAGCGCATCGCCATCGCCGCCGCCGGGCAGTGCTCGGCGAGTGGGCTCGAGCGCGCCATCGGCTTCTTCCAGGCCCTGGGTTTATCAGTGTCGGTGTTCGAGGACGTGCCCGGTCTGGCGGTGATGCGCACCGTCGCCATGCTGGCCAACGAAGCCGCCGACACCGTCTATCAGGGTGTCGCCTCGGCTGCCGACATCGACACCGCCATGACCAAGGGGGTCAATTATCCCTTGGGGCCGCTGGCCTGGGCCGAACGCATCGGCCTCGACCGGGTGTTGACGGTTTTGGACAATCTGGCCCGCACCTATGGCGAGGACCGCTACCGCGCCTCCGCCCATCTGCGCCGGCTGGTCTTCGCGAAAGGACGTTTTCATGACTGACGCGGCCAAGCGCCAGAAAATCGCGCACTTGGTCCTGGATCATATGTATCCCAAGGACCACAACGCCCATGCCATGGGCATCACCATCGACGAGATCCGCCCCGGCTATGCCCGTGCCAGCATGGTGGTGCGTCGTGAGATGCTGAACGGCCACGGCTCTTTGCATGGCGGCATGTCCTATGCCCTGGCCGATACCGCTTTCGCCTATGCCTGCAATTCCTACAACACCAACGCGGTGGCCGCCGGCTGTTCCATCGTCTATCCGGCGGCTGGCCGTGAGGGCGACAAGCTTACGGCGGAAGCGGTGGAAACCCATCTGACCGGCCGCAACGGCGTCTACGACGTCACGGTCAGCAATCAAGACGGCGACGTCATCGCCCTGTTCCGCGGCCAATCGCGGATGGTGTCGGGTACCGTCGTGCCATCAGAGGAGATCGCCAAGCATGTCTGACGTGTTCATCTGCGACGCTGTCCGCACCCCCATCGGTCGTTACGGCGGCGTGCTGTCGTCGGTACGTGCCGACGATCTGGCCGCCATCCCGTTAAAAGCGCTGATGGCCCGCAATCCAAGCGTCGATTGGGAGGCGGTGGATGATTGCATCCTCGGCTGCGCCAATCAGGCGGGCGAGGACAACCGCGACGTCGCCCGCATGGCGGTGCTGCTGGCCGGTTTGCCCATCACCATCGGCGGCACCACCATCAACCGCCTGTGCGGTTCCGGCATGGACGCGGTCTTGACCGCGGCGCGGGCCATCCAGGCCGGTGCCTCCGACATCCTGATCGCCGGCGGCGTCGAAAGCATGAGCCGGGCGCCTTTCGTCATGCCCAAGGCGACCAGCGCATTCACCCGCGACAATGCGGTTTATGACACCACCATCGGCTGGCGCTTCGTCAACCCGTTGATGCATCAGGGCTTCGGCACCGAGTCCATGCCGGAAACCGCCGAGAACGTCGCCGCCGATTTCAACATCAGCCGCGCCGATCAGGACGCTTTCGCCGTGCGCAGCCAATTGCGCGCCGTCGCCGCCCAGGAGCAAGGCCGTTTCGATGACGAGATTATTCCGGTCGCCATCGCGCAGAAAAAGGGCGATCCCGTCCTGGTGATCAAGGACGAGCATCCGCGCGGCGACACCACCCTCGACAGCCTGGCCAAGCTGAAGGCGCCGTTCCGTCCGGGTGGCTCGGTGACGGCGGGCAATGCCTCGGGCGTCAATGACGGCGCCTGTGCCCTGATCATCGCCAATGCCGATGCCACCCGCCGTCATGGCCTGACCCCGCTGGCCCGCATCGCAGGCGGCGCGGTGGCCGGGGTGCCGCCGCGGATCATGGGCATGGGCCCGGCGCCGGCGTCGAAAAAGCTGCTGGCCCGCCTCGGCCTGTCGTTGGCCGATATCGACCTGATCGAGCTGAACGAAGCCTTCGCCGCCCAGGCCTTGGCGGTGTTGCGCGATCTCGGTCTGGCCGACGACGCTGATCACGTCAACCCCAATGGCGGCGCCATCGCGCTCGGGCACCCGCTCGGCATGAGCGGGGCGCGGCTGTTGACCACCGCCGCCTATCATCTGCGTCGGACCGGAACCAACCGGGCGCTTTGCACCATGTGCATCGGCGTCGGCCAAGGGATCGCCAGCGTCATCGAACGCGTCTGAAAAATATAAGAAATACAGGGAGGATTACGTCCATGAGCAACCGTCTGAGCCCGCCGTCGCGCGATATGCTGGACCCCATCGAGATCGCCAGCCGCGACGAAATCACCGCCCTTCAGTTGGAACGGCTGAAATGGTCGGTGCGCCACACCTATGACAACGTCGCCCATTATCGGGCCAAATGCGACACCAAGGGTGTGCACCCCGACGATCTGAAAAGCCTTGCCGATCTGGCCAAGTTCCCCTTCACCACCAAGGAGGATCTGCGCCAGACCTATCCCTTCGGGCTGTTCGCCACGCCCATGGACAAGATCGTCCGCATCCACGCCAGTTCCGGCACCACCGGCAAGCCCACCGTGGTCGGCTATACCAAAAACGACATCGACACCTGGGCCAACATGGTGGCGCGCTCCATCCGCGCCTCGGGCGGGCGGCCCGGCCACAAGGTGCAGATCGCCTATGGCTATGGCCTGTTCACCGGCGGTCTTGGCGCCCATTACGGGGCCGAGCGTCTGGGCTGCGCCGTCATCCCCATGTCCGGCGGCCAGACGGAAAAGCAGGTGCAGTTGATCCGCGATTTCGAGCCCGACATCATCATGGTTACCCCCAGCTACATGCTGGTGGTCCTCGATGAGATGGAACGCCAGGGCCTGGACCCGCGCGACAGTTCGTTGAAGGTGGGCATCTTCGGCGCCGAGCCGTGGACCGGGGCCATGCGCGAGGAAATCGAGAAGCGGGCCGGCATCGACGCGGTGGATATCTATGGCCTGTCGGAAGTGATGGGGCCGGGCGTCGCCAATGAATGCCTGGAAACCAAGGACGGCCCGCATATCTGGGAAGACCATTTCTATCCCGAAATCATCAACCCGGAAACCGGCGAGCCGGTGGCCGATGGCGAGCAGGGCGAGTTGGTCTTCACCACGCTGACCAAGGAAGGCCTGCCGGTCATCCGCTATCGCACCCGCGACCTGACCCGACTGCTGCCGGGCACGGCGCGGTCGTTCCGGCGCATGGACAAGATCACCGGGCGTTCCGACGACATGCTGATCATCAGGGGCGTCAATGTCTTCCCCACCCAGATCGAGGAACAGATGCTGAAGGATGTGCGGCTGTCGCCGCATTATCAGATCGAGGTGTTCCGCGACGGCCACATGGACGGTCTGATCGTCAACGTCGAACCCCGGCCCGAATTGTTTCTGGACGACGCGGCCATGGCCGACATCTCCAAGACCTTGTCCGGCCACATCAAAAGCCTGGTCGGCATCAGCACCAAGGTCCGCGTGCTCGACCCCAACACCATCCCGCGCTCCATGGGCAAGGCCAAGCGGGTGATCGACAACCGGCCCAAGCCTTAACAGAGTACGGAAAAACACCCATTTTTCCTTCGTCATACCCGCGCAGGCGGGTATCCAGGAGTCGCGGAAAAGGTGGTGGTGCACCCTCTGGACTCCCGCCTTC
>VBWB01000006.1 GCA_006218045.1 Stygiobacter sp.
ACGCCGGAAGTGTCAGCCTTCACCCGGATTTTCACGTTGTAATCAATGACGCGCTTTGCGGCCACCAGGACTTTCATGACTTACAGCTCCTTCGCCTGCTGACGCAGCATGAACTTTTGAATCTTGCCGGTGCTGGTCTTGGGCAGCGGACCGAAAACGATGGTGCGCGGGGTCTTGAACCCGGCCATATGCGCCTTGCAGAAGGTGATGATGTCGTCCTCGGTGCAGGTGGCGCCGTCCTTCAGGCTGACGAAGGCGCACGGCGTCTCGCCCCATTTTTCGTCGGGGCGCGCCACCACGGCGGCTTCCATCACCTCGGGGTGCTTGTAGAGGACGTCTTCGACCTCGATGGACGAGATGTTCTCGCCGCCCGAGATGATGATGTCCTTGGAGCGGTCCTTGATCTCCACATAGCCGTCGGCGTGCCATACCGCCAGATCGCCGGTGTGGAACCAGCCGCCCTCGAAGCTTTCCACCGTCGCCTTGGGGTTCTTCAGATAGCCCTTCATGACGTTGTTGCCGCGCATGAAGATTTCGCCCATGGTCAGGCCGTCCTTGGGGCAGGGCTCGAGCGTCATCGGGTCGGCGATCATCACCGCTTCCAGCATGGGGCCGCGCACGCCCTGGCGGGCCTTGATCCTGGCCTTGTCGTCGATGGACAGATCGTTCCACTTGTCGTGCCAGACGCATTGGATCACCGGGCCGTAGACCTCGGTCAGGCCATAGACGTGGGTGACTTCCCAGCCCATGCGCTCCATGCCGGCGATGACGGCGGCCGGCGGGGCGGCGCCGGCGGTCATCACCTTGACCGGCTGGCTGATGCCCTCCTTCAAGGCGGCGGGGGCGTTGTTGATCATGTTCAGCACGATGGGGGCGCCGCAGAAATAGCCCACATTCTCGGAGCGGATCAGATCGAGGATGGGCTCGACCCGCACATGGCGCAGACAGACGCTGGTGCCGGCGGTGGCGGCCATGGTCCAGGGGAAACACCAGCCATTGCAGTGGAACATGGGCAGGGTCCACAGATAGACCGGGCCGTCGGGCAGGTTCCAACCCAGGGCGTTGGACACCGCGTTCAGGTAAGCGCCGCGATGGTGGTAGACCACGCCCTTGGGATTGCCGGTGGTGCCCGAGGTGTAATTAAGGGCGATGGCGTCCCATTCATCGGCGGGCATGGTCCACGGATGCATCTCAGTGGCCAGCAGATCCTCATAGGTGGCCTCGCCGATCAACTCGCCGCCGACATAGGTGGGATCGTCGATGTCGAACACCGGAATCTTGACCTTGAGACCGTCCAGCGCCTTCTTCACCACCTTGGAGAACTCGCGATCGACGATCAGCATCTTGGCTTCGCCGTGTTCGAGGATGAAGGTGATGGCCTCGGCATCCAGGCGGGTATTGATGGCGTTGAGCACCGCCCCGGCCAGCGGGATGGCGAAATGGCCCTCGAACAGTTCCGGCGTGTTGGCGGCCAACATGGCCACGGTGTCGCCCTTGCCGATGCCGCGCGCGGCCAGACCGGCGGCCAGACGGCGCACGCGCACCAGGGTTTCACCCCAGGTGCGACGGACCGGGCCATGGATGATTGCGACACGATCCGGCCAGACAGAGGCTGTGCGCTCGAGGAAGGTCAGGGGCGTCAGCGCGACGAAATTCGCGGTGTTCTTGTCCAAATCCCGATCATACACATTGGTGGCGGCCATGGCCTGTTTCTCCCTAGGGCTTTATCGCGAGCCGGCTGCTGGTTTCAGCGTTGGATGCGGTCTAACAGCCCAGCTTTTCCCAAGTTTCTCAGGATTATGACGAATTGTATCCGTGCAAAAAACCTGAGCCGGAAGCCCGCTCATCCCAACGCCGCCAGCGGTGGACGGCAAGACTAACACAGAGATTTTGCCGATCACCGGCAAAACGCTGAAAAAGTCAGGGGGGCCAGGCGTTGATTCCATAAGCCCATCCCTTTCGCCAAGGACGTTTCATGCGCCTGCTCCCCGCAGCCCTCGCCCTGCTGATCCTGTCCCCCGACCCCGCCCGGTCGGAAACCCTGAAGGCCGGGGAAAGCCGGTCCCACTCCGTGGCGGCGGCACCCGGCGATTTCATCCACGGCACATTCGAGGGGCGCGGTCTGCGTCTGCATCTGGTCGACGGCAACGGCCAATCCTTGCGCCTGCTGGCCAAGGGCGAGCGCGACACCCAGGAATTCATGTTCGTCGCCGGCCCCCGGACGCCCCATACCCTGAAGGTGGAAACCGACCAGGGCGGTGCCTACCACCTGCGCCTTCACCGCCGTATCGCCAAGGCGGATCAGGGTATCACCGCCGCCGCCTTGTCCAGCCCCGGCCTGTGCGCCCTGGCCGCCGGCGGCGATGTGGACGACTTTTGGCGGCAACTGCGCGGCCCGCTGGTGGAAACCGAGGGCGTGCAGCCCCCCCTGCCCGCCGGTCAGGCGCTGCTGACCTTTCTGTGGCGGGGACAGCACGACACTGTCTGGCTGTTCGCGGCGCCGTCGGGCAATCACGACAAGATGCAGCGCCTGGGGCAAAGCGATGTGTGGTTCGCCAGTTATGTGGTGCCGACCAGCACCCGGCTGTCCTACAAGATCGCCCCCGACGTCCCCGAGTTGAAGCTGTCCGCCGGGGAGCGCCGCCGCGCCATCCTGGCCACCGCCCAGCGCGACCCGCTCAATCCCCGCCACTTCCCCGACCATGTGGCCGACATTTATGATGGCGAATCGGTGGTGGAACTGCCCGACGCCCCCCGGCAGGACTGGGTATTCCGTCAGCCCGGCATACCCGCCGGGACTATCGAACGCTTGCGCCTGTCCAGCCCGATCCTGGGCAACCAGCGCGAGATCGTGCTGTACCGCCCCGCCGGCTACGTGCCGGGGGCCGAGGGTAACGGTCTGCTGCTGCTGTTCGACGCTGAATTCTATGTGGACAAGGCCGATATCACCGCGCTGTTGGACAACCTCAACCACCAGCGCCGCATCCCGTCCACCGCCGCCATCATCGTCGCCAATCCCAGCACCGAGACCCGCGCCGCCGAATTGCCGCCCAACCCGGCCTTCCTGCGTTTTCTTGATGAAGAGCTGATGCCCTGGGCCAAGGGGCACGGCATCGCCGCCGCCCCTCCTCGCACGGTGGTGGCCGGGTCCAGTTATGGCGGCCTGGCTGCGGCGCAGGCCGGGCTCACCCTGCCGCACTGGTTCGGCAACGTCCACAGCCAGTCGGGATCATTCTGGTGGGCACCGTCCGGCGCCGAGCCGGAATGGTTGACCCGCCAATTCGCCCAGCGGGCGAAAGTGCCGGTGCGCTTTCACCTGGAAGCCGGATTGTTTGAAAGCGGCGGTAAATCCATCCTGGAGACCACTCGCCATCTGCGCGACGTGCTGATGGCCAAGGGCTATGACGTCCGCCACCGCGAATATGCCAGCGGCCACGATCTGGCCCATTGGCGGTCGACCCTGGGCACCGGGCTGATGGATTTGATCGGCTATGCCTCGCCCGACAGCCACAGCACTTCGGCGGTGAACAGATAGCCGGCGCCATAGACGGTCTTGATCAGGCGCGGCGACTTGGCGTCGCGCTCGATCTTCTTGCGGATGCGGGACACCCGCACGTCGATGGAACGGTCATAGGGAAAGTCGTCGCGTTCGCAATCGGCCCCTTGCAATTGCTCACGCGACAGCACCCGCTTGGGTGATTTCAGCAGCGCCAGCAGCAGACCGGCCTCGGCGGCGGTCAGGCTTTCCTGGTGGCCGTCATCGGCGACCAGGGTCAGATTGCCGGGATCGAACACCCATTCGCCGAAACGCGCCCGCTGGGTGTCGGTGGCCATGGCCGCCCCGGCCAGTTGCTCGCGCCGACGGATGACAGAATTGATGCGGGCGACCAGTTCGCGCGGCTCGAACGGCTTGACGATATAATCGTCGGCGCCCAGTTCCAGGCCCAGAACGCGGTCGGAAACGCCGCCGCGTCCGGTCAGGATGATGACGCCGAAGCGCACGTCGCCCCAAAGCTCGCGCACCAGGGTCAGGCCGTCCATGTCGGGCAGGCCCAGATCGACCAGACACAGCTCGGGGGCCTGGCGGCGGATGGCGGCACGGGCGTCGCGGCCCGAGCCGAAGGCCTGAACCTCATAGCCATAGCCTTCCAGCACGGTACGCACCAGATTGCGGATATCGGCATCATCCTCGATCAGATACAGAAGCTTCCTGGCGCCCAACCCGCGTCCCTCAGTTTTTTATGGCGGATCCCGACCGGCCGATGGCGTCGATCAGATCCTGCTTTTCCCACGGCTTGGACAAGACTACCAGATCGGATCGGTCCTCGCTGCCATCAAAGGAGAAGCCGCTGATCAGAACCATCGAAATTTCCGGCCTGGATTCCTTGACCCGCCGGGCCAGATCAACCCCCGATAGTCCAGGCATGACGATATCTGATATCACCAGATGCAGGTCTTCGATCTGCTCAACCAAAGCAGCGGCCTCGTCGCCGCTTTCCGCCTCGACCACGGAAAACCCCAATTCGACCAATTGCCGGCGGATGATCTGGCGCACGTCCTCGTTGTCCTCGGCCACCAGGGCCAGACGACCGGGCCAGCGCTGATCGGAAATGGCCGGCACCAAGATTTCCGGCTGGGCCACCGGCTCGGCCCTGGGCAGCAAGATGGTCACCCGCGCCCCGTCGCCGGCCTCGGAATCGATGCGGATATAGCCGTGCGACTGCTTGACGAAGCCATAGACCATGGACAGGCCCAGGCCCGAGCCCTGTTCCTTGGTGGTGTAAAACGGCTCGAAGGCGCGGGCCAGACTGTCGGCGCCGAAGCCCTGGCCGTGATCGGCGACGATGATTTCCAGATAATCGTCGGCGGGGGCCATTTCGTCGAACATCAGCGGTTCGGTCAGGGTGCGGATGCGGGCCTTGATGTCCAGGCGACCACCGCCGGGCATGGCGTCGCGGGCGTTGAGCACCAGATTGACCAGGGCGTTTTCCAGTTGGTTCTGGTCGGCGATGGCCCAGCATGGCACGTCGTCGGGCGGCAGGGTCATGTCGATGGAACTGGGCAGCGAGCGGCGCAGCAGCACCGCCATTTCGCGGATCAGGGCGCCCACATCCACCGGCTGCGGCTTCAGCGGCTGCCGGCGCGAGAAGGCCAGCAGGCGGCTGGTGATGTCGGCGCCGCGCCACCCGGCCCGCTGTGCCGGTTCCAGGAATTCGTCCAGTCCCTCGACATCGGCATAACGTTCGCGCGCGGCGGCCAGATTGCCGATGATGATGGACAGCAGATTGTTGAAATCATGGGCCAGCCCGCCCGACAATTGCCCCACCGCGTTCAGCCGCTGGGCTTCCATCAGCCTCCGTTCGGTGTCCTTTTCGTCGGTGACGTCGAGTGACAGCACGAACATGCCCAGCACCGCCCCTTCCGGCCCCAGTTCCGGGATCAGGCTGTTCTTGGTGATCAGGCTGCGGCCATCCTGGCCCGAGGGAAAGGCGTACTCGAACGACGCCGCCTCGCCGGCGAAGGTACGGGCCAGATAAGGCGCGATGCTGTCATGGGCGTGGCGGCCCACCATCTCGGCCAGGTAGCGCCCGACCACGTCGCCCTTGTCGCGCCGAACCAGATCGGCCCAGCGGCGATTGGCGAAACGGATACGTTGATCTCGGTCGAGATAGGCGATGGCCGCCGGAATGGCGTCGAGAATCAGGCGCTGGCGCGCCTCGGTATCGGCCAGGGCCATTTGCGCCCGGTCCTGCAATTCCACCGCCTGCAACAGGCGGCGGTTGCTGTCCTCAAGCTCCATGGTGCGGTGGCGGACCCGGCTGTCCAAGGTGGCGATGTTGTCGCGCACCCGCTGGATCATGCCGTCGAAGACAGCGGCCAGGATGCCGATTTCATCGTCGCGGGCGATGCCGGTCCGGGCGCTGAGGTCGCCGGCGCTGACTTGTGCCGCCGTCTCGGCCAGCCGGCGCAAGGGCTCGACCAGACGCCGGGCCGCCAGCCAGGCCAGGGCGATGCCGATGACCAGGATGGCCAAGGCCACCATCATGATGCGGTTGGACAGTTCCACCGCCGATTTGCGCAAGTCTTCCACATAGACCGACGAGGCGATGTACCAGTCGAAGCCGGGGAAGTGCCGCACCCAGGAAATCTTTTGATAAACGTAATTATCGGGGTCTTCCGGCTTGTCCCACAGATAATAGACCGGCTGGCCGCTATCGGCGGCGGCCTTCAACTCGTCGGCGATGGAATGCCCCGACAGCGGGTTGTTCTTGCGTGAAAACTCCGTCCCCTCGATATTGGCGTTGGGATGGATGATCATGTTGTTGCGGGCGTCGAAGATATAGACGTAGCCGGTGGCGTTGATGCGGATGGCGCGCAGCACCTGGCGCAAATCCTCCACCGCCACGCTCATGCGCTTGGCCACCTCGGCGTCGATATCGGCCAGATAGGCCCCCGTCCCCACCACCAGCCGGTGACGGGGCAAATCCTTGAAATAGGAGATCTTCTGGTCGGTCAGGGCTGTGCTGTTGCCCTTGGGCCGGGCCCACGGATAGGTGTGGAAGCCCTCGCCCCAGGCGCGCGCGGTGGAAATGATCACCGGGATGATGGTGTTGCCCGACTGGTCGCGGAAATCGGCGGCATTGCGGCCCTGGAAATAGGGGTCGGGATGGGACAGCAGATTGGAATAGTAATCGGTGACCCAGATGTAGTCGTCATTGCCGTACTTCATCGCCCGCAGGCCCTCGAACACCTGGCGCCTGGCCTCGGCATCGGAGATCTCGCCGCGGTCGCGCTGGGCGAACACCCAATCCATATAGGCGGCGGCCAATTGCACCACGTTGCGCAATTGCTGCTTGTACGACTTTTCCGTCTCGGCCCGCTGTTCCTCCAACCCGCCCTTGATCTTGGCCGCCATCTTGAAGACGTTTTCCAAGATGGCGCCGCTGGCGTTCAGCTCGATCTCATAGGCCTTCTGCTCGACCAGCGGCACCACCAGCAAGTAGACGGCAGCCGAAAACAGGCCGACGACGATCAGCATGGTGGAGAACAGGCGATGGAACAGGCGAGACCGTATCATGCTGCCTTATTATCCACAGCCCGGACATTTTCACAAGCATTGCCGACGATAAGACGAATGTAACCAAATGTAAAAAATGGTATTTATTCATTTCAATAAAATACGTCCCGTTTCAAGCTCAAGAACTCTTTTTCCTTAGATCATTCAGGACAAATAAACGAATGGCGGATGATAAGTTACCATCCCGTTCAGCATCGATAGCACTGACAAGCTGATTGATGGAGACGCCATCGCGTTCGGATATTTTCTTCAACTCATCCCAGAATTCCGGTTCCATAGTGACGGAACTGGCATGACCAGCAATGATGATGGAGTGTTTTTTCAGCATGACGCAGCACTTTTAAGAACAGCTCCAGGCATATCATGACGTTTTCATAATTATGTAAATGGAAACATCAAAGATCGTCGGTATACCATACTTGCCGCCGGGATGGGTCAAGCCCACCCCAAACCTCCGGTGGATTGAGGATGCGCACAACACATCCTACACTCGGCACCGTAGGGCAAGAACAGGACTTAGGGAGGACAGAAATGGAATCCGCGCCTATCCCCGTACGCCTGACCTTGAACGAAAGCACCGCCGCCGCTCTGGCCGAAGCCGCCGACGATCTGTGCAAGGCCTCCGACACCGACCATTTCGTTGCCGCGCTCGACGTCAACCACCGTCTGTGGTTGACCCTGTCGCGCATCGCCTGTGCCAAATCCTGGTTGGACCCCAACCGCCATCTGGCCGATTTCGTCGTTTCGGCCTCGCGCACCGCCGGTCGCGGTCTGTCGGATGAAAAGCTGGAAACCCTGGTGGAAATCAACCGCGAAGTGTCCAAGCGGCTAACCAGCGGGCGGGCGCTGTCGCCCATCCGCCAGCGGGCCAAACTGGCTTGGCAGGAACGCGGTCGGCCCTATGGGGTGCCGCTGGAACGCTGGCTGATCGCCGAAATGGAGCGCCAGGCCAAGGCGCACTGATCACAACCCGTCATTGTGGCGTTCGTCCCCTTGCAGACGTAAGCGCCACATCAGCGCCACCGTCGCCCCCTTGAAGGCCGGCAGCAGCACCGCGGTCAGCGCGCCGGCGGTCAGCGCCGCCGCCGCCATGAACCAGCCCATGGGCGGCGCCCAGACCTGCTCGACCCACAAACACAGCGGCACCACCAGATGGGCGACGGCGAACAGGGTGAAATAGGCCGGGCCGTCATCGGCGCGGATATGCCCCAGGGGCTCTGCGCAGCACTCGCAGGTTTCCACCACCCGCAGATAGGCATGCAACACCCGCCCGTGGCCGCAGCGGGGACAAAGGCCGCAAAAGCCGCGCGCCAGAACGCGGGGGATGGAGAGGGGCGCAAGCATGAAGTCTAGATGGCACCGCCGGACGGCGATTGCCAGCCCCGGGCGGGCATGAAAAAGCCCGAAACCGCGGCTTCGGGCTTTTTCCTGCGATCGGATTCGGGATCAGGCGCTGACGGGAACGCCCTTATCCTTCAGCAAGGCGGCCAATTCGCCGTTGCCGGCCATTTCGCGCACGATGTCGCAGCCGCCGACGAACTCGCCCTTGACGTAAAGCTGCGGCAGGGTCGGCCAGTTGCTGTACTGCTTGATGCCTTCGCGCAAGGACGGATCGACCAGGATGTCGATGCCCTTGAACTTGACGCCCAGGGCGGTCAACACCTGGACGACGGCGGCGGAAAAGCCGCATTGCGGGAACATGGGCGTCCCCTTCATAAACACGACCACGTCGTTTTCACTGAGGTCCTGCTGAATGCGTTCAAAAACCGGATTGCTCATGGATGCGACCTATCTGCGAGAAGTAAGGCGGAATTGGAATTGTTTGAATGTAGGGAGCCGAAGCCGCCGGTGCAACATGCTTGCCGCACGATCCAGCGGCTTTGACGCCGATCAACCCTTGGCCCAGTCCGGCGCCGTCTCGGGCGTTGCGGTCTGCAGGGCCAAGGCGTGCAATTCACCGCCCATCTTGCCTTGCAACGCGCCATAGACCATCTGGTGCTGGGCGACGCGGGACTTGCCCTTGAAGGCGTCCGACACCACCAGGGCGGAATAGTGGTCGCCGTCGCCGCGCAGGTCTTCGATGATGACCTTGGCGTCGGGAAAGGCCTCCTTGATCATCTGTTCGATCACACTGGCTTCCATGGGCATGTACGGATTCTCCTGCTGGGGCTTTAGGCGAAAGCGCGGGCATAGTGCGCCAAACCGGCGCGAAAATCAAAGCCGGCGGGTGGGCCAGGAATACAGGCACAGCCCGACCCAGATGGCGGCGAAGGCGACGATGTGCGCCTGGGTGAAGGCTTCGCCAAACAAAAATACCGCCACCAGCATCTGCACCGTCGGATTGATGTACATCATCAGCCCCAAGGTGGACAGCCGCAACCGCCGCGCCCCATAGGCGAACAGGGCCAAGGGAATGGCGGTCAAGGGGCCGGCCACGGCGATCAGGGCGATTGCCTGTGGACCGGCATCGCCGCGTACCACCGCGCCGCCGCCGGTCCACAGCAGATAGGCCAGGGCCAGCGGCACCAGCACCAGGGCTTCCACGAACAATCCGGCCATGGCGCCGACGACGATGGTTTTGCGCAGCAACCCATAGGCGCCGAAGCTGAAGGCCAAGACCAGGGCCACCCACGGCAAACCCGTCCCCGCCACCATCAGCCAGACGACGCCCAAGGCGGCCAAAGCCACCGCGACGCCCTGCCGCCCACTCAGGCGCTCGCCCAGCACGACACGGGCCAGCACCACCGAAATCAGCGGAAAGATGAAATAGCCCAAACTGGCTTCCAGCGCCCGGCCATGGGCGGTGGCCCAGATGAACAATCCCCAATTGACGGCGATGGCCACCGACGATGCCAACAACCCGCGCAGCACTTTGGCATCGGTCAGGGCAACGCGGATTTCCCCCAGACGCCCCCAGGCCAGTTGGAACAACAGGGCGAACAGCGCGCCGCCAAGGATGCGATGGGCCAGCACCTCGGCGGCCGGAACAGCGCCCAAAGCATGGAAATAGATGCCGAACACCCCCCAGCACAAGAAGGCGGCAAGGGCAGCGAAGGCACCGGAACGGGCGGGTTCCATCACGACCTCGTGAAAAGCGAAGGGCGCCGACCCTGACGGATCGGCGCCCCCCGACGCGGAATTAAGCGCAGTATAATCAGTGACCGGACATCTCCGCACCCATGAAAGTGGGCATCCAGGCCTCGTTGACCGCCTTCAATTCGGTCACGGCGACGCTGGAACCGCCGACACCGATATCGGTCCCGCCGGTCTTGCCGATGACGCGGGCGACGCAATCGTGTTCCTGCGCCGCTTCCAGCACGGCGACCAGATCATCCTGGCCCACTTCCAGTACATAGCGGCCCTGGTCCTCGCCGAAGCACCAAGCGTGCAACGGCAGGCTGGACGGCGCCTCCAGACTGGCACCGATGCCGCTGGCCATGGCCATTTCCGCCACCGCCACCAACAGACCGCCATCGGAGACGTCGTGGCAGGCGGTGATCTGACCGTCCTGGATCAGTTGGCGCACCAACTCACCCTTGCGCCGCTCGCGATGCAGCGCCACCGGCGGCGGCGCCCCTTCCTCGCGGCCACAGACTTCACGCAGATAAAGCGACGCGCCCAGCCAGCCCTTGGTCTCGCCCAAGAGCACGATGTGGTTGCCGCCGGCCTTGAAGGCCACGGTCATGTGCTTGGAGACGTCGTCGAGCAGGCCGACGGCGCCAATGGCCGGGGTCGGCTGAATGGCCGTGCCCTGGGTTTCGTTGTAAAGCGACACGTTGCCGGAGACCACGGGGAAGTCCAGCTCGCGGCAGGCCTCGCCCATGCCTTTGATCGCTTCAACGATCTGGCCCATGATCTCGTGCTTTTCCGGGTTGCCGAAATTCAAATTGTCGGTCACCGCCAGCGGCACGGCGCCGGTGGCCGAGATGTTGCGATAGGCTTCCGCCACCGCCTGGCGCCCGCCTTCATGCGGATCGGCCTGGCAATAGCGCGGCGTGCAATCGGTGGTGATGGCCACCGCCTTTTGCGTGCCGTGGATGCGCACCACCGCAGCATCGCCGCCGGGGCGCTGCACGGTGTCGCCCATGACCATGTGGTCGTATTGCTCGTAGATCCAACGCTTGGAGGCCAGATCGGGGCAGCCCAGCAGGGTCTTCAAGGCACTGGCCGGGTCGACCGCTTCCACCGTGTCGGCGGCGATCACCGGCAGCTTGGCCGGAGCCGTCCACGGGCGATCATATTCGGGCGAGGCCTGGGCCAGCGGGTCGATGGGCAGATTGGCGACGATCTCGCCATGACGCTTCAGCACCATGCGACCGGTGTCGGTCAGGGTGCCGATGACGGCGAAATCCAGTTCCCACTTGTCCATGATCGCGCGGGCCACATCTTCCTTGCCCGGCTTCAGAATCATCAGCATGCGTTCCTGCGATTCCGACAGCATGATCTCGTAGGCGCTCATGCCCTGCTCGCGCATGGGCACGCTGTCCAGATCAAGCTCGACGCCCAGACCGCCCTTCGACGCCATCTCGAACGACGAACTGGTCAGGCCGGCGGCGCCCATGTCCTGGATGGCGACGATGACGTCGGTCGCCATCAGTTCCAGGCAGGCTTCAATCAGCAGCTTTTCGGTGAAGGGGTCGCCCACCTGCACGGTCGGGCGCTTTTCTTCCGATTTCTCGTCGAATTCGGCCGAAGCCATGGTGGCGCCGTGGATGCCGTCGCGACCGGTCTTGGAACCGAAATAGACGACGGGATTGCCCACGCCGGCGGCGGCGGAATAGAAAATGTTGTTCTTGTCGGCCAAACCCACGGTCATGGCGTTGACCAGGATGTTGCCGTTGTAGGATTTGTGGAAATTGGTCTCGCCGCCCACGGTGGGGACACCGACGCAATTGCCGTAGCCGCCGATGCCGGCGACCACGCCCGCCACCAGATGGCGGGTCTTGGGGTTGCCGGGGTCGCCGAAACGAAGCGCGTTCATGTTGGCGATGGGCCGCGCGCCCATGGTGAAGACGTCGCGCAAAATGCCGCCCACACCGGTGGCCGCGCCCTGATAGGGCTCGATGAACGACGGGTGGTTATGGCTTTCCATCTTGAAGACGATGGCCTGATCGTCACCGATATCGATGATGCCGGCATTCTCGCCCGGGCCGCAAATGACCCACGGCGCCTTGGTCGGCAGGGTCTTCAGCCACTTCTTCGACGATTTGTACGAGCAATGCTCAGCTCGGTCAGATTGGGCGCACGGCCCATGATCTCGAGGATCAGCTTGTACTCATCGGGCTTGATGCCGTGCTGAGCGATGACTTCCGGGGTAATCTGGCTCACGACAACGCCTCCACCAGCGAATCGAACATCAGCTTGCCGTCGGACCCGCCCAGCAGGTCCTCGGCCAGGCGTTCCGGGTGCGGCATCAGGCCCAGCACGTTCTTCTTGGCGTTATAGACGCCGGCGACGTTGCCCAAGCTGCCATTGGGATTGAACTCGGGCGCGACATTGCCGTCGGCGCCGCAATAGCGGAAGGCCACCTGACCATTGTCTTCCATTTCCCGATAGGTCTTGGCATCGACGAAGTAATTGCCCTCGGCATGGGCGATGGGGAAGCGCACCACGTCGCCGCTGCGGTAGTAGCGGCAAAAATCGGTGCGGTCGTTTTCCACCCGCAAATGCACGTCGCGACAGATGAACTTGAGCCCAGAATTGCGCATCAGCACGCCGGGCAACAGACCCGCTTCGGTGATGATCTGAAAGCCGTTGCAGATGCCCAAGACCCGGGCGCCCTGATCGGCGCGGGCCTTGACCTCGCGCATGATCGGCGAATGGGCGGCCATGGCGCCGCAGCGCAGATAATCGCCATAGGAGAAACCGCCGGGAACGACGATCAGATCGACGTCGGGCAGGTGGGTGTCGCGGTGCCAAACCATGTCGGGCTTGGCGCCCATGCTTGCTTGCAGCGCCACGGCGACGTCACGGTCGCAGTTGGAGCCGGGAAATACGATGACGGCGGCTTTCACGGGCAATCCCTGGTCGGTTGGGATGGGGAACGTCTTCTTAATACGGAACCGTGACGGTTTCCAGTTCAAAGCGGGAAATCGTGCAGGAAGATGGATTGCCGTTGCTAATCACTTGCAATATCCTATCGCCCTTTTCCTGCCCCCTTGGGGATTTTCGCGTGCCCACATACCCACATAAAACGAATGGCTTTAAGGCGCCGCTGCCCTGGCTGGCGGCGGTCGTGGTGCTGGCGGCGTTGGTGGCGCTGCCGGTTCTGGTGGTGGCCGGCAATCTGCTGGTGCCGTCAGGCGGAATCTGGGGCCATTTGGCCGCAACCGTGCTGGGGTCCTATATCGGCAATTCCATCATCCTGATGGTCTGTGTCGGCGCTGGCGTCGCCTTGGGCGGTGTCGGTACCGCCTGGCTGGTGACCATGTGCCGGTTTCCGTTCAGCCGCTGGCTGGAATGGGCATTGCTGTTGCCCATGGCCATGCCGGCTTATGTGGTCGCCTATACCTATACCGGCCTGCTGGATTATGCCGGCCCGGTGCAAGGCGCGCTTCGCGCCGTGATGGGCTGGACCAGCGCCCGCGATTACTGGTTCCCGGAAATCCGCTCGTTGGGGGGCGCGGTGACGGTGATGGTGATGGTGCTCTACCCCTATGTCTACATCCTGGCCCGCGCTGCCTTTTTGGAGCAATCGGTCTGCGTGCTGGAAGCCAGCCGCACCCTGGGCCGCGGCCCGTGGCGGGCGTTTTCCCAGGTCGCCCTGCCGTTGGCGCGGCCGGCGGTGATGGCCGGCATCGCCCTGGCGCTGATGGAAACCTTGAACGATTTCGGCACCGTGCATTATTTCGCCGTCGATACCTTCACCACCGGCATCTACCGCACCTGGCTGGGCATGGGCCAGCCGGCGGTGGCGGCGCAATTGGGCGCGGTACTGATGATTTTCGTCGCGGCCCTGATCGCCTTGGAACGCTGGTCACGCGGCGGCGCCAAAAGCCACCACACCACCAGCCGCTATCGCCGCCTGCCGCGCATCCCCCTGCCCGGCTGGCGCGGTGGGCTGGCCCTGGCGTTCTCGTTGTTGCCGGTGCTGTTGGGTTTCGTCATCCCCGCCGGCATGCTGACGTGGTGGACGTTTCAGGTCGGGCTGTCAGCGTCGTTCGGCGGCGACTTCACCCGTCTGGCCGGCAATTCGCTGCTCCTCGCCCTGGTCGCCGGGTTGGCGGCGGTGGCGGTGGCGGTGGTGCTGGCCTATGCCCAGCGCCTGCATCCGCGCCCATTGATCCGTCTGGCCGTGCGGGTGGCGTCCTTGGGCTATGCCGTACCCGGCTCGGTCATCGCGGTGGGCATCATGGTGCCGCTGGTCGCGCTCGACCGCTCCATCGCCCGCACCGTCGAGGGCTGGACCGGCGCCTCGCCCGGCCTGCTGCTGACCGGCACCATCTTCGCCCTGGTCTATGCCTATCTGGTGCGCTTCCTGGCGGTGTCCGCCAACACGGTGGAAGCCAGCCTGGGCAAGGTGACGCCGTCCCTGGAGGCCGCCGCCCGCACCCTGGGCTGCGGCACGGTATCAGCCTTGCGCCGGGTGCATCTGCCGATCATCAAGGGCAGCCTGCTGTCGGCGGTACTGCTGGTCTTCGTCGACGTGATGAAGGAATTGCCGGCGACCTTGATCATGCGTCCTTTCAATTTCGACACCCTGGCGACCCGCACCTTCACCCTGGCCTCGGACGAACGTCTGGCCGATGCCGGCGCCCCGGCCCTGGCCATCGTCCTGGTCGGGCTGGTGCCGGTGCTGTTGTTGAGCCGCGCCATCGCCAAATCCCGCCCCGGAGAACCATCATGATTTCCACCACCGGATTGGTGATGAGCAACATCACCCACCATTTCGGCCGGACCCGGGTGGTGGACGACGTCAGCCTGTCCATCGGACCGGGCGAGCTTCTATGCCTGCTGGGGCCGTCGGGCTGCGGCAAGACCACCACTTTGCGCATCGCCGCCGGGCTGGAATCGCCCAGCGCCGGCACCGTGGTGCTGAACAGCCAACTGGTGTCGGGCGACGGCGTGCATCTGCCGCCGGAACGCCGCCATGTGGGCTTTCTGTTCCAGGATTACGCCCTGTTCCCCCATCTCGACGTGTTGGGCAACGTGGAATTCGGCATCCATACCCTGAGCGGGGCCGAACGCAAGACCCGCGCCCTGGAAATGCTGGATCAGGTGGGGATGAAGGATTACGCCCAGGCTTGGCCGCATCAATTGTCGGGCGGCCAGCAACAGCGCGTCGCCCTGGCCCGCGCGCTTGCCCCCAACCCCGGCCTGATGCTGCTGGACGAGCCGTTTTCCGGCCTCGACAAGCGCCTGCGCGATCAGGTCCGCGACGAAACCCTGCACGTCTTGAAACGCAATCGGGTGTCCACCTTGATGGTCACCCACGACCCGGAGGAAGCCATGTTCATGGCCGACCGTGTCGCCGTCATGCGCCAGGGCCGCATCGTCCAGATGGACCAGCCGGAGGCGCTGTACAACCGCCCCGCCGATCCGTTCGTCGCCTCGTTCTTCGGCGAGGTCAACGTCTTCGACGCCCCGGTGACCAACGGCATGGCGAATACGCCGCTGGGCCGCTTTGCGGTGGGCGTCGGCGCCGCCAAGGCCCAGGTGCTGATCCGCCCCGAGGGCATCGGCATCGCCGACGCCGACGGCCCCGAGGCGGTGGTGCTGGCCGCGCGCCTGCTGGGCCGGGTCAGCCTGATCCATCTACGGGTGGAACACCCATCCCTGCCCCCCGCCCATCTGCATGCCCGATTGTCCAGCCGCGCCCTGCCGGCGGAAGGCGAGCGACTGCGCCTGAGCATCGACCACAGCCAGGTTTTCATCTTCCCGGCGACATAGACCTTTCGCCCGAACCATCCCCGTGCTAGTTTCCGCACATGCAAATCACTCGCATAATCACGGAGTTTCCCCCATGCGTCTGTTCAGCCGTCTCGCCCTGACCGTCGCCGCCTGCATGGCCGCCGGTACGGTGTCCGCCGCCGAGGTCAACGTCTATTCCGCCCGCAAGGACCACCTGATCAAGCCGGTGCTGGACGCCTTCACCCAGGCCAGCGGCATCACGGTCAACCTGCTGTCGGCCAACGAGACCCAGTTGCTGGAACGCCTGAAGAGCGAGGGCAAGGACAGCCCCGCCGATTTGTTCATCACCACCGACGTCGCCCATCTGCACGCCGCCCGTGTCGCCGGCATCCTGGCTCCGGTGCAAAGCGCGGTGCTCGCCAAGAACATCCCGGCCCAGTATCACGACCCCCAGGGCTATTGGTACGGCCTGTCGGCCCGCGCCCGGGTGATCTTCTATGCCATGGACCGGGTCAAGCCCACCGATCTGTCCACCTACGAGGATCTGGCCACGGCCAAATGGAAGGGCCGCATCTGCGTGCGCTCGTCGTCGTCGACCTACAACCAGTCGCTGCTGGGCGGCCTGATCGCCGTCATGGGACCGGAAAAGGCCGAGGCCTGGGCCAAGGGCATCACCGACAACATGGCGCGCAAGCCCCAGGGTGGCGACCGCGACCAGATCGCCGCCGTCGCCGCCGGTCAATGCGACGTGGCCATCGCCAATACCTATTATTTCGGCGGCATGCAGACCTCGGACAAGGCTGATGAAAAGGCCGCCGCCGCCAAGGTCGGCCTGTTCTTTCCCAATCAGGCCGATCGCGGTGCCCACATGAACGTGGCCGGCGCCGGCCTGACCATCTCGGCCAAGAACAAGGCCGAAGCGGTGAAGCTGCTGGAATTCATGTCGGGCGAGGTGGCACAGAAGCTGTTCGCCGAGGCCAACAACGAATTCCCCGTGCTGCCCAGCGCCAAGATGTCGCCCACCGTCGCCGCCTGGGGGCCGTTCAAGGGTGAAAAGATCAATGTCGCCATGCTGGGCGAGAACGCGTCGCAGGCGGTGCGTATTTTCGACCGCGTCGGCTGGCGCTGAAATCCTTTTGCCCCTCTATCCTTTAGGTCAGGGGGGAGGGCCGCCGCTTGCCCCCCTGCCACACCCCAGCTATGCTTTCGGACGAGCAAACTGCGCCTTGCCAACGTGCCCATAATAATGGCACAGATGTGTACGCACAGAAATTGTGCATGAGCGTAGGGGTAAGCGTTTGGACGGCGGCGACACCATGAATGAAGGGAATGTGCGGAAGGAAAAGGCGAAAGCCATTTCCAACCAATACCGTTCCCTGTTCGAGAACGCGGTCGAGGGCATCTACCGCACCACGCCGTCGGGCCGCTATCTCAACGCCAATCAAGCCTTGGCCCGCATTTACGGTTATGACAGCCCCAGGGCCTTGATCGCCGGGCTGACCGACATCGCCCACGGGCTCTATGTCAATCCCGAGGACCGCAACCGCTTCAAGCGCCTGCTGGACCATGAATCGGTGGTGCGCAACTTCGAGGCCCAGGTCTATCGCAAGACCGGCGAGATCATCTGGATCGCCGAAAACGCCCGCTTGGTGCGCGACGACGACGGCAATGTCGTCTGTTATGAAGGCACGGTCCAGGACATCACCGACCGCAAGCTGGCGGAAGAGCGTCTGCGTCTGGCCGCCACCGTCTATGAAAATGTCGGCGAGGCGATCATCGTCACCGACACCGACGATGTCGTCCACGCCATCAACCCGGCCTTTTCGCGCATGACCGGCTTTGCCATCGATCAGGTGGTCGGGCTGAAATCCAAATTCATCGCCGACGAGATCAACGACCCCAAGAACGTGGACGAGGCCTGGGACTTCGCCCGCAGGGGCGAGACTTGGCACGGCGAATTGTGGGGCCGGCGCTCCAATGGCGACGTCTTCCCCGCTTCGGTGGCGCTGACCGGGGTGCAGGGCGAAAACGGCGAGGTCGGCAGCTTCGTCATGGTCGCCTCCGACGTCACCCGGCGCAAGATGGACGAGCAGCGCATCCGCTTCCACGCCCGCCACGACGCCCTGACCAAGCTGGCCAACCGCCACACGGTGATGGAAGCCCTGTCCGACGCCATCGTCCGGGCCGAGAACGAGGGCAACCGTCTGGCCCTGCTGTTCCTCGACGTCAACCACTTCAAGGACGTCAACGATTCCTTCGGCCATGCCGCCGGTGACGAATTGCTGAAGCAGGTGGCGCGGCGGCTGAAGGGCTGCGTGCGCGCCAGCGACATCATCGGACGCCTGGGCGGCGATGAATTCGTCGTCGCCCTGCCCTCCATCACCGATGCCCAAGGGGCGCTGGCCTGCGTTGAAAAGGTGCTCTACGCCTTCTCGGAACCGTTCAGCCTGCCGGAGCAGGAGCTTTACGCCTCGACCAGCATCGGCGTGGCGCTGTATCCCGACCATGCCGATTGCGCCGAAACCCTGCTGTCGCACGCCGACGCCGCCATGTACCACGCCAAGGCCGGCGGCAACCCCTATCGCTTCTACGACAGCGACATGGACCGTCAGGCGGCGGAACGGGTCAATCTGGAAAACGACCTGCGCCACGCCTTGGCCGAGGGCCAGTTCCGCCTGAACTACCAGCCCAAGATCGACGGCATCTCGCGCAAGGTGGTGGCGGCCGAGGCGCTGATCCGCTGGAAGCACCCGACGCGGGGCAATGTCAGCCCGGCCTTGTTCATCCCGGTGGCCGAACGCGCCGGCCTGATCGGGGCCATCGGCGATTGGGCTTTGCAAGAAGCCTGTCGGCAGATGCGGCTGTGGCTGGATGACGGCGTCGCTTTCGGCTGTATCTCGGTCAATCTGAGCCCGGCCCAGTTCCACGACGCCAGCCTGAAACACAAGATCCAACGGTCGTTGTCGCAATGGGGCTTGAACCCCTCCCTGCTGGAACTGGAAATCACCGAAACCATGATGGCGACCGAGGTCGACCGCGCCATCGCCATCGTCGGCGAGTTGGGACAGATGGGTGTGCGCATGTCCATCGACGATTTCGGCACCGGCTATTCCAGCCTGGCTTACCTGAAATTGTTCCCGGTCAACGTCCTCAAGATCGACCGCGCCTTCATCAAGGAATTGCCGGGCAACCGCAAGGACGGCGCCATCGTGTCGTCCATCGCCACCCTGGCCGCCAACCTGGGCTTCGAGGTCATCGCCGAAGGGGTGGAAACCCAGGCCCAGGCCGGTTTCCTGCTGACCAAGGGGGTGACGCTGATGCAGGGCTTTTTGTTCAGCCCGGCGGTGCCGCCGGACGAATTCGCCCAATTGGTCCGGAACGGGGTGTAGTTCCCGTCAGAGCCGTGCGTTAAATCGACATCACTCTCCTCCGTCATGCCCGGACAGCCGTGTGTCAAGCACGGCCATGACGTGAAAATATGGTTCTGATTTAACGCGCGCCCACTGATCCGTCACTCCCGCGCAGGCGGGAGTCCAGGGGGTGCACCACCACCTTTTCCGCGACTCCTGGATACCCGCCTGCGCGGGTATGACGGGATATTCATGGCGGAACCGACCCGGATTTCAGGCCCGCCGCTGCAATAAAACCACAGAGGCACAGAGGCACAGAGAGATCGTGCCGGAAGGCGACGGCATCGCCTTATGAACACCCTCTCTGTGCCTCTGTGCCTCTGTGGTTCATTCCTTTTTCTCCGCCAGGGCAGCGACGGCAGCGATCAGATCGGCGGGGACCGGTTCCGCCCCCGGACGATTGCGCGGATGCTCCCGCAAATCCTTGATCGCCACATCGTGCCAGCGCGCCTTATCGTTGACGGCCAGCCATGCCAGACCATAGGCCGCCATCACCTCGGCCCGCGACCGCCCCAGCAGATGCAGGGCGAAGGCCCGGTTGCAGAGCGACACCGCGGCCTGAGGCGAAATTTTCAAGGCCCGTTCGCTATCGGCCAGCAGGGCGGCATCATCACCCTTTTGGTAAGAGACCCAAGCACGATTGCCTAAGGCCTCGGCCACCAGTTCGCGAAACGCCGGTTCAGAGGCCGCGCCGAACCGCCTTACCACCTCGTCATAGACGGCGACAGCCTCATCGAACCGCCCCATTTCGCCGAGAACAACCCCCGTATTATGCAAAGCGAGGGCGATATCAACGGCGGACGCATCGGGACTTTCCGCCACCTTGCCGAGATACAAAGCGGCATCGGCCAACTTTTTGTCGGCATAGGCGGCATGGGCGCGGATATTCCAATCCTGCGCGGTATAGCGGCTTTCCGGCCTATCCTTGACCTCGACCTCGGCATCGCGCAATTCCGCCTGCTCCGCCTCGTTCAGGGGCTTCGACTTATCGATCACACCGGCAACCAACGTGGCGAAATGGTTTTGCGTATCCTCGGCGGCCTTGGCCGTGGCGGCCTTGTGCTTGGCGAGGTCATCCTTCAATTCGTTCAGAAGATCGACACCGTTCTTTTTCAGCCAGTGCCGCGCTTCGTCGGCGGCGCGGCGGCTGGCTTGCCACAGGCCGAAGATGGCGGCCAGGGCGACGATGACGGCAAAGATGGTCAGCCAGATGTTGACGTCACCGATGCGCCCATTGGTATCCGACAAGCGTGCGCCCTGCCCGGACAATTCGGCGCGCAATTGCACCACCTCGCGCTGGGTGTCGTTCAGTTTGTCGGAAAGCTTGTCGAAACGCTCTTGCAGCGTCTTCATGTCGGCGGACAGGGCGTCCGTCCGCGCGTCACTCTGCTTCTGCGCCATCCCCGCCCCCGCCACATCCATCGGTGCGAAGTTTAGACGCAAAATCCCGTCTTGGTGAGACTAAAGAAGGGGCGACACGAATGAACACGAATGAACACGAAGTTCAGTGAGCTGATTTCATTCGTGTTTATTCGTGTTCATTCGTGTCGCCATTCCTTGGACCAAGCCCAGCGACGACACCGACACCTCTGCGCCGTCGAAACGCCCCGGCGGCTTCGCCCGGCCTGATTTTCCCGTCACAGTGCCGCGATTTCCGCCGCCGCCTCGTCGAAGGCGGCCTGCATCCGTCCGGCCAGCGGGCGGGCCTGATGCAGATAGCCTTCCGCGCATAAATGCTCGATCTCGGCGCACAGCCCGGCGAAGCGGAAACAGCCGGCGGAATTGCCGGCGCCCTTGGCCGCATGGGCTGCCTCGCGCGCGCCGTCGCCGTCGCCGGTATCCAAGTGCCGCACCACCTCTTCCACCAGCGGGCGGGTGGTGTCGACGAACAGGGTCAGCAATTCACGCGCGTCATCGGTGATCGAGCCGAAAATCTCGCGCATGGGGGTAAGGTCGAGCACCGGTGCGGTCAGTTCCGACTTGCCGACCGGCACCGGGGCGACCGCCAGATTTTCCGATGCCGCACGACGCCGGCGCAAGGCCACCGCCGCCGGCAGCAACTTGCGGATGGTCGCATCCATTTGCGCCCGATCGATGGGCTTGGCCAAGAACGCGTCCATGCCGCATTCCAGGCACTTGTTGGCGGTGCCCGACAGGGCGTCGGCGGTCAGTGCCACGATGGGCAGCCGGGTCAGGGTTTCGTGCTCCCACTCCCGCACCCGCGCGGTCAGTTCATAGCCGTCCATTTCCGGCATGTGACAATCGGTCAGCAACAGGCCGTAATCACGGATCTGCATGTATTCCCACGCTTCCAGACCGTTGCGGACGATCTCGATGGCATAGCCCATGCGTTCCATCAGACGGCGGATGACCACCTGATTGGTGGGATTGTCCTCGGCCACCAGGATCAGGCAGCCGGCGGCGGCGGCTTCGTCGCGGGTGGGCGGGGTGAAGGATTCCGACGGATCGGTGACCTCCTCGGCCTCGTCGGCCAGATAAGCGCGATTGGCGGCGGCCCCCACCACCCGCCACAGGGCGGTGCGGCGGATGGGCTTGGACAGGGTGGCGAACAGCCCGGCTTGCCGTGCCGCCGCCGCCGCCGCCGGATAATTGGCGTGCGCCGCCATCAGCACCACCCGGGTCATGAAGTCGTCGCCGGCGGCGCCGCGCAACGAGGCGGCCAGGGGAACCCGGGTCTGATATTCGCTTCCGGCATCCATCAGCACCACATCGTAATTCCAGCCGGCCAGAGCTGCGGCGCGCACGGCGGCCAAGGCGCCGTCGGTCGAGGCCACCACCGCCACCTGTGCCCCCAGATGGCCGAGATAATTGCGCAGGATCTCCGCCGCCATCGGCCCTTCCGCCAACAACAGCACGGCGATGCCGGCCAGATCGGGGCCGCCGGCGGAATCCTCGCCCACCTGTTCCAGCGGCAAGCTGAACCAGAAGTTGGACCCCTGGCCCACCTGACTGTCCACCCCGATCGCGCCGTCCATCATCGCCACCAGACGGCGGCAGATGGACAGGCCCAGGCCGGTGCCGCCGTAGCGGCGCGAAATGGAGGCGTCGGCCTGGCTGAACGGCTCGAACAACTTGGCCTGCTGCCCGCCGTTCAGGCCGATGCCGGTATCGCTGATGGTGAAGCGCACATGCCCGTCCGCTGCCGGCTCGGCACTGATGCGCACATAGCCCTTGTCGGTGAACTTGACGGCGTTGCCGGCCAGATTGGTGACGATCTGACGCAAGCGGGTGGCGTCGCCCAGGAACAGGTCGGGAAGCGCCGGATCGATATAGGTCATCAGACCGATGCCCTTTTCCGACGCGCGCGGGGCCAGCAATTCGGCCACGCTTTCGATGACGTCGGACAGCGACATATCGATGATCTCAAGTTCCAGCTTGCCCGATTCGATCTTCGAGAAGTCGAGGATATCGTTGATGATGGTCAGAAGCGCGGTGGCCGAATCGCGGATGACGCGGGCCATTTCCTTCTGTTCCTGGGCCAGCGGCATGTCTTCCAGCAATTGCGCCATGGTCAGCACGCCGTTCATGGGCGTCCTGATCTCGTGGCTCATGGTGGCCAGGAACAAACTCTTGGCCTGGCTGGCGTCCTCCGCCGTCCGCTTGGCCTCGGCCAGGGCGTCTTCCTGTTCCTTGCGCTTGGTGATGTCGGCGGTGGACACGCACACCGCCGGCTCGCCATCCATGTCGATGGCCGCCGCCGACATCATCGCCCAGAATTCCGTGCCGTCGGCCCGGCGCATACGGCTTTCGTAATCGGCCAGATAGCCTTGGCCGCGCACCAGTTCGACCACCCGGTCGCGGTCGGCGGGATCGGCATAGAACCAGGCGGCGTCGACGCCGCTGCTGTCGTTGGGGCGCGCCCCGAACAACTCCGACCAGCGCGGATTGACGTACAAGATGGCGTTGTCGGACACCCGGCTGATGGCCAGGGCCAGGGGCGAGGTGTCCAGAATGGTGCGCAGCCGGCCTTCGCTTTCCTTCAACGCGTCGGTGGAATCCTGCAACTGGGCCAAGGCGCGCTGAAACACCACCAGCTCACCGGCCATGTCGGCGATCTCGTCATTGCCCGAGGACTCCACCTTGGTGTGGTAATCGCCCTCGACGATGCGATGCATGGCCGAGGCCAGACCGGCCAGACGGTTGACGATGTTGCGGCCCAGATACATCCACACGAACAACAGCGGCCCCAACACGGTGACCACGGCGATGCCCATCATCACCTGCCGCCCGGTGGTCAGGGCGGCGCCCGCCCTGCGTTCATTGGCGATGGCGGCGGCTTCGGTTTCCGAGACGATGCGGCCGACCACCGACGAGGTCCGCGCCACCAGATCGCGGCCCTCTTCGTTGGCGGCCACCAGACGGACATCGGTCATCAGGCCGCGGGTGCGCAACTCGAACACGTTTTCCGGGCCGCTGCCCAGGGTGATGGCCGCCCGCGCCGCCTCGCGCAGGGCGCCGTCGACAATACGCGGGTTGTCGATCATTTCCGCCAGCCGCCGCGACAGCGTTTCATAGCGGCGGCGCATCTCGCCCAAACCGTCCATGTCGCGGCCGGCATGGGCCTGACGCAACAGGTCCGACGCCTGAGCCACCACCGCCAGATCGGCATCGGCGCCCTTGCGCGTCAGCAAGGTGCGCACGGCATTATCCAGATTGACCAGATCCAGGCCTTGCTGACGGCTGCGTTCGGTCTGTTGCAGGCGGCGGTCGACCAGGGCGTTACGCCCGACCACATTGTCGCCGATGGACACCATCAGGGTGCGCAATTCCTGCAATTGCGGCAGGTTGATGCTGGTGCCTTCCAGGTCTTCGATCAGATTGCGCAAGCGCTGCGCCTGCTGTTGCAGGGCGACGAAATTGTTTTGCCGCTGGAACTGGCTTTGCGACGAATCCAAAGCCGGGGCGGCGGCGGCCAAACGGGCGGTGGCTTCCGACAGTTTCAAGGCGGCGGCCACGCTGGGCAGATTGGCACGGGTGACGGTGGCCAGCAGACGCCCGACCTCGGAATAGCTGCTCCAGGCCAGCCAACCGGCCAGCAAGGTCACGCCGGACACCAGGCCGACGGCGACCAGCAGCTTGGCGCGGATACCGAACCGGTATCGGCGTTTGCCTTCATCCGCCGACGCGCTTACCGCAACCTCGGGTTTCGGGTCCGCCGAAAAATCCACGCGCTCATCTCCCTTCGCACAAGCGGCCCATCATGCCCCATGCACAGGCAGGCGACAATCCCACCGAGCTTATGGCATATCCAAACCAAGCTCAGTGCTGGTAAGATGCCGCCCCGTTGAGATGGTAACCGGAGTCCCGATGGCCTCGCCCGCCCCCCAGCCCGCTTTCCCGCCCGAGATTTCCCAGACCCTGGCCCGCGCCCAGACCCTGGCCGCCGGCCAGAAACTGGACGAGGCGGAAAGATTGCTGGCGCAGTATCCCCATGTTCCCGATTGCGTGTTCCGCCGTGCGGCCATCCTGATGACGCTGGAACGCTGGGCCGAGGCGGAAGCCGGATTCCGCACCCTGCTCAAGCTGGCGCCCAGCCATTTCGACAGCGCCATGGGACTGGCCGGCGCCCTGATCGAGCAGAACCGCGCCCAGGAGGCCATTCCGCTGCTGGAGGCCGCCTATAAGGCCCAGCCCGATGGCCGCACCCGCTATTTCCTCGGCATCGGCCTGGATCAGGCCGGACAGACGGAGCGCGCCGCCAAGCTGCTGGCCGAGGCCCGCGCCCATGTCATCGCCCAGTCGGAAAAGCGCAACCTGCTGCCCTCCGAGCTTTACATGCAGATTTCGCGGCGCTGCAATCTGCGCTGCGCCATGTGCGGCCATGAAGTGTGGAAATCCAATTCCGGCTTCATGGAAATGGCGGTGTTCGACCGCATCCTCGAGCAGTCGCAGGCCAACGGCATCAAGACCCTGCACATCCTGTCGGGACAAGGCGAGCCCATGCTGCACCCCCAGGTCTTCGAGATGCTGGAAAAAGCGGTGGCCATGGGCTTCAACGTCGGCATCGTCACCAACGGCACGCCCTTGACGCCGGAACGCTGCGAAAAGCTGGGCAAGCTGGGGCTGGCCTATATCCAGTTTTCCTTCGCCGGCTGGGACAAGGACAGCTACGAGGCCACCTATGTGGGGGCCAAGTTCGACCGCACCTTGGCCAATTTGCACAAGATGGCCGAGACCACCAGGGGCACCCGGACCAACTTCATGGTCAAGGCGGTGTGCACCGGCGACAATTGGGCCGAGGTGCGCGACCGCACCCGCGCTTTCCTCGAAGGTCACGGGGTGGACAAGGTGTTCACCGTCATCGCCAACAATTTCGGCGGCAACGTGGTGCACGGCAAGTTCCACGAGCAGCTGGGCGTGTGGTCACTGAAGAACATCGAACACCAGCGGTTGATGCCCTGCCGCGTGCTGCTGCGCGCCGTCGGCGTCTTCTGCGACGGCACGGTGACCGCCTGCGCCTGCTATGATTCCAATGCCGAGTTGAAGATCGGCAACATCATGGAGCAAAGCCTGGCGGAGATCCGCCAAGGCGCGGAATTCCGCAGGATCGTCGACGCCTTCCGCTGCGGCGACGTCAGCGCCATCCCCATGTGTTCCAAGTGCGACGACCCTTACGGCTGATTTTCACCACTCCCGCAGACGGCACGCACACAATCGCGCAGCCAGCGGTGTCCGGCATCGGCATCCAAACGTGGATGCCACAGCATGCTGATGGTCACCTGGGCAAGGGACAGCGGCAGCGGGAAGGTATGCAACCCGGCCCGTAGCGCAGCGGTATGGCGTTCCGGGAGTGCGGTGATCAGGTCCGAGGCCCGGACCAGGGCCACCGCCGCCGCAAAGCCGCCGACCATGACGACGATCCGGCGTTTCAGCCCCAAGATTGCCAGCGCGTCGTCGACCACACCGCGCTCCTGCCCACGGCGCGACACCAGGACGTGGCCGCCATCGGCGTAGCGTTCGGCGGTGACCTCGCCCTGTGCCAGCGGGTGGCCGTGACGGACGACGCCGACGAAGCGGTCGTGGAACAGGGCCATGGTCCGCATTTCCGGCCCATCGCTCGCACTCACCACCCCGGTTTCCAGATCGATTTCGCCATGGCGCAGCGAGGCTTGGCCGCGTTCCGATTTGCCGACGAAGCGCAGCCGCACGCCGGGCGCCTGGGCGGTGATGCGGGCGATCAAGGCGGCACCGAAAGTATCGACGAAACCTTCGCCGCTGCGCAGCGTGAACACCCGCTCGAGCCGGGCAAGGTCCAGCTTTTCCGCCGGCCGCAGCACCGCCTGCGCCTCGGCCACCAAAGGTCCGATCCGGTCGCGCAATGCCAACGCCCGCGGGGTGGCGACCAAACCGCGGCCGGAACGCACCAGCAGCGGGTCACCGGTCGCCTCGCGCAGCCGCGCCAAGGCCCGGCTCATGGCCGACGGGCTCAGGCGCAATCGCCGCGCCGCCCGGGCGACGCTGCCTTCGCTCAACAGCACATCAAGGGTGTAGAGCAGGTTCAGATCAGGTCCGGGCATGGCATCATCCCCCTGCCGATACATGGCGTTTCATGCATCAATATAGTACAAATGCTGCGCGTTCCGCCACATATGGCGACGGACTAGGATCGGGCCAGCCCCACTTCCGGGGTGCCCGGACATGGAGTCCCATGATGCAGCCTCTCCCCTCCCCTCGTCCGCCATCCACTGCCGGCGCCTTGGCCGGCTTGTCGCTGGCGGTCCTGCTGGCGTCTTTGGGCACCAGCATCGCCAATGTCGCCCTTCCCACCCTGGCCGAGGCCTTCGCCGCCCCGTTCCAGCATGTTCAATGGGTCGTCCTCGCCTATCTTCTCGCCATCACCACCCTGATCGTCGGTGTCGGACGTCTGGCCGACCTCGGTGGACGCCGCCGGCTGTTGCTGGCCGGCATCGCCTTGTTCACCCTGGCTTCGGCCCTGTGCGCCATCGCACCGGCGCTTGCGCCCCTGGTGGCGATCCGCGCGGTCCAAGGGCTGGGCGCGGCGGTGATGATGGCCCTGACCCTGGCCTTCGTCGCCGACATCCTGCCCAAGGACAAAACCGGCAGTGCCATGGGATTGCTGGGAACCATGTCGGCCATGGGCACCGCCTTGGGGCCGTCGCTGGGCGGCGGCCTGATCAGTGCCTTCGGCTGGCCGGCCATCTTCCTGGTCAACCTGCCCTTGGGGGTGGTGGCCTTTGTCCTGTGCTATCGCCATCTGCCGGCCATCGCCGCCAAGGCTGCACCTGGCCGCCCCGCCTTCGACACTTGGGGCATGATGCTGCTGGCCCTCTGCCTGGGCGCCTATGCCCTGGCCATGACCCTGGGCGGCGGCAGGTTCGGCCCGCTCAATCTGGCCTTGCTGGCGGCGGCCGTGGTCGGGGCCGGGCTGTTCATCCGGGTCGAGGCACGGTCCGCCTCTCCCTTGATCCGGCTCACCCTGTTTGGTGACACCGGCTTACGCACAGGCTTCGCCACCAGTGCCTTGGTGGCGACGGTGATCATGACGACGCTGGTGGTGGGGCCGTTCTATCTGTCGCGCACGCTGGGACTGAGCCCGGCCATGGTCGGACTGGCCATGACCGCCGGCCCGCTGGTCGCCGCCCTGACCGGGATGCCCGCCGGGCGTCTGGTCGACCGCGTCGGCACCCATCGCGCCACTCTGGCCGGTCTGGCCGCCATGACCATGGGCGCCGGCGCCCTGGCCGTCATCCCGTCAAATTTTGGTCTTGCCGGCTATATCGCGCCGCTGGTGGTGGTCACCGCCGGCTATGCCCTGTTCCAGACCGCCAACAACAGCGGAATCATGAGCCAAAGCCATGGCGAACAGCGCGGTGTGGTGTCCGCCCTGCTCAACCTGTCGCGCAATCTGGGCCTGATCACCGGCGCCTCGGTCATGGGGGCGGTGTTCGCCCTGGCCTGGGCCGGCACGGACATGACGCGGGCGACACCCGATGCGGTGGCCACGGGCCTGCGCACCACCTTCGCCGTCGCCGCAATCGTCGTCGTCGTCGCGCTTGCCCTCACCATCGGCGGAAAAGGGCGGCAACAGCCGGTTTAGACAGGAAAACCGGCCTTGCCCAGACGCTTGGCCGCCAGATCCTCGGCGTCGATGGACAGGTCCAACAGCGGCGGGCGGGTGGTGCGCCAGCTTTGGTCGCCGCTGGCCCGCGCCACCAGGGTTTTCAGCAACGGAATCAGCGGAAAATCCTGGGTGGCGACACGAAAGGCGGTCAGCGCCTCTTGCAGGCCTTCGGCATCGGCATCGCGCCATTTGCGGAACAGTTCGACCATGGCGGCGCCGTTGACATTGGCATTGGCGGAAATGCAGCCGGCACCACCCAGGCGCAGCAGCTTCAGCATCAAGGCCTCGGTGCCGGTGAAGACGTCGAAACCGGGGAAAGCACGGATCATCGCTTCCATGTTGGAAAACTCGCCCGAGCTGTCCTTGATCCCCACCACCGTGCCGGGATAGGCCTTGAGCAGGCGCTCGATCAGGGCCAGGGACAGCGGCACCCCGCTTTGGCGGGGAAAGTGATACAGATAGACTCGCAAATTCTTGTCGCCGACCCGCTGGATGACCTCGGAATAGGACCGGAACAGGCCGTCATCGGACACGCCCTTATAGTAAAACGGCGGCAGCATCAGCACGCCGCCGCAGCCCAGTTTGGCGGCACGGCGGCTCAGTTCCACCGTGTCGGGCAAGGCACAGGCGCCGGTGCCGGGCATCACCCGTCCCATGTCGATGCCGGCGCCGACCAACGCATCAAGCAGGTCCAGCTTCTCTTTCACCGTCAGTGAAGTGCCTTCGCTGGTGGTGCCGAACGGCGCCAGACCGATATCCAGGCTGGTCAGCACGCGGGAAAACGCGGAGAAACGCTTGGCATCGGGGGCCAAGTGACGGTCGAACGGGGTAAGCACCGGGGCCAGAACCCCGGTGATGCGGTGGGGACGGATCGAAGCGGCCATTGCCGTGAAGCTCCGTTTAAGGGCACCATCTGTGGCGGAGCACCAACACTAACCCATCCGAGCCAGCATGCACAGGCTTGCCGCCACTCTTATGCGCCAGATGTTGCAAACCGCCATCGCCACGGCCATGCCGGCCCAGTGCCTGCCCGCCCATCTGCCGCCGCTGCCCGGCGGGCGGCTGCTGGTCCTGGGCGCCGGCAAGGCCGCCGCCGCCATGGCCCGAGTGGCCGAGGACCATTATGCTATCCCGTTGGAAGGGTTGGTGGTCACCCGTCACGGCCACGGCGTCCCCTGTCACACCGTGCGGGTGATGGAGGCCGGACACCCCTTGCCCGACCAATACGGCCAGCAGGCGGCCATCCACATGGTGGAAATGGTGCGCGACCTTGGTGCCGACGATCTGGTGTTGTTCCTGGTCTCGGGCGGCGGCTCGGCCCTGTTACCGCTGCCGGCCCCGGGCCTGAGCCTGGACGACAAGCAGGCGATCACCCGCGACCTGCTGAAATGCGGCGCCACCATCGGCGAGATCAACATCGTCCGTAAGCACCTGTCGGCCATCAAAGGCGGACGGCTGGCCGCCGCCGCTTGGCCGGCGCGCTTCCTCACCCTGGCCATTTCCGACGTGCCCGGCGACGACCCGACCATCATCGCCTCCGGCCCCGGAATGGCCGATGCCAGCACCTGCGCCCAGGCGCAGGCCATCTTGCGGCATTATGACCTGCCCATCCCCGCCTTGGACGAATCGCCCAAACCGGACGACCCGCGCCTGCAACGGGCCGAAGCCCAGGTGATCGCCACCGCCATGGCCAGCCTGAACGCCGCCGGCGCCCTGGCCCAAGCCCAGGGCTGGCAAGTGCTCAATTTGGGCGATTGCATCGAGGGCGAGGCCCGCCAGGTGGCCCAGGTGATGGCCGGCATCGCCAAATCCATCCGCCACCACGGGCAGCCGCTGGCGGGGCCGGTGGCGCTGATTTCCGGCGGTGAAACCTCGGTAACGTTGCGCGGGCATGGGCGCGGCGGACGCAATGCGGAATTCCTGCTGGCCTTGGCCCTTGCGCTCGACGGGCTGGACGGCGTATACGCCCTGGCCGCCGACACCGACGGCATCGACGGCAGCGAGGACAATGCCGGCGCCCTCCTCACCCCCGACACATTGGCCCGCGCCGCCAAGGCCGGGCTGAACGGGGCGGCCATGCTCGACAACAACGATGCCTACGGCTTTTTCGCGGCCCTGGGGGATCTGGTGCGGACCGGACCGACCCGGACCAATATCAACGATTTCAGGGTATTGCTGATTCCATGATCGAGACCTCGCTGGCGGTGAAACTGATCCCGCTTTATCTGTTGGTGGCCATCGGCTTTGCCCTGGGGCGGTTTTTGGGGGTGAAAAGCCAGGAAATCGGCAAATTATCGCTGTACGTGCTGTCACCGGCGGTGGTGTTCAAAGGCTTTTACGCCGCCAAGCTGGAAGGCGCCATGCTGGTGCTGCCCTTCGCCGTCATGGCCCTGGCCTGCCTTGCCGCCTGGGTGGCCCTGCCCCTGGCCAGCCGGTTGTGGACTGACGGGCGCGAACGCCTGAGCGCCTTCACGGTGGCCACCGGCAATACCGGCTTTTTCGGCATCCCCGCCTGCCTGTCGCTGATCGGCCCAGAATCACTGCCCTATGTGGTGCTGGTGTCGTTCGGCTTCACCGCCTACGAAAATTCCGTCGGTTTCTTCATCATGAGCCGGGGCGACGCCACCTGGAAAGGCGCGCTGGCCCGCGTGCTGCAATATCCCGGCCTACACGCCTGCTGGATCGGGCTCGCGCTGAATGCCTATCAGGTGGCGTTGCCCGGTTACATCCCGCAAACGGTGGATTTGCTGGCCGGCGGCTTCTCGGCTGTCGGCATGATGATCGTCGGTCTTGGTCTGGCCGGATTGACCCGGTTCCGGCTTGACCTGGGCTTCATCGCCTATGCCTTCGGCTGGAAGTTCCTGATCTGGCCGGCCATGGCCGTGGGCTTCATTTATCTGGACCGCACCTGGCTGCACGCCTTTTCCGGCATCGGCCATCAGGTCTTGCTGATCGAAAGCCTGACCCCGATGGCGGCGGTCACCGTGGTGCACGCCACGCTCCGCAACATCCACCCCGACCGCGCGGCGGTGGCGGTGGCGCTGTCGACGCTGGCGGCCTTGTTGTGGCTGCCGTTGGTGTTTGGGATGGTGTTTTAGCCGGCTGCGGAAAAACTCTGCTTGCCTCCCTTTGATCCGTCACCCCCGCGCAGGCGGGGGAATGACGAAAGAAAAACAGGTGTCCCCCCCCCCCAATTGCAGGTCGCCCTGATCACTGCCCCTTCCGCTCTTTCTCCACCTTGCGCCAATTGCCGACATTCCGGTTGTGCTCGTCCAGGCTTCTGGCGAAGGCATGGCCGCCGCTGCCGTCGGCGACGAAATAGAGCGCATCGGTCCTGGCCGGGTTCAACACCGCCTCCAGGCTGGCGCGACCGGGATTGGCGATGGCGGTTTTGGGCAGGCGGTCGATGACATAGGTATTCCAGGCATGCGGCTTTTCCAGGTCGGCGCGGGTCAAGGGGCGGTCCAGCACCCCCATGCCCTCGGACAGGCCGTAAATCACCGTCGGGTCCGATTGCAGGCGCATGCCCAGACGCAGGCGATTGATGAACACCCCGGCCACCATGGGGCGCTCGGCCTTCAATCCGGTTTCACGCTCCACCACCGAGGCCAGAATCACCGCCTCTTCCGGTGATTTCAGCGGCAGGTCGGCTGCGCGCTTCGCCCACAACTCGTCCAGGATCTGACGCATGGATTTTTCCATGCGCGCCACCAGCTCGGCCCGGTCGTCGTCGCGCGACAGCACCCAGGTTTCCGGCAGAATCCAGCCTTCCGCCGGCACTTTGGTCACCTTGCCGGCCAGGAAGTCGGCCTGATCGAGTTCGGCCAGGATCTGGCGCACGGTCAGTCCCTCGGCGATGGTCAGCTTGTGCTTGACGGTGCGGCCCTCGGCGATCATGCGCATGGCGTCAAGGGCGCTGATCCGGGCCGGGAATTCGTATTCACCCGCCTTCAACACCACCTGACGCAGGCGGGTGCCGATCATGAAGCTGAAGCGGTCGGGCACCACCTTGTTGGCTTCCAGCCGCCGGGCGATGGCCTCCAACCCCGCCCCCTTGGGGATGATGATGGTGATCGGCTCGGCCAGCGGACCAGGGCCGGTGAAGCGGCGATGCCCCTCCAGCGCGGCCCAGGTGCCGATGGCGATGACGATGACGGCCAGGGCAGCGATCAGCTTGGCGATAAGACGCATGACTATTCCCATGAACGACGAAGGCTCCCATGCCTGAACACGGGAGCCTTCGTTACGTCAACCCAAGCGCCCCCCTTACGACGGCGCGCCCTTGAAGATGACCGAGGCGTTGGTGCCGCCGAAGCCGAACGAGTTGGACATGGCCACCCGGATTTCACGCTTCTTGGCCACCTTGGCCACCAGATCGATGTCGCAGCCCTCGTCCGGGTTATCCAGGTTGAGGGTCGGCGGTGCCACCTGATCGCGGATAGCCAGCAGGCAGAAGATGGCTTCCACCGCCCCGGCGGCGCCCAGCAGGTGACCGATGGCCGACTTGGTCGAGCTCATGGACACGGTTTCGATGGCGTTGCCGAACAGGCGCTTGACCGCGCCGAGCTCGATGACGTCGCCCATGGTGGCGGTGCCGTGGGCGTTGATGTAATCCACGTCGCCCGGAGTCAGGCCGGCACGATCCAGCGCCGCCTTCATGGCCCGGTAGGCACCGTTGCCGTCTTCCGCCGGGGCGGTGATGTGGTAGGCGTCGCCCGACATGCCGTAGCCGATGATTTCGCCATAAATCTTGGCGCCACGGGCGCGGGCGTGTTCCAGCTCTTCCAGAACCACCACACCGGCGCCTTCGCCCATGACGAAGCCGTCACGGTCCTTGTCCCACGGCCGCGAAGCCGTTTCCGGGGCATCGTTGCGGGCGGTGGACAACGCCTTGCAGGCGGAGAAGCCGGCCACGCCCAGACGGGACACGGCAGCTTCGGTGCCGCCGGCCACCATCACCTCGGCATCGCCGAACATGATCAGACGGGAGGCGTCGCCGATGGCATGGGCGCCGGTGGCGCAGGCGGTGACCACGGCGTGATTGGGGCCTTTGAAGCCGTACTTGATGGAAACGTGGCCGGAAACCAGATTGATCAGGGCCGACGGAATGAAGAAGGGGCTGACCCGGCGTGGGCCGGATTCGCGCAGAACCAGGGCACCTTCGGCAATGGCCGGCAGACCGCCGATGCCGGAGCCGATCATCACCCCGGTGCGTTCCTGGCCTTCGTCATCGGTGGGCTTCCAGCCCGAATCCTCGATGGCTTCCATGGCGGCGGCGAGACCATAGACGATGAAATCGTCCATGCGCTTGCGTTCCTTGGCCGAAGCGACCTTGTCCAAATCCAACTCGCCTTCGCCGGTACCGCGCGGAATGACGCCGGCGATTCTGGCGGGAAGGTCCGACACCTCGAAATGTTCGATGGCGCGAATACCGGATTCGCCGGCGATGAGGCGCTTCCAGTTGTGTTCGGCACCGCAACCCAGCGGGCTGACGATACCAATGCCGGTGACGACGACACGTCTCATGCGGATGGTCCCTGCAGTACTTAGAGAAAGGGCGCCGGTCCCATTGCGGGAGTCGGCGCCCTTGAAACCCGTATTACGCGGCCTTCGAGATGAAGTCGATCGCGTCCTTGACGGTCAAAATCTTTTCAGCGGCGTCATCGGGGATTTCGCAGCCGAATTCTTCTTCAAAGGCCATGACCAGCTCGACGGTGTCGAGGCTGTCGGCGCCCAGGTCATCGATGAAGCTGGCGTTCTCGGTCACCTTGGCTTCTTCAACGCCCAGATGCTCAACGACAATCTTCTTAACCCGCTCGGCGACGTCGCTCATGTGAATTCCCTCAAGGTGTAGTGCCATTTGGTGAAACTTGCGCCCGCCCCGTAAGACTGAAAGCCCCTTGGCGGCGGAAAGTGGCCCGTACCTAGCATACTTTTCCGGCCTTGACCAGCACTGGAAACACAAGCTGTTGAAACTTGTTGGACCGACAGCCCTAGATCATCGCCATGCCGCCGTTGACGTGCAGGGTCTGGCCGGTGACGTAAGCCGCCTCGTTCGAGGCCAGATACAGCACCGCCGCCGCGATTTCCTCCGCCGAGCCCATGCGACCGGCGGGGATTTGGGCGTTGATGCGGGCCTTCTGCTCGTCGTTCAACTCGTCGGTCATGGCGGTGGCGATGAAGCCCGGGGCTACGGCGTTGACGGTGACGTTGCGGCTGGCCACTTCCTGGGCCAGCGACTTGGTCATGCCGATCATGCCGGCCTTGGAGGCGCAGTAATTGACCTGACCGGGATTGCCGGTGACGCCGACGATGGAGGTGATGTTGATGATGCGGCCCGACCGCCGCTTCATCATGCCCTTGATGGCGGCGCGGCACAGACGGAAGGCGGCGGTCAGGTTGACGTTGATGACCGAATCCCAGTCCTCGTCCTTCATGCGCAGGACCAGACCGTCCTTGGTGATGCCGGCATTGTTGACCAGGATATCCAGGCCGCCCAGGGCCGCCTCGGCATCCTTGGCCAGTTGCTCGACTTCCTCGGGCTTGGACAGGTTGGCGGGCAGCACGTGGACGCGCCCCGCCCCGCCGTTGGCGCCCAACTCGGCGGCCAGGGCGTCCAGCGCCTCGCGCCTGGTGCCATGGATGGCGACGGTGGCGCCGGCCTGATGCAGGGCCTTGGCGATGGCGCCGCCGATGCCGCCCGAGGCACCGGTGACAAGGGCTGTCTTGCCGGTAAGATCGAACATGTGTTTCCCCCTATGAAGTGATTAAAGCGAAGCCAGGAAGGCATCGATATCGGCGGGAGTGCCGACGGCAAGGCCCGACAATTCCTTGTCGATGCGCTTGGCCAATCCCGACAGCACCTTGCCGGCGCCCAGTTCGACCAATTGGCTGATTCCCTGCTCCTTCATATAGAGCACGCCCTCGCGCCAGCGCACGGTGCCGGTGACTTGCTTGACCAGCAGATCGCGGATGACTTCCGGGTCGGTGACGGCGGAAGCGACCACGTTGGCCACCAGCGGCACCTTGGGCGCGTTCATGGTGACATTGGACAAGGCCTCGGCCATGGCGTCGGCGGCGGGCTGCATCAGGGCGCAATGGAAGGGGGCGGATACCGGCAGCAGCACGGCGCGCTTGATGCCCTTTTCCGCCGCGATCTTCATGGCGCGTTCCACCGCCTCCTTATGACCCGACACCACCACCTGACCGGCTCCGTTATCGTTGGCGGCTTCGCACACCTGATCTTCGGCGGCCAGGGCGGCGATTTCCTTGGCCTGTTCGTATTCGCTGCCCAAAAGCGCGGCCATGGCGCCCACGCCCACCGGCACCGCCTTTTGCATGCTTTGGCCGCGCAGTTTCAACAACCGCGCCGTATCGGCCAGACTGAAGGTGCCAGCGGCGGCCAGGGCCGAATATTCGCCCAAGGAATGGCCGGCGACGAAGCCGGCAGTCTTGGCCAGATCCATCTTACCCTGGCCTTCCAGCACGCGGACCACCGCCACCGACATGGACATCAACGCCGGCTGGGCGTTCTCGGTCAGGGTCAGGGTGTCCTCCGGGCCTTCAAACATCAGCTTGGACAGGTTCTGCGACAACGCCTCGTCCACTTCCTGGAAGACGTGGCGGGCTTCGGCGAAGGCTTCGGCCAGTTCGCGGCCCATACCGACCGCCTGGGAACCTTGGCCGGGGAAGACGAACGCACGCGACATGATATCCCTCCGTCGGGGGTGAAATTGACGTGGCGGTGAGGAAAGGCATGAAGGGGGGCGCTGTCAAGGGCGGCGTTACTTCCATTGCCCCGGAACCATCACCTTAAGGTTATATTGTATGCTATTTTATTTGCCCATATGGTTCGCCCCCACCCGCGTTGGAGCCTCATCCCGTGCCCCCGCTCCTATGGACAGAGACGTATAGTATCGGCCACCCCGCCATCGACCATCATCATCGTGAACTGGTCGAATGCCTGGTTGCCGTGCAAACAGCCATCGACACCGGGGCCAGCATGGCGGAAATCCTGGGTCGCTTTGATTTCTGGCTGGACGCCTTCGCCTGCCATGCCCAGTTGGAGGAGCGGCTGATGGACCGTCTGATCCTGCCCCAGGGGATCACCCACCGGGAAATCCATTGCGCCGAGCACGGCGATTTCCTGCACGAGGCCATGGCGCTGAGGACTCGCCTGAAAACCGGCCACTGCCCCTCGGCGATCATCGACAATTTGGGCCTGCACCTGATCGACTTCGACCTGATCCGCCGCGATTTCGAGATGATCGGCCTATTGCTACGCGAAGGCCTGATACTGGAAGACTGACGAGGACTGGCCGCCAAACACCCGGCCGGCGAATCCACATAAGGCGGCGGTCACCTCGGCCGGGCAATCGCGGTAAAGCAAATGCCGACATCGCGGCAACACCCGGATTTCGGCCCCCGCCGGAACTGTTGACTGAATCGACAAATATTGCTCGGCGCTGCCATATTCGTCATCGTCGCCTTGCACCACCAGAACCGGCACCGTGACTTGCGCCAGCAACGGTCGCACATCCCAACCATCGGCGCACAATCGCTCCCAGGCCAACGCCCAGCCCCAGAACACGTCATCGGTGTTATCGCCGTGATAACGGTGCAAGTGGTCGCGCAGCCGCGCTTTCTCGAACGCATCGACGGCACCACGCACTCCGGCCAAGGTCGCCGGTTCGGCCATCACATGCGGGGCGAGCAAGGCTATGCCGGCCAATTGAGGGACACTCCCCAAGCCGGCAGCGATGGCCGAGATCGAACCACCATCGGAATGGCCAACCAAAATCGCCTGGCGAACCCCCAGACCGTTCAGCACCTGCGGCAACCAATATTCCGCTTCGTCCCGCAAATAGGTGTCGGGCCAGGGATGGGGTTTACGGCTGGACCCGCCATAGCCGTGACGGCTGTATTGCAATACGCCGCATCCCGTGGAGCCGGCAACGCGATCGGGCAAATCCCGCCACAAGGCGGCAGAGCCCAATCCTTCATGCAGGAACACCATGGTTGGTGCCTGATCGGGCGGCGGACCGACCCAGCGATATTCCAATTGCTGTCCAAGCACGGACAGATGCCCCCAACGCCCATCAGTCATGATCTCACCTCCGGCGAAAGCACTCTTATTTAGCGTTTTCGTTGCTAACAATGACTCCTTTTACGTGTTTTTTATACCATCCAGGCCGCATAGCCGCCTAAGCCTTGCATAGAGGTGCGATTCGTGTATATTCCCCGCCTCCTACCCCCTTGCCGGTCAGCCAGTGAAGGCTGGACGGCTATGCCCGCGTCCTCATGGTGGGGGCGAAAGGGAAGAGAAAAGCCAGAAGGGATTATTGAATGCCTTTTTATGAATGCGTGATTCTCGCGCGTCAGGAAGTTTCGGCCCCGCAGGTCGAAGCCCTGATCGACGAGATGGCCGGTGTGTTGACCCAGGGCGGCGGCAACGTCGCCAAGAAGGAATTCTGGGGTCTGCGCAACATCGCCTACCGGGTCAAGAAGAACCGCAAGGCGCACTACGTTCTGCTGAACCTGGATTCCCCCTCGGCCGCGGTCAAGGAAATGGAACGCCAGATGTCGCTGAACGAAGACGTTCTGCGGGTGCTGACCGTTCGCGTCGACGAGCTGGAAGAAGGCCCGTCGGCCATGATGCAGGCCAAGAACAGCCGCGACGAACGTCCGCGCCGCGAAGATCGCGGCTTTGGCGACCGTGGCCCGCGTGAAGATCGCGGCCCGCGTGAGGATCGTCCCCGCCGTTCCGAGGGAGGTGAATAATGAGCGAAGTCAAGACCGAGCGTCCGCGCCCGACGGCCACCGCCGGCGCCCGCCGTCCGTTCTTCCGTCGCCGCAAGACCTGCCCGTTCTCGGGCGAGGGTGCGCCGAAGATCGACTACAAGGACACCAAGCTGCTGAGCCGCTTCATCTCCGAGCGCGGCAAGATCGTGCCGAGCCGCATCACCGCGGTGTCGGCCAAGAAGCAGCGCGAACTGGCCCAGGCCATCAAGCGCGCCCGCTTCTTGGGTCTGCTGCCCTATGTGGTGAAATAAGCAGTTTGTCTTGCCGATGATTCGGCAACTCGGCCTTGGGCTGGCGGCGGGATTGCTGAGTGCGCTCCTGTTCCTGTCGCTGGTGAAGGGCATCGCGTTAGGGTTTGTCCTGTCCTATGTGGCACCTTTACCGCTGATGATGGCGGGACTGGCGCTGGGCATGGGCGCCTCGGTGACCGCCGGTCTGGTCGGCGCGGTGGTGGTGGCCTTGGGCTTTGGCGGCATGTCCGCTTTGTCCTTTCTGGCCGCCGCCGCGCTTCCCGCCCTGGTGGTGACGAACCGGGCCTTGTTGTGGCGCGAGCCGCAGGATGGCCCGACCGAGTGGTACCCGCCGGGTCTGATCCTGGCATGGCTGACCGCCGCCGTGTTGGCGCTGATGTGTATCGGCGCCGTCCTGGTGGCGGGGCACCCCGAGGGGGTCAAGGGCTGGGTGAGTGAGACGATCGCTCGCACCCTTGATCTGCTGGTCACCGAACTGCCGCCGGATGAGCGGCCAAAGGTGGCCGGGTGGTGGTCGTCGTTCTTTCCCGCCATGGTGTCCGCATCATGGCTGGTGATGATCGTCGCCAATGCCACCGGGGCGCAGGGCCTGCTGGTCAGGCTTGGCCGCAACCGCCGGCCGTCGCCGGTCTATCGGCAGCTTTGGCTGCCCGATTGGCTGGCTGGGTTGATGGTGGTGGCGGCCTTGGCATCCCAGATAATCGGCGGCGACGTCGGCTATGTGGGGGGGAACGTGGCCTTGGTGGTGCTGATCCCTTTCATGTTCTTGGGATTGGCGACCATACATGGCTTTGCGGCGGGCAAGCCCCAGGCAAGGTTCATCCTTGCCGCGACATACGGGTTGCTGGCCCTGGTATTCGTGTGGACGGCCCTGGCCGTCGCCGTACTGGGGATGGTGAGATTCTGGACGATGAGGTTCCGCCGCGGCAATAGCGGCGGCGGTATGGAGGGTTAAGATGGAAGTCATCCTGCTCGAAAGGATCGAGAAACTCGGTCAGATGGGCGACGTGGTCAAGGTCAAGCCTGGCTTCGCCCGCAATTTTCTGCTGCCGCAAAAGAAGGCGCTGCGCGCCAACAAGGGCAACCTTGCCTTCTTTGAACAGCAGCGTGTTCAGCTTGAGGCCCTGAACCTCAAGCGCCGTGACGAAGCCCAGGGCGTCGCCGTCAAGATGGACGGTCTGTCGGTGCTGATGGTTCGTCAGGCCGGTGAAGGTGGTCAGTTGTACGGTTCGGTTTCCGGCCGTGACGTCGCCGACGCCATCAAGGCGTCCGGCTATACGGTGGAACGCCGCCAGGTCAACCTGGACAGCCCGATCAAGACCCTGGGTTCCTACCCGGTCCGCGTCTCGCTGCACCCGGAAGTCTTGGTGACCGTCACCATCACCGTCGCCCGCTCGCAGGAAGAGGCCGAACGCGCCGCTGCCGCCGCTGCCGCTGTCGTCGAAGTGGAGGCTGAGGAAGCCGAAGCCGAAGACGTGGTGGAAGACGTGGTGGAAGAAGAGATCGCCGAGGAGGTGGAAGAGGCCTAAGCCTCTTCCCTACCGAAGTATTTCGCCGCCAGGCGGCGGACGGGAGACCGTCCGCCGCCTGTGCTGTTTCTATTGGTCCTCACCCGCTCGGGCCGGGCGCCCGCCCGTGATTGGCGTGAACACGCATGAGCCGCCTCATGCGTTAAATCATACGCATGCGGCTCTGGCGAGTATTGAGCGAGCGGCCAAGCAATCCGCAGGATTGCGCCCGGCGAGGGGCATATAATGCCTAGACCTTAATGCGTATGATTTTACGCATTAAGGTCTAATTGGCCAGCAGCGTCTTGATCTTGCCGACATTCCAGCCATTGGCGGCCTCGACCAGGGGGTCGGAATTGCTGATGTTGTCGCCCTGGATTTCCAGCACCGCCCGCCCAGCGACCACCATGGTCACCTCACCGGTGCCGGTGGCGGCATCGAAACGCAGCAGCGCGTCCTCTCCCGCCGCCTTGATCTTCTTGACGTTGGGCTGGCCGGGAATGGCCGCCAATTGCGCCAGGGCCGAGGCCACCTCGGGACTGTCCAGCAGCAAGGTGACATTGAGCGAGGAATCGTCGCGGGTGAAGGCCCGCGACACCGACAGCCCGCCACCGACTTCGCCCAGACTGTCGGTTTCCACCGGCTCGCCCTTCCACCGCCCGCCCATGGTCGGCAAGGTCTCGGCGAACATCTTGCCCAGGCGGTCCTGCATTTGCCGCAGCGCCGCCTCGGTGTCACGGGCGGCACGGGCGATGTCGCCTTTCTGATAGGCGGCGCGCGCGCTGTCCAGACGGGCCGGCACATCGTCGGCGGCAAGGCCGGCAGCGGGAATCATCAGCACCAGGACAGCCAAACGTAAACCAGACAGGGTCATGACCCGCTTCCCAAAACAGTATCGTTGCCCCTGACCTTAGCAACGCCCCCCGGCGACGACAAGGGGCGGGGTTTCTGCTAGCCTTCCCCGATCCAAGGGGGCAGACGTGAATCTGGTTTTCTTCGTTCTCATCGTGGCGGCGGTGATGGTGGCGGCCCTGGCCGAAATCACCGGCGGCTCCGCCGCCCTGGCCGAAATCACCGGCGGCGCGGGCGCCATGGCCGGGCTGAGCGCCGCCGCGCTGAAGGCGGCGGAAGGCGCCGTACCCCTGGCCTTGGGACTGGTGGGGGTGATGGCTTTGTTTCTCGGCTTGATGAAGGTGGCCGAGGAAGCCGGCATGATCGGCGCCACCGCCCGCCTGTTGGCGCCGCTGATGGGCCGGCTGTTCCCCCAGGTGCCGCCCGCCCATCCGGCCATGGGCGCCATGGTGATGAACGTGGCCGCCAACCTGCTGGGTCTGGGCAACGCCGCCACCCCTTTCGGCATCCGCGCCATGGAACATCTGCAAAAGCTCAATCCGCACAAGGATTGCGCCAGCGATGCCCAGGCCTTGTTCCTGGCGCTGAACACCGCGTCGGTCACCATTCTGCCCACCAGCGTCATCGCCCTGCGCGCTGCCAGCGGCTCGGTCAATCCGGCGGCGGTGATCGCGCCGACCCTGGCCGCGACCTTGGTTTCCGCCGTGGTCGCCATCGCCGCCGCCCGGCTGCTGGCGCCGTTGTTCCCGCTACCCCCGGCCCCGCCGGTCCAATGCCCCGAGGAAAGCGACGAGCCGCTTCCGCCGCCCCTGCCCGCCCGTTATGGCTGGCTGGCCCTGGCGGCGCTGATCGGCGTCATCGGGCTGATGGCCACGCACGGTGCCGCACTGGGCCATTGGATCGTGCCGGGGATGATGGTCGGGCTGCTGGGCTATGGCCTGATACGGCGGGTGAAGATTTATGAATGCTTCGTCGACGGCGCCCGTGAAGGCTTCGCCATCGCCGTACGCATCATCCCCTATCTGGTCGCCATCCTGGTGGCCATCGCCATGCTGCGACAATCGGGCGCTCTTGATCTGGCCTTGGGACCGTTGGCACGACTGACCGCGCCCCTGGGTATTCCGCCCGAAGCCCTGACCATGGCGGGATTGCGATCATTGTCGGGGTCGGGGTCGTTCGGCCTGCTGGCATCTTATATGAACGATCCGGCCATCGGCCCCGATTCCTTCACCGGCATCTTGCTGGGCACCATCTACGGTTCCAGCGAAACCACTTTTTACGTCCTCGCCGTCTATTTCGGTGCCGTCGGCATTCGCCGCATGCGCCACGCCCTGGCCGCCGGCCTGATCGCCGACTTGGCCGGATTGCTGGCGGCGGTGGCCGCTTGCGTCGTGTTGATTACTTGACGGCGGAGCCGTCGTGTTCATCTCTTGACGCCGGCGGGGGAAAGTTTTACCCAGACGCATGCTTGACTTCTTCTCCCTCGACTCGCTGTCATCCCTGGTGCAGGTCATCGCCATCGACGTGGCCCTGGCCGGCGACAACGCCTTGGTGGTCGGCATGGCCGCCGCCGCCCTGCCGCTGACCCAACGCCGCCGCGCCATCATCATCGGCATCGCCGCCGCCGCCGTCTTGCGCATCATCTTCGCCATCTTCACCCTGCAATTGCTCAAGGTGGTCGGGCTGCTGCTGGCCGGCGGCCTGCTGCTGTTGTGGGTGTCATGGAAACTGTGGCGCGAAATCAAGATGCACGAGGCCGAGGAGACCGAGCAGGAAGCCACGGCCTCCGGCGAAAAAAGCTTTGCCGCCGCCGTCACCCAGATCGTCGTCGCCGACGTGTCCATGTCGCTGGACAACGTGCTGGCGGTGGCCGGCGCCGCCCGCGATCACCAGATGGTGATGATCATCGGCCTGGCCCTGTCGGTGGCTTTGATGGGGGTGGCCGCCAATGCCGTCGCCGCTTTGCTGAAACGGCATCATTGGGTCGCCTATGTCGGCCTGCTGATCATCCTGTACGTCGCCCTGGCCATGATCTGGGACGGCGGCCAGCAGGTTCTGGCCTTGGCGCAATTAGCCTGATCAGCCCAGGACACTCTTTGCCCACAGCCCGACATAGGCCTGTGCCGCCTGACCGGCGGCCAGGGCGTTGCCGCCGGCGACCTCGTCCCGCAACAGGCACAGGCAATCCTTGGTCGCCAACCCGGCATGGCGGGCCGTATCGGTCAACAACGGGTACCACAAGGTGTTGAGCAGACTGCGCATGATCGAATTGCCGCAGGCATGACGCAGCCACGGCATCAAAACCTGATGCTCGGGCTCGAGCAGGGCCAGTTCGCGGCATTGCGCCCCGGTCAACAGCAAGGCGGTGGAACGGGCACAGGCGCTTTCAAGTTCGGCCAACACCTGAAACAGCGACGGACCGACGCCGTCAGCCACCACCACACCGCGATGGGGCCGATTCTCCACCAGCCCCAGGGCCGCCAATTGCCGCAACGACTCGCGCAAGGGGGTGCGCGAGACGCCCAGACGGTTGGATTGCTCCACCTCATCCAGACGGCGTCCGCCGGATACCCCGCCCGAAACGATCTCGGCCGCCAATTGCAGCCAAACCCTTTCGGCCATGGTGGTTTTTCCACCGACACAACCAGACGACGAATGCGGCATGAAAGAACAACCCGAAATACTAAATTCAGGGGAATTTCTATCACCTAAAAACCCTTATGAGTAGATTTTTTTTGACACAATCTGATTCATCTCCGCCACAGGGAGCGATTTCATAATCTAAGATTGCAGTACTCACGAGGCTCCCTTGCCAAAAAAGACCTTGCCGGCTTGTTGATCCACGATCACTGTTAATCTCGATTGATAATTCAGGGCCGCAAAGACCATGTACAGGCTGGCGAAAGCCGGTATATAAACGGGAACAGGTGACAGGACGGGCCGCGGGGGCGGAACGCACAGGTAGTTTTCGGGGAGCGGACTTTGCAAGTTTCGCAGTCATCGTTACTGGTCATTGGTATGGGTTTGTTACTACTGACCGCGCCTTCGTCTGCGGCCAAGGCGCAATCCATGACCGAGGAATTACAGCATCTACTTGACACCCATCCGCTGATCAAGTCGAAGGAAAGCGTCTTGGCCGGCGGGGCCGAGGGCATTACCGCCGCCCGCGCCGGCTATCTGCCGACCGTCAAGCTGACCGGTGACACCGGCCCCGAATACGTCAATAGCCCGACCCGCCGCAGCACCGAGGGCCACGCCTTTTATAAAGGGCGCGAGACCGTGGGCGTGGTGGTGACGCAACGTCTGTTCGATGGTTATTCCACTGATTCGGCGGTGGAAACGGCCAAGTTGACCGAGGCCTATTACGGCTCGGACCTGCGCGATACCCAGCAGAACACCATGCTGCAAGGCATCAAGTCCTATCTGAACGTATTGCGCTATCACCGCCTGATCCAGTTGGCGCGCGAGAATGAGCACAAGGTCCAGGACCAGATGAACCTGGAAGACGAGCGCGTGGTCAAGGGCTCGGGCGTCGCCGCCGATGTGCTGGCGGCCAAGCAGCGCTTGCAGATGGCCAAGGAAGCCCGCGTCGATTTCGAGGGTCAGTTCTTCATCTGGACGGCCACGTATCAGCAATTATACGGCCATCCCCCCAATGTGGCCGCCTTCAGCGATCCGCCGTTGCCGTCGGCGTTGCTGCCCGGTGAACTGACCGAGGCGGTGGCCCTGGCCGAGCGCAACAACCCCATGGTCGACATGTCGGTCAAGGGCGAGTCCCTGGCCGAGGAACGCCGCCGCGGCGCCGAGGCCGGCTATTATCCCAATCTCGACCTGATCGGTCGGGCCAATTACGAAAACGACAAGAACGCCACCTTGGGCGTGCGCCGTGACTGGTCGCTGCTGCTGACCGCCACATGGGAAATCTTCTCGGGCTTCAAGACCCAGGCGCAGGTGGCCCAGGCCACCTATCAGCAGGCCGCCGCCCGCGACAGCCGCGATTACGCCTCGCGTGCCGCGTCGGAAGCCGCGCGCACCGCTTGGTTCACGCTCAACAGCGCCCGTCAGCGCACCGTGCTGCTGGAAAACGCCGCGGTGATGGCCGAGGAGGTGTGGTTGAACGCCCGCAAGCGTCAGGAAGGCGGCAACGGCACCGTGCGCGACGTGCTGGATGAAGAGATGCGCATCAACGATGCCCGCATCAAACACGCCAACGCCTATTACGACATGATCCTGGCCGGCTACAGCCTGTTGTCGGCCATGGGTGAGTTGAACATGGACAGCGTCACCCAAGTGATGAGCAACCCCAAGCCCACCGGCCAGCTGAACAGCCCGGCCACCCTTTCCGCCCTCCCCTCGCGCTGAACCGGGCGGGCCGGTCCATGGACCACCAAGACACCGACGACGACAAGCCCGGCTGGTTAGGGGAAATCGTCTCGCCCCTGCGTTCAGTCGGGCGCGAGATGCTGGCCACCGCGTTGTTCGTCAACCTGCTGGCCTTGGCCGTCCCCATCTTCGTCATGCAGGTCTACGACCGGGTCATCGGCCATTCGGCCATGGAAACCCTGAAGGGTCTGCTGATCGGCGTCGCCCTGGTGCTGATCTTCGATTATGTGCTGAAGCAGACGCGCGGTCGGGTCATGCAAATGGTGGCCCTGCGCATCGACGTGGAAATCGGCACCCGCCTGTTCGACAAGATGAACCGTTTGCCGCTCAGGGTGCTGGAAAGCCGCCCCGCCGCCCATTGGCGGCAATTGTTCCAAGACGTCGACACCGTGCGCAACACCCTGTCGGGCGGTTCGGCGGTTCTGTTGACCGATCTGCCTTATGTGTTCATCTTCCTGGGGGTCATCTACGTCATCGGCCAACCGCTGGCCCTGGTCTTCGCCCTGACCTTCATCGTCTTCGTCATCCTGGCCTGGCGTTCGGGGCACAGCCTGAACCAGTCGGCCAAGGCGGAGAAGAACGTCACCGCCAGTCGCGACGCCCTGGTTTCGGAAATGATCGCCGGACGCGGCACCGTCAAGGCGGTGGCCCTGGATCAGGCGCTGCGCCCGTTATGGGAGGAACGTCAGGCCGGAGCCATCGAACACTCCATCCGCCGCGGCGCCATTTCCGACGGCTATGTCAATCTGGGCGGAGCGCTGACCCTGATCGCCAACGTGGCGGTGACCACCATCGGCGCCATCTACATCATCGACCACCAATTATCCATGGGGGCGCTGATCGCCTGCAACATGCTGTCGGCGCGGCTTTACGGCCCCATCAACCAGTTGGTCGGCGCTTGGCGCGGTTTCGGCAGCTTCCGCCAAGCGGTGGCGCGGCTGGGCGAGACCTTCGACATGGCCGAGGACCGCAGCGTCAGCGTCATCGCCCGTGACCGCCCGCACGGCATTCTGCGGGTGGAAAACGTCACCTTCACCTACGGCACCGAGCCGCACGCACCGGCCACCATCGACATCCCCACCCTGGAATTCCGCCCCGGCGGCATGACCGCCATCCTGGGCAAGAACGGCAGCGGCAAGACCACGCTGCTGAAGCTGTTGATGGGACTGTACCCCCCCACCGGCGGGCGTGTGTTGCTGGATGATGCCGACATGGCCCAGTTCACCCGTCACGAACTGGCCGCCTGGATCGGCTATGTGCCGCAAGAAACCCTGCTGTTCAACACCACCATCCGCGACAACATCGCCTATGGCGCCCCCGGCTGTTCCGACCAGGACATCCTGGAGGCGGCCACCGCCGCCGGCGTTCATGCCACCATCATCGACATGCCCGACGGCTATGCCACCACCATCGGCGAGGCCGGATCACGACTGTCGGCGGGACAGCGCCAGCGCATCGCCATCGCCCGCGCCCTGGTGGGCAACCCGGCGGTATTGCTGCTGGACGAACCTTCCGCCAGCCTGGATCGCCACGCCGAGGAAGATTTGCGCACGGCGCTTCAGGCCATGGCCGCCACCCGCACCGTGGTGGTGGTCACCCATTCAGCCGTCCTACTGCCGGCCTGCCGCGACGTGGTGGTGTTGGACAAGGGCAAGCTGGCGGCGCGCGGACCGGCGGCGGAAGTGCTGCCGCGCCTGTTCGCGCCGCGTCCGCAACCGCCCGCCGGAGCTACGCCATGAGCGAACCATCGCCGGTTCCGGTCGCGGCCCCGCCCCCCCCACCGCCACCGCCCCCAGCCGAACCCAAGCCCCATCAGGTGGTGTTGAGGCTGGCGGGCGCCCTGATGCGCTGGCTTGGCCCCGCCCCCGGCGCGTGCCGGATCGACTGGCGTGGCCTCGCTTGGCGCGACATGCCCTTGCGCCTGTGGCGGTTCCTGCTGCCCGGCGGCAACCTGCCGGTGCCGCCGACAGATCCGGCCATCGCCGGTCATTCCCGGCTGGCCGGTCTGGCCGATACCTACCCGCTGCCCACTTGGCGGCCCATCGCCCGCCTGGCCATGCTGGCCATCGCCCTGTTCATCGTCTGGGCCAACATCGCCCACCTGGATGAAGTGACCATCGCCGAGGGTGAAGTGGTGCCGGAGGGCAAGGTCAAGGTCATCCAGCACCTGGAAGGCGGCGTCATCCGCGAAATCTACGTGGCCGAAGGCGACGAGGTGAAGGAAGGCGCGCCGCTGTTGCAACTGGACCTGTCGGCGGTGGCCATGAACCGCGAGGAATTGCAGGTCCGCGTCGATGGCCTCAACCTTCAGGTCGCCCGCCTGCGGGCCGAGTTGGAAGGCGCCGCCACCGTCAGGTTCCCGCCGGCGGAACAGGCCCGCCAACCCAATCTGGTGCAGGCGGAAACCCGCAATTTCGAGGCCCGCCGTCAGGCGCACAAATCCACCCTGACCGTGCTGGCCGATCAGGCCCGACAAAAAATGCTGGAAGTGCAGGAACTGGACGCCCGCCTGCGCGCCGTCACCGCCAACCTGAAACTGGCGCGGGAACGGCTGGCCATGTCCACCGATCTGGTGCGCTCGGGCCTGACCGCCAAGATGGAACACGTGCAATTGCAGGCGCAGACCGAGGATCTGGAGGGACAGGCCAACACCCTGCGCGCCAGCATCCCCCGCGCCCAGGCGGCCCAGGCCGAGGCGAAAAGCCGGCAGGAACAGGAAGAAGCCAATTATGCCCGCACCGCCCAGGCGGAGTTGAGCGAGGCCGAACTGAACTTGGCCCGCACGCTTGAATTGATGACCCAGGCGTCGGACCAGCAGCAGCGGACCCAGATCACCAGCCCCACCGACGGCATCATCAAGAATTTGCGCGCCAACACCATCGGCGGCGTCATCCGCCCCGGCGACCCGATCATGGAAATCGTGCCCCTGCACGAACGCCTGCAGATCGAGGCCAAGCTGTCGCCCATGGATCGCGGCTATGTCCAGCCCGGCCAAGTGGCTACGGTCAAGCTGTCGGCCTATGATTATGTGGTTTATGGCGGGCTTGAGGGCAAGGTGTCGCTGGTCGCCCCCGACACCACCATGGGCCAGGACAACCAGCCGTTTTACCGGGTGTTGGTGCTGACCGACAAAAGCTATCTGGGCGACGAGGCGGACAAGCGCAGCATCACGCCGGGCATGGTCGCCAGTGTCGAAATCCACACCGGCGACCGTACGGTGATGCAATATCTGCTCAAGCCGGTGCTGAAACTAAGGCACGAAGCCTTCCGCGAACGCTGAAACGGTCGTCCGTTGCCGGCGTTCAGGTGATGTTGAAGCGGGCCAGACTTTCGGCCAGATCGTCGCCGAACTGCCCACCCTTGCGGATCAGCGCCGCGCGCGGCGGCAGACCGGCCAGCTTGGGATGCCCCCAGCTGTAGCTGGTCAGCACGGCGAACGGAATGCCTTGCGTCACCGGCATGGCGGCCAGGGCGCAACCCAGATCGACGCCGGTCAGGATGCCCAGTTCCATCGAGGCGATGACCATGTCGGGGCGGGTGTGGACCGCATTTTCCAGGGCCTCGAACGGATTACGCACCACCGAGGTGCGATAGCCGCAGGCGGCCAGCTCCCGCTCGACGATGCGGGCCATGGCCTTTTCCGGCACCACCATCAGCACCTCGATGTTCTTTTGCTCGATGGGGCCGAAATCGATGTCGGCACTACGCTTGGCCGGCAACGAGCGCATGACCTGGGGGACGTCGCTATCGGTCACCTGTTCGCCGTCGGCCAGCTTCTCGATGCGGTCGATGAACACCTGGATCGCGTCCAGTTGGGCCGGGCCGGCAACTTTCAGCTCGCCCACATATTCGTCCAGGCGGTGAGTGACCAGCTTGATCAGGGGGACGTTCAGGGCCTGGGCGTGGCTGCGCAGATTGCTGGCCTCGCGCTTCAGCGTCGCCAAGCCGTCATCGGCGGCAACCGAACTGGAGCGCATGTTGCCCAAGAGAACCTGAAGCGAACTGGCGGTATCGCGCAATTCTTCCAGAAACTCGGCGATAACCCGGCGTTCATTTTCGTTATCGACCGAATCGAAAGCGGACATTCCCCATCCCCCCATTGTCGTTGTGCGTCCACCGATACACCAGATTGCTCGACAACGGAATACAGCTTAGGTCATCCGCAGGCGGGACTTAAAATCATCCGCACGCGGAACCTCTTGATCATCCGCACGCGGAACCTCTTGATCATCCGCACGCGGATAAGGGCGGCTGCGCCCGTTCCGCATCGATCATGTCGGCCAGGGTGTGGGCGTTGAGCGCCTTGAAAAAAGCATCGATTCCCTGGCCGAAAGCCCGCCGCGCTAGGCAGGCGGCGCTGGCCCGGCAGGAATCGGCATTGCCGGCCCGCATGCATTGGGCCAGGGCGAAATCATCCTCGACCCGGCGGACGAACTCGCCCAACTGCAAGGTACGGGGATCGACCAGCAGGCGGATGCCGCCATACTTGCCGCGTACGGTTTCCAAAAAGCCGGAACGCCCCAGTTGGTGCACGACCTTGGTCAGGTGATTCTTGGAAATACCGTGGCACTCGGCGATTTCGTTGATGGTGACGAGCTCGCCGCCGCGCAGGCCGACGTGAACCAAAACCCGAAGTGCGTAGTCCGTGTGAAGCGTCAGTCGCATGGCGTTGGTCGTATTATCCTTAAGATTAAGAAGCATCTTCTATTGGTTGCGACATCCCGGTCAAGTCATGCTTCGTCATGCCCCCCATGCTGAAAGGCGTAAATGGACAAAGCGGCTTTCCATCCCCGGTCATGCCCGCTACAACTGATATCGTCCAAGCCGTTATGATTGGGGATGGTCCTATCGGCTGCTGCGATGGGGGAATGCGTGGGGGTAGAAAAGGCAGCCGATCCCGGCGCCGACGGTCGCGTCAGCCGGTGGATCAGACACATACCGATTGCGTGGCGCATCCCCTTGGTGATCGCCATGAACGCCTCGATCGCCCTGATCGTCGGCCTGTTGGGGTGGCAAAGCGCCTCGCTGGTCAGCCGTGACGTCGAGGAATTGCGGCTGGTGCAGGAACGCGGGCGGCAGTTATCAGACATCGACGCCCAGGCCAACCGCCTGCAAAGCCTGATCCGCCAGTATCTCAATGCCCCCACCGACGAGGTGATGAAGGAAATCTCGCGCCGGAGCGAGGATCTGTTCGCGGCACTGACCACCGCCACCCGCGACAATGCCAGCAGCGAGGAAATCTCGCAGTTGAACGAGGCGGCCCGGCGTTTCGTCGCCGGCTTCCAACAGCTCAAGGTCATCAACGCCGAGGTCGCCCGCGTCTACGAGACCGACATCGTCCAGGCCGCCGGTGAGATGTCGGGGCTTTACGCCATCCTCAATTCGTCCATCCGCAACGATCGCACCACGCCCCTGGCCCCTGCCCTGGTCAAATCGCATGAAAGCTTCATCGCCGCCATCATCGCCATCAACACCTTCTATTTCGGCGGCTCGCCGCTGAAGGCCGAGGCGGCGCACGAATCCCTGGGCCAGGTCATCCAGTCCATCCCGCAGCTCACCCAACTGGCCACCAGCGAGTTGCAGCGCGAGACCTTGACGGTGATCGGACGGCGGACCGTGCGCATGGACGAAGGTATCGAGACCATGGCGCGGGCCTTCGACGACCGCGCCCGCATCCTGGCCCGCGACATCGATGCCAACCAATCGATCATGGCCCAGGCCATCGACCGCATGATCGCCCGCGGCCATGAACGCGAAGCCCTGCTGCAAAGCCAGTCCAGCACCCTGCCCCAGCGCACCGCCCTGGCCGGAATCGGCCTGGGGGTCATTTTGCTGACCATGGCGGTGATCGCCAGTTGGCTGATCGGCCAATCCATCCGCCAGCCGCTGTTGCGCCTGCGTGCGGTGATGGAGGCCGGGGCCAGGGGCGACTGGTCGCGCGACATCGACGCCCCCAACCTGCCCGACGAACTGGCGGCCATGGCCCGTACGGTGTCGGTGTTCCGCCGGAACGCGCTCGACAAGGCGCGGCTGGAGGAGGAACGGGCCAAGATCAGCGCTCATCACGAGGAAGCCAAGCGCCGCACCTTGCACGAATTGCTGGAACAGATGGAAGCGCACGAACAAGGCGCGCCGTTTTCCAAGCTGGTGGTGCCCGAGGCCGAGGGCGCCGACGCCGCCGAAATCGCCCAGGTGTTCAACCGGGTGCTGGACAAGTTCCAGCAGGCCGCCGCCGAACGGACCATCGCCATGGACCAGTTGACCCAGGCCAAGGTGCAGGCGGAAAAAGCCAATCAGGCCAAGTCGTCGTTCCTGGCGGCCATGACCCACGAAATCCGCACCCCCATGAACGGCATCATGGACATGCTGCGCGACCTGCATCAATCAACGCTGGCCGCCGACCAGGAGCGCGCGGTCGCCAGCATCCGCGAAACCGGCCTGTCCCTGCTTAAGATCATCGACGACGTGCTGGACTTTTCCCGCATCGAGGCCGGCAGGCTGCGTCTGGAAAACGTCGCCCTCGACCTGCCCCACCTCGTGGACGGGGTGATCATGGCGGAAACGCCGCAGGCCCGCGACAAGGGCCTGCGACTGGTCCATTTCCACGACCCGGCCATCCCCGCCGGCTTGCTGGGTGATCCGATCCGCTTGCGCCAAATTCTCTATAATCTGGTCGGCAACGCGGTCAAATTCACCCCCGCCGGTCAGGTCTCGGTGTTCTTGCAGCATCTGGGCGGCGACAACACCCGCCCCACCATCCGCCTGATCGTCGCCGACACCGGTATCGGCATCGCCGCCGAAGCGCAACAATCGTTGTTCCTGCCCTTTACCCAGGCCGATATCAGCACGCCGCGCATCTTCGGCGGTACCGGGCTGGGCCTGTCCATCACCCACCGGCTGGTGCGCATGATGGACGGCGAGATCAGCGTCTTCAGCCAGCCGGGCCAGGGCACGACCTTTGTCGTCGATCTGAAGCTGGGACAAGGCGATGCCGACGTAGCCCCCCCCGTGCCGGAGGTGGATCTGATGGGTCTACGCCTTTTGGTGCTATCGCCCGACACCGCCGAACGGTCGCAGATCGCGCGGCTGACCGAACAGGAAGGCGCGGCGGTGGTCCGCGTCGCCAATGCCGATTCCGCCCGCGCCGCCTCGGACCGCGCCGTCACCACCCAAGCCCCCTTCGATCTGGCCCTGGTTTCCGCCGACGGCTTCACCGCTGACGACGCCGAGCACCTGCACCATACCCCGTTCCTGCTGATCGGCTATCCGTCGCCGGAGCAGAGGCTGGAGCGGCTGGAATTGTGCCGCGGCCTGCTGGGACGCCCGATCGGCCCCCGCCCCTTGCTGGCGGCAATCGCCCGGGCCGTGCAAAAAGCTGAAGTCTCGTGATTGTCTGAGGCGGGGTTTGGGGGGATACTCCGGCCATGACCTCGCAGCCCGCCCCCTATGCGCGGACCGGTGTTCTCAGCCGGTACCGTCTGATCATCGCCATCGTCGCGCCGATATTGGCGCTGGTGGCGTTTTCCGCCTGGGTGGTGGAAGAAAAGATGGATGCCTATCGCGACAGCGCCGATCTTCTGGTGGCGGCGCAGATCGCCCGCGCCGCTCAGTCGCTGACCCGCGAGTTGGAAAACGAACGCATCTTGTCGACCCGCGCCGTCGATCCCAATGATTTGCAAGCCCGCTACGAGCTCGAGGCCCAGCGCCTCAACACCGACGAACGGCTGAAAGCCCTGAGCGCGGCCCTGGCCATGCCGGAGATCAGGCAACGTCTGTCGGACGACAGCAATATCATCAACGCCGCGCAACTGGCCATCCTGCGCCAGGAATTGGATGCCGACGCCACTCCCAGCGCCGCCAGTTTCGGTTATAGCCGGGCTATTGCCGGCCTGACCTCGCTGGCCGCGACCATGGCGCCCAGCGATCTGTCGCGGGTGATATCCGCCTATATGGACCTGGGCAACGTCAAGGATCGCGTCGGTCGCGCCCGCGCCATGCTGAATACGGCGGTGAAGAAAGGCGAGATCAACCGCCAGGCCTTGGCCGAGAACGATGCCGAAGCCCGCGCCTTCCTGGAATCCTTCCGCGTTCATGCGTCGCCCCAGCAGATCCGCATCCATGACGAAATCGTCCAAGGTCCGGTGGTCGGCATGGTCGAACGCCTGCACCACCAAGCGCTGTCCGGCATGCTTGGCCCCGACGACCGCAGGGTGTGGGATGAAGCCCATGTGGCGCTGCTGAAGCTTTATGCCCGCACCGAAGACCGCATGGCCACCGACATGGAAAAGGTCATCCAGGACAATCTGAAGACCACCCGCTTCACCTTTTTCCTGGTGGTGCTGGGAGTGATCATCCTGGTCGGCCTCAGCCTGGAATCCCTGCGCCGCAGCGAACGCCGCGCCGTGTTGTGGGAAGAAGAGGCGCGCAAGCTGTTCCGCGCCGTCGAGCAAAGCCCGGTTTCTGTGCTGATCAGCGACGCCCAGGGGCTGATCGAATACATCAACCCCGCCTTCACCGCCATGACCGGCTATCACCGCGACGAGGTGCTGGGCCATTCGCCGCGCATGCTGCGGTCCGACCAGACGCCGCCCGAGGTGTTCGCCGATCTGTGGGCATCGATCAGCGCCGGCCAGGAATGGCGCGGCGAAATCGTCAACCAAAGGAAGAACGGCAGCGTCTATTGGGAAGCCATGACCGTCGCCCCGGTCAAGGATGGTGACGGCAAGGTCGACAGCTTCATCGCCTTCAAGGAGGACGTCACCGAAGTCCGCAACCTGCGCCTGGCGCTGGAACTGGAACACGCCAATCTGCGCCGCATCTTCGCCTCGACCAGGGATCTGATCGCCCTGATCGGTGCCGATGGCCGGTTTGAATATGCCAATCCCGCCCTGGTCGACGCCTTCGGCCCGGTCATGGCTGTCCACGCCGTCGATTATTTTCAGCCGGTCATCGCCAATCTGGGCGACGATACCGCCGCCACCCGGGGCGAATGGGTGTCGGACCTGAACGGCAAGACCTATGAATTCAGCATCACCCCGGTGGACACCCCGCACGGCGAAATGTCGGCGCTTTTGGCCCTGCACGACATCACCACCCGCAAACAGGCGGAGCTGGCCATGGCCGAGGCGCGCGAGGCGGCGGAATTGTCCAACCGGGCCAAGACCGAATTCCTGGCGACCATGAGCCACGAATTGCGCACCCCCTTGAACGCCATCATCGGTTTCTCCGAAATCATCGAAAACGAATTGCTGGGGCCGGTGGAAACCAGACAATACCGCGATTACGCCCACGACATCAACGAATCGGGCCGCCATCTGCTGACCCTGATCAACGACATCCTCGACGTGGCACGCCTGGAAGTGGGACGCTTCGCCCTAATGGAAAGCGAGATGGACGTAGGCCAGACCATCCGCGCCTCGGTGCAATTGGTGGGCGAACGGGCCAAGGCCGCCGGCCTGCGCATCGGCGAACAGATCCCCGATGGTCTGCCCTGGCTGAAGGGCGACGAACGGCGCATCAAGCAGACCATCGCCAATATCCTGGCCAATGCGGTCAAGTTCACCAGCGCCGACGGCAAGGTGACGGTGAGCGCCAGGACCGATGAAAATGGCCTGGACATCGTGGTCAGCGACACCGGCATCGGCATCCATGCCGACGACATGACCAAGATCATGGCCCCGTTCGGCCAAGCCGAGTCAAGTTTGTCGCGCCGTTTCGACGGTGCCGGTCTGGGCCTGCCCCTAGCCCGGCGGTTCATGGACATGCATGGCGGGACACTCACCATTTCCAGCGCGCCGGGACGGGGCACCATGGTCACTCTGCACTTTCCCGCCAGCCGCTTGCGGGTTTCTCCGGTGGCAGAGAAACCCCACACCCCCCATTGTTGAAATCGGACCGCCCCACGGGGTAGGGTCTGTCTTGTTCAGTTTTATTGGAAAGAACCCTGATGCGACGCGACCTTTCGGCCAAGTACGACCTGCGTGTTCCCCGTTACACCTCGTACCCGACGGCGCCGCATTTCCATCCCGGCATCGGCCCGGATCAATACGGCAAATGGCTGGGCCAGCTTGACCCGGCGACCGAATTGTCGCTGTATCTGCACATCGCCTATTGCGCCGAAATGTGCTGGTTCTGCGGCTGCCACACCAAGATCACCCGCAAATACGCCCCCGTCGCCACCTATCTGGAGGCTCTGCTGGCCGAGGTGGATCTGGTGGCCAAGCACCTGCCGGCCAAGATGGCGGCGCGCCACGTGCATTTCGGCGGCGGCAGCCCGACCATCCTGACCCCCGAGGATTTCGTCCGCACCGTCGAGACCCTGCGCCGGCATTTCATCCTGAAGCCCGACGCCGAAATCGCGGTGGAACTCGACCCGCGCACGGCGGACGAAACCTATGTCCAGGCCATGGCCAGCGTCGGGGTGACACGCGCCTCCATCGGCGTGCAGGATTTCGACCCCAAGGTGCAGGAAGCCATCAACCGCATCCAGCCCTATGACGTCACCGCCAATGTCATCGCTTGGCTGCGCCGGCACGGCGTGCCGGAAATCAACCTGGATCTGGTCTATGGCCTGCCCTATCAGACCGTCGACGGCCTGCTCGACACCATCGACAAGGCCCATGGTTTCAAGCCCCGCCGCATCGCCCTGTTCGGCTATGCCCATGTGCCGTGGATGAAGAAGCACCAGCGCCTGATCCCGGAAGACGCCCTGCCCGACACCGACACCCGCTGGGACCAGTACGAGTTGGGGACCAAGCGGTTGGAGGATCTGGGCTATGTGAAGATCGGTCTCGACCATTTCGCCGCCCCCGACGACCCGTTGGCCATCGCGCTCAATGAAAAGCGCCTGCACCGCAATTTCCAGGGCTACACCACCGACAGCGCCGATGTGCTGATCGGCCTGGGCGCGTCGGGCATCGGCTCGCTGCCCCAGGGCTATGTCGCCAATGTGGGCGAAACCCACCATTACCTCGACGCCATCCGTGCCGGTCGGCTGGCCACCTCGCGCGGGGTGGCCATGGATGCGGACGACCATCTGCGCCGTGATCTGATCATGAGCCTGATGTGCGATCTGGAACTGGACGTGGACGCGGTCTGCGCCCGCCACAACGCCGATCCGTCGCAATTCGACGATGACTTGGCCAAGCTGGCGCCGATGATGGAGGACGGGTTGGCCCGATTGAATGGCCGCCACATCGTCATGACCGACGACGGTCGCACCCTGGTGCGCGCCGCCGCCGCCATTTTCGACAAATACCTGAAGAAAGGCGAACAGCGCCACTCCAAGGCGGTGTGATCCCCTACCCGCCCCCACTGCGCGCGGGTGGAAAATCCCCCACCCATGTAATTTAATCCGCCACCCCACCCGGGTGTTCCGGCTTTGCGTGTCCCCTGGCATCTTGTGGTCAATAACGCCATCAACAAGATGTCAGAGGAAACGACCAAATGGACCAGTCCAAGCGCTATTGCAACCTGGCCCTTAACGAAGCCGAACTGATGGCCCAGGGCCGTCATGTCCTGTGCGCCTATATCTTCAAGCCCAAGGCCGGGTACGAACCCATTGCCACCGCCGCCCACTTCGCCGCCGAATCCTCGACCGGCACCAATGTGGAGGTGTGCACCACCGACGATTTCACCCGTGGCGTCGATGCTCTGGTCTATGAAGTGACCGAACAGGCGAACGGCGAATATCTGATGAAGATCGCCTATCCCAACGACCTGTTCGACCGCAACCTGATGGACGGTCGGGCCATGATCGTGTCGTTCCTGACCCTGACCATCGGCAACAACCAGGGCATGAGCGACATCGAAAACGCCAAGATGCATGATTTCTGGGTGCCGCCGGCGATGCTGCAATTGTTCGATGGTCCGGCCATGAACATCGCCGACATGTGGCGGGTGCTGGGCCGGCCCCAAGTCAATGGCGGCATGGTGGTCGGCACCATCATCAAGCCCAAGCTGGGTCTGCGGCCCAAGCCGTTCGCCGATGCCTGCCACCAGTTCTGGCTGGGCGGCGACTTCATCAAGAAATCCCGCTGGTGGCCGACGCCCTGCGCCGGGCCCAGGACGAAACCGGCGAGGCCAAGCTGTTCTCCGCCAACATCACCGCCGACGATCCGTTCGAGATGATCAAGCGCGGCGAGATGATCCTGGAAACCTTCGGCGAAAACGCCAACCGCGTCGCCTTCCTGGTGGACGGCTATGTGGGCGGTCCCAGCGCCATCACCCTGGCCCGGCGTTATTTCCCCGGCCAGTTCCTGCATTACCACCGCGCCGGCCACGGCGCCGTCACCTCGAAACAGTCCAAGCGCGGCTATTCTGTGCTGACCCACATGAAGATGGCCCGCCTGCAAGGCGCGTCGGGCATCCATACCGGCACCATGGGCTATGGCAAGATGGAAGGCGATCGGGACGAGAAGATGGTCGCCTACATGCTGGAACGCGATGTCGCCGATGGCCTTTACTTCCGCCAGGACTGGCAGGGCATCAAGGCGACGACGCCGATCATCTCGGGCGGCATGAATGCTTTGCGGCTGCCCGGCTTTTTCGACAATCTCGGCCATTCCAACGTCATCCAGACCTCGGGCGGCGGTGCCTTCGGCCACAAGGACGGCGGCACGGTGGGGGCGAAATCCCTGCGCCTGGCGCATGAGGCCTGGGTGCGCGGCGTCGATCTGGTGGATTTCGCCCTCGAACATCCCGAATTGAAGGGCGCCTTTGAAAGCTTCCCCCAGGATGCCGACGCGCTGTACCCGGGCTGGCGCGACAAACTGAAGGTGCGGTGACGAAGGGCTGTAAAACGCCTATTTACCGTCGTCATTCCCGCGCAGGCGGGAATCCGGAAGGTGCACCACCTTCATGTCCACAACTCCTGAACCCCCGCCTGCGCGGGGGTGACGGCCCAAAGGCCGGCGGACGGTGTTTTTCAGTACCACAAGTAGAGCGACTGAATAAAATGGGGTAAGGGAAGAGCGGGCGGCTCACAAGCCCGCCCCCTGCTCCGGTCTGGAGAGAGAGGAAGGCCCATATCATGTCCAGGAAGCATCCCATCATCGCCGTCACCGGGTCATCCGGGGCCGGCACCTCCACCGTCAAGGAAGCCTTTGAACACATGTTCCGGCGCGAAGGCATCAAGCCGGCCATCGTCGAGGGCGACAGCTTCCACCGCTATAACCGGGTGGACATGAAGAAGGCCATGGCCGAGGCGGAAAAGACCGGCAACCGCACCTTTTCCCATTTCGGTCCCGACGCCAACCTGTTCGGTGAACTGGAGGAATTGTTCCAGCGTTATGGCGATAGCGGGCGCGGGCGCCGCCGCTTTTATGTCCATAATGACGAGGAAGCGAGCCGCTTCGCCCAGCACAACGTCAAATCGGGCGAGTTCACGCCGTGGGAAAACGTGCCGGAAAACAGCGACCTGCTATTCTATGAAGGCCTGCATGGCTGCATCGTCACCAAGGAAAACAACGTCGCCCAACACGCCGACCTGAAAATCGGCGTGGTGCCGGTGCTGAACCTGGAATGGATTCAGAAGATCCACCGCGACACCCATATGCGCGGCTATTCGGAAGAAGCGGTGATGGAAACCATCCTGCGCCGCATGCACGATTACGTGCACTTCATCGTGCCGCAATTCAAGCTGACCGACATCAACTTCCAGCGCGTGCCCATCGTCGACACCTCGGACCCGATCATCGCCCGCGACATCCCGTCCGCCGATGAAAGCCTGGTGGTGATCCGCTTCCGGAAGCCCGACCGCTTCCGCGTCGACTTCCCCTTCCTGTTGCAGATGATCAAGGATTCGTGGATGAGCCGCCGCAACACCATCGTCGTCCCCGGCGGCAAGATGGGGCTGGCCATGGAATTGATCCTTACCCCGATCCTTCGCCGGATCATGGAAGACAGAAAGTCCCTGATGGGCTGAACGTCTTCCCCGACCCGACGGGGGAGCCACACTACCGGCGTCCTGGGCCACCAGGACGCCGGATTTTTATCCATCGCTTGATAATTTTTTGGGTCGGGGGTATTTTCACTCCCGGTCGGCAGTTCACCAAGGCGTCGCTGTCCCCCTGGGGGAAGCTAAACCTGCCCCAATCCACGACGGTCACACACTTGTCCTGTGCCGAGTCGTAAGCCAGCGACCAACGACATTTCACCAAGATCGGCACTCAGACCGAGGATAAGTGATGTCCAGAACCGTATTTCCCCTTGTCGCCAAGGATGTCTCTTTGCTGGCGCGGTCGCTGACGCGTGAGCTTGAGGCCCGCGAAACCAAGCCCAGTCATGTGGAGATGCTCAACATCCTGGCCCGTTCCGCCGGCTATCGCAATTTCCAGCACCTGCGGGCGGAATCCAACGCCGAAGACCGGCTGCAACAGCTTCCCATTCCTCCCGAACCGGTGGAACATGGCCGGGTGCTCAGGGTCAGCCGCCATTTCGACTCGCGGGCGGTATTGCTGCGCTGGCCGAAGAAGGCCAGCGAACGTCAGCTTTGCCTGTGGGTGTTGTGGTCGATCATCCCATCGGGTCGTTGCTTCAGCGAAGCTGAGGTCAACGATATCCTTACCGTCGGCCATGTGTTCGGCGACCATGCGCTGTTGCGCCGGGCCTTGTGCGACAACGACATGATGAGCCGAACCATCGATTGCCGCGAATACCGGCGGCGGGAACAACGGCCACCGACCGAGGCCCTGGCCCTGATCCGTCATCTGGGCCTGCGCCGGACGCAGTAAAAGCCGAAAAAAAGGGGGGGAGCCTTGGGGTGCTCCCCCCCTTTGCTGCCTGCCGCCGGTTCCTTGGGGTTCGGGGACGAAACCGGCGGCGACATGAATGGAGGAAGAACGTTTGGGGGCCGCTCTTCCTCCTGAAGTTTTCCGCTGCACTGGGGTTCGGGGACGTGACAGGCGGAAAACCCCATGGGCTTGGGGGATGAGAGAGGCCCCGTTGGGGGACGGAACCTCTCTCGAACGCTTGTTTCCGGCTTTGGGGTTCGGGGACGGACGGAAACAAACGATGGAAACTCTATTCGGCGGCCTGTACCTCCCCGTCCACAATGGTCAGGTGCATCGGCTTGCGCCGGGGCAGGGAAAAGCTGAAGGTGCTGCCTTCCCCCAAAGTGCTTTCCACCCAGACCTTGCCGCCCATGTGCTCGACCATGCGACGGACGATGGCCAGACCGATGCCGGTGCCGCCACCGTCGATACCTTCGAGACGGTGGAAAATCTCAAACAGGCGGATCCGGTCGCGCGGGTCGATCCCAGCGCCGTTATCGCGCACCGAAAACACCAGGCAATCGCCTTCGCTGCGGGCACCGACATGGATCAGCGGCTTGCGGCTTTCGCAGCGATAGCGGACGGAATTGTCCAGAAGCTGGGTGAAAATCTCGGCCAGCGCCCGCTCATCGACCAGGGCGGAAGGCAGCGGATCGACCACAACGGTGGCGCCGGCACCGCGTATCTGGTCGGCGAGCCGATCCATGGCGGTGGACACCGCGGTGGCGACCGCCACCTCGCCGTCACAATCGGGAATCTGATCGACGGCGACGAAGGCTTCCAGATCCTTGACCAGCTTGCGCATGCGCTGGGCGCCGTCGACCACGTGGGCGACATAACCGCGTCCTTCGTCGTCAAGGGCCGAAGCCACGTGGCTGGACAGCAACTGGGCATAGGCGACCACCCGGCGCAACGGCTCCTGCAAATCGTGGGCGGCGACCTCGGCGATACGTTCCAGATCGGCGACATAACGGCGCAGACGAACCCGGCTGGCCAGCAATTCCGCCTTTTTCACCGCCAGATCGGCGGCAATGGCTTCCTGGGCGCGAACCATGCGGTAAAGGGCGATCAGGGCGGCGCCCAGGGCCAGGGTCACGGCGGCACCGATCAAGAGATGCCAAGTGACGGAGCGGTCGTAAACGGCCATGGCCTCGGCCTTCGCCCGCCCGACCAACACCGAAAGCGGCAAATTGGGCAGCGGACGCAGGCTGATGATACGGTCGATGTCGTCGAGCGGACCATGGCTTTCCAGCGTCGTCGCTTCCTGCCGGCGCACCGCTTCCAAGATGGCGCCGCCTTGCAGGCTCGTCCCCAGAAAACCACCGCCGCCATGGGAGGCGACACGGACCACGCCGTCAGTGCCGATGACGGCGATGGCGCCGTTTTCGCCCACATCGATGGAACCGTAAATCTCGCCCAGGTAATTGGGGTCGAGGGAAACCACCAGCACGCCGGCGAAATTGCCCTGCCCGTCTTCCAGCCGTCGGGTCAGTTGGATCGACCACTTGCCCGAAGCTCGCCCCAGCACCGGCTTGCTGATGAACAACTCATCCTTGCGGGCGGCTTTGTGAACGCGGAAATGCTCGCGATCGGACAAATCCATGCGGGTGAAACCCAGGACGTTGCTGTCAGCCAGCACGCCGTCGGCGCCGATGCGGGCGATCTGTACCGAAACCCGCTTCAAGATGACATTGTTGGCCACCGAGCGGTTGAGGTCGAAACGCTCGGGCGCCTGCTGGAACTCGGCCCGCAAATAAAGAAGGGTCTGATCCAGGCCGGCTATGGTACGCTGAATGTGTTCGTCGAAGGCACGGGCCAGATTGGCTGTGTCGGCGCGGGTATCGGCAAGGACACGGGTCCGCTCCGAACTCAGGCTGGCATAGATGACCACCCAGACCATGACCAGCAGCGCCGCGCCAAACCAGGCAACGGCCCGCGCTGCCCGCAATTTCACCGCGCCCACGGGGGTGGCGGCAATCATCGCCGCCACCCCCGGGGACGCGGGGCCGCCGCCCAGGTCCAGGCCCTGAAGCCCGGAACCAACGCCCATCCCTGTGCGGCGGCGGCCATCCCGTAAAAGTGGGAAACTGCACTGTGGTCAATACGCGTGGACATCGTCACGCTGGACCTCCTCAATTCGTGGGCTTAGTTATAACTGCCCCCTTTCAATGGAATATCGGGTGTGCTTGAATTCGTGTGAAACACGATGTCAACAACATGTAAATATCCGCAGATAACTTAGGAGAGACATGGTGAACGGATCGGCCAAAGCGCATGTCCTGATCGTTGAAGACGAGCCGGTGACCCGTGCCAAACTGGCCGCGCATCTGATCTCGGAAGGTTTTCAAGTCAGCGAGGCCGCCGACGCCCGCGACATGCGGACCATCGTCTCGCGCACCATCCCCGACGTGGTTTTGCTGGATATCAATCTGCCGGACGAAAGCGGCCTGATCCTGGCCCGCGACCTCAGGGCCAAATCATCGGTGGGGATCATCCTGGTCACCGCCCGCCATGACGAGACCGACCGTATCGTCGGCCTGGAACTGGGCGCCGACGACTACATCACCAAGCCGTTCAACGCCCGCGAACTGGCGGTACGGGTGCGCAACCTGATCCGGCGCGTCGCCCCCAGCATGGCGGCCGAGCGTCAGGCCAGCGGCGTCTATACCTTTTCCAACTGGAAGCTGGATTGCGATGCCCGCCAACTGATTTCGCCCGAGGGCGAAGCGGTACGGCTGACCCGGGGCGAGTTCGACGTATTGGCCGCCCTCGCCCGCAATGCCGGACGCGCCCTGACCCGCGACCAGTTGCTGGACCTGACCCAGCATGACGGCGAAGCGGTGATCGACCGTACCATCGACGTGCTGGTCGGTCGTCTGCGCCGCAAGATCGAGGCCGATCCCAAGCATCCGGCGATCATCGTCACCGTGCACGGCATCGGCTATCGCCTGGCCGGAAGCTGATCTTGACAGGCGGCGGAAGAACGCCTGTTTTTCTTTCGTCATGCCCGCGCGGGAGTGACGGGTGTTGCGATGGAACTGTTTCCGATTAAAGGCTCGCAGCCTGCTAAACCACCACTTCGTTGAGGGCTTTCAGCGACCGGTTCCACAACTCGCCCAGATCCTTGGTCAGGTTCTGGGCCTTGCCGTCGCGGGCGCGGGCGGCGTTTTCGATGGCGCGGCAGCGCGCCGCCAAGGCGGTCAGATGCAGGCTGGACGAGGCCGAGGCCAGACGGTGCACCGGCGATGCCAGACCTTCCAGATCGCCGGCGGCGGCGCGGACCAGGGCCGCCTCCAGATCCTGAACCGATGACCGCCCGAACAAATCCACCAGCCCGCGCATGCGCTCGTGTCCCAGATCACGCATGTCGGCCAGCAGATCGGGCAGATTGACCAGGGACGGCCCGCCCGAAGACTGACGCGCACTTCCGGTGGTGCCGCCGGCCAGGATACCGGCCACTTCCTCGACCCGGAAGGGCTTGGCCAGGCAGCCATCGATGCCGGCGGCGCGCCAGGCGCGCACGTCCTGTTCCACCGGATTGGCGGTCAACAGCCAGATATGCTGGGCCGGGTCGGCATTGGGCAGCGTCCGCAGGCGCCGCGCCACCTCCAACCCGTCCATGTCGGGCATGTGCTTGTCCAGCAGCACCAGATCGAAATGATGGCGCCGCGCCAAATCCAGGGCAGCGGGACCATCGGCGGCGGTCATCACCGTGTGGCCGTGGCGTTGCAGCAGACCCGAGGCCACTTGCAGATTGACCTCGTTGTCATCCACCAGCAGCACCACCTGCGGCATCAGCGTGGGGATTTCCTTGGCTTCCGCCGCCGCCGCCGCCAAAACGGCATCGGTGAAGGGGATGCGGAACCAGAATTGGGTGCCGCTGCCCGGCGAGCTGTCATAGCCGATGGCGCCGCCCATCAACGTCACCAGCCGCTTGCAGATGGCCAAGCCCAAACCGGCGCCGCCGTAACGCCGGGCCACCGACGAATCGGCCTGGCTGAATTCGTTGAACAGGATGTCGCGGGCTTCTTCCGGGATGCCGATGCCGGTGTCGGAGACGGTGAAGCGCACCATCCCCGCCGCCGCTTCCGTCGCCACCTCGATCATGACCGAGCCGTTGGCGGTGAACTTGATGGCGTTGCCGACCAGATTGAGCAGCACCTGCCTGAGCCGCAACGGGTCGCCGCTGACTTGACGCTGCACCTCGGGCGGGAAGCGGCAGCCCAGGGTCAACCCCTTGTCGGCGGCACGCGGCGCCATCAGCAGGCGGATGTCCTCGACCATGTTCAAAAGATCGAACGAGGTGGTTTCCAGGGTCAGTCCGTCGGCTTCCAGACGGGAAAAGTCCAGGATGTCGTTGACCAGCCCCAGCAGCAATTCCCCCGACGACACCACCGTCTCGGCGAACACCTTCTGGCGCTGATCCAAAGCCGTGTCCAACAACAGCCGGGCCATGCCCAAGATGCCGTTCAAGGGTGTGCGGATTTCGTGCCCGACCGTGGCCAGGAACAGGGATTTGACCTGGGCCGCCTCTTCCGCCTTGTCGCGCGCCTCGCGCAACGCCTGTTCGGCGTTCTTGCGCTCGACCGCGTAACGCACCACCCGTGACAGGATGAAGCCGTCGTCGCGGCCCTTGACCAGATAATCCTGGGCGCCGTGCTTCAACGCCTCGATGGCCTGGGCATCATCGTCATTGCCGGTCAGCACCACCACCGCCATGTCGGGGGCGGCGTCGGTCAGCGCCTTCAAGGTCGCCAGACCGGACGAATCGGGCAAGGACAGGTCGGCCAACACCACGTTGAAGCCGCCCTGGGCCAGCCGCTCCACCGCCTGAGCCAGCTTCGAGCAGATTTCCACGCTGAAGACAGTGCGCGGCGCCTTGCGCAGCATCAGATCCACCAGCCGGGCGTCGGCGGGATCGTCTTCCAGCAACAATACGCGAATGGGGTCCATGGTCACGCCGCCGGCAGTCTGACGATGTCGAACCAATAGGTTTCCATGATGTGGATGTGTTGGGCGAACTCGTCCGCATCCATGGGTTTGCTGATGAAGGAATTGGCCCCCAGGTTATAGCTGCGGACGATGTCGCGCTCGGCTTCCGAGGTGGACAGCACGATCACCGGAATGCCGCGCAAGGCGTTGTCACTCTTCAGTTCCTGTAGGATTTCATGGCCCGACCGTCCCGGCAGGTTCAAATCCAGCAAGATCAGATGCGGGCGCGGCGCCCGGGCGTGATCGGAGCCGATGCGGCGCAGAAAGGCGAAGGCCTCGGTCGAATCCTTGGCATGGTGCAGGTTGACGGTGTGGCGGCCCCGGCGCAGGGCGATGCGGACCAGGCCAGCATCGGCCAGATCGTCTTCCACCAGCAAGATATGATAACCACCCTCGACCTGCCGCATAATCCATCACCCATCCGCGTTCCAGGGTCCGGCAATTCCCACCGCCCCGCAAGTTTAATCTTCCTCGTCAGGCTGGCAGAGCCGTCACCGCACGGCGCATCTTCGGCCAAGTGAACCGGAAAACGGCACCGTCGCCGTCCTTGCCTTCCACCCAGATTTCACCGCCCTGGCGCTCGACGATCTTGCGGCAGATGGCTAGGCCGATGCCGGTGCCTTCGTATTCGTGCCGGGCGTGCAGGCGCTGGAAAATGCCGAAAGCCCGCTCGCGGTGCTCGGGCGGAATGCCGATGCCGTTGTCGCTGACGCTGAACTGCCAGTGGGGGCCGCAATCGCGGCAGGCGACGACGATGCGCGGCACCTGCTCGGCCTTGCGGTATTTCAGCGCATTGCCGATCAGGTTCTGGAACAGGCGGGTCAGTTCGCCGGAATCGCCCTCGATCACCGGCAACGACGGCGGCACGATGATCATCGCCTGGGTTTCGTCGATTTCCGCCTGCAAATCCAGCAACGACAGATCAATCATGCGACCGACATCGACCGGGCCGTCGGCCACCCGCCGCCCGACGCGCGAATAGGCCAGCAGATCGGTGATCAGGGCATCCATGCGCTTGACGCCGTCGCGGATGAAGTCCATGAACTCGCGGGTTTCATCGTCCAGCTTGTCCTCGATGGAATCCTCGATCAGGGTCAGATAGGACCGTACCGTGCGCAAAGGCTGGCGCAGATCGTGCGACGCCACATAGGCGAATTGTTCCAATTCCTCGTTGGACCGCTTGAGGTCGCGCACCACCCCATCCAACTGGTCCTCCATGCGCTTGCGCTCGGTGATGTCCTGGATGGTGGCATCGACGCGGATGGCGTGGCCGTCATCGTCGCGGGCGACCTCGGCCCTGAACTGCGCCACCCGCTCGATTCCGTCGCCGCGAATAATGCGGAAATCCTCGACCACCCGATTGCCGCCGCCTTGCACGGCGGCACTGACCGCCGCCGCCAGACGCGGGCGATCGTCGGGATGGACGCGGTCGAAGAACACCTCGCGGCTGGGCATCACGTCGCCGGGATTGAGCCCCAGGATGGCGTGGAACTGATCGGACCACACCTGCTGGCTGTGCCCCGGCTCCCAGATGGCGCTGCCCACCTGGGCCACGCGTTCGGCGTTGGACAGCAAGGCCTGGGAGCGGCGGTCAAGATCGCGATAGGCCTGATCCAGACGCTCGACCATGCCGGCGAAGGACTTGCCCAGGCGGGCGATCTCGTCGTCGCCGTCCACATGAAAATGCGCGCCTCTGCCGGCCGCGAAATCGAACGAGCCGGCAGCATCGGCCAGCGCCGACAGCCGCCGGGTCAGGCGCCGGCTGGTCACCGTCGCCAAGGCCGCCGCCAAGGCGGTGGCGGCGGCACCGATCAGCGACAGCCACAGGGCGTATTGCCCCAGCGATAAATCCAATTCCTTGCTTTTGCCGCCGACCCGAACCGCCATCTGACCACGACCGAAGCCGTTGGGTAGCGGGACTTCAGCCTCGGCGCTGATGGCGTTGCCGGGTATGGGCGCGCCCCACGCCGCCTGGATGCTGCGCCCGCCGGCCCGCAACACCACCTCGCCGCCCGAGACATCGCCGGGCATGGTCAGGCGCTGGCTCAACCGGTCGAGGCGCAAGCGCCATGACACGCCTTTGTCCGATGCAGTGCTGCCGGTGACGACGGGAATCATCATCTCGATCAAGCCGCCGCCATCGCTGGAAACCCGCCCCGCGGCCACCCCCAGGATCATCGCCGCCTTGTTCCAGTCGCCCAACTCGGCCATGCCGATCACCCGAATGTCCACCGTCACCCCGGCAATGGACAAAGTGGGTGGCAAGCTGGCGTCACCGGCATGTTCAGCCACATGGCCGGCGATGGTCGCCAAAATGCCGGACACATGGGCGGCATGGGCACGGGCCAGTTCAGCCGTCTGCCGCTCGGCCTGAGTCCGCATCATGCTGAGCGCCACCAACCAGGCGCCCACCCCCATGCAGACGACGAAGAACAGGGCCAAGGCCGATGTCGCCGCCGCCACCCGGGTGGAAAGTCGTTGACTGAATCTGTTGAACACCATGGCCGGTTTAAGTGTTTGCGTCCCCTCCCGACCATAGGACTAGCCAAGCCCGCCAGCAAGCTTGCTATAGTGTTGATATGAGCCGCGATTACCCCACCCATCCCCTGCCCGCCGTTTTGGCCGCCCTGGTCCACCGGGACCGGCTGGCTCTGGTCCAGCGCGACAAGGAAGCAAGGCCGCGCCGCTGGGGCCTGCCCGGCGGGGTGATGGAACTGGGGGAAAGCCCCGCCCAGGCCGCCTTGCGCGAACTGGCGGAGGAAACCGGCATCCGCGCAAGCGCCGGGTCCGTCATCGACGTCTTCGACATGGTGCGCCGCGACGATGACGGGCGGGTGCGCAATCACTTCGTCATTCTGGTGGTGGAATGCCACTGGCTGGCCGGCGACGGTGCCGCCGCCAGCGACGCCGCCGCCTTCGGCTGGTTCGACCGCGCCGACATCGGGAAACTGCCATATGTGCACGACGCCCTGCCCCGTCTGGCCGACCGTTTGTTGGGGAAATCACCATGACCCAGGACGACATCATCCGCTTCCTGTCCGATCCGGCCACCCATGGCGGCCGGACGCCCGAGATCATCACCACCCACATCTCGGTGGTATTCCTGGCCGGCGACCGGGCGTGGAAGCTGAAAAAGGCGGTGCGGCTGTCGTTTCTGGATTTCAGCACGCTGGAGGCCCGCCACGCCGCCTGTCTGTCGGAACTGGAGGTCAACCGGGCCGCCGCCTCTGACCTTTACCTGGGGCTGGTACCGGTGACCCGTGACGCCGAGGACCGCCTGCATCTGGGCGGCAGCGGCACGGTGGTGGACTGGCTGGTGGCCATGAACCGCTTCGACCAGAACGACCTGCTGTCGGAATTGCTGCGCCGTGACCGGATCGACCGCCGGCTGATCCAACAGGTGGCCGAAGCCGCCTTCGCCGCCCATCGGGCCGCCCCTTCGCGCCCCGACAAAGGCGGCGCGGCGGGGCTGGACTGGACCATCGCCACCAACGCCGCCGCCATGGCGGCGCAGGCCGCCATCCTGCCGCCGGCCAAGGCCGCGCTCCTGACGGAAGCATCGCGCGCCCGGCTGCACAAGCTTACGCCGCTTTTGGAACAGCGGCGGGCGCAGGGCAAGGTGCGGCGCTGCCATGGCGACCTGCATTGCGGCAATATCTGCCTGTATCAAGGCAAGACGGTGCCGTTCGACGCCATCGAGTTTTCCGATGACATCGCCTGCATCGACGTTTTCTACGATCTGGCCTTCCTGCTGATGGATCTGGACCAAAAGGGCGCCCGCCCTCTGGCCAGCCATGCCATGAACCATTATCTCGACCTGTCGGGCGATTATCAGGGCGTGATCCTGCTGCCGCTTCTGCTGTCGCTGCGCGCCGCCATCCGCGCCCATGTGGCCGCCGCCATGGGCCGGGGGGACGAGGCCAACAGCTATCTCGACGCGGCCCGGGCCTATCTGGAACCGCCGCCGCCACGCCTGCTGGCGGTGGGCGGTCTGTCGGGCAGCGGCAAGTCGCGCATGGGCCGTGAGCTGGCGCCGCTGCTGGCGGTGCCGGGGGCGGCGGTGGTGCGCTCGGACGCGCTGCGCAAGCAGATCATGGGCGCCGGTCTGCTGGAGCGTCTGCCGCCCCAGGCCTATGATGCCGAAACCGGACGGCGCACCTATGCTGCCTTGCTGGACACCTGCGAAACCCTGCTGCGCGCCGGCCATGCGGTGGTCGCCGATGCGGTCTTCGCCAAGCCCGAGCAGCGCGCCGACATCGAGGCGGTGGCACACCGCGTCGGCGTGCCCTTCGACGGCCTGTGGCTGTGGACCGAGCCGGATTTGGCCGCAAGGCGCATTCAAAGCCGTCAGGCCAATGTCTCGGATGCCACCACGGCAGTGCTGCAAAGCCAGCTTTCCATGGACCTGGGGCCGATGCGTTGGACCCGCATCCATACCGGCGGCTCAAAGCAGGATGCGCTGGACGCGGGCCGGGCCGCGTTGTGCTTGTGATCACTTAAGCGCATAATCCAAGGGTCCGACCAAGGGGAGAACCGCCATGTCCACCATCAAGACCATCCTGGCGCCCATCGGCGACGCCGCCGCCGCCGCCGCGCCGCTGGAGGCGGCCTTCCGTCTGGCCCGCCTGTTCGGCGCCCATGTCACCGCCTTGCATGTGCGGCCCGACCCCACCACCGCCGTACCGCTGATCGGCGAAGGCATGTCGGGCGCCATGGTCGAGGAAATGCTGAACGCCGCCGACAGGCAATCGCGTGAGGCCGCCGCCGCGATCCGCCTCGCCTTCGACGAGATCAAGGACCGCCACGGTATCGCCAGCCAGTCCGCTCCGCCCGCCGATGCCGTCACTGCCGACTGGATCGAAGTCGTGGGACGGGAAGAGGAAATCATCGCCCGCAAGGGCCGCGTCCATGATCTGGTGGTCATGGGGCATGCGGGTGTGGGCGATGGCTCGGGCCTGGCGCTCAACGCCGCCTTGCTCGATAGCGGTCGGCCGCTGCTGCTGGCCCCGGCCACCATGCCCGCCGCCCTCGGTCGCCGGGTGGTGGTCGCCTGGAACGGCAGTGCCGAGGCCGGTCGCGCCGCCGCTGCCGCCCTGCCTATTCTGGAACGGGCGGAAACCATCACCGTGCTGACCGTCAACGAACATGACGACATGGCCGGCGCCGACGATCTGATCGCCTTTTTCGGCTGGCACGGCATCAACGCCACCCACCAGGACATTCCCGCCGGCGGCAATGCCGGCATGGCGGTGCTGGAAGCCTGCGCCACCGCCGGGGCCGACCTGCTGGTGATGGGCGCCTATACCCATTCGCGCCTGCGCCAGCTGATCCTGGGCGGCGTCACCCGCCATGTGCTGGCGCACGCCGCCATTCCGGTGCTGCTGAGCCATTAGTTTGGCCCGTGCCGGGCCCGTTCAGGCGCCACGCGGGCTTGGTTTGGCCCGTACCGGGCCCGTTCAGGCGCCACGCGGGCTTGTTTGGCCCAGGGCGGCCCGTGCCGGGCCCGTTCAGGCGCCACGCGGGCTTGGGGGGCTACCAGGACTGGCCATCGCGCAAGATGGCCTCGGCCTGGGGGGTATAAGCCCCGTCATCCTGGTGCGCCAGCAGGCCGGGCAGCAGTTCCATCGGCGCCTTGGAATCCTTGCGCGCCGTCACCATGACCCGGATGGCGGCACGGCCTTGTTTGGGCCAGATGGGGACGACGCGGATTTCCCCCACCTTCAGCCCGCCCAGCCCGGCCAGGATGCGACCCAGATGGTCGGCCCGGTGGATCAGCCACAACCGCCCCTTGGGCTTGACGTATTTGACCGCCGCCCGCAGCCATTGGCCCAAATCGGCCTCGCCTTCCATATGGCCGATGGCCTTGGAATCGGTGCGCGGCGGCTGGATGGTGCCGGGCTCGTACCACGGCGGATTGGTGATGACGTGATCGAAGGTGATCCCGCGCAAGGCCGCCGGGCGGCTGGTCAGGCAGCCCTGCACCACATTGTAACGCCCGCCCAGCCCATTTTCCGTCGCATTGTCCTGGGCCAATGCCGCCAGATGCGGCTGCAATTCCAACCCGGTGACGTGGATGTTGTCGACGCGGGCCAGCAGGCACAGCCCGGCGGTGCCCACACCGGCGCCAAGATCCAGCACGCTTTCACCGGCCCGGGCCTGGACCGCGGCGGCCAGGAATACCGGATCGGAACCGGCGCGATACCCATCCACCGGCTGGCGCAACACCAACCTTCCCCCCAGGAAATCGTCGGTGCTGGTGCGGATATGCGGCAAAGCCGGCATCAAAGGCATCCTTTTGCATAAGAGAATCGTGCTTGTAAGCTTGACCGACTTTCCGCCGCAAGCCTATGTTCTCGCTGCGGCAGGGGAACAGATGCTTTCAGGAGTGGGTCGAGTGGCAGTCGTGGTGAGCTTGGAAGAAGAACGGGCCAAGAAGTCCAAGAGCTTTGACACCTTGGTGTCCCTGGTCAAGGATGACTTGGAGAAGGTCAACCGCACCATCATCGACCGCATGCACAGCCCGGTTGAGCTGATCCCGCAATTGGCCGGCCACATCATCGCCGCCGGCGGCAAGCGGCTGCGCCCGGTGTTGACCCTGGCTTCGGCCAAGCTGGCCGGCCATGAGGGCGAACGTCACGTCAAGCTGGCCGCTTGCGTCGAATTCATCCACACCGCCACGCTTTTGCACGACGATGTGGTCGACGAATCGGAATTGCGCCGCGGTCAGGCCTCGGCCAATGCCCTGTTCGGCAACAAGCCCAGTGTGCTGGTCGGCGATTTCCTGTTTTCCCGCTCATTCGAGTTGATGGTCGAAGACGGCTCGCTGCCGGTGTTGGCCATTTTGTCGCGCGCCTCCTCGGTCATCGCCGAGGGCGAGGTGTTGCAGTTGATCACCGCCAACGACACCGACACCAGCGAAGATTCCTATCTGGAAGTCATCCGCTCGAAGACCGCCGCCCTGTTCGCCGCCGCTTGCCGCATCGGCGCCATCGTCGCCGAGCGGCCCAAGGCCGAGGAAGACGCGCTCGACAGCTATGGCCTGAATTTGGGCATCGCCTTCCAGTTGATCGACGACGTGCTGGATTATTCGGCCAAGCAGGCGGTGTTGGGCAAGACCGTGGGCGACGATTTCCGCGAGGGCAAGATCACCTTGCCGATCATCCTGGCCTTCCGCCGCGGCGATGACGAACAACGCGAATTCTGGCGCCGTACGGTGGAACGACTGGAACAGCAAGAGGGTGACCTGGAACGGGCCATCGCCTTGATGGAAAAGCACGGTGCCCTGGCCGACACCATCGCCCGTGCGCGGCATTACGGCGAAGTCGCCCGCGATGCCCTGGCCCTGTTTCCCGACAGCCCGGTCAAACAGGCGATGGTCGACGTCATCGACTTCTGCATCGACCGCGCTTATTGATCACTCCACCAGCTTCCAGTCGCCGCCCTGGATTTCCACCATGTGCAGGGATTCCAGGGTCAGGCCCATGTGATCGTCGGGCGACAGGGTGAAAACGCCGCCTTGGCCGACAAAGCCCCGGGTGCGTTCGATTTCGTCGCGCACACGGGCCTTGTCGGCGGTGCCGGCGCGCTTGACCGCCTCCAGGTACAGATACAGCGCATCCCAGGAATGGCCGGCCATCATGCTGACCTCGTCGCCGGTCCCGGCCTCGAAATCACGCTTGAAGGCGGCCAGGACAGGCTTTTGCCGGTCGCTGTCGGGCAACACGTCGACGATGGCCAAAGGCGAGGACGGCAGCCGCATGCCGTCGGCGGCCTTACCCACCAACCGCAGGAAGTCCTTGGACGCCACGCCGTGCGATTGATAGACCGGCATCTGCAAATCAAGCTGGCGGATGTTGCGGGTGACCACCGCCGGTCCCTGGCCGGTGCCGAACACGAACAAGGCCTGGACGCCGGGGGTGGCCCGGATCCGGGTCAGTTGCACGGTGACGTCGGGGTCACGCGGGCCATAGGTTTCATCGGCGACGATTTCCATGCCATGGGTGACGGCCAGTTCCAGGCACTGGGTGCGGCCCGACTTGCCGAAACCGACATTTTCCGACAACAGGGCGATCCTGGACAGGCCGCGCCGTTTCATGTCGCCATAAACCTTCTGTGCCGCCAGCCGGTCGGTCTGCGGCACCTTGAAGGTCCATTTGCGCACCGGCTCGATGATGGCGACACCGCCGCCCAGGGACAGAAACGGCATCTCGGCCTTGTCCATCAAGGGCAGTACCGTCAGGCTGGTGGGCGTGCCCGAACCGCCGATAATGACGTCGACCCGGTCGGATTCGATCAGCCGCCGGACCGCCACCACCGCTTTCTCCGGCACCGAACCATCGTCGTAGAGCACCAGTTCCAGCGGACGCCCCAGCACGCCGCCTTGGGCGTTGACGCGGGCCACTTCCAGTTCCAGCGTCTTCTTTTCCGGGTCACCCATGGGCGACATCACCCCGGTGGTGGACAGGAAGGCGCCGATGCGGATGGGCTCGGCGGCCAGGGATGGCTGGGCGGCAAGTGAAAACACCGACGCGACAAGCAACACCCTTAAAAATTTCATCACCATCCCCGAGAAGTTCATAAAAGCGAGCATGGATCATAGCCCGAATCAAGCCCATGCGGCACCGCTTTTGCGCTCGGGTAGGAAAGCATTGCAAATCATTGCCGCTTCAATTTAAAAACATTTCAAACATTGGGGAATGTTGCTGATGACATGGAAAGAAAATCTGAGCACCGACGTCAATTCCATCGATCAGCAGCATCAGGATTTGATTGCCCAGGTGGAAAAATTCTTCGCCGCATTCCATGGCGGGCAGGATCGACGCCAGGTGCTGGCCGGGCTGGATGGGCTGATCGAGATGGTCGCCGACCATTTCGCCCACGAAGAACGGGTGATGCGCAACATCCACCTGCCCAGTTGGGCGGTGCATGAACGCCTGCACCGCGCCTTGCTGGAGGAAATCAGCGAATTCCGCGAGGAAGTGGCCATGGGCAGCAACCAGCGCAGCGCCGCCGATATCGAGCATTTCCTCAATCTGTGGCTCTACCGCCATATCGTCGAGGAAGACCTGAAGATCTTCCATCATCTGAACCGGGATTAAAGCTTTGCCCGTGGAAAAGTCCCTCGGCTTTGCCTCGGTGTACTTTTCCCCATTTAAATCAACGGGAAAAATACACCGAGCGAAGCTTAAGGACTTTTTGACGGGTCAGTAAAGCGCCACGATCAGCCGTTCAGCATGGTCTTGATGACGGCCATCATGCGCTGGGCGGCATGGCTGCACTCCCCCTGGCGCGGGCAGCCACCGGCCGAGGAGCATTTGATCAGGCCGTTGGCGATGGCCAAGCCGCACGCCCATTCGCCGCGATCCACATGCAGGGCAGCCAGCTCGACCCGCGGCGGGTAGCATTGGCTGTCGTGATGTTCCTGACCGATGGACATGGGAGCCTGACCGCTTTGCTGTATCACCCGATACGAATATAACCAAAGCCAAAGACTTTGGGTGTATTGGTGTGAATCGCTTTGTGACGCCGTGTCACGGCCATGAGACACATAAATGACACAAGCGTCGCGGTGGACGGGATCGGGTATCTGGTTCACACTCGCCGTCAGGTTAAATCGAAAAGGTTAAGGGCTTCTCTATGCACCGCCGTTCCGTCCTGGCCGGTCTGGCCGCCGGCGCCATCGCCGCTCCCGCTCATGCCCAGTTCAGCCTGGGCAATCTGGTCCAAGGCGCCGCCAGCATTGTCGGCGCCTATACCTCGGGCGAGGCCGACGAGATCAAGATGGGGGAGACCTATTATCAGGATTACCTGAAGAAATCGGGCGGCCTTTACCCCGACCGCAACGCGCAAGAGGCGCTGCGCCGCTTCGCCCAGCCGCTGATCGATGCCGCCGACCGCCAAGGCCTGGCTTGGGAGGTGTCGCTGGTGAAAAACGATCAGGTCAACGCCTGGGCCCTGCCCGGCGGCAAGATGGCCATCAACAGCGCCCTGGTCAAGCAATGCCGGGTTCCGGACGAATTGGCCTCGGTCATCGCCCATGAGATCGGCCATGCCGATCTGGGCCACGGTCTGGCGCAGATCCGCAACCAGACCCTGCTGCAAAGCGTCGGCACCATCGGCAAGGAAGCCCTGGTCGCCTGGATGGGTGGGGCCGGGGCCATTGGCGCCCAGGTGCTGACGGCGTTGGAGGGGCCGCTTTATTCGCTGGTCCTGTCGGGCTATTCCCGCGAAAACGAATTCGCCGCCGACGCCCATATCTTGAAGATTTTCGCCCGCACCGGTTACGACCCGGACAAGGCGGATGATTTCTTCCACACTTTGGACCGCCTGTACCCGGAAGCGACGACGGAAACCACCTCGCTGTTTTCCACCCATCCGGGCACGCTGGAACGCATCAACAAGATCGAGGACGCCGCCGCCAAGCTTCGCAGAAGCGGCAATGCCGATACCTCGGGATGGAATGAACTGAAAGCGGCCCTGGGCTGAAAACCGCAGGGAGGCCTGGACGACCAAGCCCCCCCCGTTTCGCTCAGTTGAAGGCGCAGCCCGGCTGCACGCCCAGCTTCTTCAGGATCATGGCCAGCGGGCAAAAGCCGGTGAAGGCCGCCTGGAACATGTTGAGGCCGACAAAACCGGTCAGCAGCAGCCAATAGACCGAATGCACCTGCGACAAGGCCAGGCTGGCCAGGATGACGAAACCGGCAAAGGCGAAAACGACACGATCAATGGACATGGCTGGTCTTCCTTGAAACGGGGTGGAGCCGTGGCTCCGGCCCTTGTTAATTAGTTGAATCTAATATATACGTCAAGAGCATTGCCACCGGAGCCCCGATCCATGCTGAAATCCGCCCTGCCCGTTTTCGCCTTTGTCCTTGCCGCCGCCCTGCCCGCTTCGGCCGGGGAAATGACGGTGAAGACCGGGCAGATGGAGGATCTGAAGGCGGTGTTCGCCACGGTGGAAAGCGTCGACGAGGTGCTGGCCCGCGCCCGCATCACCGGCACCGTTTCCGGCCTGTTGGTGGATGAAGGCGCCCTGGTCGAGGCCGGCGCCCGCATCGCCACCATCGGCGACCCCAAGCTGGCTTTAGCCACCGCCGGCATCGACGCCCGGCTGAAAGGCGCCGAGGCCGAGCGCGATCTGGCCGAAATCGAATTCCGCCGCTCGGGCGATCTGCTGGCCAAGGGCGCCGCCACCCAGGCCCGCGTCGACAATGCCCGCACCCGCCTGGACGTGGCGGCCCGCACCATCGCTGCACTGCGGGCGGAAAAGCAGGTCAGCGCCGAGCGTTCGGGCGAGGGCGCGGTGCTGGCCCCGGCCACCGGTCGGGTGCTGAAGGTGCATGTGACCCAAGGCAGCGTGGTCATGGCCGGCGAGACCATCGCCACCATCGCCGCCGAAAACTACATCCTGCGCATGGCCCTGCCGGAACGCCATGCCCGTTTCATCAAGCTGGGCGACAAGGTGCAGGTGGGGCCGCGCTCGCTGGCTGCCGCAACCACTGCGCCACGCCTGGGCAGCGTCCGTCAGGTCTATCCGCGCATCGAGGATGGCCGGGTGATGGCCGACGTGGCGGTGGAAGGCCTGGGTGATTTCTTCGTCGGCGAGCGGGTGCCGGTCCATGTCTCCACCGGCAGCCGCCCGGCCCTGGTGGTGCCACGGGCGACCATCAGCCGCCGCTTCGGCCTGGATTACGTCACCGTCAAGGACGTGGGCGCCGTGGTGGTGCAATTGGGCCAGGCCGAGGATGACAGCGTCGAGGTGCTGTCGGGCCTGCGCGACGGCGATGTGGTGACGTGGTGAGCGCCATGAAGCTGGGTCTCTCGGGCGCCATCGCCAAGCACTTCATCCATTCGCCGCTGACGCCGCTGTTGCTGCTGGCCTCGCTGGCGGTGGGCTTCATCGCCCTGTCGGCGCTGCCGCGCGAGGAAGAGCCGCAGATCAGCGTGCCCATGGTCGACATCATGATCGCCGCCAACGGCCTGAAGGCGGTGGACGCCGCCGAGTTGGTGACCAAGCCGTTGGAAGACATCGTCAAGGGCATCGACGCGGTCGAGCACGTCTATTCCCAGACCGGTGACGATCAGGTGGTGGTCACCGCCCGCTTCCAGGTCGGCACCTCGGAAGATGCCGCCATCTTGCGCGTGCATGAGCAGGTGCGGGCCAATCTGCGCGCCCTGCCCCACGGCATGGCCGAGCCGTTGATCGTCGGGCGCGGCATCAACGATGTCGCCATCCTGGTGCTGACCATCGCCGCCAAACCGGCCCAGGCCGAGCGCTGGAACGACAACGCCCTTTATAATCTGGCGGAGGAGTTGCAGCACGAACTGGTCAAGGTCGACGATGTCGGCCAAAGCTACATGGTCGGTGGGCGCCGCGATCAGGTGCGGGTGGAGCCCGACCCGGAAGCCCTGGCGCTGTACGGCATCACCCTCAATCAACTGGTCACCAAGATCGAGAACGCCAACCGCTCGTTCATGGTCGGCCATGTGCAGCAGGCCGGTCAGCATCTGCCGGTGGTCGCCGGTCAGACCCTCAACAGCATCCCCGACATCGGCAATCTGCTGCTGTTGGCCCATGACGGTCGCCCGGTCTATGTCAAGGACGTGGCCCGCGTGGTGGTGGACGGCGAAAAGCCCCGGGCACGGGCCTGGCACATCGCCGACGGCCAGGCATTGCCCAGCGTCAGCCTGGCCATCGCCAAGCGCGCCGGCGCCAATGCCGTCACCGTGGCGGAAGAAACCCTGGCCCGGCTGGAACAGGTGCGTGGGCGGCTGATCCCCGAATCCGTCGATATCACCATCACCCGTAATTACGGTGAAACCGCGTCGGACAAAGCCGATGAATTGCTGTTCCATCTGGCTCTGGCCACCTTGTCCATCGTCGCCCTGATCACCTGGGCCCTGGGCTGGCGCGAAGGCGTGGTCGTCGCCCTGGTGGTGCCCACCACCATCCTGCTGACCCTGTTCGCCAGCCATCTCTTGGGCTACACCATCAACCGCGTCAGCCTGTTCGCCCTGATCTTTTCCATCGGCATCCTGGTCGACGACGCCATCGTCGTCGTCGAAAACATCGTGCGGCGCTGGGGCCTGGACCCCAAGGGCGACCGGGCCCAAGTGGCGGTGCAAGCGGTGGCCGAGGTGGGCAACCCGACCATCGTCGCCACCCTGACCATCATCGCCGCCCTGCTGCCCATGATGTTCGTGTCGGGACTGATGGGGCCATACATGAGCCCGATCCCGGCCAATGCGTCGTCGGCCATGATGTTCTCGTTCTTCGTCGCAATCATCATCACGCCGTGGCTGTTGCTGAAGGTGGCCGGGCGCTCGAAGAACAGCGGCGGCCACGACCATCACGGCCACGCCGACCGCCTGGGCGCCTTCTATCGCCGCCTCGCCACGCCGCTATTGCAAGGGCGGACACGGTCGAAAAAGCTGCTGCTGGGGGTGACCATCGCCACGCTTTTGTCCATGACCATGTTCGGCTTCAAGGCGGTGACGGTGAAGCTGCTGCCCTTCGACAACAAATCCGAGGTGCAGGTGGTGGTCGATCTGCCGGAAGGCTCGACCCTGGAAGATACTGAACGGGTGCTGATGGCCGCAGCAAGCAAACTGGCCGGCCTGCCCGAGCTGACCAGCATCCAGGCCCATGCCGGCATTGCCGCGCCGTTCAACTTCAACGGTCTGGTCCGCCATTCCTATCTGCGCACCAGCCCGGAAATGGGTGATCTGCAACTGAACCTGCAATCGCGCCACGACCGCAGCCGCGCCAGCCACGATATCGCGCTCGACGTGCGCCAGCGTCTGGCCGATCTGGTCAAGCCGGCGGGGACGGCCATCAAGGTGGTCGAGGTGCCGCCCGGCCCGCCGGTGTTGTCCACCTTGCTGGCGGAAATCTACGGCCCCGATGCCGACAGCCGCCGGGCCGCCGCGAAAGAGGTGCGCAAGGCCTTCGAGCAAGTGGATTTCATCGTCGATATCGACGACACCCTGGCCCATCCGTGGCAGCGCCTGCGGGTGTCCATCGACCAGGAACGCCTGGAATTCCACGGTGTCGAGCAACAGGCGGTCTACGACACCATCCAGGCGCTGATGGGCGGCGTGCGCGTCGGCTATTCCCATCGCGGCCAAGGCACCAATCCCAAGGAAATCGTCATCGCCCTGGCCAAATCCGACCAGCATCCGGGCGAATTGCTGGCCACCACCCCGGTGCCGTCGCGCCGGGGCGTGGTCGAACTGGGCGACGTGGTCGAGGTGACCTATGAACCGGCCAGCCCGCCCATTTTCCGCCGTGACGGACGTTACGCCGAGATGGTCCAGGCCGAGTTGGCCGGGCGCTACGAAGCCCCCATCTACGGCATGTTCGCGGTGGAAGATCATCTGCCGGAAAGCGTGCAGGTCAAGTATCACGGCCAGCCCCTGGACGAGAGCAAGACCACGCTTTTGTGGGACGGCGAATGGGAAATCACCTATGTCACCTTCCGCGACATGGGCGCCGCCTTCGGTGTCGCCATCATCGGTATCTATCTGCTGGTGGTGGCCCAGTTCGGCAGCTTCCGCCTGCCCTTGGTCATCCTGGTGCCGGTGCCCCTGACCCTGATCGGCATCGTCATCGGCCACATGTTGTTCGGGGCGCCGTTCACCGCCACCTCGATGATCGGCTTCATCGCTTTGGCCGGCATCATCGTCCGCAATTCCATCTTGCTGGTGGATTTCATCCGCCACCGGTTGGGTGAAGGTGCCTCCATCCGTCAAGCCGTGCTGGATTCGGGGGCGACCCGGTTCAAGCCCATCGCGCTGACCGCTGCGGCAGCGATGATCGGCGCTGGCTTCATCCTGGCCGATCCCATCTTCCAGGGCTTGGCCATCTCGCTGGTGTTCGGCTTGCTATCGTCGACGGCGCTGACCTTGCTGGTCATCCCGGCGCTGTATGTGTGGCTGCGCGACGACGGACGCGAACTGCCGTGATCACCCACACCCTATCCCGCTGAGTCCCGCTCATCGGGATAGGGTATCAGGTCGTAATCACCAGCTTCTTGCCATGCCCGGCCAGACAATACTTCTCGCCGATACCCTTGACGGTCAGGCTGGCGGCGAACATGCGCGGGTCGCAGGAATTGTCGGCGAACATATCCCAATGGCAGGGGATGGCCAGACGCGGATTGACGCGCATGGCCAGTTCCGCCGCCTGCCAATGGGACAGATTGGCATAGCCGCCATTGATGCACACGGCCATGGCGTCAAGCTGGTGCTGTCCGCCCGATTCGGCCAACAGATCGCACCAGGCGGTATCGCCGGTGATCCAGAATTTCGGCCCGTCATCCACCTCGACGACAAAACCCATATGGGTCTGGTCGCTGGTATCGGTGGGCAGGGCGAAGGTGCCGTGCAGACGGATGTCGTCCAGTTCCACCACGTCGCCCGGCCAGGTCAGCAGGCAATCCTCGGGCGGCGCCCCGGCCTCGGCGAACAGCGCCTGGGTTTGCGCCGGGCCGAGAAAGCCGCCGATGCGCCCGGCCTGACAGGCAAGGCACAGGGTTTCCGGATCGGCATGATCCTTGTGCGAATGGGTGCACACCAGCATGTCGGCGCGCAGATCCTGGGGCAGAATGGGAATGGGCACCTGTCGGGCCAGATCAAGGCCGCGCCGCGACGGATTGCACGAATCCGACAGGTAAGGATCGACGATCACCACCTTGCCGGCAGGGGATCGGATGACCCAGCCGTTTTGCCCCAAGAACCACACGGCCATGGTCTTGCGCTCGACGAGGGTGCCGTAAATTTCTTCCATCAGGCTCATGCACAGAAAGTGGCGCAAGCCGACAAAAAGGGCAAGAGCGGGTGACAACCAGACCCAATCAATCGTATGAAAGCACCATGCAATACGACGTGGTGATCATCGGCGCCGGCCCGGCCGGATTGATGGCGGCGGAAGTCCTGGGTCGAAGCGGATGGCGGGTGGCCGTGTTCGACGCCATGCCCAGCCCGGCCCGCAAATTCCTGCGCGCCGGCATCGGTGGGCTGAACCTGACCCATTCCGAACCCTTCGACGCTTTTCTGGACCGCTTCGGCGACCGCGCCCCGTTGTTGGCGCCGGCTCTGCGCGCTTTCGGTCCGCAACACGTGCGCGACTGGGCGGCTGGCTTGGGGGTGGAAACCTTTGTCGGCTCGTCGGGCCGGGTGTTCCCCACCGATTTCAAGGCGGCACCCTTGCTCCGCGCCTGGCTGCGGCGCCTGGGCGGATACGGCATCACGCTGCACCTTCGCCATCGCTGGCTGGGCTGGGACGAAACCGGCGCCCACCGCTTCATCACCCCCGCAGGGGAAATCCGCGTCACCGCCGCCGCCGCCATCCTGGCCCCGGGCGGCGCTTCCTGGCCGCGCCTGGGCAGCGACGGCACCTGGAGCACGGCCTTGAACGGCTTGCCCCTGGCCCCCTTCCGCCCGGCCAATTGCGGCTTCGACGTGGGCTGGAGCCCGCATTTCCGCCAACGCTTCGCCGGCCACCCGGTCAAGGCGGTCGGGCTTGAATTCGGCGGCAGACGGTTGAAGGGTGAGTTCGTCATCACCGAGACCGGCATCGAGGGCAGCGCCATCTATGCCCTGTCGGCCCGCTTGCGCGACACCATCGAAAGCACCGGCCAAGCGGTGCTGCGCCTGGATTTGAAACCGGATTGGAGCACCGAGAAACTGGCCGCCGCCCTGGCCCGCCCGCAAGGCAGCCGCTCGCTGGCCAATCACCTGGAGCGTCAGGCCGGGCTCAAGGGCGTCGCCGCCGGATTGGCGCGGGAAGGCCTGCCGCCGGCAAGCCTGACCGATGCCGCCAGCTTGAAAGCCGTGCCGCTGGTGCTGACATCCCCCCGCCCGCTGGCCGAGGCCATCAGCACGGCGGGCGGATTGCGCTTCGATGCGGTGGATGAAAACCTGATGCTGGTCTCGCGCCCCGGCACTTTCGCCTGTGGCGAAATGCTGGATTGGGAAGCCCCCACCGGCGGCTATCTGCTGACCGCCTGTTTCGCCACCGGCCACGCCGCCGGGCAGGCGGCGGAGCGGTGGCTGGCTAGACCATGAGGCTCTAATACACGCCCTTGCCGTTGAGGAACCCGGTATAAAGCCGATCCTCGTCGGTGATGTGACCGACCAGCCAGGTTTGCAGGAAGGACAGGAAGTCCACCTGGGTGATGTCGTCGGCGTCCTTGAAGGTCTGGCGCATATCCAGCAATTGCTGTGACAAGAGGGCGTGGTGTTCGCGGTGGGCCTCTGCCTGCGGATAGGCGTGACGGACCATCAGCGCCTCTTCCTCGCCGAAATGGTAATGGGCGTATTCGTTCATGGCATCAAGAAGCGGCACGATATCGTCGCCCCCCTGACCGGCCTGAATGGCTTCCAAGATGGCATTGGCTTGCTCGAACATGCGGCGGTGCTGGGTGTCCAGACGCAGCACGTCGACGCGGTATTCCTCGCGCCAGTGCAGCAACCCGGCATTGGCGCTGTGTTCGCCCTCGAAAATCGAGGTCATGCGCCGGCCCGAGGCCTCGAACAGCTTCCATCGCACCGACGGGATGCCGGCCAGCAGACCGGCGGGCACCAAGAACACCTCGGTCGGCGCCAGCGCCTTCAGGCGGAACATGGACGGCGTCCAGAAGATGGACAGTTCCTCGCCGAAAAAGTCGCCCGAGCGCAGGATTTCCACCTGCTGCTCGCCCAGATAGCGCCCGACCTGACCGGAAATCACCAGGGCCACCGATTCGGGGCCGATATCGATGGTTTCACCCTTGGGAATCCGGCTCAGGGTCATTTCCTTGGCCAGCCGGTTCAGGGTGCGGGTGGACACCACCTCGCCGAACAACCAAGTGCGTTGCAGGAACTGACGGTTCTCGAAAATACGGGTGATGGCCGCCGACAGATCGTTGCGGCGGACGAAGTCCTGATACAGCGACGCCGGAATGCGCAGCGCCTTGACGAAGCCGATGGCGCGATAGGTTTCGGTCACCGGGGCGTCGAACAGGGCGAACAATTCGCCGATCATGGCGCCCGCCGACAGCACCGAACGGGCACCGCCGTCGATATGCAGCGATTCGACGCTGCCCGACAGCAGCAAGTAAATGAATCCCGCCGGGCGCCGTTCCTTGACCAGGATAGTGCCGGGATTGAAGGTTTCCACCGGATTGTTCAGCAACACCCGCAACTGGTGGTGGCGGATTTCGGGAAAATAAGCCAACAGCAATTCATAGGCCGAACGCCAGATGAAATCGTGGTTGGACGGGATCAGCACATCCACATTGCCGAACGATGCGGTGGAGCCGATGGCCTTTTGTGCCACCGTGTTGCGGCCCGAAGTGTGGGCCAGGATCACCTTGCCGGAACGGTCATCCCGGAAATCATAGGCGTCGCCATGGATCATGCCGCCGCCCACGTCCACTTTCTTGACATTGGCGGGCAGTGCGTAAGCGGCGGCGACGTTCAGGTACATGGCCTGGGAAATACCCGGCGCGTCGGCATCGTCGGTGACGAAGCTGCGCAGCACCTCAAGACGGCACACATCGGCCCAATGGGCATAGGTGCGGTAACCGTCCTCCCACGGTGCGCGGAACATGAACATGGTGGTTTCCACCGGATGGGGTGAAAACAAGGGCCGTACTTCCAGGCCATCGACCTCGTTCCATTCGCCTTCCACCAGATCGTGGCATTCAAAATAATCGGCGAAAGCCGACGGCTCGATGGACAACAGCGCCGCCATCTTGCGCGACACCGAGGCGCGCACCAGCGGCGTGGCGAAATACTTGATGCGGTGATCGGCGCGGATCAGCGTGGTCAGACCGGAAAAATGATCGTCGTGGGAATGGGTGTGGAAAATACCGTCGATCTCGTTGACGCCGACACCCAAGGCATCCAGCGTCGACAGGATATTGGGGCCGGCATCGATCAGGTAGACCCGGCCCTGAAACATCAGGATCGAGCTCATGCTCGGGCGGTTGATGTCCCAACCGTCGCCCTCGCCCGAATGCACCACGGAAAAATATTCCCGCTGCATGTTGTAGAAGCCCAAGGGATAGGGGCACTCATAGGTCTCGAACGGCGGCAGAGTCAAATCAACGGCGACGCACTCGCCGCCGTAACAGATCTCGAAGGCGTTCAGCCGCACCCGGCGGATGGTGACGCCGCCCCGAATCTCCACCGGCTCGGCGTCCACCGTCAGGATATCCAGCAATTCCTGTGGATGACGGATGCGACCGAAAGCGAATTTCAGCTTCATGCGCATCAGATCCTTGGCCTGCTGCGCTGAAGCCCCCGCCTCGATCAGTTCGTCTTCGCTGATCAATCCGTAATTGCCGCGATAGATGTATTGCAGTTGGGCGCGGACCTGCTCGGCCGAGCCGATCAGCAGCGGCTTTTCCCCGGTATTGCCCGGATGGTCGGGGATGATCATGCCCTGGCGGTACAGCATCTGCAGCACCGGAAATTCGCCCAGATTGGCGAAGGTGCCGTTTTGCACCATCACGTCGGACAGCAAGATGGCATTGGGGCCGGTCTCATAGGCGATGCCGGCGCATTCGGTGGGGGCGATCAAGCCGCGCTTCATCAGGTGCTTCACCACGTCCGCCGGGCAGCCGCACAAAATCCGTAAATTCACGGCGGCGACCTCGACCCACCAGACGCCGGTGGTAACCTCGATCTTGCGAATAGAACCCATAAAACGTCCCCGTTCCTTCCCCACCCCCATGCTAGGACTTACTCGTGTGCGCAGCAACTCAATGCTTATGGCAAGGGCGCAATGTCCTAAACAAGTAGCGACCAGGCAACTTTAACCCTTGACGCCGAAGCCTTATTTATCATATACGGTAGTATAAGTTTAATACTTTTGAGCGAGCGACCATGCCTCCCATGTCCCCAAATTCCGGTGAAACCGCCTTGCGGCTGATCGCCCTTGGCGCGCTTTACGGTACCGCCATCGCTTTGGCCGTCGCCTTCTCGCCGGCCAGCGGTTTCGTCCACCCGGAAAGGCTGGCGCATATCACGGGTACGGTCAGCGTTCACAAGTAAGCGCCGCCAGACCGGCGAAGGCCGGTTCCGGGTGGGTGACCAGCCAGGTGGGCACAGTGGACAGATAGCCGGCGAAGCGCCCCTTGGCCTCGAACCGGCGGCGGAAATCCGAGGCGAAGAACGCCTGAGCCATGCGCGGCAGGATACCGCCGGCCACATAGACGCCGCCGCGCGCCCCCAAGGTCAGCGCCAGATTGCCGGCCACGCCCCCCAACATGACGAAGAACAGGGACAGCGCCTGCCGGCACAGCGGACACGACCCGTCCAGACCATGGCTGGACACCGCCTCGGCGGTGGAATAGGAGGCCGGACTGCCCTGCAACGCCGCCACCGCCTCGTATAAATTCAGCAATCCCGGTCCCGACAGCACCCGCTCGGCCGAGACATGGCCGAAGCGGCGGCGCAATTGCGCCAATACCGCCGCCTCAAGGTCGTCGGTGGCGGCCATGGTGACGTGACCGCCTTGGGTGGCCAGGGCCTGCCAGCGTCCGTCGCCGCCCATCACCAGCCCCGACACCCCCAGGCCGGTTCCCGGCCCCAGCACGGCGATGGGGGCGCCGGCCACCGGCTCGGCCCCACCCAGCTTCAATACATGGGCCGGCCCCAGATGCGGCACCGACAGCGCCGTGGCGGTAAAGTCGTTGACCACCCGCAACGACGACAACCCCAATTGCCGCTGCACGTGGTGGACGGAAAAGCGCCAGGGGGAATTGGTCATCTCGATCATGTCGCCGGTGATCGGCGAGGCCACGGCGAAGGCGCCGCGCTCGGGCCGGGCGCCGTCGTGCGCCGCCAGAAAAGCCCGCGCCGCGTCGTCGGGGCCGGCGAAATCGGCGCATTGCAGCACCATGTCGGGACCGATGAATCCGGCATCATCGACCAGGGCGAAACGCACATTGGTGCCGCCCATGTCGGCGATCAGCGACAGGCTCATGCATTCACCAGTTCGGCATAAAGAGCGCCATAGCGGGCGGCGGAACGATCCCAGCCGAAATCCTGGGCGATCCCGGCGGCCTGGATACGGCGCCATTGATCCGGGTCATGGAAAGCGGTGATGGCCCGTTCGACGCACCATTGGAAGGCCCCGGCATTGGCATACTCGAAGACGAAACCGGTCCCGGTGCCGGTGACCAGACCGTCATAGCTGCAATCCATCACCGTATCGGCCAGACCGCCGGTGGCGTGGACCAGCGGCACGGTGCCATAGCGCATGGCATAGAACTGGGTCAGGCCGCAGGGCTCGAAGCGCGACGGCATCACCAATATGTCGCCGGCGGCGAGCAGGCGATGGGCCAATTCCTCGGAATAGCCGATGGTGACGCTCATGCGCCTGGGCGAGCCGGCGGCAGCGGATTGGAAGCCCTGCTCCAACGACCGGTCGCCAGCCCCCAGCACGGCCAGTTGCGCCCCTTGGCGCAAGATGGCCGGCAAGGTCGACAGCACCATGTCCATGCCCTTCTGGTCGGTCAACCGGCTGACGATGACCAAAAGCGGCGCCAGATCATCCTTGTCCAGCCCCAGCGCCTGTTGCAGCCCTGCCTTGTTGACCGCCTTGCCGATGCGGTGATCGCGGGGCGGATAGGTCTGGACCAGATGGCTGTCGGTGGCCGGATTCCATACGCCGTAATCGGCCCCGTTCAGGATGCCGGTCAGATCGCCGGCCCGGCCCATCAACACCCCGTCCAGACCACAGCCGAAGCCCGGGGTCTGGATTTCACGAGCATAGCGCGGGCTGACCGTGGTCAGCTTGTCGGCATAGACCAGACCAGCCTTCAGGAACGACAAATCGCCCCAATATTCCAGCCCGTCCACGGTGAACATGTCCCAGGGCAGGCCCAGGCGCGGCAGCCACTCGACCGGGAACTGGCCCTGATAGGCGATGTTGTGGATGGTGAACACCGTGGACACCGGCTTTTCCGGCTTCCAGGCATGAAGATAGGCCGGGGCCAGACCGGTCTGCCAATCATGGCAATGCAGCACCTGCGGGCGCCACTTGACCGGCGAATCGGGCATGCACAGCCGTGCCGCCACCCACGACAACAGGCCGAAGCGCAAGGGGTTGTCGGCATAATCGATGCCTTTGGCATCCACATAGGGGCCGCCGTCACGGGCGTACAGGGCCGGGCAATCCAGCAGCCATACCGGCAGGGCGGAGCCGGGCAGCTTGGCGGAAACCAGCCTGATCTCGGCCCCCACGCCCAAGGGATCGCCGAAACTGGCCACTTGGCGCTTGCCCTCGGCCCGCTCCATCGCCTGGGGATAGCCGGGCAGCAGCACGCGCACCTCGTGCCCGGCCGCGATCAGGGCCGCCGGCAGGGCACCGGCCACGTCGGCCAACCCCCCGGTCTTGACCAGCGGAAATACTTCGGAGGCGGCGAACAGGACGCGCATGACAAGTCCCTATGACAGATAAAGACGGGCTAAGCCTACCCCAAGCAAGGCTGCGGCGAAAGGCGGTTACGGCAAGGCAGACCAGCAAGCCCTAAGGTTGCCCCCATCGGCAATCTGTGGCACCGTCCGCTAACCAAAAGCAGTAAAGGGGGGAGAAACGAAATGAGCGTTTCCAACGATAATCTGAGCGTCAACCCCCGCCTGCGCCGCACCTTGGCCCTGGTCCTGGCCGGCGGGCGCGGATCGCGCCTGAAATCGCTGACCGACTGGCACGCCAAGCCGGCGGTGCCGTTCGCCGGCAAGTTCCGCATCATCGATTTCGCCCTGTCCAACTGCATCAATTCCGGCATCCGCCGCATCGGCGTGCTGACCCAGTACAAGGCCCACACGCTGATCCAGCATATCCAGCGCGGCTGGGGCTTCCTGCGCGGCGAGTTCAACGAATTCATCGAGCTGTTGCCGGCGCAGCAGCGCACCGACGGCGAGAACTGGTACAAGGGCACCGCCGACGCGGTGTTCCAGAACCTGGACATCATCCGCGCCCACCACCCGGAATTCGTGCTGATCCTGGCCGGCGACCACGTCTACAAGATGGATTACGGCAAGATGCTGGCCCATCACCTGGCCGAGGGCGCCGACGTCACCGTCGCCTGCATCGAGGTGCCGCTGGCCGACGCCAGCGGTTTCGGCGTCATGGCGGTGGACGATGCCGACAACGTGATCCGCTTCGACGAAAAGCCGGCCCATCCCCAGCCGGTTCCCGGCAAGCCCGACAAGGCCCTGGCCAGCATGGGCATCTACATCTTCAACGCCCAGTTCCTGTACGACCAGTTGAAGCTGGATGCCGACCAAAGAGACACCGAGAACGATTTCGGCAAGAACATCATTCCGTCGCTGATCGGTCGCCATAAGGTTCTGGCCCACCGTTTCCAGCATTCCTGCGTCATGCATGACGGCGCGCGCGAACATTACTGGCGCGATGTCGGCACCGTCGATGCCTATTGGGAAGCCAATATCGACCTGACCACGGTGACGCCGTCCTTGAACATCTATGACGACAGCTGGCCGATCTGGACCTATCAGGCGCAATTGCCGCCGGCCAAGTTCGTGTTCGATTCCGACACCAGACGCGGCATGGCGGTGGATTCCATGGTCTCGGGCGGCTGCATCATCTCGGGCGCGGTGGTACGCCGGTCGCTGCTTTACTCCAACGTCCGCGTCAATTCCTATTGCCTAGTGGAAGATTCGGTGGTGCTGCCCGATTGCGATATCGGCCGTCACGCCCGCTTGCAGAAATGCATCGTCGACCAGGGCTGCGTCATCCCCCCCGGTCTGGTCGCCGGTGAAGACCCGGCCCTGGATGCCAAGCGCTTCTATCGTTCGGAATCGGGCATCACCCTGATCACCGCCGACATGCTGAAAAAGCTGGAGGGCTGAGTCGAGCGGGGAAAAGTCCCTCGGCTTCGCCTCGGTGTACTTTCCCCCGGTTTGGATAGGGAAAACGTAAAAGTGAAAAATAGGCGCAGGGCCGCCCCAAGCCTATTTTTCTCCGTTTAAATCAACGGGAAAAAGTACACTGAGCGAAGCGAAGGACTTTTTCACGGGTGCCTTCCTACACATCCAGATCGCGTGCGAACTTGGCGTGTTTCTGGATGTAGTGGAAGCGCAGTTCCGGCTTTTTGCCCATCAGGGTTTCCACCAGATTGGCCACGTCCTTGGCCTCTTCCTGGTCTTCCTCGGTGCGGCCGGCGGGAATGGTCACCCGGATCAGCGTGCGGTTGGCCGGGTTCATGGTGGTTTCCTTCAACTGGGCCGGCGGCATTTCGCCCAAACCCTTGAAGCGGCTGATCTCGATGTTCTTCTTGCCGGCGAAGACGGTCTTCATCAACTCGTCCTTGTGGGCATCGTCGCGGGCATAGATGACGATCTGGCCATGGGCCAGGCGGTACAAGGGCGGCATGGCCAGGAACAGATGGCCGGTGCGGATCAGCTCCGGCATTTCCTGGTAAAAGAAAGTCATCAGCAGGCTGGCGATATGGGCGCCGTCGACATCGGCGTCGGTCATGATGATGATGCGTTCGTAGCGCAGCTTTTCAGCATCGAAGCCTTCGCGGCTGCCGCAGCCCAGGGCCTCCATCAGATCCTTGATTTCCTGGTTGGCGCGCAGCTTGTCGGCACTGGCCGAGGCGACGTTGAGGATCTTGCCCTTGAGCGGCAGGATGGCCTGGGTCTCGCGGTTGCGGCCCTGCTTGGCCGAACCACCGGCCGAGTCACCCTCGACCAGGAACAATTCGGTGCCCACATTGACCTGACGCGAGCAATCGGCCAGCTTGCCCGGCAGGCGCAGCTTCTTGGTCGCGGTCTTGCGGCTGGTTTCCTTGGCCACCTTCTTGCGCAGGCGTTCCTCGGCCTTTTCGATCAGCCGCGCCATCAGCGCCTTGCCCGAGTCCGGATCCGCCGACAGCCAATGGTCGAAATGGTCCTTGATGGCGTTTTCCACCAATCGGGTGGCTTCCGTCGACACCAGCTTTTCCTTGGTCTGGCCCTGGAATTGCGGATCACGGAGGAACAGGGACACCAGGACGCAGGCGCCGCCCATGACGTCTTCCGCCGTCACCTGACCGGCCTTCTTATTGCCCAGCAGATCGCCATAGCCGCGCAAACCCTTGGTCAGGGCATTGCGCAGCCCGGCTTCATGGGTGCCGCCCTCGGGCGTCGGCACCGTGTTGCAATAGGTGTTGACGAAGCCGTCCTCGTCATCGTCGGGCCAGACCAACGCCCATTCCACCTGCCCCATGTCGTCGGCCAAGGGCGCGGTGCCGGCGAAATACCCGCGCGTCACCAGCGGGCGATCCTTCATCACGGCGGCGAGGAAATCGGCCAGACCGTTGGGAAAGTGCAGCGTGTCCTCGGCCGGGATGTCGTCGCCGTCATCGATCAGCAGCGGATCGCATTTCCAGCGGATCTGCACGCCCCGGAACAGATAGGCCTTGGAACGGGCCATGCGATAGAGCGTACGCGCCTTCAGCCGGGCGCGATCGCCGAAGATTTCCGGGTCGGGATGAAAGCGCAAGGCGGTACCGCGCCGGTTCTGCACCGGCCCGACCAGCGAGAGCGGCCCCAGGGGCGCCCCCTTGGAAAAGCTTTGCCGCCACAATTGGCGATCACGCGCCACCTCGACCACCAGGGAATCGGAAAGCGCGTTGACCACCGAGACGCCGACGCCGTGCAGACCGCCCGACACCTTATAGGCGTCGCCGCCGAACTTGCCGCCCGAATGCAGCGTGGTCAAAATCACTTCCAACGCGCTTTTGTCGGGAAACTTGGGGTGAGGGTCGACCGGAATGCCGCGCCCGTTGTCGCGCACGGTGGCATGACCGGAAACATCCAGTTCCAGCTCGATCCAGCTGGCATGGCCGGCCACCGCCTCGTCCATGGAATTATCCAGCACCTCGGCCACCAGATGGTGCAGCGCGCGATCGTCGGTGCCGCCGATATACATACCGGGACGGCGACGGACGGGCTCTAACCCCTCAAGGACTTCGATGTCCTTGGCGGAGTATTCGGTCCCCTTGGGGGCGAGTTGCTGGAACAGGTCGGACATGGGCGGCATTATAGGAGAGCATTGGTCAGGCGCAAGCGCCTGCTGTAGGGTGCCCGCAAACAGATACAAGATGTTGGAACAAGATATGAGCGAGAGTATCGAAACCACCTCCAATCCCTGCGAAAACACGCCCAGGGGCCGGTTGTCCATCCGCACCGTCGCCATGCCCGCCGACACCAACCCGCACGGGGCCATTTTCGGCGGCTGGCTGCTGGCTCAGATGGATCTGGCCGGCGGCACCCATGCGCTTCACCGGGCCAAGGGCATGGTGGTGACGGTGGCGGTGGACAGCATGACCTTCCACGAACCGGTGTTCGTCGGCGACGAGGTCAGTTGCTATACCGACGTGGTCCGGGTCGGCAATTCGTCCATTTCCGTCCGCGTCGAGGCCTGGGTCCGGCGCGACAACCACGATGAGCAGATCAAGGTGACCAGCGCCCTGTTCCACTTCGTCGCCGTCAACCCCGATCGCTCCAAGCGGCGGGTGCCGGCGGAATGATCACCGTCCCGCTGCCCACGTCACCTTGAAGCCGGCGGCGAAACCGTCGATGACGTCGATGGCGATGGGGAAATTGGCCCAGGTCCACATTTCGATACCGCCACCCTTGGCTTGGCAGCGCTTTTCCGGCCAGCCCAGGGTATCGATGATCTTTTGCTGGTCGTCACCCAGGACCAGACCGGAGAATTTCGCCGGGATCACCATGGGCGGGCCGATCAACTGCACCGCCACCACCCGGCTGTCATAATAGGTGACGACGTAATGGGGGCGGAGGGCGCCGCGCTGGGCCACCTCGTAAATGCGGCTTTCGCTGAACACCCCCATATCGGTAATGTCCACCGGCGGGCCCAGCAGCTTTTCCACCTGATCCAGGGAATCGGAGATTCCGATGGCACCGATGCGCAGACAAGGCAGAAAGGTCACCGGGCTTTCATGCTTGGCCATGGCCGCGCCCTGCTGACTGGAAACGGTGCAGCCCAATCCATGTTCGGTGGAATAGCGGAACTGCCCCTCGACCAAGGGCAGGGGCGCCCCCGGCGAGGGCAGTCCCTGCGGCCCCTGACAAGGGGCGGCAACGGCGGGGGAGGCGGCGGCCAAAACGGCCAGCATCGGGATCAGGTAACGCATAAGGCGAACCTTACCAAGATTTAATCCCCCCGCAAGACTGGCGTAAGGTGGTTGGCGACAATATGTCTTCAACAACGGTGATGAACCGGGCCAAGACGGAAACAGCGCTCCTCGTCGAAACCCTTCGTCACCCAGGCGGTCCTTGAACTCCTCCGCCGACCGGGAAAGCGGCCTGTCCCCCCAGGTTTTGCTCCCACACTTCGAGACCGGTTCTCCCCCCTGCCGGTCGAACGGATGACGCCCCCGCAGCTTCCCCCCTGGCTGCGGGGGCTTTCCGTTTGATGGGGGCCACGTTAAGGTCACCTTGCTGGTAACGCGGAAGGTCCGGTCATGCGCATTCTGATCATCGAGGACGACCAAGAGGCCTCGGCCTATCTGGCCAAGGGACTGAAAGAGGCCGGCCATACCGTCGATCAGGCCCATAACGGCAATGACGGCCTGTTCCTGGCCACCACCGAACGCTACGATGCCATGATCGTCGACCGCATGTTGCCCGGCGTCGACGGCCTGACCATCGTCCAGACCATCCGGGGCGCCGGCAACACCACGCCGGTACTGATCCTGTCGGCTTTGGGCAAGGTCGACGACCGGGTCAAGGGATTGAAGGCCGGCGGCGATGATTATCTGGTCAAGCCCTATGCCTTCGCCGAACTTCTCGCCCGTATCGAGGCCCTGGGCCGGCGCACCAGCGCCAGCCAGCCGGAAACCCGCCTCAAGGTGGAAGACCTGGAAATGGATTTGCTGGCCCGCACCGTCACCCGATCCGGTCGCGACATCGATCTGCAACCGCGTGAATTCCGCCTGCTGGAATATCTGCTGCGCCATGCCGGTCAGGTGGTCACCCGCACCATGCTGTTGGAAAATGTCTGGGAATATCATTTCGACCCCCAGACCAATCTGATCGACGTCCATATCAGCCGGTTGCGGCAGAAGGTGGACAAGGATTTCGACCAACCCCTGATCCATACCGTTCGCGGCGCCGGATACACCCTTCGTGCCGCCCGCTAATCTGCACTTGCCGCCCTTGCTGCGCGCCACCACCTTTCGCTTGGCGCTGTCTTACCTGGGCATCTTCACCGTCTCGGCGGTGGCCTTGCTGGCCCTGGTATCGTGGAGCACCTCGGTCTTCATCGAATGGCAGGTGCAGGAGACCGTCGAGGCCGAGGCCACCGGCCTGTCCGAGCAATACCGCGAGCGCGGCATCCGTGGGCTGGCCGAGGTCATCGCCGGACGCGCCGGCCAGGATCTGGACCGCCGCGCCGTCTATCTGCTGTCGGGGCCGGGTGGCGTGCGCATCGCCGGCAATTTGTACGGCTGGCCGGCGGAAAGCATCGATTCCGCCGGTTGGATCCGCTTTTCCATCGAACGCATGGGCTCCGAGGCCTTCGGCACCGAGGTCCTGGGCCGCACCTATGTCCTGCCCGACGACCATCAATTGCTGGTGGGCCGCTCGCTGCACGAAGCCAAAAGGGTCAAGCTGGCCATCAACCGCGCCCTGGGCTGGGGACTGGCCCTGACCATCCTGCTGGGCATCATCGGCGGCTATTTCACCAGTCGCCACCTGCTGCAACGGGTCGAGGCCATGAACCGCACCGCCCGGCGCATCATCGGCGGCGACATGAAAAGCCGCATGCATCTGACCGGGGCCAGGGACGAGTTCGACCAACTGGCCGCCGGCTTCAACGAGATGATGGACGAGATCGAGCGGCTGGTGGAAAGCATCCGCACCGTCACCGACAATGTCGCCCACGATCTGCGGACCCCGCTCAACCGGCTGCGCTCGCGCATCGATGTGGCGCTGTTGTCCGACGAAGACCCGGCCAGCCTGCGCCGCACGCTCGAGGAAACCTTGGCCGAGGCCGACGAAATCCTGGCCACCTTCAATGCCATCCTGACCATTTCCAGCGCCGAATCGGGGCAGCGCCTGCACAGCTTCGAGCCGCTCGACCCGGCCCGGCTGGCCGAGGACATCGCCGAACTGTACGAGCCCTTGGCCGAGGAAAAAGGCGTCGCCCTGACCTGCCACACCCAAGGCGGGGCCACTGTGGATGGCGACCGCCACCTGTTGTTCCAGGCCTTGGCCAACATGGTCGACAACGCCGTCAAGTACACCCCCGCCGGCGGCACGGTCGCGGTCAGCGTCACCCGCCAGGATGGCGACGTCACCATCACCGTGGCCGATTCCGGCCCCGGCATCGCCGCCGACCAGCGCGCCCGCGTGCTGGAACGCTTCGTCCGTCTGGACGCCACCCGCTCGACCCCCGGCAACGGATTGGGCCTGTCGCTGGTCAACGCCGTCGCCCGCCTGCATGGCGCCACCTTGGACATGGACGACAACGCCCCCGGCCTGATCCTCAGCCTGCATTTCACCGCCAGGGCATAGGAGATTGCCCTAAAAGGGTATAGGAGATTGCCCCAGGCGCCGTCTCGCCGCACAATGCGGACAGACAGCCGGTCGGAGACGAAAGATGGTTTGGCGGCGCCTGAAGGCGGCGTGGGCGGCCCTGACCGCCCCGACGGAACCGAAGCGGATGGAACCGGAGGAGCAGACCGGGCCGGCCCCGCGCCTGGACACCTTGCTTACGCTGGTGCCGGCAGTGATCTACGTCCGCTCGTACGGTGCCAAATCCAGCCTCAGCTATGTCAGCGGCAACGTCCAGGCGCTGCTGGGCTACAGTGTCGACGAAATCCTGCATACGCCGCGCTTCTGGGTCGACCACATCCACGCCGATGACCGCGAACGCTGCCTGGGCAGCCTGCACTCGCTGCCGCAATTGGGCATGCTGGAAATGGAATACCGGCTGCGGGCCAAGGATGGGTCGTGGCGATGGCTGCGCGACGAATGCCGCATCGTCCCCGGCCTCGACGGCCAGGGCCGCGAGATCGTCGGCTCGTGCATCGACGTCACCGGGCGCCACCGGTCGGAACAGGCCCTGGCCCGTAGCGAGGCCGAGTTGCGGGCGGCGCAAACCCGTCTGATGGATGCGCTGGAAAGCAGCGACGACGCCTTTTCCGTCTTCGATGCCGATGACCGGCTGGTCGCCTTCAACAGCCGCTATTGCGCCATCTACCCCACCATCGCCGACATCATCCGCCCCGGCGTAAGCTTCGCCGAATTGCTGCGGGCCAGCGCCCGCCGCGGCCAATATGCCGGCGTTAGCGCCGAAGACGCCGACCAATGGGTCGACGAGCGGCTGGAGCGGCACAATCATCCCAGCGGCGTTTTCGAGCAATTGCTCGCCGACGACCGCTGGCTGGAAATCGTCGAACGCCCCACCGCCGAGGGCGGGCGCGTCGCCATCCGCCGCGACATCACGCCGCGCAAGACCATCGAAGCGGCCATCCGCGACGAATTGCAGTTCAAGCAAAGCCTGATCGACGCCCTGCCCTTCCCGGTCTTCTATAAAAACACCGATCTGATCTATGTGGGCTGCAACGGCGCCTTTTGCGACGCTTTGGGCAAAAGTACCGGCGACATCATCGGCAAGACCTTGACGGAAACCTATAGCGCCGAAAAAGCCGCCGAATTCAGGGCCCGCGACCAGGACTTGCTGACCCAGGGCGGCATCCAGAACTATGAAACGACCTTTCGCTGGGGCGACGGTTCGTTGCGCCAGATCGCCATCGTCAAGGCCACCTTCAGCGACCCCCAAGGCAAGATCGCCGGCCTGATCGGCACCATCATCGACCTGACGCCGCAAAAGCGGGCGGAAGAACAGATGGTGCAAAACGCCCGGCTGGCCACCTTGGGCCAGATCGCCTCGGAAATCGCCCACGAGATGAACCAACCGCTGTCGATCATGCGCATGACGGCGGAAAACAGCCTGGAACGGCTGAAGCAAGGGGACGTTCCGGCGCCTGTGGTGGCCGGCAAGCTGGCCATCATGGTCGAGCAGGCGGGCCGCATGGGCGAAATGATCGCCCATTTGCGCTCCTTCACCCGCACCGAGGAAGACGAACGCCAGCCCGTCGCCCCCCTGCCCATCATCAAATCGGCCCTGGCCCTGTCGCGCCTGCGCTTCCAACTCGACGATATCGCCCTCTCCGTCCACCTGCCGGAAAGCTGTCCCGATCTGATCGGTCGCGGCAACCAGTTGGAGCAGGTGGTGGTGGCGCTGTTGACCAATGCCCGCGATGCCGTCTGCAGCCGCCACCCACCGGGAAAGCGGCACATCGCCCTCAGCCTGGAACAACAAGGTAGCGACCTGATCTTGTCGGTGGAGGATAATGGCGGCGGCATCCCCGACGATTTGTGGTCGCGGGTGTTCACGCCATTCTTCACCACCAAGACCACAGGCGCCAGCACCGGTCTGGGCCTGTCGATCAGCGCTAATATCATCGCCGCCATGGGCGGACGAATCGGTGGCCGCAACCACGGCGACGGTGCCCTTTTCCAGGTGTTATGGCCCTGCGGCGGCACTCCCGTCGCCGTCGCCGCAGAGCAACCGACGGCACCAGCGGAATCGGCGCGACGGCACCGCATCCTGGTCGTCGACGACGAACCGCTGGCGGTGGATTGCATCACCGACTTCCTCACCGCCCGCGATTACGACGTGGTCGCGGCCATCTCACCGCTGGACGCACTGAGCATGGCCGCCGACACCGCCTTCGATCTGGTGCTGACCGACCAGCGCATGCCCGGCATGGACGGCAACGTCCTGATCGAAAGACTGCGCGCCGTCCGCCCCGATCTGCCGGCCATCATGATGTCGGGCGGGTCCATGCCCATGCCGTCCGCCGGCAGGGGACCAACCGCCCAATTGCCCAAACCGCTGGTGCTGGATCAACTGGGGCGGACCATCGCGCAATTGCTGTCCCGCCGAGACACGGCGGCGACGGCGCAACCCTCGGCTCCGCCCCTGCCCCCAGCCCCGCCGTTGGCGACGGCGACCAGTCCGGCCCAGCGCTTGTGGCTGATAGGGGAGCTGACCGCCACCTTGGCCCACGATTTCGGTCAACCCATCAACATCATCCGCCTGAGCGCCGAGAACGCCCTGGACAGCCTGACGGAAAAGCGCCTCAGCGACGACCGCCTGCGCCGCACCCTGACCTCCACCGTCGAACAATGCCAGCGCATGCAGGATTTCGCCCATCAACTGATCAACACCACCCGCCGCCCCAACCAGCCGCCCTGTCGCTTCGCCCCCTTGCCCGCCCTGCGCGCGGCCCTGACCGCCATCCAGGACCGGGTGCGCATGCAGGGCATCGCCTTCTCCTGGCACACCGCCCCGAAACTTCCCCCGGTCCAGGGCCATGCCCAACGGCTGCAAAACGCCTTTGCCCAGATTCTGAACAATGCCTGCGACGCCCTGGCCGCCGAGGCGGTCAGCCGCCATGCCGCCAATCCGCCCTGGCACCCCCGTCTCGACGTGTCGTGCCGGGCAGACGACAACAACCGGGGCGTCATCGTCGTGGTTGGCGATAACGGCCCCGGCATCCCCCCATCGGTCCTTGATGGACTGCGCGACGGCACCATCCGCAGCCTGGGCCTGCCCATCGCCGCCGGCATCGTCGCCGAAATGGGCGGAACTTTGGATATCGAGTGTGACGGCGGCGGCAAAGTCGTCATCCGTCTGCCGACGCCACCGCGCCGGGTGCTCCTGGTCGCCGATGCCGCCCCTTTGGCGCCACACTTGGCCGCCTGGGGGTGGACCACCGAAACCTCGCCCGATCAGGCCGACGCGGCCTTGCTGGTCGGCGATTGGCCCGTCGTGCGGGCAGTGCTGCCGGACCTGGGGGCCGCCCTACCGGTGCTGGTCGTGGCCGCCACCGACGAGGCCCAGGCCCGCCAGGCGGTGGCCGCCGGCGCCATGATGGTGATCGCCCCGGATACGTCGGCGGAAGAGATCGCCGCCTGCCTGAATGAATGCATCCAAGATACCGATTAGGCTGAACTTTTTCTTGCGCCTCTCCGCCCAAAGACGTAACACAGAAGGGTGGGAGAGGAAAAACCATGCGCATAATTCTTGCCGATGACCATGTCATGCTGCGCGAAGGGCTGCGTCCCTTCGTCGAAAGGATTGCGCCCGGCACCATCGTTCAGGAAGCAGGGTCGTTTACCGAGGCCCTGGCGCTGATCGAGGCGGATCAGGCCGTGGATCTGCTGATCCTGGATATCAAGATGCCGGGCATGAACGGGTTTCAGGGGTTGTCCACCATCAAGGCGCGCTTTCCCACCATCCGTTGCGTCATCCTGTCGTCCATGGCCGACCGCGACCATGTGCTGGAGGCCATGCGCCTGGGGGCGGACGGCTTCATCCCCAAACATCTGTCCGGCGGCGCCATGGTCTCGGCCCTGCAATTGGTGCTGTCGGGCGAACGCTTCATTCCGTCCATGCTGATGGACGGCCCCAGCAGTCAGGCCAGCGGTTCCGGCGAACGTTCACCCGCGGGCGATCTGCTGGGCCGACTGACCCCGCGCGAACGCGATATCCTGCATTTGCTGCGCGAAGGCCTGCCCAACAAGGTCATCGCCGCCCGTCTGGACGTCAGCGAGGTGACCGTCAAGTCGCATCTGGGCAACATGTTCCGTAAGCTTGGCGTGCAGAACCGCCTGCAAGCCATGCGCATGCTGGTTGATACGGAATCGCTATAATATCCACCCATTGATGTTTTCACCACCCCTGACCCATGGCATAGTCGTCGTCCAGGGGGAACAGTCCATGCTGTCGCGTGCCTTCGTCCACGATGCCAATCAGTGCCTGCATGTCATCCGCCTGGCGGCGGAATCGCTGTCGCTGGACGACACTGACGGGCGGTTGACGCCGGAACGCCTGCGCAAACGGATCGACACCATTCTCGATCAGGTGGATCACCTGACCGCGCTGATCGGCGGCGCCGCCACTCCCCCTTCCCCGGTGCTGCCGCAACAGCCGGAACGCCTGGACAATCCCTCGGCCCCGCAGATCCTGCTGGTCGACGACGAGGTGTTGGCGGCGTTGATGCTGGCCGACCACCTGCAACAGCGGGGCTATGGCGTCGACGTCGCCCATGATGGTCAGGAAGCCTTTGATCTGTGCCACCAGCACGTCTATGACGCCGTGGTCACCGACATCCGCATGCCCCGCATGGACGGCATGGATCTGATCCGCCACCTGCACGATCTGCAACCGGGCACCCCGGTCATCGTCGCCAGCGGCCATGTGCGCAGCGGCCATGCCGAGGATTTTCCCGACAGCGTCGCCCAGGTGATCGGCAAGCCGTTTTCCCCCACTCAGATCAGCGAGGCCTTGGCCAAGTTGGCAATTTTGCCGGGGGCAGGACAATGACCCAGATGGATATCCTGCTGGCCGACGATCATGCCCTGGTGCGTGACGGGCTGGTGCCGTTTCTGCGACGGGTAACCGACAATGCCAGTATCCTCGAAGCCGGCAGCTTCGACGAAGCCCTGGTCAAGGCCCGCCAAGCCGGCAATCTGGGCCTGATCATCCTGGATCTGAACATGCCCGGCATGGACGGTCTGAACGGATTGGCCACCATGCGGACCGAATTTCCCCAGGTGCCGGTGGTCATTCTGTCGGGATCGACCCATCCCGCCGACGCCTTTCATTCCATCGAAAGCGGCGCCAACGGCTTCATCCCCAAGACCATGCGCGGTGAAACCATAATCGGCGTGCTGCGTCTGGTGCTGTCGGGGGAAAAGTACGTCCCGCCCTTCCTGTTCGACTACCGCGAGAGCCTGGCCCACAAGGAATCGGAAAGTACTGGCAAAAGCGGCCCGCTGGCCGCCTTGTCGGCCCGTGAAATGGAGATTTTGGCGATGATCGTCGACGGCGCCCCCAACAAGGTCATCGCCCGGGCATTCGAGTTGCAGGAGGTGACGGTCAAGGCCCACCTGCGCAACATCTTCCGCAAGATCGCCGTCAGCAACCGCACCGAGGCCGCCCGCGTCGCCATCCTGGCCGGATTGACCGGCAGCAGCGCCAGTGGGCCGGTACACCATCTGAATGGATCTGTGCGCTAGGGGCTGAATTCCAGGTTAAGGTCACCGCAGGGCTCGGCCTGAAGCTCGGCCCGCAATTGCCGCGCCAATATCGTGACCAGACGCAGGCTCAGGCAATCCTCGCCCACACATAAACCCGACAAGGTCAGGCGCATGCGCCCACCTTGCTGACTTATCCCCACCCGGATGACCCGACCGATACCGTCCTTGGCCCGCTTGGCGGCAACGCTGAACACCTCATGCACGATCAAGGCGATGGGCACGGCGACGTCGATGGACGGCGCCGCCAATTCCGGCGCCACCGCCAGAACCAGTTGCAAATCACCGTCCGCAACACCGGCGGAAGCACAGGCCATGGCATGCAGCGAACGGATGCAGGCGATCAGATCGATCATGGCGATGCCATCTTGGACCACCAAGGTATCATGGGCCTGAGCCATGGCCAGGATGCGACCATGGACCTGCTCGAACGCCGGGTCGTGGCGGGGGGTGTCGAAATACATCATGGCCGACAGTACATGCAGGGTGTTGCGTACGCGGTGCTGCAACTCCCGCGCCCAGGCGTGGTTATCGGCCCGCAATTGCACGATATCGGATTTCAGCCGCGCCTGATGGGTGATGTCGGCAAACAGGACCAAGACCCGACCGGGACCGGCCATGGCCCGCAATCTGGCTTCGATACGCCGGCCACCGGACAGATCCATCACATGGACCTGATCGCGCCCACTTTGGCGCACCCGCCGGCACAAGGACGCCAAGGCGCCGGAATCGGATATCGACAGTATCGTATCATTCCAGTGCCGCGGCACCCGCTGCTGCCGCCCAAGCAACAGCTTGGCCTCGGTGCTGACAAAGCTCAAGCGTCCGTCGGATTGGGCGATGATTGCGGCCAAGCCGGCCATATCGGCGAAATTCTGCCGATAGCCCCTCATGCGCTTTGTCAATCTGAACAAAAGCAGCCCTCATCAGGAACTTGAACTACCCTCGTGATTAACCCTAAAGCCGGGTCAAAACCAAACGGGCATCGGGGGGAATGTCGAGATTGCCTCTAGTTCCTAGGAACTACTCGATCAATCCGCGGCGGATGGCATAGGTGGCCAGTTCGGCGGAATTGTGCAGATCCAGTTTCTGCATGATCTTGGTCCGGTGGGTTTCCACCGTCTTGATGGCGATGGACAAGGTATCGGCGATTTCGCGGTTTTTCAACCCTTGGGCGATCAGACGCAAAACCTCCGTCTCGCGCGCGGTCAGCGACGGAACATTGGCCTCGCCGCCGTCCAGATGCTCGCGCACCAAGTCCACATCCAGGCCCGGCCCCAGATATTGCCGCCCCATGCGCACCGAATTGATGGCCGTCATCAGTTCCTCGTGGCCCAGACGCTTCAAGGCATAACCGTCGGCCCCGGCGGCCAGGGCTTCGGCCACCCGGCGCTCGCAATTGGCGATGGTCAGAATCAAAACGCGGATGTGCGGTGCGGCCCGTTTCAGACGACGCGTCGCCTCGACCCCATCCAGGCCAGGCATGGACAAATCCATCAAGACGATATCCGGCTTCAGGCTTTTGGCCATATCGACGGCGCTGATTCCGTCCTCGGCCTCGCCGATGATCGCGACGTCTTCGGCCTTCAGCAAGGCGGCCAACCCCTGGCGCACGAGTAGCTGATCCTCGGCGATCAGGATGCGAATGGGCACGTGGGTTCTCCTTTACCCGGTTGCATGATGACTTGGGGGGCCTGCGACAACATGCACCATTTACGCGATGAAATCGAGAACCGACATGCATTCATCGGGGATTGCCCCCCTTGCCGTCGGGCGCATGCGCACATATTGTAGACACGGCATATAGCCTGCGGAGAATTTGGGCAATGAAGATCGCCGTCGCCAGTTCGGATTTTCGCTCGGTCAGCGGCCATGCCGGGCGCGCCAAGCGTTGGCTGGCATTTTCCATCGACGAAGCCGGCCAAGTCAGCGTGCCCGAACAGATCGAATTACCCGGCGACCAGGTCTTTCATTATGTCGAGGAAAACGGCCAACCCCACCCGCTGGACGATGTCGACGCGGTCATCACCTTGTCGGCGGGGGAAGGCTTCATCAAGCACATGGAAAAGCGCGGCACCATCGTCGCCCTGACGGCGGAAAAGGATGCCGCCAAGGCGGTGGCCGATTATCTGGCGCAAACCTTGTCCGATCCCAAGCCGCGCCCCATCGGCGCCCTGATCTGCAAGACCCTGGATATCTTTTCCAAGCACAAATAAGGGGGAGCCCCCGCCCCTATTGCCGGTGGCGTTCCTGCCAAGCTTGCAGGCGACAGCGTTCGGCCACCTCGCGCAACTGATCGAGGGACTGAAAAACGCCGAATCCCATCAGGTCGTTGCGGATCTTGATCAATATCCAGGCTTCCGACTCGCGCGTCTGCACCCGGGCGAAATCGGCATCGAGCAGCAATTGCACATAGGTTTGCTGGCATTCGTCGGTCAGATCGCTGAACCATTGGGCCAGCAGATGATTGCGTCTGGCCCTGATCCAAAACGCCGATTCCTGGCCGGCGATGAAATTGAACTGGCTGGTGACCCCCTTGGCATCGACGGTATGGACGAAATCACCCATGCGCGTTTTCCCGCTTATTGTCCTTCCATTGGAAAATCTCACCGACCACCATACATTTCAAAGGGAAATCACCCATCAAAGGGAAATCACCGGCCAAGGAGAAAACCACTGGATCGGCCATGCGCATCCTGACCACTGATGTCCTCGTGCGGGCCTACACCATGGGATTGTTCCCCATGGCCCGCAGCCGTGGCGATTCCAAGCTCTATTGGATCGACCCGGAGGAACGGGGCATCCTGCCGCTGCAAGACTTCCATGTGCCGCGCTCCTTGAAAAAAACCCTGCGGCAAGGCCGTTACCGCCTGACCGTCGACACCGCCTTCGGCGCCGTCATGGAAGGATGCGCCGAGGCCAAAGCGGGGCGCGAGGACACCTGGATCAATGGCCAGATCATCGACCTGTTTTGCCAGTTGCACGCCATGGGTCTGGCCCATTCGGTGGAAAGCTGGGACGGCGACCGTCTGGTCGGCGGCCTGTACGGCCTGGCCCTGGGCGGTGCGTTCTTCGGTGAAAGCATGTTCAGCCGGGCCACCGACGCCTCCAAGGTGGCGCTGGTCGATCTGGTCGCCCGCCTGAAACTGGGCGGCTTCCTGCTTTTGGACACCCAATTCATCACCGATCATCTGGCCCGCTTCGGCGCCACCGAAATTCCACGCCACCACTACAAACATCTGCTGGCTAAAGCGCTACCCCTGCCGGCCATCTTCCTGCCCAATCCGGTTGACTGGTCCGCGGCCCTGCCCCCTGGCCCATAGGTTGCATCACCGCAAGCACCGGAACTGCTTTGGGGGCAAGAATGATTTCCACGATCGACAACGCTGCCGTCACCATGCCGCTGGCGGCGTCACCGCTAGGGACGAGCACCGGCGCCGGCGGCTTCGACGCGGCCTTGCAGGCGGCGCAAAAGGCCCAGGCGCGCCAGCAGGCCCATGAAAGCGAGATGGACGCCATCAAGGAAAAGGGCTTCACCGCCTGGGTGCGCGACACCCGCATCGAGAAGCTGAAGGAAGAGCTGCGCAAGAAGATCATGGCCGAAATGGGTCTGGACGAAGATTCCCTGGCCAAGATGGAGCCGGTGATCCAACAGATTCTGGAGCAGAAAATTCAGGAGGAAGTGGAAAAGCAACTGCAACAGGCGCTGAAGGAAGAAGAAAACCAGGGCGCCCCCGGTCAGTCGGTGGTACAGCAGGCCGCCGCTCAGGCCGGCAAAAATGACCGACGCGGCATTTCCTGCCCGGTCATTCCTGCCTTGATGGAAGCCGGCGGCACATCCATTTTCTAGAAGCGAAGCTGCCTTCCGCGCAATGCGGCGAAGCCGCCTCCCGCCAGGGAACGACACAATGCCCCGCAACCTCCTGATTCTCGGCGGCATCACCGAAGCCCGTGCCCTGGCCCGCGCACTGGTCGAACGGTCGGACTTGCGGGTCATTTCGTCCCTGGCCGGGCGTACCGGCAATCCCCATCTGCCGGTGGGCGAAGTGCGCATCGGCGGCTTCGGCGGAGCGGACGGGCTGGCAACCTACCTGCGCGACAATTGCATCGACGCGGTGATCGACTGCACCCATCCCTTTGCCGCCCGCATGGGCTGGAACGCCGCCAAAGGATGCGCGGCGACCGGCGTGCCGCTACTGCGGCTGGAGCGCCCGGCCTGGATGCGCCAGGACGGCGATGCGTGGGACGAAGTCGAGGACTGGACCCAGGCCGCCGCCGTGGTCGGTGCCCAATCCAGGCGCGTGCTGCTGGCGGTGGGACGGCAGGAACTGGAACCATTCGCCGGCCTGGATCGGATATGGTTCCTGATCCGCTCGGTGGAAGCCCCCGATCCCCTGCCGCCTTTTGCCCAAGCCGAAATCCTGCTGGCACGGGGGCCGTTCCCCTATGCGTCCGAGCGCGAGTTGCTCACCACCCGCCATATCGACACCATCGTCTGCAAGAACAGCGGTGGCCCCGCCGATGCCAAGCTGGCCGCCGCCCGCGCGCTGGGCCTGCGGGTGGTGATCAAAAACCGCCCGCCTCGCCCCCATACGCCCAAGGCCGCCAGCGTGGCCGAGGCGCTTTCCTGGCTGGGGGACTAACGCCCTCCCCTCTCCCTTGATCAACAGGACTGCTTTTCCCTGTATTTTACCGCCTCGGATTTGCTACGGTTGAGTTCCCCCTCGCATCCATGGTTGATCCGTTGACACATGCACGCACGCTTTTGACCGTTCTCTCCCTGGCCGCGCTGCTGTCCCCGGCCCTGCCGGCCATGGCGGAAGAGACACGCTCCCCGCTGGAGGACGCCAAGCAGGTGGTCAAGGACGGCGCCCGCGCGGTCGGCGATGCCACCCGGGACACCACCAAGGCCATCGGTCACGAGACCCGCGACGTCACCAAAGCCATCGGCCATGAAAGCCGCGATGCCGTCCACACCGTGGGGGACGCCATCAAGAACGCCTGGAAAAGCCTGACCGGTTCGGACGAGCCGAAGGCGAAATAATCCTGCGGCAACCGTTTGACGGTTAATTTCAGCCTCCCCCCATCCGTTTCGACAAGAGATATTGCGAATCCGCGACTATCGGGGTTTACTGTCCACGCCGACAGCAACCTTTACCTTCAGGCCGAGCTGACATGAACCGCCATATGCCTGGGCTGGCCTTAGCCTTACGATATGCCTTGGGCGCGTTGTTCCTGTTTTTCGTGCCGGCACCGATACCGGCCTCGGCCTCCGATCTGGCGGACCTGCTGCGCGAGGCCCGCGCCGCCGGCGAAAACTCCCCCGACATCGCCCACATGACCTTGGTCGAGGCCACCTCGCGCCATTTGCTACGCATCGAGGGCGACATCGACTTCCCTTTTTCCATCGGCATCGACCTGCCGCTGGATGCCCAGCCGCGCAGCCTGTCGACCGCCCTGTCCGCCCCCACGGACGAGACCGGGCGCTTCGTCGTCGCCTTCGACGTCGCCTTGGCCAAGGTGTCGCGCAAGGTCCGCGACGTGCAAAACCGGCTGTCGCGCAAGATCGTCAGCATCAACAAGATCGACAACCCGTCCTATATCCGGGCGGTGAAGCAATACGGCAGCTATTCGGCCAAGCTGGAAAAAGTGCCGGGCAACGCCAAGCTGTTGCAATTGGCCGAGGAAGCCCGCACCCGCCTGACCAGCACGCCGCAATTCATCGAACAGCCCGTCTACGGCGAATACACCTACAAGCTGGCCGATGTGGAAGCGCGCAAGGTGCTGACCGTCAATTACTACGTCATCGACCGCGTCAACCGTACCTATGTGAAATCGGTGTTCGACACGGTGGAAACCGAACGCTTCACCGTCGCCTATGACGTGGCCTCGTCCGACCCGTCCCAGGCCACCTTCAAGGCGGAAATCTTCCGCGAAAGTCAATTGCGCGATTGGGAACGCGCCCCGGTGATCATCGCCCTGTCCCAGGTGCTGGATCACGCGGTGTCGCGCGGCGGTTCCAGTCAGTCCATGAACTCGATGGAAGGCTTGCTGGCGCAACTGGGCCAGGACCGCAGCCGCGCCGTGGCCCGGGCCGAAAGCGAGAAATTCGACGACCGACCGCTCAACGACCCGCGCTTCGACAGCGTCGTCGTCGTCTATACCCACAACGCCGTGGGCAGCGGCTTTTACGTCCGCCCCAACATCGTCATGACCAATTGGCACGTGGTCGACGACAGTTCCATCGTCGAAATGCGCCTGTACGACAAGCGCGAGACCTTCGGTCAGGTCATCGCCAAGGATGTCCGCCTGGATCTGGCCCTGGTCAAGGTGCAGGATCGCGGCCGCCCGGTGGAGTTCTTTCGCGGCAAGGAGTTGAGCCCCGGCGACAGCGTCGACGCCATCGGTCATCCGCGGCGCCAGCTTTACACCATCACCCGTGGCGTGGTCAGTGCCGTGCGCAAGCAAAAGGCCGACACCAACCCGACGCAAAAGCGCGAACCGGTGCTTTATGTGCAGACCGACGCCGACATCAATCCCGGCAATTCCGGCGGGCCTTTGTTCAAGGGCAACAAGGTGGTGGGGATCAACACCTGGGGCATCAGCGAATCGCCGGGCCTCAACTTCTCCGTCCATTATTCCGAAGCCATGAACTTCCTGAACGATTCCATGAGGGGGGAATAAGCATGCTGTTGGATCGCCGCCTGTTTATCGTCGGCGCCAGCGCCGCCTTGCTGGCGGCCTGCCAGCGCCGCAATGTCAGCGACATGGTGGTCGATCCCAAGACCGACCGCATGTACGGCATGCGGTCCGAGGGCATGGTGTTCACCGATCCCGCCCTTTATCCCAATCGCCGCCTGAAACTGAGCCTGCGCAACATGTCGGGCGATCCGGTGTGGGATCTGGAGGAAACGCGCGAGCAATTGTACCAAGGCTACACCGCCAAGGGCTACGAACGCTCCGACGGCAGCGATTTCGGCCTGAAGATCGACTTGAACGTCATCCGCAGCCAGCAATACGACCGCGACATGCTGGCACAATACGGCTTCCTCGGTGGCACCGCCGGCGCCCTGGCCGGAGCCGGAGCCGGGGCGGTGATCGGCGGCACCCCCGGTTCGGCTGGCATTGGCGCCGGGGCCGGTATGGCCACCGGGGTATCCTTGGGCACCCTGGCCGGCTATTTCACCACCGACAACATCTATGTGGTGGTGACCGAAGCCATTTTCGCCATCCGCCGCCACGCCACCAAACCGCGCCGCGTCGTCACCTTCGACGGCAGCCCACGGGTCGAGGAATGGGAGGAAAGCAGCCGCGGCACCTTCAGCGACGTGCACCGGGTGACCATCATCAATTATGGCGCCGGGCGCAACATCACCCAGTTGGAAATCGCCGACGACATCAGGAAACGGCAGATCCGCTCGCTGATCTCTTTGGTGTGATTTCCGGGCCAAACAAAAAGCCCCGCCGGCACCGGCGGGGCTTTGCTTTTATCCGGAAACCTACATCTGCTCGATGGCCGACAGCACCCAGGTGCCGCCCGAGCCGCGGACGAAGGTCCAGGCCTCGGAAGTTTCAACGGCGTTGTGCTGGTCGCCTTCCACCACCTCGTTATCCGACAGCCGCACCATGTAATCGCGGGCCGAGAAGGTGATGATGGCGGTGGCAAAATCCATGCCGTTCTCGCTCCAGGTTTCGCTGATGTCGCCCTTCAGCAAGGTGACGTCCTCGACCACGTTGCGCACGCCGTTGGCCTGATCGCGGGCCAGATCCTCGCCGATCCAGCCGGCCACTTCCGGCGTCACCCATTGGCGCAGCGCCACCGGATTGCCGTCGCTCCAGGCCTTCTGCACCCCTTCGATGATACGGCTGAACTGGCTCTGGTCGTCGGCGCTGACCTCGAATTCCTTGGCGACGCGGCTGGCGCCGGCCACCGGGGCGGCATTCATGGCCGCTTCACGCTGATAGGACGCCGGCGCACCCATGTCGACCCCGGCGGGTTGGGTCCGGCGGCGGAACAGGCGGAAACCCAGCCAGATCAGGCCGCCGATCAGGGCCACCTGCAACAAGGTGCCGAACATGCTGGCCATGGGAGCGGCGCCCGACGCGGCGGCCATGGCCGAATTGCCGCCGAACAGCATGGAGCCGATGCCGGCACCGATCAGCCCACCCATGATGCCGCCCATGATCGGGTTGCGCTGGAAGAAGCCGGGCTGCGCCGCCATGGCCGGGGCGGCGGCGGCGGGCATGGCGGCGTTGGGCCGCACGGCGTTAGGGCTGTACATGGGTTGAGCGGCACCCGGCTGGGCGACACCCGGGGCCGGAGTTGCCGGCGGCGGCGCGATGCTGCGTTCCATCGGGCGATCATAGGTGCGCGACCCGCGCGAGCCCATGCTGCTGCCCTTGCCGGCCCTGGCCCAGGCTTCGGCGCTCATGGACAGGGCAAGCAGGACGACCAGCAGGCCGGACAGAATGTGATGGCGTTTCATGGTTCCTTCGACCCCCAAAAGATGATGGCGGAGCCCATATAGGTTCCGCCATCATCGATTCAAATATGGATCCGCCGTCAGGACTCGCTTTCGTCCGAGCCCTTGATGCGGCTGGCCAGGGATGCGGCCATGAACATGTCGAGGTCGCCGTCCAGCACCGCCTGGGTGTCGGAGGTTTCCACATTGGTGCGCAGATCCTTGATCATCTGATAGGGCTGCAACACGTAAGAGCGGATCTGGTGGCCCCAGCCGATATCGGTCTTGGTGTCTTCCAGCGCCTGGGCGGCGGCCTCGCGCTTTTGCAGCTCGGCCTCGTACAGCCGCGCCCGCAGCATGTCCCAAGCCCGCGCCCGGTTCTGGTGCTGCGAGCGTTCGGTCTGGCAGGCGACGGCGATGCCGGTGGGGATATGGGTGATACGCACCGCCGAATCGGTCTTGTTGATGTGCTGACCGCCGGCGCCCGAGGCGCGGTAGGTGTCGATGCGGCAATCGCTTTCGTTGATCTGGATGTCGATGGTGTCGTCGACCACCGGATAGACCCAGGCCGAGGCGAAGCTGGTTTGGCGTCGGGCATTGCTGTCGAAAGGCGAGATGCGCACCAGCCGGTGCACGCCGGCCTCGGTCTTCAGCCAGCCATAGGCATTGTGGCCGACGACGCGGATGGTCGCCGATTTGATGCCGGCGCCTTCACCGGCACTTTCTTCCACGAATTCCAGCTTATAGCCGTGCTGCTCGGCCCAGCGGCTGTACATGCGCAGCAGCATTTCCGCCCAATCCTGGGCCTCGGTGCCGCCGGCGCCTGAATTGATTTCCAGGTAGCAATCGTTGGCATCGGCCTCGCCCGACAGCAGGGTTTCCAGTTCCAGCTTGCCGGCCAGATCCTTGAGCGCCCGCAACTGCGCCTCGGCATCGGCGGCGACGTCGCTGTCGCCCTCGGCATCGGCCAGCTCGATCAGACCCAGCATGTCGTCCAGATCGGCTTCCAGCTTGCGGCAGCCACTGACCTGGGTATCCAGTTGGGTGCGCTCCCGCATCAGCTTCTGTGCCCTGTCACCGTCATTCCACAGATTGGGGTCTTCGGCCCGGGCGTTCAGTTCGTCCAGCCGCATCAGGGCGTCGTCCCAGTTCAAGTGACGCTTGAGCAGGGCAACGGACTTGCGGATGTCAGCGGCCAGCGCTTCGATTTCGGCGCGCAACGGTCGGTTCCTCTCGGTTTCGGATCAAGCCGGCAGTTTTAGTGAACCGCCGGCGTTAATACAAGCCCCCGGGCATGGGCGGCGGCGGGCCAGCGGGCAATTGCGGCAAGGGCGACACCAGCCCGTGCGCGGTATCGGTCTCGCTGGGCAGCGGGTTGAAGCTGAAACCGTCGGCGCCCTCGCCTTCCAGCACGTCTTCCTGATCCGACGGCAGGCGGTCGCCCGACTTGAAGGCCTCCCAGATGGCCCTGGCCTCGCCCGGATTGGCCGGACGTCCGGTGGCCGGGTCGACGCGGACCATACGCACCCCCGGCGGCACGCGGAACGGCGTCGCCGGCTGGTTCTTCAACGCCTCCAGCATGAAATCGCGGAAGATGGGGGCGGCGACCGAGCCGCCGGTTTCCTTGTCGCCCAGGCTGTGCGGTTCGTCGAAACCGACGAACACGCCCACCGCCAGATCGGGCGAGAAGCCGACGAACCAGGTGTCCAGGCTGTCGTTGGAGGTGCCGGTCTTGCCGGCCAGCGGCTTGCCGACGGCGGCAACGGAGCGACCGGTGCCGCGCTGGACCACGCCTTCCAGGATCGACACCATCTGATAGGCCGATACCGGGTCGACGATCTGCGGGCGGATGTCGGGCAGGCGCGGCATTTCCTGCTGCGAATACTGCACCGGCCAGCAGCCCTCGCAGAAGCGCTGGTCATGGACGAAAACGGTGCGGCCGTTGCGGTCCTGCACCCGGTCGATCAGGGTGGGGACGACCTTCTTGCCGCCATTGACCAGCATGGCATAGGCGGCGGTCAGCTTGAGCACGGTGGTTTCGCCGGCGCCCAGGCTCATGGCCAATTGGCGCGGCAGCGTATCATAGATGCCGAAGCGGTTGGAATAATCGGCGACGCTGTCCATGCCGATGGCCTGGGCCAGACGCACGGTCATCAGGTTGCGCGACTTTTCGATGCCGACGCGCAACGTCGTCGGCCCCAGGAAGTCGCCGCTGTAATTCTTCGGTCGCCACATGGGCAGGCCGGGGCCTTGCGGCAGCGCGATGGGGGCATCCAAGATCAGCGAAGACGGCGTGTAGCCGTGTTCCAGCGCCGTCAGATAGATGAACGGCTTGAACGACGAACCCGGCTGACGCAACGCCTGACTGGCGCGGTTGAACTGGCTTTTGCCATAGGACCAGCCGCCGACCATGGCCATGACCCGACCGGTATGGGGGTCCATGGCCACCAGGGCGCCCTCGATCTTGGGAATCTGGCGCAAGCCGTAGGTGCCGGCGGCGGCGGGCTTGCCGTCGTCGCTCTTGGCCACCGCCTCCACCAACACCACGTCGCCGGCCTGCACCACGTCGGCGGGGCGCTTGGGCGCCGGCCCCACATGCTCTTCCTTTTCCCATGGACGGGCCCAGCGCATCTCGCTGAACGGGATGATGCCGCCGGAACCATTGACGAAGCCGATCTGGGCGCTGGCATCGCTGGTGGCCAGCACCACCGCCAGTTCCCACGGCTCGCCGCCATTGGGATAGGCGACCGCCGCCAGCCGCTGCTGCCAGCCGCCGCCGGCCTGGATGCGGGTGACCGGGCCGCGCCAGCCATGGCGGCGGTCATAATTCATCAAGCCCTGACGCAGCACCTTGGAGCCATGGGCCTGCAATTCGGCGTCGACGGTGGAGCGCACCACCAGCCCGCCCTTGTACAGGGCGGTTTCACCATACTTGGCCACCAGATCGCGACGGATATCCTCGGCGAAGTAATCGGCGCCGACGATCGTGGCGGCATCGTCGCGCTTGCGCATGACCAAGGGCTCGGCCACCGCCGCATCATGCTCGGCCCGGCTGATCTTGCCGTCCTCCAGCATGCGGCCGATGACCCAGTCGCGGCGTTCCTTGGCGGCGGCGGCATGGCGGACGGGGTGGTAATTGTTGGGCGCCTTGGGCAGCGCCGCCAAATAGGCGGCCTCGGCGATGCTGAGTTCTTCCAGACCGCGGTCGAAATAATTGTTGGCGGCGGCGGCAACGCCGTAATTGCCCATGCCCAGATAGATTTCGTTCAGATAAAGCTCGAGGATGTGATCCTTCGAGAAGGTGCGCTCGATGCGGAAGGCCAGGATGGCTTCCTTGACCTTGCGCTCGATGGACACCTCGTTGGTGAGCAGGAAGTTCTTGGCCACCTGCTGGGTGATGGTCGAGGCGCCGACCGGGCGGCGGTCGGCGCCCATGCCCTTATTGCGCAGATTGATCAGAACCGCACGGGCGACGCCGAAGAAATCGACGCCGGGATGGTCATAGAATCCCTTGTCTTCCGCCGACAGAAAGGAATCCTTGACCCGTTGCGGGATGACGCCGATGGGGACGAAGGCGCGCTTTTCCACCGCGTATTCAGCCACCAGGCGGCCATCGCCGCCATAGACGCGGGTGGTGATCGGCGGCTCGTAATGGGCCAGTTGGTGGTAATCGGGCAGCCCTTGACCGAAATGCCAGAACAGATAGACGGCGCCGCCGCCGGCAGCGATGGCCAGCAGGATCAACAAGCTGAACAGAATGGTCAGGATTCGCAGCATGGCTTCCAACGTCGCCCGTGAAAAAGTCCCTCAGCTTTGCCTCGGTGTACTTTTCCCCGATTTGGATGGGGAAAACCAGTGCGGAAAGCTTCTTTCCGCGCGGGTTTGCGTCTTTTAAGGAAAAGCGAAAAATAGGCGCAAGGCGCCGCCCCAAGCCTATTTTTCTCCGGTTAAATCAACGAGAAAAAGTACACTGAGCGAAGCGAAGGACTTTTTCACGGGTAACTCCAACACAAAGGGGCGCAGCCGGTGGTACCCCGTTGCTCCGCCAGCGTCAAGCTTGCGCAGAGTCGCCCTACCGCTTCGCCTTCTGCCCTTCGACGAAATGGCGGTCGACGGCGCGGGCGATCCCCTTGGCCAGCTTCAGGCGATAATCGGGCTGGCGCAGCAGCTTTTCCTCGGTCGGATTGGACAGATAGCCCAGTTCCACCAGGATGGACGGCACGTCGGGGGCCTTCAGCACGGCGAAGCCGGCGAAACGGTGAGTGTTGCCCAACAACGTGGTCTCACGCCCCAATTCGGTGACGACGCCGCCGGCGATTCCGGCGGAGCGGTTCATGGTCTCGCGCTGGGCCAGATCGATCAGGATATTGGCGACATCGGCGGATTCGTGCGACAGGTCGATGCCGGCGATCAGATCGGCCTTGTTTTCCTTGTCGGCCAGGGTCTGCGCCTCGCCGTCCGAGGCGGTTTGCGACAGGGTATAGACCGACAGCCCGGCCAATTGCGGATTGGGCACCGAATCGGCGTGCAGCGAAATGAACAGATCGGCGCCGTACTGGCGGGCGATGGCCACGCGCTCGCGCAGACGGATGAAAACGTCGCGGTCGCGGGTCAACTGCACCTTGTAGCGGCCGCCCTTTTCCAGTTGCGCCTTCAATTCCCGCGCCATGGCCAGGGTGATGTGCTTTTCATAGATGCCGGACACCCCCAAGGCGCCGGGATCGACACCGCCGTGACCGGGGTCGATGACCACCACCGCCTTGCCCTCGCTGCGCGGGCTGCGGCTGCTTTGCATGGCCGGCTCGGGCGCGGCCCGGACCGGAGCGGCGGCTTCCTCGATCACCGGTTGGCGGATGACCGGGGCCGGGGCCGGGGCCGGCTCCACCGGGGCCGACACCTCGACCACCGGGCGGGCCAATGGCGGCGGCACCGGCGCCGACAGCATGGGGGAACCGGTCGCGGTGGCGATCACGCCATGTGGACGCTGCGCCGGCGTTTCCACCACCGGCTGGGCGACGATGATCGCGGGCGGCGGCGGTGCGCTGGCTTGGACCGGCGGTGGCGCCGACGCAGACGGCGGTGGTGCCTGGACAACCCGCACCGGCGGCTGTACCGGGGCCGCTACGGGCGCCGGCGGCGGGGTGACCTGGGGGGAATAGACGACGATGGCGCGGCTGGCGGCGGCTTCCGGCGCGGCGGCGGCGACGACAACCGGGCGCGGCGCGGCGGTGGCAGCATTGGTCAGTGGGCGGGCGGAGGCCAGAAAGGCGGCCCGGCTGGTCTTTTGTACGTCCACCACCAAGCGCCAGCCCAAGCCGTCACGCGGCGGAATGGTAAACGACGACTTGACCAGCGCCGGTTCCTTCAAATCGACGACGATCCGTCCCTGGTCGTAGCGCACCCCCTGAATGGCGCCGAAGGAACGGCGGGCGGCGGCATCGTCGCCCCAATCCAGATCGCCGGCTTCCAGCACGATGCGGTCGGGCGAGGCCTGGGCGAACGACGTGACGCTGAGATTGTCGGACAGATCCATGACCACGCGGGTCACGTTGTCGGGGTGATTGCCCAGACGGATGGCAGAGACACGGGCACGGGCAAAGGCCTCGGTCGCCGGCAAGGCCACCCAGGTCAGCATGGTCAGCGCCAATAGGGCGCACAGAAAAACCGATCGAGCCTTCATGCCCCCATTCTCTCTCAGAGATGATTGAGCGAGCGTTAACGGGTATAACGCAGACGAAATCTCAGCTTCAACTCAAAACTCTTTGATTCCCATGACTCTTCTTATCAATGTCGCGTTTTCGTCACGGTCCAAGAAGATGATTGTGGAAAGACGTCCGGGCGGCTATTTTGACAGATGCAGGCATGCAGGCTCGGACCTTCCCTTGGGACGGGTGGCGTGAAAGTTTCTGGCGCAGGGCGATTTTCGCCCGCGCAATCAGAGGGTTAAGCCGATTTTGGGGCTGCCGCCTGCCGTCTTTAGACCCCTTTTGTGAAGCCGGGCGCGATGCCCGCCAGCAGGTTTTGCCCATGTCCGCACCGAGCGCTTTGACAATGGATTGCCCCGCAGGCGTCGCCGGCTTTGTGTCAGCATTTTCCCGCCATGGCACTGAGGCGCCTTTCGGTCTGGACTTGGTCCGGGCCTGCGCCTCGCCGGCGGCGCCACGGAGATTAGGATTTAATGGTCAAGCGTATGCTCATCGATGCCACGCACCCGGAAGAGACCCGGGTCGTCGTGGTCAACGGCACTCGACTGGAAGAACTGGACGTCGAGACCAGCACCAAAAAGCAGCTTAAGGGTAACATCTATCTGGCCAAGGTGGTTCGCGTCGAGCCGTCCTTGCAGGCCGCTTTCGTCGATTACGGCGGCAATCGCCACGGCTTCCTCGCTTTCAGCGAGATCCACCCGGATTATTTCCAGATCCCGGTGGCCGACCGTCAGGCCCTGCTGGCCGCGCAAAAGGCCGAGGCCATGCGCGAAAGCAGCCAGGACAGCGACGATGACGCCGCCGAGGAAGCCCGCGCCGAGGGCGAGGGCCAGGGCGATGCCGCCGACGCCGAAACGGAAACCAATGCCGAGGCCGACGCATCCCCGGCCGAGAACGGCGACGAATCCCCGCCCAAGCCGGTGGAAACCGTCGGCGGCGCCGACGAGGTGAGCGAGCAGGAACAGGAGCGCCGGCGCGCCCGTCTGCTGCGCAATTACAAGATCCAAGAGGTGATCAAGCGCCGCCAGATCATGCTGGTGCAGGTGGTCAAGGAAGAGCGCGGCAACAAGGGCGCGGCGCTGACCACCTATCTGTCCTTGGCCGGTCGCTATTGCGTGCTGATGCCCAACACCGCCCGTGGCGGCGGGGTGTCGCGCAAGATCACCAGCGCCACCGACCGTCGTCGCCTGAAAGCCATCGCCAGCGAGCTGGATTGCCCGGAAGGCATGGCGGTGATCGTCCGTACCGCCGGTTCGGAACGCTCGAAGACCGAGATCAAGCGCGATTACGAATATCTGCTGCGCGCCTGGGACAGCGTGCGCGACCTGACGTTGAAATCGTCGGCGCCGTCGCTGGTCTACGAGGAAGCCAGCCTGATCAAGCGCTCCATCCGCGATCTCTACGCCCGCGACATCGATGAAGTGCTGGTGGACGGCGACGAAGGCTATCGTCTGGCCAAGGACTACATGCGCATGCTGACCCCCAGCCATGCCAAGAAGGTCCAGCCGTACAAGGACCCGGTGATGCCCATGTTCCACCGCTATCAGGTGGAAAGCCAGCTCGACGCCATGCATTCGCCCATCGTGCAATTGCGCTCGGGCGGTTATATCGTCATCAGCCAGACCGAGGCCCTGGTGGCCATCGACGTCAATTCGGGCCGCTCCACCAAGGAACGCCACATCGAAGAGACGGCGTTCAAGACCAATGTCGAGGCGGCCGAGGAAATCGCCCGCCAGATGCGCCTGCGCGATCTGGCCGGTCTGGTGGTCATCGACTTCATCGACATGGAGGAAAACCGCAACAACCACGCGGTTGAACGCCGCTTGAAGGAAGCGCTGAAGAACGATCGCGCCCGCATCCAGGTGGGCAAGATCAGCGCCTTCGGCCTGTTGGAGCTGTCGCGCCAACGTCTGCGCCCGTCCTTGCAGGAAACCACCTTCTCGCCCTGCCCCCATTGCGCCGGCACCGGTCTGGTGCGCTCGGTGGAATCGTCGTCGGTGCATGTGCTGCGCGCCATCGAGGAAGAGGGCATCCGCCGTCGCTCGGCGGAGGTCACCGTCTATGTGCCGTCGCAGATCGCCCTTTATATCCTCAACCAGAAGCGCGACGCCCTGGCCGCCATCGAGGAACGCTATCAGTTCCGCGTCTATCTGCTGGGCGATGATGAACTGATCGCCCCCAACCTGCGCATGGAACGGGTCAAGGCGGAGAACCGCCCCGAGGAACCCCGCCCCATCCCGGTGCAGGACATCCCGCTCAGCGTGCCGGAAGAGGACGAGGACGCGGAGGAGGAAGCCGAGGAAGACGCCGCCGCCGAGGGCAGCGAGGGCAGCGAGGGCACTGAAGTCGCCACCGACCGTGACGGCGACCCCGATGGAGAAGGCCGCAAGCGCCGCCGCCGCCGCCGCCGCCGCCGCAAGACCGGCGAACAAGGCGCATCGGATCAAGATGCCGGCGGCGAAGATGACGGCAATGATGCCGACGCCGATGCCGAAGGCGCCGAAACGCCGGAAAGCGAAGGAGAAGGCGCCGCCGAGGATGGCGACGAGGACGCCGACTCTGATCGTGTCGAGGGTGAAACCGACGAAGAGCGCCGCAAGCGTCGCCGTGGTCGTCGCGGTGGCCGTCGCCGTCGTCGCAACCGCGACGGCAGCGAAGCACCGCAGGCCGAGGAAGGCAGCGTTCCCGACGTCTCGCTGATTTCCAATCCCGACGCCGTCGCCGATGTCTTCGCCCGGGCAGAAGCCGCCGCCGAGGCCGAGGCGGAAGCCAAGGCCAGCCCGGCTCCCGCTCAGGATGCCATTGTCGACGAAACTGTTACCGAAGCCGGGGAAAAGCCCAAGCGCAGCCGCGGTCGGGCCAAGGCCGCACCGGAAACCGAGGAAACCGCGCCGCAAGCGGACGGCGAAGCCGATTCGGCATCCACCGCCGAGGAGAAGCCCAAGCGCCGCAGCCGCGCCAAGCCCCAGCCGGAAGCCGATGGTGAAGCCGAGGAGAAGCCCAAGCGCCGCAGCCGTGCCAAGGCCGAACCGGTGGCTACCGCCGAGGGCGAGCCGGTAAAGAAGCCGCGCAGCCGCGCCAAGGTCAAGGCCGAGGCCGAACCGGTGGTTGCGCAGCAAGAAGCAGAGCAGCCCGTCGCCGAAGCGCCGGTCGAGGCCGCGGCAGAGCCGGTGGCCCCCAATCCGGTGCCGGCGGAAGTGATCGAGGAAGCCCCGGCTCCGGCGGTTCCCACCCGCCGCGGCTGGTGGAACAAACTGGTCGAGTAAAGCCCGGCCCAGGTAAATAAAAATCCCGCAGCCGGATTGCCGGCTGCGGGATTTTATTTTCGGCATTTCAATGGGCGACCGGTATCAAAGGTCGGTCGCTCTCATTCCGCTGCGGCGCCGATGGTGGCGACGATATCGTCGACCACACTATTGACCAAGACCTTGTCCTCGCCCTCAGCCATCACCCGAATCAACGGTTCGGTGCCCGACTTGCGGATCAGCACCCGACCGGTGCCGTTCAACCGGGCCTCGCCGGCGGCGATGGCCGCCTGGACGCGGTCCTGCGCCAGCACCGTGTCGGGCTGGCCACTGACGCGGACATTCTTCAGCACTTGGGGGAACGGGTCGAACAGGTGCAGAACCTGACTGGCCGGCTTGCCCGCCTCCACCAGCGCCGCCAACACCTGCAACGCCGCCACCAGACCGTCGCCGGTGGTCGAGTGGTCGGACAGGATGATATGACCCGATTGTTCGCCGCCGACGTTGAAGCCGTCACGGCGCATGCGTTCCAGCACATAGCGGTCGCCCACATTGGTGCGGTGCAAAGCCAGCCCGTGACCGGCCAGATGCTTTTCCAATCCCATGTTGGACATGACGGTGGCGATAATGCCGCCGCCGGTCAATTGGCCGGACTTGGCCAGGGTCAGACCGATCAGGCCCATGACCTGATCGCCGTCGATGACCGTACCCTTCTCGTCGCACAGCACCAGACGGTCGGCGTCGCCATCCAGGGCGATACCCAGATGGGCGCCATGGGCCACCACCTGGGTTTGCAGCGTCTGGGTATGCAGCGAGCCGCAATCCTTGTTGATGTTGAAGCCGTCGGGCGACACCGCCACCGGAATCACCTCGGCCCCCAATTCCCACAGCACGGTGGGGGCGACCTTGTAGGCGGCGCCGTTGGCGCAATCGAGGACGATCTTCAGCCCATCCAGGCGCAAGCCGCGGGGAAAGCTGTTTTTGGCGTATTCGATATAACGACCGGCGGCATCATCCAGGCGCTTGGCCTTGCCCAGATGATCGGACCCGACACGATAGGCTTCCAGGCCGTTGAACATCTTGTGTTCGATCTCGACCTCGTCCTCGTCCGACAACTTGAAGCCGTCGGGGCCGAACAGCTTGATGCCGTTATCCTGATAAGCATTGTGCGAGGCGGAAATCATCACCCCCAGATCGGCACGCAAGGACCGGGTCAGCATGGCCACCGCCGGCGTCGGCAACGGCCCCAGCAGCACCACGTCCATGCCGACGGCGATGAAACCGGCGGTCAGCGCCGGCTCCAGCAGGTAACCGGACAGCCGGGTATCCTTGCCGATGACCACCATGTGGCGGTGTTCGCCCCGGGTGAAATGGCGACCGGCGGCCATGCCCAGCTTCAATGCCATCTCGGCGGTCATGGGGTCGATATTGGCGGTCCCCCGGATACCGTCGGTGCCGAACAGCTTGCGCGTCATGAAAAGCAATATCCCCGTATGAAACGAAGGTGACTGGATAGCGCCAAAGATTGGCTTTTGGAAGGTTTTTCACACACTATAATGCGGCCCATGTCACCCGCCGACGCCCTGGTCCTGTTTTCCGCCTGCGCCGCCGCCATGGCCAGCCCCGGTCCGGGCATCGCCGGCTTGGTGTCACGGGCTTCGGCTGTCGGACTTGCCGGCTCCCTCCCCTTCATCGCCGGCATGATCGCCGGTGATCTTGTCCTGTTCGCGGCGGCCATGCTGGGCCTGGCCGGCCTCGCCGCCACGCTGTCATCCTGGATGCCCGCCTTGTCGGCCCTGGCCGGAACATGGCTGTTGTGGCTGGGCTGGAAACAATGGCGCGCCGCCGATGCACCGCTGGTCAATGAAGGTGCCGCCTCGGCGTCATTCCTGGCCGCTTGGCTGCTGACCATCGGCAACCCCAAGACCATCGTCTTCTATATGGCGCTGCTGCCCGCCATCATCGGCCCCCAGGGGCTGACCCTGGCCGATGCGGTCCTGGGCGCGGGCATCGTCGCCGCCACCTTGGCCATGGTCATGTTGACCTATGCCGGGCTGACCCAAGCGGCCATGGGCTTTTTGCGTCACCCCCGCCCCTTACGCCGGCTGTGCGCGGCGATCATGGCAGGGGTCGGTCTGCTGCTGCTGGCGCGGGCCGGAATCAGCGTCTATTAATGCTCCGGACGTTTGCTCGCAGGATCATTCATGCCCGCCTTCCTGACCACCCATGACCATTATCTGTTGGCCGCCATCGCCCTGTTCGGCACCTTGGGTGCCGCCGGGCTGTTCCTGTGGCTGGCCCATCGGTCGCGCTTCGCCCAATTGATCGGCCAATATCGCGGTCTGTCGCCGCCCTTCGTCAACGTGGTCGGGGTGTTGTTCGCCCTGACCCTGGCCTTTCTCGCCAACGACACCTGGAACGCCCATGACCGCGCCGTCACCGCCGTTTATCACGAGGCCGGCGGCCTGCGTTCGATCCTGGCGCTGTCCAGCCCGTTGCCACCGGCGCAGCACCGGATCGTGCGTCACGCGGTCGATACCTATGCCGACAGCGTGGTGACGCAGGAATGGCCGTTGCTGGCCGAGCGCCAATCATCGGAAGCCACCGCCCAGGCCCTGTCCTCCTTGCTTGAGGTGCTGGCCCGGCCCGAGATCGCCCAAGCCCTGGCCCCGGCCACCCATGGGGAGATTTTGCAACAGGCGGTGGCGGTGCGCGACGCCCGCGAACAGCGCATCTCGCTGTCGCAGACCCACGTCAACCCGCTGAAATGGCTGGGCATGGCCTTTCTGGGCCTGTTGACCATGATTTCCATCGCCATGGTCTATGTGGACCAGGCCAAGGCGGAAATCCTGGCGGTAGCCCTGTTCGCCGCCGCCGCCGCGCCGACGGCGGCCATCGTGCTGATCCAGGGCAATCCGTTCCAGCCGCCCAGTTCAGCGTCCTCGGCACCGATCAAGGCCATAAGCCCGCGCGGCACCTGAGCGGGCCCGTCAACGGGCCGCGCTTCGCGCATAAGCCCTAAGCGGCGGCGGACATGGCCTGCCAGATTTTGACCGCCTGCACGGTTTCGGCGACGTCGTGGACGCGCAGGCATTGCATGCCGGCGTTGAGCCCGGCCAAATGGGCGGCCAGGGTACCGGGCAGACGATGCTGCGGCGTTTCGCCCTGGCTGAGATGGGCGACAAAGGTCTTGCGGCTGGCCGCCAGCAGCAGCGGGCAGCCCAGGCCGTGCAGCAAGGGCAGATTCGCCAATATCTGGGCGTTGTGGGCGGCATTCTTGCCGAAGCCGATGCCGGGATCGGCCATGATGCGCGATCGGGGGATGCCGGCGGCTTCGCAGGCGGCAATGCGCGAAGCCAGATAATCGTACACGTCCAGGGGCGCGCACCCATAGCGCGGATCGGCCTGCATGGTTTGCGGCTGGCCTTGCATGTGCATCAGGATCACCGCCGCCCCGGATTTGGCCGCCACTTCCAGACTGCCCGGCCCTTCCAGGGCGGTAACGTCGTTGATGATCCTGGCGCCTGCCGCCAACGCCGCCCGCATCACCGGGGCGTGGCGGGTATCCACCGAGACGGTGACATTCCATTCGGCCAAGGCGCGGATGATCGGCTCGACCCGCTGTATTTCCTCTTCCACCGAGACCGGCTCGGCCCCGGGGCGGGTGGATTCGCCGCCGACATCGATGATATCGGCGCCGGCCTCGACCATGGCCAGGGCATTGGCGATGGCGGTCTGCGCCACCAGATTGCGCCCGCCATCGGAAAAGCTGTCGGGGGTGGCGTTGACGATGCCCATGATGCGTGGGCGATCCAGGGACAGCCCGGCCCAATCGCTACGACGGGCGCCGATGCACTGGACCACCCGACCGATGTGACGGGCCATGTCCTCGCCCTCGGCCTCGGCCCAGCTGATCAACTCGGCATAGGGAGCCAGGGCGATCCAATGTTGTCCGCCCTCGGCCCAGATGATGCCGGCGCTGGTGAAAGCCAGCTTGCCATCGGCCAGGGGCCAGCCATGACCGCCGATGATCGCCGCCGCCGCCGGCTCGCCCGCCACGAGACCCATGGGCAACACGTGCACCTGGTCCGCACGCACGAAGCCCCGCGGCAAGGCGGGGCTTCGGCGAAACGCGGATGTCACCGGGACGGTCACGGACCGGGCTGGGGTTCGGGGTCGAGCCCGGCGGCGGGAATGCCCGACGACGGCACCGAGCCGCGCCGCGGCCCGCCGCCATTGTCCTTGGGCCGCACATAGCCGCCATCGCGAATCAGCGGTTCGCCCCGGATCAGTATGTCGATCTCGTCCTTGGACAGGGTCTCGTATTCCAACAGGCCACGGGAGATGGCCTCCAGCTCGTCACGGTGCTCGGTCAGGATCTGACGGGCCTTGCGCTCGCCGTCCTCGACGAAGTTGCGCACCTCGGCATCGATCAGCATGGCGGTGTTGTCGGACATGCTCTTGTGCTGGGTGACCGAATGGCCCAGGAACACCTCTTCCTGGTTTTCGTTATAGCGCAACGGCCCCAATTTATCGGAGAAACCGAACTCGGTGACCATCTTGCGGGCCATGCCGGTGGCCTGCATGATGTCGTTGGAGGCCCCCGAATTCAGATGGTCCTCGCCATAGATCAACTGCTCGGCCACCCGACCGCCGAAGCAAACGGCGATGCGGGCCTCGAAGAACTTCTTGGAATAGGACAGCCGGTCGCGTTCCGGCAGCGACATGGTCACCCCCAAGGCGCGACCGCGCGGGATGATGGTGACCTTGTGCAGCGGATCGGAATGGGGCATGTGCAGATTGACCACCGCGTGCCCGGCCTCGTGATAGGCGGTGGCTTCCTTCTCCGCCTCGCTCATCACCATGGACCGGCGCTCGGCCCCCATCATCACCTTGTCCTTGGCCGATTCGAATTCCTGCATGGTGACCACGCGCTTGCCGGCCCGCGCCGCCAGAAGCGCCGCCTCGTTGACCAGATTGGCCAGATCGGCGCCGGAGAAACCCGGCGTGCCGCGGGCGATGATGCGCGGTTCCACGTCGGGGGCCAGCGGCACCTTGCGCATGTGAACCTTCAAAATCTTCTCGCGCCCCAGGATATCGGGGTTGGGCACCACGATCTGCCGGTCGAAGCGACCGGGACGCAACAGCGCCGGGTCGAGCACGTCGGGCCGGTTGGTGGCGGCGATCAGAATGACGCCTTCATTGGACTCGAAGCCGTCCATCTCCACCAGCATCTGGTTGAGCGTCTGCTCGCGTTCATCGTTGCCGCCGCCCAGGCCGGCGCCGCGATGGCGGCCGACGGCGTCGATTTCGTCGATGAAGATGATGCACGGAGCATTCTTCTTGCCCTGCTCGAACATGTCGCGCACGCGGCTGGCGCCGACGCCGACGAACATCTCGACGAAGTCGGAGCCCGAGATGGTGAAGAACGGCACGTTGGCTTCGCCGGCGATGGCCCTCGCCAGCAGGGTCTTACCGGTACCGGGCGGGCCGACCAGCAGGCAGCCCTTGGGGATCTTGCCGCCCAGGCGCTGGAACTTCTGCGGGTCTTTCAGGAATTCGACGATTTCCTCGAGTTCCTGCTTGGCTTCGTCGATGCCGGCCACGTCCTCGAAGGTGATGCGGCCCTGCTTTTCCGTCAGCAGCCGCGCCTTGGACTTGCCGAAACCCATGGCCTTGCCGCCGCCCGATTGCATCTGGCGCATGAAGAACACCCAGACGCCGATCAACAGCAGCATGGGGAACCACGACACCAGGATGCCCCACAGGGTCGGCTGATCGTCGGCGGGGGGGACGGCGGAAATACGCACGCCCGATTCGCGCAGTTTGGGCACGATATTGGCTTCGGGCGGCATATAGGTGGAGAACGGGCGGTTGTCGGAATAATGCCCGGTCACGGTATAGCCCTGGATGGTCACGTCGGCGACGCGCCCGCCATCCACTTCGGCCATGAAATCCGAGAACGCCACCTGCCCCATGCCGCGCTGCGGCGCCGAGGTTTGAAACAGGTTGAAAAGCATCACCAGAAGCAGGGCGATGATGATCCACAACGCCAGGTTCTTGCTGAAATTCAAGGTCAAACCCTTCCCGGTAGAGGCGCCAGAAATGCGCCGGCAAATAACAGCGTTCCCTACAGATAGTGCCCATCACCGCCTAAACAAGACAATGGGCAATCTCAGTCAACGGACGACGGGGCGCCGGCCATAGCCACGGCGACGCTGTTTGCCAATGGTCCGAACGGTTATAGCCGAGGTGAGGCGCGGCGAAAACACCATCCTCATCCATCAGCACCGGAAGGGTGGCCCGAACCGTGGCCGGAATATCCGGCAAAGCCTTGCGTCCCATGGCCTTGACCACCTTGCCCCAGCCCTGCGGCCCCAATCCGCCCAGGCGCAAACCGGGCGGCGCAGACAGGGGCAGCGCCGCGCGAAAGCGGCCATCCCACAAGATTTCCGCCCCGGGTTCGGCGGGCACCGGCTCGGCCATGCGCCCGGCTTCGCGGCAAAAAAGCGCCCGCCCCGCCAATACCACCACCCGGCAGCCCGACAAAGTGCCGCCCTGGCCGTGGCGCAACCGGCGCAGCAGGCCTTGGCTGCGCTCCAGCCGGGGCGGCAATTCCTCGCCGCCATGGCAGCACAACAGCCGCACCAGCAGGCGCAGAGCCACATCCTCGGGCAATCGGTCCCAAGCATCACAATGCACCCAGGCGAAACCGGCGGGGTGAATATGGCCCCACTCGACCAAGGCATCGGCGACCATGCGGTCAAGCGCGTCGCCGGCCAAGGCCAGGGCGTGGGCGGTTTGGGCCAGCCGCGCCGGTTCCAGTCCCTCGGCGGCCAGGGTTTCACTCAGCAGACGCAGGCGGACGCGGGCATGGCGGGGATCGAGATTGGACGGATCGTCGACCCAATCCTGGTCCCAATGGCGCAAGGTGGCCAGCAGGCGGGCCTTGGGTACCGTCAGCAACGGGCGCAGCCAGCGCATATGGGCGCCGTGGCGAATGGCCGTCATGGCCGACAAGCCGTCGACGCCCGAGCCCCGCGCCAGTCGCAGCAAAAAGGTTTCCGCCTGATCATCGCGGTGATGGGCCAGCAGCAGATGGAGAATGCCGGCCTGGCGGCAATACTGTTCCAGCAGCGCATAGCGGGCGGCGCGGGCACGGCCCTGGATGTCGGAGGTCGGCTTGTCGCCCAGCCAGGGCAAGATGTGATGTTCGATACCGTGATTGGCCAGCCATTGGCCGACCTGCCCCGCCTCGGCGGTGGAATTGGGGCGCAGGCGGTGGTCGACGGTCAGCGCCACCACCCTGCCCCGATGCTCATGCGCCCAATGGGCGGCCAGCAAGGTAGCGGCCAGGGAATCGGCGCCGCCCGACACCGCCACGGCCAGACGCGGTCCGGGCTCGAACGGCCCCAGCCGGTCCATCAAACTGGCGAATTCAGCGGGCGACAGTGCTTTCATCAAACGATGATGGCCCCTTCCGTCGAAGGGGCCATGCCTTATTTGCAATCGTATTTCTGTTTTTCGGCGGTGGCCGCCCGCTTGACCCGGTCGGGCATTTTCGGCTGTTCGTTGAACAAGATGGCGAAGGCGGTGCAGGCCTCTTTCTTCTTGCCCATCTGGCCGAAGGCCGAGCCGGCCTTATAGATCATGTCGGCGGCCTTGGAATGCTTGGGAAACTTCTTGTAGCCCTCGAGGAAGGTGACGGCCGAGGTGTTGAAATCCTTGCGCACATAGGCGATGTCGCCCAGCCAGTACTGGGCGTTGCCGGCCAATTGGTGGTTGCCGTGCTGGGCCAGGAAGTCCTGGAAGCCCTTTTCAGCGGTGGTGTAATCGCCGCCTTGCAACGCGTCGTAGGCCATGTCGTACAGACCCTGGGCGTCCTTGGGGGGGGCGGACGGCACCGCCGGGGCCGGCTTCTTCAAATCCTTTTCCGACAGCGTGCCCAGGCTTTGCGGACCGCTGGCCGGGCCGGGACTGTCGCTGCCCTTGGCCGCCGGCATGGATAATTGCTGCGCCCCGCCCGCCGACGGGGTCGGCGCCGAAGACGGACCCTGGCCCGCCTGCAAATCCTTGAGGCGCATATCCAGATCGGCCTGCAAACGCTCCATCTGGCGGCCCACCTGGGCGGCCTTGAAATTGGCTTCCTCGACCCTGCCGGTCAACTGGCGCACCAACTCTTCCAACTGGTCGACCCGCTCGTCCAGACGCGTCGCCATACCGGGCGACAGCGGCTGCGCCTGCGGACGCGGTGCCGAGGCGCCGCCGCCGCCCAAGGCCGGCGAGGTGATCACGGTGGCGCCACCGGCACCACGAGCCGCTTGGGCTTGCATCATTTGCAGGTCGCGTTCCAACCGGTCCAGCCTGTCGGACATGGCGCGGTTCTCATATTGGGCCATGGCCGGAGCGGCCAAGGCGGTCATGCAAACCAGAACGGTGGCCAGAACGGCGGAAAGAGCAAGACGGCGCACGGGCGAACCTCGATCAGTCGGGACAGTTTGACGGGCGAACGGACATCGTTACGCCGGCATCACCGGGGTTTCATAGCATAAAGCCGGTTCAAGGCAAAGTTGGGGCAAAAAATAGGGGCTGCACCGAATCCAGGATACCCAGGACCAGTTGAAAGCCACGGTGAAGGAAATCCATCACCAGATTCACCCCAGGGCGGGCCGATGATCGCCAAGCGCATTGACCGTAAGCCTGAAATCCGCGACGACTATGCCAACCTTGGCCGCTATATCGCCGCCGCCAAGGAGAAGGGCGAGAAGCTCGACAAGTTCTGGATCGTCAACTGCGACGCCGGCAGCGATCTGAAAGACCTGGACACCGCCCTGATCGAGATCGAGGCGACACGGATGATCTTCCCGTTTCGCGACGACAAGGGGCATATCTGGGCGGTGCGGGGCATGGACGGCCAGGGCCGCACCGCCGATTTGGGCGACACGGATAAAAACATCACCCATGTGATCGATCCCGGCGGCGATCTCGCCCGCGAGAAAGCCGCCTATGGCGGGCCGGTGATCATCACCGCGGACTGCCTGTCTGCCTCAGTCCTGCACAAGGACACCGGCACCCCGGTGATCCTGGTGCCGAAAGCTGACCATCTGCCGACACGGGCGGCGGCTATCCGCCTGCACCATCCCAAAAGCCGCATCGTGATCGCGACCCCGACCCGCAACCTTCACGCCGATCAGGCGGCGGCTGTGGTCGCCGGCGAGTTGGTGGTGATCGACGGCATCCAAGCCCAGGCCAAGATCGTTGCCGATCTCGCGAACAAACGCCCGGTCGCCGTCGATCCTGCGCTGGCTAGTGCTAAGAATGCCTTTGAGGAAACCGCAGTATCACCATCCGAGTCCTGCGACGGCCTCCTCGACGAGAAAAAGATCGCCAAGCGGATTGAGCACAGAAATCGGTGTAACAGGTGAGGTAGACGTGACCATTACGGGCTATGCTTTCCTCATCGTCATGTATCTGACCTTAATTCATGGAATGGGGCCTCAGGGGGCGGCGATTGTTCTTGCTGATCTTAGTGGCGGTCAGCGTCAGCCTGTCCATCTAACCAAAGCCGAAGGGGGCATCCAGTTCAAGGATGAAGAGCAATCCGGCGTCAGAAGTCACCTTGGTATCCGTGTAACTTGAGCTTCACGCGGCGGCAAGAAACCCGCAGCTCAACGGGATATGGTTTTCTCTCCGCCAGCCTCATCTGACCCCATTCCAGAATTCAATAACACATTGATTTATATTAAATAAATTTCGTCAGTCGGCTCTGAAATTGCTGTTACACCTGGGAAATCCAGGATAAAAGCGATCTCACGACTAGCGCGGGCACACATTGCCAATGTATGGTTTTATTGATAAGTGACGGCTCGCTGTGCAGCTAATTGAATAGCTTGTGGAGGACGCATTCCACCTATTGCCCATATCCGTCAGGACGGCACCGTTTCACACGATCTTGCCGAGCACCTGAAAGACACCGCGCTGTCGGCCAGTGCCTTCGCCAATGGGTGGAAAGGTGGGGCTGCTGCGCATGTGGCCGCCCTCTGGCATGATTTGGGCAAGTTCTCGGCGGATTTCCAGGCCTATATCGGCGCGGCACGAAACGAGGATGCCCACCTCGAGGATACATTGATCAACATCCAAAAGGTGGATCATTCCACCGCGGGCGCCCTGCACGCGGTGACGGGACTGGGCGATGTCGGTTTGGGGATTTCCTTCATCATCGCCGGCCACCATGCGGGGTTGCCCGACTTCACCGGGGCAAATGGGCGGAAGGGGTTGAAGGATCGGCTGGAACAGGGGAGAACCCTGTTGCAGGCGGCGCGGGCCGCCGCCCCTGCCGACCTTCTGCGGGCGGACCCGGTGAGCCGACCGCCGACACACGATCCCTCGATGTGGATTCGCATGACGGCATCGGCGGTGTTCGACGCCGACTTTCTCGACACCGAGGCATTTTTTGCCCCCGAGCGCCGCGACAAACGCGCGGGTTGGACCGAGATCGGCGCGCTTCGGGCCAAGCTTGATCGCAAGCTGGCGGAGTTTTCCGAAAGACAAGGGGCCGTCAACCACGTGCGGACGGAAGTCCTGGCGGCGTGCCGCAGCGCTGCCCAAGGCTCGCCGGGCCTTTATTCCCTGACCGTGCCCACCGGTGGCGGCAAGACCCTGTCCTCGCTGGCCTTTGCCCTGGACCACATCCATCGGCACCCCGATCAAATGCGCCGCGTCATCTATGCCGTGCCCTTCACCAGCGTCATCGAACAAACCGCCGCAATCTTCCGCGACGCTCTGGGCGAGGCCGCCGTGTTGGAACATCACAGCGCTTTCGACGACGGGCGCGGCCCCCAGACCAATCGCACGCGCCTGGCATCCGAGAACTGGGATGCCCCGGTGGTGGTGACCACCACCGTGCAATTGTTCGAGTCCCTCTTCGCCAACCGCACCTCGCGCCTGCGCAAGCTGCACAACATCGCCGGCAGCGTGGTCATCTTGGACGAAGCCCAATCCCTGCCGCCGCATCTGCTGCGCCCGATCACCGCCGCCCTGGCCGAACTGGTGACGGGCTACGGGGTGACGGTGGTCTTGTGCACCGCCACCCAACCGGCTTTGGCCGCCGTGTTCAAGGAATTGCCCCAAGCGAGAGAGATCATCCCCGACCCAGCCGATGTGTTCTCGCGGCTGGACCGCGTCCGCGTGCGCTTCCCCCGGCTCGGTGAAACGCAAAGTTGGGACGAGATCGCCGCCGCCATGACCGCCCTGGACCGGGTCTTGGCCATCGTCAATTCACGGGCCGATTGCCGCCGCCTGCACGGCCTGCTGCCGGTCGGCGCCGTTCACCTGTCCACCTGGCAATGCGCGGCCCACCGTTCCGATTTACTCGGGCGGATCAGCGGGACGGGGCCGGCGCGGGTGGTCTCCACCTCGTTGATCGAGGCGGGGGTGGACATCAGTTTTCCCGTCGTCTTCCGCGCCATGACCGGGCTCGATTCCATCGCCCAGGCCGCCGGTCGCTGCAACCGTGAGGGCGATCTGCCGGAGAAAGGCCGGGTCGAGGTATTCCGCCCCGAGGGAGGCCGGCTGCACGGCCTGCAACGGCAAGCCGCCGAAGCCGCCGAGGCGACCTTGCGTCGCCATGGGGCGGCACCGTTCCATCCCGATTCGTTTGTCGATTATTTCCGCGAACTTTATTGGGGCCGGCCCAGCCACGATCCCAACGGCATTTGCACCATGCTGGGATTGGGCGCCGTGCGCCAGGGCCGCCCCTGGTACGACATTGCCTTCCGCTCCGCCGCCGAGGCCTTCCGGATGATCGAACAAAAAGACGAGAGCCTGGTGGTCGAATACGACCAGACGGCCAGCCACGCCCTGGCCGAGCTGCGCCGCCACGGCCCGTCGCGCGCCATCTGGCGGGCGCTGCAACGCTACACCGTGCCGGTACCGGTCGGAGACATGGCCCGTTTACGCGAGCAGGGCGCGGTGGAAGAGGTGCACGGCGTGACCGTTCTTGTCACCCAGAGCCTGTATGACCGGGACGGCGCCGGATTGTGGATGGAGAGAGAGTATGGGGGCACATCGCCATGATTCATGACGGCAAAGCCATCTCATTGCCGCTCAGCCTGCGGGTTTGGGGCGACGCGGCTTTGTTCACCCGGCCCGAGATGAAGGTGGAGCGCGTGTCCTATGACATGTGCACGCCGTCGGCGGCGCGAGGCATTCTCGAGGCGGTGTTCTGGAAACCGCAAATGGTCTGGCGGGTCGAGCGCATCGACGTGCTGAAGCCCATCCGCTTCCAGACCGTGCGCCGCAACGAGGTGGGGACCAAGGCCAGCAACGCCTTCGGCATCGACGCCGAGGACCACCGCCAGCAGCGGGCCTCGGTGATCCTGCGCGAGGTGGATTATGTCGTCACCGCCCGTATCGCCCTGACCGCCAAGGCGCCGGCGGACGAGACCGTGACCAAGTATGTGGAAATGTTCCGCCGCCGTGCCCGCGCCGGCCAGTGTTTCCACCGCCCCTGCCTGGGCACGCGCGAATTCGCCGCCGATTTCACCCTGGTCGAGGATGGCACCGATGTGCCGCCGCCCATCGCCGACAGCCCCGATCTGGGCTGGATGCTGCTGGATATCGACCATTCCGGCAAGGCGCCGGTGCCTTTGTTCTTCCGCGCCCGTCTGGTCGAGGGTCGCTTGGCCGTGCCACCGCCCGATTCGGTGGAGGTGCGGCGATGATCCTGCACCGCCTCAACGACTATTATCAGCGCCTGCTGGCCGAGGGCACGGCCCAGCCCCCCGGCTTTCAGGAAAAAGAGATTCACTTCGTCGTCACCGTCGACGCCGAGGGACATTTCGTCTCGTTGCGATCGACGCGGGACGACAACAAGCGGGGCAAGAAATTTGTGGTGCCGGTTAAGATTCGAAAATCATCTGAAACGGCAGCCAATCCCCTTTGGGACAACGCAGAGTACATATTTGGGATTGCGAGGCCGACACTTACACCCAAGCAGATAGACAAAGTTCCGTTACGACGTCTCGCATTTATTGATCATATCAACTCCCTTCCACCGCTTGCGGCATCCGACCCCGGCGTGGTCTCAATAAAGAAATTCCTGGAGCACGGGGATTGGTCGGAAATTTCTGAGCACGAGAGCTGGAGCGATCTTTGCGCAGGAGGAGACATATCATTTCGCCTTGAAGGCGATGAATGTCTGGTTTGTCAACGTCCCATCGTCGCGCAGACATATCGTAACCATGGCGACACTACCAGAGATTGTCCAGATAGGTGGTGCTTGATAACGGGGGAACGCTCGGCAATTGCTCGCACCCATACCGAAATTAAAGGCATTCGCTTTGCACACACCAAGGGTGCCACGCTGGTATCCTTTAACCTTCCGGCTTTCGAATCCCATGGCTGGAAGCAAGGAGACAACGGCCCCGTTGGCAATGCGGCAGCACATGCCTACACGACCGGGTTGAACCATCTGCTGGCGCGCGAGCAGGCCCGCCACCACCACACCGAGGGCGACACCACCTTCGTGTTCTGGGCCACCGGGCCGACACCGCTGGAAAGCAGCTTCCTGAGCCTGATCACCGGTGGCGCCTTCCACGACGAGGATGCCGGCCAGCCCCCCGACGGCCAAGCCGTCCATGACGTTTTCGCCACCATCCGTACCGGCCTGCATGCCCTGCGCCGGGACGACACCCCTTTTTGCATCCTCGGCCTCGCCCCGAACGTTTCTCGACTGGCGGTGCGGTTCTGGCACCAGGGCACCGTCGGCGCCATCGCCGCCGTGGTCGAGCGCCATTTCGACGACCTGAACGTGGATGGATTATGGGCCAAGGGCAAGGCGCCCGGCCTGTGGCATCTGCTGTCGGCGGCGGCCAGGGGCGGCGATGTGGGCACCTTGTCCGACACTTTGCGCGGTCGTCTGGCCGCCGAGACGGTGACGGCGATCCTGAAAGGCACGCCGTACCCGACCACCTTGCTGGCCCGCACCATCCAACGCTGTCAGGCCGAACGATCGGTCTGGCCGCTGCGTGCCGCCCTGATCAAAGCCAGCCTGAACCGCCTTGCGTCGCCAGAGGAGAAGATCGCCGTGAGCCTGGATCCCGACAACACCCATATGGGCTATCGCCTGGGCCGGCTGTTCGCCGTGCTGGAGGACATACAGCGCCTCAGCCAGGGCAAGAGCAGCTCCAACGTCACCATCCGCGACCGTTATTTCGCCGCCGCCATGACCGCGCCGCGTTCGGTCTATCCGCAATTGATGCGACTGAAGAACGCCCATCTGCGCAAATTGGCCCGCGACAAGAAGGGCTTGGCGGTGATGCTGGAACAGCGCCTGGGGGAAATCCTCGATCCCCTGCCGGCAGAGGCGGGGTTGCCGGCCACGCTCGACCTCGATGCCCAGGGCCGCTTCATCCTGGGATACCACCATCAGGCCAATGCCTGGCGTCACAAGGACGCCGCCACCGATACCACCGACACCCAAGACGACGAATGACGGGAGCCCTTTCCATGACCAGTCCGGTGATTTCCAACCGCTACGATTTCGTCCTGCTGTTCGACGTCAAGGACGGCAACCCCAATGGCGACCCCGATGCCGGCAACCAGCCGCGCATGGACCCCGAGACCGGCCAGGGGCTGGTCACCGACGTCGCCATCAAACGCAAGATTCGCAATTACGTCGGCCTCAAGACCGGCAATACCTCGCCCAACGCCATCTATGTGCGTGAAGGCGCGGTGTTGCAGGAACAGCGCCGCGATGCCTATCAGGGGCTGAAGGACGGGGAAAAGGCGTCCGAGGAAAAGGCGCGTGCGCTGATGTGCGCCAATTTCTTCGACGTCCGCGCCTTCGGCGCGGTGATGTCGACCAAGAAGTTCAATGCCGGGCAAGTGCGCGGCCCGGTGCAGATCACCTTTGCCCGCTCGATCAACCGCATCCTGCCCGCCGACCACACCATCACCCGCGTCGCCCGCGAGACCGAGGCCCGCGCCGCCGAAGGCGGCAGCACCGAAATGGGCGGCAAATCCACCATCGCCTATGGCCTTTATCGGGCCAGCGGCTTCATCTCCCCCCATCTGGCCCAGGGCGACAAGGGCACCGGCTTCACCGAGGCCGATTTGGCGCTGCTGTGGGAAGCCCTGGCCGCCATGTTCGACCTGGACCGCTCCGCCGCCCGTGGCCTGATGGCCACCCGCCGCGTCGTCGCCTTCCGCCATGCCAGCCCCTTGGGCAATGCCCCCGCCCATACCTTGCTGGACCGGGTGAAAGTCACCCAGAACGCCGATACCCCCCGCGACTGGTCTGATTTCGCCGTCACCATCGACCGCGACGGCCTGCCCCAGGGGGTGGACGTGGTGGAAATCCTGTGAGCGCCGCCCATCACCTCGACCGCGCGGTTCAGTCCGCCGAGGACGACCTGCTGGAACGCGGGTTGTTCATCGAACGCTTGGGCAACGCCCTGGTGGCAAAGGACAACAGCCGCGCCACCGGCGTGGTGGTGGGCATCACCGGCGAATGGGGCAGCGGCAAATCCTCGATCCTCAACCTTGCCGCCAAGCATCTGGAGGACAAGCGCAAGGCGGTGGTGGTTCAGTTCGATCCCTGGGTGGTCTCGGGCAGGGACGATCTGATCAGGCGGCTTCTGATAGAGGTTGCCAAGAAACTGGGCCGCGACGAGCGAACCAAGGGAATAGCCAATTCTGTTCTCAAATACGTCGAGGCGTTGGCCCCAGCCGCCGGAGTTGCGGGCTCGGTCTTCGGCATTCCCGGCCTGAACGTTGCCTTGACCTGGACCACCAAGCTTGCCAAGAAATTTCTGGCAGAGCCCAGTCTTGACGAGCGACACGACGCCCTGGTCGAAGCCCTGGAGGACGCAAAAGCCCCCATCGTCGTCATGATCGACGAATTGGACCGCCTCGACGACGGCGAAATCCGCGCCATGGCTCAATTCGTCCGCGCCGTGGGGGACTTCGACCGCATTTCCTATCTGCTCGCCTATGACCAGCGCCGGGTGGCGGAAGCGCTTGGGGATGGCGACAGCGACCGTGGCCTGTCCTATCTGGAAAAAATCGTCCAGTACCAGATTCCCTTGCCGGTCACCTCCCCCCGCGAGTTGCACCGCCTGTTGGATCGCGCCCTGGACACCATCACCCAGGACCGGGAACTGCCGGCTCCGTGGCGATCTGATCCCCGCCACGACGAGTTGCTGAACCTGCTGATCCCCGGAATACTGGACACTCCGCGCGACATTCGGCGCTTTGGCGGAATGTTCGATATCCAATGCGCTATGTTGGACGAGGTCAGTCTCATCGACCTGATGGGCTGGGCTGCCCTGTTGACCAAGGCCCCTCGCATAGTTCAGGCGATACGGCAGACCCCGGCTTTGGTCGGTGGCCCGAATTTGTCCTTGGGACAGGAACACGAATTCTACGCATGGCAACAGCGCAGCCTTGAAGATCGTCTCGACGCCCTGGCCCTTCCTCGGGAGACCAGGGAGCCGCTGACCAATCTGCTTCGATTCCTGTTCCCTACTCCCCTGGGCAACAATGTCAACACCGCCGACAGGCATCCCGATTGCCTGTGTTTCGACCGCCCCTTGATGACGGTCCTGCGCTACGGCATGCCCCCCGGTCATTTTTCCAGAGCCGAGATTTGGCGGTTTCTCAGCGCCGATTACGCTGTCCGTCGCGATGTGCTGGACCGGGCCATCGCCGAGGATACTTTGCCTCTTTTCATCGCCCGCTTCGGCGAATTGTACGGGGATTTCGCCGATCTGGATCATACCCAAATCTGGCTCGACCTCGCTCGTCATATCAGCGAGAACGCGTCCCCTTGGCCCGCACGCATGACCCCATTTCATAACTTAGGGGGGCGGTTTCTCGATGCCGTGCTGCGCAACCGGCGGATATCAGATCACGTCGTGGTGCATTTGCGCGACATGGTCGATGCGTTGGAGGCCGCCGACGATATCCACATCCTGCCGGAACTGGTTTTCGACCATTTCTGGATTTACGGTCTTTATAATTGTCGCCAATACGATAGACCGGCCATCCTGTCAGAAGCGGAAACCGTGGCCCTGGCCGAACGTTTGGCAGCCCACATGGTCCAACGCTTCCTGGACGAGCCCGATCTGGTGGGGCGCCTGCGCACCTCCATCTTCTTTCCCGACCTGAGTCTCCTGGGGGCGTGGACGGAGGAATGCCGCGACCGACTGACCGACCTGGCGCAAGGCCCTCAGCTTGACAGCATCGTCCTGCTGTTCTTCGGCGGCAACCAAATCGTTGGCGCGTCGAGCTTGGACCGGTTGCTTGATCTGGCCGTTGTCCTGGGTCGCGCCCGACAGCGTTACGCGGCTGGTTTCGACAACGACCACCCCTCGTTGCATGCCGCCTATTTCACCCTGGTCGAACGCGGCCTACCCCCGGACTGATCCACCATGGAAGACGAAGACGACGACCTGATCCCACTTTCGGCGATACAACATTACACTGTCTGTCCGCGCCAATGCGCCCTGATTCATATAGAGCGGCAATGGGCGGACAACCGGCTGACCGCCGAGGGCAATGTGATGCATGCCGTCGTCGATGCCCAAGGGGCGGAGACACGGGCGGAATTGCGCCGGGTGACCGGTCTGCCGCTGCGCTGTCAAAGGTTGCGTCTGGTCGGGCGTGCCGACGTGGTCGAGTTCCGCGGCGACACGCCCTTTCCCGTCGAGCACAAGCGGGGCCGGCCCAAGGACGACGAGCGGGACCGAGTCCAACTCTGCGCCCAAGCCCTGTGTCTGGAGGAAATGACCGGTAAGGCGGTGCCGGAGGGGGCGCTGTATTACGGCCTGACCCGGCGGCGGCAGAACGTCGTATTTGACAGCGCATTGCGAGAGCGGACGGAAGCGGCGATCCGCGGCGTCGCCGCCCTTCTGGCCTCGGGGCGAACACCGCCGCCGGTGACCGTGCCGGCCTGTCGCGGCTGTTCGCTGCGCGATCTTTGCCTGCCGGATTCGTTGGCGCATCCGTCGGTGGCGGCGTATCTGGCCGAAAGGTTGAGCGAGCCATGAAGCAAATGCTGAACGTCCTTTACGTGAGCACGCCCGGGGCCTATTTGGGCAAGGACGGCGAATGCGTGTCGGTCCGTCGCGAGGGGCAGTCGCCCCAAAGGGTCCCCATTGCCGCGCTCGAGGGCATCATCTGCCTGGGCCGGGTCAGCGCCAGCCCCTATCTGATGGCCTTTTGCGCCGAGAAGAGCGTGGCCCTGACCTTTCTGACCGAGACCGGTCGGTTTCTCGCCAGCGTCCACGGCGAGACACGCGGCAACGTCCTGCTGCGCCGGTGGCAATATCGCTGGGCCGATGACCCGGAACGTTCCGCCCAGGTGGCGCGCAACGTGCTGAAGGGCAAGATCGCCAATGCCCGCACCGTGCTGCGCCGGGGCGCCCGTGAATCCCGCGATCCCACCTTGGCGGCACGTTTGGGCGAGGCCGCCGATATCCAAACCGCCGCCCTGACCCGATTGGACCGCGAAAGGGATGTGGATGGTCTGCGCGGCGTGGAAGGGGACGCCGCCCATGCCTATTGGTCCAGCTTCGGCGCCTTGATCCTGAACGACAATCCAGCTTTTCAGTTCACCGGGCGCAACCGGCGTCCGCCGCGCGACGCCGTCAATGCCCTGCTTTCCTTCGTCTATGTGCTGCTGGCCCATGATTGCCGCGCGGCCCTGGAGGGCGTCGGCCTGGATGCCTTCGTCGGCTTCCTGCACCGCGACCGCCCCGGTCGCGCCAGTCTGGCGCTGGATTTGGAGGAAGAGCTGCGCTCCATCCTGGCCGACCGCCTGGTTCTGTCCCTGATCAATCGCCGTCAGGTCGAGGCCAATGGCTTCCAGACCCTGGATACCGGTGCGGTGGTGATGAACGAAGCGACCCGCAAGACGGTGATCACCGCTTGGCAGGAACGCAAGCGCGAAACCATCCAACACCCGTTCTTGCAGGAAGACGCCGAAATCGGCTTGCTGCCACATTTACAATCCCTGCTTCTGGCGCGGCACATTCGCGGCGATCTCGACCTTTATCCACCGCTGATCTGGGCTTGACCGTCCATGCTGGTGGTGGTCAGCTATGACATCAATACCGAGACCCTGGCAGGCCGCCGACGGTTGCGCCGCATCGCCAAGGCCTGCCAGGATTACGGCCAGCGGGTCCAATTCTCGGTGTTCGAGTGCGAAGTCACGCCCGCCCGCTGGGTCGAACTGCGCGCCCGCCTGCTCGCCATCCTCGACCCCACCACCGATTCCTTACGCCTCTACAACCTTGGCGCCGATGGCCACCGTCATATCGAGCACATCGGCTGCAAAGCCCCCCTGGACCTGGACGGCGCCTTGCTGCTGTAACGTCGTCGGATGACCGCGAACCCCAAACACCCATCAAAACCCCAGACCTTTCGCGGAACGGTCAACCAATTGACTTACCTTGATTTTATGAGTCGCCCACCCTGCAACGGACCGGGGTGAAGCACACCGGAAGATACATTCGCGGAATCCATCTGATCGCAGATGAAAACACAACATGTTAGAAAGTAGGAGTCGCCCCCCACGCGGGGGCGTGGATTGAAACAAGACGGTTCTGGACGTCCATCACTGGACGGATGTCGCCCCCCACGCGGGGGCGTGGATTGAAACTTCGGCTCACCGGTTGTGGCGTTAGCTGACTTCCGTCGCCCCCCACGCGGGGGCGTGGATTGAAACATGCGAACCATGGGTCAATCCACCGAGGAAGCCGGTCGCCCCCCACGCGGGGGCGTGGATTGAAACAGCGCGTCGTCGCCCAAGTGATAGGCCTCGGCCAGGTCGCCCCCCACGCGGGGGCGTGGATTGAAACAGCTTCAGGAAAATGGCTCAACCGGCGGTGCTATGGTCGCCCCCCACGCGGGGGCGTGGATTGAAACCAATGCTCCCACATCAAGTCAAGCGCAAGCTGTGGTCGCCCCCCACGCGGGGGCGTGGATTGAAACAAGACGGCGAAATATCCCGACGGCACCCCGGTCGCGTCGCCCCCCACGCGGGGGCGTGGATTGAAACGATGCGGGCCAGGGTCTCCCAATCCGGCACGTGGGTCGCCCCCCACGCGGGGGCGTGGATTGAAACGGTGTCACCGCCACGGCGTTCCGGCTGGATGGTCGTCGCCCCCCACGCGGGGGCGTGGATTGAAACCTCTCAGCACGTCGTTGAAGTCCATCCCGTCCGGGGTCGCCCCCCACGCGGGGGCGTGGATTGAAACTCGATCTCAGCCACAGACTGACGGTATGCGGTAGTCGCCCCCCACGCGGGGGCGTGGATTGAAACGACGTAATGTTGACGTAGATCAGCCGCTCCAGAAGTCGCCCCCCACGCGGGGGCGTGGATTGAAACGTGGAATGTCTGGGATATCCGCCGCCCGGCCCTGGTCGCCCCCCACGCGGGGGCGTGGATTGAAACAACTGGTACGTCATCCGCCTACCCCCTGGAACAAGTCGCCCCCCACGCGGGGGCGTGGATTGAAACCTTGAGACAGCCAACATGTCTGCTATGGGTTACCGGTCGCCCCCCACGCGGGGGCGTGGATTGAAACATGGTCATGTGCCTCGCTTGGTTGGTGATGACGGGGTCGCCCCCCACGCGGGGGCGTGGATTGAAACCTGGCCGGCGAAGCGGCCAAGGATCGGCCCCAGCTGTCGCCCCCCACGCGGGGGCGTGGATTGAAACCAAGTAGCTTACGGCTTTCCACCCGATGCGCCCGAGTCGCCCCCCACGCGGGGGCGTGGATTGAAACCGTGTGTGGGCCGTGTATGCCTCGTCACTGCTCAGTCGCCCCCCACGCGGGGGCGTGGATTGAAACCTGCGGGTCGAGACCCGTCTGAAACTGGACGCCGCCGTCGCCCCCCACGCGGGGGCGTGGATTGAAACCTGGAAAGCGGACATGTTCACCGCCGACATGAGTCGCCCCCCACGCGGGGGCGTGGATTGAAACAGTAATTCGGTGGCCACGGCGTAACGGCCCAGATGTCGCCCCCCACGCGGGGGCGTGGATTGAAACGCCGAGCGCGGGGCGGTGCTGATCGATTCCAGCGTGTGTCGCCCCCCACGCGGGGGCGTGGATTGAAACCAGCGGTGATGAACTTGAAGCGCCAGGCCGCCAGTCGCCCCCCACGCGGGGGCGTGGATTGGACTTGCCCGGCAAGAGTGGAGAGCGTTTCTCGGTTTATGCGGCTTCGGCCTTGAAGCGGCATGGGCTTTTGTATCCCAGGGCGGAATGCCGCCTGACGGGATTATAGAAGCCGTCGATATAGCGACCAATGGCGTTGTCGGCCTGGCGGCGTGATTGCCAGATTGTGCGCCAGATCATCTCGGATTTGATGGTTTTGAACACGGTTTCGACCATGGCGTTGGCCAAGCACAGATCGGCCTTCTTCTCGTCGATGTGCCGGAAGATCATCGACTTATCTCCTTGGCGAAGAAGGCCGCAGCTTTTTTTAATAAATCCCGTTCGGCCCGCAGAATCTCATTTTCTTTGCGAAGCCGAGCCAATTCCTTGGCCGTGTCGTCATGCGGCCCGGCAAGCAGTTCCGTCTCGCGATGCTTGGCAAGCCACTTGCCCAAGGGCGAATGCCCGATACCAAGATCGTCGGCAATCTGACCGATGGTCCGCCCGCTGGTCTGAACCAGACGCACCGCCTCGCGTTTGAAATCCTCGGTGAATTTCCTCATCCCGAAACCCGTCATCTGAATGTCCTTCGTGCAAAGTTAGCATGCACGCTCTCCACTCTTGCCGGGCAAGTCCACAAAGCCACGAAGCCGTGCCGATGGAGGCCGTCCCGCACCGACTGTGTCGCCCGTTCCCGCTTTGGCTACCCGGTGACAGGCCCTGGCGCCGCTGTCACCCTTGCCGGGCTTGTTAGCCGATCCATGTACATGGTTCCGCAAACAAGGCCGGTCAGGCGTGCTTGTCCGAATAACCGTCCTCATGCTGCCGGGTCGTATCTTGCACACCCAGAAGGCGCCGAAAATCTGTCTGGGTGGCGGCGCTATCCTCGGCGGTCAAGACTCCTTCGCCACAAGCGCAATACCATCCCGGCTGCTGAACCGTCAGAGTGTGGCCCTTGTAGGTAATCGCCATGGGGCGAATGTCGCGGTCCATCCCCGCACCACATTCATGACACGTCACCCTGTTGGGCCGGTCGCTCACAGTCGCAAACTCGCCTGGATTTCATCGACGGTGACGCGAACCATGGTTTTGTTGCGTTCGATCAGCCCCAGTTGGGCAAGCGCGTCCACGTCCTCGTGAACGCGCTTGTAATCCCTGCCCAGACCGCGAGCCAGGGCCGCAACGCTCCGGGCCGGCTGCTGGTGCAGGTGCCGCAACAATTCCATGCGCTTGTTGGTCAAGGCCGCCAGCAAGGAATCGAGGTCCAGAAAGGTCAGATGGCTTTCCTGCACATCCTGTCCCTGCTCGGCCTTGTGCCATGCCTCAGCAAATCGCTTGGCCATGTCTTCAGCCGTGCCGACATGAAGTTTAACGTCGCTCATTTTCCACCTCTGCACCGTTCTACATCCGCCAGGAAATCAGCCAGCAGAACCTCGACAGAAACAAACTGGTAAACTTCCTCGCGTTCGCCGTAATGGCGATGATCGCCCTTGCCGGGCTCGTTGTCATAGGCAACCAGCCGACGGCCAGCATAGCCATAGAAAAGGCTGTATTTCAGCCCGTGGTCGCTTCCGCGAACCGGCTGCGGCACTTTCCAGATGGTCATTTCGAGAATGGCCCCATCAGGATAAGCGAGCTTATCGCGGAAGATTTGTTCAGCCTTTTTCATAGGGCATATAATGCCATAAATAATGTATGGCGTCAAACGCCATATATGGTTCGAGAGCGGAAAACTTCAGCTTTACCGTTGGTCTGGGTAATCAACATTCTGATAGAAAGTTTCATCCATAGCGTCCTTGCGAACGGAGCATGATTCCGTGAGCATGCCGGCGCTGTCGTGTTTGGATTGGCCCGCTTGTCCTTCAATTCCTCCCTGGCGGCGGAAAACTCCCGGCACACCTTGGTCAACCTCTTCGGCAGTGTAGGTCTTGACGTCCTCCGGCGGCAGGACCTCCTCAAGTTCTTCCACCGCCTCCAACGCCCGGAGATGCTTATTAAACTCCTCGACGTCGGTCCTAAAATCCCCCGTTGGCTTGTAACCGTACATTTTACAGCGCACCCCATCCCAAACATTGCCCATCAATGCAACAGCCCGTACGGCAAGTCGCCGTGCGGTGGCATGATCTTTAGTCGAGAGGGATCGTGTCAAGTGGGTGCCGAGGACCGTGGCTAGGTCGCTCGGAATGCGCACTCTGAGGTAATAACCGGCTCGCCGCCGGATCAAATACGGTGTCGCCATTGGCATCCCCCGTGCGTCACAAGCGTGTGACACGCGCTAGGGAAGCCATCAGCTAACCTATTGAAAATCTAGAGCTTTTTTGAAGTTGGCGTCCCCACGGGGAGGGAAATCCCGATTATGGACAACGCCTTGTATCGCAAGGTTTCTGGCGTTTTGGACGGCCTCCAAGCCAGATTTGGGTCCACAGTGCGGGTCCACAGGATGCTTGTCAATATTTCTGTCACTCTACTGGAAAGCTAACCGCGATACGGCATCGTACTCTGTAGGTCGCGGCGCCCGATTCGGTCGCCTATTACACCGCCTAATACATTCAACCTCGGGGCTGCCTAGCGTTGCCGAGCACGCACTTATTAGGTAGTTTGGTCACCATTAGGCGTTCAACGCTTGGCTAGTGGAGGCGAATAAAAATGAAAATCAGGCACCTTGCGGCTGCCACGTTGGTTATTGCTGCGTTGCAGGGCTGTTGGTCGCCGAGCGACACTGAATTGGTAAAAAACGGCACCATGCAATTCAACAAAACATTGTCTGTTGGGGAGGCGTTTGATCGGTGGGGCGAGTGCCAGCATAAGAATTGGCAGGAGTTCAAATCTGATAATGGGCAGCGCGTAGTTCAGTTTACCTGCTCATCGCGAGATGTAACTGCCTTCATGAACAAGGCAAAATCGATTCTTACAAATGAAAGTAAGTATAACCACTTTGATTTGACTGAGGTTTTATCGCAGTTTCAGTGGACAATCAACAAAGATGATAGTTTTCAACTACACCATGTGGCGGTAACGTGGAAATGGGCAGATGGAAAATCAAGGGAAGTTGATAGTACTGCTAACATGTTGGATACGGTTTATAGAAACGAAAGTACATTTAATATGTCTGCCCTTCGAGACCAAAATTCACTTGATGCCGCGAGGACGGCCAGAACATATGCCAATATGGCATATATGCTTTACGACTCAGCCAGATAATTGTCGTAGCATTGCCGTTTAATCAGGTGGGACTGGAGAGCGATATGAAATATTGGGTGGTTGGCGCTATGTTCGGCGGGAAAGACGACGTGTTCGACGTCTTCATTAAGCGGGGGTATTGGTATTGCTGGGAACCAGGATCAACAGATGAACCATCAATCGTTAGGCAACAAGAAAAAGTACGTCAGATTGAGCCCGGTGACCGTATTGCGATAAAGAAGATGCTTGGGCAGGGGGCGTCGGAAATTGAAATACGCAGTATCGGGATTGTTGAGGACGTAGATCATGATGAATGGCGCATCTATGTTAAATGGATGGATACGTTCGAAAATCGCAGGCTTGTGCCGATGAAAGGTGCAGCCGCATCGATCCACGGGCCATATGAATATGATGATCCGTGGATTCAGAAAATATTTTGCCTGTAATGCCCCTAACAAACGCGTGGACTCGGACAATCGATAGCGGTAACGATTCGCTCTTCCGCTTTTTATGGAAAGGTTTTCATTGATCTGTATCTACCATTCCGGGGCCAATACATCCGCCTCGGCCCCAATCGCGTAGCTGACAGCTTGAGAGACCTTTTTCTAGGGACCCCTGCCTTAGCGGCGAGCGCTCTAACCACCTCCCTCTTGGGTGTGGGTGGTCCCCTCCTTTTTTTGCCTTTTTCCAGTGTAGCCCCTAAGCCGCCCCCGCAGTGGCACACCGATTGAGCGGAGATGCAAATGCGCGCGTAGCGCGGCACCAGAGCCACGCACAGCGAAGCGAGCATGGCGAGGAGCCACCATTTTCATTGGAGCGGCGGTGTGCCATGTAGGGAAAGGCGACGGGGCGGGCTGGAAAAAGGCTGGAACCGTGTTGTTGGGGCCGTGTCTGTTAGGCCCCAAAACTTCCGAACCCGCCGAAGCCCTCCGCATCATACTGCTCGGCGGCGGTGCCCGAATCGTCTGGCGGCGCGCTGTCGCCCTCCTCATCCTGCCGCCGCACTGTCTTTTTGACAGCACCCAAAAGCATACCTTGGGCGCGCCACGTCGGGAGGAGTCGCCGCACTGTATCGATCTCGGGCAGACTGAGCCTGTGGCTCTCTGAGCGGAAATGCCGCCGCAGGCCATCCCATGCCTCAGTCTTATCATCATCTATGCCATCGGCGGCGGGGCCGAGTGCGTAGACCCATCAGGCGGTCTCGCAGGTCGCTATCACGCAACACCCGCAACATGTCCTTGAAGGCATGGCGGAAGCTATGGAAGGACGTGATATTGGATTTAACTCCGACCTTGTCAAAGAACCTGTCTTTGTTGTTGTAGAACTTCGTGTAGTCCCGTTTCTCAAACAGTGGTTCAGACTTCTTTTTTCCCTTGGAGATTCCGTCGATGTACTTGAGGAATCCAAGCCTCTGTAATTCTGGATGGACAGGGAGCATTCGAACGCTGTTCTCAGTCTTGACGGACCTCGCTTTGTCCTCATCGTCGTCCTCGTCGGACACCTCTGTCGTCACAGCCAGATAGGTGACACCTCCGTGGGTGGACACATCGCACACCCGAAGGCCTGCAATCTCGCCGATGCGGGCACCCGACATCAGGGCCACCAGTGGGAGCCAGTAGCGACCCGACCACCATAGGTCATGGTCTCCGCGCTGGAGGCAGTGGAGGTCGTTGAGACAGCCTCCGTAGATGGGGGCACCGAAGATGGCCTTCAGCTCCTCAGGCGTCCATGGTCGCCGCTTGATCGCGTTTTTTGCCCTCTTCGTCACACCCTTCGGTCGCACCTTCTCGGCGGGGTTATCGCCCGCTTTCCGCCTAGCGACCGTAGGACTGCACGCCCACCCGAGCATCATGCGGATGGCGCTGAGGGCTTTGTGCTGGGTGTCGTGGCTGGCGATCTCCCCGCCTTTGCGGGGGCGCACTTCGTGCAACAGGAGGTCGTGATATGCGGCAACATCCATTGCGTCAACGAGTGCGATAGACTTGTCCCCGACAGCCCGCCGCCAGCGGGCAAGCTCGGCCTCGTATTCCGCCCGCCTCTTCGGCGACTGCGGGTTGTCTTTGAGAAAGTCGGGGAGCAAGGCATCTAATGACTTGCGAGCGTCCTCGTGTAGGCCCGCGAACGGGTCTGGTGCCTGTGTGGCCAGCCCCACCCCCATCCGCATCATGCCGAGGCGTTCCAAAGCAGAGTGCTGGTCTTTGAGACGAATGGCTTCCTTTTGCTCCCGAATCACCTGCTGCGCGATATCGAGATTTTCTTCCAGGAGCCGCATAGCCTCGGCCTGCCATGTCTTTTCCCGCTTTTCCATCACCACTCGCCTTACCTCTCTAAACGCCACCATCAGCCGTGCCGACGACAACGCCGCAAGCAAACGTGCGGTCGCAGGTTCCGACGTGCAGAGCGAACGTCGGATTTCCTGTCGGCCAATAATGTGTACGAGGTCCAGGGGTACTCGGCAACGGAGGTGATAGACACCTCGCTTGCGAGTCACGTATGAGGCAATAGCCACGACTCCTCCGATGGGTCCACATGTGGGTCCACATCTGGCTCGGAGGCCGTCTAAAAGGCTCAGAAATCCTTGGAAAAAGTCGCTGGCGTCCCCACGGGGATTCGAACCCCGGTTACCGCCGTGAGAGGGCGATGTCCTAGGCCTCTAGACGATGGGGACGTCTGGGCGCGAGGGGCGTTTTATGCCTGATCGTCCCCTGTCGACGCAAGGGTTATTTTTGCCTTGGGCGTACGAATGGGAACGGGGCGGAAGTTTCCCCTTTTCTCATCCATGCGATGGGCCAGCGTCTGGATCGCCTGACCATCCAGTACGCCGATGATCACCCAGGCCAAGTCAGGCTCGTACGCCATCGCCCGGTCGGTGCCGGATGGATCGGCGGAACCATCTGTGTGGGAATGGTAATGACCAATAATGCGGTCCTTGGTGCCGGTGTCGCGCAGTTCCTTTTCCACGGCGATGCGCACCGCCGGGTCAAGTTCGAAGCAATTCCCGGTATCGGCCCGCAGATTATCCGCCGGCACCACCCGGGTGACACGGATCAACTGGCCCTTGCCGCGACCGATGACCAGGCCGCAAGCTTCGGACGGATAGGCCGCCTCGGCGGCGTCGACCATCTGTTTGGTCAGTTTGGCGTCGATTTGCAGGATCATCGCGGCCCCGGCGCTTCCAAAGTAAGGACGAAACTGCCGGCGATGGCCCCCGAAGACGGGTCCAGCACGATCAGTCGCTCGGGGCCGCCGCCGGTGATGCGCAGGACCACCCGGTCACCGGCCACCAGCGCTTGCTGCACCTGCGCCCCCGCCGGCAACGGCACCGACACCGCGCCGAAATCGCCGCTGACCACGGTGGACGGCTTGGCCTTGGTAGCCATTTTTCCCGACTGGGAGTACAACCCCCAGCCAAGCAGGGCCAAGCCCGCAACCAGCAAGGCGCCCATGAACGCCACCAGAGCCTTGATCGCTTTCATAGCTTAAGATTCAATCCCGTAAGACACATTGATGAGAAGACCGATCCCTTGACCGACCCTGCCGCCACCCTGCTTAGCCCCGAAACCGTCACCGCCGATGAGGCAGGAAGCCGGCTGGACAAATGGCTGTCGGCACGCCTGCCCGATCTGTCGCGCACCCGCATCAAGGGGTTGATCGACGATGGCCGGGTTTCGGCTGCCGGGCAGACCATAACGGACGCGTCCGCCAGGGTCAAACCCGGTCAGTGTTTCACCGTCGCCATTCCACCCGAACGTCCCGCCGCCCCCCTGCCCCAGGCCATGGATTTGATCGTCGCCTATGAAGACGACGATCTGATCGTCATCGACAAGCCGCCGGGGCTGGTGGTTCACCCCGCCCCCGGTAGCCCCGACCACACCCTGGTCAATGCCCTGCTGGCCCATTGCGGCGACTCGCTATCGGGCATCGGCGGCGTCAAGCGCCCCGGCATCGTCCATCGCATCGACAAGGATACCAGCGGCTTGCTGGTGGTGGCCAAGAACGACCGCGCCCATCACGGCTTGGCCGAGCAATTCAGTGTCCACTCGCTGGAACGGGTCTATCGCGCCCTGGTTTGGGGCGTGCCCATGCCGGCCCAGGGCGAAATCCAGGGCAATATCGGGCGCTCGCCCCAGGACCGCAAGAAAATGGCCATCGTCAGCCATGGCGGCAAGACAGCCCTGACCCGCTATCGCGTGTTGCGCAGTCTCGCCGGCGGCATCGTATCGTTGGTGGAATGCCGGCTGGCCACCGGGCGCACCCACCAGATCCGCGTCCACATGACCTCGATCGGTCACCCCCTGGTCGGCGACCAGACCTATGGCCGCGCCCGCCCCGCCAAGGTCAAGCACCTGCCCGACCAAACCCGCCAAGCCTTGCTGGATTTTCCGCGCCAAGCCCTTCACGCCTCGGTGCTCGGATTTACCCATCCAAACAGTGGGGCTATACTTAGGTTTGAAAGCGCAATACCGATTGATTTAAATGGGTTAATTTCGCTTTTAGAGGCTATATAATTTTTAATTATACTTGAGTGCTGAACTCTGGCATTCTCCTTTTCAGGCAGATGTGATACCACTTGTGCATGACGTACAGGGGGCTGGCGGCCAAGTGAGAGGCCCCTCCGCCACCCCCCGGACGAGGAGACGAGAGATGACGGCAATCCCCACCTCCCTGTCACTGGCCCCAGAGGGCAACCTCTCGCGCTATCTACAGGAAATCCGCAAGTTTCCCATGCTGGAACCGACAGAGGAATACCAGCTGGCCAAGCGTTACCGCGAACACGGCGACATCGAGGCCGCCGACCGGCTGATCACCAGCCATTTGCGTCTGGTGGCCAAGATCGCCATGGGCTATCGCGGCTACGGCCTGCCGCTGGGCGAGCTGATTTCCGAAGGCAATGTGGGGATGATGCAGGCGGTCAAACGCTTCGACCCCGACCGCGGCTTTCGTCTGGCCACTTATGCCATGTGGTGGATCAGGGCGGCGGTGCAGGAATACATCCTGCATTCCTGGTCGCTGGTCAAGATGGGCACCACCGCCGCGCAGAAGAAACTGTTCTTCAACCTGCGCCGGCTGAAGGGCCAGATGCAGGCCATGGATGAAGGTGACCTGCCGCAGGAGACGGTGACGTCCATCGCCACCAAGCTGAACGTGCCGGAAAACGACGTCATCAACATGAACCGCCGTCTGGCCAGCCCCGATCATTCGCTGAACGCGCCGGTGCGCATGGATGGCGAAGGGGAATGGCAGGATTGGCTGGTGGATGAAAGCGACGACCAGGAGACCGAACTGGCCGACCGCCAGGAACGCGGCATCCGCAGCAAGCTGCTGTCCGCCGCCCTTGACACCCTGAACGAACGCGAACGCTCGATCCTGACCCAACGGCGCCTCAAGGAGGATCCGGCCACCTTGGAAGACCTGTCGCAGCAATACGGCATCAGCCGCGAACGGGTGCGCCAGATCGAGGTGCGCGCCTTCGAGAAATTGCAAAAAAGCATCCGCGCCAGCGTCGGCTGACACCATGAAGGGGCGGGAGGAACGGCGCACCAGCCGTTCCTCCCTTGTTCGCATTGCGGTTACGGCTTGACCTTACGATTGCCCTTCACCGCTTCCAGACATTCGGCGAACAGGTCCAGGTACTCCTTGCGGTTGTAGGGCGTCCCCGATTCGGTGTAGCGCCATTCCAGGTCGCGCACGTCCTGACTCAGGCGGTAGGCCACCAGTTCGGGGCTGTCGCCGTCCAATTCCATATCGGCCATGATCCGATCCTCAGCTCGATGATAGGGGGGGGGGGTTAGTTGATTTTGACCGGGCCGGCCCCGGCCAGGCGGAAGTAATCATCCCAGAAATCCCGCAGATCCTTGGCCGTGTCATCCGACAGGATGGGGCGGGCCTTGCGGTCCCATTGATTGACCTTGAAGCTCTCGACCCGGACCTTGTCGAGACGGGGAATCTGGCCCAACTCAGCCGCCCGCTCCAATAGACCGTTACGGGTACGGTTATCCAGGCGGGAATCGGGAGTGGGGGCCAGATCGGCCAATCGCCCTTCGATCATGTCCGATGCCAGGATCAGACCAACCAGCCGCCCCTGGAACTGCCGCCCCACGGCGGCGATGGTGCTGATGATCGCCGATTGCGGCGATTGCGGCAGACGACCATCAACCCCCGCCGCCACCGCAGCCTTGACGGCACTGATGAAGGCGGGTTGATCCACCCGCAGATCATCGGGATTGGGCGGGCTTATGAAGTACGAGGCGATCCCCGCCGGGTGCCCGGGCCGGCAATCGTCGAACAGCTTCTTGCTCGAGCCGATATCCTCGCGGATGGTGACGATGCGCAGACGCTGCCCCGGTCCAACCAATTCCAAGGCCAGGCTCATCGCCGCCTGGGCGTCCTCGCGGTCGGCGCCATTGGTGACCGGCAAGGTGCGGTCGATCATCAGCACCACCATCTTGGGGTCGGCGACGCCGTAGAACTTGCAGAACTTACCGTCTTCGTGCTCGGGCACGGCGGCGGGGGTCTGGGCATTGCGCCGGGCTTGGGCGGCGGCGGCCCCGTCCCCCACCGTCAGAGCACAAGACAGCACCATCACACTGGCGGCGACGTAACGCAGCATCATGACACTTCTCCCAAAAATTCCTTGCGCATATCCTCTTTCAGCCGATTGATGCGATCGACGCCGAAAACCGGCGGCACCGGCTGCGTCGTCCGCTTGCTGCGATTGCCGTCCTGGTACGAGGTCAGGCGTTCGGCCAGCACGCTGAGCGCCATTTCGACCATGGGGCGGCGGGCCTTCTGGTTGCTTTCCATTTTGTTCTTCAACTGGGCGATCTCGAATTCCACCCGCTGGTTATCCAGGTTCAACCGGCGTTGGCGATCATCGAAGCCGTCGATCAGGGCTTGCCGCGCCTGACTGTATGCCTTCTCGATCGTGTGAAAGGCGCCGCGGGCGTCCTTGCTTTCCTTGGTCAGGCGCTGGTAATCGGGGTTGCTGTCGTGGTGGAAGATGGAAACCAGGCACCCGGCGACATAGACCGCGCAATTGACCGCCAGGAAGAACCATCCCGCCTCGACCGCCGTCTGCTGCTGGCGGCCATAGAAATTGGCACCGATGAATTGTTGGCGCAGCGTGTAGATGGACACGATCAACGCCCCCGACAGCAGCACCAGCAACACCACCGTCAGCCAGAACAGCCAACGACTGCCGGTGAAGATTTGCGGCTGGCGCAAGGTGCGGCCCAGGGTGTGGGCGAAATAAACCATGATCGCGCTCAGGGCCAGGGCGACGACCACCGAGAATACCGGCGCCTCGCGGAAGATGGCCTGAACGGCGGGGATGTTGATGGGCAGTTCGGCGGCGAAGATGACCGCGAAAAAGGCGATATAGGATTTGCGCCCCAGATAGCTTTGCAGCGGGCGGTCGCCTTCCGACTGGCGCACGCTTTTAAGCTGCTCCTCGACGGTCTCCGAATGATCCTTGGCGTAGCGGTATTCCGGGCTGCCCGGCCCCTTGGAGGCGTCCAGGGCATCCTCGGCGGCGCGGCGCTCGGCCAGTGAATTCTCACGGTCGCCGCTATAGGACGCGCTACGCTCCTTCAGGGCGGAAAGCCGCCCCCCCAGATCATCCAACTCGACATCGGCATCCTTCAGATAGGCGGTGATGTCGGTGTTGGTGCGGCTGATGACGTTCAACTGATAGCCGGTGAAGACCGCGGCCCCGGCATCGGGCTCGCCGGCCTGGGCATCGGTTTCGCCACGACGATAATCCGCCACCGAATCCTTGCGCGTAAAGGTTTGATAGTAGTGCAGTGTTCGACCAATTCCACCAATCATTCCCCACATCCTCCGCCCTTAACGCGTTCGATATGACAATGGATACACGGTATTATAGTGCATGTGAATAAATTTCCATGTAATTTGTACGAGTTTATCAACTTTTCGTTTGATCCACTCGTACTGCATGAGTCCCGATGAACCAATACGCCCCCCAGGCCCTTCCCAGCCCCATCGCACGACAACAGAAAAAATCACCAACGGGCATCTGGGGGAAAGCCGCCGCCTTCATGCGCGGGGCGGAGCCGTTTGATCCCATACGCTATCGCTTGGATCGGTTGGACGATATTTCCCTGCGCACATGGCTGCCGGCCCCCCTGCGAGAGGAAATTGGGCGCAGCGTCGCCCAGGGAACCACCATCATGGCCATCCGCACCAGCGGGTCGCTGCACATGGATCCATGGGACATGGAACGGGCCGCCGCCATCTGGTGCACCGAAGCCGACGGCATCATCCATAAATGCAAATGGTTCTCGAGCGGCATCGGTTTGGCGGAAGTGGTTCTGACGCTGGGGGCGTTGATCGGTATTCTCTTCCTTGCCCTCCTGATGAAAGGCGAGGAACCGCTCGAATCGGCGATCAAGGGCATGCTCCCAACGGAATGGTTGAGCCCCCAAGAGGCCGCAGTTAGAAGATGCGAAAGCATACCTGACAGTACTTATAGAAATGATTGTCTAAAAAATATAAATATCACAAGTAAAATCACAGCGCCGCAGCCAGCACCGAGCGCAAGTGCAGCCACGACGAAAACTGCAACCCTAAAAGCACCCGCTCCTGCCGAGGAAGAGGATACGATCGGCAAACCGGAATACATCGCAGACCTGTTCATAAATAAACTGCGTCTGGCAACCATCGCCTCGGCCGCCACGCTCGTCATCGCCATTGCGGTCCTGCTGCTGTGGTCACGCGGCCCCCGCCGCTGGGGCGTGGTTCTGGCCATCTGCATCTGTGCGCCGGCCATCACCATATTTGCCGCCCTGGGCTATACCCTGGCCCATCAGATCAACCAGTATCACCAATCCATCCTGGAGCGGGAACGCCGCGAAGTCGTTGTGATAAACCTTGAGGAATCGCAGCGGCAAAAGCGCGTCGAACTGGCGCAGCAAACCACCAAAATCAACGCCCTCCATAAAGATATAAAGGCCTATACCATCGCTGAGGCAGCGGTGAAAAGCGGTGTGGACACCCAGCCCATCCTGACGAGAATCGCCGCAAATTATGCCGTTCCCACGGGACCTAGCAATAATGATGACGAAGGCTTGCCCGAACGCAAACTGCTGAAATCCATTATCAACGCCTCGCTGAATGCCTCGCTGGAGACCTTGACACAACAATCCAAGGCCTTGCCGCAGCCGACCGGGCAGATTGCGCCGACGCAAGCCGCACCGGCAAAATCGGGGGAAAAATCGGGGGAAAAATCGGAAAAGACCTTATCCTCGCACGTCTGTGACTACCTGACGGACCAAGGCCGCGAACAAGACACATCGCCACAAGGCACGCAGACCGCCCCCGAGCAATCAGCGTCGCGTCCGAGAAAGTCCTTTCTCTCGCACCTCTGCGCCTACATGACCGACACCGGCAAGTCGTCGAAGGCATCGGAAAAAGGCGACAAAACCCCCTATTTCCTGCCGCCACCGCAGCAAATAAGCGAAGGACAGGACCTCGTCAAAGACGCCAAGGCCCGTGCCTTGGCGCGGCAGAAGGTCATTCGCGAGATCGAATACCTCAGCCAATTGAAACAGATGCTGGAAAGCACCAAGGAGCAGGTTCTGACCAATGAGGTGGTAAACTTGGCGATTGAGGCGGCGGCGAGCAAAGCGGCGCACCCGAATATTCGGGCAGCCTTACTCGATTATTTCAAAGATTTAATCGGCGCTGCCCAAACGGCAGTAACGGAGGAAGACAAGCGGCACAAGGACCTGGTCGGCGAAATGAGCGCCTATCCGAGCGAAATCAAAATCGCCGATGAATGGGTGAAGAAGGCGTTGAAACGTGAATTAAAAGACTACTCGACGGTCAAGAATAGCCTGGGCGATGTCAGCGACATGATCGTTGCGTCGTCTCCGGCTAGTCTTTCTTCCGATAACCAGGGCAGCACCGGGGCCACACTGAACGCCATCAACAACATCAACAACGCCAAACAGGTGGTTTTGAGCCTAGTCTTCGCCTTGCTGATGATCGTCTGCGCCAATGAAGTCGTTTTCGTGACCAGCGTCGGCGTCTCCGTGCTGTTGCTCCCCGTCCTGATTCATTCCGTGGTCGGGCTGTTCGGGGCGCCCATTCGGGCCAGATCCCGCTGGCACCGCCCGGTTGCCAATACCCTGATGGCGGTGGGCGCAGCCATGCTCCTGTATTGGATCGGCTCGGGTCTGCTCGCTCTGCTGGTGGGTTAGGCCGTCACCCCTTCTTGGTGACTTCCGGTCCCCATTCCTCGATCAGACGCTTTTGCGCCGATTTCAAGGCGGAGACGCGGCGATCATTGGTGAAAGCCAGCCAGCTTTTGACGATGGGCGGGGTGCCCATGTACAGCACCCAACCGATGGCCGAGGCGCCATAGGCCCACAGCAGGACACTGGCCTCCGACAGCATGTTGAAGGCCTCGTCCAGGGTGTGGACGCCGAACCATAGATCGAACAGATAAGGAATGATGCCGGCGAAGTTCAGCCCGCCCACGCACAGCCAAGCGTATTTGTGCTTGCCCTTTTCCCCGGCCCAGGCGCCCAAGGTGGGCAGGCCGCAGAAGAACAACAAGGTCACGGTGGGCAGCGAAAACGGGATCAGCGCGGCCAGAATCATCAGCACGACGATCTTGTTGGCGCCGCCGCCGCCGCCCTTCTTGGCCTTGGCCGCCGCCTGCGCCTGCGCCTGTTTGACCGCGGATACTTTTTTCGCCATGCCCGCCTACCAGACCTTGAGGATGACGACGATGGTGGTGGTGATCATGGCGATCAGGATGCCGATCACCGCCGCCGCCTGACGCCCGGCGCGGTCGCCTTCGTCGTGGCGCTCGTCCATATCGGTCTGCACCCGCCGGATCTCATCCTCGGCCGCCTGATACTGGGCCTGGGCCCAGGCGAATTCGTTATGGTCCTTGTCGCGGGATTCCTGGTTTTCCAACAGGTTGTAAATCTCGACGATGGAGCCGCGACGGATGATCTTGGGCAGTTCCTTTTCCAGTTCCTTGCGCCGGTCGCGGGAATGGAAGGCGCCGACCACCGGCCCGGCCAGGGCGCCGCACCAGGCGGTCAGACCGGGCAGCGATTCCGGCCCCAGCCGGTACTGGAACACCGCGTACATGTTGAGCAGGGCCACCAGCGATTTGGATGGCTCGGGGTCGTTGAGCCCGGTCAGATTGCGGTCGATGTCGCTGCGTGCCCGCGCCCCCATGAAGGCGGCGATATGACGATCCACCGGCAGTTGCTTTGGATCGCTGCGCTTGGCGGCGACGGCGTTGAGAGCCGGCAGCAATTCCTTCAACTCGACCACGTAATCCTCGCCCAGAAGCGGGCTTTGGCAGGGCAGCGCGTCGTTCAGTTCATAAAGACAGCGTTCCAGGCCGAAGCCCATGCCGGTCTGCGACAGATACCCCTTCAACTCGCGGAAATTACCTTCCATCAGCGAGTTGTCGGGCAGATAGGAATGCCGGGCCTCGAACCACAGCCGCGGCACCTCGCGCAGGATGATTTCCACCAGCAGGCGGGTGTCGCCCTTTTGCGCCATCACCGCCGCCAGGGCCGAGCCGAAGCCGTCGGGCATGGCGTTGAAGCCCTTGTAGCGAATGGGGGCGGTAGGGTCCAAGATGTTCAACACCTTGCACAGCATCAGATCCGAGGCCGAGCGCTTGTCGCCCGACCCGGTCAGCGCCATGCGCACCACGTCGGACACCACCTGGGCGCGGTCCTTGTCCTCGACGGCGCGGCGCAGCCACAATTCCAGCTTGCCTTCCAAGATCGGCGGAATGGCCGCTTCCCAGTTCCTGGCCATGGCCTGGGCCAGTTCGCGGCAATTGAAATATTCCTTGCCGTTGAAGGGAAAGCCGCGCGCCGCCCGCTTTTCCACCCGCTGCTGCAACGGCGACAGACGCCGGCCCGACAGCCACAGATCCAACGCCTCGATATTCCAGCGCTGATCGGGGTCGTCGCACAAAAGACCGCGCAGCAATTCCACCAGGGCCAAAGGCAACCGCTCGTCGCCGACCAAGGTGGCATAAGAGCCCTGCTGGATTTTCATCTTCAGCAAGGTTTCCTCGTCCATGTGGGCGACCGGATTGCGCCCCAGATAGACGAAGATGATGGTGACGCCCAGGGCATAGAGATCGTCGGAATAAGTGCCCGAACCGCGCGCCACCGGATTGGCCATGCCGGCCTCGACGCTTTCAAACACCAAGGGCTGGTCGAAGGCCGGCGGCGTCGACACGCAATCGCCCAGCGCCAGGCGCTCGCCGGCGTCGTCCATATAGAACAGATTGGTGGCGCGGATGGCGCGGTGGGTGATGCCGCGGTTGGTCAGTTCCTTGATCGCCGCCATCAACGGCTCGATCACCTTGCGCCCGATATCGTATTCGTCGATACGGCGGAATTCCTGGCGCAGGCTGGTCATCATCCGCTTACCGACGGGGCGTTCGTACACCACGGTCATGCATTGGCGGCCCAAGGGCGGCCAGTTCATCGCCCCCCATTCCACCAATTGCACCAGACCGGGGGCTTGCAAGCCCTTGAGCGCCCGCATGACATTGACACGCGGCGGCAGTTCCGGCCGGCAGATCAGGGCATAAAGCTGACGGTTGGTATCGCGCTTGTCCTCGGCGACGAAGGCCTCGGCATTGGGTGTCGACAATTCGGGAATGGGTTGGTTGGAGCGGATGGTATAGCGGTCGCGCAGCACGCCGGGCGGCCCGGCAACCGCCACGCTTTCCTTTACACCATCATTCGCCTCGGCGGCTTCCGCCATTCTCGCGTCCGTTCCTGTCAGCTTTGCTGCCCGCGCCGCCGACCTTTGTAAGGGTCTCGGGGCGCGGGCTCAAGCGTCATCACGGTCAGGAGGCGAAAGGATCCGTCACCAAGATGGTGTCCTCCCGCTCGGGGCTGGTGGACAGCATGGACACCGGCGCCTCGATCAGTTCCTCGATGCGGCGGATATACTTGATGGCGGTGGCCGGCAGATCGACCCACGACCGCGCCCCACGGGTGGACTGGGTCCAGCCTTCGATGGTCTCGTAGACCGGCTCGACCTCGGCCTGGGCGCTTTGCGACGCCGGCAGATGGTTGATGATCTCGCCCTTGTAGCGGTAGGCGGTGCAGATCTTCAGTTCCTCGATGCCGTCGAGCACGTCGAGCTTGGTCAGCGCGATGCCGTTGACGCCGCCGACCTTGATGGCCTGGCGCACCAGCACGGCGTCGAACCAGCCGCAACGCCGCCGCCGCCCGGTGACGGTGCCGAATTCATGGCCGCGATCACCGATCAGATGACCGACATCGTTATCCTGCTCGGTCGGGAACGGACCGGCGCCGACGCGGGTGGTGTAGGCCTTGCAGATGCCCAGCACATAGCCGACCTGACCGGGACCGACGCCCGAGCCGGTGCCGGCATTGCCCGACACCGTCGACGACGAGGTGACGAAGGGATAGGTGCCGTGATCGACGTCGAGCATGGCGCCTTGCGCGCCCTCGAACAGAACGCGCTTCCTGGTATGGCGGATTTCGTCCAGACGCTGCCAGACCACGTCGGCGAAGGGCAGAATCTTCGGCGCCACCTCCTTGATCTGGCGCAGCATCTCCTGGCCGTCCAGCGGCTTGGCGCCCAAACCGGCCAGCAGCGCGTTGTGGTGGGCCAAAAGCTTGTCCAACTTGGCTTCCAGCACGGCATCGTCGGCCAGGTCGCAGACGCGGATGGCGCGGCGACCGACGCGGTCCTCATAGGCCGGACCGATGCCGCGACCGGTGGTGCCGATCTTGGCCGAGCCCGAGGCTTCCTCGCGCGCGCGATCCAGATGACCGTGCAGCGGCAGGATCAGGCAGGCGTTTTCGGCGATCTTCAACACGTCGGGGGTGATGTTGACGCCCTGGTCCTGGATGCGCTTGATCTCATCGAGCAGCGCCCACGGATCGACGACGACGCCGTTGCCGATGATCGACAGCTTGCCGCGCACCACGCCGGACGGCAGCAGCGACAGCTTGTAGGTCACGCCATTGATGACCAGGGTATGGCCGGCATTGTGCCCGCCCTGGAAACGCACCACCACGTCGGCCCGCTCGGACAGCCAGTCGACGACCTTGCCCTTGCCCTCGTCGCCCCACTGGGCGCCGACCACCGCAACATTCGCCATCTTACGAAATCCCTATTCCACAGACTTTATGCCATCGGCCAGCAAGACGTGGCCGCATCCCAAACGCTTCGCCTCGGCGGCATTATCAGCCACCGGCGCCAATCCCGCCACCGTAATCCAGCCTTGGGCCCGGAGCGCCTGGGCCAGGGCGCGCGGGGCGCCGGCGGGCACGAAGGCCCGCTTGGCCGCCACCGGACCGGGCAAGGCCGCCAGCACGGTATCGAGGAACAAGGTGGCGCCGGTGGCCGGTTCGTCGCCGCCGGCCAGATAACGCCCCCCGCGCCCCAGTTCACCGGAAATGTTCTGGGCGAACAAGGTGAAGGAAATGCCGGTATGGTACTCAAAACCGCGATTTTCCACCGGGTCGATGGTCAGGGTCACCTCGGGCGCCGCTTGGCCGATCAACGCCACCACCTTGGCCAGACGGTCGCGCTCCGCCGCCGCCTGGGCCGGCAGGTCCAGACCATTCAGGATATCAAGCGCCCGCTCGGCCGGGCCGGCGGCCTTCAGCAGAGCCGACAGCAACGGCGCCGCCACGCCGCCAAGGGCCAGCACGGCGGCGGCGTCCTTGTGGTCGAGCGAGCCGCGCAAGGACTCGTCGGCGACGTCGAGCCCGGCCAGGATGGCCGGCACCAGGGTGGGCAGCGACAGATCGACGGAAACGCCGGGCACGCCCAGGGCGACCAGGGCCTCGGCGGCCAGGATGGCCACTTCGGCATCGGCCTCGGGGCAATCGGCGCCGATCAGTTCGATGCCGGCCTGACCGAACTGCCGCTCGGGCCGCAACTGACTGCCCTTGACCCGCAGCACCTGACCGGCATAGGACAGGCGCAACGGGCGCGGCATCCCGGCCAGACGGGTCCGCGCGATGCGGGCCACCTGCGGCGTCATGTCGGCGCGCAACGCCATCATCCGCTGGGTCACCGGGTCCATGACGCGGAAGCATTGCTTGACCATGGCGGCACCGGCACCGTCCAGCAGCGTATCCTCGAACTCGATCAGCGGCGGCTTGACCCGATCATACCCCTGGGCGGCGAAATGCTCGGTGACGCGACCGACCACGTCCGCCTCGTATGCGGCATCCAGGGGAAGAATGTCGCGCAGGCCGTTGGGCAGCAGCGCACTTTTGGCAAAGTCATTCATGGAAATCGGCAAATCGCATGGTGGCGGAAACCCGTGACCGTTACCGGCCACGAGGACTGCCCGGTTTATCGCGTTTGAACGATAGGGGCAAACGGAAAACCGAAAATTCCGCGTCAGAACCTGCCGCGACGGCCCAGATCATCCAGCGCCTGCATCACCCCTTGCGACGCCTGGGCGGCCATCTGCACGCATTCCAGGGCGCCGTCGATGTCGCCGGCCTGATAGCGCCGCGCCGCCTCGATGCCGTGCTGATGCACCAGACGATGCGGGCCTTCCAGGGCGGTGAAGGCAGGGTGGTTGCGGATGGACGGATCGTCGACCGTGACGCACCACTTGCCCAAACGGCACTGGGTGTGGTCGGACAGTTCCTCGGGGCGCAGGGTTTCGCGGCCCACCAGCATATCGGCCAGCCGCTTGCGCCAGATCATGTGGTCGGACTTGGCCACGTGGATGGTCAGATCCTCGATTTCCAGCGTCGCCATGTCGGCCAGGGTGCGGGCGATGACCTTGGAGGCCTTGTCCATTTCCTCGGCCACCTGACCGATGGTGGCGACGTTGCGGCCCGACATCTCGGCGATGATGCCGACGCCGTGCGACACCTCTTCCGACGCCGCCTTCTGCTGGGTCAGGATCGAGGCGATACCCTGCATGCGGGCCGTGACCCCGGCCACCTGGGCCGAAACCTGGCGCATGTTGTCGCCGCTGCCGCGGATCACCTGGCTGCCGTCCTCGACGGCGCGGACACCGTCTTCCATGGTGACGACGATTTCCGCCATTTCCTGCCGCAGATTTTCAATGCGCAAGCGGATGTCGATGGTCGCCTTGGCGGTCTGATTGGCCAGATGCTTGACCTCGTTGGCGACGACGGCGAAGCCCTTGCCGGAATCGCCGGCGCGAGCCGCCTCGATGGTGGCATTCAGGGCCAAAAGGTTGGTTTGTCGGGCGATGGCCTCGATCTGGTTGGCGATGTCGCCGATCTGAGCCGAGGCCTGCCCCAGGCTTTCCACCTTGGCGACGGCGGCATTCACCGCGTTGGCGATGGATTGCATGCTGTCCACCGCCTGATCGGCGGCCTGCTGCCCGGCCAGGGCGGTGATTTCGGCGGCCTGGGCATCTTCAGCGGCACCGTTGGAATTCTCGGCGATCTGACCGACGCTGGTCACCAACTGCTCGGCTGCCGCGGCAATGGTCTGACTACGGCGGTCGGCCTCGCCCACCGCGCGCATCATGCCGGCGGTTTCCGTCACCGCCTCGTTGATGGAAATGGACATTTCCACATTGCGCTTCAACTCGTTCAGGGCCCGTCCCTCGAGCCGACGCGCCATTTCCTTGATCTTCTTGCCGACGCTGCACTGCCCCTCGGGGACCGAGTGGTAGCGCCCGGCCAAAATCATGTCCAACATCTCGTCGATCAGCGCCAGACGCTCGGCGGTCAACACCTCATCCGGGCTGGTCTGGGTGACGACGGCTTGCTGTTGCGGCTTGCTGCGGGCAGAGAACATGGCTTTTCCTTCGGGATAGACGCGCCTAATGATTGATCAATATCAATAAGAAAGTTCAAAAATTGATAATTTACTCAAACTTTAGGATGAGGCATATACCCCTTAAGAGGTAAAATACGCAACCATGAAAAAGCCCTTCCCGTTGCCGGAAAGGGCTTTTTCATGGTTGCGGGCGACAGATCAGAAGTTCAGGGCCTTGGCCTGGACCACATGGGGCAGCGCCTTGACCTCGTCCAGGATGGCATCGGTCAGCGGCTGATCCACCTGCGTGAGCAAGATGGCGTCGCCGCCGGCTTCCGACCGACCCAGATGGAAGGTGGCGATATTGACGCCCCTGGCCCCCAGCAGACTGCCCAGGGCACCGATGAAGCCGGGCTTGTCCTGGTTGGTGACATAAAGCATATGACTGCCCAGTTCCGCCTCGATGGGGATGCCCTTGATGGCGACCACGCGCGGCTTGTCACCGCCGAACAAGGTGCCGGCCACCTCGCGGGTGCGCTGCTCGGTGGTGACGATGACCCGCAGCAAGGTGTTGTAATCGCCCTTGCGCTCGCAGGTCACCTCGGACACCTCGATGCCGCGGGCCTTGGCCACCAGGGGGGCGTTGACCATGTTGACCGACACCATCATCGGCCGGAGCAGGCTTTCCAGCACGATGGCGGTGAGCGGCTTGGTGTTGAGGCCGGCCACATGGCCTTCATATTCGATCCGCACCGCCTTGATGGCGTGCTCGGTCAATTGCCCGGCGAAGCTGCCCAACTGGCCGGCCAGCTTCATGTAGGGCTGGAGCTTGGGCGCGTCCTCGGCCGACACCGGCACCATGTTGAGCGCATTGGCGACGATGCCCGACAGCAGGAAGTCGGACATCTGCTCGGCCACCTGCAAGGCCTGGTTTTCCTGGGCTTCGGCGGTGGAGGCGCCCAAATGCGGGGTGCACACCACCTGCTCCAGCCCGAACAGGCAGTTTTCCGTCGCCGGTTCGCTCTGATAGACGTCAAGCGCCGCCCCCGCCACCTTGCCCGACAGGATGGCGGCGCGCAAATCGGCCTCGTTGATCAGGCCGCCGCGGGCGCAATTGACGATGCGCACGCCGTCCTTCATCAAGGCGATGGAATCGGTGCAGATCAGATTGCGGGTGGCTTCGGTCAGGGGCGTGTGCAGGCTGATGAAATCGGCCCGGGCGAACAGGGTCGGCAGATCGACCTTTTCGATGCACATATCCTTGGCCCGCTCTTCCGACAGGAAGGGGTCGAAGGCGACCACGCGCATGTTCAGACCCAAGGCGCGGTCGGCGACGACGGCGCCGATATTGCCGCTGCCGATGATCCCCAGGGTCTTGCCGGTGAGTTCGACGCCCATGAAACGGGACTTTTCCCATTTTCCCAGATGGGTCGAGGCATTGGCGGCGGGAATTTGCCGGGCCAGGGCAAACATCAGGGCGATGGCATGTTCGGCGGTGGTCACCGAATTGCCGAACGGCGTGTTCATCACCACCACCCCTTGATCGGTGGCGGCGGCCAGATCGATGTTCTCGGTGCCGATGCCGGCGCGGCCGATCACCTTCAGACGCTTGGCAACGGCCAGCAGGTCGGCGCTGACCTTGGTGCCGGAACGCACCGCCAGACCGTCGTAATCGCCGATGATCGCCTTCAACTCGTCGGCGGACAGGCCGGGACGCACGTCCACGTCGATGCCGCGCAGGATAAAGGCCTGCTGGGCGGCCTGGCTGAACCTGTCGCTAATCAGAACTTTGGGCATGACGACACTTCCCTTTGAACGAACGGCTTAGAGCATTTTCACGCGAACTCGGCTTGGACCTGGGCGAAGGCCCAATCCAGCCAGGGTGGCAGGGCCTGGATATCGGCAAGCTCCACCGTGGCCCCGACCCAGATGCGCAGCCCCGGCGGGGCGTCGCGGTATGAGCCGATATCATAGGCCACCGCCTCCTTGTCCAGCAAAGCCACCATCTTCTTGGCGAAAGCAGCGCGATCTTCAGCCGACAGGCGGGTGAAACACGCGTGCTTCAAGGTCAGACACACCGCGGTGGTCGAGCGCAAGGCCGGATCGGACGCCAGATTGACCGCCCAATCCGACTGATCCAGCCAGGACTGGATGGCGGCGAAATTGGCCTCGCAGCGCGCCACCAGCGCCGGCAGACCGCCGATCTCTTCGGCCCAGCAAAGGGCATCGATCTGATCTTCCACCGCCAGCATGGACGGCGTGTTGATGGTGTCGCCGACGAAGATGCCCTCGATCAGCTTGCCACCCGAGGTCATGCGGAAAATCTTGGGCAGCGGCCAAGGCGGCGTATAGCTCTCCAACCGGGCGACCGCGCGCGGACTCAAAACCAGCATGCCGTGCGCGCCCTCGCCGCCCAGCACCTTCTGCCACGACCAGGTGACCACATCCAGTTTGTGCCACGGCAGGTTCATGGCGAAGGCGGCGCTGGTGGCGTCGCAGATGGTCAGTCCCTGGCGGTCGTCGGCGATCCAGTCGCCATCCGGCACCCGCACGCCGGCGGTGGTGCCGTTCCAGGTGAACACCACGTCGCGGTCGAAATCGGCCTGGGTCAGATCGGGCAATTGGCCGTAATCGGCGGTGAACACCCGCAGATCGTCCAGCTTCAACTGCTTGGTCACATCGGCGACCCAGGTGTCGCCGAAGGTGTCCCAGGCGAACATGTCGACACCGCGCGCGCCCAGCAGTGACCACAGGGCCATCTCCACCGCGCCGGTATCGGAGGCCGGCACGATGCCCAGGCGCCAGCCCGGCGGCAGGCCCAGAATGTGGGCACTGCGGCTGATCACCTCTTGCAACTTGGCCTTGCCCACCTTGGCGCGGTGCGAGCGCCCGAACGGGGTGTCGGACAGGCATTGCACCGTCCAGCCGGGGCGCTTGGCGCAGGGACCGGAGGAAAAATTGGGATTAAGGGGCCGAACCGGGGGCCGCGCCGATTGTGACATGTCGAAAAGAATCCTTGGCTGGCGACAGGGGCGGAGTTTAGCAGGGCGCCCCACGCAGGCAAGACTTTAGGGCGTAAACTCATAAATCCCATGGCGCTCTGCACGCCCTACAATCCCCACACCACCTTGGCGCCGATGGCGAAGGCCGCCCACAGCAAAAGCGTCAGCGGCAGGCCGGCCTTGACGTAATCGACGAAGCGGTAATGCCCCGGCCCCATGACCAGCAGATTGGTCTGATAGCCGATGGGGGTGGCGAAGGAACAGTTGGAAGCGATGATGACGGCGATGGCGAACAGATGCGGCTCGACCCCCAATTGCCGCGCCAGCCCGATGGCGATGGGGGTGAACAGGACGGCGGTGGCGTTGTTGGACAGCACATTGGTGACCAGCGCCACCAGACCGAAGAACGCCACCATGGCCGTCCATGGCCCCGCATCCCCCATGACCGACAGCAACAGACGGGCGAGAAAGGCAGCGGCGCCGGTGGCGTCCATGGCCTCGCCCAAAGCCAAAGCGTTGCCGACCAACAGCACCACCTTGGTGTCGATGGCGCCGATGGCCTGACGCGAGGTCAAGGCCCCCAGGGCGACCAGGATCACCGCCACGGCGATGGCGGCGACGGCGATGGGCAGCAGGCCGGTGGCCGACAGGCCCAGCATGGCCAGAAACAGAAGACCGGCGGTCTTGGCGTGATGGACTCGCGGCAACAGCCCGTCGCTGCCGGAAATCACCACCAGATCGCGATCCTGGCGCAGGGTTTCCACATCCTTGTCGCGGCCCATCAGCAACAAGACGTCGCCGGCTTGCAGGCGCAGGCCGGCGGTGGGGCCGCGCATCATCCGCGCGCGGCGCTCGAGCCCCAGCACCACCAGATTGTGGTAGCGATTGAGCCCCAATTGCTCGACCGAAAAACCGGTGAAGCGCGAGGTGGGCGGCACCATGGCCTCGACCAGGACCTGCTCGACCATGGAGACCGGCGGATGCGGACTGGGCTGGTCCTCGTCGCCATCATCATGGACTTCCGGCACCGACAACAGGCCGGGAAAACGGGCCGCCGTCTCGGTCAGCGCCTTGCGCGAGCCGGCCACCATCAACACGTCGCCGGCGGCCAGCACCACGTCGTCATAGGGTGGAAACACCGATTCGCCCTTACGCACGATCAGATGCACGGTGATGTCGGGCAATTGGCGGAAGGTGCCGGCCAGGGCTTGGGCGCCATCCAGGGCCGACCCTCCGGCGACCACGCATTGCGACACGAATTGCTTGCCGGTGCCGCTGCCCGCCAAACTGCCGCCCGGCCCCTTGGGCAGCAGATGCGGCATGACGAAGATCACGTAGACGAAACCGATGCAGGCCACCCACACGCCCATGGGGGTCTGCTGAAAGAAATCCAGCCCCGGCACGCCTTGCGAAATCAGCGCCGACGACACCAGAAGATTGGTGGATGAACCGATCAGGGTGGTCATGCCGCCCAAGATGGCGGCAAAGGACAGGGGCATCATCAATTGCGACGACGACTGGCCGGCGCGCAGGGCCAAGGCCTGGAACACCGGCAGGAACATCACCACCACCGGCGTATCGTTGATGAAGGCGCTGGTCACCGTCACCACCGCCAGGGCCAGAGCCGTCAGCACCCGCGGCGACAGGCGCAGATGGCCGACGCCGTCAGCCAGACGGTCGAGGGCGCCGGTGCGGTTGAGCCCCTCGGCCACCACCAGCAGCGCCATCACCGTCAACAAGGCGGGATTGCCGAAGCCGGACAGCAGCACCTCGGGCGACAGCAGGTTGCGGCCATCGGTACCCGGCACCGGCACCAAGTGGAACGCCACCATCATCACCGACAGCAGGCCGATGGACACCACCTCGACCGGGACGCGTTCCCAGATGTACAGGCCCAGGGCCAGCACCAGCAGGCCCAGGGTTATCAGCATCTGCGGGGTCACCGCCAATTCACCCAGCACCGGCCCCTCCGTTTCATCAGCTCACCGATAGCAGCAATACCACCGCCAGTTATTCACATCAACTTGTATGTATGTTAAACAAAAACAACACACACATCTCGTATTATGATGACTTTATCCTATCCTGCTACACTTGCCGCATGAGCCGAAACACTTTCGACCCCATGGCGGCTTTGCGCCGCCAATCCCAGCCCATGCCGCCGCCGCCGTTGGAACAGGCCGCTTTCGACGCCGCCCACAGCGCCGTGGTCCAGGCCTTGCCCCTGGGGGTTGAGGCGATGATGGACGCCGCCGTCAAAACCTGGCAGCGGGCCGACCGCATTTTCGACGCCATCCGCGCCACCCCGGCCTTTGCCCTGGGCACGGCGCCCGCCGCCTGCCGGCGCGGCTGCGGCTGGTGTTGCCATCAAAAGGTCGGCGCCGCCGCCATCGAGGTCGTGACCATCGCCCGCGCCCTGGTCGAGCGCCCGCAGCAACGAGCCATGCTGGCCGGCTGGCGCCCTGCCCTGCCCTGCGCCTTCCTGCAAGACGGCGCCTGTTCCATCTATGACATCCGCCCGCTGAAATGCCGGTCCTTGTGGCATGTGGACGTGCGCCATTGCATGGCCAAATATGCCGGGCTGCCGGTGATGGGCGCCCAGGCCAACCCGGCCTTTCAGAGCGAACCCAAGATGATCTATGAAGGGGCGCTGAAGGGCTTGGCCCTGCCCCTGATCAAGGCCGGTCACGACTGCCCGGGGCTGGAGCTGATGCCGGCCCTGCAAGCGATCATCGACCACCCCGAGGCGGCGCGGGACTGGTGGGCGGGCCGTTCGCCGTTTCCGCCCGAGTCCGAGGTGGACTGGTTCCCCAAGGTCAAGGCCAAGGCTAAATCTCGGCCTCGCCGCTGACATAGGCGATGACCGCGCCGGCGATGGCCACCCGGTCGCCGCGCATTTCCACCCGCAAGAGGCCGCCACGTGCGGACAACTGACGGGCAACCAGCGCGTTCCTGCCCAGACGCTTGGCCCAGAACGGGGTCAGCACGCAATGGGCCGAACCGGTCACCGGGTCTTCGATCACCCCCTTGCGCGGGGCGAAGAAGCGCGAGACGAAATCGCAATCGCCGCCCGCATCAGCTTGGGCGGTGACCATCACCGCCCATTTGGACAGGCCGGCGATGCCCGCCATGTCGGGCACCAGCGTGCGCACCGCATCGGCGCTGTCGAGCACGCACAGCAGATGGTCGGCGGTGGTGAGAACCTCGCGCACCGGCTTGGCCAGGATGCGGTCGATGCCATCGGGGAACACCGCCGAACGCGGCGGTTTGGCGGGAAAATCCAGCACCAGGGCGTCACCGTCGCGGGCCACCGGCAGATCACCGCTTTTCGAGGCGAACACCAGCCGCTGGGCCGGCTCCACATGGTTGAGCACCACCCAGCCAGCGGCCAGGGTGGCATGACCGCACAGCTCGACCTCGACCTTGGGGGTGAACCAGCGGATGCGCCAGCCGCCGTCTTCGCGCACCAGGAAGGCGGTTTCCGACAGATTGTTCTCCGCCGCTACCTGCTGCATCAAACCGTCTTCGGGCCAGTGCGGCAGCACCATCACCGCCGCCGGATTGCCGGCGAAACGCCGCTCGGCAAAGGCATCCACCTGCCAGAATCTGGCTTTCATCGCCTCATCCCCCCTCATTCTTGTGCGGATTCAGGTCCGAATCAGCGTTCGGCCCCGCCACCACCGGCGGAAAACAGGCCAAGGCCCGTACGCTGCCGCGTTGCAGCGCCGCGTTGACCATGCCGTCCACCGCACAGCTTTGCATGCTCCGTCCGTGCTGGAACAAAGCGACGGTCTGGCGGCGCAGCGGAAAGCACTCGGCCAGCAATTTCGCCGCCGCCGCCGGGGCCAGCGCATAGGCCAGCAAGCCCCAGATCAGATAGGTCCGGTGCAGGTGCGGCGGCGGAACCGGCGGGGCCTGATGGGCGAAATGATCGAAATAGCCGGGCTGGCCGTGGGCGGTATTGCCATAGGTGACATGGGCGAACAGACGGTCGGGCAGTTCCAGTACCACCGCCGCATCGGCGTTGCAGCCCAAGAAGACCATGTCGGTTTGCGCCAAGGCAGCGGCCAGCGTGGTCTCGGCGCCTTGGCGCAGGCAGGCATCATCCTCGAAGATCAGGCGGGGCCGGCCGCTGTCGACGCAGGCCAGCCATTGGCGGCGATGGGACAGGGCGGCGGCGATCTCGGCATCACTGGCGTCGATGTCGGGGCTGACCAGCGCCCGGTCGGCGCGATCGACCTGATCGGGCTCGACCGCGTCATGCCAGACCCACTCGACGCCATGGCCGCCATTCCAGCCGAGAAAGCGGGCCTTGCGGTCGGTACGCCGCCGTAGATTGATGACGTGGCCGGTCAGCACCGGGCCTACCATTCATAGGCGCCGATGGCATGCAGATGGTTCAGCGGCCCGTGACCGTGGCCCAGGCCGGGCGCGGTTTCGATGGCCCGGCGGACGAAGACGCGGGCGCGGGCCACCGCTTGCTCCAGGTCCAGTCCCTGGGCGATGCCGCAGGCGATGCCCGACGCCATGGTGCAGCCGGTGCCATGGGTCGAGGCGGTGGCGATGCGGCGGCCGGCGAAGCGGGTCAGGCCGCTGGGCCGGGCCAGGACATCGACCAGATCGTCGCCCTCGAGATGGCCGCCCTTCAACAGCACGGCGCCGCAGCCCAGGGCCAGCAGATCAAGGGCGGCCCGGTCCATGTCGGCGATGCCGCCGATGGGACGGCCCAGCAGCACCTCGGCCTCGGGGATGTTGGGAGTGATGATGGCGGCACGGCGGACCAAAAGCGCGATCAGGGCACGGGCGGCGTCATCGGCCAACAGGGCCGCGCCGCCCTTGGCCACCATCACCGGATCGACCACCAGCGGGATATCCCCGCCGTGACTGTCCAGGCCGGCGGCCACCGCCTCGATGATGGGGACGCTGGCCAGCATGCCGGTCTTGATGCAATCGGCGCCGATATCGTCGAGTACCAGCTCCATCTGCTGGCGGACGAAAGCCGGCGGCACCGGGTGGATGGCGAACACGCCTTGGGTGTTCTGCGCCGTCAACGCGGTGATGGCGGTGGCGGCGAAGCCGCCCAGGGCGCTGACCGCCTTGATGTCGGCCTGGATGCCGGCACCGCCGCCGGAATCGGAACCGGCGACGATCAGAATCCGCCCGCGCATGGCCTAACCCGCCACGCCGCAGATGTATTTCAGCGTGCGCAGGCGCTTGAAGGCCCAGCGCAGCCGCTCGCGCAATTGGGTGGGCAGGCGCTTGGGGTCGATGCCGGCCGAGGGCGGGATGCCGACGGCCAGATCGGCCAATTGCTGATCCAGCATGACGCGGAAGACGATCTCGCGGATTTCCAGGAAATCGCGCCAGTCATCCTCGTGCAACAGTTCCAGATCCTTGATGGCGGTATAACGTTCGTCGGTGCCGGTGGCCTGGACATGGGCGCGGATGGCGCGGAACCGCGCCGCCGACACCAGGGGCAGCAGGCCGAACTTCTTGGCGTTGAGCCGCCCGTTCTTGGTGACGAAGCCCCCCCACAAGGTCAGGGACACATCCATCTTGGCCACGTGCTGGGCCAGATACTGCATGAAGAAGCCCGATTGCGACGCCTTCTCGATGGCCCAGCCGCGCAGTTCCTCGGCCAGGTCGGCATCGCCCCACACCGGCTGGAAATCGAAGAAGATGTCGCAATACATCACCGTCTGGTTTTCCAGCGAGAACACCCAGGAATGGATTTCGTCCTTCCATTCCTCCAGGTTCTTGCGCCATTTCGGCTCGCGCGCCATGACGCCGCCGTCGCAGAACGGAATGCCGGCCTGATTGAGCATCTCGTTGACGCGGCTGCCCAATTCAGCGAACCACACGTCGTCGGCAGGGGTGCCGCGATGGACGATGGCGTTATCCTGGTCGAACACCAGCAGGCTTTCGCCGCGCCCGCCCGAGCCCAACACCAGCATGGCATAAGCCGCCGGGGCGGCGCCCCAGCCATCCTCGGCCATGGATTTTTCCGCCAGTTCGGTGGCCCGTGCCGTCAGGTCGCGGATGACCAGGGCGATGACCGAGGAAATGCCGCGCGCCGTCACCCCCTCGGCCAGCAGCGAGCGGGCCAGCTTGGGCAGTGCCGCCATGGCGGCCGCCATGTCCTCGGGGCCATTGGCTTCATGCACCGAATCACCGATGACCAAGGCGTCGTTGGCCCGCACCTTCAAAAGCGCCCGCCCGGTGACCATGCCCAAGGGCCGGCGGTCACGGTCGACGACCACCAGATGGCGCAGACCCAGCCGGGTCATCTTGCCCAACGCCACGTAAACGAAAGCGTCGCTGGGCACCGCCGCCACCGGTCGGGTCATGATCTGGCCCAAGGTGGTTTCCAGGCCGGCGGCGCCCCGGGTCGACAACAGTCGCAGCAGGTCGCGTTCGGTCAGAATGCCGATGGCGCGCCCCTGGCCGTCGACGCCGACGATGGACGAGGCCCGCGCCTCGTACATGCGATGGATGGCGTCGGTCAGGGACAGGTCTTCCGTCCCGGTCAAGACCGGGGTGCTCATGACCTCATGCAGGCGATGGCGATAGGGGAAGCTGTCGATACGCGCCAGGGCAGCGATGTCATTCATTGCAAATTCATCCAAATTCCGAATGGCCTGGAAGACTATAACCGATGAGGCGCCCCAAGGTCACATCAACGCGGGGAAGCCTACCCGAAAGTGTCGCTAGAGAAAACCCTGTATCGAATAATAATAAAATATAAAGCCATTGCCATCAACAACACCAAGTCGACAGCAGCAACCTTGATGGTGTCTTGGAAACTTAAACCAAGATGCACTTGCGGTCTGGAAAGGAAGGAAAATTCTAAACTGGCGCAGCTTTTGCCGACGAAGGCCGTTATGCAAATAATTCAACCCTGACCCGCAAGCACGGTTGACGGCAATGTAGGCGGATGTTAATGACGTCGGAACCTCCCTGCAAGGGTCGGGGGCATTCCGTGTTCGCATGGGTGCCCATGGCCACGCGCAGGGGAACAAAAAGCCGACCGGACAACGGTCCAGAAAACAACAAGACCGACCCCGATGGGGCGGTAAAATAGCGGAGGGTCAAAGTGGCAGAATCACCCAATGCGAACATTCATGCCGTGGCGCATGAGCACATTCGCAACAATCCCAAGTTCCAAGAACTGGTCAGCAAGCGCCGTGCGTTTGCCTGGCTGCTGTCGGCCATCATGCTGACCATTTATTTCGGCTTCATCCTGCTGATCGCCTACGGCAAGACCTTCCTGGGTCAGTCGCTGTCGGGCGGCGTCACCACCGTCGGCTTCCCCATCGGCGTGGCCGTGATCCTGTCGGCCATCGTGCTGACCGGTATCTATGTTCGTCGCGCCAATACCGAGTTCGATGAACTGAACCGCCAGATTCTCGAGGAAGCCCGCTGATGAGCATCACCAAGTTCGCACTCGCGGCCGCTCTCGCCATCGGCGGGACCTTGGCCGCCACCGCTGCTTACGCCGCCGGCGCCGATCTGGGCAACGTGGAAAAGCAAGCCACCAACTGGCACGCGATCGTCATGTTCGCCATCTTCGTTGGCGGCACCCTGGGCATCACCTATTGGGCCGCCCGCAAGAACAAGACCGCCGCCGACTTCTATGCGGCCGGTGGCGGCATCACCGGTCTCCAGAACGGTCTGGCCATCGCCGGTGACTACATGTCGGCCGCGTCGTTCCTGGGTATTTCCGCCCTGGTCTACGGCTCGGGCTTCGACGGCCTGATCTTCTCGGTCGGCTGGCTGGTCGGTTGGCCGATCATCCTGTTCCTGATCGCCGAACGTCTGCGCAACCTGGGCAAGTTCACCTTCGCCGACGTTGCCAGCTATCGTCTGGCTCAGGGCCCGGTCCGCATCTTCGCCGCGTCCGGCGCGCTGATCGTCGTCATCTTCTACCTGATCGGCCAGATGGTCGGTGCCGGCCAGTTGATCAAGCTGCTGTTCGGTCTCGACTACATCTTCGCCGTCATCGTCGTCGGCGCGCTGATGATGGTCTACGTGACCTTCGGCGGCATGACCGCCACCACCTGGGTGCAGATCATCAAGGCCTGCCTGCTGTTGGGCGGCGCCACCTTCATCGCTTTGGGCGTGCTGTCGCATTTCGGCTTCTCGTTCGAGGCTCTGTTCGCCAAGGCCATCGAAGTCCACCCGAAGAAGGCCGCCATCATGGCCCCCGGCTCGCTGGTGACCAATCCGGTCGACGCCATCTCGCTGGGCCTGACCCTGATGTTCGGCACCGCCGGTCTGCCGCACATCCTGATGCGCTTCTTCACCGTGCCGAATGCCAAGGAAGCCCGCAAGCCACCGGCTTCATCGGTTACTTCTACATCCTGACCTTCATCATCGGTTTCGGCGCCATCACCCTGGTGGCCACCGATCCGCAGTACCTGGACATCGCCAAGGGCGGCCTGAACCTGAAAGGCGGCGGCAACATGCCCGCCATCTGGCTGGCTCACGCCATCGGCGGCAATCTGTTCCTGGGCTTCATCTCGGCGGTCGCCTTCGCCACCATCCTGGCGGTGGTGTCGGGTCTGACCCTGGCCGGCGCCTCGGCCATCTCGCATGACCTCTATGCCAACGTGTTCGCCCGCGGGCGCACCACCGAGGCTGGTGAAGTGCGTGTCTCGAAGTTCGCTTCCTTGGGTCTGGGCGTCATCGCCGTGATCCTGGGCATCATCTTCGAGAAGCAGAACGTGGCGTTCATCGTCGCCTTGACCTTCTCCATCGCCGCGTCCGCCACCTTCCCGGTGCTGGTCATGGCCATGTTCTCGAAGTCGCTGACCACCAAGGGTGCGGTCATCGGCGGTTACGTCGGCCTGTTCGGGTCGGTCGGCTGCGTGATCCTGTCCAAGGTCGTCTGGGTGTCGAGCTTCGGCTTCGCCGATCCCATCTTCCCGTTCGTGTACCCGACCCTGTTCACCATGCCGGCCGCTTTCCTCTGCTGCTGGTTGTTCTCCATCATGGACAACAGTGCACAGGGCAATGCCGAGCGGGCTCAGTACGAAGCCATGGCGATCCGGTCCGAAACCGGTCTGGGCGCCGAAGGTGCCGCCGCCCACTAAGGGCTGCGACAACCTGCGAAAAAACTTGGCCGCCGGGTTCCCCCCGGCGGCCTTTTTCTTTTATGCTGTGCCGATGACATGCCAATTGGATCATCTGGTCGTCGCCGCCCGCACTTTGGGTGAAGGAATCGGCCACATCGCCCAACGCCTGGGCGTTACCCCAACCCCGGGCGGCAAGCACGCCCGCATGGGTACCCACAATGCCTTGCTGTCGCTGGGACCGGATTGCTTTCTGGAAGTGATCAGCATCGACCCCGAGGCAGCAGCGCCCGAAAGCCCGCGCTGGTTCGGCCTGGATCGTTTTACCGGCATTCCCCGTCTGGTCAACTGGGTCGCCCGCACCCAATCCATCCATGGTTTACCGGCCCCGGATGAACCGGTGCTGGACATGCAGCGCGGCGATTTCCGCTGGCGCTTCGCTGGTCCCGCCGACGGTCGGCCCCGTTTGGCCGGCACGGTACCGGCTTTGATCCAATGGCAAGATGGCGGCCATCCGTGCAACCGGCTACCCGATCATGGTCTGCGGCTGAAGCGGCTGACCCTGTCTTATGCCGAGAACGGCCGCCTGCAGGACGAATTGGCCCGGCTGGGTCTGGCCGAGCGGGTGCATCTGGCCGGCAACGGCGCCGCCTTGCGCGCCGAAATCCTGGTCGCCGGCAAGGTGGTGGAACTGGTCTAACGGCCCAGCAAAAACACCAGCATGGCACCGCCGAATACAATGCGGTACCAGGCAAACGGGGTGAAGCCGTAGCGCAGGATCAGGCCGATGGCCGTGCGCACCACCACCAGGGCGGCGATGAAGGCGGCGACGAAGCCCAGGGCGATCAGCCCCATATTGTCGAAGGACAACTCGGCCCAGTTCTTGTAAAGCGAATAGGCGGTGGCCCCCAGCATGGTGGGGATGGCCAGAAAAAAGGAAAACTCGGCCGCCGCCTTGCGATCGACGCCGACCAGCAGCGCCCCCATGATGGTGGCCCCCGAGCGCGACACCCCCGGCACCATGGCCAGACATTGGAACAGGCCGATCTTCACCGACAGCGACACCGGCAAATCCTCGACCGCATGAAAGCGCGGGTGCTTGTTGATGCGTTCCAGCACCAGGATCACCACACCGCCCACGACCAGGGCGACAGCGACGATGGTGGGCGAGTCCAGCAACGCGCGGATATGCTTATAGGCGACCACGCCCACCAGCATGGCCGGCAGAAAACCGATCAGGATATTGCGGACGAAAAACATGTCGCGGTCATTGGTGAACATGCCGATGGCCGCCCCCGACAGCCGCCGCCAATAGACCACGCACACCGCCAGGATGGCGCCCAGTTGGATGACGATCTCGAAGGTTTTGCCCGGCGGTCCCTGAAACCCCAGCAGATCGCCCAGCAAGATCAGATGCCCGGTGGACGACACCGGCAGGAACTCGGTCAATCCCTCGACGATTCCCAACAACAACGCGTGCAGGATGGTTTCCATGGATTCCGCCTTGGCCAAAACGCCGGGATGATGCCCGTACCCCGTGGGCCTGGCAAGGCCGACCATGGCTTGCCCGCCGATATCAGGTAAGGTAAACCCAAGCTGTTCAATGGATGATCCAGGAAAATTCATGTCGCCGCGCCAGATCACCCTTTGCCTGTGGCTGCTGCCCGTGCTGTTCACCGCCCTGCTGGGCGCCATGCTGGCGGTCAGCCTGCCGTTGTGGCAGGTGTTCAATCTGGACCCCGACTATTATTATCTGTTCAACGGCCTGTTGGTGCTGGAAGGCCGGGCGCCGACCGATCTGGGCCATCCGGGCACGCCGGTTCAGGTGTTGATCGGCGCCGTGCTGCGGCTGATGCATCCCTTCACCCCGACCGAGCGGATCATCGACACCGTGCTGCACCAGCCGGAACGCCATCTGCTGGTGGCGACCGTGGTCATCTATCCCTTCGTCGCCGCCGCCTTGTTCGTGCTGGGCCGCGCCTTCCATCGCGCCACCGGCTCGCTGTGGCCGGCCCTGCTGGCGCAAGCCACGCCGTTTCTGTCCATGATCATCCCCAAGTTTTCCCTGCATCCCAAGCCCGAGCCGTTCCTGATCGTCGCCGCCTGTTTCCTGGTGGCGGCGGCGCTGGCGGTGGCGCGGGCGGAAAAGCAGGGCGACCGCCATGCCATCTGGCTGGGAATGGCCATGGGCTTCGGCATCGCCATCAAACTGCAATTCGCCGTGCTTGGCGTGGTGCCGTTGCTGCTGCTGGACCGGCGCCGGCTGTTTCTGATCTATCCCATGGCCACCATCGCCGCCTTTTTCGTCTTCGTCGCCCCGGCCTTGCCGTCCTATGAAATCTTCCTCGACTGGTGGACGCGGGTACTGACCCATTCCGGCGCCTATGGCACCGGCACGGCCAGCGTCATCGACCCGGGCAAGTTCCCACGCACGATCATCAAGATTTTCGGCTCCAAGATCATCTTCACCATTACCATCATCGCCATGCTGGTGGTCCTGGCCGCCTATGCGCGCATGCGCCGCCGTGGGGTGATGGCCGCCAATCCGCTGGCCCGGCTGGCGGTGGGCATGATTTTGGCCCAGGTGCTGACGGTGATCGTCGTCGCCAAGCAATCGGCCGCCCATTACCTGATCCCGGCGCTGATGCTGACCGGCCCGACCCTGGCGGTATTGTGGCATATCACCGCCCAGGCCACCGATCCGCTGCGGCACCGCCGGGCATGGCAAGCGGTGGCGGCGGTGCTGGTCATCCTGAGCATCCCAGCGTCGTGGTCGCAGACCATGGAATTGCGGCAATGGACGCGTGAGGCCCAGGGTTTTGACATGAAGCGCTATGACGGTTGCGCCAAAATCTATTTCGACTCGTCCTCGGCCCTGTCCTATGCCCTGCAACGCGGCGACATGAATTCCCAGGGCCGCTATTCTCCGCGTCTGGCGACCTGGATGCCCAAGGATGAATACACCTGGTTCACCAACGATCATTCCTGGTGGAAGAACGGGCTGATGTGGTGGAACCAGAAGGTCGCGCTCAGCGAGATTTTGCAGCGTCATGGCGGCTGCGCCGTGTTCCGCGGCAGCCAGCCCTGGACCCTGCCGCCCAGGCTGCAAAAGGAAGTCCCCGGCTTCGCCTTTGACGACAGTTGCAAGGCGGGCGAGGAAGATGTGTTCACCAAGGGCATCCGCTGCGACGGTAGCCCGGTGCAACCGCGCTGAAACGTTCTCGTCCTTGCAAAATGGCCTAAACCCGATAGCCTGAGGCCAAAGCAATTCCAGGGGATAATAAGCCCATGTCGGCCAAGACCATTACCGTCGCCCAGCAAAAAGGCGGCGCCGGCAAAAGCACCATCACCGCCCAACTGGCGGTGACTTTCGCCCAGGCCGGCAAGCGCGTGGGGGTGGTCGACATCGATCCGCAAGGCTCGCTGGCCATGTGGTTCGAGGTGCGCAAGATGCTGGTCGATCCTGGTGGTGCCGGCATCACCTTTTTGCAGGCCTCGGGCTGGCGCCTGTCCACCGAACTGGACCGCATGAAGCGGGATTTGGACGTCATCCTGGTCGACAGCCCGCCGCACGCTGAAACCGACGTCCGCATCGCCGTGCGCGCCGCCGATCTGATCCTGGTGCCCATGCAGCCGACACCGTTGGATTTATGGGCGACCCAGCCCACCTTGGATCTGGCGAAAAAGGAAAAAAGCGTCGCCATCGTCGTCTTCAACCGCACCCCGTCCAAGGGCAAGCTGGTGGACGCGGTCAAGGGCAAGATCCTGCAAGCCGACATGCCGGTGGCCGAATCCGTGCTGGGCAACCGGGTCGCCTTCGCCGCCTCGATGATGGAAGGCAAGGGCGTGGCGGAAAGCAATCCGCGTCACACCGCCACCAGGGAAATCACTGCACTGGCCGCTGAAATCGGCGCGAAACTAGGGATTTGAAGGAAAAGCCCATGCTGTCTTACACGCTTGCCCTGGCCATCCATGCCCTGGCCACCCTGGCCTGGGTCGGCGGCATGATCTTCGCCCATCTGATCCTGCGCCCAGCCATGGCCGATATGACCCTGCCCTTGCGCCTAGCTTTGTGGCGCCGGGTGCTGCCGCGCTTTTTCGCCGTGGTCTGGGTGTCCATCATCGCCCTGCTGGTGACCGGCTATGGCGTGTTGTTCCTGGGCTATCGCGGCGGCTTCACCGGCGGAGCCATCCATATCGACATCATGCAGATCACCGGTCTGATCATGATCGCTAATTTCATCTATCTGTATTTCGGCCCGTTCCAGGCGTTCAAGCGCCGTGTCGACACCGAGGATCACGCCAAGGCCGCCGGATCGCTGAACCGCATCCGCCACATCGTCACCGTCAATCTGATCCTGGGCCTGTTCACCACCGCCATCGGCGCCACCGGCACCTTGTGGGCCTATTGAGATGAAGCGCTTCAGCGACGACGACGTAGAGGTCATCGCCAAGGACACAATGTTCAAGGGCTATTTCCAGATCGATCGCTATCGGCTGCGCCATCGCCGCTTCGATGGCGGTTGGACCCAGGAAATCGTCCGCGAAATCTTTGAGCGCGGCCATGCCTCGGTGGTGCTGCTGTACGATCCCGACCGCGACCGGGTGGCGATGATCGAGCAGTTCCGCCCCGGCGCCCTGGCCGCCGGCTGGTATCCGTGGCTGGTGGAATGCGTCGCCGGCATCATCGATGAGGGCGAAACCCCGGAAGGCGTTGCCCGGCGCGAAAGCGCCGAGGAGGCCGGCGCCGTGCCCACCGCCATGATCGAGGTGGGGAAATATCTGGTCACCGCCGGCGGTTCGTCGGAAAGCTGCGCCCTGTTCTGCGCCCGCGTCGATTCATCGGTGATCGACGGTCTGCATGGACTGGAGCACGAGGGCGAGGATATCCGCGTCTTCACCCTGGCCACCGATGACGCCTATGCCATGACCAAGGATGGACGCATCTGCAATTCCATGGCGGTGCTGGCGGTCCAATGGCTGATGCTGGAACGCGACCATATCCGCGCCCGCTGGCGCGACTGACCGTCTTTTCACAACCCGCCCATGGGGCGGGTTGTCTTTTGCTCATATTTCACACCAAAGATGCATTGATTGTCGGCGCATTCGTCATATATGCTTTTCGTAAGTGTTATTTATTCCAGGATGCAAGCAAATGGCCAAGATTCGCGCCGACTTCAACGACACCATCGGCAACACCCCTCTGATCAAACTGAAGCGGGCCTCGGAAATCACCGGCTGCACCATCCTGGGCAAGGCGGAATTCCTCAATCCCGGCGGATCGGTCAAGGATCGCGCCGCGCTGGCCATTATCACCGACGCCGAGGAAAAAGGCCTGCTGAAGCCGGGCGGGGTGATCGTCGAAGGCACGGCGGGCAATACCGGCATCGGTCTGGCCCTGGTCGCCAATGCGCGGGGTTATCGTACCGTCATCGTCATGCCCGAGACCCAAAGCCAGGAAAAAAAGGACATGCTGCGGCTGGTTGGCGCCGATCTGCGGCTGGTCCCGGCCCTGCCCTATGCCAATCCCGGCAATTACGTGCGCTATTCGGAAACCCTGGCCCAGGAGTTGGCGGCGCATGAGCCGGCGGGGGTGTTGTGGGCCAACCAGTTCGACAACATTGCCAACCGCATGGGCCATTATCGCACGACGGGGCCGGAAATCTGGGAGCAGACCGACGGCCGCGTCGATGCCTTCACCTGCGCGGTGGGCACCGGCGGCACCCTGGCCGGCATCGGACTGGCGCTGAAGGAGCGCAACAAGGATATCCGCATCGTCCTGGCCGACCCCATGGGCTCGGCGCTTTACCATTACTATGCCCATGGCGCGTTGAAGGCCGAGGGCAGTTCCATCACCGAAGGCATCGGCCAGGGCCGCATCACCCAAAATCTGGTGGGGGCGCCCATCGATGATCAGGTCCAGGTCACCGACGAAGAGGCCTTGCCGGTGATCTTCGATCTGATCCGCGAAGAAGGCCTGGTGGTCGGCGGATCGAGCGGAATCAACATCATGGCCGCCATCAAGGTCGCCCGCGACCTTGGTCCCGGTCATACGGTGGTGACAGTGCTGTGCGATTATGGTACGCGCTATCAAAGTAAATTGTTCAACCCGGCCTTCCTGCGGGAAAAGAACCTGCCCGTACCGGAATGGCTGGCATAACCATAAGGGAAGCGCCGCCATGACCTACGTTAATCCGGATGCCATCGTCAGCACCCAGTGGCTTGCCGATCACTTGAAGGCCCCGGATGTACGTATCGTCGATGCCAGTTGGTATCCGCCCAGCGCCAACCGCAACGGGCGCGAGGAATACGACGGCGAGCACATCCCCGGTGCCGTGTTCTTCGACATCGACGACGTGGCGGATACCGCCAACCCGCTGCCGCATATGCTGCCGGCACCGGAAAAGTTCGCCAGCAAGGTCCGCAAGATGGGCCTGGGCAACGGCAACAAGATCGTCATCTATGACGGTACCGGCTTCGGCAGCGCCGCCGCCCGCGTGTGGTGGATGTTCCGCGTCTTCGGCCACCGCGATGTCTGCGTGCTGGATGGCGGCCTGCCCAAATGGCTGCGCGAACAGCGCGCCACCGAGGATCTGCCGCCGATCCCGCGCGACCGCCACTTCATCCCCCACGTCAACCATTCGCTGGTGCGCGACTTCGACCACATGAAGGCCAGTATCGAATCGGGCCGCGAACAGATCGTCGATGCCCGCGCCCCGGGCCGCTTCAAGGGCACCGACGCCGAGCCGTGGCCGGTGAAACAGGTCGGCCACATGCCCGGCGCGCTCAACGTGCCGGTGCAAAGCCTGATCGACGAACGCGAGCGGACCATGAAGACAGGGACGGAGTTGAAGGCGTTGTTCGACGCGGCGGGGGTGGATATGTCCAAGCCCATCGCCACCACCTGCGGCTCGGGTGTCACCGCCTGCGTCGTCGCCCTGGGCCTGTACCTGATGGGCCACAAGGACGTGGCCGTCTATGATGCGTCGTGGTCGGAATGGGGCAACCGCGACGACGCCCCGGTCGAGGCGGGCTGAAGGCACAGCCATAGCCGCACGAACCAGGCACTTTGACCCCAGGCACTTTGACCCCAGGCACTTTGACCATGGCCTTTGTCTATTGGCGATGGCGAAGACAAACCAAAGCAGGTAGTCTCGGGCCTGGGACAAGATGATGGCAACGGGGCAATCGATGATCGCGGCTTTGCGCCGGCAGATGACGCTGACGCGGGCATGGCTGGGCTTGGTCATGCTGCTGTGTCTGGCCGTGCTGCTGTGGGATATCGGGCGCGGCTATGTCGAACACCGCCGCCAGACGGTGGAGCGTCTGACCGCCCTGGCCAAGGTCGTCGAGGCCCGGACCGAGCTGACTTTCCAGACCCTGGACATGTTGCTGCAAGAAACCGCCGACGAGCTGCCGCCCAACCTTCCGCCCGGCGACCCTGGTTTCCTCAGTTTCCTCAAGGGCCGCAGCTTCATTTTCACCGACGCTTTGACCATATCGGTGGTCAATGCCGACGGGGTGATCGCCCATGCCTCCAATCCGGCCCTGGTCGGGCGCAATGTGGGTGATCGTGATTATCTGCTCCATTTCCTCGCCCATCCCGATGACACCGGCATGTTCATCAGCAAGCCGACCATCAGCATCGCCAACCGCCCGGCGATCTTCGCCGTCCGCGCCATCCGCCGGGATGACGGACGTTTGCGGGCGGTGGTGCTGACCGCCATCAATCCGGAATTGCTGGGCTCATTGCTGCAATCGGCCCTGCCGTCGGAAGACAGCGGCGCCATCGCCGTGTTGCGCCGCGACGGGATCATGCTGGCCCGGCGACCGGAAATCGCCAGCGCCCCCCCCGGCGCCTCGCTGGCCGCAGCGCCGATGTTCCAGGCCCATGTCAACAGCGGCAAAACCCTGTCGGTGCAACAAGGCGGCGGCGGTCCCGACCAGTTCGAGCGCCTTTTAGTTATCCGCGACACCAAGTTGTACAATCTGGTGGTGGTCGTCACCATTTCCGCCCAGCATCTGTTCGATCCGCTTTTCAAGACCCTGATGGCCGACCTGATCTTCCTGACCATCGTCGGCGCCGTGGTACTGATTTTGGGCCGCTTTCTCGGCACACGCGAACGCCAACGCCTGCAAACCCAGCGCGAGTTGGCGGTGGCCCGCGACTATTACATGCGGCTTCTCGACCATTTGCCGATGCATATCTGGCGTAGCGACGACCTGGGCCACGTCGATTACAGCAACGGCACGCTACAGGCCTATTGCGGCGCCGGCGTCGGCGATCTGCGTCCGCTGGTGCATCCCGACGATCTGACATCGTGGCAAAATACCAACGAATCCCGCCGGCACCGGCGCGACAGCAGCGAACAGGAATTCCGCCTGCGTCGGCATGACGGTGAATATCGCTGGATGCACGAGGTGGCCCACCCCTTCCAACACCAGGACGGCAGCTTCGCCGGTCATCTGGCCGCCTGCCTGGATGTCACCGAGGCCCGCGAAACCCAGGAAAAGCTGACCCAATCCAATGCCGAGCTGGAGCAATTCGCCTATGTGGCCAGCCACGATCTGCGTGAGCCATTGCGCATGATCAGCAGCTATATGGGGCTGATCGAGCGCCGCCTGGGCAACAAGGCCGACAGCGACATCCAGGAATTCCTGGCCTTCGCCAAGGACGGCGCCACCCGCATGGACCGGCTGATCCTGGACCTACTGCAATATTCGCGCATCGGCCGCCTGTCGGCGCCGCGACGGCCTGTGGATCTGGCCGCTTGCCTGTCGATGGCCATGGCCAATCTGGGGGTGATGATCGATGAAAGCCGCGCACGCTTGTGCATCGGCGCTCTGCCCACCCTCAATGCCAGCGATGACGACATGGTGCGCCTGTTCCAGAACCTGATCGCCAACGCCATCAAATACGCGCAGCCGGGGATCACGCCGGAAATCCGCATCGAATGCAACCGCGAGGCCGGGTCGTGGCGCTTTGCCGTGCATGACAACGGCATCGGCATCGACCGCACCTATTTCGACCGCATCTTCCGCATCTTCCAACGCCTGCACGGTCGTGACGACCATGGCGGCGGCTCCGGCATCGGCCTGTCCATCTGCAAGAAAATCGTCGAAAGCCACGGCGGGCGCATCTGGGTCGATTCCGCCGGCACCAACCAGGGCAGCACCTTCACCTTCATCCTGCCGACGTTGAACGGCTAGCTTTCCGCCTTTTGTCTCCCTTGTGCGCTCTGAGCCAAGGTTCTACCTTGGGTCCATGACTTTGGGATGAGTAGACGCCATGGCGGCGAAGCGGAGCACGGATTGGTTCTGGGCGATGATGGTCGTCTTTACCGTTATCGGCATGACCGCCTGGGATTCCTACTCCCTGCTGGTCGATCGACGCGGCGAGGCGGTCGAACGGTTGGACGCCCTGTCGCGGGTGGTCGAAGCCCGCGTCGGACAAACCATCCGATCCATTGATTTCCTGCTGGCCGACGCCGCCGCCGAATTCAAGCCCGCCTACCGCCCCGGCGATGAGGGGTACAACCGCTTTCTCACCACCCGCGCCCGCTTTGAACCGGCGGCACTGACCGTCACCGTCACCGCCGTCGACGGCACCATCATTCATTCCACCAACCCTTCGCTGGTGGGGAAGAATGTGGGGGCACGGTCCTACCTGGACTTTTTCCGCGCCAATCCGTCATCCGATGTCCTGTTCGTGTCCGAACCGGTCACCAGCCTGCTGGCCCGCACGGTCATCTTCGCCGCCCGTGCCAAGCACGACGAAAAAGGACAATTGCAGGCCATCTTCGTTTCCGCCCTGTCGCCCAAGCTGTTTTCCGGCATCGTCGAAGCGGCCCTGCCATCCGAGGAAAGTGGCGCCATTTCCGTCAGCAACCGTGACCACATCGTGCTGGCCCGCGCCCCCCAAGTGGAGGGCGTCACTATCGGCCATTCCCTGGCCAATGTGCCGTTGCGGATGGCCCATCTGGCTTCGGGCAAACAAGCCAGCATTCAGGAAGGAATCGGCGGCATCGACGGCAAGATCAGACTGATCGCGCTGCGCACCATCGAGCCCTGGGGCATGGTCATCGGTGTCAGCGCCACCCGTGCCGATATCCTGCGCCCGGTTATCCCGCGCCTGATCGGCAATGTGGCGGTCGCCCTCTTGCTCATTGCCTTCACCGTCACCCTGGTCAGGGTGCGCGGCAACCGCGAGAAAAGCCGTCAGGAAGCCCAGGAACAGATGCTGAAGGCGCGCGATTACTACATGCAGGTGCTTGATGAAATGCCGACCCTGGTGCGCCGCCAGGATTCCTCCGGTCAATGCCAGTACGTCAACGCCACCTGGACTGCCTTCACCGGCCATCCGCCCACCGATGCCCTGGGCCAGGGCTGGCTGGAAGCGGTGCATCCCGACGACCGGGCCGGTCTGGCCAAGGGCGGCGAGCACGAATACCGTCTGGCCCGCACCGATGGCAGCTATGCCTGGATTCACGAAGTGGCGCGGCCCTTGCGTGATCAGGACGGCCAGCCGGCGGGTAGCCTCGCCTCGGGCATCGACATCACCGAATCACGCCAGTTTCAGGAAAAGTTGCAGCAATCCAACGCCGAGCTTGAGCAATTCGCCTATGTGGCCAGCCACGACATGCGCGAGCCCTTGCGCATGATCAACAGCTATATGGGGCTGATCGAACGGCGCATGGGCACGGAACTGAGTGACGAAATCAAGGAATTCATCGCCTTCGCCCGCGATGGCGCCCAGCGCATGGATCGCCTGATCCAGGATCTATTGCAATATTCGCGCATCGGGCGCCTGTCGGCGCCACGCAGCATGGTCGATCTCAATCAATGCCTGGATCAGGCCAAAAACCTGTTGGGACTGGCCATGGCCGAACAAAACGCCAGTATCGTTGCCGGCCCGCTGCCCACCTTGTTCGCCAGTGCCGATGACATGGTGCGTTTGTTCCAGAACCTGATCGCCAACGCCATCAAATACCGCCAGCCAGGTCTGCCGCCCCGCGTCGAAATCGCCGCCCAACGCCAGACCGGCGCCTGGTGCATTTCCGTGTCCGACAACGGCATCGGCATCAGCCGCGAATTCCATGAGCGCATCTTCCGCATCTTTCAGCGCCTGCATGCCCGCAACGAACACGGCGGCGGTTCCGGCATCGGCCTGTCCATCTGCAAGAAGATCGTCGAAAGCCATGGCGGGCGCATCTGGGTCGATTCACCCGGCCCCAATCAAGGGGCTGTGTTCAGCTTCACCTTGCCGGCATGACATATAGTCTGTTGACAACGACGCTCAACTTGGACTTCCTATAGCCGCATTGCGACGGTCGGCCACAATTTCGCCACAATCGCAATCCAAACCGTCCTTCCCGTGACCGAACGCCCTCCCCGGGTCAGCGCCAGCGGGGCGGGACTCTTGATCTGGGCAGGTCCATGGACAACAACCGCGTCATCATTTTCGACACCACGCTGCGCGACGGCGAACAATCTCCCGGCGCCTCGATGAATCTCGAGGAAAAGGTGAAGATCGCGCTGGCGCTGGAAGAAATGGGCGTCGACGTGATCGAGGCCGGCTTCCCCATCGCCAGCAACGGCGATTTCGAGGCGGTGCAGGCGGTGGCCCGCGCGGTCAAGACCTCGACCATCTGCGGCTTGGCCCGTGCCGCCCGTGGCGATATCGAACGTTGCGCCGAGGCGGTCAGGCCCGCCCCCCTGCACCGCATCCACACCTTCATTTCCACCAGCCCGCTGCACATGAAGTTCAAGTTGCAGATGGAACCCGAGCGGGTGCTGGAAAAGATCAAGGAATCGGTGGCCTTCGCCCGCAGCTTGGTGGAGGACGTCGAATGGTCGGCGGAAGACGGCTCGCGCACCGAACACGATTTCCTCTGCCGTTGCGTCGAAGCCGCCATCGATGCCGGGGCACGGACCATCAACATCCCCGATACCGTCGGCTATGCGGTGCCGGAGGAATACGCGGCCTTGATCAAGATGCTGGTCAACCGCGTCCCCAATATCGACAAGGCCATCTTGTCGGTGCATTGCCACAACGATCTGGGACTGGCGGTGGCCAATTCGCTGGCGACGCTGGGGGCCGGGGCGCGGCAGGTGGAATGCACCATCAACGGCCTGGGCGAACGTGCCGGCAACGCCGCCATGGAAGAAATCGTCATGGCGCTCAGAACCCGCCACGACCTGATGCCCTATACCACCGGCATCAAGACCGAGAACATCACCCGCGTATCGCGGCTGGTCTCGGCCATTTCCGGCTTCGTCGTCCAACCCAACAAGGCCATCGTCGGCAAGAACGCCTTCGCCCACGAATCCGGCATCCATCAGGATGAAATGTGCCCAGACCTACGAGATCATGACGCCGGAATCGGTGGGCCTCAACCGCTCCAGTCTGGTCATGGGCAAGCATTCCGGTCGCGCCGCCTTCAAGGACAAGCTCAAGCAATTGGGCTATGAATTGGGCGACAACGCCATCGAGGACGCCTTCGCCCGCTTCAAGGACGTGGCCGACCGCAAGAAGGAAGTGTTCGACGAAGACATCATCGCCCTGGTCGACGAGGCGGTGTTCCGCGACAATGAGCGCATCCGCTTCAAGGGGCTGGAGGTGTTGTGCGGCACCCGTCACAATCCGCCCAAGGCGGAACTGGAACTGGAAATCGACGGCGAACTGAAATCGGTCAAGGCCACCGGCGACGGCCCGGTCGATGCGACCTTCAACGCCATCAAGGCCTTGTGCCCCCATGAAGCGCGACTGTTGCTCTATCAGGTGCACGCGGTGACGCAAGGGACCGACGCCCAGGCGGAGGTGACCGTGCGACTGGAAGAGGACGGCAAAACCGTCAACGGCCAGGGCGCGGACACCGATACCATGGTGGCTTCGGCCCGGGCTTACGTGAAGGCTTTGAACAAACTTTTGACGAAACGGCAAAAAAGCGCTCCCGCCGCCGTCACGCCCTGATATAAGTCCTGACTCAACCACGGCATAGCGTGTTCTTTTCAAGCGAGGGATTATGTTTCCGAACCTGACGGGCTGGTTTTCTGCCGATATGGCCATCGACCTTGGCACCGCCAACACCCTGGTTTACGTGAAGGGCCGCGGCATTGTTCTCAATGAACCGTCCGTGGTGGCCATCGCCGAGGAAAAAGGCAAGAAAAAGGTCCTGGCCGTCGGCGACGAAGCCAAGATGATGCTGGGCCGCACCCCGGGATACATCCAGGCCATCCGCCCACTTCGCGACGGCGTCATCGCCGATTTCGAGGTGGCCGAGGAGATGATCAAGCACTTCATCCGCAAGGTGCATAATCGCCGCTCTTTCGCCAGCCCGCTGGTTATCGTCTGCGTGCCTTCGGGCTCCACCGCCGTCGAACGCCGCGCCATTCAGGAATCGGCGGAAAGCGCCGGTGCCCGCAAGGTCTTCCTGATCGAGGAACCCATGGCCGCCGCCATCGGCGCCGGCCTGCCGGTGACCGAACCCACCGGGTCCATGGTCGTCGACATTGGTGGCGGCACCACCGAGGTGGCGGTTCTGTCCCTCGGCGGCATCGTCTATTCCCGCTCGGTCCGCGTCGGCGGCGACAAGATGGACGAAGCCATCATCGCCTATATCCGCCGCAACCATAACCTGCTGATCGGTGAAGGTTCGTCCGAACGCATCAAAAAGGAAATCGGCTCGGCCTGCCCGCCGGAAGACGGCGAAGGCCGCACCATGGAGATCAAGGGTCGTGACCTGATGAACGGCGTGCCCAAGGAACTGATCGTCTCCGAACGCCAGATCGCCGAGAGCCTGGCCGAACCGGTGGGCGCCATCATCGAGGCGGTCAAGGTCGCCCTGGAACACACCGCCCCCGAACTGGCCGCGCCGACATCGTCGACAAGGGCATCGTGCTGACCGGCGGCGGTGCGCTGCTGTCCAACCTTGACTATGTGTTGCGTCACGCCACCGGCCTGCCGGTGTCCATCGCCGACGATCCGCTGTCCTGCGTCGCCCTGGGAACGGGCCGCGCCCTTGAAGAAATGCCCAAACTGAAGAACGTGCTGTCCAGCATGTACTAGTTTTTGGCCATCAACATGTAGTAGTCTGACCTGCAATCGGTCGCCGGCACGGCCGGCGACCGCGTTTCAGGCGTAAAGGGGGATCATGTGAAGCAGTCCGGTGCGGTCGGACGCCTGGCAACGTTGCGGCTGCTGGCCCAACGCTTCGCCTTCGTCTCCCTGGTCGTCGCCGCCTTCGCCCTGATGATCCTGGGCAAGGCGGACATCGTCCTGATCGAACGCACGCGCACCGCCGTATCCGACGCCATCGCCCCCATGCTCGATGCCATATCGCGCCCTGCCGCCACCATCGCCGAAATCAGCGAAAGTATCCGTGAGCTGGCCAATCTGCGGGCCGAAAACGCCCGCCTGAAGCAGGAAAACCTGCGTCTGCAACACTGGCAGACGGTGGCGCGGCGGCTTGACGCCGAAAACACCGTGCTGCACGACCACCTGAACGTGGTGCCCGACCCCGACCCCGCCTTCATCACCGCCCGTGTCATCGGCGATCTGGGCTCGGCCTTCGGTCATTCCATGCTGCTCAACGCCGGTCAGCACGACGGCGTGCGCAAGGGCCAGGCGGTGCTGTCGGGAGAATCTCTGATCGGCTATATCGCCGAGGTGGGCGACCGCTCGTCACGCCTGCTGCTGCTGACCGACATCAACGCCAAGATCCCGGTGCTGGTGGAAAACTCGCGCACGCGCGCCATCCTTTCCGGCGACAACAAGGCACGGCCCAAGCTCAATTACGTGGCCGGCAATCCGTCCATTTCGGTGGGCGACCGGGTCATCACCGCCGCCTCGGGCGCCGCCTTCCCACCCGGCCTGCCCATCGGAATCATCGCCTCGACCGCTGAAGGCGTCATCCGGGTCGAGCCCTTCGTCCGCCGCCATGAACTGGAATACGTCGCCGTGGTCGATTTCGGCCTGGGCGGCATCCTGCCTTTTGAAAAGCCGGCCATGCCGGAGCGCCGGCGGCGCGGGACCGACAGCGGAGCGGGCAATTGAAACCCTCGGTCTGGGTGCGCATGGACACCTGGGTCCGCCATCTGATTCCCGTCGGCGTGACCCTGACCCTGTTGTTGCTGACCGCCATCCCCACCCGCATTCCCGGCCTGTCCGGCGTCATCCCCATGCTGCCCTTGATGGGGGTGTATTATTGGGCGATCTATCGCCCCGATCTGCTGCCGGCGTGGTCGGCCTTTATGATCGGTCTGCTTTACGACATTATCGGCGGTACGCCCTTGGGGGTGAACGCCCTGGTGCTGCTGGCGGTTCAAGGCATCGCCGCCGGACAGCGCCGCTTTTTCCTGGGCAAGTCGTTCATGGTGGCGTGGTGGGCCTTCGGTCTGCTGGCCGCCGCCGCCGCCGGCACCAACTGGCTGCTGGTGACCGTTCTTTACGCTCAAGCCCTTGACGCCAGCCCGGTGATCTTCGACTACTTGCTGACCATGGGCCTGTTCCCACTGCTGACCTGGACCCTGGCCCGGACCCAAATGGCCTTTCTGAAAGAGGTCTAGAGGGCGCATGTACCACGACAACGACCGCACCAAACTGTTCAGCCGCCGAGCCTTGATGTTGGCCGGCGGCAAGGGTGCCCTGATCAGCGCCCTGATTGCCCGCATGTATTATTTGCAGGTGGTGGAAGCCGACCGCTACACCATGCTGTCCGAGGAAAACCGCGTCGCCATCCGCCTGTTGCTACCGCCGCGCGGGCTGATCCTGGACCGCAGCGGCATCGCCATGGCCGTCAACCAGCACAATTATCGGGTGTTGGTGGTGTCGGAAAAGACGCCGTCGCTGGATTACACCTTGGATGCGCTGGCGCAGATCATCGCGCTGACCGACCATGACCGCGGTCGCGTCACCAAGGAAGTGCGCCGCCGCCGCTCCTTCGTTCCCATCACCGTGCGTGAAAATCTGTCGTGGGAGGAAGTGGCCCGCATCGAGGTCAACGCCCCCGATCTGCCCGGGGTCATGATCGACGTGGGGCAAAGCCGGTTCTACCCGCTGGAACATCTGGGCGCCCATATCCTCGGCTATGTCTCGGCGGTGTCGGAAAACGACCAGACCGACAACGACCCGCTTGAAGAACTGCCCGGTTTCCGCATCGGCAAGGCCGGGGTGGAAAAGATTTATGACATGGCGCTCCGGGGCAAGGGCGGCACCAGCCAGGAAGAAGTCAATGCCGTGGGCCGGGTCATGCGCGAGCTGGAGAGACGCGAAGGCGAGCCGGGCGTCGACCTGACGCTGACTTTGGACATGCGGTTGCAGGAATATGCCGCCCAACGTCTGGGCGACGAATCGGCGGCGGTGGTGGTGATGGATATTCACACCGGCGACGTCATCGTCATGGCCTCGACGCCATCTTATGATCCTAATGCCTTCAATCGCGGCCTGACCCATGACGAATGGAAGGAATTGTCCACCAATCCGCGGGCCCCTTTGCAGAACAAGGCCATTTCCGGCACCTTCGCCCCCGGCTCCACCTTCAAGATGGTGGTGGCCATCGCCGCCTTGGAAGCCGGGGTCATCAGCCCGGAACAGACGGTGCTATGCCGTGGCCACACCGAGTTGGGCAGCATCAAGTTCCATTGCTGGAAAAAAGGCGGCCACGGCTCCGTCGATCTGATCAACGCCATCAAGGGATCGTGCGACGTCTATTTCTATGAAATCGCCCGCCGGGTCGGTTTCGACAAGGTGGCCGAGGTGGCCAACCGCCTGGGCCTGGGCGTGCATACCGGCATCGACCTGCCCAACGAACGCCCCGGCCTGATCCCCACCCGCGCCTGGAAGCGCAAGGCGTTGAAGCAACCCTGGCATCCGGGTGAAAGCCTGATCAACGGCATCGGCCAGGGGTATTGCCTGACCACGCCCCTGCAATTGGCGGTGATGACCGCACGTATCGCCAATGGCGGCGTGCAGGTGGTGCCGCATGTGGCCCGCGAGCTGATCACCGACAAGGATTCCGCCTCTCGCCCCGCCCCCAACTGGCCGTCCTGCGGGGTGTCGCAACGCAGCCTGGCACTGGTGCGCAGGGGCATGAACGCGGTGTCCAACGAACCCGGCGGCACGGCGTTTCGCGCCCGCATCGAGCAAGAGGGCATGTGGCTGTCGGGCAAGACCGGTACCGCCCAGGTGCGCCGCATCACCATGCGCGAGCGCGAAACCGGGGTGAAGAAGAACGAGGAACTGCCGTGGAAGGAACGCGATCACGCCCTGTTCGTCGCCTATGCCCCCGAGGATGCACCGCGCTTTTCCATTGCCGTAGTGGTGGAACATGGCGGCGGCGGTTCGGCGGTGGCCGCCCCCATCGCCCGTGACATCATGCTGGAAGTGCAAAAGCGCGAACGCGCCCGCATCGCCTCGGGCCACGATTGCGGCGATCATGCCTGCGGCCACAAGGAACACGGCTGATGCTGCGTCCGACGCAACGACTGCACAGTCGCCTGAACCGCACGGAAATGAGCTGGCGGGAAAAGATCTGGCAGATCAACTGGTCGCTGATCGCCGTGCTGACCGCCATCGCCGGAATCGGCTTCCTGACGCTTTACTCCGCCGCCAAGGGATCGCTCGAGCCCTGGGCCGTCAAGCAGATGGTCCGCTTCGCCATGGGCATCGGCCTGATGATCACCGTGGCGGTGGTGGATTTGCGCTTTTGGATGCGTCACGCTTATACCCTTTACGCCGTCTCCATCGTCTTGCTGATCGCGGTGGAGTTGAAAGGCACCATCGGCATGGGGGCGCAACGCTGGATCGATCTGGGTTTCATCCAGCTTCAGCCATCGGAAATCATGAAAATCGCCATGATCCTGACCTTGTCCCGCTATTTCCACGGCGCCAGCGTGCAGGATGTGGGGCGCCCCACCTTCCTGATCCCCCCCCTGCTGCTGGTGCTGTTGCCGGTGGCCCTGGTGATGAAACAGCCCGATCTGGGCACCGCCATGATGGTACTGATGAGTTCGGGCGCCATCTTCTTCATGGCCGGGGTGCGCCTGTGGAAATTCGCCATCCTGCTGGCCAGCGGTCTGGGAGCCATTCCGGTGGCCTGGCAATTCCTGCATGATTACCAGAAAAAGCGCGTCATCATCTTCATGAACCCCGATCAGGATCCCTTGGGCGCCGGTTATCACATCACCCAATCCAAGATCGCCTTGGGCTCGGGCGGGCTGTTCGGCAAAGGCTACATGAACGGCACCCAGTCGGGCCTGAACTTCCTGCCGGAAAAACAGACCGACTTCATCTTCACCATGTACGGCGAGGAATGGGGGTTGATGGGCGGCCTGTTCCTGCTGGGCCTTTACGTCGTGCTGACCGGCTTCGGCTATGCCATCGCCCTGCGCTGCCGCGCCCAGTTCGGTCGTCTGGTCAGCCTGGGCATCACCACCACCTTCTTCCTGTATTTCTTCATCAACACCGCCATGGTCATGGGCCTGGTGCCGGTGGTCGGCGTGCCGCTGCCCCTGATCTCCTATGGCGGCACCGCCATGCTGTCGCTGTTGTTCGGCTGGGGACTGGTGATGAGCGCCTATATCCACCGCGATCTGCCCATCGGGCGGCGCGGCGGCCACGACGACTGATCGCTCGATGGGCCACCGTAATGGGGTCAATCCCATATATGGATGATATCGATTATCAACATCATTGCAATCGCCTCGCAATTGCGTAATTATGCCCCCTCTTTTCTTGTGGAAAGCGGGGTCAACAGATGAAGCGTTTTGTGATGGTGGCCGCCAGCGCGGCGGTATTGCTGGGAACCGGTCAGGCTGGCGCCGCCGGCGTCGACAAAAAGGCGGTCCTGACCACCTATGCCGACATCGCCCATGCCAAGTACGAAGATTCGCTGATCGCGGCCAAGCGGCTGAAGGTGGCGGTGGATGCCCTGGTGGCCGCCCCCGGCGCCGAGACCCTGGCCGCCGCCAAGGCCGCCTGGATCGCCGCCCGCGTACCCTATCAGCAATCCGAGGCCTTCCGCTTCGGCAATGCCAGCGTCGACGAATGGGAAGGCAAGGTCAATGCCTGGCCGCTGGACGAAGGTCTGATCGACTACGTCAACGCCGACACTTATGGCACCGAATCTGGTGAAAACCCGCTCTACACCGCCAACATCATCGCCCATCCCAAGCTCAAGGTCGGCGGCAAGAGCGTCAATGCCGGCAAGATCGACAAGAAGCTGTTGGGCAAGATGCACGAAGCCGGCGGGGTCGAGGCCAACGTCACCACCGGCTATCACGCCATCGAATTCATGCTGTGGGGCCAGGATACCAACGGCACCGGCCCGGGCGCCGGCAACCGCCCGGCCAGTGATTTCGACACCAAGGCCTGCACCGGCGGCAATTGCGACCGCCGCGCCGCCTATCTGCTCACCGCCACCGGTTTGCTGGTCGACGATCTCAAGACCATGGTCGACGGCTGGGGCGCCAAGGGCAAGATTCGCGCCAAGCTGCTGAAGGGCAAGCCCGATACCGGCATCGCCACCATCGTCACCGGCCTGGGCAGCCTGTCTTACGGCGAATTGGCGGGCGAGCGCATGAAGCTGGGCCTGATGCTGCACGACCCCGAGGAAGAGCACGATTGTTTCTCGGACAACACCCACAACTCGCATTTCTATGACGCCAAGGGCATCCAGAACGTCTATCTGGGCAAGTACACCCGCACCGACGGCAGCGAAGTGAAAGGCCCGGCCCTGGCCGATCTGGTCGCCGCCAAGGATCCGGCCCTGGATGGCGACATGAAGGCCAAATTGGACACCACCATGGCCGCCATGGGCGTCTTGGTGAAGACCGCCGAAGGCGGCGAAGTCTATGACCAGATGATCGGTGCCGGCAACAGTGCCGGCAATGCCAAGGTCCAGGCCGCCATCGATGCCCTGGTGGCGCAGACCCGCTCGCTGGAAAAGGCGGTGGCGGTGCTGGCCCTGGGCGAGGTCAAGTTCGAGGGTTCGGACAGCCTCGACAATCCGTCGGCAATCGGCAAGTAAGTATTCCGTTACACGAGGCCGCCCATCGGGCGGCCTCATTGCTGTTATACCGCCCGGCCAATGAACTGATCCGTTGGATCAGTTCATGCCGAGACGGCAGGCTCAGACGCCGCTGTGTGGGCGACCGATATTATTTAGTTCAGGAAAGGGGAAATCATGCGGGTGATGATCGTTTCGCTGCTGGCCGGATTGTCCATGGCCGGCGCTGCCCTGGCCAATGGATTGGCGCCTTTGGAGCCGGGCGAAGACATGCCGGGTGGTACCGCCACCCACGCCAAGGTCATCAACCGCGACGCCTTCTCGCATTTCTCCGCTAATATGAGTTTCGCCAAGGAAATGGATTTCAAGGTCGGCAACGGCTTTTTCCGCCGCCTGTGGGTGACGGCACCGTCCTCGACCAAGGCCGCCGACGGTCTGGGGCCTTTGTTCAATGCCCGCGCCTGCCAGAACTGCCACCTCAAGGACGGGCGCGGCCATGTGCCCGCCGAGGGCGAGGAAGGCGTGTCCATGTTCCTGCGCCTGTCCATCCCGCCGCAGACCAACGACCAGAAGACCGCCATCGCCCAGGGCCGCGCCAATATCGTTCCCGAGCCCACCTATGGCGGCCAGTTGCAGAACTTCGCCATCGCCGGCCATGCCGCCGAGGGCCGCATGACCATCCGCTACCAGGACATCCCGGTGGCCTTGTCGGGCGGCGAGAAGGCCAGCTTGCGCCAGCCCAGCTATGCCATCAGCGATCTGGGTTATGGTCCGCTGCATCCGCAAACCCTGATCTCGCCCCGCGTCGCCCCGCCGATGATCGGCCTGGGGCTGTTGGAAGCCATCGCCGAAGAAAGTCTGATCGCCCGCGCCGACCCCGACGACAAGGACGGCGACGGCATTTCCGGTCGGGCCAAGATGATCTGGGGCCAGGAAGAAGGCCGGCTGATGCTGGGCCGCTTCGGCTGGAAGGGCGGCAACCCGACGGTGAAGCAGCAAAGCGCCGATGCCTTCAATGGTGATATCGGCCTGTCCAACCCGCTGTTCCCGGCCAATTCCGGCGATTGCACCGGGGCGCAGAAGGCCTGCCTGGAGGCACCCCATGGCGGCGACGATCAATATTCCGGTTTCGAGGTGCCCGCCAACGTGCTGGATCTGGTCACCTTCTATTCGCGCAATCTGGCGGTGCCCAAGCGCCGCGACGCGAGCGACCCGCAGGTGCTGCGCGGCAAGCTGGTGTTCACCGAAAGCGGTTGCGCCCTGTGCCACACCCCCAGCCACAAGACGGCCCAGCGCGCCGACATGCCGGAACAATCGGAACAATTGATCTGGCCCTATACCGACCTGTTGCTGCACGACATGGGCGATGGTCTGGCCGATAACCGGCCCGAGGGCATGGCCAGCGGCTCGGAATGGAAGACGCCGCCGCTGTGGGGCATCGGCCTGACCCAGGTGGTCAGCAGCCATAGCCAGCTTTTGCACGACGGTCGCGCCCGCAACACGCTGGAGGCCATCTTGTGGCACGGCGGCGAGGCCAAGACGGCGCGCGACAAGGTGGTGAGCATGCCCAAGACCGACCGCGCCGCCCTGATCCGCTTCGTCAATTCGCTGTAGGGGGAATCCCATGCGCTTTCGTCTTACGCTGATTGTCGGATTACTGACGGCATCGGGACCGGCCTGGGCCGCCCCCGATTATGCCGGCATCCTCGCCGCCGGAGCCGATGGGCCGATGCTCGCCGGCTATCGCGCCTTCCAGGCCCGGGCAACCACGCTGGAGCAAGACGTGCAGTCCCTGTGCGCCGCCCCGATTCCGGCCAGTGTGGAAACCGCCCGGGCCGGCTTCCACGCCGCCATGGATAGCTGGCAAAAGGTGCAATGGATCGGCTATGGCCCGGTGGAAGCCTTCCACCGCGGCCAGCGCGTGCAATTCTGGCCCGACAAGAAGAATGCCGGCGACCGTCAGATGCTGGCGCTGTTGAAGGAGCGCAATGCCGAGGCGCTGGAAGGCAATCGCATCGCTTTCGCCAGCGTCGCCATCCAGGGATTGCCGGCGCTGGAAATGCTGTTGTTCGATACCAACCAATCGGCCAAGCTGGTGGAAGCCAGCGACGACGACGCTACCCTGCGTTGCCGTCTGGCCCAGGGCATCGCCGCCAATCTGACCCGTATCGGCGGCGAACTGGTCCATGATTGGAGCAAGCCGGACGGCTTCGCCACCGTGTTGAAAAGTGCCGGCACCGGCGTCAATCCCTATGCCGATGCGCGGCAAGCGGCGTCGCAGATGTTCAACGCCCTGCACGCCCAGCTTTCGGCCATGGCCGAGATCAAGCTGGCCTATCCCTTGGCCGCCTCGGCCAGCGAAGCCCGCCCGAGCCGGGCGGAAAGCTGGCGGTCCAGGCGGTCCTTGCGCAATGTCGTCCTGAATTTGGACTCGTTGCGCGAGACCTTCGCCATCGGCTTCGCCCCGGCCCTGCGCGCCGACGGCAAGGGCGCCGCCGCCGACCGCTTCCTGGCCGCCCTGACGGAAGCTCAGACCGCCGCCGGCAAGCTGTCCGCCCCCATGGAGGAAGCCATGAGCGAGACCGAAGGCTGGACCCGCTTGAACGGGCTGAAGGCCAAGATCAAGAATGCCGCCCAGGTGCTGGAAACCGAGGTGGCCGCCGCTTTGGACCTGCAGGTGGGATTCAATGGCCTCGATGGTGATTGACCGCCGCGCCTTCCTGGCCGCCATCGCCGCCTTCAGCCTGATGGGCAAGAGCGTGGCGCGGGCCGATGAACGCCGCCGGTTATGGCTGGCCGCCAACCTTGCCCCTGGGCGGCAATACGGTTTGGGGGCGTTCGATGCCGCTGGCCAAATGGAATTCGAGGTGACGCTGCCCGGTCGCGGCCACGGCATCGCCCTTTCCCCCGACGGCACATTGGCAGTGGTGGTGGCGCGGCGCCCCGGCACCTTTGCCGGAATCATCGACCTGACCAGCGGTGACGCGACCCATTGGCTGGAAACCCCGCCGGAACGCCACTTTCACGGCCACGGCGCCTTTTCCGGCGATGGCCGCCTGTTCTTTTCCGCCGAAAACGATTATGCCGAGGCCACCGGGGTGATCGGCATCTGGGATGTGGCCGACAATTGGCGCCGGGTCGGCGAAATGCCGTCGCACGGCATCGAGCCGCACGATATCCGCATGCTGGCCGACGGCCATACCCTGGTGGTCGCCAATGGCGGCATCATCACCCATCCCGACAGCGGACGCGCCCGCCTGAACCTGGAGCGCATGGATTCGTCGCTGGTCTATCTGGACAGCCGCGACGGCGGCTTGCTGGGTCAGTGGCGATTGCCGGCGCGGTGGAAATTGCTGTCCATGCGCCACTTCGCCGTCAACGACCAAGGCGACGTCGCCATCGGCATGCAATACCAGGACGACGACACCACCGCACCGATCATGGCGCTGCACCGTTTCGGCCAGCCCATCCGCCTGCTCGACCTGCCCGCCCCCCTGCCCGCCACCGTGCGCAATTATTGCGGCAGCGTCGCCATGTCGGCCGATGGCCGCTATTTCGCCGCCTCGTGCCCGCAAGCATCGCTGGTCACCTTGTGGGAAACCGTGTCGGCCCGTTTCCTCGGCACGGTGTCGGTGGCCGACGGCTGCGGCGTCGCCGCCGGCGGTGACGCCGGCAGCGTCTTGATGACCAGCGGGCGGCGCGGCGCCTGGCTGTGGTCCGCCACTGCCGGCACGGTGGAAATCACCGGCGATTACGTGCGCGGCCGCTCTTGGGACAATCACGCGGTCCGGCTTTGGGCCTAACCGCCTACCGCCTGCGCGCATCCTTGGGCGAGATGCCGAACTGGCGCTTGAAAGCGGTGGCGAAATTGGCGGACGAGGTATAACCAGCGTTTAGCGCGGCCTCGGTGACGCTGACGGTGCCTTGCTCCAAAGCTTCGCGAGCGCGGAGCAAGCGGCGGGTACGGGCGAATTCCAGCACCGAGGCGCCATGGGCGGCATGGAACAGCCGCTGCAACCCGCTGATGCTCATGCCCGCCTCGCGCGCCACATCGTCCACGTGCAAGCGGCTCTCCTGATGAGCATCCAGGTAATCGCAGGCCCGGCGCAACCGGGCCAGATCGCGTCCACCCAGCCGCTGCGCCGGCTGGGGCCTCTGCTCCCATTGCCGCAGGGTTTCGGCGACGAATTCCAGCGCCAGTGATTCCTGATGCAGGGAGTGGATGAAAGGCAGGGCCGGATCGGGATAAAGCAGCCCGTGGGCCAGTTCCAGATGACGGGGACTGGGACTCCAGGTCCGCACGGCGCAATGGCCGCAAAACAACGGACGCCAGTCATCCGCCGCCAGTTCCTGGCGTTCCAGCCAGTCGGGCGGCAGGTTGATGTTGACCTTGCACACCCGCCGTCCGCGCTTGCCGCGCCGCTCGAACAGATCGGTCTCGGCGCAATTGAGGGCGAAGGCATGGGGACGGAACTCGCCGTCCTCGCCGAAGACAAAGGGTTTGCCGCCCAAGGAAACGCTGGCGCCACCTTGCAGGAACAGGCCGATGGTCAGCCCCGGCTCGGCCTGGGCCTGGGTCACCAGATCATGCATGTCGACGATGTCGGTGGCGTGAAAGCGCAGGCCCGAACGCAAGGCCATGGCGCAATAGCGGCCATGCAGCACGGCGTCGCCGGGTTGGATCACCGGCGCCACCAGTTTGAAGTTATCGGTGCGGTTCTGGTGGCGGATATCCTGAAAACTGATGGCCTTGGCTGCTTCATGCATGGGTTCGTCCTGGTCAAGAGCTCCGTACTGCCGTCCGTTTCCAATTTTTGAATGCGCCGCAAACAAATGCGAATGCGGCGCAAAGGCACATTTTTGTTGCAGGCTTTATACAGACTGAAATTTGCGGCCCAGCACCGATTTTTATTGAGAGTGCGACGCATTATTATCATAACCGCGCGAGCAGGGTCCAGCCCCGCCGCTGTAGACGAAGGAAGACGGAAGATGACGAGCCGCTCCCACCACCTTTTCGGCAAAGCCGCCTTGTTGGCGTCGTCCATTCTGGCCGCTGCCGTCCTGCCGGCCCATGGGCAGCAAGCCATCCAGTTGGCCCCGGTGGATGTGGAGGGCCAAGCTCCGCGCGAGGTGGAAACCACCTCGACCATCGACCTAGACCAGATCGACCGCGACCAGCCCAAGGACATGCGCCAGCTGTTCCGCAATGATCCGGCGGTAACGGTCAGCGGCGGCTCGGCGGCGGCGCAGAAATTCTTTGTCCACGGTGTCGAGCAAAGCAACCTCAACGTCAGCATCGACGGCATCACCCAGCGCAGCAACATCTGGCACCACAACGGCTCGATGACCCTGGACCCCCTGTTCCTCAAGGCGGTGCAGGTGGAAGCCGGCGTGGCCCCCGCCGATGCCGGGCCGGGCGCCCTGGGCGGTGCGGTGCAGATGGAAACCAAGGACGCCAAGGACATGCTGCTGCCCGGCCAAAATGCCGGCGCCACCCTCATCGCCAGCTACAACACCAACAGCCAGAGCCTCCGTACCACCGGTTCCGGCTATGCCGCCCGGGACGGCTACGAGGTGTTGGGGGTGCTGACCCGCAACATGGGCGAGGATTACATCAACGGCGACGGCAACGGCGAACCCGGCACCAAGGATCACCTGCAAAGCGGTCTGGCCAAACTGGCCTATGAAAACCAGAGCGGCCACCGTTTCGGCGTTTCCGGTGAATACGCCTATGACGACGCGGTGCGCCGTATGCGCCCCAATCTGGGCGAGGTCAGCCAGGGCACCGGCAGGCTTTACAACACCACCCGCGCCACCCGCCTGAGCACCGGCATCACCTATGAAACCACCGCGCCCACCGACACCTTCGATCCCAAGGTCAACCTGTTCTACAACCGCGTCGGCCTGCAACGCCCCAACGACACCAATCAAACCAACGTGGCCTCGGGCGTGTTCAATGCCAACATCGAGACCATGGGATTGAAGGCGCAGAACACCTCCGCCATCCCCACCGGCAAGCTGACTGCCGGCCTCGACTTCGAGAACAGTGACGCCTTCGTCCATCGCTATCTCAAGCGAACCAACGCCGACGAACAGGCGCGCAATTACGGCCTGTTCGCCCAGGCCCGCATCTCGCCCTGGACCGATTGGAAATTGTCCACCGGCCTGCGCGCCGATTATCAGACCTATCACAGTGTGGACGAGAAGGATTTCAACAATTTCGGCCTGTCGCCCAATGCCAGCGCCGAATATGCCTTCACCCCGGCGCTCAGCGCCTTCGGCGGATATTCCTATGTCTTCGGCGGCTTGTCGCTGCCGGAAACCGGCCTGCTGCACGCCTATGAAATGACCACCAGCGACGACATCGAGCCCACCCGCTCGCACAATTTCCGCACCGGTCTGCGCTATGATGACAGCGGCCTGAGGCTGGAGGGTGCGCTGTTCCGCACCCAGATGTACGACACGCTCTTCTACGACTACACCCGATCCACTCGCATCAACGGCGCCAGCCTGCGCAGCCAGGGCATCGATCTGGCCGGCAGCTACGACTGGGCCGGTGCCAAGCTGTGGGCCAAGTACAACTTCACCCAGGCCCGCTATGCCTCGCGCATGGCCCTGCCCAGCGATTACAATCTGGCCACCCCGGTGGGCCATGTGCTGAATGTGGGGGCCGAATACACCCTTGATCCCCTCCGCGTCACCGTGGGCGGCTCAGCCGAAATGACCAAGGGCATCCATGACGAAGCCCTGACCCGGGCCAACTTCCAGCCCATGAAGGGCTATGCGGTGTTCGACCTGTTCGGCCAATGGCAACCGTTGGAATCCTACGAACATTGGACCCTGCGACTCGAGGCCAACAACGTCCTCGACAAGAAGTACGTGGCCCGTGGCAGCTATACCACCGCCAACAACATCACCCCGGTCTACGAAGAGGGCCGCGCCGTCCTGCTGTCGACAACGTTGAAGTTCTAGTCAAATTATGCGATTCACTCTCAACATCATTCGCATGGACAGGAAAGGCCCGCCATGATCCGCCGTCTTTTGCCCTTGCTGACCATGGCGGCCGCCTTGTTGATGGCACCGGGCCCGGCGCAGGCCGGGCCGAAGGTCGTCGACTTAACCGGGCGGACCATCACCGTGCCGGACAAGGTCGAACGCGTCATCCTGGGCGAAGGCCGGGCGGTGATCGCCCTGGCCATCCTCGACCGCGCCGAGCCGCTGGCCCGCGTCGTCGGCACCATGGGCGACTTCCCTTTGCTTGACCCCATCGGCCATGCCAAATGGCTGAAGCGCTTTCCCCGCCTGGGCGAAATCAATGCCATCGGCAAGGTCGCCGCCGATTCGTTCAGCGTCGAACGCAGCATCGCGCTCAAACCCGATCTGGCGCTGTTTTCCATGGCCGGTCACGGCCCGGCGCCCAAGGACGTGGAAATCGTCAAACAATTGGAGGCCGCCGGCATCACCGTCGCCTTCATCGACTTTTTCTTCGACCCGCTGGTGAACACGCCGAAAAGCATGGAACTGCTGGGCACGCTGCTGGGGCGTCAGGCCGAGGCGGCGGAATTCAACGCCGCCTACGCCCGCGAACTGACCAAGGTCACCGATCGGGTGGCGGCCATCACGGATCGCCCGCTGGTGTTCATCGAAAACCGTGTCGGCCTGCAGGCGGAATGCTGCGCCAGCATCGGCAACGGTATCTTGGGCACCATGGTCGCCGCCGCCGGCGGTCGCAATCTGGCCTCGGACCTGATCCCCGGCTATGCCGGCACCATCAGCCTGGAATATCTGATGACCCACCAGCCCGACATCTATCTGGGCACCGCAGTGGGCAACATCGATACCGCCGCCAAGGCGCCAGAACGCATCGTCCTGGGGCATGACACCCCCGCCGAACTGGCCAAGTCCAGCTTCGCCCGCGCCCTCGCCCGCCCCGGCATCGGCCGGTTGCAGGCGGTGCGCCAGGGCCGCGCCTATGCCCTGTGGCACCATTTCGTCCACTCCCCCTTCAATGTCGTCGCCGTCCAGGTGCTGGCCCAGTGGCTTCACCCTGCTCACTTCGCCGATCTTGACCCCGCCGCCACCTTGCGGGAACTCACCACCCGCTTCCAGCCGCTGCCGCTGGACGGCGTGTTCTGGACCCAATATCCATGACCGTGCTCAGTCTGGCCCGCGGCTATCGCCGCTTCATCATCGGGCGGCTGGCGACCATCGCCGCCCTGGCCCTGGCGCTGGTTGCCGCCTTTGTCCTCGACGTCGCCACCGGCCCGTCCGGGCTGCGTCTGGCCGATCTGCTGACGGCCGAACACGATTCCACCCTGGCGGTGATCTTGTGGGACATCCGCCTGCCGCAGGCGGTGACGGCGGTGCTGGTGGGCGCCGCCCTGGCCCTGGCCGGGGCGGAAATGCAGACCACCCTCAACAATGCCCTGGCCAGCCCGTTCACCTTGGGGGTGACCAATGCCGCCACCTTGGGCGCCGCCTCGGCCATCGTCTTCGACCTGAGCATACCGGGGCTGGCCGCCATGCACATTGTGCCGCTGTTCGCCTTCGCCGCCGCCTTGGGGGCGACGCTTTTAGTCAATTTCCTCGCCCGCAGCCAAGGGGCCGGGGCCGATACGGTGGTGCTGTTCGGCATCGCCATGGTCTTCGTCATGAACGCGCTGTTGTGGCTGGTGCAATACGTCGCCAGCGCCGACGCCGTGCAGCAGATCGTCTTTTGGACCATGGGCAGCCTGACCCGGTCCAGTTGGGACAAGGCCGCCATCATCGCCGCCGCCCTGGCCCTGTGCCTGCCGCTGTCGCTCCGTCAGGTGTGGGCGATGACCACCTTGCGCGGCGGCGAGGATCATGCCCGCTCCTTCGGCATCCAGGTGGAGCGGTTGCGTCTGGTGGTGCTGGTCCGGGTCAGCCTGTTGGCGGCGGTGGCGGTGTCGTTCGTCGGCACCATCGGCTTCATCGGTCTGGTCGGCCCGCATCTGGCCCGACTGACCTTGGGCGAGGATCACCGCTTCTACTTGCCGGGTGCGGCTCTTGCCGGCGCCCTGGTGATGTCGCTGGCCTCCACCGCCAGCAAGGCCATCGTGCCGGGATTGGTATTGCCGGTGGGCATCGTCACCGCCTTGGTCGGCATCCCGCTGTTCATGGCCCTGTTGCTGGGTCAGCGGAGGCGGTCATGAGCCTGTCCCTGGCCGATATTTCCGTCGCCTATGGCCGCAAGCCGGTGCTGGACGGCATCGATCTGGCCCACGTCGCCCCGGGCAGCGTCGTCGGCCTGCTGGGCGCCAACGGCGCCGGCAAATCGACGCTGCTGCGTGCCTTGGCCGGCCTGCTGCCGGCCCGGGGCTGGGCCAAAGTGGGAGGCCGGGCCGAACTGGATGGGCTCGACCTGCTGCGTGCCCCGGCGGCGCATCGCTTACGCCAAGTGGGCTATCTGCCGCAGAGCTTGCCGCAAGCCTCACCCTTGCTGGCCTACGAGGCGGTATTGGGCGCCTTGCGCGCCACCCGCCCCGATCTTGGTCCCGCCGCCGCCGAAGCGGCGATCGAGACGGTCTTCGCCGAACTGGGCTTGCACGGGTTGGCGCTGTCGCGCATGGGCCAATTGTCCGGCGGCCAGCGGCAGATGGTCGGACTGGCCCAGGTGCTGGTGCGCCAACCCCGCCTGTTGCTGCTGGACGAACCGACCAGCGCCCTGGATCTGCGCTGGCAATTGGCGGTGCTGGGATGTGTGGCGCAACTGGCCCAACGCCAGAGGGCCATCGCCCTGATCGCCATCCACGACATCAATCTGGCCGCCCGCTTCTGCACCCGGCTGGTCATTCTGGGCCAAGCCGGCATCATCGCCGACGGCAGCCCAGGCCAAGCCCTCAGCCCCGATATCCTGCACCGCGCCTATGGCATCCATGGCCGGGTGGAAAGCTGCTCGCTCGGTTTTCCCATGGTTCTCGCCGACAGCGCCGCCGAAAGGAGGTTCCCGTGACCCGTCTCACCACTCATGGTGCCGTTTCCACCGCTACCGCCAGCCGCTATCTGATCCAATTGTGCAAGCACTTCGCCCACAAGATCCCGGTGGAATACGGCGACACCACCGGTCGGGCCGACTTTCCCGGCGGCTCGTGCCATTTCAGCGCCGACGACAGCACCTTGTCGCTGCGACTGGAAGCCGAGAGTGATCAATCGCTGCAACACATCAAAGCGGTGGTCGAGGACCATCTGGTCCGCTTCGGCTGGCGCGAAACCCTCAACATCGCCTGGGAGTCCCGCTGATGACTCACGATCTTTCCCCCTGGGGCATGTTCCTGGCCGCCGATCTGGTGGTGCGGCTGGTGATGATCGGCCTGGCCCTGGCCTCGGTCGCCACCTGGACGGTGCTGGTGGCCAAATCCTGGGAATTGCGCCAGACCAGACGCCGCATCGCCGTAGGTCAGGCCATTCTGGCCCAGGCCAGCAGCCTGTACGAGGCCAAGCGCGGCCTGCCCCATCCCGACCACGCCCCGGTCAGCACCATGCTGGAGGCGGCGGCGGCGGAACTGCGCCTGTCCACCGGCCTGGGTGCCGACGGCATCAAGGATCGCATTGGCAGCCGCCTGGAGGGTGAACTGGCGCAATTGGGCCGCAGCCTCAGCGCGGGCACCGGCATTTTGGCCACTATCGGTTCCACCGGCCCGTTCATCGGCCTGTTCGGCACGGTGTGGGGGATCATGAACAGCTTCATCGGCATCGCCCACAGCCAGACCACCAATCTGGCGGTGGTGGCGCCGGGCATCGCCGAGGCCTTGCTGGCCACCGGCATGGGGCTGGTGGCGGCCATTCCGGCGGTGGTGGTCTATAACGCCTTCGCCCGCGCCATCGCCGGCCAGCGCGCCCAAGCCGGACTGGCGGCGGCGGAAATCCTGCGTCTGGCCGGGCGGGATCTGGACCGCGAAGTCAATCCCCTGCGCCGAGCCGCCGAATGAGCGCCCGGCTGTCTGACGGCGGCGACGACATCGCCGAAACCCACGAGATCAACGTCACCCCGTTCATCGACGTCATCTTGGTGCTGCTGATCATCTTCATGGTCGCCGCCCCGCTGGCCACCGTCGATGTCCCGGTCGATCTCCCCGATTCGTCGGCGCAGCCCCTGCCCAAGCCGGACAAGCCGGTCTTCGTCACCATCCGCGCCGACCAGTCACTGGCGGTGGGGGAAAACAGCGTCGCCCAGGATCAGTTGCCGGCAGCCCTCGACACCGCCGCCCATGCCGACAAGGAAACCCGCGTTTTCCTGCGGGCCGACAAGGCCATCGCCTATGGCCGGCTGATGGAGGTGATGGATGTGCTGCGCCACGCCGGCTATCTGAAAGTGGCGCTGGTGGGTTTGGAGGCGGGATGAGCCGACGCCCCTGGAGCATCGGTCTGGCCGTGGCCATCGCTGCCCATGGGCTGATCGCAGGCCTATTGATCGTCACCCATACCCTGGTGCCGCCGCCCAAGCCCGCCGGGGCGGCCATCTTGCTGGATTTGCCGCCGCCGGCACCGGCCAAGGCGCCGGAACCGGAACCAAAGCCGAAGCCGAAGCCGGTGGTGCAAAGGCTACGGCCCATCGCTGCCAAACCCGCATCCCCTCAGGCGGTGATCCTGCCTCGGGCCGCACCGGAACCACCCGCCGCCGAAGACGACGCAACAGCCCCGGCCAGCATGCAACCGGCGCCCCCGTCCCCTGACCCGCACGCCGTATCGTCGTGGCAAAGCCGGCTGCTGGCTCATCTGGAGCAGCACAAGCGCTTTCCATCCCAGGCACTGTCGCGCCGCCAGCGCGGCACCGTGCTGGTGGCGTTCTGCCTGGACCGCTCGGGCAGGGTTCTGGCGCAGGCGGTCAACACCTCGTCCGGTCATGCATCCTTGGATACCGCCGCCCTCGACATGCTGGTCCGCGCCCAGCCGCTGCCGGCGCCACCGCCGGAAATCCCCGGCGCCGTGCTGCAATTGACCGTGCCGGTGCGATTCTCCCTCAACTGATAGGCACGGGTCGGCTATGATCGGGCGGCAACCCGGAGGTGCCGCCATTTTCAAGCTGGAACAGTTCTTCCCCTATCGCCTGTCGGTGCTGAACGAACAGGTCAGCCGCTCGCTGGCCGCGCTTTATTCCGACCGTTTCGGCCTGACGCCGCCGGAATGGCGGGCCATGGCGGTGCTGGCCGGCTTCCAGCCGTTGTCCGCCAACGGCATCTGCCAACGCACCAACATGGACAAGGTCCGCGTCACCCGCGCCATCGCCCGCATGATCGAGGCCGGTCTGGTGTCGCGGCAAGAGGACGAGACCGACCGCCGCTATGTCAGCCTGCGCCTGACCGCCAAGGGCATGGCGGTCTATGAGCAGATCCTGCCGCTGGTACAGGCGCGCGAGGCGGAGATTCTGGCCGCTCTCTCCGTCGACGAAATCACCGCCCTCGACACCATCTTGCGCAAACTGACCAACGGCTGATTCCAGCAATTCGGCAGGGGTATGCGTCTTTTCTTGACAACGGTTACAAATGAAACTATTTTCATCCCATCAACGCGGCTCAAACCGCGAACGGGAGCGAGAAACGTCATGAAGATCGAGCAGATTCACCACGTCGCCTATCGTTGCAACGACGCCAAGGAAACCGTGGAATTTTACCGTCGCGTCCTGAAAATGGATTTCCTGGTGGCCATTTCCGAAGACAAGGTGCCATCGACCAAGGAACCCGACCCGTACATGCATCTGTTCCTCGATGCCGGCAACGGCAACATCCTGGCGTTTTTCGAGATCCCCAATTCGCCGCCCATGGGCTTCGACCCCAACACCCCGCGCTGGGTCCAGCACATCGCCTTCCGGGTCGCCGATGAAGCGGCGCTGCTGGACGCCAAGGTGGAAGTCGAGGCCCAAGGCCTGGAAGTGGTCGGCCCCACCGATCACGGCATCATCAAATCCATCTATTTCTTCGACCCCAATGGCCACCGCCTGGAACTGACCTGCGTCACCGGCACCTCGGCGCAGATGCAGGAGTTGAAGGAGCTGGCCCCGGTGATGCTGGAGGAATGGTCGCAGCACAAGAAAGTGGTCACCCACGCCTCGTGGCTGCACGAAAAAGAATTCAACGGCTGATCATGCCAAGCATGCCCCCCGGTTCGCCGGGGGGCATTTTTTTGCCATCACATTGCATTTTTGCAAACCAACACCGACTTCCGTGCCATTGCTAAGGCAGTTTCGTTTCCTCCATTATCGCCGGACAAATAAAAGTCAATTCGGGAGGAATGACACCATGAGCAAACGGACGCTCGTTTCCTTGAGCGTGGCCGCCACCACGGCCATGCTGGCGGCCTTGCCCGCCCAGGCGCAATTTACCGACGGCAGCGTCAAGATCGGCGTGCTGACCGACATGTCCGGCCCCTATTCCGGCATGGGCGGTCCCGGCTCGGTGGTCGCAGCCCAAATGGCCATCGACGATTGCCTGGCGGCTGAATGCAAGGGCATGAAGATCGAGCTGCTCCAGGCCGACCACCAGAACAAGGCCGATATCGGCGCCGCCACCGCCCGGCAATGGCTGGAACAGGACAAGGTCGACGCCATGGTCGACCTCACCAATTCGTCGGTGTCGCTGGCGGTGCAGAAGCTGATCAAGGAAAAGGGCGGCATCGCCATGTATTCCGGCCCGGCCACCACCCGGCTGACCAATGACGATTGCGCCGCCAACGGCTTCCATTGGATGTTCGACACCTATTCGCAGGCGGCGGTGGGGGCGGCGGCCCTGACCAAGCTGGGGCTGAAGAACTGGTATTTCATCACCGTCGATTACGCCTTCGGCCATTCGCTGGAAAAGGACGCCGGCGATCAGGTCGCCGCCAATGGCGGCACCGTCCTGGGGGCGGTGCGCCATCCCCTGAACAACAGCGACTTCTCGTCCTTCCTGTTGCAGGCCCAGGGCTCCAAGGCCCAGGTCATCGGTCTGGCCAATGGCGGTCAGGACACCGTCAACGCCATCAAGCAGGCCAAGGAATTCGGCATCGGCGGCAAGGACCAGAAGCTGGCGGCGCTGTTGGTGTTCCTGTCCGACGTCCATGCGCTGGGCCTGCCCACCGCCCAAGGGCTGTCCTATGCCGACGGTTTCTATTGGGATGCCGATGACGACACCCGCGCCCTGGCCACCCGTTTCGAGGCCAAGGTCAAGGGCGCCAAGCCGACCATGGTGCAGGCCGGCGTCTATTCCAGCACCCTGCATTATCTGCGCTCGGTCGCGGCCAGCGGCACCGACGACTGGCAGAAGGTGGCCGCCACCATGCGCAAGCAGCCGATCAAGGATCCGGTGATGAAGAATGCGTCCATCCGTCCCGATGGCCGCGTCATCCACGACATGTATGTGTATGAAGTGAAGGCGCCGCAGGATTCCAAGTATCCGTGGGATTACCTGAAGAAGGTCGGCACCGTCCCGGCGGCGGAAGCCTTCCAGCCGTTGGCCAAGTCCACCTGTCCCTTGGTCAAGGGCTGACTATTATTGCCCGGTGAAAAATAGGCGCAGGGCCGCCCCAAGCCTATTTTTCTCCGCTTCAATCAACGGGGAAAAGTACACCCATTTCCCGGCTGTCCCCCAGAAGGAAGGCACGGTTGCGCTCGGCCACGTCCTTGACGAACTGGCGCAGCGCCTTGATGCGGGCCAGATTGTGGCGCTCTTCCGGCGTTACCAGCCAGAACGACCGCTTGAACAACACCTGATCCTCCAGCACCGGCACCAGATCGGCATGGGGCGAGGCCAGGAAGCACGGCAGCACCGCCAGCCCGGTGCCCTGGCGCACCGCCGAACATTGGGCGACGACGTTGGTGGAGCGATAGCTGACCCGGTCCGCCGTCACGATCTGTTCCAGGTAGCGCAGTTCCTCCGAGAACACCAGATCGTCCACATAGCCGATGAACATATGATTCTGCAGATCACCGGCCGAAGTGATCGGACCGCGCGCCGCCAGATAGGCCGGGCTGGCATAAAGCTTGAGGTGGTAATCACACAGCTTGGCGATGGCGTAATTGCCGCTGTCGGGCCGTTCGATGGAGATGGCCATGTCGGCCTCGCGCTTGGGCAGGTTGACGAAGCGCGACAAGGGCAGGAAATCCAGGGTGATATGGGGGTGGCGGGCGCAGAAATGGGCCAGTTGCGCCGCCAGGAAATGGGTGCCGAAGCCTTCGGTGCAGGCCAGCCGGATCTGCCCCGACAGGGCGGAATTGTGCCCGGTCAACCGTTCCTGGGCCAGATGCACGGTGGCTTCCACCCTTTCCGCGTATTCCACCAGGTGCAGGCCCTGGGCGGTCAGGGTGTAGCCCTGATTGTTACGGTCGAAAAGCTGGGTGCCCAACTCCTGCTCGAACCGGCGGATACGCCGTGACACGGTGGAATAATCGATGCCCAGGCGCTCGGCGGCATCCATCAAACGCCGCCCGCGCGCCAGTTCCAGAAAGATGCGCAGATTATCCCAATCCATGGCCTCTCCGTCGTCCGGTGAAGGCCGTTCCTACCATGATTTCCACCCTCCCCGGTCGTTCTTCCTGCCCGACGACGATGGGGAAATCGGAAAAATCAAAAATCATCCATACCTTGACCGCCAACATGGACTCCACCCATACCGATCCGGCCGTGGCCGGCGTTGTCGCTATATGTGGATCGACAGCAACACCGAGGAGCGCGACGATTGCACCGCCCATAACATCGCCGCCAACACCGCCTGGAAATTCTAGGGCATCCGTGTTGATCCAGCGGTTTTTGGCATCCATCGACGCCCTGCCTTGAGCAGGGCGTTTACCGTGACGATGATCGTGTACATGATGGCGGCGAAGCCGCCCATTTGATTACACCATGCCAAGCGCCGCTTTGTAGAGATCGAGAAGTTGATCGATCTCCTCACGCTCCTGCTCTTCCATTCTTCTGAGCGAAATTATTTTCCTAACGATCTTTACGTCGAAGCCTTGGCTCTTGCACTGGCCGTAAACGTCCTTGATATCCGCCGAAAGCGCCTTCTTTTCTTCTTCGAGCCGCTCGATACGTTCGACAAATTGCCGAAGGGCCTCGGCAGCGATACCGCCGATCTGAGCGTTGCTTTCTTCGTCAGCCATCTTCTCTTCCTTTCAGATTGCCCCGGCGCGTTTCCGCAGGCCACGGGCCGTTGTGTATCTCGAATTCACCAAACCAGCGCCTCGGCGGCGATGCCCCCGATCTGGCTGTTGTTCTGGTCGTCGCTCATCCGTTCATTCCTCGGCCTCGATGGGTGCCAGACCATAATGCGCCGCCGTTTGTGGTTCAAGCCGGGAAAAATTCACCGGATAAGGTGCGCACCCGATGCATGAAAAAACGCTCGGGAATATGATCCGCACAACACGGAAAGTTCACGTAATAGAGAGCATGGCCATGAACACGCCGTCATCGCAGCCCCGCATCATGTTGGTCGAGGATATTCCTGCCATGCGCCTGCTGGTTCGACAGATGCTGCGTTCATTGGGCATCGATCAGATTGTCGAAGCCAATGACGGCTCCACCGCCCTACAGCTTGTGCGCGTTCAGCCCGTGGACGTGGTGCTCTCCGACTGGAACATGATTCCCATGACCGGCCTGCAATTGCTGATGGCCATGCGCGAAGACCCGGCGACCAGCCACATCCCCTTCATCATGATCACCGGCGAAGGATCGATGGAGCATGTGCAGCGGGCGCGCTCGGCGGGCGTCAACGGCTATCTGATCAAGCCGTTCGGCCTGGATGCCTTGACCCGCCAATTGACCAAGGTCGTGCGCTGGCGCCCCGCCGCCTGATCCACCCCCATGAATCGAAAGTATGACAGCCCGTGCTGCCAATGATCAGGCGTCTAAGACTAACGCCTTGTGGGAGTTGTCCGAGGATACGGTCATCCTGACGGCATTGATGATTGGCCCCGAGATGTTCCGTCATGCCGGTTCGTACCATTCTTGTCGTTGAAGACAGCCCACTGACCCGCCGCATGATCCGCCGCATGCTGGAACAGCATGGCGACTTGGCCGTGGTCGAAGCCAGCGACGGGCGCGAAGCCCTGGAGGTGCTGGACACTCAGGTCATCGATATCGTCCTGTCGGATTTACATATGGAACCCATGGACGGCCACGGTCTGTTGGCGGAAATGCGCCAGCACCCGCGGACGACCCATTTGCCCTTCATCATGATGACGGCGCAGCACTGCCCCGACAGCATCCGCCGGACCATCGGCGACCATCGCAGCCATTACCTGCCCAAGCCGTTCACGCGTGAGCAATTATACGCCGCCTTGCACCGCAGCACCCCCCGCCGGGCGGCCTGATCAAAACACCTGCACGCGACGCAACGACGGATCGGCCAGCACCGGCTCCAGAACCCGGGCCAGGATATCGGCCCAACGGCGACATCCCGCCCCGTCGCCCACCAGATCCTGACGGATTTCAAACGACACATGCGGCAGCCCCGCCGCTCCGGCATGGGTATCCAGGGTGTAATTGATCTCACGCCCGGAATAAGGCTGGTTGTCGCCCACGCATAATCCGGGCACTTGGCGCAAGGAATCGATCACCGGCAAGGCCATGCGCCCGTCGCGGTTCCACAGCACCCCCACCTGCCAAGGCCGGTGAAACCCCTGCAGGCACGGGGTGAAGCTGTGCACCGAAATCATCGCCGGCACCGGTCCATGACGGAACATACGGCCCAGAACGGTGCCGATCTCGCGGTGATAGGGCCAGAACCACGCCCCGGCCCGGGCCTCCGCCTCGACGTCGTCCAAACGGTGATTGCCGGGCACGGTCACGCCGCAGGTGCAACGTGGGATCGACGACGGGTCGCCGGGTTGGCGGTTGCAATCGATGACCAGACGGCTTACCCCGGCCAAAATGGCGTGACAGCCCAGGCGTTCGGCCAGCAGGCGACTGATGGTGGCGGCGCCGATATCCCAGGCCACGTGATCATTCAAACTATCGGCGGCCAAACCCAGATCACCATACCGAGGCGGAATCACCGCCGAGGCATGGTCGCAGACGATCAGCACCGATGGCTCACGGGTAGCGTCGAGGCGCTGAAACGGCACGGGATCGTTGTCGGGATGAGCGATAAACTGTAACATGAGAATATAGATAGATGGCCCGGCAGAAAAAATCCATCAATGGGTTGACAGCCTATGGGGGTTTCCGTATTTTCGCCGCCTCCGGTCGCGCACCCGGACTAGACCATTCGCGACCTAAAGCTTTAGGGAAGTTGGATTATGAAGATTCGCAATTCGCTGAAGTCGGCCAAGCTGCGCGACAAGAACTGCCGTATTGTCCGCCGCAAGGGCCGCGTGTTCGTCATCAACAAGATGAACCCCCGCTTCAAGGCTCGCCAGGGCTGATCGCCCGGCCGGACCGAAGATAAAAACCGCGCCCCGCCTGGAGCGCGGTTTTTTCTTGCCGTCTCGGCAGATGTTTTCGCCGTGCCGACGGGGGTGCCGCTAGACTTCATCATTTTCCCTCGCCGGGCGGGCACATCCGTGCCCTTGGCCGCGCCCGCAATGGGCGCAGGAGCGGCACGCCTCATGTTTACGGCGCGCCGCTCTATCCGCCGGCGGCGATGGCTTCCAGCTGGCCGCGATCAAGGCGGAAGGTGTTGGGGCGGATTTCCTGCACCACCCCCAGGCGCTTGAATTCCGCCACCGTGCGGCTGGAGGTTTCGGTGGTCAGCGACAAGATGGCCCCCACATCCTCGCGTCCCAGCATGCGGCACAGGCCATCCTCGCTCAATCCCGACAGATGCACGAACAACCGGGCCATGCGCTGGCGCGCGGTGCCGGTGTTCAACTCGGTCAGCCATTCATCGGCCAGACGCAGGGAATCGCTCCATTTGTTCATCAATTGACGATGCAGGCGCGGGGTTTCGCGGTTGAGCCGCTCGACCACCTCGCGCGGCAGACGGCAGACCAGGGCCGTCTGCAACACCTGAGCCGCGTGTTCATAGGGGCGCCCGGCCAGAACCTCGAGCCCGGCCACGTCACCGGCGCGCAGCAGCCGGACGATGCGGCGGTTGCCGTCGGGCAGATACTGCACCAGTTTGACCAGACCGCTGCGGATGGTGAAGGCGGCGACGCCCTCATCCCCCGAATGATAAAGCGTCGTCCCGGCATCCAGCATCAACTCTTCCACCGGCAGGTGGATCAGTTGGAAATCCGCTTCCTGCAAATCGGCGAACAGCACCAGATCGCGGATGGCACATGTGCGGCACTCGGCCTTGCCCAACCACGCGGCTTCGATCTGACTACGGCGCATGCCCTGTTTCCGTTATATTATGGTTGAGGGGTAGACTATCGCTTCCGGGCGGCCTGCACCAGACGTTCCAGGCCGTCGAGAAAGCGCGAGCGATCCTGCTTGGTGAAACCCGATGGCCCGCCGGTAACGGTGCCCTGCTCGCGCAGGTCGGTCATCAGGTTGCGCATGGCCAGTTGCATGCCCATGTTGGCCTCTTGAAACGCCCGCCCGCGCGAATCCAGCGGCAATGCCCCCTTGGCCAGACAGCGGGCGGCCAATGGAATATCGGCGGTGACCACCACGTCGCCGTCCTGGCAACGTTCGGCGATGACGTCGTCGGCGGCGTCGGCGCCTTCGGCCACCACCACCTGCTCCACCAGATAATGGTCGATGCGGTGCCAGCGATTGGCGACGATGATCACCGGCAATTGGTGGCGGTCGGCGACGCGCAAGACCTCGTCCTTGACCGGGCAGGCGTCGCCGTCGATGAAGATGCGGGTCATGAACGGGTCTTTCGATAAAGGACGTGGCGGCGCAAGGCATGGCCGGGCGGCAGGACGGGATGGTCGAAATCGCCATCGCTGTCATGGACCAGACCAATCCGCTCCATCACCCTGCGCGAGCGGTGATTGTGCGGCACCGTATAGGCGACGATTTCCGCCAAGTCCAGGGTGGCAAAGCCGAACTCCAGGGCGGCGGCGGCGGCCTCGGCGGCATAGCCGTGGCCCCAATGATTGCGGCCCAGACGCCAAGCCATTTCCACCATCTGGCCTTGGGTGGCGAACGGCATGGTCTGGGCCGGTTCGTTCAGCCCGACATAGCCGATGAACGGACTGCCGCCTTGCACTTCCACCGCCCACAGACCCCAGCCGCGGGTGGCCAGAGTATCCATGATGCGCAAGCCCTGGGCGTCGCTTTGACCGCTATCCAGTGTTGACGGCATCAGGGCCATGACCTCGGCATCGGCGTTGATGAGACGGAAGGCGGCCAAGTCATCGGGACGCCAAGCGCGCAATATTAGGCGTTGGGTTCGCAACCAGCCCCTCCATTCCTGCATGGCTGTTAGTGACAAATGTCACTGAAAACTGGTTAAGCCTCAGCTAAACCTGGATCCGGGACAGGAGGACAAGGCACCCATGAACGCGACCATCGACCCCGATCAGATCACCGAGCGCCAGCCCACCAAAGGCGAGGTTCCGTTTTACCGCGAAAATGGCCAAGCCGTCCCGCGCGGCGTCAAGGGATTGTTCCGCAATCTCAAATGGTGGGCCTCGGGCATCCTGCTGGCCTGGTGGCATCTGGGGCCGTTCCTGCGCTGGGATCGCGGCCCCGACGCGCCGGGACAGGCCATCCTGCTCGACATGGCCGGGCGGCGCGCCTATTTCTTCGATATCGAGATCTGGCCGCAGGAAATCTATTACGTCACCGGCCTGCTGCTGATCGCCGCCATCTCGCTGTTCCTGATGAGTGCCCTGGCCGGGCGCGTCTGGTGCGGCTTCTTGTGCTGGCAGACGGTCTACACCGACCTGTTCCAGAACATCGAACGCTGGGTGATCGGCGAACGCACCGCCCGCATCAATTTTGAACGCGCCCCCGCCAGTGTGGGCAAACTGGCCAAGAAAGCGGTGGTGGTCGGCGCCTGGGCGCTGATTTCCGCCGCCTGCGGCATCGGCGTCACCCTGTGGTTCGGCGACGCCTTCCAGATGCTCAAAGACATCTTCACCCTGGAAGCGCCCCTGGCCGCCTATGTCTTCATCAGCATCATCGGCGGCTTCTGTTTCCTGCTGGGCGGCTTCGCCCGCGAACGGGTGTGCGTCTATATGTGCCCCTATTCGCGCTTCCAGGCGGCCATGTTCGACGAACATTCGCTGATCGTCAGCTACGAAGCCTGGCGCGGCGAACCGCGCGCCCCCGCCCCCAAGGACCGCAATTTCGCCGATCGCGGCCATTGCGTCGACTGCAAGATGTGCGTGCAATCCTGCCCCACCGGCGTCGATATCCGCTTCGGCAACCAATTGGCCTGTATCGGCTGCGGCATCTGCATCGACGCCTGCGACCAGATCATGGACAAGTTCGGCCTGCCGCGCGGCCTGATCAGCTATGATTCGGGCGTCAACCTGGAAGCGCGCGAGGCCGGCACGACCCCGCCGGGCATCAAGCCCATCCGCACCCGCACCGTATTGTATGCCGGCCTCCTGGCCATCGTCGGCGGCATCATGCTGGTCTCGCTGCTGACCCGCTCCACCACCGAAGTCAACGTTTTGCACGAACGCGCCCCCCTTTACGTGCAAATGTCCGACGGTTCCGTGCGCAACGGCTATGCCTACAAGATCCTCAACATGGTGCGCGAGGACCGCACCTATGTGCTGAAGACCGAAGGCTTGGCTGGCGCCACCTTGGAAGTGGTCGGCGGTCAGGCCGATGCCGCCGAACTGGAGTTGAAGGTGGAAAAGGATCAGGTCGCCACCTACCGGATCTTCGTCAACGTCCCGGAAAACGTTCTGCCCGGACGCAGCGCCGAGCTGACCTTCGTCCTGACCGAGCAGGGAAAGAACGAAAAGCCCATCCGCAGCAAAACGCTGTTTGCCGGACCGGACAAATAATCGAAACCCATCCGCCCCGGAAAACCATTTGTTTTCCGGGGCCTTTTGCCTTGTTTTTAAGCCAGCCTGCCTATCTTGTCGGCGCGCCCTGGTTGATGACGACGGATACGCTTGGCCTGGGCGGCGGCATGCCGATTGCTACGGCTGGGACGGTGCCATAACCCGGAGGCCGTCATGGTGAAATCGGTTTCACCCTTTTCCCGCAAGCCCGAACTGGCCGAACTGGCCAAAGCCGCCGAGGAAATCGCCGCCGGCGACCGCTTCGTCAAAGTTCCCCATCAAACCGGCACCGATGCCGCCGCCCGATTGGCCCGCGCCATCGAGGCCATGCGGCAAGCCTTGGTCGAGGCCGATTCCGCCATCGCCGAACAGGAGGCCGAGCACGAGGTGCAGGAACAGCGCCGCCGCTCCATGGAAAACTTCATCGGCAAGTTCGAGGGCACCATCACCGGGGTGCAGGAAAACCTGTCCGGCGCCGCCCACAGCATGCGCGACGCCGCCGGCGCCCTGGTTGCCCAGGCCGGCACCGTGGCCGAGAAAAGCCAGCAGGTGCAAGCCAGTGCCGCCACTGCCACCAGCGAATCCGCCGTGCTGGCCGAAGCCGCCGGCCAGTTGGATCAATCCTTGAGCGAGCTGGAAGGCCGGGCCAGCCGCGCCGCCCAGGTCATCACCCAGGCGGTGGGACTGGTGGATGGCGCCGATGCCACCATTCGCGGCCTGTCCGACGCCGCCGGGCGCATCGGCGGCATGGCCCACACCATTTCCGACATCGCCGGCCAGACCCGCATGCTGGCCCTTAACGCCACCATCGAGGCGGCAAGAGCGGGCGAAGCCGGAAAAGGCTTTGCCGTGGTCGCCGCCGAGGTCAAGAATCTGGTGACGGAGACCGAGAAGGCCACCGCCGAGATCGATGGCCGCGCCGGTGAAATCCGCCAAGCCACCGATCAGGCGGTGGCGGCCATGAATGCCATCGGCGGCTCCATGCACGAGGTCAATGCCCTGGTCGCCGCCATCGCCGCCACCATGCACCAGCAAAGCGCCGCCAGCCGGGCCATCACCGACGGCGTCCGGGCCACCGCAGCCGAGGCCGAAAGCATGAGCGCCTCCATCAAGGACGTGGCCGAGGCCAGCGGCCAGACCCGGGCCGAGGCCGACAGCGTGCGCGCCGCCGCCGGGGCGCTGGGCCAGCAATCGGACACCTTGGGCCAAGCCGTCGGCACCTTTTTGGACGATATCGACCACGGCGCCATCCGCATCGGCATCCTGCATTCGCTGTCGGGCGGCTCGGCGGTGGGCGAACGACCGTTGAAGGACGTGCTGTTGATGGAGGTGGCCGCCCTCAATGCCGCCGGCGGGCTGTTGGGCCGCCCGGTCGAAGCCTTGCTCTACAACCCGCGATCGGATGCCAAGCGTACCGCCGAACTGGCCGACCAGGCCCTGGGCCAGGACCGGGTACAGGCATTGTTCGGCGCCTGGAGCTCTTCCGCGCGCAAGGAAACCCTGTCGGTGCTGGGCCGCCGCCACGGCCTGCTGTTCTATCCGTCGCAATACGAAGGGGCCGAGGCCGATGCCAACGTCATCTATTGCGGCGCCCCGCCCAACCAGCAATTGCTGCCGGCCATCCAATACCTGATGAGCGCCGAGGGCGGCGGGTACAGCCGCTTCTACATGATCGGCAACGACACGCTGTATCCGCGCCTGACCCACAAGGTGCTGGCCGATTACCTGCGCGGACGCGGCATTACCGGCCAGAACCTGCGTGAAACCCTGCTGCCGGTGGGGGCCGACGACTGGTCCCGCGCGGTGGCCGATATCCGCGCCTTCGCCCGCGGCGGCAAGGCGCTGGTGGTCAGCACGGTGGGCGGTGACAGCAACTTCCACTTCTTCCGCCAATTGGGCGGGGCCGAGGTGCCGGTACTGACCGTCTCCATCGGCGAGGCCGAGGCCGCCTTGCTCGATCCCCGCCTGTTGGCCGGCCACATGGTGGCGTGGAACTATCTGATGAGCGTCGACACGCCGGAAAACCAGAGTTTCCTGCGTCAATGGCGGCAGCATTGCGACAACCCCAAGGCGGTGGTCAACGACGCCATGGAAGCGTCGGTGATGGCGCTGCGCCTGTGGGCGGCGGCGGTGGAGGCCTGCGGCAGCACCGACCCGGACAAGGTGCGCGCGGCCTTGGCTGGGCAAAAGACCCGTTCGCTGACCGGTTTCGACGTCTCTGTCGACGCAAGCAATAACCACTTGCACAAGCCTTGCCTGTTGGGACGCATGCAGGCCGACGGCACCATCGCCATCGTCTGGCGCTCGAGCGGCCTGATCGCGCCGGAACCGGGCGCGCCCACCCCGGTCCCGGCCCTGGCCGCCGAGTAGCCGGTTGACTTCACCCCCGCGCCATGCCAGTTTCGCCGCAACCAATCAATGGAGAAAAGCCATGTCCGCTGTGCTGCAAGGGGTCATTTTGCTGCTGGTGGCCTCCGCCGCCGTCTATGGCCTGCTGATGTGCCTGGGCACGGGCAAAGCCGCCGGCGATGGCCATGGTCACGGTCATGACAGCCATGGCGGCCACGGGCATCATTAAGGCCCGGTTCAAAAAGCCCCGGCAGGCACTGTCGGGGCTTTTTCATGCCTCACGTCATAACCAAACATAGATATTTTTTAATAAAATACACGTTTTAAGGTTAATCGTTTTCATGCCATCCTGCCGACGGCTAATCATGCCGACATAAGGGGGGAGGCCCGACCATGACCACGCAATCCATCACCATCAACAAATCCCGTCCCGGCGGCTGGCTGCCCATGGACGAAGCGGCGCTGGCCGAATTCCGCCTGGAAATCGAGGCCGAGGTCGCCGCCCATCCCGACCGCCCGCTGGTGCGCCCGGTGCAGGCGCTTTACGACTGCATCATGGAGATGCCGCTTTACCGCATGCATCTGACCCAGGCCATCGAGCAGGCCCACGCCGCCGGCTATCGCCTGGGCTATGCCGATATCGACGGGCTGATGCGGCGGATCAACGCGGTCATGCATTACGCCCCGCCGTTTTCCACCTCGTCCCTGGTCGGCTGTCCGCTCAACGCGCTGCTGGATTGGCCCATGTGCATGCCATCGGGCTTCGCCTTCTTCCAGTTCCCGACCATCAACGAGAAAATCCGCGCCGTGCTTAATTACTGGTCCGACTTCCTGTCCGGCCCCAATTCGCGCGATTACCTGAGCACCGACAATCCCAAGGGCTGGTTCAGCACCACCGCCGCCGCCAAGGTCAATATGTCGGAATTCATCTGCGACCCCGCCCTGCCCCATTGGGGTTATCGCTCGTGGAACGATTTCTTCACCCGTCTGTTCAAGCCGGGCATGCGCCCGGTGGCCAGCCCCGATAATCCGCTGGTGGTGGTTGCCGCCTGCGAATCAGGCCCCTATGCGCTCAAGACCGGGGTGAAGCTGTACGACAAGTTCTGGATCAAGACCCAGCCCTATTCGCTGATGGACATGTTCACCGCCGACCGCCGCGATCTGGCGGAAACCTTTGTCGGCGGCACCGTCTATCAGGCCTTTCTGTCGGCCTATAATTACCATCGCTGGCACGCGCCGGTGTCGGGCACGGTGGTTGACGCCTATGTGGTCAACGGCACCTATTACGCCGACGCGCCGTCGGAAGGTCTGGACCCCGCCGGCCCCAACAATTCCCAGGGTTTCATCACCGCGGTGGCGACGCGGGCGGTGATGGTCATCGACACCGGCAACCCGGCCCTGGGCAAGGTCGGCTGCATCTTCGTCGGCATGGCCGAAATCTCGTCATGCATCATCGCGGTGAAAATCGGCGACACCGTGGCCAAGGGTGACGAGATCGGCTATTTCCAGTATGGCGGTTCGACCCATTGCCTGATCTTCCAGCCGGGGGTGACGCTGGATTTCATCCCGTCCCAACCTTACGGCGAGGATGACAGCCAGATCGTGCCGTTGAACTCGGCCCTGGCCAACGTGGTGTAATGTGGGCTCTGCCCTCCCCCGCAAAGGGCCTCGGCCCTTTGATCCCCTTGGTATTAATCCAGTGCGGTCAAGGAGGCGAGCCTCCTTGCGGGTGAAGGGCAGAGCCCTTCGTCTTTTCGGGATTCACGTTTCGTCGAAATGCAGCACGGTGGTTTCGTCGTCCTCGTCCCGGACGACGATTTCCGCCCGCTTCAAGGCGCCGTTGGCGTGGTACTCATAGGCATGGCCCAGCACCACGTCGCCATAGACGCATTTCTCCAGCCGCACCACCCGCTCCGCGCCGTCGAAATGGGCACGGATGAAGGTGTTGCGGTTGGTGATCTCGGCTTCGGCCAGCGGCCCCACCAGCTTCAGCGGCAGGCGCACGCCGGTATAGGTGGTGAAATAACGGACATCCGCCATCTCAGCCCGCCACCATGTCGTCATCACCATAGCCCTGGGCATAAAGCAGCGCCGTCAGATCGCCATGATCGATCCGCACGCGGGCTTCGGCCGCCACCACCGGCTTGGCCTGATAGGCCACGCCCAGGCCGGCGGCCTTGATCATGGCCAGATCGTTGGCGCCGTCGCCCACCGCCGCCGCCAGCACCAACGGAATCTTGCGCTCGCCCGCCGTGCCGATCAGGGTGGCCAGCTTGGCCTCGCGCCCGAGGATGGGGGCCTCCACCCCGGCCAGCTTGCCGTCGGTGAAGATGAAGCGGTTGCCCAAATCGATGTCGAAGCCGCAGGCCTCACGCACGCGGGTGGTGAAATAGGTGAAGCCGCCCGAGACCAGCACCGCATAGGCGCCGTTGGCCTTCATGGTCTGCACCAAGGTGCGGGCACCGGGCATCAGGCGGGTCTTGGCCCAGGTGTCGGCCAGGGCACTTTCCGGCAACCCGGCCATCAGACCGATGCGTTCCTGAAGCGCGTCCTCGAAGCCGATCTCGCCATTCATGGCCCGCGCGGTGATGGCGGCGATGCGGTCCTTGATGCCGGCATAGTCGGCCAGCTCGTCCAGGGTTTCGCCCACCACCATGGTCGAATCCATGTCGGCCACCAGCAGCAGCTTGCGCCGGCCCTGGGCGGGTTGTGCCACCACGTCGACGGCCACCTTGCCCAGACGCCGGCGTGCCGCCGCGTCGGCCTGTTCCGGCGCCAGATCGCCGAAGGCCAAGTCGCAAGCCCTGCCCGGCGACAGCCATTTGGCCGCCGCCACATGGGCGCCCAAAGCCTTCAGCCCCTGGCGGATATCCGCCACCATGGCGTCGGTCAGACCGGCCTTGGGGCCGGCGATCAGCGTCAGTACGTTTTCCATCGGTCACCCGGTTGTGCGTGGTCATGGCGGCGGCCAAAGCTTTACGGCCAAGGACGGCGCTTGGCAAGGGAAGGTTCCGCCACAGGCGTCAAGATGGTATAGGCAAGGGCATGAACCGCCCCGCCATCGTCATCGCCGGCCCCACCGCGTCGGGCAAGTCAGGTCTGGCCCTGGCCATCGCCCGCGCCTTCGACGGCACCGTCATCAACGCCGATTCCATGCAGGTCTACGATGTGCTGCGGGTGGTCACCGCGCGGCCCAGCCCGGAAGAGGAAGCCCAGGCCCCCCACCGTCTCTACGGCATGCTGCCACCGTCGGTGAACTGCTCCGCCGCCCTGTGGAAGGACATGGCCGCCGCCGCCATGGAAGAAACCTGGGGGCAAGGCCGGCTGCCGGTGGTGGTGGGCGGCACCGGACTTTACCTGCGCACGCTGATGCACGGCATTTCCCCCGCCCCGCCGATCCCCGATGACATCCGCGCCCATACGCGGGCCTTGCTGGCCCAGATGGGCAATGCGGCCTTCCATGCCGAGCTGGCCAAGCGTGATCCGGTGATGGCGGCCCGGCTGGACCCGGCCAATTCCCAGCGACTGGCCCGGGCCTGGGAGGTGCTGGAAGCCAGCGGCCAGTCCCTGGCCCATTGGCAATCGCTGCCCATGGAGGGGGCGGTGCCGGCGCGCTGGCTGACCCTGGCGCTGGACCCGCCGCGCAACATTCTTTACGCCAATTGCGACCAACGCTTCCAGGCGATGATGGCGCACGGGGCGCTGGACGAGGTCCGCGCCTTGCTGGATTTGCGGCTTGATCCGGCGCTGCCGGCCATGAAGGCGTTGGGGGTGCCCGAACTGACCGCCCTGGCCAGCGGCAGCATGAACGAAATCCAGGCGGTGGAAGCGGCGCAACGGGCGACACGAAATTACGCCAAACGGCAGTTGACGTGGTTCCGGCACCAACTTGAAAAGCCCGAGGTGGTTTCTACGCAACTTTCGGAAAGAATTTTTGACGAAATCTTTGCGAAAGTTCGCCACTTTCTATTGACCCCGCCTTAGTGAAGCGATAGGTTGTCCCGCTCGCAGCCACCTTGGTGGCCGCACGCGGATGCGTGCGCTCGTCGGTGGCTGCTGTTCGCGTTCATAGGAATAAAGGTGCGAAATGGCACAGCACGATGCGCAAATGACCGGTGCGGAAATCCTCTTGAAGGCCCTTGTCGACCAGGGCGTCGAGGTAATTTTCGGCTATCCGGGTGGCGTAGTGCTGCCCATTTACGACGAATTGTTCAAGCAAAACCGCCTGCGTCACATCCTGGTCCGCCATGAGCAGGCCGCCGTCCATGCCGCCGAGGGCTATGCCCGTTCCACCGGTCGCGTCGGCTGCGTGCTGGTCACTTCCGGCCCCGGCGCCACCAACACCATCACCGGCCTGACCGACGCCCTGATGGATTCGGTGCCCTTGGTGTGCATCACCGGCCAGGTCCCCACCCATCTGATCGGCAACGACGCCTTCCAGGAAGCCGACATCACCGGCATCACCCGGCCGTGCACCAAGCACAATTATCTGGTCAAGAAGCCCGATGATCTGGCGCGGACGGTGCACGAGGCCTTCCATGTCGCCAAGTCGGGCCGTCCCGGCCCGGTGGTCATCGACCTGCCCAAGGATGTCATCACCGGTCGCGGCGAATACCAATCGCCCAGCAAGCTGAAGACCAAGTACAAGCCGCAGGTCAAGGGCGACCTGAAAGCCATCGAAAAGGCCGCCGAGATGATCGCCGCGGCCAAGCGACCGGTGTTCTATGTCGGCGGCGGCGTGGTCAATTCCGGCATCGCCGCCTGCCAGTTGCTGACCCAGTTCGTGCGCATGACCGGCTATCCCTGCACCCAGACCCTGATGGGCCTGGGCGCCTTCCCGGCCTCGGACCCGCTTTCGGTCGGCATGCTGGGCATGCACGGCACCTACGAGGCCAATCTGGCCATGCACGGCGCCGACCTGATCATCAATGTCGGCGCCCGCTTCGATGATCGCATCACCGGTCGGTTGAAAGACTTCGCCCCCACCGCCAAGAAGATCCATATCGACATCGACCCCAGTTCGGTCAACAAGAACGTCATGGTCGATCTGGCGGTGATCGGCGACGCCGCCCACATCCTGGAAGACCTGATCAAGGTGTGGAAGGCCAAGCAATGCCGCCCGCATGAAAAGGCGCTGAAGGAATGGTGGGCGACCATCGACGGCTGGCGGGGCCGCAACTGCCTGCATTTCGAGAATTCCAACAAGATCATCAAGCCGCAATACGCCATCCAGCGGCTTTATGAGCTGACCCGCTACAAGAACCCCTACATCACCACCGAGGTGGGCCAACACCAGATGTGGGCGGCGCAGCATTTCAAGTTCGAGCAGCCCTGCCATTGGATGACCTCGGGCGGCTTGGGCACCATGGGCTACGGCCTGCCCGCCGCCATGGGTGTGCAGGTGGCTTATCCCAATGCCCTGGTCATCGACATCGCCGGCGAAAGCTCGATCCAGATGAACATCCAGGAGATGGCCACTTTGTGCCAGCATCGCCTGCCGGTGAAGGTGTTCATCTTGAACAACCAGTACATGGGCATGGTGCGCCAGTGGCAGGAACTGATCCATGGCGGCCGCTATTCCGAAAGCCACATGGAACATCACCCCGACTTCGTCAAGCTGGCCGATGCCTTCGGCGCCGTCGGCCTGCGCGCCACCAAGCCCGGTGAGGTGGACGACGTCATCAAGGAAATGCTGGCGGTGGACCGCCCGGTGATCGTCGATGTCCGCACCGACGCGTCTGAAAACTGCTTCCCCATGATCATGCCCGGCATGGCCCATAACGAAATGGTGCTCGGCCCGGAGGAAAACGTCCGCGTCGAGCCCGGCTCGGACGAAGGCGGCATGGTTCTGGTCTAAGGCATAAGGAACAGCAACGTGAGCAAAGAGCAAGAGATCCAGCGCCACACCATCGCCGTGCTGGTCGCCAACGAATCGGGCGTGCTGGCCCGTGTCATCGGCCTGTTCTCGGGCCGCGGCTACAACATCGAAAGCCTGACGGTGGCCGAGGTCGACACCAAGGAAGCGCTGTCGCGCATCACCATCGTCACCAGCGGCACCCAGATGATCGTCGAGCAGATCAAGAACCAGCTGCGCCGTCTGGTGCCCATCTACAAGGTGGCCGATTTGACCACCGACGGCCCCCATGTCAGCCGTGAGCTGGCCCTGGTCAAGGTGTCGAGCACCGGTGAGAAGCGGGTGGAATCCTTGCGCATCGCCGACATCTTCCGCGCCAACGTCATCGACAGCACCAACGAAAGCTTCGTCTTCGAGGTGGTCGGCGCCACCGAGAAGGTGGACGCCTTCATCAAGCTGATGGAGCCCCTGGGTCTGGTCGATGTGTCGCGTACCGGCGTCGCCGCCATTGCGCGCGGCGCCAATCCGCTTTAAACACTTCGCCCAGATTTCTATCGGGCCGCATTCCCGTTTTGTCAGGAAGGAAGATTTCCATGCGCGTTTATTACGATCGTGACGCCGACGTCAATCTGATCAAGGGCAAGAAGGTCGCCGTGGTCGGCTATGGCAGCCAGGGCCATGCCCATGCGCTCAACCTGCGCGATTCCGGCGTCAAGGACGTGGCCGTGGCGCTGCGCGCCGGCTCGGCCACCATCAAGAAGGCCGAGGGTGAAGGCCTGAAGGTCATGACCCCCGCCGACGCCGCCGCCTGGGCCGACGTGGTGATGATCCTGACCCCGGACGAATTGCAGGCCGAGCTTTATTACCGCGATCTGGCCGACAACATGAAGCAGAACGCCTCGCTGGTGTTCGCCCATGGCCTCAACGTGCATTTCGGCCTGATCTCGCCGCGCCCTGATTTGGACGTGTTCATGGTCGCCCCCAAGGGTCCCGGCCACACCGTGCGCGGTGAATACCTGAAGGGCGGCGGCGTTCCCTGCCTGGTCGCCGTGGCCCAGAACGCCACCGGCAACGCGCTCGAAATCGCCCTCAGCTATGCTTCCGCCATCGGCGGCGGTCGTTCCGGCATCATCGAGACCAACTTCCGCGAGGAATGCGAAACCGATCTGTTCGGCGAGCAGGTGGTGTTGTGCGGCGGCTTGACCAAGCTGATCCAGTACGGCTTCGAGACCCTGGTGGAAGCCGGCTACGCCCCGGAAATGGCCTATTTCGAGTGCCTGCACGAGGTCAAGCTGATCGTCGACCTGATCTATGAAGGCGGCATCGCCAACATGCGCTACTCGATCTCGAACACCGCCGAATACGGCGATTACGTCACCGGCCCGCGCATCATCACCGAAGAAACCAAAAAGGAAATGAAGCGCGTGCTGGAAGACATCCAGCAGGGCCGTTTCGTCCGCGATTGGATGCTGGAATGCAAGGCCGGCCAGCCCAGCTTCAAGGCCACCCGCCGCATCCAGTCGGAACACCCGATCGAGCAGGTGGGCGAGCGCCTGCGCGGCATGATGCCGTGGATTTCCAAGAACAAGCTGGTGGACAAGGCCAAGAACTAAGGCCGGTCTTTCAGACGATTGCAAAGCCCCCGGAAGGAAACTTCCGGGGGTTTTTGTTTTACCGCAAAAAGGCAGTTCCCTCGTTCCGCCATCCCCGCGCAGGAGCTTGTGAATTTATTGGCGTCTCCACCTTCCCCTCCCGTCATACCCGCGAAGGCGGGTATCCAGGAGTCGCGGAAAAGGCGGAGGTGCCCCCCCTGGACTCCCGCCTGCGCGGGAGTGACGGTAAATGAGATTGGATAGAACCACAGAGACACAGAGGCACAGAGGCACAGAGAGGCTTGCCAGAAATGAAGGGAAGCGGTCCCCCCGGAGACGCTCTTTCTGTGCCTCTGCCTCTGTGGTTCATTGACCTGCTACCATGGCCTCCGGATTTTGTTTGCCGCCCCGGCACCTTTCCCATACAACTCATTGGTCATTGAAATAGATAGCACTCCCCCTATAATCGCAGCCTAATAAGCGTGCGACTGGGAGGGCAGAACCTCATGAATGGCAGTAACGCTGGCAGGCACGCTTTTTTGCGTCGCGTGCTGTCCAGCATCCGCCTCTGGGCAATCGAGTCTACCCCACGTTTTCTCCACCCGACATTGCGACGGCTCTCCCCTCCCTGGCTGCTCGCACTCGCCGTGGTCGCCGCCATTGCTCTCGCCTTCTCATATCGGGAGGGCCTTCAATCGGGATGGAATTATCTTTTTAACCACAAGCAATGGGAAGACGAACGCCCCCTGACCAAGGGGGATATGGCCCAGTTGCTGCAAGAACTCGACAAAAGACGCTCCCCCGACGCCCCGCCGCCCTCGCCCGATGCCGAGGCGGTGCGCAACGCCGCCATCCGTGATCTGGCCACCAGCCGTACCCCGACCGATGCCGAGGCGGTGCGCGAAATCAAGGCCGGCGACATCGATGCCGCCATTGCCACCCTGGAACGCGGCGCCCAGGCCGATATGGCCCAAGCGGCGGAGAAATGGCGCCGCCTGGGGGCGCTGGTCTACGACATCGACCTGGCCAAGGCCAAGCATGCCTACGAACAGGCCTTCGCCCTGGATGCCGCCGATTTTTCGGGCGCCATCTTCCTGTCGCGCCTGCGCCAACGGGCCGGCGACCTGAACGGCGCCCTGAAGGCGGCCAACGCCGCCGTTGCCGCCGCCGGCACCCAGCGCGAGCGCATGGTTGCCAGCAGCGATCTTGGCGATTTACGGATTGAAGCCGGCGATCTCGCTGCCGCCCGCCGCTTCCATCAGGACGGGCTCGACCTCGCCCAAGCCCTCGCCCGCGACAATCCGGCCAGCGCCGAGACCAAGCGCGACCTCTGGGTCAGTTTCAACAAGCTGGGCGACGTGGCCCAACAGGCCGGCGATCTCGCTGGCGCCCGCCGCTTCTTTCAGGACGCACTCGACCTCGCCCAAGCCCTCGCCCGCGACAATCCGGCCAGCGCCGAGGCCAAGCGCGATCTCTCGGTCACTTGCGCCAAGCCCTCGCCCACGACAATCCGGCCAGCGCCGAGGCCAAGCGCGATCTCTCGGTCAGTTACGAAAAGCTGGGCGACGTCGCCCAACTGGCCGGCGATCTCGCTGGCGCCCGCCGCTTCTTTCAGGACGGCCTCGACCTCGCCCAAGCCCTCGCCCGCGACAATCCGGCCAGCGCCCAGGCCAAGCGCGACCTCTTGGTCAGTTACAACAAGCTGGGCGAAGTGGCGCAACAGGCCGGTGATCTCGCCGCCGCCCGCCGCTTCTTTCAGGACGGGCTCGACCTCGCCCAAGCCCTCGCCCGCGACAATCCGGCCAGCGCCAAGGCCAAGCGCGATCTCTCGGTCAGTTTCAACAACCTGGGTGACGTCGCCCGACAGGCCGGCGATCTCGCTGGCGCCCGCCGCTTCCATCAGGACGGGCTCGGCCTGCGCCAAGCCCTCGCCCGCGACAATCCGGCCAGCGCCGAGGCCAAGCGCGATCTCTCGGTCACTCGCCGCCGCCCGCCGCTTCTTTCAGGACGGGCTCGATCTGCGCCAAGCCCTCGCCCGCGACAATCCGGCCAGCGCCGAGGCCAAGCGCGATCTCTTGGTCAGTTACGAAAACCTGGGCGACGTCGCCCGACAGGCCGGCGATCTCACCACCGCCCGCCGCTTCTATCAGGACAGGCTCGACCTCGCCCAAGACCTCGCCAGCGACAATCCGGCCAGCGCCGAGGCCAAGCGCGACCTCTGGGTCAGTTACATCAAGCTGGGCGGCGTGGCGGCAGCCCAAGGCAACATCTCCGCGGCCATCGACTGGTATGAGCACAGCCTGCCCCTCGCCCGCCAATTGGCCGCCGACAACCCCAGTCATCCCGGCTTCGGCGATGATCTGCGCATCACCGAGTGGAATTTGGCGGCATTGAAGGCACGGCGATAGCCGGCACGGGGCGACCAATTCCTACCCCACCAGATGCCGGTAAATCCGCGGCAAGGCCGCGGTCAGTTGGGCCAGATGGTGGACGATGGCATAGGAACCGCGCCCGAACAGGCGGGGAAAATAGGCCTGGGCCTTCCTGTCGATGGTGACGCCGAACACCGCCACCCCTTTGGCCCGCGCCTCGTGGATGGATTTGGCCGTATCCTCGATGCCGTAGCGGCCTTCGTAATGGTCGATGTCGTTGGGCTTGCCGTCGGTGATCACCAACAGCAGGCGATGGCGGTTGGGGCGCTTTTCCAACTGGGCGGTGACGTGACGGATGGCGGTGCCGATGCGGGTGTAATAGCCCGGCTTGACCGCGCCGATGCGGCGCATGACGGTGTCGCCGAATTCCTCGTCGAAGCTTTTCACCGTCTCCACCTTGACCCAGGCGCGCTTCCTTGAGGTGAAGGTGTAGATGGCGAAGCTGTCGTCGCAGGCGGCCAAGCCGTGGCTGAACACCGCCAGCGCCTCTTTTTCCACGTCCAGCACCCGGCGGTTTTCGATCCAGGCATCGGTGGACAGGCTGGCGTCGACCAGCACCGCCACCGCCAGATCGCGCTCCATCGGGCGGCGCTGCATGTAGACCCGGTCCGATCCCTGGCCCGAGGCGATCAAATCCGAGCGTGCCCGCACCAAGGCTTCCATGTCCAATTCGCCGCCATCCACCTGGGCGCGCAGGATCTGCGCCTTGGTCCGCAGCGCCTCGAACTGGCGCTTGACCTGACGGATGCGGCGTTTGGCCTGGGTGTCGGGGCGCCAGATGTCGTCGCCATCCTCGGCCGCCACCCCCACCATCACCTGGCAATGATCCTGGTGGTAGCAGGCGGCGCGGTGGTCCCATTCCGGGTACAGATGGGTGCCGGACAGGCGGGTGATATCGGTGGCCTCGGGCGGCAGGTCGAGATCGAACTTGAGCTTGGTCGCCGCCTTCTTGCCGTGGCTGGAGATGGTGATCTTGTCCATCTCGTCCGCTGCCTTCTTCGCCTCTTCCTCGTCCGGGTCGTCGGCGCCGCGATTGACGTTGACCATGTCGGCGAAGGCCAAAATCTTTTCAAAACGGTTGAGGATCAGCGGATCCTTGCGGTCGGCGTTGTCCTGCTGCTTGCGCTCGGCCCGACGGCGTTTGTCGGGGTTGTCCTCCTGCTCTTCCTTCTTCGATCCCGCTTGGCCGTCCTCGGCGTCTTCGGCTCGCGGCTGCGGTTCGCGGTAGAGCGCCTCGCCCCACAGCGGCACCGGCAGGAAGGGGCGATAGCCGTGCGGCGCCGGGCCATCGGGCACGGTCGGCAACGGTTCGCCTTGCAACAGGGCGATGACCATGGCTTCCACCTGGACTTCCGCGCCGTTCAAGGGCCGCTTGGGCCGTGCCGCCAGCAAAGCGGCACAAAGCGCGCCATGACGACGCCTGAGACCGGGGAACAATTCCAATGCCGTGCGGGTGGCGGCATCGGCCCGGCGCAGAGAGGCGATGTCGGCCTCCAGCGCATCGGCGGGGATATCGGTCACCCCCGGCAGCACGGCGAAATAGGCGGCCAGCCAGAAATAGAGATCACGGTTGAGGGCTGGATCGGCGAAGACGTCGATCCGATCGGGCAAGGACAGCGACACCTCGTCGCGGCTGGACACCGCCATGCGCTCGTCATCCATGCCGATGCGCTGTTTCCAGCTCAAGCGGTGGGTCGATGTCTTCAGGCTGGCGCTGGTGATGCTGATGCCGGCATCGCCGCCCAAGCCGCGAAAGAACACGGAAAGCGCCCCGCGCACCTGATCCAGCGCCACACTGGCTTGCGGGTAGCGCGGCCAGGAAGGCGCGTCGCCGACCAGGCGGTGCCACAGGCGCCCGACTTTTTCTTCCAGTTCCAGGTTTTCCAGAAGGGACATGGCTTTATCCGAAGACCGCGAGGACGACTTCGTCCAGACCCTTTTTCACGTCCAGATCGTCGGTCAACGGCTCGATCATCGCCGTCTGCACCGCCTGAGCCAGCGGCAACCCGGCCTGGATCAGGGTGGCGCAATAAACCAGCAAACGGGTGGAGACGCCTTCTTCCAGATCGTGGCCCTTCATGGCCCGCAGGCGCCCGGCCAGCCGCACCAATTGTTCGACCCGTTCCGCGTCCAGGCCGGTTTCCTCGGCCACCACCCGGCATTCCACCACGGGCGGCGGGAAATCGAATTCGATGGCGATGAAGCGTTGCCGCGTCGACGGCTTCAACTGCTTCAACACGTTCTGGTAGCCGGGGTTATAGGACACCACCAGCATGAAATCATCGGGCGCTTCCAGCAATTCGCCGGTGCGGTCCAAGGGCAGCAGGCGGCGGTCATCGGTGAGCGGATGCAGCACCACGGTGACGTCCTTGCGCGCCTCCACCACTTCGTCCAGATAGCAGATGCCGCCATGGCGCACCGCATTGGTCAGGGGGCCGTCGGTCCACACGGTGTCGCCGCCCTTCAGCAGATAACGCCCGGTCAAATCGGCGGCGGTCAGATCGTCATGGCAAGAGACGGTGTGCAGCTGCTTTTGCAGCTTGGCCGCCATATGGGCGACGAAACGGGTCTTGCCGCAGCCGGTCGGGCCCTTCAGCAACAAAGGCAGCTTGTGGCGGAAGGCCAGCTCGAACAGGGCGCATTCATTGCCCACCGGCAGGTAGAACGGAATAAGCATGACCATCATCACTCCAAGAAAAAGGGGGCGGCCGCCCGCTGGCAACCACCCCCCCAGGCAGTTTCCAGACTTGTTTCAGCTAAAGCAGAAGCAAGTCTGGACCTTACAAATGGCCCGTGCCGGGCGGTTCAAACGCCACTCGGGCTTAACGCATCTCCACGCTTCGCGTGAAAATGCTCTCTTACTCAGCAGCCTGATACCCGGCGGCCTGCTTGGCCTTACCGGGAACCACCAGCGACCAGACGATCAGCACCACACCCAGCAGGGTGAACAGGCCGGCGCCCAGACGGAACTGGTAGAACAACTGCAACTGGTCCTGAACTTCCATGAAGCTCATGCCCATAACGCGTTGCAGATGGGTCTGCACCACGCCGGCGAAGGTGAGCGCGAAGGTCATGAACGACACCGCGCCCGAGGTGATCCAGAAACCCCACATGTTGAGCACCTGATTATAGGGCTCGCGCTTCAGGATCAGCGGCATGGCATAGGTGAACATGGCGATGTTCAGCATGACATAGGCGCCGTAGAAGGCCAGGTGACCATGAGCGGCGGTGACCTGGGTACCGTGGGTGTAGTAGTTGATCGGGGCCAAGGTGTGCAGGAAGCCCCACACGCCGGCACCGAAGAAGGCGAAGGCCGAGCAGCCCAAGGCCCACAGCAGGGCGGCCTTGTTGGGATGGCTGCGACCACCTTTCCACACCATGTAGAAGGTGAACACCACCATGGCGAAGAACGGCAGCACTTCGAGCGTCGAGAAGATCGAGCCGATCCACTGCCAATAGGCCGGGGTGCCGATCCAGTAGTAATGGTGGCCGGTGCCCAAGATGCCGGTGAACAGCGACATGGCGACGATGACGTACAGCCACTTTTCGACGATTTCACGGTCGACGCCGGTCAGCTTGATCATCAGGAAGGCCAGCACCGAGGCCATGACCAGTTCCCACACGCCTTCCACCCACAGATGGACGACCCACCACCAGAACATCTTGTCGAGGACCAGATTGTTCGGGTTGTAGAGCGAGAACAGGAAGAAGATGGCGATGCCCCACAGCCCCAGCAACAAGATGTTGGTGATGGCGGTCTTACGGCCCTTCAACACCGTCATGGTGACGTTGTAGAGGAACATCAGGGCGACGACGACGATGGCCAGCTTGATCCACAGGGGCTGTTCCAGGAATTCACGGCCCTCGTGAATCTTGAACAGATAGCCGACCACCGCGGCGGCGGCCCCGAACAGGAACAGCCAGAACTGTATCACCGCCAGTTTGGGACTGTGCAGCTCGGTTTCCGCCTCTTCCGGGATCAGGTAATAGGCGCAGCCGAAGAAGCCCATCAACAGCCAGACGATCAGGGCGTTGGTGTGGATCATGCGCAGGATGTTGAAGGGCACCAGGTCGGCCAGGAAATTGGGCGCGACCACCACGGTACCCAGCAGGGTACCGAACAAAACCTGGGCGACGAACAAGGCCAGCGCGCCGGCAAAGTAATAAAGCGCGACCTTTTGCGATTGGTATTTCATGATGTCACCTTCCCGGTTAGCCGCTGACCTTGGGCGGCCAGTTCTGGGTGTCGACTTCACTGGTCCACTTGAAGAAGTCGGCCAGGTTGTCCAGTTCGGTCTCGGTCAGGTTGAACTGGGGCATCTGCCGGCGGCCTTCGACGCCGGACGGCTGGCCCTTCATCCACGCCTTCAACGCCTCGCGGGCGCCGCTGGCGTCTTCCTTGCCGCCGAAGCGGACCCAGACATTGCCCAGTTCCGGGGCGTAATAGGCGCCTTCACCCATCAGGGTGTGGCAGTTGATGCAGGAATGCTTTTCCCACACATGCTTGCCCGCCGCCACCGAAGGGGTGACGGGATTGGCGGCGGCGATGGCGTTGGCTTTGGACACGCTGTGCACGGTCAAGGCAACGAACACCGCGAAGAAAAATGCCGTACCGCCATAGAAGATATTGCGGGCAGCGGCTTTCGTCAGTGTCTCGGACATGGTCGCTCCTAAGGGTTTCCAAGGGTTTGAGATCAACCCACCGCGGAAACTCCCCCCGCTGGTGGTCGCACCCTGAACTCACACGCGGGGGCCTCGGGACCCCACGTCACCCTGACCCTATGACCCAGACGATTGGTCAGCTTTAACGTTGGTCAAGCTGGTGTCGAAAGACCGGGACAAAGCCCGCTCCTTGGGCGAAAATGCCGACCATGCGCAAGCCATGGCACAGCCGGACCGGTCAGGACGACAGCGTCATCCCGCTGATGGCGGGGCCGGTGGGCTTTGGCCTGATGCGCTGGTTGCCGCTGGTCGTCGTCTATCTGTTGCTGGTCTTGGGATTGGGCGCGTTCGCCGATGATATCGGCTGGGGGCCGGCCCGTGTGGCGGCCAAGATCGGCCCGGCCTGCATCGGCGGCCTGGATTTGATCCGCCGCCTGGGCACCCGCCATTACCGCTGGATCAACCCAGCGGGCGGAATCAGCGTCACCCCGGCCAGCCTTCTTGACCGCCTGACCTTTCGCGAATGCGGCTGGTATTTTCCACTGATCAACGCGCCCGTGCCGCTATGGCTGCTGGGGGGCATCATCACGCTGATCGCTCTTGGCGATTAACGCCCCGGGTCGCGTACCCGGCGGGTCAGCGCCCAATTGCCCAGGCGGCGGTCGCATTCGGGGATATGTTCCGACACCCATTGCGCCACCACCTCGCGCACCACCTGACGGTCCAGATCGGCGCAGACATTGGCGTCGCGCATATGGCGCAATCGCTCGATGATGCGCCAGTGCTCGCGGCGATGGTGGTCCTCATGCGGATAGGCCGCCTCCGCCATCAGGCTTTCCTGATGGCGGAAGGTGCGGTCCAGGAACCTGGTCAAGGCCGTCAGCCGGGTACACTCGGTGCGGTCGCAATGGCCGTTCGACTGGCGGCGACACTCCACCCCCGGCTCGAACAACCGGCCCATGACATAGCACAGACCTTCGGTACCGCGATCGATGTCGCGCACCCCGGTGGACAAGCTCTGCGGGCTGGCCATGGGCATCTTGTTTCGTCCCCGATACGCCGATTGTGTGGCTTTCGTGAACGGTACGGCAGGGGGCGGTGCAACAGCAACGATTAATAATAGTATCTTTTTTACCGAATTTTTATGGAGCGGGAAGCGGTTGACAAAGCAGTGCGGCACCGATTATGTTGCGAATGATTTTCACTTGCATATAGGTCCGTCATGACCCATTCCCGTCCCGCCACCATGGTCTTTACCGGCTCCAGCCGCCCCATGGGACCGGGAGATTTCATCTGGCTGACGGCACTGGGCTGCGCCGCGCGCGGACCGACCACGGCGGAAGCGGTGTGCGCCTGCCTCGACACGGTGGCGGCGGGACAATGGGCGCCGTCGCCGCACCTGATCTGTGATTGCCTGGATGAAATGGCCCGGGCCCGCCACCTGGATTTCAGCCATGACGGACATTACGGCCTGTTCACCATCACCCCCCAGGGGCGCGGTATCCTGGCCATGATGCTGGCCCTGCCGGTGGACCGCCCGAGCACGCCCTTGGGGCAGGTAGGGTTGCGGCTGAAATTGGCCTTCCTCGATCTCGCCGACGCGGAGGATCGCATCGCTCACCTGACCGATTTGATCGAAATTCACGCCCGCGAGCTGGCTCAGCGCCCGCAGACCTGCACCAGTTGCAACGCCCCGGGCTGTTTCGGCCGCATGTGGAGCGACCACCACACCGACTCGCTGCGCCGCGACCTGGACCTGCTGCAGCGCATGCTGAACATCAGCAACACCCAAAGTCGAGGAGATGGTTGTTCCGCACATGGAATGCGCATAAACTGCATTTCAAATTAAGGTTATTTCGCGAGGATGAGACGTGCTGCGTATCGATGAAGCGACGCTGCGAGGCGCCGGAATCCGCCCCACCCGTCAGCGCCTGACCATCGGTCGGCTGATCGAGGATGGCGGCAGCCGCCACCTGACCCCCGACAGCCTGCACCAGGAGGCCTTGACCCAAGGCATGCGCCTGTCATTGGCCACCGTCTACAACACGCTGAACGAGTTCGCCGCCGCCGGTCTGGTCAAGCGCGTGCCCATGGGCGAACGCAGCTGGTTTTGCACCAACACCGCCGAGCACCACCATTTCTATCACGAAGCCACCGGCCGCATCGAGGACATCCCCGGCTGCCAGCCGCAGGTGATGGGCCTGCCCGACGCCCCCGAGGGCATGGAAGTGGCCGGCATCGATGTCATCGTCCGGCTGCGCCGGGCATCATAAAGTCGTGCGACCGCGCCGGGCATCGTTGACTGAAGCGGAGAAAAAATAGGCTTGGGGCGGCCCTGCGCCTATTTTTCGCTTTTACGTTTTACCGCCTTTGAATCGGGGAAAAGTACACCGAGGCAAAGCCGAGGGACTTTTTCACGGTCGCCTAAACCCCCAGATGGAAGCTGGTGTTATCCAGCGCCGAGGTGTTGACGTTGTTGAGCGTCCCCACCAGCACTGAATTGGCCGTCGTTGCCGCCTCCATGGCGGTGGTGCTCCACAATTGCACGTCGGCGCCGTTTTGGATGGCGACCAGACCGTCACCGGTGGCGCCATAATCAAAGGCGGTCCCGGACATGGCGGTGGCGCCTTCGGTGTAATCCGACACCGCCAAAGTCCCTGAACTGCCCAGGCCGAACTCGGTATTGGACACGGTGAGCGTATCGGTGCCGACGGTGAAATCGGTGATGGTGGTATTGCTGTTGTCGGCCAGGACAAAGCTGTCGGTGCCGCCATTGCCGGTCAGGCTGTCACCGCCGAGGGACGCGATCAGGGTATCGTTGCCGGCGCCGCCGACCAGGGTATCGGTACCGGTAGTACCGCTGATGTTGAAATCCAGATCGCCAGCGCTAATGGCCGTCGGGCTGGCGATGACATAGCCGCCATCGGTGTTGATGTTGGAACTTGAATTGCCCACATAGACGTAAAGCGCCTGATCGACACCCCCGGCATAAAAGCCGTCGCCGATGACGCCGCCGGTGCGGGCGACGCCGCCGGTCAGCGACGCTTGGCCCAGATTATAGCTGGCCACCGATTCAAAGCCCGACACATCCACATGCGCGCCACTGAGCGAAATCTGTACGTGGTCGGTGCCCGAAGTGAAATCGGTGATGGTGTCGCGATTGGCCAGGGCATTGGCCGATTCCGACGGGGTGGTATAGACGAAGACGTCACTGCCGGCCCCGCCGGTCAAGGTGTCGGCCCCGGCACCGCCGGTCAGCTTATCGCTGCCGGTACCGCCGACCAGACTGTTGTTCAGGCTGTTGCCGATCAACGACACATCGGAACTGGTGGCGGCAACCAACGCCACGGTTTCAATATTACTGAACACGCTGGCGCTGACATCCAGGATTCCCGCCTGGGTTTGGTAGATGATCACCTTATCGCTATCCACCGCACTGGCATCGCCGTCGACAACGATGCCGATGCCGGCAAAGCTGACATCGTCGAAACTGATGGTGTCGTTGCCGGCACCGGTGGAAACGCTGTCGATGGAGGTCATGACAATGCCGGTCAGATCCAGGGTGGAATCGGTATCGGCCATCTGCACCGTGTCCGAACCGGGACCACCACCGATGAACAGGAATTGCTGCGGATCGGCCCCGCCCCCCAGCACGATGGTGGTGGCGCCGGAAGCCTCGATCGCGATGCTCTCGATGCCGGTGACCGAACCGGCGGCCAGATCGACCGTGCCCGCCGATGTCACCCTGATGACGTCCGCATCGGCGGGATTGCCGGTATCGATGATGGAATCGCCGGCGGCGAAGGTGCCGGCGACCACCCGATAGGCGTGGTCGCCATCGCCGGCGGTCAAGGTATCAACCCCCGCCGTGGTCACCATGGCGGCGATGGAGACATCGGCGCTGCCGGTGACGCTGCCGCCCTGGCCGTCGCTGATGATGTAGGTCAAGCTGGCGGTGCCGTTGTAATCCGCCGGCAAGGCCCAGGTGTAATTGCCGCCGCCCAGATTGGTGACCGTCCCGGTACTGGGAGTAATGGAGCCAATGGTCAGGGCGTTACCGTCCACGTCCACCGCATTGGCCAGCAATTGAGCTTCGGTGAAGGTGTACAGCACGTTTTCCACCCCCGCCGTCAGCGTCACCGTACTGGTGACGGGCGCATCGTTGACGGCGTTGACGTCGGTGGCCAATTCGGTGGCGCCGGCGGCAATGGCGGACGAGCCGCCCGGTGATGACGTGTTGGTATAAACGGCACTGCCGGTGCTGGACGACCAGCCGCCGGCGTAGCTGTTATCCAGGCCGCGCACATAAAGCGACGGCGCCGTGCCGTGGAAATCAGGGGCGGCGTTGAAGCGCAGCTTGGTCGAGGTCGACAAGGCCAAAGCGAAAGTATTGTCGTTGACGCCGCCCACATCCACCCAGGTGGTGCCGCCATCGGAGGAATATTGCCAAGCGCCATCGGGCGACACCGTGTTGTTGCTGATCACCGCCACGCCGGCCAGGGTGCCAAGGTCGGCGGTATCGCTGAATCCGGTGTTGAACAGGGCATACACGGTCTCACCGGGGAACGGCCCATCCTCATTCGGTGACGACATGCCCACATAGCTGGACATGGTCGGCGCATCGTTGACGGCATTGACGACCACGCTGGCACTGGTGGCGACCAGATTGCCGGTGTTGTCGTCGATGTCGTAGGTCAGGGTGACGGAGCCGCTGTAATTGGCCGCCGGAGTGATGGTGAAAGAGAGGCCGCCACCATTGTCGGTGAAGCTGGCGCCGTTGCTGGCCGACAGATTGGTGATGGTCAAGGGATCACCATCGGCGTCGGTGGCGCTGCCCAGCAATTGCGCCAAGCTCAGCACCAGACCGGTATCCTCGCTGGTGGCCGGCAGGGTGACCGAACCGGCCACCGGGGCGTCGGGCGTATTGGCGAAATTGGCCAATGTGGTGGCGGTGATGGAAACGCTGCCATCGCTGACCCCGTAGCTGATGGTCATGACCCCGTGGAAATCGGGATCGGGGGTCAGGGTATAAGTCCCATCCAGATTGTCGGTGACGCTGCCGTGATCGGCGGTCACCGCCCCCGTCAAGGTCAGGGCGTCACCATTGGCATCGCTGACCAGGGCCAGCAGATCGGCGGCGGAGATGGTGTATGGCGTCTCTTCCGTCCCCGGAGCGGTCAAAGCCGCGCCCGACCCCACCGGCGCACCGTTGGGCGGCGGCGGTGGCGGCGGTGGCGGCGGCGGCGGTGGTGGCGGTGGCGGATCCGGTGTGGGCGGATCCGGTGTAGGGGGTGGCGGCGGCGGCGGCGGCGGTGGTGGCGGCGGTGGCGGCGGCAGTGGAATGGGTTCAGGCCCCCCTCCATCACCGCCCCTGGGGTTGCCATTGCCAACAGGATCCCCATCGCCGCCGCCGGTATTGGCCGGGCCGTCACCACCATTTCCCGCCGGGGCCGCCGGCAAAGACGGCGCCACCGCAGGCGGTGCCGATGGTGTCGGGGCAACGGCGCTGACCACCGCGCCGGCATTGCTGGATTGGGTGAAGCTGCTGCCGAAGGTCGCCCCCAGCACACCGGCGCCGGCATCGCTGATCACCAGCGGCGCGTCACCGCTGCCGGGCCGGCTCAAGGCGATTTCACCGACGAAACCGGAACCGGGGTCGGGTTGCAGGGCGACCGAGGTCTCGCCGCCGCTGCCGACGCTGCCGACCACGGTGGTGCCGCGCACGCCGACGGACATGGCCGGGGTGGCCAGCCGGGCGGCGCCCGGCGCTGATTTGGCGATGTCGCCGGAGACGAAGGAAAAGGCGCCCTGGGCCACCAGGATGCTTTCCGATCCGGTCTTGGTCGCCGGGTCATAGCTGAATTCATCCAGCCCGATCAGGCCGCGATCCTTGAGCACGAAGGTGGAGCGGTCGGCGAAGACCAGCGAGATTTCCGCCGCCGGAGCGGTTTCCACCTCGTCGCCCTTCAGCAACGGCGCATCCTTGGCGGCCACGATCTTTTGGCCGTCGCGGATGATCCAGGCTTCACCCTGGACCTGGGCGACCTTGCCGATGACCTGGGCGGTCTTACCTGCGGCGATCTCCATCACCGGCAACTTTGGCGCGGCGACCGGAGCGGTCATGATGGGCATGGCATTCACCTTTCTGGGAATGACTGATCAGGGTAGTCTGAACCAATTCAGTGAAAAAATCACTTCATTGCGCAAAAGCGGGTCGAAAACCATGCGCAAGATGGATTTGCGGCCAATGATGATGGACGCGGTACCGGCCATGCCCGAGCGCACCGCATGGACTTGGCCCTTGCCATCGGTGAGCACCGCCTGATCCGACTGGATCACCACCTTGTAATAGGTGTTGACGGTATTGCCCTGGACTTCCTCGATGGAATCGGCACCCACCGCCAGCACCCGGCCCGGCAATTGACCGTATCTGAACGGATCATAGGCGGACAGGCGGATGCGGGCGGCCAATCCCTCGCGCAGATGGCCGATATCCTGGGGCGGCACCTTGGCCTCCACCACCAGGGCGTCATCCAGGGGGACGATATCCATCAAGGTGTCGCCGGGCTTGGCCACCTGACCGACGCTGGTGATCGCCGCCATCTTGACCACGCCGCGCACCGGCGAGCGCACTTCCGAGCGCGATTCGCGATCGGTGGCCACCTCCATGGTCGCTTTCAGCGCGGCGATTTCCGCCTCGGCCTTGCTGATTTCCTCCAGCACCTCGGTGCGCCAGCCCTTCTCGAACTCGTTGAGCTTGGCGTCGGCTTCCGACAGTTGCGCCTGGAGCCGCGAGATGGTGTCGCGCGCGGTGGACACCTCGGTGTCCAGCATCAGCTGTTCGCGTTCCAGCTTGACGATTTCCTGATTGCCGACGACGCCGACCTCATAGGCCTTTTTCTTGATGCGCATTTCCTCGGTGCCCTTGGATTGGGCCCGGGCCAAGCCGGCATGGCGGGTCTCGGTCTCGACCACCTCGCGTCGGCGCCGCTCCATTTCGCGCTGGATCACCGTCACCTGCTGGGCCCGATGGGCCAGCCGCTCGCCATGGATGCTGGTTTCACGGCGCTTGGTGTCTGCGTCGATATCCACGCCCGCGGGCCAGACGATGTCCTTGGCCCCGGACAGATCGGCCTTCAGCCGTGCCGCGCGGGCGTGGAAGGCCGACCAGCGGGCACGGCGGTCGGCCAGATCCTGCGCCCCTTGCGAATTGACCAGCCGCACCAATACCTCGCCCTCGGCGACGAAGGCGCCTTCGCGCACCAGCACTTCCTGGATGGTGCCGCCCTCGAAATGCTGGACCCGGCGCACCTGTCCCGACGGCTCGATGCGGGCGGGCGCCGTCACCACCTCGTCCAGTTCCAGCACCGCCGCCGCCGCGCTCAGACCGACAAAGGCAACGACGCACCAGCCCAGCAGCCAATTGGCCGAAGGCGGCGTCAGCTTGGGGGCGATGCCGTGGATGGGGCTGCGAAAGACGTCAAGGCCAGGATCGAGGCGTTTGTCGGCCATGGCCTAAGCCCCCCGTGGCGCAGCGGCAGGGGCGGCGGCGGGCGGGTTGCGGTCGGCCACCCGCACGATCTTGCCGCGATCCATGGTGGCGACGCGCTGGGCCAGGGCGGTGACCGCCGCCCGGTGCGAGATCACCACCAAGGTGCGCTGGCCGATGCTTTTATGGATGCCGGCGATGGCCCGGCGCTCGGTCGCCTCGTCCAGGGCGGCGGTGGGTTCATCCAAAATGGTCACCGGCGCCGCTTGCAGCAAGGCGCGGGCCAGGGCGACCAATTGCCGTTGGCCGCCGGAAAGATTGCGCCCGCCTTCCATCACCTCGAAATCCAGGCCCATGCCCACCGGCATCACCCCGCCCGCGCCCAAGCCGTTGAGCATGGCCACCATGTCGTCATCGGAGACCAGTCCGTTCAGCGACAGATTGGTGCGCAAGGTGCCGGAATAAAGCGGCGGATTTTGCGGGCACACCGCCAGATGGCGGCGCAGATCGGCGGGATCGATCAGGGCGATGTCGACGCCGTCCAGCATGACCCGTCCGCTTTGCGGGCGGATAATGCCGGTCAGCACCTTTTCCAAGGTGGTCTTGCCCGATCCCGATGGCCCCACCACCGCCAGACGCTGGCCGGCGGCCACCGTCAGGTCGATAGCGTCCAGCACCGGATGCGAGGCGCCGGGATAGCGGGCCACCACCCCGTCCACGATCATCTGCCCCTGCGCCACCGGGCGATGAATGAGCGCCGCCCCCAGGGGCCGTTCGGTCGGACGCCCGGTGACCGTGCGCAAGGCTTCCAACGAGGCCAGCGCCGCCAGGGTCTGCGGCACCACCGCCACCAATTGCATGGTGGCGCCGGTGAAGCGGGTGGCCAGCATGGTGGCGGCCAGGATGACACCAGCGCTCATATCGCCTTCCACCGCCCGCCAGCCGCCCAGGCCGATGGCGATCAGCATGGCCAGGTTCTGCGCCAGCATGGACAGATTGCCGCGCGCCGCCGCCACCGTGCGGATGGCCCGCGCGGCGGTGGCGTACAGCACCGTGCCCTGGCGAAAGCGCCCCTGCAAATAGGTCTGGGCACCGACGCGGCGCACGGTTTCCGGGTCGCTGAAGGATTCCTGCGCCGCCTGGGCGCGGAAGCTGGCGGCGCGCGACAATTCGCGGTGCAGCAGCTTTTGCCGGTGCAAGGCGATGAAGGTGGACAGGCTGACCAGGACATTAAGGGCGAAAATGGCCAGGGCGATCATCGGGTCGCACAAAAACAGCCCGAACAGGAACAGCGCCATGAACGGCAGATCGGCCAGCAGCGACACCGCCGCCGCGCCGAAGCCGTCGCGGATGGAATCGAAATCCTGCAACATGCGCATCAGATGGCCCGAGGGTGCTGCGGCGCCATCGAAGCGGGTTTCCAGGATGCGGCGATGCATGTCCATGGCCAGCCGCACATTGCCGTCATGCAAGGCGTCTTCCACGAACAAGCCGCGCAGGCGGCGGAACACCTGCTCGAACAAGGCGGCGGCCAGGAACAGACCGGCCAGGGCAGCGAGGGAATCGAGCAAGCCGTGCGGCAACACCCGGTCGTAAACCTGGGCCGAGAACAACGGCGCCGCCAAAGCCAGCACATTGGCCAACCCCCCGGCCAGGGCAGCACGCAGCACCATGGGTTTCCACGAGGCCAGCAAGGCCGGCCACGACGTGGGGATGGCGCTTTCCGCCGTATCCAGCCGTGGGCGGATGAATAGGACCGGCGCCGTCTCGGCCACCGGCGCCGGCGTGTTGAGCGGGCGCGAGGTCAAGCCGGCCAGCACCACGCAGGGCAACAGATCGGCGGCAAGCACAGCAAGCTTGACCCGGGGCTCGAAATGGGCGGCGAAGCCATGGCGGCCCAAGGCGGTGATCCATGGCGCCGGTGCCGCCTCGGCCTCGGCCATGCGCCAGGAATCGCGCAAGGCCGACGCCGCCACCACATGACCCATGGCGCGCAGACAGGCGGATACCGCCTTGGCCTCGGCCTCCAGTTCCGCCGGATCAGCGGGTGAGATGGGCGACGACACGGATTGAAGGCTCCAGGGCAGCGGTCGGGCGGGTCTCCGGCATGGGCGGCTGCGGGTCCAGCCCCATGGCCGCATTCAGCCGCGCCTTGGCTGCTTGCAGGTCGGAATACAGGATGAAGCGGCGCAAAGTGGACAGCATGGACGAGGCCTCGGCCTTGATTTCCTCCATGGCGCTGCCGCTGCCGGCGGAGCGCGACTTGCCGGCCAGCGAGGTGATGCGGCGGTCGATGCCGGCCATCTGCTCGGTCAGGCGGAATTCCTTCATGGCGTGGCGATACTGGATATCGGCCACCCGCACCTGGGTGACCACCGCCATGCCCAGGGCCAAACGGCGGGCGCGGGTGATTTCCGCCACGTTCTGCGCCTGACCGATGCGCTTGGGGGCGCTGAGGAAATCCACCAGATTCCACGCCACCTGCACGCCGGCATCGGCCCAGGCGTTGTATTTGAGATAGGAATTGGCGTCGTAATGGCCGCCGATGAAGGGGCCGATGCCGGGCAGCGACTTCAACAGCTCGGTATAGATTTCCTGAACGTCGATGCGGAACTGGGCTTCCTCACCGCGCAATTCCGGACGGTTGTCCAGGGCCACTTGCTGCAACGCCTCGACATCGGCGGCGGGCGGGTCGACCACCAGGGTGCCGCCTTCCTTCAACTCGGCCAATTGGAAGGCGCTATGGGACTGCACCCCCATCAACCCGGCCAGATCGGCCCGCGCGGTGGCGGTCTGGCGCTGCATCTCGGCGATCTGGCGCATGGTGTCGACGATGGCGCGCTGATGCGCCAGCATCTGCATGGGGTCACCGACCTGACTGCGCTCGGCTTCCTCGGCATCCTTGACCGAACGGATCAGACGCAATTCCAGAGCGTTGTATTTTCTTTCGGCGTATTCATTGATGACCGCCTTCCAATAAGCCGCCTGCACGTCCTGGATCAGCAGATGCAGGGCGCGGCGGCGCTTCTCCTGGACCAGGGTGATACGGTCGGCTTCCTGATCGGCGCGCAGCATGGCGATGCCGAAATCCATCAGGTTCCAGGTGGCGGTCAGATCACCGGTGCGGCTGATGACGTCGTCACTGGTGGAATAATTGCCGGTGGTGCCGGCGGACAGATCCTTGGATGTGGTCGCCTTGCGCGGACCACGCCGGCTGAGCCCGCCCTTGGCCGCCATTTCCGGCAGCAGGGCGAAGATGGACAGATCGGCCTTGCCCTGGGCCAACACCTCTTCCAGCAACTTGACGCGGGAATCCAGATTATGGGCCACCGCCAGGGCAATGGCGTCATCCACCGTCAGCGGCTGCGCCAGCATTTCCTGCGGTACGCTTTCGGCGTGACGCTTGAGATCGGCGCTGATTTCGCCCAGGGCCTCGGGCTCAAGCGCACAAGCCGACAACGACACCGCCACCATGGCGACGACAAAGCCGGTTTGAAGGGGTTTTCGCAAGCTCACGCTGATGTCCTTCTGACAACAGCTTTCATTACTAAATTCAAACCGCTTAACGAGAGGTTTAACGCAACACACAAAGTTTGGGGATACGCCACCGAATGGTACGACGAGACTAACCAACTGATCCTGTTCCAGCGCCCGTCCTCACGCGGACGGGGACGGTTCTATTTCCGCCTCCAAATTCCTGGCCAACCGCGCAAAGAGGGATTGGTCGCCGCCGAGTTCCGCTACAGCCCCATGCATCTGGCGAAGGCGGGTCAAGAATTCGATTTCGAGAGCGTTCAGAGGAATGGACCGCCCGAGGAGATCATCGAGTTCGGCAAGCGGATTGTCTACCGCTACCGGGAACAGGTTGGGAAAGGCAAACGGCTGAACTCTCGCCGCACGCCAACCCTGGCTGAAGCGGCAGCGGACTATCTCGACGATCTCCTCGAACTGCAAGGGCTTGGGCAGGTCAGTTGGACGAAGTACGAGCATCACCGCAGCTTCATCTCCCGCTACGTCGCCCAGTATGACGTATTCAAGAAGAAGCTCATTGACGAGGTTGATTCGGTCGATCTGGCGGTTTGGCAACGGTGGCGCGACACCTATTGGATCGCCGGACCGGGCGCTCGCATCGACACCATCGAATCCCTGCGCAATGGCAAGCCATACGTTCGGCGCATCACCGCCAAAGAGAAGACCATGCCCGCTGCAACGACCAAGAGCAAGGAATGGTCCTACCTGCGGGCGGTGTTCAAATTCGCTCGCCGCCAACGGCACGTCACGTCGGTCCCCGAGCATGAACCTACGACCACAGACACCCCCTCGTCGCCATCCAGCCCCACACCGCATTTCACCCAGGCAGACTGGAAACATCTGTTGGAGGCGGTTCCCGATTGGCTGAACCCTCCGAGGCTGGTGGGCGACAATCGAAGAATCCGCCAACTGTGCTGGTGGTTTTGCCTGATCCTGCGGGCTTATGGTCTTCGAGTGGCGGAGGGCTACCAACTGAAATTCTCCTCGATTCTGCCCGACGTATGCCCCCACAGCGAAGAGGTCTATGCGAAACTTCGCATCAATGCGGTGAAGTCCTTGGTCAAGCCCCGCACCGCCGAACCCATCGAACACATGCAGACAGAAATCTCCACCATCCTCATGAAGACGCTCCCCGCCTACTACGAGGCGCAATTCGGACGGAAGCCCGGTGCGAACGACCCTCTGTGGATGCACCGGGATGGCGCCGCCATTGGCTCGTTCGCCAACAGCTTCGACAGCCTTCTGGAGCAGGCGGAACTGACGCACGACGTATACGGCCACGATTTCGACCTCACCAGCATCCGTCACACCACGATCACCGAGGAAATCGAGACGACCGACCTGAACCCCGGCGTCATCGCAACCTGGGCTGGGACTAGCATCGCCATGCTGGACAAGACCTACAACCACGCCATGGGCGTTCGGGCGCGCCGGCAGGAACGGGAGCGGCGGGAGAGATTGCGGAAGATGGTGGAGAAGGAGAAGGAGAAGGCTAAGACCTGAGGACGCCCACATCAAAGGGCGGCAAATCGTATTCGTCTACGATAACCTCTTCACCATCCAAGCCGATCTCGATGACCTTGTTGATCAGGTCGTCGCGGTCGCCGAGGTGAGCGAACACCGCGCGAAGTAGCGCCCGCTGAATCTCGGGCTTCACCTGCGGCAGCAGGATGATCAGACCGGCATGGATGGCTTCACGGGCATACAGCCGCCGAAAATCCACGGCATTGTTCGTCACCAGGATGAAGCCATCACGGCGCACCCGCTCCATCACCTCAGGGTCTTTCCAGCCCTGCATGCCGAGGTGGACGACGTGGTGCGCCTCGTGACCTGCGCGATTGGCGACCTCCACCAGCGACATATGGAGGCACTCGTCGATGAGCAACCGAATCAATCGCCGAGGTCTTTCAGCGCGATCTTGACCAAGCGCACCGGCGTGTCACCCCAGGGCTGCTTCCGTGGACGCCCCCGCTGGGGGTAGGCGCTTGCATAAATGACCGCCAGTTCTATCTGCTCAGACGACAGCGAGGGATAGCCCGCCAGGATATCGGCAACCGATGCTCCCTGCTCGACCATGGCCGCGACAGAATGCACCGGCACCCTCGTCCCCTTGATCACAAGTTCCCCCCCCATAATGTCGGGATTAGAGGTCACGGCGCGTCGAGCGAGATTCAGTCGCCGCAGCGACGACGCCAACCTGCGTCGAGCGGACGCGACCTCGACCACCAGCACGTCACTGGCGCGGTATCGTTCGATGCGGGGTTGACGGGCAACATCCCGAATGACCCGGCGGCGGACATTCAGTGGCAGGAATTCAGCGAGTTCGCCCTCCAGTTGGAGACAAAGCAACTCATTGGCAGAGAGGGCTGTACGTTCCGTCCGCTCCACCTCGACGATCTGGTTTTCGACGGCCTTGTGGACCATCTTCACCTTCATGCCGGTGACGGTCGCCGCTTCGGTCAAGCTGAAATCAGAGCGCATGGTCTTCACCCAAAAAACATTCCCTGCTTGGGGATACATTATGGTGATGGGGCGTTGGATTCGCAAGCCTGCCATTTGCAGTCCTGCCACCGGTCGAGGGAATCATTTCCCCGCCAACCCTGAATGCCCTGGCAACCCCTTGACAGGGGGGCTGCCGGGGGTGCCGCGCATTCTTATGCAGGGTGGCCGTAACGACACGTTCGGCAACGATTAAGTCCGCAGAAATCTTAGTTTCTCGGACCTCACTCGTGCCGCCTTCGGATCGGAGTGCTCTGCTGAAAATGATTCGGGCTGCGAATCATTTTTCGTTCTGACAGAGTCGGTTCTGGCGCGCCGATCCAAACCATATCAAGGACGAAAGCTATGAGAGCAATTTTGATAGACCCTTTTACCCAAAACATCACCGACATCGAACTGACAGCCCTCAAGGAAGTCGCTCAGGAGATTGGGTGCATGTTCGTACTGACCAAAGATTTCGGGAAAAATGTGATCGTGTACGTTGATCCCGATCTCCAGGGCTTTTACAAGACCAATCAACCCGAATGCCTGCCGCAACATGGATTTTTTGCATACGAGGACAAGGTAATCGCGGGACGCGCGGTCATCATCGGCGGCATCGGTACGAACGATGTCGTACCCTGTACGGTGTCGGTCGATGAAGTCCGAGCCAACGTGATCTGGACGACGCCAATTGTTGATGAGGGTAGCCTGTTCTTTCCGCTGACGGTCACCGAGGGCGCGTCTGGCACCATCTCTGACCGTGGGGAGGTTTGAGATGATGGTCTGGGAATTGCCCGAGGGCGAGTCTTGCCTGCTGGCGACCATGGTCCATGGGTGGATTATGGGGCTGGCGCAAGATGCCGGCCTTTGTCCAGGCTGCTTCTGGGAGCAGGCGATCAACCACAAGGAGGGGTGTCAGGCATAGCGGGTGTGTCTGGTGGGGATGTCAGTTCGTTAGACATCCCCACACCCACTGATACGCCCTCCATGGCATGGATTAGTGTGAGTGGTGGCCCCTGCGCTTGGCGTTTCCTCCCTAAACTTGAGCCGCACCTTCTGGTGCGGCTTTTTTTTGTTTAAAATTAAGGGGTTGGCGGCATTCTGCGCACATTAGAAAAACACGAAATGTACGTGAAAAATGTACGTAAGGAATGTACGTACCTACACTCCACTGGAAGGTGACGAACCACCAGCACCACCGAGTTTTGGAAGGTGACTTGCCGATTTCGGACTGCACTGCACCCAAAACGGGGGATCATCCAGCTAAGGTGGGCCGTCTTTCAGGTCGGCACCTTGATTACGCGCCGCCTCGACCGACGCGGCGATATCGGCAATTGAGCGGAATAGCACCAGCGAATCGTCCTTGGACGGTAGAAAGCCGCGCCGCTGCCAGAATGCAGCAGCCTCGGTAGGCACGGTACGGGGTTGGGCGGCTGGCTGGTCTTGAGCGAGCGCGGCGGAACGATCAGCACCGCCGCCGTGGGGGGCTCAATGCCTTATGTGAGGTGCAATAGCGCAGGCTCGCCAAAAATCGCAGTATCCTCCAGAGCCTTTTCGTACGATATGCACACCATTTCATTGAGCTTGGCCATCACCTCATCGTGGCGAGACTTCGCCTGCACCCCGAACAGGTCGAGGCGTTCCAGCATGTAAGTCACAAATACGGTGCCGAGGCCGGTCACAAGAGCCGAGACGATCATGGAGGCGTAGGGTGCCAACGGCCCCAGGAACAGCAAGCTCTTTTCAATCCACTCCTCAAGCATGACGCCCACGCCGGTGACACAACCAGCCGCCAGCAACTTGGTCGCGGCATCCGCCGCCTCTGCAAAAGACATCCCTTCAGGCGGACAAATCAGCATCTTGAATGCCCGATAAAGCGACATGAACCCTTCACGAATGACGCGGACGAGACGCGCCGACGTGGTGAAAAACATATTGATGATGACGGTCACCAGATTGGAAAGGAACCCGCTGATAGAACCGTCCTTGAATGCGGTCAACGCTTCTCGCCATTTTGCCAGAACACGAGCCGCCACGCGCATCAGACGCTCTTTCAGTGCTGCCAGAAAACCATCATCGACTCTGGCTATAAAACCATTTTTCCAGGCATCCTTCACCTCGTCAAAAGCGGCCAGGACGAATTCCTCCATAAGCACGCCGAGTGCCTGTTGAGTACCCATCCTCCTTCCTTCGTTAATACCCGTTGTGGCCTGCTGCGGGTTTGGTGGACACCATCCTTAGCTTATGACGCCTGCATTTCATACT